>JBBPIE010000035.1:0-19900 GCA_038040485.1 Candidatus Onstottus arcticum
TTGTGCAGGAAGCCGTCAGCAACATCTGCCGGCACTCGGGAGCCACGCGCGTTCGGCTCGAGGTGAAGATCGATGAAGCCGGAACGTTCAAGCTCCGGCTGGAAGACAACGGGCGCGGTTTCGACTGTGAGGCTGGTTCATCCGGGACGGGACGGGGGCTGGTAAACATCCGCACGCGGGCGAGCCTCCTCGAAGCCGAAGCTGTTTGGAGCCGAAGACCCGAAGGTGGCACCCTGTTTACTATCTTTGGACCGCGGGCGGCCGCTTCGCGGTCTCTGTCTTAAACGTCGCCGAGGATTAGTTTCGCGATCGTCTGGAGCTGCATGTTCGATGTGCCCTCGTAGATCTTTCCGATCTTGGCATCGCGGTAGTACTTCTCAGCCGGATAGTCTTTCGTGTAGCCGTAGCCGCCGTATAGTTCGACGACTTGCGAAGTCACGTGCTCGGCTACTTGAGACGTGAACAGCTTGGCCATCGCAGCTTGCTTGACGAAGTCTTCGCCCGCGTCCTTCAATCGCGCGGCGTTGTAGACCATCAAACGCGCGGCCTCGAGCTCGGTCGCGATCTGAGCAATCTGAAACTGCACGCCCTGGAACTTCGCGATAGAGTTGCCAAACTGGTGCCGCTCCTTGGTGTAGTTGATCCCGTACTCGATAGCGCCCTGGGATACGCCGACCATCTGCGCGCCAATCCCGATTCGGCCCTCATTGAGCGTTTCAATCGCGATCTTGTAGCCTTTGCCGACTTCGCCAAGAACGTTCTCTTTCTTTACCGCGCAGTCTTCGAGGATCAGCTCGCAAGTCGAACTCGCGCGAATGCCGAGTTTGTTTTCTTTCTTCCCGACCGTAAACCCTGGGAAATCGCGTTCGACAAGAAACGCAGTGATGCCGCGATAGCCTTTGTCGGGGGCAACGTTTGCGAAGACGATGAACAAGCCGGCTTCCGCGCCGTTGGTTATCCACAGTTTTCGCCCGTTCAACAGGAAGTGATTGCCCTTGTCTTCAGCCTTTGTCGCGAGCGCGAACGCATCGCTCCCGGAGCCGGCTTCCGACAACGCGTAGGCCCCGACCGTATCGGAAGACAGCCGCGCGAAGTACTTCTTCTTCTGCTCTTCGGTTCCCCAGCGAAGGATCGCGTTGTTCACGAGTGTGTTTTGCACGTCCACTATCACACCCGCCGAGGCATCGACTCGCGACAGTTCTTCGACCGCGAGTATCGAGTTGAAGAAAGTCCCACCCTGGCCGCCGTGCTCTTCGGGGATGCCGATACCCATCAAACCGAGATCGAAAAACTGTTTAATGAGGTCGGCTGCGAACCTGCCCTGCTCGTCCATCTCGGCCGCCAGCGGGCGAATCCGTTGTTCAGCGAACTCGCGGACCGATTGTCGAAACAGTACTTCTTCGTCGGTGAGTGACGTAAGCGGACGCGGGGCGCCTTCGGCAATCGCTGCTGCTGATTTCGTCATATGGATATCCTCAAAACGGTTGACTATCGCGACGCCCAATCTACACGCGAATTTCGCGAGTCGCAAGCGTGGTCTCTTTCGATCGGATGCTCGCCCAGTGCTGGGAAAGAGAAGAATATCCGTTTGGGTTCGCGAACTTGGATGTTTAGAGTATCGTAGTTAGACTGGGTTCACGATCAGCAAAACCATAGCTCCCGAGCGCGCACTCTTGAGAAGCGGAGGCAACCATGTATTGTCCGAACTGCGGGGCCGAATCGACGTTCGGTTTGAACTACTGCAAGCACTGCGGCGGGAACCTCTCCGAGACATCGCAAACGACGGGGCCGCCGGCTAACAGGAATACGGTGGCGGCGCTGATCCTGGCCGCGGCGACGGTCGCAATAGTGCTTGGAGGACTCGGGATCGTGCTTACGTCCGCGCTGGCGCTCGTCGGGCCACAGCCTCAGGGGTATTCGCCGCCGGTTAACGAGGCTGCCAAACTCGGGTTCATGATGGTGGGGTTCGGCTGCTCGGGGGTTGTGCTCGTAGCGTTGATGCTCATCAGGTTGTTCTCGCGAGTTATGGGCTTCGGGCCGGAGATCGAAAAGCCGTCCAAACGTGCAAAGAACGCCGCGCAGCAGCGAGTACCTCAAATACAAGCTCCGCCCCTTGTCGTATCGAGCGTGACAGAACACACGACGCGAAACTTCGACCCCCGAGTCTATCAGCGTGACACGAGCGAGTGACGGCAGCAGCGCTCGACAGCCCGAACACATGAATTGGAGGTAGCCAGTGTATTGTTCATCGTGCGGCGTTGACTCAGTCGAAGGCTTGAAGTACTGCAAGCGATGCGGCGCCAACATCTCGGCAGACGCCACTCCGCCCCGAAAGCTTCCCGTCCCGCTCATCATCACGTTTTTGATGATCATAGGCTTTGTGTTCGCTCTGGGAATGGCTGTGCCTTCGCTCAACGCCGGCGAGTTTCACAATCTGGGATTCAACAATCGGGATGTGATGATCATGGGCATGGCGGTCATGGGGCTGACGCTCGCGGTGATTGCGATGCTGGTGTGGTTGCTTCTTCGGCTGGTTGGCGTTCAGCAGGCAAGCGCCCTGCCACGCGTGTTTGAAAGCGCGCCTAGGGAGATTGAAAGGCCGCAGCTCGCAGCGCCGCCGCAATCGGTCGGAAGCGTGACTGAGAACACGACGCGAACGCTTGATAAGAGAAAGTACGACACGCCGCGCTCGCTCGGTTAGATGGGCGGCGGCGAAACCTTCAGGCAACGGGGGTGTTATGTTCTGTCCAGATTGTGGCTACGAATCAACCCAAGACTTCAACTACTGCAAGCGATGCGGGGCGAGTCTTCATCGGTCGAGCCCGGATCAGCGATCGACAAGCATCGCGCATTCGCGAGAGCGTCGCACACGCGACTAGTTGGTGAAGCAGATCTTTTGAGGCAAATACCCGCTACACCCGTCGCCGTGTCTAGCGTTACCGAACACACGACGCGTAATTTTGAGCGGCGCTCCGAACTCGAAACAACGGCCAGGTCTTAAGCCAAGGCGGAGATGGTTATGTATTGTCCAGTTTGTGGAGCTGAATCAACGCCGGGTTTGAACTACTGCAAGCGGTGCGGTGCGGTCCAGGGCTCTCACACGAACCCGGTGGATACGGGCCAGATCGTAGCCAGGCCGTTCGCGATGCTTTTGCCGGTAGCGATTGTCAGCATCGTGGGACTGGTCGGGTACTTCATGACAATCACCAATCTGAGCGACCGAATGTTCGAGCCGCGAGCACTGATCGGGATAAGCGCATTCGCCGGAGCCACCCTCCTCGGCGTTGTCGGAGGGCTGATCTGGCTGTTGATGCAGCTTACCGGGATTCGCAAAGGAATCTCGCACGCCGAAACAGGCGGGCGCTCGTTGTCACACGGTTCGACCCAGCCTCAACTCCAGGCGCCGCCTGCTTCGGTACCGAGCATCACCGAGAACACGACTCGAAACTTCGATGCCGCCAGGCTTCGCGATCGGAACACGAGTGAGTAACTCGAACCTGGCGGCGGTCTCTCAATGAAACAACCTCCGGGCTTGGTCAGAACGACCGTCAGGCTCGCGTCGTACCGATTCCTTGAATCGGAAAAGCCGCCACACATACTGCGAACGAGGAAGATCGATGAATGTCATAGAACTCAGAAACGTAACAAAGCGGTTCGACGAGTTTGTAGCCGTGCGCGACCTGTCGCTTGAGGTAAGACAAGGAAGCATCTTCGGGTTGCTGGGTCCGAACGGGGCAGGGAAGACGACTTCGCTTCGGATGATTGTCAACATCACAGCGCCTGACGAAGGCGATGTGCTGGTGATGGGAAAGCGCGTCTCGCCTGAGCTTCAGCCGCACATCGGCTACCTCCCGGAAGAGCGCGGTCTCTATAAGAAAATGAAAGTCGTCGACCAGTTGGTGTTCTTCGCCAACCTGAAAGGGTTGAACTCCGCCGAGGCGGGTAAGAGAGCGGATCAATGGCTGGCGAGGATGGAGATGTCCGAGTGGAGGAACAAGAAACCCACAGACCTTTCAAAGGGAATGCAGCAGAAAATTCAGTTCATCGTGACAGTCATTCACGATCCCGAAGTTCTGATTCTGGACGAACCGTTTTCGGGACTCGATCCGGTCAGCGTCAACTTGCTCAAGAGCGTCATCCTTGACCTGAAGCAGCGCGGCAAGACCATCATCTTCTCGACTCATCAGATGGAGCAGGTCGAGCAGATGTGCGATGACATCTGCCTGGTCAACCATGGAACGCAGGTGCTGAGCGGCTCTCTGAGAGAAGTGAAGCGGCGATATGGAAAGAACACGGTGATCATGGATTACGAGGGCGCGGACTCGTTTCTGAGCGACGAGCTTGTGAAACGCCACAGTAAATATGCGAACTACAGCGAGATACTGCTCAACGACGGGGCTGACGCGCAGGAGGTGTTGAGGCGGGCGATCGCAGCGGGCGCGCGAGTGAATCGCTTTGAGCTGGTCGAGCCGTCGCTGAACGAGATCTTTATCGAGAGCGTGACTGGGAAAGCCTCGACCAACGGAAGGCAGGCGCCTTAATGAACAAGATACTGATCATCATCAAACGGGAATACATGGTACGGGTTCGAACTCGCGCGTTTTTGATCGGGACCATCGCGACCCCGGTGTTGATGCTCGGGCTGGTCACGCTGCCGATCTTTTTTGCAACTCGCGGCGGAGGCGACCGGCGGGTGACGGTGCTCGATCAAAGCGGCGACCCTGAGTTGTTCGAAGCCATCGATCGAAGCGTGCAAGGAAAAACGGGTGCGCCCGAGGAATTGAAGCGGCGCGATCCCGGCGTCGGCACTACTCGATACACGCTCACGCGCATAGTCGTGGCTCGGGACGAGAACATGGAGGCCCTTCAACAGCAATACACGCAGAAAGCCGACAGAGATCCCGACAGCACTTATCTGATTCTGCGGCCGGGCGGGCTGGACAACTTCGAGCCTGAGTACTACGCGAAGAACACAAGCGACTTCTCAATAGGCACTCTGGAACGCGCCATCAACGATGCAGTCTCGTCGCTTAGGCTGAAGCGCGCGGGGCTCGATCAATCAACGATCAGCCAGTACACAAAGCGAGTCGAACTCAACAGGAAGAAGATCACCGCCAGTGGCGAAGTCGAAGAAGGCGGACGCGCGGACTTTATTGTCGCGTTCGTCATGCTCTTCTTCATCTATATTTCGGTCTTGATGTACGGCCTGTCCGTCATGCGCGGCGTGATTGAAGAGAAACAATCGCGCATAGTCGAAGTAGTGATTTCTTCGGTAAAACCGACTCAGATGATGCTGGGCAAAGTGATCGGCATCGGGCTGGTCGGTCTGACGCAGATCGGGGTGTGGGCCCTCTCAGCGTTGCTGCTGACGACGGCCGGTATTTCTGTGTTCTCTTCGCGCGGCGTCACGATGCCGAGCATCCCGGTCAGCTTGCTGATCTACTTTGTAGTCTATTTTGTCCTCGGGTACTTCCTGTATGCGACGCTTTACGCGATGGTTGGCTCGATAGTGTCGGGCGAAGACGACGCTCAGCAAGCGCAGATGCCCGTGACATTGTTGCTTGTAGTTCCGATGGTGATCTTCAACATGATCATCGCCGATCCAACAAGCACGTCCTCAATCGTGCTGTCTATGGTCCCTTTCTTCGCACCGACTTTGATGATGATGCGCATCGCAGTAGTCAATCCGCCGCTGTGGCAGATTCTAATGTCGATGGGAATCATGGTTGCCACGATACTTGGATGCGTGTGGATAGCGGCAAAGATCTATCGAGTTGGAATCCTGATGTACGGCAAACGCCCGAGCATCGCGGAGTTGGGGAGGTGGTTGAGGTATAGCTGAACTGAGCTTGGAGAGGCAGCGCTCGTCTGATAACATCCGCGCAAATCGGACTCTCTCTCGAAAGGAAAGCTTATGACAATATTCGGCAAGCCGTTGTCTGAGTATGTTCGTTCGCAAAGGTCTTCCTCGTTTTGATCGTTATCGTTGGAGTCGCGCGTCTGTGCCTCTCGCTCGCGGGGGTCGAAAACGCAACCGTCAAATGGCTCAGCATCTCGGTCGTGTCGCTGGTGGGACTCGTCTATTACTCAATCCGCGTTCACACCAGAGGCTTCGGCAGCTACAAGCAACTACTGGTGTTGATCGTAGTCCAGAGCGTTGTTGCTCAGGCGATCATCATAGCCGGTATCGTGATCGCGATCTTTACCGCGCGGGACAACATCTTCAGCGCGCCCGAGTACAGCGGTGGCGGCGACGGTAAGACATGGCTTCACGCGGGCGCGCATCTAGTCTTCGGAGTGATTGTTGGCTCGTTGTTAGCGTGGCTGATCGGCAGCGTGATCATGTTTGTCACGAAGAAGGTAGCCCCGCGAGGCGCGGCAGCGTAGGGTAGGAAGGCGTCTTCGGCGTTTTTTCTGATCAAACGTTTGGGCCGGCGGCATCAAAGCAGAATGTTGAACCCTTCCTGAGTGAAATGATGATCGTGCGTCAGAACCTCAGTGATCCGACGCTCGCGCATCGTGTTCATCGACATACAATCCGTCAGGCTGTAGCTCTTGTCTTGGCGCGCTTTGTACAGACTCAATGCCGTTATGAATGACTTGCGCGTCTGCTCGATGACCTGAACTCCAGATAAGGCAAGAGAGTCGTCTACGACAGCAGCCGCCTTAACGCGGATCTCGGGTCCGTAAGTGCAGAAGAAGTTGAGAAGCTCGATCAGGACAGCTTCCGTTGTAACCAAGTCGCCTTTGAGCTTTGCTCCAACCTCGCGGGCTTTCTGATGCCACTGATCCCTCGGGTTAATCGAGGCAATAAAATAAAGCGTGTCGACAAACGTTAGACTCATTTCTTCGGGGAACCATACAAGTAATGATCGTGCTGCTCGGATCCATCAGTCGGCAGCCGCTCCCAAACCTCATCCGGGACATCCTTGACGATGTTCTGGATGGCGTCCCAGAGGGTCTTAGCTGGCTGACTCTTCTGGCGCTCGATCCCTTCTACGAAGTCGAGCACCGTTTTCTGTTCTTTGGTATCAAGTGCCCGGAGCCTTTCGACAATTGCCTCTTCAATATTTGACGACATAGCAGCCCTCCTTTACGCCCGCTCACGGAGCCTTTGATCCATCATCAACTCTTTCTTTCATCGGAGCATTGCCTTGAGAGGTCTCCGCCGAAAGGCGCTCTACGAACTCCAGAACTTTCTTCTGATCTTCGGGCTCAAGCGTCCGAAACTTCTCGCGTATCTTCTCTATTGTGTCGGATTCCATAATTCAGCTTCCACCACGAAGAAGCAGTCGGCACAGCTGCCCCTTCACTGAAAGAGTGTACCACTCTGAGGCGCATTCTAGATCTTCGGTCTCAAGCCCGCCCAAGGTTTTGCTCTCTCAAGCTGCGACGCCAACCTTAACAGCGTCGCGTCCTCTCCAAATCTTCCTGAGAACATCACGCCGATCGGCAATCCGTCCGCCGACCAGTGCAGCGGCACCGACATCGAAGGCTGACCCGTCACGTTGTACAAAGCTGTGTAAGGACCGAACTCCGTCACGTCTTTTGTGTACTGAGCGATGTTGGCCGGCGATAAGCTCAACACCCCGAGCGGCACCGGCGGCTTAGCAAGCGTCGGACTCAAGATCACATCGTAGCTCTGCTGAAACTTTGCCAGCGCCAAGCCAACCTGATGAAGCGTCGCGATCGCTCGCGAGTAAGCCACGCTGCTGACCGCGCGTCCTGCTTCCGCAAGAATCCACGTCACGGGCTCGACGTCTTTGTCGGTCACCGGCCGGCCGAGCGGCTTCGCTGCGTCGTCCAGCGTTCGCGCGAGCGACACTCGCAGCACGGTCAGGAACGCGCCGCGCATCCAGGCATCCTCAATCGGCGGCTGAGCTTCTTCGATCTTGTGGCCGAGACTCTCGCAGAGCTTTGCGGCGTCCAGCGCAGCTTTCCTGCATTCGGGATCGAGCGGAGTTCCAGCCGGCGTCCCAACCGCGAGCGCGATTCGCAGCTTGCCCGGATCGGCGCCGACTTCTTTCAAAAACGGGCGCGCCGGCGGCGGTGAAAAATAAGGCGAGCCCAACTCAGCTCCGCCTGTCGCGTCCAGCAGCGCCGCGCTGTCTCGAACCGAAATCGTCAGCGCGTGATGATGAGAGCAGCCGTTCCAGCCTTCGAACTGAGCCGGGCCGATCGGCACTCGTCCGCGCGTGGGTTTCAAGCCGAACAGCCCGCAGCACGACGCGGGAATCCTGATCGAGCCTCCGCCGTCGCTGCCGTGAGCCATCGGCACTACTCGGCTGGCGACCAGCGCGCTCGACCCGCCCGACGATCCGCCACTGGTTCGTTCGAGGTTCCACGGATTGTGCGTGTTGCCGAAGAGCACCGACTCGGTCGTCGTCGTGAGTCCAAACTCCGGCGAAGTTGTCTTTGCGAATATCACAAGCCCCGCTTGTTTGTAGCGAGTGACCAGCGTGCTGTCGAAGTCCGGCTTGTTGTCCTTGAACACCCGGCTGCCGTAGGTCGTGATGGTGCCGGCCAACTGCTGACCGAGATCCTTGAGCACAAACGGGACGCCGCGGAACGGACCCGCTGGCAGACCCACTTTGATTTGCGCCTCGGCTTTGTCAAAGAAGACTTGAGCTGTTGCGTTGAGCTTCGGATTGACGGCTTCGAGGCGACGCCTGACGGCATTGAGGAGCTCCATCGGCGTGACCTGGCGCTTTGCGACAAGCGCCGCGAGCCCGAGCCCATCGTACTGATCGTACTCAGCCGCTAACCCCGAAAGTCGGGCCGGCTCGGATGATGATGGTTCGCTTGATGCGTGACTGGATGGTTGATCGATTGTGTTCACGATAGCTCCCACGCTCGCAGCGGCGCCAAGTTCGAGCAGTCGCCGCCGGGTGATTTTGTTGTTTATCACTCCGTTACCTCCGCCCCCTTTGCGCCAGGAAGAGTTATACAATCCGGGCGCAAGAATTTCGAGATCGCCGTAGTTGGAAGTGCGGTGAAACTGCTTCAGTGCGTGCGGGCAATTGGACCGGAGAACCCCGTGAGCGGTTCACTTCTTCGTCTTGGGAGTGAACGAGCTTGTGGGAAATGCTCTTACTCGGCAGAGTCGGAGGTCTACGCTAATGTCAGGCGACGGGTCGATGCCAACAAGCACTATTGTGAATTCTTTAACCGGCCTGCTGAATTTCACCGTGGTGATCAGGTCAATCGGCCCCGACTTGTTCCATCTCCAGCTTAACTTCGTCCCAAAGCTAGGGTCGCTTCCTTTGAACAGCGCTACTGGGGGTTTCCCCTCATAGACTGCGAGCACAAACCCGCCCTCAGCACTTTTGACGTTCGGATTCGAATTCAAGACGAGTTTGCTTAAGTCGCCGCCACCCACCTCGAGCGAGACTTCTCCTATCTCCTTGTCGGGCCGATACTCGAATATCCAAAAGTCATTGGTTTTGGTTGGAGCGTCGGACGTCCATCTCATTTCGTGCGCCGCGACGTCGGTTTGTTTCCAGCCGTGAACGTCGGTCTTGGCTGAAGGCATGCCCGGCCTGGCGTACGAACTCGCGGGCCGGTACTCGCCAAACCGGTACGGCGCCGGCGCACACCTGCTCGGAACCTGCTTTTGAGGTAACTGTCCCGGGGCGATTGTATTGGTCACAGTCGGCGGCTGAGAGCCGTCAACTCGAAAGCCAGCGTGCGCCGTTAGTTCTATCAACCCCATCAAAACCATCGCGGCAATCATAAGGCAGTTTTCCCGAGACCGCTTTATTGAAAGCTGCAGGTCTCGTTTTGCTCGTGTTGGAGAGTTCACCATATTATTAGCCACCCTTTGCTCAGCTAAGTTTGAGCCGCGCCCGCGTTCCCGCCTTTATTGAATATCCCAAACAGTTTCAGCAGGGTCAAACCTCCGCCGGTAATCGCGGAAACCAACGAAATCGTCGAGTCGAACAGTTCTTTCTGGGTGAAGAACAAAAATGCTATCACTCCCAAAAGGACGAGCAACAGCGGCGCCCTCAATTTTTCCCAATGGCTTTCGATTTCGGCCAGAAATGTAAAGACGCCCTCCTCGGCAGCCGTTCTGAGAACGAAGCGGCGAAAGCCCTCGTCCATGAGCCGGAGAGCCGGATCCCGCACTATGAAGTTTTTTTGCATTAGCGGGCGAAGATCGGGGTCGAGCCGGCTGTTGAGTCCATCTCGTGCTACGCGGCACAATGTCATCCTTTCTTCTCGCGAACAGGCTGACCACAGCGCTCTGTAATAATTCTCAGCTTGATCACCCACCTCGAGTATCAATGTCTCCTCGTCGCTTGACTCGAGTTGCATCCTCGGCGCCAGGCTCTCTAAATAACGCCAGGGAGTGTCTCCCGCTTGCACCGCCGTAAACAATGTCGAAGGGTCATAAGGCGGGGAAGCGCCGTGCGGCGTGGAAGCGTACACGTCGGCTGGGTCGAAAGCCATGACCCGCACGAAAGATGAAAGAGCGGCTGCCCAACGATCGCGAGATCGCGAGCGAGCCTCATCGGTCTCGCCGAAGTCCTCTTTGTCTGCCTGTTTCTTTTTCTTGTTTGAATCCGGTTCGTCGTCTGTCGCATCGGCCGGCCCTTTCTTTTCCGACATTAGCGCGAAATCGAAGGGGTCCACCAAAGAGCGAACGACCGCTGAACGGTCGGTGTTGATCAGATTCTCCAGCAACCGAAGCTTCCGTTCGTTAAGCTCCGGGTCGTGTCTGTTGAACTCGAAGCGCTCAATGATGACAGTGCGATCAGGCGGCGACTGGGCCCGATCGATCCGGACTTGCCAGTGGTCGGGTTCTATCGAGCCAAGGTCGATGGCCCCGTCGTCGTCCGGTTTGTTGCACCGGTAGAACGTCGGTAGCCCGAGCACCAGAATGCGCTTGCATTCCCGATCTGCCGGAACGGAATAACCCGTGAGCGTCTTCCTCGGTGTCTCCAGGTCAAGCAGCAGGAGTCGGCGGGCAGCGAAACGCACCATGAAGTACGTAACAACGCATAAGACCGCGACCACAAACAACATCAGCCATAACAACACATGCCCGAGGGACATGAAGCCGGGCGCCACTGAGGAGAGTACATACTGCGGCTCCCGTTTGTTGGCGCCGAGCGCGATTGCCGCCTCGTCGGATTGTTTCTTTTCCAACACTCCGCGGCTATCGTCTCGGCGCGCGAAGGCCCGCACCATCAGGTTCACGTGGTCTCGAGCGTCGGACTCCCAGCGCCCATCGGAGGACTGCCCTCGCGCCAACCGCAGGCTCTCAACGCACGTCTCGTTGTAATAAGGACTGAATGTCTCCAGAAACCAACCGGTGAGTCCTCCCAACGGCTCGCCCGCGACAGTGGTGTCTGGTTTCAATTCCGTATGGAAGAAGAACAATGCATACACATCCAGAGGCGAATCGAGCCGCTTCTTTATGAACTCCTCTTTGGAGACTCCGACGTCTATTGGCGGAAAGACGGACGAATACATGCTTCGCACTTGATCTTCTCGCTCCTCCAGCGCTATCGCCAGAGATATCTGACCGTGCATTATGAAGACCTTGATTTGTTCGTCCCGGGCAAGCTTGAAAAAAGCTATGGTCGGCGCCACGCAACACACTGCTAGAAACGAAATCAATGCCAGCGTATAAGCCGCGCGCCAGTTTGCGGGTCTGGGCTTAGTTTGCTCGGCGGGAGGGCTTCCGCCGGCATGCCTTCTGTTGCGCCGGTTATCCCACCAGCGTTCGAGGCTTTTTTGGAGGGAAGCTTCGTGGATCAGAAGAAGTGCGCGCATAATCCGCGCCGAAGTAATCAGCAGCCGCCGAACGATAGTCCGGCCGAAGCTGCCGCCGCGCCGACTTGCGCCGGATTGCGTACCATTGGCGGCTATGCGTGCCTCAAGCCACGACTCGATGCCTTTTCGCCGGGATGCTTTGCCTACTACAAGGAACACATGCGCAAGGCCGAGCCCGGGAACCAACAGCGCCCACACGATAAGCCAGCCTCGAGTCGACACCATTACCAGCGCCAAGCACGCCACAAACAGAACCGCGTTGGCAGCCACGACCTGCCGGTAGCGCGCCAGCCATTTGTCGTTCGGCCAGACGATCGCAAACCTCGGCTTTGACCTCACCAGGAAGATCACGAAAAGAGTAATGGCAAGCAGCACCGCATAGCTGGTGAAGGCTATCCCCGCCAGAGTCATCATCTCGAGGTTGACGGTTCTAAATATCCGCCTGTCTCGCAGGACCACCAGCGACCAGGGGAGGTCCTTGATCGGGGTCACAAAAGCGCGATGAGACCCCCCCAGGTAGTGAAGGTTTACAAACGCGCTGTCCCGAGTCTGCACCGCCGAGCGAAGAAACCTGTCCTGGTCGCACTCTTCGAAAAAGTCTTCATCCAGATTCTTTGCGTCGTCGGTATGGAAGAGGACGCCCCCCGTCTTGTCGTCGATGATACAAAAGCTGAAGCCGGTGGGGAGCGCAGGTTTATACAAGGACAACAGCCTGGTGTCCAGCGCGGAGACATAATCTCGGTCCGGCGCCACGGAAATGACCGCCACATTCTCACCCGACGTCCGCAAAGTCAGCCCTTCCACGGACAGGTAGACTTCCCTTTGCGCGTCGGCGGGACGATTCGGCAAGTCCGGAGGCAGGGTCAAGCGCCAGAACTTTCCATCCACGGCATCGGTGAAGAACCGCCGGTCCTTCACGTTCACGAAAGCCGTGGGCAAGCGTTTGGTCGTAAATTTGATACGCTGCTCCCCCGTCTGATCGGCCTCTTCACCATCAGCCCGCGGAGCAGCGGCCCACGTGGCACCGTTGAAGTATGGATAGGACGAGCTCAGAGGGTCGAGCATTCCGCGGTCTTCAGAGATTCCGCGGTCTTCAAAGATACTGACTTTGAATGCTGGTCGTTTACGAGGAACGTACAGTTGGCCATCAGGCCGTTCGGAGCACACGTCCGGCGGCAGTGACTCCGTCTTCCGCTTGCTATTGAGAACCTCCAGTTGCTCAACGGCGAGAGCCAACTCAGTCCGCAGATTCCCGTCAACGTTGCGGGCCAGTTTTTCGAGTTGATCGTCGAGCTCAAGCTCCATCAAGTGGTATGTGTAGACGTCAAGCATGCTCAGGATTACCAGCGCCATGCCAAAAAATGCGGAGCAACCGGCCAGCGCCACGTCCGACTTCCGCACTCGGTCCTTCGGTCCGATGAGCTTGAGTTTGATCAGCGGACCGCTGAACGTTGTCATCAGCACAACCAGAATAAACAACAGCAACAGTGTGTACGAGAACGAGAATGTCTTCGCGGTCATATGGTCCGAGCGCACCAGCCCGCCGACAGTCAGCCTGTACGCGAGGGCAGCGTCTGAGATTTTGTTTGGGCAGGTGAGCTGGATCGGCTGAACAAAGAGTTGGTAGTCCGCTCCGGCGATTCGTACATGGGTCATACCCGACGACCCGCGTACTGGCCTTCCGCGACTGTCTTGCGAGCCCTTCTTGTTGGCGGCGGACTCGTTCTCTTCGGTCTTGGCTCCCGAGCTCGATGATTGTGAATCAATGAGATCGTACAGGTTCACAATCGTCACCGAATCCAGTCCATGCTCGAAGACAACATCGCCGGTAACCGAATCGGCGACAATCACCCGGTCGAAGAGGCCCTCGTCTGCCGCACTATTCGTATTGAGCATGAAGCGCTCGATTGCGGGCACGAACAGCTTCCTGGTGTCGTAGCTCGTAACCGAGAACAATCCCTGTTTGAACTTATTATCGCCTCCGGATTTGTAGGTGAGTAGCGCCGAGCCGTTCTCTTTGAAATTAACGGCGACGACGGGTTCCGCCGAACCTCGCGCGTCATCGTCGAAAGGGTCCACCTCGAGCTTCAAGGTCGTTCCGAACGGACTTAGCGTTTCGAAGTAGGGGATGAGCACATTCTTGTCTATTTTTTCGTCGCCGGTTTCACACTGGCGGCGGCCGGCGTTCTCAACGACGCTACGGAGTCCATCCACCCGATCGACAACCTGATTGCCGATGCGCGATAGCGATCGGTGAGAGCGGTTTGTGAAGTAGCTCTGTTGCGAAGAAACGTACACGAAATAGTACAGCGCAAACGGGACCACCAGCACGAGCAGAGTGATTCCCAGGACGGTAAGCCTGCTCAGCTTGGACTTTCGGCGATCTATAGCCACCTGCTAACTCACTTTCGCGCTCGGGCCACTCGGTTCGCGGGCACAGTATATGCCCGCGCAAAGCAACACACTACTACATGACGCAATTTGGGTTCGGAATGATTCCGCGTTTTCGAATCCGAGTGCGGGTGAAACGCGGGCCCAAGCGAGTCTTGACGGGAAACTTTGAGTCTCGCGTCGCGAGAAGCCTGAGCCGCATCTCAATGAATCTTGCGAGTTCGGCGCCGAACATAGTCCATCAGGATATACTGGCCGAGTGTCATTGTCGTTGTGAAATACGCCTTGCCCTGGCAAATCTCAGTCACCTTCTTGACGAAGTCTACAAGATAGTAATCGTCCGCAAGCATAAACGTGTTGATCATTATCCCGCTGCGGCGGCACGCGGCAACTTCCCGAAAAGTCTCTTTCAAAATTCGGGGGTCCAATCCCATAGGATTCTTGTAGATTCGCCCGTCCTCAAGAGTCATGGCCGAAGGCTTGCCGTCGGTGATCATGATGATCTGCTTCATGTCCTTTCTCTGAGACATCAGGATTCGCCGCGCCAGCTTGAGGCCCGCGCTGGTGTTTGTGTGATAAGGCCCGACCTGTGCGCGAGCGACCGCCGACAGCGGAATCTCCTCGGCCGAGTCGTGGAAGAGAACTACTCGAAGCGAGTCGCCCGGGTACTGAGTGCGGATCAGATGAGTCAACGCAAGCGCGACTCGCTTTGCCGGCGTGAAGCGATCTTCACCGTAAAGAATCATCGAGTGCGAACAATCCAGCATCAAGACAGTCGCGCACGAGCTTTGATACTCGGTTTGGTGAACCATCAAGTCGGCGTATTCGAGGTTGAGCGGAACCCCCAGGCCTTCGCGCTGGATGGCGGACTTGAGAGTTGCGGTAACGTCGAGGTTCATAGTGTCGCCGAACTCGTAACGCTTGGGCGCTTCGCTGGCCTCGATGCCGGTTGAGAGATGATTCGTCTCGTGACGCCCGAGGGACGACTTGCCGAGCGACGCGATCAACTGCTTGAGCGCCTTGAAGCCCAGAAAGTCGAGCCCCTTATCGGTCATCTCGAACTTGATGGTTTGCTCGATGGGTTTGCCGGTTGTGCCGCGCTGTCCGGTCAATCCGTTTTCGGACTGAGCTTGAGACGGGCCTTCGCTCAGCGTGAGGTAGCCTTCGCCGATGAGCCGCTCGATCAAACGGTCGAGCAACTGGGAGATCGCGTCGTTGTTCAGTTCGCCGCGCTCGTCAGAGAGAGCTTCGAGTTCCTCGTCTGACAGCAGTTCTTCCATCAGCGCGCGCATGATAGCCTCGCGCAGCGCTTCAAGCGTGCGATCCTGCTCGTCGTCCCAGTAGCGTGAGTATTGACTCTCGAAGCCGCTCTGCAGCAGGAAGTCGGCGAGCCGATCGAGCAGGTCTTCGAGGCTCAGCGAGTCGAGATCGACCCCGGTCCACTTTGAATACTTGGTAAGAGGCATAGCGGGTGATGCGTGACTCGTGATGCGTGATTCGTGATTCGTGAACCTCCTCTTCACGGATCACGCATCACGGATCACGCATCACGCTTCAGTTGATCTTCCTTGAGCGGCTCAGACTCTCAAACCCGTAGTCCCGCGTCTGAGGTTTTGCCGCTGCGTAGCCGCGCTCGTCGCTGCGGCTGATCTTTTTCTGCGCGAACAGCCCTTCGAGTATCAACTCGCACACTGCAACCAGAACTTCGGGTTTAGACTTCTCGGCAAGCCCCGATTGAGCCGCAGCGTCGAGCAATCCGGTCACGTGCCGGAAGCTTGTCATGCAGAGCTCAGCGCTGTCGGTGTCGCTGGTCCGAATCGAGCCACCGTCGTTGAACCACGCCACGATCTCGGAACAGTCGATGTGTTCGAAGTAAGCTTCAAAGGTTTTACCGACGGCGGTCTTGATCAAGTCACGAGCGACGGCGGACGCGCCTCGTTGCTCGCCTTCATACTCGAGTTCCAGTTTGCCGGTGATCGAAGGCAGCGCGGCGTAGATGTCGCTGATCCGCGGAGCAACCACCGCCTCTCCGGTTATGAGCCTTCGACGCTCGGCGTTCGAGACGACGTTCTCGATCACCGAAATCGGGAGCCGCTGGCTGACACCCGACCGCTTGTCCACGCGCTGGTCGGCTCGAGCTTCAAACGCGATTTGCTCGACCGCTCGCACTATGAATTCTGGAACCGCGAGCCGTAGCGAATCGCGCCCGAGCCAGGCTTCCTGCCGCGTGATCTCGACCCCTTCCTCCACGGTTGTCGGATAGTGGGTGTTGATCTCGGAGCCGATTCGGTCCTTTAGCGGCGTGATGATCTTGCCGCGCGCGGTGTAGTCTTCGGGGTTCGCCGAAAAAACCAGCATCACATCCAGCGGCATTCGAATCGGGTAGCCCTTAATCTGGACGTCGCCTTCCTGCATGATGTTGAAAAGCCCAACCTGAACTTTGCTTGCAAGGTCCGGCAGTTCGTTGATCGCGAAGATGCCCCGGTTCGCGCGAGGCAGCAAGCCGTAGTGAATCGTCAGCTCATCCGAGAGTATGTGGCCGCCGCGCGCCGCTTTGATCGGATCGAGATCGCCAAGCAGGTCGGCGATGGTTACGTCGGGCGTCGCAAGCTTCTCGACGTATCGCATCTCGCGCGGGATAAAAGTCACAGGCGACTGGTCGCCGTGCTCTTCCAGCGTCACGCGGCAGTACTTGCAGATCGGGGCGTAGGGATTGTCGTTTACCTCGCAGCCCGCCACCACCGGCATAAGCTCGTCGAGCAAGCCGGCAAGCTCGCGGAGGATACGGCTCTTGGCCTGACCGCGAAGCCCCAGCAGGATGAAGTTGTGACGCGAAAGAATCGCATTGACGATCTGAGGCACAACCGAGTCGTCGTAGCCGACGATTCCGGGAAAGATGGGCGCGCGAGCTTGAAGCCTGGCAATCAGGTTTTCGCGCAATTCGTCTTTCACTGATCGCGGTCGGACTCGCGCTTCGTTGAAGTCACTCTTTCTAAGCTCGCCAATCGTGCGGGGCAGTTGCATCGGTCATCACCTCTTGTTGTTGTGCGTGTTTGAAATGTAGCGGCGCGGTCGCATCGAGGCAAGCGGACGAGGAAAGAGGAAAGAGGAAAGGGCAAAGGGCGAAGGGCAAAGAGCAAAGGGCGAAGGGCAAAGGGCGAAGGGCAAAGCGCAAAGAGCAAAGGGCAAAGAGCAAAGGGGGCAAAGGGCAAAGAGGCCGTGTGGTGGATAAACGGTTTCCTCTTTGCCCTTTGCCCTTTGCTCTTTCAGTTCTTGCCGAAAATTTTCTTGAAGACCTTAAAGAAGCCGCCCTTCTTTTTGTCCTTGTCGTCGTCCTTTTTCTTGCTGTTCGAGTTGCCGGCGGATTTTGAGCCCGCAGCCTTAGAGTCGGTTGACGTCGAAGCCGAGGCGCTCGGAGGCTCACTCTCGCTTCGCTCGCTGACTGGTTTGACTGAAGGCGTTTCAGGTTTCTTTGGAGCGACTGGAGCCGGGGCTGGTTGAGGTTCCGGAGCGGGGTTCTCCGTTGCTTCAGCCTCTTTTGCTGCTGCCTTGGCAGACTTACTGAGGTTGCCGTTCTCGTGTTCGGGCAGGGGCTCTCTCTTCTTGGCCTCGGGTGCGGCTGCATCGGCCGGCAAAAGCGCTTCGGGTTCGGAGTTCGGCGAAGAGGGCTGCGCGTTGGCCGGAGTCTCGGCCGTTGCGAGTTTGTCTTCAGGCGCCGCCGCAGGTTGAGAATTGACAATCGCCGGCGAAGGAACGCGGCCCCTGGGGATAAAGATGACCGACAAAGCCGAAATCGCGAGCGCGCCTACAAGCAATACGACGCCAAGGATCGACCAAAGCTTGTTCTTTGCCTGCGCGACGTCTGCCGGATCGCGGTTGAGTTGGGCGCCGTCGACGTCGCAGAAGTTCAACTCGTCCCCAAACGATTCTCCGCAGACAGGACAATTTCTCATGGGCTACTCCGGGTTCTTACCGCAGGCGGCTTCATTCTAGCACCGCACATCAAGCCGCTTCAAACAGTCCTTAGTTGCCGAGAAGCTTTTGATTTTGGATTTTAGATTTTGGATTTTGGATTGCGGGGCGAGCGGCGTCCAGATTCCAGGATCCAAAGGAAGACAGGAGTCTGTCGAATTTGTCTTCCCTGCGCAAAACCTCTTTGATTTTGGATTTTAGATTTTAGATTTTGGATTGTCGGGCGAGCGGCGTCCAGATTCCAGGATCACTGCTTCGACCGGCGCAATCCAAAATCCAAAATCTAAAATCAAAGAGGTTTGCGCAGAGAAGGCCGTTTATCCGACAGCAGGCCGGCAGTGCTTCCTACGCGTCGTACAACGCCGCCATCAGGCACCCGCGCGCCGTCGCGGTCAGCGGATCCGCGGCGAGACGAATCTCCGAGATCTCCAACGGGAAACCATCGCGGTTGAAGGCTTGCTGGAACTTTTCGAGGAAGCCCGCCGGTTTTACCGTGCCGCCGCTCAACACGATCGGGATCGGGTGGTCGATCTTCGGCATGTTCTTCGTTTCCGCGAGCGCACTACGGAGCGCTTCGACCAGCGACAGGATCACGTCGTCGTAGTAGACGTGAAGCGCGCTTTCGTATTTGTTCTTTGGCGCGGATGACAGGTCGAGACCTTCTTCCTTGATCGCGCGAATGCGAGTCGGTATCTCGCCGGTGACCGCGCCGACGTTGCGGTCGATGTAGTCGCCGGCCTTGTCGATGCTGAAGGTCATCACCGGTATCGACATAAATGCGAGCGCGACGTTGCACATCCCGCCGCCGCAGCTTACGCCGATGCCGCTGAAGTTCTCATGCTCGAGTTCGGAGAACACCACGGCCAGTCCTTCGTTGATGCCTTTCGCGCTGTAGCCCATCGAGGTGAGCAGATCGCGAAGCATCGCTTCGTGATAGACCAGATCAGGAGAGCCGCCGTTGCGCAACGCCCCCGGCACGCTGAACCGCAGCGTCTCGTTGCTTTTGGTCTTGCGGACCAGTTGCGAGATGATCGCGCTCATAACCGACATCGAGTACTCCTCGGTCGGGTTGAGCGTGCCTCCCATCATCGGGCGGCGCACCTCCGTGTTGAACACGTTGGCAAACCGTGTGGCTTCGTTGCCGAAGACTTGCAGCGTCTTGCCTCCGTTCAACTGGTAGTTGACCTTGTTTTGCTTGAGTATGCTTTCGGTGAACTTCGAGTAAGGCACGGTTATGAACGCGTTCAGTTCGGATTTGGCTTTGATGCGTTCGGCCGCGCCGCTCGCAAGCACCATGCGGCTGGTTCCAATGTCCAGACCCAGAGCCGAGCCCTCACCGGCGGCTGCCTCACTCTCGTTAGTTTCTCTTTCGTGTTTCATGTTTCCTCCAAAGTGGTTTTCGGTCATGTCGAGCTTGAGGGGCTCGGTGTTCAGGCTGACGACAGCGCTTCGCGTTGCCATGAGTCGCACGGCCTTGCCTCCTGGAATCGGAACGGGGGGACCGCCATCGAACGCCGGCGAGAATCCGTGACGTTTCTGTTTCAAATGCAAGCGGCCGAGGCCGCGAATAAGAACCGCGTGCTCGGAGCCAAGCTCGCGCTTGATGATGTCAAGCGCGGCTTCAACGCCGCGCGCGGCGCGCGGGCGAGTCAATCCAGTACGCCGCGCCGCCTCTCGAATTAAGTCCGACTTGTTCATAACCAAGGACTCAAGGGACTCAAGGGACTCAAGGGACTCAAGGGACTCAAGGGACTCAAGG
>JBBPIE010000035.1:20000-41908 GCA_038040485.1 Candidatus Onstottus arcticum
GGGACTCAAGGGACTCAAGGGACTCAAGGGACTCAAGGGACTCAAGGGACTCAAGGGACTCAAAGGACTCAAGGGACTCAAGGGACTCAAGGGACTCAAAGGAATCAAGGGAGCTAACGACTCAAAGGACTGAGGATTGATGACTGCTGGTTCTCCGTCATCAGTCCTTGTCTCTCGATTTCGCGCTGCTTCTTGAAGGCCCGCTGAAACAGGCGCGAGAGTTGGCGGCGTTCTTCCTCGACCGTGACACCGCCGCGCTCCGCCGCCTCTTTCAGTGCGGCGTCGGCGCGCTCGAGTCCCGCCCACTTCGCGCCGCCGGCTGCTGCCAGGTACGCGCTGTCGTAGCCAAAGCCGAGCCGCGACACTGCGCACAACTCTGTCTCGTACTTGTTGCTCAGCCCGAGCGCCTGAAACGGGAACGCCGAAACCCAGTCGGTGTGATAACCCATCAACTTGTTCGAAGGGTTGACGCTCACCAGGCCGTGCGTCACGCAGTTGGCGTCGTCGATCGTGTACTTCGAGCGCAGCACAACAGTCAGAACTCTGGCGGCATAGATCTGTGCTTCGTTGATTCCGTCCGCGCCGACTGCCGACGCGTCTTGCGATTTACCCTCGAAGCAGACGCCGAGGAAACTGGCGCTCAAGCTGACGTAGACGTTTCGGCCGTCACTCCACAGCGAGTTGCCCGCGTGGTTGGCGGCTGCTTCATCGCGCACGATCCGATAAATCCTGCCGAAGCGGTCTATCACGTAGTTGTACAACCGATGCTCGCGCGCGTAGTCGAGCAGCGCTCGCGAGTGATTCTGAAGCGATTTGTTGTAGCCGCCCGCAAATGGAAGCAGGTCGCTTTCGGAAACGTGATAAACGATTCCGACCGGTCGCGCGAGCGGCTCGGTCTTGTCCGCTCCTGCTGCCAGCGCCTCCAGATCGAATCGATAGAAACTGCGTTTCGGTCCGCCGGTCTCGAACTCGGTCAATACACGAGCGCCATTGCTGTAGAACTCATAGCCCTCGCCTTGATCCGCCAGCCAAACCATGTCGAGTGACAGAGTGGCCCCCGACGCGATCGCTGCGACTGCAGTTCCTGAAGACTTGGCGGCCGGGTGATTCTCGGGAGCGATGTCTTTTGCTTCAGTTGAAACCGAAAGCGTATTGACAATCCTGGCCGCCGCGTAGACCAGACTCGCCCCCGCAAGCAACACGATTGCGAGACAAGCCGCGTAGACCGCCGCGCGAACGCGATAGAGCAGCGCCGCCAGCCGAATCCTGAGCGGCATCGGCCGATCGATCGGCAACAATCTTGAAAGCTCCGCTATTACCATCGCTCGTTCCGGCAATTCATTAACCAAAGGCAGCAGTCTCATCCAGCGATTTTGAACCGGCTCGGACTTCAGCGTGTTGTTCAAAAACTTCAAGCGCAAGATTGGGGACTCGATGTATCTCGAGTAGCGCTCAACCAATCTTGCGTACCTGTGATTTTGTGGCGTGAAGTCCTGCATCTCTCCGGGCTGCTGGATTACGGGGTTTCGTAGCTGCTAACGATCAACTGTAGGTTCAGTCCCGACGCGCGTGCTCGCTGGCGCGCTTCGGATGCGAACCGCTCTGCGTCCTGTGCGGTCTCGAATCTTCCGACGCGAACCCTGAACCACTTTCCTCGACCCGCGATTTCGGCGGACACCGTGTAAGCCGGCACTCCCGCGCGCTTCAAGCGCTCGCAGAACTCATTCGCTCCGGTGTCATTGGGGAAGGCGGCCGCTTGCAACGAGTAGCGTCCTGCGAAACCTTCGTTAGCTGTGCGAACGCTCTGACCGGGCTGTTGCTCTGCGCGCTCAGGAGTAGTGCTTTCTTTGGCGGCGACTGTCTGCGTTGACGCTTGCGAGGCAGCGGGCTGGTCCGCCGGTCCAGGCTTTGCCAGGCCGGAGGGTCGTTCCACGAGCGCCGTCCCGCTTTGCGAAGCCTGGATCGACGGGCGATAGATCAGGAAATAGCCGGCGACGCCACAACAAACCACCAGGGCGGCGGCGAGCGGAAGTCTAAGCCGAGAGCCGCTGCTGCGTTTCGGTTCGCCGGCCACCAGCGGATACGGCAACGGAGAGTTCTGCAAATCTTGAGGAGGTTCAATCAGAGGACTGGTCACGACTTCGTTCTGGAACGAGTCCGGGAACGTGTCATCACCGTTGAGTGGGACAGTCCGATGAACGGACGGCGGTTCAGTGCCGGTGATCTCGGCGGAAAGGTCCTGCATCGCTTCGGCGACCGCCAGCGTCTCGACAGGGTAAACAGCGCTGAGTGCGGCCGACGGCTGGACTGCTGCCACCTCTATCGATTCGGTGATAAGGGTCGATCCTCGTGAGAGGTCCTCATCCTGAAAAGGCTCGCTTGCCAGTGCCGGAGCCTCGTGCGCGGCGGCGTTCCCGAACGGTTCATACTCGAATAGTTCATCAAAGTCGAGCAGAGGCGGCTCGGCGTCGGCAGCTTCGCCGAACTCCGCTTGCGACGACTCAACAAAAGGCGCAAACGACTGTGGTATTTCGTCAGGCAAATCGAGCGGGCTGCGCGGGACCACGGTTTGAAGACCGACTGCCGCATGCGGTTGAGAAGTGGCGTGGGCTTGAGGCGGATCGATCACGCCGACCTGAGCGTTGGCTGTTGGGCGAATAGTCTGCACGATCCGCTGACAGTCTTCACAGAGCCGCGTTGGATCGGAGTGCCCGGTGCTCGCGTTGACCGGATGTTTGCACAGGGGACACGTGGCTTCGGACGCTGTGAGTTGCATAAGAATCCTCCCACCCCGAGGCGGCAAGGTCACGCTCGATTGGCGCGCCTGAGCCTGCGGACCTAGCTTTCAAACTGGGTGCTTGGGGACTCTTACTCGTGGGGCAAGGAGCTTAAGCGGGGCCGATTATTGCACAGCGCCAAAACCAACACAAGAGTTTATTTGTTTGGCGCGAAACGATGACGCGATTGGGGAATGAATGGCCCGTCGCGTTCGGATTCAGCCGACTCGTAAGACCTCGCGCATCTTGAGCGCGGCGATGTAAGTTTCGATCTCTTCGCGGTCTTCGTCATCCAGGCTCAGGAACTCGACTCCAAGCCCAAGGTCTTTTTTGACGTAGCACACTCGCGAGACTGCAATAACGCGATGCTTGTTGGGCAGCTCGAACCTTATGACCATTCTCGTCCCGGCGCGTATCGGTTCCTGGGTGCTTATGAACAAGCCGCCAACGCTGATGTTGGCCATGTGTTTTCGCACACGCGAAGGACCGCTGCTGCTGTTGGTCAGCTCGAATTCGACCAGGGCACTGATAGGGGCGCGCTCGAACCTTCTTCGTTCCGGTTGCGCTGAAGTCTTCATATCGCTCCTTACTATCTATTGCGCGAGGTTAGTGGAAGGGGTCAAGGGCACACGCAGCGCGCTAAAAATTCTCTGCCCCGTTTCGGAGGCCTGTCGAAACCGCTTCTCGCGGTCTGACAGATGGGTCTGGGCTAACCGGTGATTGCTACCTTACACAGGTTCTGCGCAGATGACAAGTGCCGCTCGCGTGCGAATCTGTGGTGGATTCAGGGAGGCGGGCCGGCCTGCCACTGTGCACGTACTAGAGGGATGCTCTCGCTCGGGACGAAGAGCAGTGTAGGACAGAATTGAACCGGTGGGTTTGCATCGTACGCTGGGCTTTGAATTAATTGATCCAGCGACGGGTGGGCGCAGTCTAAGACTTTGGCGCGTATTGACTGAGGTTAGGGCTTATGTGAGAATACCGCTGCCAATACGGCAGATTTGCCCTCCTTTGAGGTTGATTTCGTGCTCAGTTTAGCCAGCACCATCTTTCAGCGCGGAGCGCGACTATGAGTCAGAGACGGATAGGCAACTACCAGATCACCGATTACATCGGGAGCGGCGGGTTCGGATCGGTTTTCAAAGCGGACGACGTGAACACACCCGGCCGCGTGGTTGCCATCAAAGAGCTGCACAAAAAGCACACCCGCAACGCGGTCATCAAACAACGCTTCTTCCAGGAGGCCGTGGCGATGGCCCGCCTCGATCATCCGAATTTGCCGCGCCTGTTTACCTTCGGCGAAGACAACGGCTCTTACTATCTGGTGATGGAGTTTATATCAGGCAAGCTCCTGACCGACGAGATCCAGGCAACTGGATCGCTGAGTCCGGCTCGCGCGGCTTCAATCATCGAGCAGGTCCTCGACGCGGTCAGCTACGCGCATCGAAACGGTATCATTCATCGCGACCTGAAACCGGACAACATAATCCTTGTTGATGAGGGCGGCCGGCTGACTACCAAAGTTCTCGACTTCGGGATCGCGCGGATGGTCGGAGGTGAGAACCTGACGCTTGCCGGCGAAGGCTTTGGGACGCCGGCTTACATGTCGCCCGAGCGAATCGCGGGCGTCGGCGGCGACGATCCTCGAATAGACATCTACTCGCTCGGAATAATTCTGTTCGAGATGTTGAGCGGAAAAGCGCCCTTCGAGTCGCGCGCCAGCGATCCAGGGATGTACTGGTCCGAGATGCGGAACCTTCACTCGAGCGAGCCGCTACCGGCGCTTTCATCGCTAGGCGTGCCCGAGAGCCTCGAGAAAATCACGCGCCGCGCGACTGCCAAGCGGCTCGAAGACCGGTACCCAACCGCTAATGAGATGCTTGGGGAAGTACGGGGCTCGGGCTTGTGCGCCGCGACGTCCGACGATTTCACGCCGACCGCTTTGGTGAGCAACACGCGGCTGGCCCTGACTACCGTTCCGGGCGACGCGGAAGTTTTTGTGGACGATGTTCGGCGCGGGACTTCGGACGCGGTCAGAGGCAAGATCGTTATCGAAGGCCTGACCGCTGGATTGCACACGGTTCGAGTCTTGAAGGGCGGCTTCAACGAGTATCGAATCAACGTTTCGCTCGAAGACGACCGCCAGACTGACTTGCAAGTCGCACTGCCGGCGCGGGCCACGGTTGCGATGCCGCGAGGCGAAGACACCGCGGCCGGTGGCTTCGACACCTTGAAGCTTCCGGGCGCCGAGGAAAAAACTGCGCTGCTCGTTGTCGAAAGCCTGCCTGTTGGAAGCACGCTGTTTGTCGGATCAGACGCGGTAGGTCAGGCAGGCGAGGACGGACGCGCGACCATCAAGCTCAATCCGGGCGCTCACGAAGTGCGAGTGACCGCTCCGTCGGGAGCCTCTGCGAAAAGCGTCGTCACAGTGAGGCCGGAAGACCGCGGCTCGTTTAGGACGATCGCGCTGCCCATTGCGGGCGCGACCACGACCCGCGCGCCGGTTGTTTTTTGGCCCGAGGCTTCGGGACAAGGCAAGCGCTTGGCGGTCGCTGCGACGATCATATTGTTACTGGCGCTGGCCGCCGGCGCTTTCTACGTGATCCGAGGTCCCGGCAGACCCGCCGAGCCTGTAGCAGCAGACCCCACGCCACAGCCGACCGCGCCGACCGACGGAGGCTCCGATTCAACTGCCGCCGTCGCGGCGCCAGACAATAAGAGGACCGACGCTCAGATAGCCAAGGCACAATCAGACTCGGAGAAGATGGCTCTGGAAAAGAAGCTTGCCGAGGCGGAGAAGAAACTCGCCGAAGAGAGAAAAGCCGCGGAGCAGAGCGTACCGAAGCCGGGGACGCCTGCGACTGGTGCGGTTGTCGAACCCCAGCCGGCGGCACCCGAACCCCCGGCGCCTGAGCCCGCGTCTGTCGTCGGTAATGACGCCTGCGTTGTCGTGTCGGTCAAAGGCCGTGACGGTCAGGCGGCGGTCGGCGTGAGAGTTGGCGTAATGGAGCAACCTAACTCCGGAGGCGCTCCGGTCGGCGGCCGGACTGGGCCGCTCGGAAGGTGGCAAAGCTGCGGGCTTACCTCCGGTAGAAGCGTGAGCATAGGCGTGTTCGGGCCACGAGGCGCCTTGCTAGGAGGCAAGCAGGGAATCGTCCTCGCTCGTGGGCAGAACTTTGTTGAGATTCAAGTCAATCGGGGTGGCGATACGGACGAGGAACCTAACCCGGGCCCGCGCAAGCGCCGCTTTCCGCGCCAGTAGCGCGCGCGGCTGACACGCAGTTCAAGCCGAACCACTCACGTCGTTGAAACCACGATCTGAGTTCTGGTAAGCTACGCCTTTGTGTCATGGCCGCGAATCGCGCCATGATGTACACAGGTTGAAAGGAGTCGACAGACAATGGCTAAACGAGGAACAGCACGCGCGGTTCGCTTGACCTGCCCCAAATGCGCAAGCCCGTTCACGGTGGTGGCGTTTCTCTCACAGGGAATAAACGCCGACGAGTACTGGAAGGCGCGAGCCGAAGAGCACGACTGCGAGGCTCACGCCAAATCTCTTGCATCGTCGCGATCGGGTGATGCCAGTAAGAACCCGCTAAAGGCTTCGAAGGCTGCAGCCCGCGGCAAGAAGTAAGATATCTTTTGCGTTACTACTCGAAGACGGCCGGTCGCTTGTTGACCGGCCGTCTTCGTATTGCGCTTCGTATCAGACTCGACCTGGCATTTCTCCGCATAAACCCTAATCAGCTTTAGCTCGGGCGCCAATCTGAACCAGCGGCAGCCTCGGAAGCGGCGACGCAAAGATTGGATCGTCGCTGTAGTTGCCCTGCTCGGCTCCCTGCGTGTGACGGCCCGCGTGATACGAGCTTCGAACCAGGGGCCCCGCTTCGACATAGCGGAACCCCATCTTCAACGCCTTGTCACGAAGGCTCGCGAACTCGTCAGGGGTGTAGTACTTCTCGATAGGAATGTGCTTCGGGGTGGGCGCGAGATACTGGCCGACGGTCAGGATGTCGCAGCCGGTCTGCGCCAGATCACTAAACACCACGAGTAACTCGTCCAATGTTTCTCCCAGCCCAACCATCAAGCCCGACTTGGTTAGCAGCGGCCACTCGCCTTTTCGAGCGCGCGCCCTTCGAAGCAGATCCATGGACTGCCCGTACTCTGCATCGGGCCGGACTCGCTTGTAGAGTCTCGGCACCGTCTCGGTGTTGTGATTCAAAACGTCGGGCCGCGCTGCCATCACGTTATTCAGCGCTTGTTCGTTGCCGCAGAAGTCCGGGATCAGAACTTCCACTCGCGTGCCGGGATTCAGTCTTCGAATCCAGCGGATCGTTTCCGCGAAATGCATTGACCCCCCGTCTGCAAGTTCGTCTCGATTGACGCTGGTGACGACCGCGTGCTTCACGCCCAGGCGGCGCACTGCTTCGCCGACATGTCTCGGTTCATCCGGGTCGAGTGGGAGCGGCTTGCCTTTTCCCACTGCGCAAAAGCCGCAGTGCCGCGTGCAAACGTCGCCCAAAATCATGAAGGTCGCGGTGCCTTCGCCCCAGCACTCAAAGATGTTCGGGCAGCGCGCTTCCTGGCAGACAGTGTGCAAGCTCAAGTCGCTTACCATCTGAGTCACGCGATCGAAAGTCTCGTCAGCTCGAATTCTGACCTTTAGCCATTCAGGCCGCGGTCCGGTTAGCTTGGGTTTCGCCATCGATCTGATTGTTGATCAATGACTTGACGAGAGGCAAGGCATTAGCTCGCACCTGTCCTGCTGGGGAGCCATTTCTCCGTACTTCTACTACTTTTGACTGCTTGAATTACTTAACTATTGACCGCCTCCGCCCTTGGTCTTATATTGGGCGCAATGGAACATAGCGTGCAAACCGAAGATAAGAGGCAGGCGGGCCGCTCGGAGTTCTTGCTCGAGGTCAAGTATGAAGGCCCGGGCGTTCGAGCGGAGACACGAATCTCGGACATAAGCGAGTCCGGCGTTTTTGTTGACGCGATGACTCCGCTTCCGGCGGGCGCCGTGCTCAAACTCACCTTCACTCTTCCAGACGGCAGCACCGTAGAAGTTGAAGGCCGCGTAGCTCACTGCCAGCCCAGAATCGGCATGGGCGTAGAGTTCATCAACCTGAGGCCCGAAGACGCTCAAAGCATTTCCGAGCTTGCGCGGCTTCACTGAAGCAGACCCCTTCTCTCGCAGTTCAACGCTACTACCAGAACATCAGCGAGCGACCGATTGGTTTCAGCAGCCTGCTTAGAGAGTACGGCTGAACCCTATCCTGAAGGCGAATCGCTTTTCTGGCGCCCGAAACGCCGAACCGGCAGAGTCTCGCTGGGCGTTTGGGTTCGCAGCGAAGATCAACCTGATCGGAATGTTCAACACCGGAATCGGAAATCGCAATTCTCCGCCGAGTGAGAACCGATAACGCGGCAACGTGTCTTCGTTTGTTGAAAGCGGGCTTAACACGGTGAGTAAACTGACGGAACCGGACTGCGTGGATTGAGGCCTGCCCTGGAACTGCTCCTGCCTTAACGCACGAGCATTGAACGACGCTCCAAAGTCGAAGAATGCCGCCGCCGAAAGCTGCCACACGATCGGTTCGCGGTATTCAGCGTTAAACAGAAAGTTCGTGTCGCCTCCGATAGGGCGCACTTCGCTTGCGAGCAGCGCCGGCGGATTGCCGGTGGTCACGGCGAATCGCTCGACTCGGGCAAGTGGCGCGATCGCGTTCAAGTCATATCCGCGAACCTGAGTCTCGCCGCCCAGGAAATAGCGCTTGAAGATCGGAACACCGTCTACGGTCGAGAGTGTTTGGGCGGCGAAAGGCTCGCCAAACGACGCGATGTGCGACGCTCGCGCACCGAAGGCGATCACGCGGCGTTCGCGACTCTCATCAGCCGTCTTGCTCCTTGGCTTGAGTGGAAAGAACCGCCGATAGTCAATGTAAGGCCGGGCGATATTCACTCTTCCACCCAGTGGTCGCGCTCCCAACTCGACGCCAAACGACAATAGCTCGCCGGCTTGCGGGTCAAACGGCCGGTCTCGGGTGTCGCGGACCAGCATCGGCGTTAGCGATCCGATCCTCAATCCGCTTTGAGAAACGGTGGTCGGAGCGCCCGCGGCGAGCGCGAATGAATCCGCGACGTTGCTCGAACTCAGCGAGTAGACCAGCCCGGCGCGTGTCGGCGACGAGAGCGCGAAGCGAGGTTTACCAAGCGGGATGAACAGGCCGGCGCTTGCGCCTCCGGTTCGCTCACTGAAAAGCGTCTCGCGCGACGCCGAGGGAGTTTGCGCATTGACGTACTCGATCCGCTGGAAGAACCCCGACAGGTCCAAACTCAGCGGCGTCTTGCTCCAGATCAACGTCGAATAGTTGCCGGCCGCGATGCGCTCGCGGTCGCCAATCCGAAGTTTGCCCGCAAGCTTGTCGGCGTGCCCGGTCAGGTTGATATGCGAGTAGTCGAGCCCGATCGAGAGGCCTCCCGTTGTGCCGCCGCCGCCGTTCACCTCGACGCGCTGATAGTCGCGCTCGGTTACTCGAAGCTCGATGTCGACCGCTCCAACAGTGTGATCAAGAATGAACACGTAATCGGATTTCGTGATCGGGTTAAACAGTCCCGACCGATTCAACGCGTCGATGCCTTGCTCCCACTTCACCTGGTCGAACAGGTCGCCACCTCCAAGTGGGATCATCCGCAGTATTACCTCCACGCGAGTTCGCTTATTGCCGGTCACGCTGAGGTATCGGAGCACGAATTGCCGGCTCGCTTGCTGCTGTTGAAGGAGCGCGGCGGTGGAAGGGAGTTGCTGAGCCTCCACAACGGTTGCGATGAGAAGCGCTAAAGTAGCCGCAAGCCTCCACTGGTTGGAATTGAGGTTTAACATGCTGCTCGGAGGTAGAACGAACTGAGGCTGGGCCCTTGCCCCGTCTCTGCGTTTTGCTCCGCGTCTCGGAAGTAGCATAGACTTTAGTCTGTGTTACCGGGCCGCCGCGTTCAATTCGCCGCGCGGTTCGGCTAGACTCGCACGCTAAGAAAGGCGTCATCGACGATGAATGAAAACATGAGAGGCAAGCGAGTGATAGTCACCGGCGCGTCGAGCGGAATTGGCCGCGCCACTGCAGAGCTTTTGTTCAAAGAAGGCGCAACCGTAGTGTTGGTCGGCCGTTGCGAAAGCGCGCTCGGCGAAGTTGCTCAAACCGCTGCGCCTGGGACGGCGTTCGTCATCACCGCCGACCTGTCCGACGAAAAGGGGACCGACCAATGTATTGCGCGATCAGTCGAAGCGCTCGGCGGCAAACTCGATGTCCTGGTCAATGCTGCAGGGATTCTCAAAGGGGGGCGCATCGAAGACACCTCCCTCGAACTGTGGGACGAGATGATGAACATCAACCTGCGGTCGGTGTTTCACCTGATGAAGCTTGCGGCGCCTTGCCTTGAAAGCTCGGGAGGCAACATCGTGAACGTCTCGAGCGTGACCGGTCCGCGCTCGTTCCCCGGAGTGCTTGCATACTGCGTCAGCAAAGCGGCGCTCGATCAACTAACTCGATGCGCGGCATTGGAGCTTGCGGTGAAGGGTGTGCGAGTCAACGCGGTGAATCCGGGCGTAGTGGTGAGCGGGCTTCATCGCTCGGGCGGGATGAGCGAGGAGGCTTACGCGGCGTTTCTCGAACACAGCAAGACGACTCATCCGATGGGTCGCGTTGGCGAACCTCACGAGGTAGCCGAGCTGATTTGTTTTCTGGCCTCGGATCGCGCGGGTTGGATCACTGGAGCTACGGTGAGCATTGACGGCGGCCGGGCGTTGACCTGCGCGCGATGACAATGCGCAGAGATCTTCTCTGCGTTTGACTCTGCGCCTCGGCGTCTCTGCGGTTAGTCGTAGCTACGCGTTGTGCGTCTCACAATACATTAAGCGGAGCGAAGCGCCTTGCATCTGTCAACGCATCAACTGACTCATGCTTCCTCCGGCATAGCCAGTCATCTCCAGATACCCTCGTCCGACGATCGGTTGATTCGCCGACGAGCCTTCGATCAAAACGCTTCCTTCCCAGTAGGTCACGCCCGTGCTCTCAGTTGTCCGAAGCTCCTGGTCGTTGAACGCGGCTCGCACTTTCAAGCTCAGGTTTGAGCGGGGAAGCTCAATCGTCCACGTCGTAGGATAGCTCGCGCCGCTTGCAGAGGAATGCCACGTTTCACCGGGCGTCAGCTTCAAGTCGTCGCGCGGGATATGAGTCGCACGCCCGTCGGCTTCGATCAGCGTCCCGCTCGAATGTGGATCGATCGAGCCGTCGCCGCGACGAATCTGAAACAGCATCAAGTCGCTGCCGTCTTCGAGTTGAATCGAGAACCAATCCCAGCCTGCCTGCTCGGCTTCAAGGAAGCTCGTTCCGAACTCGTGATCCATCCAGCTCAGACCCGTCACGTCGAATGACTCGCCGGCAACGGTCAGGCTTCCTGACGTTCGCAGCCGCGTCAACGAGTAGTAGTGCGAAGCGTTCCCGACTGCCGCGCCTTTCCGACTGATGTCGTTCTCGCCGTGAATCACTTCGGGCTTGGTTTGTTCGAGCGTGAGAGATAGTCGGAAATCGTCGCCTCGTGCTCTCAGCAGATGAACTTCGCCGTCGAGCCGCGCCTCCCAGTCTTCATTCCACACTCGATACGAAGACGAATCCGCGCCTGCCCAGCCAATTCCCGCCCGGTTGATTCGTTCGAACGAATGGAACGATTCGGCGTCGATGTCCGAGACCGCGAAGTGAGCCATGTACAGATCGCGCACCGCCCAGCGCGAAGGGTTCACTGGCTTTCGATCAACGCCGACTCGGAAGAAAGTCAGTTGGTACCCGAAGCGGCGGCCGCTTTTTGTTTCGAGGTTCCCGGTGTAGTACCACCACTCGATTCCGTACTCGTTGTGCGAGGCGTGATCGCGAGGGAAAGAGTATTGATAACCCGCTTCAGCCTCTCTCCACGCCTTGGATTGAGCACCGTCGACGCCGCGAGCAATTGGAGCTTCGGGAGTTCCGATTTTGGATTTTGGATTTTGGATTTTGGATTGGTGTGCGACCACAGCCAGCCCTGCCACAACCAATGCGGCTGCAATCCAAAATCTAAAATCCAAAATCCAAAATCGTCTCATTCTTCTCTCGCGAATTGAACTGCTTTGATCTTTGCTGCGCGCGCGGCTGGATACAAAGCGGCGAGCGCGCTTGCCGCCAGTATCAGCAAGCTCGACTCGACCAGGAAACCGTATGGAAAATGAAACTGAATTGTCCATCCGAACGACTGAACGTTGATCACATAGATCAGGACTAGCGAGAGCGCGAAGCCAACTGCTAGTCCAATTGCCTGCCCAACTGCGCCGATCATCAGCGCTTCGATGACGATCATCCGTTTTATTTGAGCGCGAGTCGCGCCAAGAAAACCAAGCACGGCAATCTCGCGCCGGCGTTCGAGAATCAACGCGATGAGTGTTGAGATGACGCCCAACCCGGCGACGGTTATCGCGATCAACTCGAGCGCGCGCGTAATCTCAAAGGTGCTGTCGAAGATGCGCATCACTTCGCGCCTTATCGAACCGTTGGTTGCGAAGAACGTTGGATAACCGCCCCCGGCCCCGCGTTCGAAACGCTCTCTTGCCTCGTCGGCGTCCGCGCCCGGCTTCAGATAGACAGATAAGCTGCCGGGTCGCGTCGCAATATAGTGACGCGAGTAGGTCCTTTGGTCCATCACCACCCACCCGCGGCTGGTCGAGTAGTCATAGTAGATAGTGGCGATCTCGAATGGCTTCGAACCGGTTGCGGTTGGAAGCTCAATCGTATCGCCGACGTCTTTGTTGAATCGAAGCGCGAAGCTCTCGTTAACCGAGACGGCGTCGTTATCGACTGCTTCACGCATACGCGCGCGCGCATCGGCAGGCGCTTTGAAAGCGAGCCGGCCGTGTTTGAGGAATGTCGAAAAATCGCCCGCGCCTACGGTTATCAAATTGCCTTCGAAGCTGACTTGTTGAGTTGTGAACGGATAGATCGCTTCAACGGCCGGATCAGCCTTCACGGCGGCGATGACTTCGTCGGCGATCTCGCCTTCGTAGCTTGTAGCCGTGCGCATCATCGGTCTCGCATAGATGTCGGCGACCATGCTCTCGTCAACCCAGTACGCGACGGTCTTTCGAAAGCTGCCGATCATGATTGAAACCGAAACCATCATTGCCAGCGCCACGCCAAGCGCCGCCACGGAGATCGAGACGCGAGGTATCGCTCCGCGAAGGTTGGAGCTCGCAAGCTTCGCTTCGACTCTGAACAAACGGAGCAGCCTCGCAATCAGGCCTTCCCCAAGCGCGCAGGCAATCCACAACGCCGTCGGAGTCAGGAACGCGCCGGCGAACATCAGCGCGCCAGCCGCGGCAAAACCAAAGATCGGCAACCCGGCGATCGGGCCGAGCCGGCTCAACGCGTAGCCAAGCGCGAACAGCGCCGCCGAGATCGCCAGATGCTTGCGCGACGGTTTCACTGATTGCGCTATTCGTGCCGCGCCGCGCATCGCTTCGACCGGACGCACTCGCGAAGCTTCAAGTGCGGGGACGGAGGCGGCTACGACGGCGAGCGTCAGTGCGATCGAAAACGCCATCAGAATCTCGGTTGCTCCGAGCGCGGTCGTGTCCACGATCTGTTTCGCAGCCGACGCGATGTAGAACGTCTCAACCGTGGCGGCCGTTGCGCGGACGGCGGCTCCCGCCATCAGCCGGCCCAGCCCCAGACCGAAGATAGTTCCGACGATAGACAGCAATCCCGCTTCGCCCAGAAAGAGCGCGAGAACCAACCGGCGGCTGGCGCCAACGGCTCGAAGCGCGCCCACCTCCTCGCGCCGTGTTATCACCGAGATCGAAACGGTGTTGTAGATCAGGAACAGCCCGACCAGGAGCGCGATCGAGCCAAGCGCGCTGAGGTTGAAATGAAACGCCGCGATCATCTTCTCGACTTCGCGATAACCGGATTCGGGCCTCACCACGACCAGACTCGCAGGCAGCTTGCTTCGGATTTCGTCTTCGGCGGCTTCAAGCTGAAGCCCGCGCGTGAGCTTCACATCGAGGCGATCGATAGTGCCCAGCCGGTTGAACGCAAGCTGAGCGGCAGCGATGTCCATCAGCGCGAAATTACCTTGCAGAGCGCGAGCTGGACCCTCGTCCAGCAGAAGCCCTCGCACGACGAACTCGCGCCGCCGGTCGCCGATGATCAGGGGCAAGCGCGAGCCGAGTGTTATTCCTCGGACGCGTGCGAACTTCTCGGTCAGCAGAATCGATCTGGGGTCTGTGAGCAAAAACAAAAGCTCGCGAGGAGTTGGCTGCGAGTCGTCGTCTCTCCCTCGAACCAGACTGAAGCGGCGAAGCGGACGGTCGCGGAGTGCGTCAACCCCCAGCACCTGAATAAACTCGCCCTTCGGCGCAAACGAACTCGAAGGCGTCGCGTCAATCTTCGCTCCAGGCTCATCGGCCGGCTTCTCCCTCGGATCAGTCATCGCAAGGCCGGCGATCACCGGGCTCGCTTTGCCGTAGTCGCTCAGCCATTCGAGCTGCGCCAAAAGCATTTCGTCGAAGCGGCCCGCCGTTCCGGTTATCTGGATCGAGGTTTCCCCGGCCATCGATTCGGTGGCCGTTCGAAACGATGCGAGGGAACTCGCGTTCGCAAGTCGAATCGCTATCACCACCGCTACGCCCAGGCTTATGCCAAGCGCGGTTATTCCGGAGCGCAGCTTTTCGCGAGCGAGCGCTCGAAGAATGAACTGCCGGAATAGTGTCCAGGGGGAATTCATGGTTTCAGTTCGGGTAGTGGTTCACCTTGAACTTGTGTCAGTAGCTCGACCGTTAGGGAGAGCTCTCCCTGACGGTCGAGCTACTGACACACATCTCGACCTGAACCCTACGTCAGCGCGAATCGTCTTCAATACGTCCATCACGCATCCGAATTCTTCGGGCGGCGTATCCGGCAGCTTCTTCGGAATGAGTCGCCAGCAGAATCGTAACGCCAAGTTCGCGGTTTATTTCGGCAAGGAGTTTCATTACCTCATCTCCGTTTTCGGTGTCTAGGTTGCCGGTCGGTTCATCAGCGAGCACGAGTTTGGGTTCGGCGACAACGGCGCGGGCGACTGCGGCGCGTTGCATCTCGCCACCCGAAAGCTGAGCCGGAAAGTGATTGACGCGCGCCGCAAGACCGACCCGGTCAAGCAAGGCAAGGGCGCGTTCGCGGCTCTTGCGGCCGGTCGAGCCGTCCAGCAACAGCGGCAACTCGACGTTCTCGGCCAGGGTGAGAGTGGGCAGCAGATTGAAAAACTGAAAGACGAAACCGATGCTGGCGCGGCGAACTCGCGCGAGATGTTCTTCGCCTAGCTCATTGAGCGCTATACCGTCGAGCGTGACACGGCCGCGCGAAGGGAAATCCATGCCGCCCGCGAGGTGAAGCAGTGTCGATTTGCCGCAACCCGAGGGACCCATCAGCGCGATGAAGTCACCCTCAGCGGCTTCGAAGCTCACGCCACGCAGCGCGGCTACCGGACTAAGTCCGCCATCGTAAACCTTCTCAACCGAGTCCACGACTAGAATCGACAAGCCAACCTCGCGACGAGATTATTGAGCCACCCATTCGAGTATTGCCTTGCGCGCCCCGTCAGGGCAAGAAGTCTGGCAAGAAGGGAATCGTGCGGCACACGCTTACGCCTTGCGCGATCAAACTCCTTCGAAGATCCCAGACTGTATTCAGTTACCGCCTACGGTCGATACACAGTTGCAAGATAACAGGACACCGGACCACGTCCCTGGAGCGGCATCATCATTGCACTGATCACTCCGTTGAGACTTTCGATTGACTGCGAAAAGGAGACGATGCGGATGTCGTCAATAAGCGCCGACAACCTATGCGCGCACCCCGAATGCTCGTGTCCGGCAATCTGGGACGGTAACTATTGCAGCCTATCCTGCAAGGCGACGCCAGACGCAAGCACTTGCGAGTGCGGGCACCCGGAGTGCGAAGCCACTGCGTAGTTCCGACGGTAGGTGACGCGTGCGGTTTCTAAGCGGGCGTTTCATCCGAGGAAGGGAAAAAGTCGATGGCAGCAGAAAGCGATAATGCGGATGGAGCGGCATGGGCGGCGTTCACCTTGTTAATTCTCTTGTTGGTGCTCGGCCTACTCTATTTTGGAGGAGCGTTCGTAAGCAAACCAGGGATAGTAGGTTAGCTCGATCTAATTGTTGCCTAGTGGTTTGTGCGGTTTGCAACTAATGAATTCGTTACTACGAAGGTTGTGAGCTTCGAGCCCCTTGATCGCATTCAACGAATACAGATCGACCTGGGTTCGTATGCCTCTTAACCGGAATCCAGCACTGATCGAAGAAAGGAGACAACGCAATGTTGAACAAGGACGAAGTGAAGGGCAAAGGGAAGCAAGTCAAAGGAAAATTGAAAGAAGAGGTCGGCAAGCTGACACGTAATCGCCAACTCCAGGACGAAGGCCAGGTCGACCAACAAGAAGGCGAGATCAAAGAAGGATTCGGTAAGGCTCGCCGCAAGGTGGGAGAAGCAGTGGAGAAGGTTGGCAAGACTATTTCCCGCTGATAGGCGTCGCGGAATTAACCTCGCGTGGCGCTCGGCACCGATACTAGTTCGAGAGAACCGGACGGATCCGAGCGCTCCGCCTTTTGTCTAAATCGATGCTGAAGCCCTAAAGGAGGGGCACGAAATGGCTAAACTTGTTACTGGTTTGTTCAAGACTCGAGGCGTCGCGGAGAACGCCGTTGAAAGCCTGATCCACAACGGCTATCCGCGCGAGGACATCAGTCTTCTAATGTCTGACGCGACGCGTGGTCGAGAGTTCGCGCTTCAAATGGCGACAAAGGCTCCGGAAGGAGCCGCGACCGGCGCAACTATCGGAGGCGCAGTGGGAGCGATCGCGGCCGGACTGGTGGTGCTGGGAATCGTCGTCGTTCCGGGACTTGCCCTTGTCGCGGCAGGCCCAATCGTGGCGACGCTGGCTGGCCTGGGCGCAGGAGCCGCCGCAGGCGGAGTGGCCGGAGCGCTGATCGGCCTGGGCTTGCCTGAACACGAAGCAAAGTTCTACAACGAGGCCATCGAGAAAGGCGGGATTCTGTTGGGCGTTTATGCTCACGATGACCGCGCCGGACAAGCGAGGAAGATCCTCGAGGCTTCGGGGGCAGAAAAGGTCAAGTAAACCGAGAGCTGGGAAGCTGGCTTTTCTGCCAGCCCCGCGTGATTGCCGGAATAAATTGGGAGTCAAGAATGAGCGAAGGCTTGACCGGCTCCTCACCTCCCGCAATCACGCGGGTGTCTTTTATGTAGGGAATGGCCGCGGAGTAGTTGTTCACAAGGCCTTAGAGAGGGAACACCCTATGGAAATGAGACGGAACCCTGACACTGACCAGCCACCGCTTCCTTCGGATGAGCCTGAAAAGTCGCCGGTAATCATGCCGCCGGACCAGCCTGGACGGCGAGAAGAAGATGAACCCGATCCACCGCCAAGAGGCGACCCGCCGAACGATGAACCGACCCGAATACTAGCCCGGTACGAGCGAGAGCAGCGCAAGACGTTGCAACTCCCACAGCGCGCCTTTTGACTGTCGATCGCATGACGTTTATTCCCGTGTCGCGTCTGGGATCGTTCGTATTCGGCTTACAACACCTCGGATAAGCTCGTCTTGGCGAAATCCCAGCAGGTGGGAAACCGCGTCGTTTGCCTGCAGGATTCTGCCCGCCAGGTCGGACACAAATACCGGGTCGGGCGCGTTGGCGATGATGTCCGCAGCAAGAAGGCTGTGCGACTTGGTCGTTTTAAACTCGAGAAGTGCGAGGGCTAACGACACGCCTTAGTTTGCTCGAGCAAAGGCCAGCCGCGTTCCTGCACCTACTCAGCCTGGGGAACCCCCGGCCGGATTCAAAGTCGTGAGCATGTTTGACAGATCGTCGGCGTGTTCTTCTTCTTTTGCCAGAATCGATTCGATAAGGACGCGGGTGGTCGGATCGTCATTTCCAAGCCATCGGACGATCTCGGAGTATGACTCGATGGCTATCCGCTCGGCGACGAGGTCCTCGCGGATCATGTCCACAAGTGAGTCGCCTTCGACGTATTCCGAGTGGCTCCGCGTCGCCAGGCCTTTCGGATCGAAGTTTGGTTCGCCCTTGAGCTGGGTGATTCGTTGAGCCACCTGGTCGGCGTGCACTTGTTCTTCGTTGGCGTGCTGAAGGAACTCTTGCGCGACCGGCTCGGCGTTGATGCCGCTCGCCATGTAGTAGTGACGCTTATAGCGGAGGACGCAGACGAGCTCAGTCGCCAGCACTTCATTCAACACGGCGATCACTCTCTCGCGATCAGCCTTGTAGCCCTCCGTCACCGGGCCTTTCTCGATCTGTTGGCGCGCCCTGCGCCGAATCTCCTTCACGTCTGATAGAAACTCGCTCATATACTCATCTCCTTTGACACGACGCTGTATTCTCCACGCGCGCCGAGTACAACGCGCATCGGGATCGTTAACTTTAGCGCGCGCTTACATCGAGCACAACAGCCTCCGCAAGCTTTTTCGGCGGCGAGTCCGATGCAAGAAGTTCGTGTCGCAGAAGATCGCCGACACACCCTCCGTACTACGAACAATTCTCTGCACGATCTTTGAGACTTGGTGGCTCCTCGGTGAGAGATTGCTTTTCACCGGAAAGCCGCCGAGTCGCAAACATCATGATGCAGAGAAGCGGGCTTTTGAGGAGGAAGCTGTGGGCTGGAAGTGCCCACAGCCTCGGGTTGATTGTCGATTGTTCTAGCGGGTCTGGAAGTCGCCGCCCTTCTTTTTGTTCTTGTCCTTGTCTTGAACACCCTGGTCGTATTGCTGCTCGCTGGGTTCGCCGGGGGTTCGGCCTTTCCCGAGCTCGTCTTGATCCTGGCCAGGCTTGCGATTTTCTTCCTGAGGTTTTGGTTTGTTTGCTGACATAAGAGCGCTCCTTTCGTGAATACAATTCAGGTCGTTAATGAATAGACCCAGGCTGCCTATCCCCCTTACCCTTTGCTCGAAGCGCCTGGAGAGTTGAAGGTCGTTGCGTCTCGGTTTATGAAACTACTCGACGCCCGGTCATCAACTGGAACACCAGCACCACCGCTGCGACAACCAGAAGCAGGTGAATGAAACCACCTAAGGCATAGCCGCTCACAAGACCGAGCAGCCAGAGTACCAACAGAATAAGAAAGACTGTCCAAAGCATGATGTTCTCCTTCGACCGCGTTCAGTCTGAGCCGACGACTCATCCGGATCAGCCGAGCCTCGCGACTCGTTCCTCATTCAGAGCCGTTTTTCAATCCAGTTCTTGATTCACAATGGTAAGAGCAACCTCCGTTCCAACCGACAACATCTGCGATTTCGTTAAAGGATGATAGGACGTCAACAAACGGCTACGACGCTGTACTCAAAAAGAACGTACCCGTTGTCCCAATGTCTTACACCGCCTCACGGCGGGCAAGGCTAGTGCCGGCGTCGCTTTCTTCCACTCTTTTCCCCCAACGAGTGGTTCTTCTTTCCGCGCCTGTTGCCAGACTTCTTGCCGCCGCCTGGCTCCTTGTTGACCGTAGCCCGCGCGCGACCGTTTGCTTCCTTTCAGAAACGCTTCGATGCTCGTAGCTGTCAGCGATGCGCTCCGCGTGACGCTTCTGCTCGTCGGTATGTTTTCCTTTGTCTCCCTGTGGCATGTTCGCTTGTCCCCTGCTTCGAGTGATTGGCAGACTCGAGGTCGGACAGATCTCCGCTATGGAAGTTTGAATCTGGTTGCCGGCCGAACAAACAACGGCATCTGCGCTCCGGTTGAAGTCAGGAACCCGTCGGTCCACGCGTCCTTGCGCGCTCTCTGGTCCGCGCCCGCATCGTTGTTTGAGTTAGATCCGCGTTGCGGAGGTTCTCCTTGGACCCGCGCGTCGTGTGCCTTCGATGAGTTTCGTGTTCGAGAGATCATGCTAACCTCCTGTGAATTGAATCGATTGTTCGCCGGTTAGGCCCCTGCCGGCCGACGAGCGCGAGGACGATGATCACCAGGAGGACTACTCCGAGGAGTCCGCTTGGGCCATAGCCCCAGTTTTTGCTGTGAGGCCACCGTGGCACCGCGCCGAGCAACATGAGGATCAACAGGATTACTATAATTGTGATCATTTGCAGTTCTTCTTTTTCTCTTGAACTGGTTGTCAGGCGATCGATAACTCCGATTCGTCTGAGCCCTGACTCGCCCTGTTAGGCAAAGGCTGTTCCCGTCGCGCAAGCCTCGCGCTCACGCTGGTTTCGTATTGATTCTGAATTCTCAACGGCTGGCGAGCCACGTTAGTGATGTGAATCGAGACAGCGCTGCATTCCAAGCAGACACGCGCTGTTTTGCTCAGACGCCCACGTTCCCAAATGTCGCATGGCACCACGATTGCCGCCGCGATCTTGGCGCTCGTGATTTGGGTAGTTCCGTAAGAAGATGGAGCGATCGTGAAAAAAGAAGAGAACAGCCAGGTTCTATTTACGGCTGAGTCCAAGGGAGGAATCCGTTGCCCCGTGGTCGGGCTGCAACGTGCTCTTTCTTTTTCACGAATGTCCCGTATTGGACCGAAATCCCTCGCGAGTCAGCATATGATTCGCGTACCGCGCACAAGTTGCGGTGTTGCTCGTCGCGTTCGATACGGAAAAGAACTCCGAACCGGCGGGCGGGCTGTTGATATGCACGTGCGATTCGGTGAACAAGCCGCAGCCAGTACGAGCTGCCATTCCATTAGGGGAGAACTAAACCGCCTGCGCAGTGTTTTTGGTCTGCGACGGTCAAACAGAGGAGGAACTACCATGTCGAATCATACTGTAAGAAGGGGCCTGAGGAGCGGAGCGTTGATCTTTACGTTATGCGCGTTGATGATCTCGCTCAGTCTCGTGTTAGCGCTTGCGGTGGCTGCTCACGCTGAGCCGACATCTCACGAGAGCAATCCGGCGGCAAGGAACGCGTTTCCCCAGCCGGGCACGTTGACTGCCGTGCTGGTCGATCCCGCTGAGAACGCCAAAGAGAAGACCGCAACGGTGAAGGTTGAGGTGACCGGAGTCAAGCTGATTGATCCGGCCTTGACCAACAAACGGCCGACGAAGGGCGAGGGACATCTTCACTATCGAGTCGATAACGGACCGGTCATCGCGACAACGGCGACAAAACTCAGTTTCCACGAGTTGACCCCCGGGCAGCACAAGATCGTCGTCATGCTTGCGAACAACGATCACAGTCCGAGCGGTCTCGAGCAGACGCTCGCGATAACAATCCCGTAACAAGTCGTCAATTGATAACCAGGTTCGCTGAGCCGGGGTAGTATGACGCGGCTCGGCGGACCTCAGAGGAATGCGCCATGAACCCATAGATCCTCGTGGCAGCGTTCAAGAGGAGCAAAACATGGAAGGTGCTGGGCGAGGTTGTCTTGCCGGTCTGATCTCGTGGAAGCTTGGCGGCGGATTCATATCGACGATCATTATTTTCATCATCGTCTTCTGGCTGCTCGGCTATGTGCACTGCTAGGAGATAACGTTGAGTTCACAACATCGATCCGACTACTCGGATAAATCCGTCAACGATAAGAATCCGGAACTGGCCGGCTTCGTCCAAAGGAATATCTCCGCGATCATCAAGATGCGCGCGGAAAAAGAGCGTGAGAAGAATCTCCAGGAACGCGCTGCCGACGCGCTCACGATGTTTTCCGGCAGCATGATGTTCGTGTTCGTCCACGCAGTCTGTTTCGGCTTGTGGATATTGTTCAACGTCGGCTGGCTCGGGGGAGGGACACCGTTCGATCCTTTTCCATTCAGCTTGCTGACGCTGATTGTCTCGCTGGAGGCAATCTTCCTCTCGACGTTCGTGCTGATCAGTCAGAACCACGCGGGCCAGATGGCAGACAAGCGCGCGGATCTGGATTTGCAGATCAACCTCTTATCCGAGCATGAGATCACCCGGCTCCTAACGCTGACCGACGCCATCGCAGATCATCTGGGCATACAGGTCGAGAAGAAACCCGACAATGATGAGCTAAAGAAAGATGTTGACGCCAAGCAGTTGCTGGAGGAGATCGAGTCTCGAGAGAAGACTGAGAAAG
>JBBPIE010000035.1:42008-73338 GCA_038040485.1 Candidatus Onstottus arcticum
CAGACCAAGAATCTGTTGAGAATCTTGGCGCTCTTGGCGGTTGGTCGATTCGCCGTTGACGCCAAGCAGTTGCTGGAGGAGATCGAGTCTCGAGAGAAGACTGAGAAAGAGAAGCACAACAAATGACCATCAAACAAGGGCAGTGTTCCTATTTGTGTGTTGCTCGATTGGAAAACCGCCAAGCCGCCAAGAACGCCAAGGTCAGACCAAGAATCTGTTGAGAATCTTGGCGCTCTTGGCGGTTGGTCGATTCGCCGACAAACGAGCAACACAAACTCTAGGACACTACCCAAACCAGCAAACTGTTTGGTTGAAGCCCAGGCGTTGAAGGAAGCTTGTGAAGAAGTTGAAGATCAGGAAGACGAGCACATTTATCACAGCAAGGGTTGGTGCCGTGAGTTGTGGATTGAGTCGCTAGGTATGCCTGCCGTGCTACCGCCACCCGAAGAGGAGAAGGATGTAAAGACCGCGATCGGAGCGGCTCGCGCAGCGAAAGCGCGAGAGAGCATGCTTTGAGTCAATGGGCGCCCGTCGTCACGGCGAAGTCACGTTGTGCTTTTTGATCAAGCTGTAAAGCCGCGGCCGGTAGAGTCCCAAGAGACTGGCTGCGGCTTGCTTATTTCCTCTGGTGCGAATGAGCGCGGCTGATACTACTGCCCGCTCTATATGCCCGAATACATCCACAGGCAGCCCCCCATTTTTTGGATCCGGCACTCGATCCACGATCAGCCTGCCGATGTCGTCGAACATCACTTCGCCCGAGTTCGAAGTCGCTACATTTTCGCTGCGTTCCACCGGCGCGTCTACGCTGACCGTAGCCGCTCGGGCAGCCATCGAACTAGCTGCCGCCATTGTTTCGGCGGCCGACTGGCCTAAAGGCAACATATCGATGTTAAGGGTTTCGCCTTTACATAGCAGGACGGCGCGCTCCAACACGCTTTGCAGCTCGCGCACGTTTCCGGGCCAGGAGTAGTCGAACAATCGCTGATAAGACTCCTGTGAGATTCTGCCACTCGAGCGCTGATACTTCATTGCGAACTCGCGCAGGAAGTGTTCCGCAAGACGCTGGATGTCCTCGACGCGTTCGCGCAACGGAGGCAAGCGAATTTCAATCGTATTGATCCGATAGTAGAGATCTTCGCGCAAGCGTCCGTCGCGCAAGGCTTCGAGGGGGTCTCGATTGGTCGAGGATATCAGTCGGAAATCTGCTTCCTGCGCCTTCTCACTCCCCAGGCGATAGTAAGTGCGCTCCTGAAGCACCCTCAGGAGTTTGGGTTGCAGCTCGACCGGCATCTCGGCGATTTCGTCCAGCAGGAGACTCCCGCCTTCGGCTCGGTTGATGAGTCCGGTCTTGTCCATCGTAGCGCCGGTGAAGGCGCCCTTCGTGTGGCCGAACAACTCCGACTCGATCAGCTCTTTCGGAAGAGCCGAACAGTTGATTTTAACGAAGGGTTTTTTGGCTCGTATGCTCTTGTAGTGCAGGGCATTCGCGATCAATTCTTTCCCGGTTCCCGATTCTCCGAGGATCAGAACGTTGGCGTCGGATTCGGCGACGCTATCGATGATCTCGTAGACATCCTGCATTGCTTTGCTGTTGCCGATAATGTCGTAGTAGGAGGTCCGGCTGGTCAGACGGCCGCGCAGTTCCTTGATCTCTTCAGCCTGTTGGCGGCGTTCGACAGCCTTCTCGATCAAGACCATCAGCTCTTCAAACGCGACCGGCTTCTCGACAAAATAGAAGGCGCCCGCTTTTGTAGCTTCGACGGCTTTGGATACCGATCCGAAGCCTGAAACCATGATGATCTCGCTGTCGGGCGATAGTTCCTTGAGCCGCTTGACGACGTCGATGCCGTCAAGATCAGGAAGCAGCAAATCGGTCAACACAACGTCGAAGCGGGACGTTTCTACCAGCTTTAACCCTTCCTCTCCGGTCTGAGCCCGCGCTGTTTCGTAGCCCTGCGCCCGGAGATGAAACTCCGCGAGCTCGAGCATTGATTGATCATCGTCAATTATCAGGACTCTTATTTTAGCCATATAGGGAAACCTTGTATTCTCTGCCCCTGTATGGGCGGCCCTCCGTGGCCGCCCTCTCGGGCTAGGAACCATCTCGCGCGGCAAGAGGGGTGGCCACGGAGAGCCGCCCATACAGGCCACCTAATAAGTTGTTAAACCTCAACTGGCGTCGGACGATAAACTACTTACGAATTTGAAATCCTGTGCGGCGCCTCGCTATGCTTACCCGCGCGGCCGGTCAGGCTTGCGACTACCGTTGCAAGCTCGGCCGGCTCAACCGGTTTGGGAATGTGCATATGGAAACCGGCTGATAGCGCGCGAATGCGATCAATCGCGCGGCCATAAGCCGTCAGCGCCACGGCCGGAATTCGCCCTCCCTTTTCCGGCGCCAGGTCGCGCACTTGGCCGATCAACGCATAGCCGTCGGTCTCCGGCATGCTGACGTCGGACACCAGCACGTCCGGGATTCGATCCAGATCATCCGCGGTCAACACCGCCAAAGCTTCCGCGGCAGAAGCTACCGGAGTCACCGTCGCGCCGTACTGACGAAGCAGCGTCGCGACCAGCTCTCGGGCATCCATTTCGTCATCAACCACCAGCGCCCACACTCCGTCGAGCATGGAACCTTCAGTCAGTGACACACCTCCAAGGCCCGCCGGTATCGTCTCTATTGCGTGGGGGCGAACCGCGCGCAGCGGAAGGTTGACGGTGAACGTGGCTCCGCAGCCCTCGCCCGCGCTTTCGGCCAAGACCGTCCCGCCGTGCAACTCCACCAGTTGGCGCACCAGTGAAAGGCCCACCCCGAGACCCGAATGGCGGCGGGTGCTTGATCCGTCTGGTTGATGAAACCGCTCGAAAACGTACGGCAGATACTCCGCGCTGATACCCTTTCCCGTGTCGCTCACCGTAATTCGCGCGTGTGGATCGGCGCGTTCCAGACGCACAACCACTCGTCCGCCTCGTGGGGTGAACTTGATCGCGTTTGAGAGCAAGTTCGAGACGATCTGGTGCAGGCGGTCCGGATCGCCAGTGATGACCTCTGATTTGAAGCCGAGCGTCTGATGCACGTCGATCTCTTTGGCTTCAGCAGCCGGATGCATCACATCGATCGCGGCTTCAATCACAGCTTTGAGGTCAACGGGTTGAACGTCGACTCGAAGCTGGCCTCTCGCTATCCGGGCGCTATCGAGCAGGTCTTCGATGAGCTTCTGCTGGATTGTGGCGCTGCGTTCTATTGTCTCGGCAGCATGACTTCTCGTCGCTTCATCGGCCTTGCCCGAGCGCAGTATGTTTGCCCAGCCAAGAATCGCGTTGAGCGGCGCGCGAAGCTCGTGTGAAACAATGGCCAGAAAGGAATCCTTGGCGCGGTTGGCAGCCTGCGCTTCCTCGCGAGCCGCCTGCTCCCTGGCAAACAACTCGTCGCGTTCTGCTTCTGCATTCTTGCGCTCGGTGATGTCAATGCACGAGCCGATATAACCTTCGAAAGCACCGCCCTTCGAGAACCTGGGCACGCCCTCAACAAGCACACATCGGTACTCACCATCGTCCCTCCGAAGCCGGTATTCGATGCTGTAGCTCTCGCGAGAGTCAAAGGCCGCGCCATATGTGTTCAAGCAACTCTCGTGGTCGTCCTTGTGAATGCCGTCCGCCCACCCGTTGCCTATTTCTTGTTCCAGCGAACGCCCCGTAAAGTCCAGCCACGATTTGTTGAAGAACGTGCAGAGCTTGTCCGTTCCGGATACCCAGATCATCACCGGAGCGGTATCGGCCATCATTCGGAATCGCGCCTCGCTTTCTTTTAACGCCTCCCTGGCGAGCTTTCGCTCAGTGATGTCCTTTGCCAGCACAAGCAGCGCGTGCCGGTCCCGGTAAAGAAGTTCCTGCCAGATAATCTCGACGTCGATGATCGTGCCGTCTTTCTTCTTGTGCCGCCACTGCTCCGCGTTTGGAGCGGCATCGGGTATCTTCGAGATGTACTCCTCGACCGCGGCCACATCTTCGCGGGGCCGAATGTCTCGGACCGTCATTGCCAGAAACTCCTCTCGCGAGTAGCCGTAGCTTCGAATGGCGGCCTCGTTGACCGCCAGAAACTCCAGGCTTTCGAGATCGATAATCCAGGTTGGAAGCGAATTGCGCTCGAAGAGGAATTCGTAACGCGCTTCGGTCTCGCGGCGCGCTTCCTCCGCCACGCTCATCCGGAGGAGAGCTTTGATGGTTGCGATAAGCTCATCCGGTTCTACTGGCTTTGCGAGGTACCCATCGGCCCCACTCTCCAAACCACGCACCCTGTCCTGCCGAGTCGTATACGAACCCGACACTTGCAACACTGGAATTGTCGCAGTCGAGCGATCAGCCTTCAGAATGCGGCAGACTTCGTGTCCGCTCATGTCAGGCAGCTTCACGTCGAGCAGCACGAGCTGGGGCTTCACCTCCGCAACCAGCCGCAATCCCTCGGTTCCGGTGGCGGCCTGGAACACAACAAATCCTTGCTGCTTGAGAAGCTCGCTTGTTGCCTCCCGGCTGCTGTCGTAGTCGTCCACGTTTACGATCTTGATCTGCGCCATTTGTCCCGTTTCAGCGTCGAACCGAAATCTCCTGCGTTTATTCTCGCAGGAGCGTCACGACAGGGAAAGCGGCCCGGTGTTCTTTGCAAGCCTTCCAGTCACGCTCGCGAGCACGGTCAGCAGCTCGGCCGGTTCCACAGGCTTGGGCACATGCATCTGAAACCCCGCCGCAAGCGCCTTCATCCTGTCTTCGACTCGCGCGTACGCAGTCAGAGCCACCGCCGGAATTCGCCCGCCCCGTTCGGCGGGCAGCGCTCGCACTCGACGCATCAACTCGTACCCGTCGAGCTCGGTCATTTCGATATCCGAGATCAACACTTCCGGTAACCAGTCCGACCCGTCCTCAAGAACCGCAAGCGCCTCTGCTGCTGAGCCGACGGTTTTCACGTCGGCCTCGCACTCCGCCAGAATCGCGCTAATCAGTTCGCGAGCGCCGGCTTCGTCATCCACGACCAGCACGCGCAGGCCGATGAGTTGAGGAGGACGTTCGAGCGTGATCCTGTCCAGCGCAGCGGCGGGATGTGTGCGCTCTTCGGCTGCAACGCCCGCGAGGGTGATCATCAGCGGCAGTTTGACCACAAAAGTTGATCCGCTTCCAAAGCCCTCGCTTTCCGCGTGTACCGTTCCGCCGTGAAGCTCGACCAGGTGCCGGACTATCGCCAGGCCCAGACCTAACCCACCTTGCCTGCGCGTGCTCGAGCTGTCGGCCTGGCGAAAACGATCGAAGATAAACGGAAGGAACTCAGGACTTATTCCTTCTCCAGTGTCGCTGACCGTGATTTCGATATGCGAGGCGACGCGCTCCAACCTCACCTGTGCGCTTCCGCCCTTCGGCGTGAACTTTATGGCGTTCGAGACCAGGTTCCAGACGATTTGTTGTAAGCGGTCGGAGTCTCCCGCGATAGGGCCCGCGTCGGGATCGAGCAGAACTTGAAGCCGGACCGACTTTGCGTCGGCAGCAGGGCGCACCGCGTCGATGGCGGTCTCGACGATCCCAGCCGGTTCCAGCGTGCGCACATTCAGGCGAAGCTGGCCGCTTATGATCCGTGAGACGTCGAGCAGGTCGCTGATAATTCGGTTCTGAGCGCGGGCGCTTCGCTCGACGGTTTCCATCGCTCGGGTTGCGGCGTCCGAATCGAGGTTGCCTTCCCGCAACAGAGTTATCCAGCCCAGGATCGAGTTGAGCGGCGAACGCAACTCGTGCGAGACGGTGGCGAGGAATTCATCCTTCATGCGATTGGCGGCTTCGGCCTCGAGCCGCGCTTGTTGCTCGGCTTCATAGAGACGCGAATGCTCGATCGCGACAGCCACGCGGTCGGCTGCCAGTTGCAGCAGCTTCAAGTCGTCCTCGGTGAAGCTTCGGAATTCCATCGTGTCGACGTGGATGACACCGGTCACTCGCTCCTCGATCATCAGGGGAACACCAATCAACGATTTCGCGTTCTTGCGCAGAATCGAGCTTACCACTTCGACGGTCGAGAGGTCATCGATCACCATCGGCGCAGAACTCACGGCGATGCGTCCGGCGACCCCGCGTCCCATCGGCACGCGAACTCTGGCTTCCTCTTCGAGACCGATAGCCGCGCGCCCGGTCAGGTACTGGCCGTCCTCGGTGACCAGAAGAATCGCAGCGGCATCGGCGCTCAACAGTTGCCGGATGCGGTGCAGCATCTCACCAAGCAAGTCCTCCAGGGCGAGGTGGGTTAGCGCGCTATCAGTGAGCGTCTGCAGCCTGCGAACGACCTCCACCGCTTCTTCCGCGTCCGAGCGCGCCGTTTTCTCGCGCGACAGAAGCTGCTCGCGTTCCTCCTCGGCGCGTTTGCGCTCGGTGATGTCTACCATCAATCCGCGGAGTTGTTGCGCGCTGCCATCAGTCCCGCGGACGACGAACACCTTGTCATGGAGCCACACGGTTCGGCCGTCGGCAGCCAAAGCTCGATACTCGAAATCGTGGTCGCGGCCAGTCGCGGTCGCGCTTCGGTACAATTCCATTGCGTCGTCGCGATCATCCGGATGAATGAGGCTGAGCCAGAAGTCCGGCTCCCTGAGCCATCGATCCACTGGATAACCCAGGATCGCTTCGGCTCGCCGGCTGACAAACTCAAACTGGAAGGTCGCGGCGTCCGCTTCCCAGACGATTGCGTCCAGGCCGTGAACCAGGTTGTGATAGCGGATCTCGGCTTCCTCGGCCATCGCACGCAAGCTCTGCTCGCGGAGCAGGAGCTGCTCGCGTTCTTCTTCCGCGCGCTTGCGATCGGTCACGTCGTTGGTAAAGCACCGGGAGTGGATGAACCGGTCATCCTCCCACAGCACATTAGAATTGATCAGCACGTTACGGATCGAACCGTCTTTGGCCCGCAGGCTGGCTTGATAGTCAACAAGGGTTTCGGCGCGCTTCAGCCGCTCGAGGATATCTTCGATCGCGTCTGGGTCCGCGTGGAACTCCGCAAGGTGATGTCCGACATACTCCTCGCGCGCGTAGCCGAGCATTTCGAGCTCGGCCTTGTTCGCGCGGAGAATTGTGCCGGCTGGCCCGACCCAGTGCAGACCGACCGTTGCATTCTCGAAGAAGTCAGCCAGTTCCTCTCGGCTGCGGCGCAACTCGGTTTCGACCCTTTGGCGCTCGGCGATCTCCTTCGTCAGCGCTTCATTCACCGCGGTCAAGTCGGCCGTTCGTTCCTCAACCCGCGACTCCAGTTCGTCGTATGATTTCACCAGGTCGCTCTGAGCCTTCTGCCGGTCGACATCCGTAACGTGCAGCAACTGGGCATTCCGCCAGATCACGATCATGAACACGACCATGTTTGCCGCTACCAAAAGCGCCACGCCGAACTCCCTGCCATACAAGCCCGCCTCGGTTCCCGCAACGTTCAACCAGCCAAGGATCGACGGAACGCCGATGACCGCCAGTATCAGGCGCCGCAACATAAATCCCCCCGCGCTGGAGCTTGTCGCCACCGCCATCAACCCGCGGTCCGGCCGTACGCTCAGGATGCCTCCCGCCAGCAGCAGAAGCGCAAACGCGCTGTGAATGGCCATACGCGGGTTGATTCGATAGAGGACTACCACGCCGTAGCTGTAACCAAGAAGCGTGAGCAACGCAATCATGATGGCGGTCAGCGCCAGCAACTCAGCCGGCCGCGCGCCCCGCCGAGTCTCCAGGTTCAGCATCAGCAGCGCCGCGCCGACCAGCACCAGACTGACCCCGGTGCTCGTGGGCATGCGGAGATCATCCTCGACCTGAATGGGCCACCAGTCCATCATTGCGTTCAGGCCGAGCAGCCGCTCGACCAGCGCAGTCAGCGCCATCAACACGACAAGCACCGCGAACGCGCGACCCAGTCCCGCCCGGATCCTATGCGGCGCCGGCCCGCTCAACAGCCACAACGCCGCGCCGCCAAGTATGAAAGCGGACGCGCCGCTTGGCACCATTGGCCGCAAGCCGGGAAGCACACTTTTCAAAGTCGCGCTGTCAACTACCCAGCCCACGAGCGTGAGACAGCCAATGAGAATGACCAGGAAGCTTGCGATGCCCGGCAGGCGCCGGGCCTTGGAACTCAACGCGGAGTTACTCATCAGTCACCATCGATCGCCAACCCTGGGTCGGCATCGTCGCCGGCAAAGGAGGCGGCGGGGCTGCTCTTTGTTTGGAAGCTAAGCCAGCATTTCGGCCCGCGTAAGCACAAAAGAAAGGGGCGTCAAGATGCGGTGCATTTACCCAGAGCCATGGGGCGATTTTTCAGTAACGCTTTCCACCAGGCACCACCCACTGCCAAACGATCGCTTGCTCCTATTGCCAGTCGATGAAAGGGGTCGGCTGCATTGTTGACAATCTCGTTTCGAGCCGGCGTTGACTTACTTGAGCAAGGCGCGACCTCTCTCCCAAATAGTCAGCTCCAGCCCTGAATCGCACTCCGTGGTCAGCCTGACCCCTTGGGGCTGCACTTCTGCAAGGCGCGAGCCAGAGCTCTTGTTCACGGTTTGTTTGCGAGGTCGTTGTTCCAGCGGGTGGCCGCATTGTCTCATCGGATCATCGAGAGTCCCAACCTGTACTAAGCCGATACGGCTGAGATGGAATTCGTACACAGGGACTGACGACCTTCGCCTCAATCTGCATCGAGATGATAGATAGGACCGACTCTTCGTGTCTGCGAATGACTGGCGTTTTCGATGAAGGCCCCGCATCGTGCGCGGAGCAGCACGCCTCTATTGCCCCGGTTCAGATCCAGGTTCCTGGCAACGAGGCAGCGTGTATGTGATTCGCCCTGTAGGACTCGAAAAGTTTTTTCATTCAAGTGATGACGATTCGCGTAAGGGAGCCGTTGTTGCCATCGAGGATGTGGTGCGCTCATTACAGTGGTTCGTTTTGCGTATAGCAGGCCAAGGCAAGCCGATCAGAATAAAAACAAAGTGTGCAGTTTATTCTCAGAGTTGTCTAATATTGAACAGATTCTCGGCGGCAGCGGAGGTAACATACACTTCAGTTTGAGCCTTTGAGTTGTAGCGATGGGTTCAACGCCGAACTCAGTCCCACTACGGAAAGGGAGTCCAATGCCCTCTATGCCCCCTAAGCAATCTCTTGCCCACAGCCTGTTGTCAAAACGCGCCTTCAACGCACTTCAATCCTGCCATCGAGTTTTCCGCGCCGGCATCCGAAGAAGGATCATCTGCTTCACGGTTATGTCGAGCCTGCTCATTATGCCGGCACTGGGCTATGGCTTCAGCGCGGCGTCGGCGCTCGCCATGCAGATTGCCAAAGACACGATCGCGCCAGTGCCGGTTGCGATCGCATGGGTCAAGCGCGTCTTCCGCCGTTCGGCGGTCCCGCAGCGACGCGAAACGACTGCGGACCGCACTTCAGGCGTCAGTCGCATCAGCATTACGCCCGCAAAAATCGTCGGCTACATTGGCGAACAAATAACCTTTTCGGCGGTCGGCGCCAACTCCGCCGGTTTGACTATTCAGGGCGTGCAGTTCTCGTGGGCGTCGTCGGATGCCGACAAGCTCCGGATCGACAATTCCGGCACGGCAACTCTAGGGCGGTCTGGGTTGGTGTGGTTGAGTGCAAGGACGCCGAACGCCTCGGCGCGCGTGCCAGTCCTCATCAGACCGAGCGAACGGCCCGTGCAAACCGACCTTGAGTGGCAAATTGATCAAGAGCAATTGAGGCCAGACACTGTTATCACGACCCCAGGCTCCCCCAGTGGAAGCGTGCTTGATTCTATTGTCGACCGTCTTGTGCCGACGGCACACGCCCAGTCTGGCGGCGGCGACAGCGCCGATTTTCCTTATGATGAGCTCTGGTCCGAGCCCCGCAACCTGGTCGGCTCACCGCGCAACCGTTTGTCGACTTCGTCTGCTATTGGGGGCGTTCTACCCGAGGGCAGCAACTTTGAACTCTCCGTGCCGCTCTACGGTCTCCAAGGTAGAGGCGTGTCCGAAAGCGTTGCCCTGCACTACAACAGCTGCATCTGGTCGCGGCACGGGTCTGCGGTAACGTTCAACGCCGTCAACTCATGGCCGTATCTCGGCTTCAACTTAACCCCAGGACGCATCGTCACGTATCCTGATGGGTCGAACACCAAGCTCGTGCTGATCGACTCTGACGGGACGCGCCATTATCTCGGCAGCGGACCGGGTGGTACGTCCACGACTTACCAGACCAACGACGGCTCACACATCACTTTTACCGGCAAGGCCACAAACGGTGGGATTATCTACTACAACAATGGCGTGCAGAAAACAGTACAGATGATCAACAACCGTTTGCAGGTGACGCGGGTGCTCAATCCAAACGGCAACTACATTACCATCGCTTACAAGTCGCAGTCGGCGCCGACTTGCGGCACGGGTGGAGCCTACGTTTGGAAGCAGGCGATTGACACGATCACCGACACGCTGGGACGGGTGATCCAGTTCAATTACGACACCTGCAATAATCTGGTCTCGATAGACGTGCCGGGTTATGGCGGCACGGCGGGGACCCCTGTGACGACGACCATTGCTCGCTTCGATTATTTAGTGACCTCAAGCGTCTCGACGAGCTTTAGCGGGCTAACGGTTGAGAACGTGCCGTCTGGCAACTCCGTGGTCCAGTTGAGCCACGTTTACATGCCGGCGACCAACACCGGGTACAAGTTTACCTATTCAGCTTATGGGATGATCAGCACTGTGTCGCTGCGCAAGGACATGACCTATACCAGCGGCACCGGAGTCATCAGTGACGGCAACGAGAAGGCCTACGTAAGTTTCAACTACCCGGCGACTGGGTCATCGCTTACAGACGCGCCGAGCTTCAGCCAGTGGACGCAATACCCTGCGGCGACTTCCGGAGGCACGGCAACGACCAGCTTCACGGCCAATGGGGGTTTGACCACCAAGAGCTTTACGGTCACCAGCCCGGATGCTTCGACGGTGACGCTGACGCGCTCGAATGTAACCGGAACGGATTTCGGATTGCTGACGCAGTTGGAATTGAAGACCGGCGGAGGCACTTCCATGTCCAAATCGGTGATCAGCTACTCGACGGATGGCGGCGGACAGCCACAGGTAGCCAATGTTGTCGCCTATGATGATGCCACGCCGACGGCCAACCAGACGAAGGAGGACTATGATTACGACAGCTATGGCAATGTCACCAACACAAGAGAGTACGGGTTCAAGCAGAGCGGCTCATGGGTTGTGCGGCGGCGCACGCGCAATGTCTACAAGACCGACACGAGCTATGTGAACGCATACCTGCGGAATCTGGTCGTCGAGAACGACTTGTACGACGCTCAATTGGACACGAACGACGCCAATGACGTGCTTGTGGCGAAGACGACTTATACGTATGACGACTACGCCGCGATGGGCGGAATGGAGAACTACGGCGGTACAACCTATTCAGTGGGCCACTTGTCCAACTATGACACTAGCTGGACGGTGCGAGGCAACAGCACCGGCTCCACCGAGTATACCGATCTTACGGCGCCGTCGACGATCACCCACCTGCGAAAGATCGATATCTTCGGCAACGTGGTCAAGGAGCAGTTGTCGTGCTGCAGCGAGCAGACGATGAATACCGACGATACGAATGGATTTCTTGTCCCCGTAACGATCGTAAGAGGCGATCCGCCAGGAACGACGCTGACTACAACGTATGGATCGGATTTCAACACCTCATTGCAGATGAGCGTGATGGACCCGAACAGCCAGACCACCACCATCTCGGCGCGAGACGCGGCCCTGCGCCCGACACAGACCGATCTTCCGACGGGTGTCACCATGACTGCCAGCTATAACGAAAGCACGTTGTCCGTATCAGCTAGCGCCACCTACGACGATGGCGGCACGACGAAGACACTCGTTAAGACGACGACGGCTGACGGCTGGGGCAGGCAAATACAGACGGTTGACCAGTATGGCTCACAGGTGAACAGGAGCTACGACAACATGGGATACGCGGTGAGCGTCACCAATCCATTCACAGCGGGCGGCACACCGTCCTATTCGACCGCCACCAGCTACGATGTGCTAGGGCGGGCAACGACGGTTACCTTGCCCGACAGCCAAACCGTTCAGACCAGCTACAACGGCAACGTCGTCACCGTCACTGATCAGGTGAATCGCAAGTTGCAACAGGTGAAGGACGGACTCGGTCAATTGGTGACGGTCAACGAGCAGGATGGAACCGGAGCGCTTACACTGTCAACGACCAACACCTACGACGCGGTTGGCAACCGTACCGAGATGAACCAGGGAAATCAATTGCGGAGCTACAAGTACGACGCGCGTTCGCGGCTGCTCTACGAGAGGATTCCGGAACAAACAGCTTCGATCAACGACGGCAGCGGAACTTTTTGGACGTGCAAATACACCTACACCGACTTCAACGCGGTTGCGACGCGCACTGACGCGCGGGGCGTCGTGGGGACTAATTCCTATGACACGCTTAACCGATTGACACAGGTGAGCTACAACACCGTGAGCGGGGTAACCACCGCCCTGACCGTGACCTTTACTTATGACGCGGACTCGACCTACGGTACGACCGCCAACGGAAAGCTTGTGCGAGTGAATGTCGGCAGCGACTACCAGGAGCGCTACACGTTCGACAGCAACTATCGTGTTGCGAGTTCTGTCTTCAACATAGGCACCCGCACCTACACGACCGACAATCAGTATAACGAGGTAGGCCAGCCGAAGCAGATGCGGCATATGTACTATGACTACGACTCGACAGGACGCTTGAGCGCCATAAAGGACTCCGCGGGTTCGGCTAGGTTCTACAATCCCACGTATAACGAGGCCGGACAGTTGACTGGAGACACGTTGTTCACGTCTGGGCTCAACGCCGGAGCTCTGGTGAGCAGCGTGACGGTGGAAACGTTTGGTCATGACCCGAGCCGCCTCCAGTTGACGAGCCAGACAGCGACGACTACGAACACCCAGGGCGCTTGCTTTCCTAGTTGCCCGCTGCCGCCACCGCCGGGCGGGACCAACTTAAGCCTCACATACAGCTATCAGGCGTCCTCAGGGCAGATGGGAGCAGGGTCTACGGCCGGCAACGCCGATCAGTTGATGTCGGTTTCGGGCACAATCGGCGGGGTTACCGAGAGCGCAAGCTACACCTATGACAACGATGCCCGATTGGTGACCTCGAATCAGACGAGCAACGGCACCAGCGCGCAGCGACGGTTCGCTCATGATCGCTGGGGCAACCGTACCGGCGTGTGGAATGCTACCAGCGGCGGGACCCAGATTCAGGCCATCACGTTGCAACAAACGGGCGGCGTGCCAACGAATCGCATTACGAGCGTAACCGACCCTTCAACGACACTCAACTACACCTATGATGCGGCCGGGAACGTGACCAGCGACGGAGTGCATAGCTACACCTATGATTCAGCGAGTCGGCTGGCGGGCATGGATGGCACCGCGGCCACATATGGCTATGACCAACAGAACCGCCGTTACAAGAAGAAGGTCGGGACAGCGGTGACGCATTACATCTGGCAAGGCGGCAAGGTGCTAGCCGAGTACAACGGCAGCACCGGTGCGGTTCTGGCTTCATATTGGTACGTGGGAGAGAGATTATTCAGGAAGGGCAGCGGCACTATTCAGATGTTTTTGAGCGACCGTCTTAGCGTCAGATTGGCGCTGAGTGAGATCGGCGCGGTTGTGGGCCGGCAAGGGCATTTGCCGTTTGGCGAAGACTTTGCCGAGAGCGGCACGCAGCAGAAGCAGCATCTAACCGGGTATGAGCGGGACGCCGAGAGCGGGACGGATTATGCCGTGAACAGGCAGTACGGGCCGGCTGTCGCACGATTCATGCAGACCGATCCGAGTGGCCGTGGTTGTTCCAGTAATAGTCCTCAGAATGCTAACCCTTACTCTTACGTAGGGAACGATTCAGTAAACCGGACCGATCCGCTGGGCCTGAACTGGATATTGATAGGATGCACAACTTATCCAGACCCGGGTGGCAGGTCGTGCACTTCCTGCGCTCAGTATGATGATGAAACTGGCAATGTTCGGGCAAGAGTTACTTGTGATGGCCCTCCACTTGCGCAGATCGACCCCGGCCCGGTTATCGGATACACCAAACCCGATCGTCAGACCGGCGATCCCGACGGGGCCGGTTGCGGCCCCTGTTGCGCCAAAACTTGGGATAACTGCTTTGCCAGCTACAAAAAGAGACTTAAGGAAATAGGGGGCTGGGCTGGCGGAATAAAGATCGCTTTGAAGTGCGCCGGGTTGTGTCTCGCGACTATCGACAACCCGATCAGGTACTCCATCTGTGTCAATATCTGTTTGGTGGAACAAAACGCGGAAGCGCATGAGAAAATAGCCGAAACCGTAACGAAATTCATAGAGTGCGTTCAGTTCGGAGTGGCTAAATGCAACAAGGCGTACAACGACAGGTGTTCTTGCTTTTTTTGACGCCTTTCGGGAAGGTGTTTGCCGCGCGCCAAGGGTGCGCGGCAATAGCGTGCCAACGGGACTTCAAGGAGACTAAGAACGACGGCCCCCGATATAGCGGCGCGACGGATAGAGAAGACAGCGAATTCTTGATGGGTTGCTTTAACGGCCAGATTGTTGTTTATGTCCGGTCCTGAACAATGCGAAAAGCGAAGGTGGTATCACGCGGCTTGCGGCGCACACGTTGTCAGAGTGTTCGCGTGTTGGCTGGCTGTAATCGTGTCCTTCCACGGCTGTAGCCGATTTGAAATCCCTCGCGACCCGGAAGCGGCACAAGTTGAGCTAAAGAAACTTGGGCTGAACTATGACACGAGGACTTTTCTCGAGAGTGCCCGGAGTGGTAACACGAGGGTGGTGGAGCTTTTCCTCATCGCGGGAATGGACCCGGACGCCAAATCTGACTCTGGCGTAACAGCGTTGATGGAGTCGGCTTACGCCGGCAAAGCGGCTGCAGTGCACGTCTTGTTGGCGCGGGGAGCAAAGGTCGGCCTACGGGGCTCCGATGGACGTACTGCGCTGCATCGGGCCGCGGCAGGGCCGTTTGGTTATGCGTCCGTGCAAGCGCTGCTTGACGGCGGTGCAGACCCGAACGCCAGGGCCGCTAACGGAGAAACTCCGCTCATGGAAGCGCTGCTCTTGCCGTTGTCTGATTCCTCGACGGAGTTTCTGGCGCCAAACTACGTTCGCACTGTAACCGCTCTGCTGGAACGCGGAGCGGATGTTAACGCACCTAGTCTGAACGGCATTACTCCGCTAATGCGGGCGGCGATCGGCGGCAACTCGCAAATGGTTCACCTGCTGCTTGATGGAGGCGCTAATGCAGGAGCCGTGAGCAACGAGGGCAAGTCAGCCGAAGAGTACGCCCTTCAACGTAACAACCACGAAATTGCAAAGATCATAAAAGCGGCAGACGGCTGAGGGCGCTATCGAATCGTCGTCCGTTCCGTCGGGACCAGAGCCCTGAAGACTGACGCTACGACTCTAAGGGCACACTCCCGGGTACTACTATGAACGCAGGCTTAGTTCTCATCCTCGTACTAGCTATTGGAGCTATCGCTGGCTTACGTTCGGGGATCCCGCCGATGGTGCTCGCCTGGGCAGCTTACTGGGGTTGGCTAAGAGAAGCTGGCGCGTTCTCCGCCTTATTGCTCGAACCAACTCTATCAAGGCCGTTCGTCTTTTTCATTACCGGTGTTGCGATCGTCGAGATGGTAATCGACAAAGTTCCCAAGACGCCCAGCCGACTGACGGTTTGGCCTCTCATAGCACGAATTGTTCTCGGCGGATTCTCGGCCGCATTACTCGCCGAAGCGGGTGGCCTATCCGCGTTGCTTGGGGCATTGCTCGGTGCAGCAGCCGCGGTCGCAGGGGCTTATGCTGGGAATAGGGTTCGGGCGCTTTTGGTGAGAGCCTTAAAAGTCCCCGATTTCTCAGTCGGCCTTGTAGAGGACGCAGTCGCAATAGGACTTGGGTTTCTCGTGGCTTCCCGTTTCGCTTAAGTGCCGGTCATTACAAGACAATCACGCTTCCGACCAACACCGTCACGTTAAGCGGCGCCGCAAGCGAAACGACGGCTTGCCGGTCTCTGACCTAGCCAACCATTCGGCACAGGCTGAAATATTGCTTGTATTGTCCTGCTAATATTGTCCTTGTTGAAACTGCGCCTAGATGATAACGTTGCCCAAGCTGGTGCCCGGATGGGCACACAGTTCGATGTTAACTCGTAACGAGGTGCTGGACGGCACCATCAAGGAGAGTTATGAAGAACAATGCCTTTTTGTTCCCCGCACGTTTCGCACGACGAGTCCCAGACCCAGTATTCAACAACCAGCTTGGCATGGAGAGGCACTTCTTGTTTGTGCCCGTGAGCAAAGTACCGGCTGGTCTACCAATGGACCCGAATGCGCGTGTCCCAAACATTCGCCGAACTGTCTACAAGGAAGTCCGCGAGAGTCTGGTGACAGATGATGGAATGTTCCACCTTAAACACAAGGGGATTACGCTTGTCGCCGCGAGTGTTCAGAAGCGGCCTGACAAAGCACACTCTGAGTATTTGGTCACCCTTGAGGACGGGCATGGCATCGTTGATGGTGGACACACCTACGAGCTTATTATGCGAGAACAGACCGGCAACGAACTGCCGGAAGAGCAGTACGTGAAGTTCGAAGTGTTAACTAATGTGGAGCCAGCGATGATTCCCGATATAGCTGGGGGCCTTAACACGTCCGTTCAAGTCCAGGATATGAGCCTAGACAACTTGAGCGGAGACTTCGACTGGCTCAAAAAGATTATTGCGGGAGAGCCCTACGCGAAACACATCGCGTGGAGAGAGAACGAGCAGAGTGAGTTCGATGGGCGCGATCTGGTTAGTCTCTTGACCTGCTTCAATGTCGAGCGGTTTCCTAACAACGTAAGTGATACGCAGCCTGTTATGGCTTATGAAAAAAAGTCGTCCGCCCTGAAGCTGTTTGAAGACGACCCCGAATCGTTCAAGAGACTGTCACCAATCGTCAAAGACATCCTTCTGTTGCATGACATCATAAGTGCCGAGGCACGGATGAAGTGGAACGAAGATGGAGGTCTATTTGGTGCGCTCGCCTTCGTTGAAAAAAGCAAGCGCGGCTTTGTGATGTTCTTTAGTGGTCAGACGGTTGACAATAGACTGATGAGCGGTGCGCTCTATCCAATTCTGGCAGCATTTCGCTGGATGGTTGAGGAGGACAAGAAGAGCAAGAAGTTCGTTTGGAGAGGGGGCTTCAAAGCGGTCCGCGCACTCTGGGATCAGTCCGCATTGGAACTCCTTAAGATGACCAAGCAAGCAAGTGATGAACTCGGTCGCAACCCGAACGCGATTGGGAAGAGCAGGAACCACTGGGCGAACCTCTTCGCGCGCGTTGCAATGCGAGACCTTATCACTAGCCAGTTAAGCAAGTCTTCGTAGGCACCCGCTTCAATCAAGTGCTGGGGAGGGTTTCGATCGAAACCCTCTCCGCCTTCGGAAGGAGCGCGGTACGTGAGGGGCGTCGAAACTTTGCTGGATGATCGTCTACTCGCACAACCTCGCGGCGAATCACGAACAGGTAACCGATCGCCTCGGGCACTCGACTACCTACGAGTATGACGTAAACGGGAATGTGCTGAGGCTGACCGACGCGCAGGGACACGAGACCGCTTACACCTACGACGATCACGACAACAAACTGACTGAGACCAACGCGATCGGCAAGACGACGACCTTCACCTACGACGCCAAAGATAATCTGGCTTCGCAGACCGACCCTCTCGGCAACGTCACGCGGTACACGTACAACGACCTGCGCCAGGTGCTGACCGTTACCGACCCGAAGCTCGCGGTCACGACAAACGTGTACGACTTCAAAGGCAATCTGCAATCGACGACGGATGCGCTTGGGAACACGACATCGTTTACGTACCTGTCGAACGGGTTGCGGGACACGATGACCGACGCGCTTGGCCGAGTCACGCGATACGGCTACGACGGGAACGGCAACATCGCGAGCGAGACCGACGCGCTGAATCACGTGACGACGTTCGGCTACGACGCAAACGGCAATCGCGTGAGCCAGACGACCACGCGGACTTTGGCGACTGGCGCGACTGAGACACAGACGACGACGTTTGAATACGACAACCAGAACCGGTTGAAGAAGACGATCAATCCGGACGGGACACGACGCAAGTCATCTACAACTCGATCGGCCAGCAGGTGACCAGCATCGATCAACTGGGCCGGCAGATGAGCTTGGAGTACGACTCGATGGGGCGGATGACCCGAACCAGCTATCCAGACACTACCTCGGAGAGTTCTGCTTCGGAGAGTTCTCCTAATAACGTGGAGGGGGGCTGTTGACCTTGGATTAGCCGTTTTGATTGATTGAGAGGTACGCCCGGCAGGACTCGAACCTGCGACCCTCTGCTTAGAAGGCAGATGCTCTATCCTCTGAGCTACGGGCGCACAATGAAATACCGTGACTAGAGAAGAGTGACAAGTGACCAGCTTAACCGCTGATCACTCGCCACTCTTTGCTTACAGCTAAACAATGGTCGGGGCGATTGGATTCGAACCAACGACCTCTCGGTCCCAAACCGAGCGCACTACCTGGCTGTGCTACGCCCCGTTAAGCGAAGTTCATTCTAGTTGAGCAATACAGCGGGGTCAAAGGATTTTGGATTTTAGATTTTAGATTTTGGAATGAGGCGGGTAATCAATTGAGGTCCTGGATCCTTGGCTTGAGCCGGCGCGCCTTGGACCAATTCGCGCTCAGCGAACGCGAATCCAAAATCCAAAATCTAAAATCCGAAACGGCATTCGCTTTTGCGCCGCCGGAGAACCGTGTGATAGCATCCGCATTCACGGTTGAGAAGAGTAGAAACATAATGCATCAAGTTAGTCCCATCCAGCAGACGGTCCTCGACAACGGTCTCACGATAATCTCAGAACAAATGAACCATGTGCGCTCGGCCTCGGTCGGCATTTGGGTGCGCTCCGGTTCGCGCCACGAGCAGGCTTCGCTAAACGGTATTTCTCACTTTATCGAACACACCTTGTTCAAGGGCACGCGCAACCGCACATCGCGAGAGATCGCCGTCGAGAGTGACGCAATAGGCGGCCACGTAGACGCGTTCACCAGCCGCGAAGTCGCTGCCTACTATGTCAGGGTGCTGGACGAGCATCTTGCCCGATCGTTCGACTTGATTGCAGACCTCGTGACCAATCCGCTGTTCGCCGAAGAAGAACTGGACCGCGAACGTAACGTCGTGACCGAAGAAATCAAGATGGTCGAAGACACGCCGGACGATCTGGTGCAGGAGGTCTTCGTCTCGAACTTCTGGCCGGATCATCCGCTGGGCCGATCGATTCTGGGGACAGTCGACACGCTTGCGACTTTCAATCACGAACGAGTAGCAGAGTATTTCTCGAACGTCTACACTCCGAGAAACCTCGTAGTCTCCGGAGCCGGCAACATCGAACACGACCGCTTTGTTGATATGGTCGGGCGCTATCTTGGCGGGATGATAGACAGACCCGCCGGGTTGAGCGCGTCGCCGCCCTCGCCCGCAATGCGCCGCGTGGTGTTGGACAAGGACCTCGAGCAAGCCCATCTGGTGCTTGGCACTCGTTGTCCGCCGATGACCTCGCCAGACCGCTATGCCGTCCACTTGTTGAACGTGATCCTCGGAGGCGGCATGAGCTCGCGTCTGTTCCAGACGATCAGGGAAGAGCACGGGCTTGCATACGCGGTCTTCTCGGGCGTTAACGCATACACCGATGCGGGGTTCCTGTCGGTTTACGCGGCTACGTCGCCGGATCAGCTCACCGATGTGATAAGGCTCAGCGTGGAAGAGTTCGGCAAGGTTAAGAACGAGCCGGTCACTGAAGCCGAGCTTCAACGCGCGAAGGACCAGTTCAAGGTTTCGATCATGCTCAGCCTTGAATCTACGTCGGCGCGTATGAGCAACCTCGCGCGGCAGGAGATCTTTTTTGGGCGGCAGTTCACGCTTGACGAGATGCTTGCGCGGATCAACCGGGTGACAGCCGAGGACGTTCAGCGAATGGCTGGTCAGATATTCAGCAGTGACGATCTAGCCATCACTGCCGTGGGACAGCTCGGGTCACTTTCGCTAGATCTTGAGCACGACCGAATCGCGGTGTGAAAGGCCTAGTGGTCAGTGCCCGTGGCCAGTGGTTAACCGCGTTCATCTTTGGCTAACTGACCACTGACCACTGTTGAGATGCGATTGATCATCCTTGGCAGCGGAAGCTCCGGCAACGCGCTCTACGTTGAGTCGGGCGCGACAAGCGTTCTTATCGATGCAGGGCTCTCCGCAAAAGAAACCGCTCGCCGGATGACCGCAGCCGGAGTCGACCCCTCAAAGCTTAGCGCCATCGTAATCACTCACGAACACACCGATCACATGAAAGGCGCGCGCGTCCTGTCGATGACCACGGGCGCGCCGGTCTTCATGTCGGAAGCGACTCGCGCTGTGTGCTCTTTCCCGGGCGGAGGCGAAGGCATCACCTGGGGCCAGACCATCACGTCGAGCGAGCCGTTTCAGATCGGTTCGCTGAACTTCCACCCGTTCAACATCCCTCACGACGGCGTGGACACCTTTGCGCTCACGGTTGAATCGGAAGGCGTCAAGATCGGCGTCGTGACCGACCTCGGCTACATCACTCAGCTCGTAGCCGAACGGCTGCGCGGATCGAACCTGGTGATGATCGAATCGAACCACGACCGAGACATGTTGAAGGTTGGTCCTTACCCGTGGTCCCTGAAGCAGAGGATTGCAAGCAACACCGGCCATCTGTCGAACGACGAGACTTCGAGGTGGATTCGCGACGACTTTGACGGTGGGGCGGAATACCTGGTGCTGGCGCATTTGTCGCGTCAGTGCAATCATCCCGAGCTTGCGCGGCTGTCGGCGCTTCAAGCGCTTGAGGCGCACGGGTCGCTCTTTTTCAGGCGAGCTGAAGAGCGGCTGAGGATCGCGCCTCCCGATCGCGCGAGTGAGTGGTTTGAGTTATGACGGAGAACCAACCACAAAGGCACAAAGACACTAAGACAAAGCTGTTCGAACCCGTGCCTGCCGAGATTGAGCGGGTGGCGAGGCAGACGGTAGATTGCGCCTTCAGAGTCCATTCGGCGTTGGGCCCCGGGTTGCTCGAGTCTGTTTATAGAGTATGCCTTGCTCACGAGCTGCGGCGACGAGGCTTGAAGGTCGAAAATGAGGTGAGGATCCCGATCGTATACGAAGGGCTTCAGCTGGACGCGGGCTTGCGCATTGATCTCCTCGTCGAGGGCGGACTGATCCTAGAATTGAAGGCTGTAATCAGAATGGAGCCTGTCTTTGAAGCGCAACTCTTAACATACCTTAAGCTCACTGGTCAGCGACTCGGCCTTCTCATCAACTTCAACGTGCCGCTAATCAAGGATGGCATCAAACGGGTGGTACTATGAATACCCTTTGTGGCTTAGTGCCTTTGTGGTTGAATCTCCCGCTATGATTGAACGATACACGCGGCCAGAGATGGGCGCGATTTGGACAGACGAGAATAGATTTCAAAAGTGGCTCGACGTCGAGATAGCCGTTTGCGAAGTCCACGCCGCAATGGGCGTAATCCCTGCCGAGGCGGTCGAGGTCATCAAGAAGAAAGCCAGGTTCTCGGTCGAGCGCATCAACGAGATCGAACGCACCACCCGGCACGACGTGATCGCATTCACGACGGCGCTTGCGGAGAGCATTGGGCCCGAGTCGCGATTCGTTCACTACGGGCTGACCTCGTCGGACGTTGTCGATACTGCAAACGCGCTGCTGATGCGCGATGCGGCGACGCTGCTGCAAGAAGACCTGGACCGGCTCGGACAAGTGCTGCGCCGTCGCGCGCTCGAGCACAAGCACACTGTCATGATCGGCCGAACTCACGGAGTGCATGCCGAGCCGACGACGTTTGGGCTTGTGCTGGCGTTGTACTACTCGGAGAACGAGCGCAACAAAGAACGGCTGGGGCGCGCGCGCGAAGTGATCAGCTACGGCAAGATCTCGGGGGCCGTGGGGACCTTCGCCCATCTCGATCCCGAAGTCGAAGAGCGAGTTTGCGCGAAGCTCGCTTTGAAGCCCGCGGCGATATCGACGCAGATCATCCAGCGCGACCGGCACGCCGAGTTTCTTTCGACGCTTGCGATAGTTGCGTCGTCGCTCGAGAAGATCGCGCTCGAAGTCCGCCACCTTCAGCGCACCGAAGTGCGCGAAGCAGAAGAACCCTTCTCACCGGGACAAAAAGGCTCGTCGGCGATGCCGCACAAGCGCAATCCGGTCACGTCGGAACAGATCTGCGGCCTCGCCCGTGTCGTGCGCGCCAACGCGCAAGCCGCTCTTGAGAACAACGCGCTGTGGCACGAGCGTGACATCTCGCACTCGTCGGTCGAGCGGATAATCCTACCCGACTCGTGCATACTCGCCGACTACTTGATCAGCAAGACTGAATGGTTGATTGACGGGCTGGTAGTCTATCCGGCTCGAATGCGCTCGAACCTGGACGCGTTAGGTGGAATAACCGCAAGCGGACAGTTGCTGCTTGAGCTGACTCGCAAGGGGGTGACGCGAGAGGACGCGTACGCGATAGTTCAGCCGCTGGCGATGCGAGTTTGGGACGCCGGCGCACACTTCCGCGACCTTGTGATGAAGACGAAGAGCATCACCGAACGGCTTTCGCGCGAAGAGCTTGATGTTGTGTTCGATGTAAGCAAACAGCTTCGAAACGTTGACAAGATTTTCGATAGGGTGTTCGGATGAGGATAGCAACCAAAGATGAACACTGATGAACACTGATACACGGGGCCTTTTGCACGAACCACGCGCCTGCCCGAAAACAATCTGTGTTTATCTTTGTTCATCTGTGGTTTCAGACAAACCATGAAAGCCAGAATCTACGTCACGCTCAAACCATCCGTGCTCGATCCTCAGGGCAAAGCCATACATCACGCCGTCGAGACCATCGGCTATAGCGGGATTCAGGACGTCCGCCAGGGTAAGTACTTCGAAGTTACCCTCGCTGACGGCGTGTCCGCGGCTGAAGCGCGCGCCACCATTGAGCGAATGGCTAACGAGGTTTTAGCCAACCCGGTCATCGAAGAGTACCGCGTCGAACTAGATTCCGAATCCTGATCGTGCGATAATGCCGCTTACGCAGGCCCCGAGCTCGATAGCCCCCTTCTCACGGAAAGGATCGGATACGCATGAAATTCGGCGTAGTGATGTTTCCCGGTTCAAACTGCGATCACGACACCTATCACGTCATAAGCAAAGTCATTGGCCAGCCCGTCGACTTTATCTGGCACCGGCAGAATTCGGTCGGCGACTGCGACGCGGTCATCCTGCCCGGCGGGTTTTCATACGGTGACTACTTGAGGACCGGAGCAATTGCGCGGTTTAGTCCCGTGATGGGCGCGGTCAAGGAGTTCGCTTCAAAAGGCGGGTTGGTGATAGGGATCTGCAACGGGTTTCAGATTCTCTGCGAAGCCGGGCTGCTGCCGGGCGCACTGCTTCGAAACAAGCACCTGAAGTTCATATGCGAACACGTGAACATGCGCGTCGAAGCCGTTGATACGCCGTTCACCAATCGCTGCCAGCGCGGCCAGGTGTTGTCGGTTCCGATCGCGCACGGCGACGGAAATTATTTCTGCAACGCCGAGACGTTGCGCGAGCTTCAACGCGAGAACCGGATCGTATTCCGGTATAGCAGCGAGGCCGGCGGGCTGGATGAAGCTTCGAACCCGAACGGCTCGCTCGACGACATCGCTGGCATCTGCAACCGAGAGCGGAATGTGTTGGGATTGATGCCTCACCCCGAGCGCGCAAGCGAGGCACTCTTGGGCAGCAACGACGGGCGGATCATCTTCTATTCGCTGGCCGACACGCTTGCCGAGTTAGCGAAAGCTTCCTAGCCACCGGCGCTTCTTTCTCTTCCTCTTGGGAAAAAGGAAATGCAAGACCGGGTCGACTCGCGCGGCCCACGCCAGCTCGTCATGCACCGCGTCCGTCGCTTCGAAGTACTTGAGATCTTCGTCAAGTTTCCACCCCTTATCCAAGAGCGCATCACGGAGCGGGGGAAGAGCCTTCACCGCTTCGCCTTCCGCGGTGCCGATGTCCAGCCAGATGCGAAGCTCAGGCTTAACAGCCAGCGACTCGACCTTGTGAATGATCATGCGATGGTCCCACCAGGCGGACGGCGAGATGATCGCGAGTTTGCTGAACACGTGCGGGTACTTGAGGCCGAGATATAGCGAGACAAGCCCGCCGAGCGAGGAACCCCCGAGCCCCGTGTTCTGGCGATCCTCAAGAGTGCGATAGCTCGCATCGATAAACGGCTTCAGTTCTTCCACCAACATCCTTCCGTAGAGATCGGCGCTGCCGCCTTTCTTGAGGCGGTCGTCCGGCGTCGGCGTGTACTCATCTACGCGGTCAAAGCCGGTGTTATAGATTCCGACTATGATCAGCGGTTCGATCTCGCCGGCCTCGATCAAGTGCTCGGCGGTCTCATCCACCTGCCAGTCGCGGCCGGCTATAAACGACGTTGCTCCATCGAAAAGGTTCTGCCCGTCGTGAAGGTAGAGCACCGGGTATCGCTTCATCCTGGTTTTCTTGTAGCCGGGCGGAAGGTAGACGATTACATCGCGGTCGTGTGCGAGAAACCGCGAGTGGAAGTCGCTATGAAACCGGATGTCACCTGTGAGCGTGTGTATTTTTTCGGGATGAGTTCTTGTCATGCGCGCGTCTTCGGCGAAATGGAGGGCTGCATCGAGCGAGGATTATCAGGGTTCAGCGCGAGTTTTTCAACGTGTCTTGATAAAGGTTCTTGTCCGCGTTAGCATACCCCTCAGTCATTTCTCGCCTCGCTCCGGAAAGTAGCCGCCACTATGAATGAACCCGCGATCACTCCCGAACTCATTCTAAGCCACGGACTCTCCGAAAAAGAATACGATCGAATCCTCGAGCTTCTAGGCCGCAAGCCGACCTTCACCGAACTCGGCATCTTTTCAGTGATGTGGTCCGAGCACTGCTCGTACAAGTCCTCGCGCGTTCATTTGCGCAGGCTGCCTACTCAGGGCGATTGCGTGCTTCAAGGTCCGGGCGAAAACGCCGGCGTGGTCGATATCGGCGGCGGGCTGGCTGCCGCTTTCAAGATCGAGTCGCACAATCACCCGTCGTTTATCGAGCCTTATCAAGGCGCGGCTACCGGCGTGGGTGGAATCTTACGCGACGTGTTCACGATGGGAGCCCGTCCGATTGCGGCGATGAACTCGCTGCATTTCGGCCCGCTGACCGCCGGTCCGGATGCGTCGGCAGACGAGCAAGCAACCGCAGCGCGCAACCGGTCGATCGCGGCCGGTGTCGTGAAAGGCATAGGCGACTACGGCAACGCGTTCGGTGTGCCGACGATTGGCGGCGAAGTGCGTTTCGCCGGCTGCTACTCGCGCAATCCGCTGGTCAATGCGTTCACGCTCGGAATCATGCGCGCCGACCAGATCTTCTATGGACGCGCGGCGGGCGTTGGCAACCCGGTGATCTATGTAGGCGCGAAGACTGGGCGAGATGGAATTCACGGCGCGACGATGGCTTCAGAAGAGTTTGGCGAAGAAGCCCAGTCGAAACGCCCGACGGTTCAAGTGGGCGACCCTTTCCTCGAGAAACTGTTGCTCGAAGCGTGTCTCGAGGCGATGCGCGCGGGAGCGATCGTTGGCATCCAGGACATGGGCGCGGCTGGGCTGACCAGCTCGTCTTGCGAGATGGGCGGGCGCGCCGGAACCGGCATCGAGTTGGAGCTTAATCTGGTGCCTCAACGCGAGACCGGGATGACGGCTTACGAGACGATGCTGTCGGAATCCCAGGAGCGGATGCTGATTGTCGCCGACTCCGGACGCGAACGCGAAGTGCTGGATATTTTCAAGAAGTGGGAGCTTGACGCGGTGGTGATCGGGCGGGTGGTTGCCGGCGGGCGCCTGCGAGTGAAAAAAGACGGCAAGACCGTTGCCGACATTCCCAACTCAGCGTTGACCGACGCGGCGCCTGTCTATACTAGACCAACCAAGAGTCCCGAAGCGCCGGCTCCGGTCGAGGTTGCGCAGATCGAGGATTCCGCCGAAGATCTGGACGCTACTTTCCTGAGGATCATCGCGTCGGGTAATGTGGCGTCCAAGGAGTGGGTCTACCGGCAGTACGATCACATGGTGCGAACAAACACGGTTGTCTTGCCGGGTTCGGACGCCGCGGTGATTCGAATCAAGGAGAAGCGACGGCTGCTGGCGATGACGCTCGATTCGAATGCCCGCTACTGTGCGATCGATCCGCGTGAGGGAGCCAAGCTTGTAGTCGCCGAAGCCTGCCGCAATCTTGCGGTCAGCGGCGCGCGTCCGCTCGCGTTGACCAACTGTTTGAACTTCGCTTCGCCCGAGCGGCCGGAGGTGATGTGGCAGTTCAGCGAAGTGATCGACGGAATGGCTGAAGCGTGCGCCGCGTTCGGCACGCCCGTCACCGGCGGGAACGTGAGCTTTTACAACGAGACCGACGGACGTGGCATTCATCCCAGTCCGGTCATCGGGATGGTCGGCGTCATCGAAGACTCACGCCACGTGACGACTCAATGGTTCAAGTCGGAAGGGCGCGCGGTCATCTTGTTGGGCGAGACGCGTAATGACCTTGGGGCGAGCGAGTACGAGCTTGCGACGAAAGGGAAGCTCGAAGGCCGGGTGCCGAAGCTTGATTTGGATTTCGAACGGCGAGCGCAGGAAGTTTGTTTGAAGGCGATTCAGGCGGGGCTCATCGAATCCGCGCATGACTGTTCAGACGGCGGATTGAGCGTGGCGCTTGCTGAGAGTTGCTTCTCGAGTTATCGCCGTGAGGCTATCGGGTGCCAGGTCGATCTTACAGGCGATTTATCATCCGCCGCGTTGTTGTTTTCCGAGACGCCCTCTCGCATTGTCGTGTCGGCGGTTCAAAGCAACGTTGATCAGATCGTCGCGCTCGCCGAAGAGCAAGGCGTGCCGGCAAGGGTGATAGGTGAGACGGGCGGCGACCGGTTTGTGATTGAAGTGAACGGAGAGAGTGTCGTCGACCGAGCGGTAGCCGAAGTTGAATCGGTCTGGCGAGATGCGCTGCCGAAGATGTTGGAAGCTGCGACTGTGGCGGCTGCAGACTGACAGGCGATGGTGGGATATGAAACACGCTGGGGACGCTGCGCTCGACAAAATTGACGGCCTGTTGGTAAAGATCCGTGTCCATCAGTCGTTGACCGAACGGAAGAGGGGCAGCTTCTACAGGAAAGCGGCCGGGTTTGCTCACTTTCACGAAGACGCGGCCGGGATGTTTGCCGATTTGAAAGTTGACGGGGAATGGAAGCGTTTTCGCGTCACGACGAGGTCCGAACAGAAACAGTTTCTCTCTAAATTGTCCTCTACGCTGCGAGATTTGTAGCTCGAATGTGAGGGCAGGTTTCGCGCGACGCCGTTTTGCTTTTCACGCTATTGCCAAAGATTCCCACCAAACTCCAGATCTCCGCAGGCGGCGTGGCCTTCCGCAACATCGAAGGGCGAGTCGAGGTTGCGCTGATCTCGGTCGGCGAGGGTAACCGTTGGCAACTGCCCAAGGGGATAGTCGACAAGGGCGAATCCACTGAAACTGCCGCCCTGCGCGAGGTCCGCGAAGAAGCCGGCATCGATACCAGACTGCTCAGCTTGATTGACAAGACTGAATACTGGTACCACGACAAGGCCCAGCAGGTTCGCTTTCACAAGTTCGTGTACTTCTATTTACTGGGTTATGAATCAGGCGAAGTGGCGGATCACGACGACGAAGTAAATGAAGCGCGTTGGGTTGAGATTGATGAAGCGATCGAGATCCTTGCGTTTGATAGCGAGAGGAAGGTCGTGGAGAAAGCGAAGACGATGATTGGCTAGATCTTCGGCTCCCAGATCTCGCGGAGATCGAGTGTGAACCCAGGCAACTCCGGATCGCCGGACCCTCGCGTTATGTTTTTAAGTTCCTCAACGGCGGCGCCGGGACGATAGACGAACACGCTCCGTTCTTCCGGATCGATCAACCACCCCAATCGAGCGCCGTTCGCTATGTACTCCTCCATCTTCGCTTGGAGTTCAGCAAGGTCGTCGGATTGTGATCGCAACTCGACGACGAAGTCCGGACAAAGCGGGATGAACTTCTTCTTCTGCTCGGCGGTCAGACGGGAGAGACGCTCGTGCGATATCCAGGCGGCGTCGGGCGAACGATCCGAACCGTTGGGCAACGAGAAACCGGTTGATGAGTCGAACGAGGCTCCCGAACCGTCTTGTCTGGTCCATGTGTATAGTTGACCAGTGACCGAGGTGTTGCGATTTCCGGTTTCTCCGCCGGTTGGTGGCATAACGATAAGGTCTCCTTCCGCCGTCCGCTCAAGGCGAAGATTGCGGTTGATCTGACACAGCTTGAAGAATTGCTCGTCGGTCAGGTCGAGTACTGGGCTGATGCGGAGTGTCACGTAGGTGGCAACTGTCTTGGGTTCGGTCAGCGCGCTGCTCATTCTAAAGACCCCCTGTTTATCGTCGCGATTCTACCATGACTCGCGGTGTCCGGCCGCTCGATTCCCAGCATCCGTTCGACTCCCGACCGGGGCTCGGTTATCATCTCGGAGCCAAAAGAAGGGAATGAAAATGAAGACCAAAGGCGCGACTGCGGAAGGAACAAAGCGCTATGCCGATCGGATGAACGCCGTTGCGGCGCCGGATCACTTCCGCGAGCAACAAGGTCTGGCGATGTCGTCGATTGGGTTGGGAACCTATCTCGGACATTGGGACGACGCGACCGACAAGTCGTATCAGGAGGCGATTCGCCGCGCGATCGAGCTCGGCTGCAACGTAATCGACTCGGCAGTCAACTATCGCTTCCAGCGAAGCGAACGGGCAATCGGCGTCGCGCTCAAGCAGACCTTCGAATCGAGCACGGCCTCGCGGGACGAGATCGTTCTCGCGACCAAGGGCGGGTTCTTTCCGTTCGATGACGAACCGCCGCGTGACGCGCGCGGGTGGGTGATGACGAACGTGATCGACAAGGGGATCGCTCGAGCCGAAGACATCGCGGGCGGAAGTCATTGCATGACGCCTGCCTATCTTGACGACCAGCTGTCGCGAAGCCTGAATAATCTCGGTGTGGACTCGATCGATGTTTACTACATTCACAATCCCGAAACTCAACTTGAATCGGTCAATCGAGAGGAGTTCAACACGCGAATCAGGGCGGCGTTCGAGTTCCTGGAGAAGGCCTGCGCCGACGGACGAATCGCGCTTTACGGAACGGCGACTTGGAACGGTTATCGTCAGCCCAGCGGGTCGCGCGGCTATCTGTCGCTCGAGGAGTTGGTAAAGCTCGCGCGCGAGGTCGGAGGCGACGAGCATCGCTTTCGGGTTATTCAGTTGCCTTACAACCTTGGGATGCCCGAAGCGATAACCGAAGCAACACAACTCGTCGAAGGCGAGCCGGTGTCGACGTTAATGGCTGCGGACCGGCTGGGGATCACGGTGATGTGCAGCGCGTCGATCCTGCAAGCGAAACTCACCCAGAACCTTCCGGCGTTCGTCGCCGAAGCGTTGGCCGGTCTCAGCACTGACGCTCAGCGAGCGATACAATTCGTTCGGTCGACGCCCGGGGTCACCACCGCGCTTGTCGGGATGAGCAAGCGTTCGCACGTGGAAGAGAACCTGGGAACAGCTCGAGTGTCGCCCGCTTCAGTGGACGACTTCTTCAAGATGTTTTCGAACAATTGAGCCTTCAGTTGTCGAGAGCCGTTTGCTTGCACTTTTTTCTTTCTCGCCAGCGTAATGTATAATGTAGGCCAACGAGCTTGAGATCAGATTGCCGCTAGATGCGTCCAAGCGTCGAGGCAGTTATGAAGAGCGAAAAGGAAACTATCCCGTCGCCGCAGTCCCCCGAGGAGCGCATTTTCCACTTGATGCCCGATCCGTCGCTGGCAAGCAGGCTATTGCGCGAGTTTGGCGATCTGGCGGGTGAGCTTGGCGGCGGATTCGCTGCGTACCTTCAAGCCGCTTTTCTTCCCGACCCAATCCATGACTGGTTTCCACTCAGAGTCGCGAGCGAGATCGGAACGACATTCGCTCACCCGCTTGAGTTCCTAGCGGGCGCCGCGTCGACCGACGAGATCGGCCGAAAGTGGCGGCGGCGGTTGGTGCCGGCGCTGGCCGCGTCGGCCGCTGTTCACGGGGCCTTGATCGTTTACTTGATTTATCTCGCGCTGTACGCGGCTTTCGGGAATGTGCGTGTTGTGGATAAGGATTATAGGAAGTTCGATCCCTCAATCCTGACGGTTCACCTGAAATACCCGCCTCAGATGCTGAAAGCACCGCAGAGCGACAAGACACTTGCGCTTGAAGAGATTCGCGAGCGGGCCAAGAAGCGCCGGGAACAGATCGCTCGCGACCGCGCCGCGCGTGAGGAAAGGGAAAAGGCCGAGCGGGAAAAGGCCGAGAAGGAAAGAAAGGAAGCCGAGCAGAAAGCGGCCGAGTTAGCGGCGAAGGAGAAACCAAAGGTCAATGCGTCGGAGTTTGGCGAGGTCAACGAAGCTCCCATCAAAGACATGGTAGCTAAAGTCTATTCGCTCTATCAGGCCGGAACACTCAACGTGGACGTCACGAGCCTGACGGTGATGGCCGGGTTCAAGATCGAGAAAGACGGTTCGCTTTCGAACATCAAGATTATCAAGTCATCAGGCAACAAGCTGCTCGATGAAAAGGCCGCGGAACTCCTCTGGATGATCGGCGAGTCTCACGCGCTTGGTCCGATATCCGATTTGTCTTCGGGCTCCATCAAACTGGATTTGACTGAGAACACGTCGCGGCTCACCGTCACCGCGTTTGCGGCGACGCCGGATGCGGCGAAGGCAAAGGCTGACTTGCTCAACCTATTGTTCTCACTGATGCGAATGGCGAGGAAGAAAGACAGCCCCGATGTAGCTGAGCTCCTGTCGATGTTGAAAGTACGAAGCGACAACAAGCGCATCGATGCGGAGCTTTCAGTATCGCGCGCCCGTGCCACCGAGATGATGAACGCGAGGTTCGGCTCCAAACCACAACAGTAGTCAGTAGTCAGTAGTCCGTAGTCCGTAGTCCGTAGTAAGAGGACTAAGAGAACTGAAAGGACTACGAAGTACGGACTACTGACTACTTCTTAAGTGCCACGACATTGTTGACATCGAAAAGTGCCATGAC
>JBBPIE010000036.1:0-71921 GCA_038040485.1 Candidatus Onstottus arcticum
ACTGTCAACGATGTCGTGGCACTAAAATGTGTCAACGATGTCGTGGCACTTATCACGTAGTCAGTAGTCCGTAGCTGAACAAGGAATAGCAAAGGGCTACCGAATTACAGACTACGGACTACTGACTACGGACTACTGACTACTGAGTTACCCACCGACATCCATCTTCTCGACGAGAAGGATTATTCGAGTCGAAACCGGATGTCCGGATACTGTGGCCGGCTGAAACGTGCGGCTTCGAAGCGACCACCACAACTGTTCAATGACGTACGGGTCTTTTGGAGAATCCAGGACGTCTACTAGCTTGGCTCGGCCGTCCTCTCCAACTTCGACCATTGCGGCCATCCCCTGATTACCCGGCTTCTGATAAGCGATATGACTAAAGCTGACGAGCGCGCTGTTATCAAGCACTCGCGGCAGCTCATAGTAGTGATCGCTCGGCGCCGCGCCCTTGTCCGGCGGAAGGTTGTTGTAGCTGTGATACTCACTGACCGAGCCGTGAATGGCCGGAAAGATTGCGACATCGACAGCGCCGACACCGCTCAACGGAATCGGTCTGAAGCTCGAGAACGTCGCGCCAAACAGCACCACGGAAATGACCACGCCGCAAGCGTATGCGATCGGCTGCGGATTGAGCTTGAGCACCCATTCGAAAAACCGCTGAAACACTCCGACTTCATTTGCAGCATGACGCGACACTTCGGACAAGATGTAGCCGCGAAGCTCGCGCGGGACTTCGAGACGGTCGGCGCGGCGAAGCATCACGGACGCGGCTTCGGTTTCGCCAAGCTCGACCCGGCAAGCGGAACACTCGGACAGATGCGCCCGGTACTCGGCCGAGTCGTTCTCATCGAGTTGCCTGTCAATGTAGGCAGAGGCTGTCAGTTCAAACTTCTTGCAGTTCATAAGTACACACTTTCGATTGCGGATTGCGGAATTCGGATTGTGGATTGAACCCCTCTCTTGAATCCGCAATCCGCAAATCCTACAGCAGGTCTCTTACTCGGCGGCGAAGCTCTTCCCGGCCCCGCGCGATCCGAGATTTCACGGTCCCTATCGAGATCGCCAGCGTTTCGGCGATCTCCTCGTACGAAAGCTCCTCGATCTCCCGCAGCACCAGCGCGATTCGATACTCCTGCCTGATCTCGCCAAGGGCTGCCATTATTCGGGCTTCGCGCTCACCGGCAATCGCAAGCGCTTCGGGCGAGGGCGCGCGACCGGGGAGCATACTGCCAATCGTCGTCTCGCTGTCGCCCCGAGTCAGGTCGAGCGATATCGTCTCGTCGCGGTGCCGCCTGCGCCACCAGCGCTGCTGATTCATCGCCTGGTTTATCGCTATGCGGTAGATCCAGGTCTTCAAGCCCGACTGCGCCCGAAACCCACCGAGGCCGCGGTAGACCTTCAAAAAAGTCTCCTGGACCGCGTCCCGCGCTTCTTCGGCGTCGCCCAGCAATCGGAAACACAACCCGTAAACCGGCCGTTCAAACTGAGCTACCAACTCCTCGAACGCAGCCAGGTCGCGGGCGCGCAACCGCTCAATCAGCCCGGCCTCGGCGCGGTGCTCTACCCCGCCTTCCAGCTCGAGTCGAGCGAGAGAGGTTTGCTCCAGTGCGGCCATATCTCCGGCTGACATAGGCGGCGCTCCTCGGTTTTGGGGGCTGACCGGAGAGGGCCATCGCTCGCTCCCAATGAAGCCGAGCGCCGTATAGCTCCAAGCGGAACGGGCGATGGCCCTTCACCTCACTTGTCGCTAGGTTAGACACCCTTCCGATCAGAATGTTCCAGCTATCAACTACTCTAGCATAGGAGAGAACGCATCGCAGGAGTCTTCTTGAAGCCAATTCCCCTGGGAGCGCAGGCATCCTGCCTGCTGCTTGGTGTTGTGCGAGAGCTTGCAGGCTGCGCTCCCAGGGAAGGCGGTTTTCTTGACAACCCGCGCGGCCCGCCGCTATCGTGTCCTTTGCTCTAATCGACGGCGCACGCGACCTTAGCGTCTGTTCACGCACTGAGGAGGCTGAGTTTTGGCTAAGACAGGCAGGAAGAAGGGCCGGGTATCGGTCAAGGACATGAGGTTCAAGAACGACCCGATGGTTCGGTTATACGAGAAGACTCAAACCTGGCTTCAAGAAAAAGGAAGGCCGTTCGTTATCGCGCTCGCAGTCTTGGGCGCGGTCATCGTGCTCTATATAGCCGGCAGTTACTTCTTCGATTACCGCAAGGGCAACGCCGAGGCCGCCTTTGGTGAAGCGGTCGAGAAGTTCAACGCAACCGTACAGGACCCGGCTGCAGCGGCGACGCCCGCGACCACTCCCAACCCCGGCAAGACCTACTTCGACGAACAGACCAAATGGCAGGAGACCGCCGAAGCCTTTGAACGGCTGGCCAGCGACTACTCGAGCTACTACGGTGTGATCGGCCGTTACTACGCGGGAGTGGCTTATCTTCATTTGGATCGCGAAAAGGGATTAGGGATTCTCGTGCAAGTAGCCGACAAGAACGATCAACCAACTTCGGACCTTGCCCGGCTGGCGCTCGCCGAGGCTTACACTGCAGGCGGCGAGAACGACAAAGCAATATTAACTTATCAGCAACTGCTCGGCTCGGCTTCAAACATGAAAACCGTCGTGCAGCTCGGGCTGGGCAAAGCCTACGAGAAAGCGGGAGACACTCAAAACGCTGTGGAAGCTTACCTGGAAGCGACGAAGTTGGATCGTTCGTCGCCAGCCGGAGCAGAAGCTGAGAAGAGAATCTCCGCGCTGGCGCCTGATCGCGTGAAAGATATACCGGCCACCACTCCCACCTTCACGCCTTAGCGGTAATCAGTAGTCAGTGGCCAGCCGGAAGATGAGTCTCGAGACAACACCACTGGCCACCGACCGCCGGCGGCTGATTCATGGAAAACTTCTCGCACACACTATTCGGGCTCACGCTTGCAAAGGCAGGGCTGGACCGGACGACTCCGCTGGCGACAACGGCCCTCATCGTCTCATCGAATCTGCCCGACATCGACAACGTGACATGGCTTGTGGGCGGAACAGTATTGAGCCTTGAACACCACCGAGGCTTCACGCACGGATTGCTTGGGCTTGGATTGCTGGCGGCTGTGCTGACCTTCGTGCTCACTTTTCTTGACCGCAGGTTTCGACTGCGCAGCGATCCTTTTCGCCGGCCGCTCCGCCCGGTCAGGATCTTTTTGATTTCGTGTCTGGGCGGGCTGGGCCACACATTCATGGATTTCACCAACGTGTACGGCGTCCGGCCGTTCGCGCCGTTCAGCCAGCGGTGGTTCTACGGCGACCTGGTGTTTATCGCCGATCCGTGGATATGGCTGATTCTCGGGGCCGCCGTGGTGTGGCTGACCACGACGGACGCCGCGCGGACATTCGGGTGGCTTGTCGTCGGGATCATCGCTTCGCTTGTGGTGACCTTGTCGCTTCGCGCGCCGTCCGAGCAGCTTGCCGCAATCCCAGCCACGGCCCGGGTGATCTGGTTCTGCGGGCTCGCGTTGATAGTCACGGGCGCCTTGTTTGGATGGAGGCGCGCGGGTGCGAAGCTCGCGCGCTACTCGCTGTTCGTGCTCGCGCTCTACTACTGCGGCATGTGGATGGCGCATCAGTCCGCTATGAAACAAGCCCGGACCACGGCCCCCGATGCAAACGTTACATCGATGGCAGTGTGGCCGACTCCGGCTAACCCGTTGCTGTGGCAAGGAGCCGCGACAACCGCCGACTCGGTCTACAGGGGAAACATAAACCTCGCAACCAGGCAATCCGAATGGAGCGAGCTGGCCAAGCTTGATCCGAAGTTTATCGAGCCGCTTCGCCAATCCGCGGAGGCGCGCGTCTTCCTCGACTTCGTGCGTTACGGCAGCGCGAGCGTCGAAGAGCGGCCTGGCGGCTACACGATTACGTTGCGCGATTTGCGATTCAACCTGCGGATGCGAGTCGAGATGGACAGCGAGCTCACGGTGAGATCGACCGATGTGCGTTGGTTCTGACAGCCTGGGAGCGCGGGCATCCTGCCCGCAGTTGTTGGACCGTGTTCGGCTCCTAAGCCCAGGCATGCGGGCAGGATGCCCGCGCTCCCAGGCAGGTTATTGTTGCCCGCCAGTTCCGGCAGCCATAGAATGAGCTTTCCCGATGAAGACCATAAGCGTTCGCCCCGGATACATTCCTTATACTCTCTCAGCCGCGATTCTGATCACCGCTGCGTCCGCCCTGGCTCGCGAACACCAAACCACAGCGGCGCTGGTCTGCCTCGCGCTCCTGGCGCCGGTGGCTCTTGCGGCCGCGTTCGACCGCGTTGAATTCGACGGCGACCTGCTCCGACACCGCGGGCCGCTCGCGTTCCTCCTGACTCACTTGTTCCGAATGCGCCGCGCGCTTTCGATCTCGGACATCGAGGCGATAACCACCGAGACGCTCCGGCTGAGTATCGGGCGAGGCGACGCGCGGTTGAGCTACCACACTCGCATCAGCGGCCAACACGTTGAACTAGTCGTCCGCTCGCATCGCGCGGCTTATGTGCCGTTCGTCAAAGCGCTGTTCCGCGCCGCGAGTTCGCAAAAGCTCGACCCGCGTTCGCTCGATCTGTTCGAGTATCTGGAAACGGGCGCCGACTTGAAGCGCACGCCTGAGATCCTGGGCGACATCGATACAATGCCCGTGCCCTTGCTTCGAAGGTTGGGCAACTCCCTGCGGCTGGCGGGGCGGCTCGCGCAAGCGTCGAGCTATTTCCGTGTCGCTTACGAAAAGGAGCCTCGAAACCCGGGGTTGCTTTATGAGATGTCGCGGTTCTATTACTCATCGGCGGCCCGACAAGACGCCCGGCTGCTTCAGCGATCAAACGCATGCTTGCGGCTGGCTTCGCGGCTGGCGGGTTCGGAGCCCGCGCTGTTAGAGCGAATCGGCGAAGCGTTCTTCGAGCGGTTGGACTACAAGCGCGCGACTGATTGTTTCCGGCGCGCGCTTGACCTTGATCCCGCGCGATTCCGATCGAACGTCGGGTTGGCTGAGATAGCGCTTCGAGACGGAAAGCTGGCGCACGTGGCTCATTTCTACAACGCGGCGACGGTTACAAGTGACGCGGCGCTTGTTCGGGTGGCGGACCGGGAAGCTCATTACTACGAACGGCTGATGAGCGACGACGAGTTTCTTGAATCGGAACTCACCCGGATTCGCATCTCGAATCAGGTCGGATGGGCGAGAAGGCTTTCGGCGTTGGCCTTCTTCAGCGCGTGGCTGACGGCTGGAATCGCAGGGCGGTTCTATCCTTTCGTCGAAGACTTCGGGTGGGCGATGATGGGCGCGGCCGGACTGTTGTGGTGCGCGGCGGGTCTCGCAACGCGCTACTTCCGAAGGCGCGTCGTTTGAACATCGCGAGACGCCGAGGTCACCTGTTGCGTGGATTGAGGAGTAGTGGAATGATCTGACGAGGAGGCAACCATGAGCGCAACCGTAGAAGACGTACTTGATACGTTTGACCACCTATCCGAAGAAGAAAAGCGAAGGGTTGTGTCGGAGATTATCCGCCGAATGTCCACAAGCGATCTACCTGCCCTCACTGATGAAGATCTTGTTCTGAATGCAGAGGCTCTCTTCGTGGAACTAGACGATAGGGAATCGGCAAGTGAACAATCCTAACCGGGGAGAGGTCTGGCTTGTTGATCTTGGCATGACCGCGAAGATCAGGCCTTGCCTTGTGCTAAGTGTGCCTGCCCTAGATCAGGACCGCGCTTTGGCAACTCTAGTGCCTCATACGACCAGCACTCGCGGCTCAAGATTCGAGGTCTCGGTAAAAGCGCCATTTCTCCGCACCGGAGCTTTCGATGTGCAGAATCTTGTGACGATTCCGAATGCAAAGCTAATTAGAAAGCTCGGAAACCTCTCACCCATTCAGCTTGCTCCGGTCGAGGATACCGTCAGACTTTGGCTGGGCTTGTAGCTTCTCGCCTGTCGCTTCGCGATTTGTGTTATTTCGGATCACCCGACCCGGTGTTATCCGGCGCATAGTAGCCCCGTTTGGTCAGCAATGTTAACTTGCCTCCTCTCCTTTTCACATCGGGTGACAACGTCACGTTGATCTTGCGATGTTTTCCATCTTTCATTGAATTGGTTGAGAGGTATTCAATCCAGTAGTAGTTGCGGAAAGCGTCGATTGTTTTGACAAGTCTTGCTGATATGTCTTCCGTCTTGACCTCCTTCTCCACAATTCCACCTGTTTCATCTACGTAAGGAGTAATGTCGCCGGCCGGTTTTCGCAGCGGTGCCGGATAAGGCCGGCCGCCTGCCGGTGCGTTCGGCGGATAAGGCCGGCCGCCTGCCCGAGCGGTCGGCGGATAAGGTCCGCCGCTTGCCGGTGCGTTCGGCGGATAAGGGCCGAGGACCGGACCATGGTTAGATACGATGATCCCGCATACAACGCTACCGGACGCAGAGAGTTGTTGCATCACGACTTTTTCAGACAAAACTTCTTCAGGCGTTGAGGAATTATCCGTGACCACAACTATGACTCGATGGCTGTCAGCGGCCGTCGCTTTTATCATATGCTTCGCCGCCTGAAAGAGAGCCTGTCTGGTAAGAGTGGCTCTCGCTGCAATCACGCCTCTTAGCTTTTCCTCCACCAAGCCCTTGTTCCTGGTGAAATCCTGAAGAACATAGAGTTCCTTGTGGAAACTCATCAGAGCAACCTCATCGTCGGGTTTCAGGCGCTTTAGCCCATTCGATAGCGCCTTAATTATCCGGTCGATGATCGGGCGCATACTACCGCTTGAGTCGAGTAGCAGCAATATTGAAAGAGGGCGCTCGTCACGAAGAAAGCGCGTTGGCTTCTGCCTCTCGCCATCCTCCTCAGTCATGAAATCCTCTGCTTTGAGATCGAGAACAAAACTGCCTGTCTTTTCATCCAGGACGCTGACCTTAACTATCACGGGATCCTGAGCCAGCCGGTCGAGCGGCCTACGCATCAGATTTCGCTCCAGCACGCCGGCTTCTTTGGAAGGCGCCTGCACCAGAACAAGGGCAAGAACAACACAAACCATGACGATGTTTCTAATCATAGCTGAAACCCCTCTATTCAGTCTTGAATGTAACAGGAGCGACCGGCACAACCAATCGAAAGCGCGTGCCGCGGTCATCTTCAACGGGACTGGTGAGTTCAACGGTCCCGCCCAATTCAACAATCCGGCGCTGCACTATCGCGAGCCCCAATCCTGTGCCGCGTGACTTCGTTGAGTAGAACGGCTCGAAGACTCGCTGCTGCTCTTGCTCTGAGATCCCCGGGCCAGTGTCCGTCACTGCGAGAATCAGCCTTGATTCACGCGAGCCCAGCGAACCACCTGCATCGCTGTTCTGTCTACTCACTTCAATTTTCACTCTGCCGGCGCGGCCGGTTGCTTGAACCGCGTTGATCACCAGATTGCTCAATGCCTCGCGCAGCGCCGCGGCCTGCGTGCCGGTGAGCGTGGCATCGCTGCCTGCTTGCACCTTCACCTGAACGCCTCGCTCCTCGGCTTCCGGGGCGGCCATCGCAAGGCAAGCGCTTACCACCTCCGACAGCGCGACCGGCTGCGATTCGGCGAAGCTCGGACGCGAGAACGCAAGCAGTTGCGACACCGTGCGATTGAGCCGGTCGATCTCGTTTATGATCATTGTGAGATCGCGCTCGTAATCCTTGAGCGAGTCTTCTTCGCGCATCACCTGAGCGATCGACTTGATCGACGAAAGCGGGTTCTTTACCTCGTGCGCAACCTGCGCGGCCATCTGACCAAGCGTCGCGAGCCGCTCGCGGGCCGCAAGCTCCCTTTCGAGCCGCACCTTCTCCTCTACAAGCCGAAGTCCCTCGACCGCGCTTGCAACCTGTCCGGCGAGCACGTCCAGCACCGCCCGCTTCTCGGAGGTCAGCGCGTTCGGTTCAGCCCAAACCAGCATCACTCCTGTTAGCTCGCCGTCGCGGCGAAGCGCATACGCGCTTGTGGCTGCGAGCGTCGTGAGATCGTCGCCCGTCTCGATCACGTCCGCATTCCACTCGATCATCTGCTGCGCAAGCCTTCGCTCGGGACTGTCCGGCGCCGCTGACTCAGCCATGAAGACTCGCACGTTGCTCAACTCGAGCCCGCGCCGTATCGTGTCCTCGATGTACCGCACAAGCGCTTCCAATTCGCCGAAGCCTTCAGCGCCGGTCGAGACCTGACGCACCACGTCCCGATACAATCCGATCTCGCGAGTGAACAACCGGTGAACCATCCGGTCGATGACTCGAACCAACGGACTGGCAAGCGCAACCATGCCGAGAATCAAGATGACTTCAACAACGCCGGCAGTGACGATGTGAAACTTGTCGACCAGAAACTGGTCCAGTCGCCGCACGCCGTATGTGTACACGGCAATAAACACGAGCGCGAACGCCGCGTAGACAAGACTGTCCCTCACGGCTACATCGACCAGCTTGTATCGATAGACGTGATACGCGACAAAGAAGATCGGCAGCAGGGACGACAGGATGAATGCGATCCATGCCGGATCACCCGGGCCGGATCGCAAGACGGCGACCACGACGAACTCGAACACAGCGTTCAACACAAGCAGCACCGCAATCCGCTTGAAGAAGGCGCGCTCTCGCCCTGCGCGCGAGTCCACCAGGTCTTTCATTCGCCAGTCCAGCCAAGCTGACGACCACAGCATCAGCCCGTACCAGATCGAATACGGGATCAGCAACACGCCAAGCTTGTACAGGTATGGCCGATAACTTCCGGAATTGACCCGGTAGATCGCATACGGCAAGAAGAGCATCGGCAGGTAGAGCAGGATTCCGATTTTTGTGACTGCTCTTTGCGTCAGCCTGCGGTAGTTGTCGAGCGACGCCCAAACGGCGACGTGCGCATGAAGCAACGCTGCGGGCAGCAGAGCTACGGCGGTCATCGCAAGCGTGTCCCAGGCTCGCAACAGAAACGTGAGCCGCTCAGGACCGAGTATCAACTCATGAAACGTGATGAACAGGTTTCCGAGGAACCACACGCCCAGGCAGAGATTCAAAACCGTAATGAGCCGAACAGGCTGAGTGAGGTTGCGCCGAGAGCCAAGCCTCCGGTTCCAGATCAACCACGCGATGTAGAGATGAAGCGTCGCACCGGTGGCGAAACCGACGAGCTTGAGGATCTGAAGTGGCGACATAGACGACAGGTGTGAGATTCGTTCGTGGCCAGACGCGCAAGCAAACAAAAGCAAAACTCAGAAACGACGCTCGACCTAGGTCGCCGCGGTCTGACGCGCGCCGTTACTTCAGGATGTTTCTCACTGTGCAGCGAAAGCCTGGCAGCAATGGTGTGGTCACGTGGTCGCGAATTCCAAGCGTTGCAACTAGCTTTAGCTTGCTTGTGCGGTAGATAGCGATTGCCGAGCGCTCGGGGTCTACGATCCAATACTCTTTCACGCCGTACTTCCGATAAAGCTGCCGCTTGGCATGCCGGTCGCGGCGCTCGTTCTCAGTCCCAGGAGAAAGTATTTCAATAATCAAATCTGGCGCCCCTGAAACTCTAGCCCCAGTTGCTATCTCGTTTCGCCGCTCATTGCTGATGTAGACGACATCGGGTATTACTCCGCTGAAGTCGCTGAAGATCACTCCTGGCCCAGGCCAGACCTTGCCGATCGGGGTTTCGCGGAGATACTCGGTGAAAGCGAATAAGAGATTCACGACAACATCCTGATGCGTTAGGCTCGGTGCGCGAGACACGAAGAGTTCCCCCTCGATGACTTCGTAGCGGTTTCCGTCTTCGGGCATTGCCTCAAGGTCCGCTATCGTTAGAATGGGCTCAAGCTTGGCTGCCATATAAACTGATTCCTTGACTCAACCTAACAACGGCGACAGCGGCACGCAAGCCGACCCTCACCACGCAAGCGCGTAGCGGCCTCGGCGCGGGTCGGCTCCAGCTTCGATCGCGCCCGAGTCTGGCCGGAGCATTATCACTGTCGGCGCTGAAGGATTTCCGTACGCGGCCTGCACTTCGACTTTGTGACCGCGCGATGAGAGATCGTCCCTCACTTCCTTCGCGATTCGGTCTTCGAGGTTCAGCACGCCGGGATTGAATCGGTGATCGTCAAACGAACTCACAAGGTGCAAGGTTTGGAACCGCGGAGCCTCGACGGCTTCTTGCACGTTCATCCCGAACTCGATGATGTTCAACAAGACTTGAATCAGCGACTGGTCCTGATTGTCCCCGCCGGGAGTTGAAAGGACGAAGAGCGGCTTGCCGTCCTTCATCACCAGCGTCGGGCTGAGCGTCACTCGCGGCCGTTTCCCCGGTTGGAGCACGTTCGGGTGACCTTCCTCGAGCAGGAACGATTGCATACGCTGGCCCAGCATCACGCCGGTGTCACCGGCCACGACCGTTGGCAGCCACGCGCCGGACGGAGTCGCGCTGAACACGTTACCGTCTTTGTCGATCACGTTCACGCAAGTCGTATCGTTGGCGCGCTCGGCTTCGGGCACGCGCGACTCACCTGTAAGCGCGGGCTGAACGCCGTTGTTTAAAAGCGGCTTCTTGTTGGCCGGATCGCCCGGCCGCTGTTCGAGCGACGCGTGCTTCTCGTCTATCAACGCCTTCCGTAACGCAGCGTAGTCCTTGGAGAGAAGCTGAGCGCCGGGCACTTTCACGAAGTCCGGGTCGCCGTAATACCGGTCGCGGTCGGCGAAGCCGAGCTTCATCGCTTCGATAAGCGTGTGAACGTAGTCCGCCGAGTTGTGCTTCATTGCGCGCACGTCAAAGCTTTCGAGGATGTTGAGCGTCTCGAGCATCGCCGGACCCGCTGCCCAAAAGCCCGTCTTGTACACTTCATAGCCGCGATACGTCGCCTTAGCCGGCTCCTCGACCTTCGCGTGAAAAGCGGCCAGGTCCGCGGCTCGCAGCAAGCCGCCGTTTGCTTCCGAAAACTCGGAAATGCGTTTGGCGATCGCGCCTTTGTAGAAATAATCCCGCGCGGCAATCAGCGCGGCATGGCGGCCTCGCGACCGGGAAGCTCGTTCGGCCTTGACGATTTCACGCAGCGTCCGCGCGAGGTCGGGCTGGAAGAACATCTCGCCTGGCTTTGGCACTCGACCGCCCGGAAGGAACAGCTTTGCGCTGGTTGGCCACGGCTCGTAGATCTTCCGCGTGTTCTCGATGTATCGCACTCGCAGCTCGTCGATGGGAAATCCGTCGGCCAGCTCGATAGCCGGCTGCATCACTTGCGCAAGCGACTTTGTGCCGAAGCGATCGAGCGCTGTCACCACTGCGTCAAGCACGGCAGGAACTGTCGCGGGAAGAATTCCTGAAGACGGTATCGAGGCGGCTCCCTTTTCCTGCAGTCCGTTTTTCGCGCGCGCGAGGAAGAACTCGCGGGTCGCAAGGCGAGGGGCGATGCCCTGACCGTTGATGACAGTTGGAGCGCCGCTGGCGGTCTTGATGATGATTGGGACTTCGCCGCCGAACGAGAAGTGCGAAAACTCGATAACCGACGCCGCCAGTATCGTCGCGCAGCCCGCGTCCACCGCGTTACCTCCCTGCTGAAGCAATCGCAGACCCGCTTCGGCGGACAGCGGATGACCAGCCGCAACTGCGCCGCGACTGCCGCGCACGACCGGGCGAAACGTGTCGGCTTGCGGAGCGATTGGGTTCAAGAGGAAGGCGCCGAGCAACAAAACCAGACAAAGCAAGCACCCGAAGTTTTTCATCTGCATTCTCCAGTAGATTAGTGTGTATTGGGAGTTTCCGGCGGCGCTAAGCGGTTGTCAACGGCGTGATGGTTTGTCGGTGGCAAAAGGACGGGCTTGCGCTGAGGCAGGTTCAGGATTCGAAGGCGGCCAACCGGGAGGCATATCAAGACCGGGACACAGGAACGCGGAGAATGCGGCGCTCAGGCGATCAGGTCGTCGATGATCAGTTTGGCTATTCGCTCGCGGTCAAGGCGGCGCCGCACCTTGCGGCGGCGGTCGGTTCCTTCATTATCGATCCAGGTCACTCCGCCGATCACGATGAGGGTGTCAGCGGTGTAGCGAATTGATCGCCTCCGTTCTTCTTTCCGGCGGTCTTTTTTGCCGCGCCTTTCGACGCTGTTCCAAAGAGGCATAATTCCTCGCCGCCCGGCGTCATGAATCCGGCTCCGGGCGTTGGTTTCTTGGGGCAAGAAGGTGTTGCTCCTATTCAGGCAGCATTGAGCGGCCTGGTGACCGGAGCACGGTACACCTGATGTGTTGGCGCCATCTCGCTGTGGAAGTCCGACGGGTCGATCGCTGCAAGCGCCGCTTCTTCCTCGTAAACGAACAGTTGCTCTCTGATACCGTTCGCCTCGCGCTTTAGCGATTCGATGCGTTCCACCACAGAGCCGCGGTCCGAGCGGGTGGATTCAAGCCTGAGAAGGAGCCGGTTTATCTCGGTCCCGTGCAGCTCTATCTCTTTCCTTATCAGGCTCTCCTCGTCTTCCAAGCCAGCCGCACGCCGCGAAAAGCCTCCGGCCTGGTCTTCGAGCCCTTCCGCCATTTGGTCCAGCATCCACATACTCAGGCGAGAATCCTGGCTCTCACCCATGGTTAAGGGCGCCGTTACCTGCGCTTCTTCAAAGATCGTCATATCTCACCTCTATCTCCTGTCGAAAGTTGTCGAACCGGGATTCGAAGGCATCTCCGGGTTCTGGTTGCTTATCTGAAATCCAGGCATTCCGGCCGGACTCGCGCCCGCTCGCGCGGCCCACACCAGACGTTTGCGGCCGATCTTGTCTTCATACATTCGCTGGTCGGCCACTTCCATCAGTTCGTCGATAGCTTCGCCATCCTGGCCGTAGGTTGCGAAGCCGATTGATATCCCTATCCGCGCAACACGCCCCGGTCTTACTTCGTGAGCGAAACTGTCAACCGCCGATTGCAGCCGCGCTTTCATCTCAACGACGATCTCGGGCGTCGCACGATGCAACACCGCCACGAACTCATCGCCCGCATATCGAACTAGGGTGTCACCGCTTCTCACCTGTCCGCGGGCTACCTGTGCGATTTGCCGAAGTATCTCGTCCCCAACGTGATGACCATAGGTGTCGTTCACCTTCTTGAAGCCGTCCAGGTCCATCATCATCAGCACCAGCGGATAACCGTGCCGTTCGGCGCGGCTCTTTTCCTGATCAAAGAAGCTGTACATATAGCGAGAATTGGGCAAGCCGGTCAGGTTGTCGGTCAGCGCGGACTCCTGGGTGCGCTCGAACGTCATCGCGTTGTGCACCGCTGCCGCCGCGTGGCTAGAAATAGTCTCGAGCACGCGGACTTCATCCGCCGAATAGCCGCGTCCTTCTTCGCAGTAGAATGCCAGCGCGCCGACCAGTGTGTTGTCGCTCAACAAAGGAAAGATTGCAGTCGAACGATAAGCAGATGCTACGGCGCCCAGCGGCCGTTCGAGGTCAGCAAGTGGGCTCCCCGCAATCAATACCTGGCGATGCTCGGCGACCCAGCCCGCCTCGCCTTCGCCCATCCCTACGTCGTAGCCTTTCAGCGCATCGGCGTTTTTCCCGATCACGTACGCGGCCCGCAAACGATTGCCGTCAGCCAAGTAGATGGCGAGTGTGGTGAAGTTCGCGACATTCTCCAGCTTCGCCGCCACGATCGGCAGGACTTCGGAGAGCTTCAACGACGAGCCCAGCGTTTGAGATATCTCGTATAGCGACAGCACCTCGCGTTGCGCGGCTGCGATGTCAAGCAGCGCCTTTTCGGTTGGCGTCCGGGGCTCGAGACCGAAGCTGCGGTCGACAAGACAGTCCGCCGCCTGCGGCTCAATTCCGAAAAGCGAAATCGGCTGCGCGGTGAGCGCCGACTGGTTGAACTCGAGCGAATCAATCACCTCGATGAACTTGTCCAGTATACTGGGGTCAAATGTGTGCCCCGACTCTTGCCGCATCATATCCAGCGCCTGCTCTCGGCTGTAAGACTGGCGATAGGGACGGCTGGTTGTGAGCGCTTCATAGCAATCCACGACCGTCAGGATTCGCGCGCCCAGCGGTATCTCATCGCCGCGCAAACCGCCCGGATAGCCAGCCCCGTCGAACTTCTCGTGATGGTGTCTCACGATCGGCACGACTTCGTAGGGAAACTCAACGTTGCTCAGGATGTCCGCCGCGACCACGGGATGGATCATTATCTTTGAGAACTCCGCTGAGGTGAGCTTGGCCGGCTTGCTCAATATGTGCTCGGGCACCGCGAGCTTGCCTATGTCGTGCAGCAGCGCGGCGGTCTTCAATCCTTCCATCTGGTCCTCGGAGTAGCCGACGGCCCGGCCCAGCCCCTCAGCCAGGCTGCGCACCCGGTTGATATGGCCGCGAGCCAGCGGGTCCTTCGCGTCAATCGCCATCGTCAGCGATTCGATCGTCGCCAGATGCAGCTTGGTCAGCAGTTCAATATGACTTCGCGATGATTGCGACTGGCCGCGATGGATCTGCCAGGCAAACAAGGCCACCAGCGTGCCGGCGAGGGCTAGCACCCAGTCCGCCTGAACTCCGCCGGTGTACAAACGAAACATCGAACAGATCAGCACGGCGGCGCCCCCGGTCGCGATCAGCCTGGTGCTTAGCTTTTCGTTGAGATTCAGGTCCCTCACAATGAACTACCATTCAACGGCCGTGCCGCGCGATACGCTTAGCTGAGACTTTGTTAAGGACCGATTCTGGGTGAGTTAGCCGATGACGGCTGGACGCTTCATTTGCCCGGTTAAGATGTGAGCGGTCAAACTGAAATCGTGGTCAGCCGGCTTCGTTCACTATGACCGCTTTGAGCTGATCGATGGCCGGGATGGGTGACAAACGCGGCGAGCTCGGAGCTTGCACTTGAGGTGCAGCGCTTGTTGCGGTTGAATCGTCAAACCAGCAAATAGCAACACTCTGGAAGCGCAGGCATCCTTGCCTAAATGCTCGCCCGAGACTTTGTGGGAAATCTTGTCGGGTATGTCGGATGAATCGTGGTCTCTGCGAGCTTCAGTTTTCCCGGCGCAGCCTGGTCCAGAACTCGCCCGTCTCATACGAGCGGTCGACACCTTCGTAACGGGCAGTTATGTCGGCCTCCTCCAGCACATGACCCTGAAGCCAGATGTTCGCAGAGACCAGAGCGCCGATACTCAGTTCTCCGACAAGCGCGGCGCGGCTGGCCAGCACTTCGACCCTGATCCTGCCGGCATCGACGTAAACCCAGACCAGCGTCGAGCCGGTCGCGGGGTTTTGAAGCTCGCGCCAGGCCAACACACGCCCGCTGACGATGTAGTCGTTCTCGCAAGCCTGCTCCTCGAACTCAGCAACCTGCTCGGCAAGCTCGAATCGCGGTTCGGTGGCGGCCTCCGGCTTCGACCCGCGCGGATGGACACTCGCGCTGTAGGCGATTCCAGCAAGCGCGATGTGCAGGTGCGATTCGCGGAATACGCTTTGGCTCAGTTCGGTAACATTCTGCAACTCGAAAATGATTTCCGGCCCTCCGCGAATCGCGCCGCGCACCACCGCCTCGCCGTCCTCCTGATATTCGGTCAGCTCCCACGGTCCCAGGACTCGAACGTACCGGCTGCGAAACGCCGGGCGGCAGTCGGCGTAATAGACTTCGGCGCCGTGCTCGTACAAGACCGACCAGATTTCGAGCCCGTCGCCCAGCTTCCAGCAACGCCCGTCCAGCGCGGCGTTCTGGCGCTCGACGCGGCTTCGCTGGCCGTTGAACTCGACGTCCTCGACTAGCAAATTGTATGAATCTTCGTCGGTGATTTCGAACCCGACGGCTTCGAACAACTCGGCCATCATCGCGCCGCTTTGGGCTTCGCGGTCGGTCGGCTGCTCTCTGACTGGCTTGCTCATTCTGGCAGGTTTTCGCGAGCTACTGTTTTTTGGTCTCTTCGGTTATCTCGACGTTGAGCGTGTAATCGCGGCCGTCGCGAACGATCTTTATTGAAGCTTTCGCGCCCGGTGCTTTGCTGGCAACGATGCGATTGAACTGGACGTAGGACGTGATCGGCTGGCCGTCGATCGAGGTGATCAAGTCGTCCTTTCTCAATCCCGCCCTGGCTGCCGGAGTTCCGCGCTCGGCGCGAACGACCAGCACTCCTTTGGAATCAGCCGGCAGTTTGTAGATGCCGCGAAGATCGGCGTCAACGTCGCGGGTTTCCACGCCGAGATAGCCGCGCGTAACCCGGCCGCGGTCGATGAGCTGAGGGAGGATCGCCTTGAGCGTGTTGACCGGTATCGAAAAGCTCAAGCCTTGCGAGCGCTCGAGCACAAGCGTGTTGATGCCCACGATCTTTCCTTGCGCATTGACCAGCGGGCCACCGGAATTTCCTGGATTGATCGCGGCGTCTGTTTGCAGGAAGTCATCGAACTGGCCGCCGAATCCGGTGCGACCCTTGGCGCTGACAATGCCCAGTGTGACGGTGTGATCCAGCCCGAGCGGGTTTCCGATGGCGATAACCCAATCGCCGACGCGCAGTGCGTCGCTGTCGCCGATCTCGGCCACCGGGAGCGCGGGCCCGCTGGGCACGATCTCGAGCAGCGCGATGTCCGTCGCCTCGTCGTAGCCCTTGATCGAAGCTGGAAACTGGCGACCGTCGTGCAGCGTAACCGTCACGCTGTTAACCAACTTGGGAGGCGCTGCTTGATCGCCCGCTCGCGGAGCGCGGCCGCGCCTCGGCTCGGAGTTTGAAATCAAGTGAAAGTTCGTTGCGATCAACCCGCGCTGGTCGACGATGAAGCCGCTGCCCAGATTCTCGCCGCCTTCCGACAGCGATCTGATGTTGACCACGACCTGGTTGACTCGCTCGACGATTTCGGGAACGTCCAGCAGCACCGTTTTGGCCTGGCGGTCGGCTGCGGCAGCGGGTGTATTCGGCGAGCTTGCCGCCGGCTGATCTCGAAGATCAGTGTGTCTCGCCGCCAGCGCGGCGAGCGAGCCTCGAGCGGGCGATGCGCCTGCAAGCAGCAATCCCAGTAAAAAGACCGGAGCCGCTTTCGAACTGTGAAATCTAATCATTGCATTGACCTGAGGGTGTTATTTCGTCCTGTTCACCGGCGGCGGGAGCGCGTGATCGCGAGCCTCGAATGTTGCGCGCGGGTCCGAACCTCGGGCGATTCCCTGAACGGACCATCTCGGCAAACAAGTCCACGTCGTAGTCGCACTCGCGCGACATCTCTTCGCGAATGGCGTGAAGTTCTTCGAGGAATCTTGGCTTGCGATACATAAAAAGTGATTAGTAATGCGTGATCCGTGATCCGTGATGTTCGTCCGTACCTGATCCCCGTCTTGTCACGAATCACGGATCACGCATCACGAATCTCTTTCTCAGAACTCCGCGCTGATCAAAAACTCCGGCGTTACGATCATCGGCACAAAGAACCCGCCGACAGTGTTGACCAACTGAACTCGAGACTGCCGGTAAAAGCTGGCGATGTGACCAAAGTCCCAAGTAACAAGCAAGTCGGCCTTGTTCACCGAGGCAATCGCAACATGCAAAGCGTCGGCGATGTACTTGCGGTGAAATATGCCGCGCGATACGTATCCTTCGGCGAGTATCGCGGCTTCTTCGCTGATCTCGTACTGGGGGACGTCGCGTATCAAGTTCAAGTACGCGGAGCGGCGAGGCTCGGCGCAGCGCTCCAACTCGCGCACGACCAGACTTGAAACATACGGTGTGTAGTCGCGAAGCTCGTGCTCCCACCATCTGATGGTCAAGTCACGGCGGAACGGCTCGTCGTTATCCAGGTACGCGCCGATCACCGATGTCTCGAGGTAGAGGTTCTTCTTCATAGCCCCGCCGCCGCCATTCTAGCACAGCGGCATGGCCCGGAAGACATTTGTGAGAGAGTACGGACACGCTCGTTTGGCGTGCGGCACGGAGTTCGAAAAGGAACCCTACGAAGATGCTGTCTTTCTATTACTGCTTCTCGGGGCTGGTGTGCGGTTGGAAGGAGAGCTGCGCTCTGGTGAAGTCGATAGTCACACGGAAGTTGCGGAGAAAGTCGCCTCCCAGTATGCCGCTCTGCTCGAACCCGGACGTTTCGTTGATCGCGTTGAAGTCCATTACCAGCGCGCGCAGGTTCTTCTGCTGAAGATCGGCCACCTTGCAGTTGCGTATGAAGAGCATCTGCACGTTGTCAGTGACACCAGCCGCGCCGACCACGCTTACGGTTTGACCCTTGATGATCAGGTCATGCATCTTGAGCCGCTCGACCGCAGCCAGTGAGATCACCGACGAACTCGCGCCCGAGTCGAGTATCGCATTGATCATGTTGGCGCCGTCGAACTGGGTCTCTACGCTGATTAGCCCGTTCTGCGTTGTGCGAAAGGGCACGGTGGTGACGCCCGGCAACATTGCAACTTGAGTAGTCTTGTTGTCGTCCCGCTGCAGCCGCATCCGGTGTTCTTTGTAGTCAAGCTGGGTGAGAAAGTGCGAGAGTATCGACAACCCAATGAACCCATCCGCACGCTCAGCCAGCGGCCTTTCGGTGGAGCCGTGGAACGGACGCACGAAGCACGGGATCATCTTGACCTTCACTTCTCCGAGCTGAAGCCACTTGATCAAGCCGTAGACGATCGCGAACTTGCCGTCCCCGCCCAAACCCTGAGATTTCCCGCCGCGCGCAATCTCCTTAACACCTAACCGTTTGGCCGCCTCCTTGGACAGAACGGTAAACCCCGATCCGGTGTCTATCACGAAATTCGCGTCGCGGCCATTCACTTTCAAGTTAATGTAGGGCCGGCGGTCGCTTCCAAGCAGGAATGGGATCTCGGCCGTGGTCGCGCCGGATATCTGATGCACTTGAGTCCCCGCCAACTGGCGGTAGAACGAAATCAGTCCTCGAATCCTATCGCGCCGGTCGGTGTCGGTTACGGGAGCAACGTCCAGGAAAAGCTCGTAAGCGTCCGCGGCTTCCTTGAAGTCCTCGACGCGAGACGATGCGCGCGCGTAGGTGATGATGAAGTCAGGTTCGTCGGGATCAAGGTTGTGCGCATAGAGCGACTTTATGCGTGATTCCTTGAGTCGGCCTTCGTAGTAGTCGACTTCCGCCGAGCCGCCATACGCAAGCGCGTCCTTCGGGTCCAGGTCTATGGCCTGTTCAAGCTGAAACGCTCCTGCTGCGACAAAGCCTGACCTTAGCAGCGATGTGCCGGCAAGTGCGTGCGCCCGGGCGTTGCTCTTGTTGAGCTTGAGAACTTCGGCCGCTTCCTCCAGGCAGTGAAGATAGTCTCCCATCTTCAGGTAGGCGAACGAGGCACCTAACCGTGCCTGAATGTGCGTGGCATTCTTGTCGATGATTTCGCGATACAGAGCCAGGGCTTTTTCGAAGTTGCCCTTTCGAATTTCCTTGCGGCCCTGTCGTAGAATCTTGTCCGGGTTCGAAGCGCCTGCTGAGTCCTCAGAGAACGCAACGGCCATTGGTGCGAGGCCCGGCGATATGGCCAGTGTCGCGAGAGTAAGACAGAGAACCGCAACCATCGTGACCTGTCGCGGTATTTCAGAGCTCTTCACACGGTTGACCTTCATTTCAAAATCTCCCCGGTCTTGGTGTACCACAAGAGCAAGTCTAACTCGTCGAAATCGATTCCGATGCTTTCGGCAAAGCGCTTCACCTTTTCTTCAATAGCGACATAGCCGTTCTTAGTCGCGGGCGGCTTGGGGCTGTCGATCACTTCCAACTCCGTCAGCCTGGCAAGCAGATGCTTGTCCAGTATCGCATAACCGCGATAGCCGACGTTGCGAAGAAAATGGCTCGCTTCCTTGTAGCCCAGTCCGCGCACATCGCGATTGGCGGCGAAGAAGTCCCGCCGCTCGTCAGCACTCTCGAAGCTCCGAAGTTTCTCCCGAAGCTGCAAGCCGCAATGCGAGCGCAGATACTCGCGAGTCTCGAACACGTACGCCCCACGCGCATTCGGGAAGCGGTGCCTCCCGTCGAGCGCTTTTTGGATTCGCCGTTTCGAGCCGCTCATCAACACCGGCCGCACGCTCTCGACCGATCTCAAGCCCATACGAGCGCTGGCACCGGCGGTGAAGATGCAAAATGTCAATTCTTCAAACAGCTTCTCGTGGGAAGCGGTGCGCCCGACGTGGGCGAACTCGGACAGCCTGGCTCGGATTTCTCGGCGCTTCTGGTGGTAGACGCTTTTCAGTTGCTCGACATTCAAGCCGGTTGTCCCCTCGGCCTGCGCGCTCGTGACGATGATATGGCCGCACCTACTGAATGTCAATCGTCAACAATGTTGCGATGAAGTTGGGAATCATTCGGCCCGACTATAGAGATCGGGGCTTCTGTCTCTTAGGTGGTTATCCCGGCCGCAGAGAAAAGTGGCTCGTTTGACCGGGAGTCAATCAAGCCGTTATAACTCAATAGAAACCATGCGGACGACCTCGGTCACAACTGTAAACCTGACGAGTCGCGGGCCTGAAGAGAACCGGCAGGGCCACGCGGGTTTCGTTGATTATGCCGGTGTCGCGCTCGATTCTTTGCGCGCCAACAAGCTGCGCTCGTTTTTGACTTTGCTCGGCATAATCATCGGCATCACCTCGATCATCTCGGTCATCTCGGTCATTCAGGGGCTCGACCACTACTGGAAGGCCAAGGTGTCAAACTTCGGCCCCAACACCTTTGTCATAACCCAGTTTCCCATCACCACCAACATCGACAAGCTCTTCGAGATGATCCGGCGCAACCCGGACATCGGCAACGACGTGGCGGACGCGATTCGGCGAGGCTGCACGGCTTGCGAAGCCGTCGGCGTCGAGACGCACAAAGAGGCGCGCGTAAAGTCCGGGCGGCAATCGGTTGAAAGCGTGGACATGGCCGGTATGACCCCGAACATCCTCGACATAGAACCTTTCGACATCGCGCTCGGCCGGACGATTCAAGATTGGGAGGAAGAGCATTCACGCTTTGTGACCTTCGTTGGATGGGAGATCGCCGATCGGCTGTTTCCGGGCGCCGACCCACTTGGACAGACCATTCAAATTGACGACCATCAGTACGTGATTGTCGGAGTGGCTGAGAAGAAAGGAACGGTTTTGGGGTTCTCGCGCGACAACTTCGCGAAGGTACCGTTGTCGACGTTTCAGAAGATCAACGGCTCTCGCAGGTCGGTGAACATATCAATCAAGGCTCGCGAAGGCCAGATGCAGCAGGCCGAGGACCAGGCACGACTGATAACTCGGTCTCAACACCACCTCGACTATCACGACGAGGATGACTTCGGGCTGATTACTTCGGAAGGCGTGAACGAGCTGTTTAATAATTTGACCAGCGTGATCTTTTCCGTGTCGATTTTTGTCGTCGGGATATCGCTGGTCGTCGGCGGTATCGTCATCATGAACATAATGCTGGTGTCTGTCGTCGAACGCACCAAGGAGATCGGCATAAGGAAAGCAGTCGGCGCCCGCCAACAGGACGTGGTGAATCAGTTTATGGTCGAGTCGGTTGTGTTGTGCTGCGCAGGCGGAGTGGGCGGGATCGTATTTGCCTGGTGCATCTCGTGGGCACTCGCGCGGTTCACTCCGCTTCCGTCGTCTTTTCCGCTTTGGGCGCCGCTGGTTGCAATCACGCTTTCGACGATCATCGGAGTCTTCTTCGGAATCTATCCTGCTCGGCGCGCCGGCAGGCTTGATCCCATTGAGGCGCTTAGAGCGGAGTGAGACGTGACGCGTGATTCGTGATGCGTGATGCGTGATGCGTGATCCGTGATGGGTCCGGGAGCGCGCTGATCACGAATCACGGATCACGAATCACGGATCACGGATCACGGATCACGAATCACGGATCACGAATCACGGATCACGGATCAACAGTCATGAACCTTTCAGGTATAAGAGAGAACACAACGCTTGCGATGCAGTCGCTAGTAGTGAACAAGTTTCGCGCGGCGCTCACCATCCTGGGTGTGTTCATCGGCGTGCTGGTCATAGTGGCGATGGCGGCAGTGCTGAACGGATTTCGTCAGTCGGTGCTGGACAACGCCGAGAGCTTCGGCACGCGCAACGCCTACGTTTGGCGCTACCCGTTTATCATGACCAGCAAACCCTCGGCTGAAATCCTCAACCGCAAGCCGCTCTCGCTCGAAGACGCACAGGCGATCGAGCGCGAAGTCCCAGCCGTCGAACACGTCTACGCGGGCATCGCGTACCAGATACCGATACCCGGCGAACTGCCGCAAGTCCCGCCGGAGGTTCGGTATCGCGACCGCGCGATGATTCGATCGCAACTGATCGGGAACTACCCGGTGGCTGAACTGGTGATGAACGTGGCGTTAGCCGAAGGCCGCTACTTCAATGACGCCGAGAACCTGCACCGGGCCTACGTGTGCGTGCTTGCGTTCAACGTCGTTGAAGCGCTCTTCCCAGTCGAAGACCCGATTGGCAAAACGATCAACGTTGGCGGACAGGACTTCACCGTGGTCGGAACTGTAAAAAAGCAAAAAGCCGGGCCGTTTGGCTCGGAGAACCGGGAGGACAACGATGTCTTCATTCCGTACTGGACGTTTCACAAGATGTTCCCTTCAAAGGACGATCACTTTATCATCGTGCGAATGCGCGAGGGTCGGATGAGGGAAGGCATCGGCGGGATCGAGCAGGCGCTCCGCACGCGGCGCAACGTCCCGCTCGATAAAGAGAACAACTTCGAGATAGGAACGCCGGACTCTTTCATGACGACCTTCGACGACATAGTGGGCGCGGTCTTCGGCGTGATGCTGATCATCTCGTCGATTGCGTTTATGGTCGGCGGCGTCGGCGTGATGAACATAATGCTGGTAGCCGTCACGGAACGCACGCGAGAGATCGGGATTCGAAAAGCACTTGGGGCTCGGCGAGCGGACATCACCTTGCAGTTTTTGACCGAAGCAGTGACGCTCACCGGAGCCGGTGGAGTAGCCGGTCTGTTGTTCGGATGGCTGCTCGCGTGGATGGTGTCGACGATGGTGCCCGCGCTGCTGATGAAGATCCCACTATGGGCCGCGGCGTTTGGGTTCTTCGGGTCGGTTACGGTAGGAATAGTCTTCGGTTTGTGGCCAGCGATGAAAGCAGCGAGGCTGGATCCGATCACTGCGCTGCGTCACGAGTAGTGCCATCCACCCAGCGCGTTCGTCAAAGGTTTACTTCATCCAGGAAGGCCGGGGATTCCCGTTCAAGAACCATTCTCCGAATGCGAGGAATCCCAGAAACGAGAGGATAACAACCAGATAGGCGATTTGAAGCTTCTTTCCCCGGACGACTTCTTTGTTATGAGTCCTGATCACACCTTCGTACTTTGAGTAGGTCTCTTGCGAAAGGCGCAACTGTTCCTTCTGGGTACCCAAAATCTCTTCAAGTAGCCGCACAACCCGGTCGTCATCCATATCGGTTCCACGCGCCTATCCGCCGCCGCTGTTTTTTCGAAGCTCCAACAAGACCTGCTTGGCGATCGCCTTCAACGTGTCGAATACCCCCACTCCTTTGTTGGCCACGCCTTCAAACATCGGTTCGTCCTTGCGAATCAACTCGGTCCTTAGCTCCTGTGGTGAAACGACGTTGGGCAGGTCGCGTTTGTTGAGCTGAAGCACGTAGGGCATCTTCATCAAGTCGTAGCCGTGCTGCTTCAGGTTCAGTTCCAGGTTGAACAGCGATTCGACGTTCGCATCCATTCGCTCGCGCTGCGAGTCCGCGACAAACACTACGCCGTCAACGCCCTTCAAGATCAGCTTGCGGCTCGCGTCATAGAAAACCTGGCCGGGCACAGTGTAGAGATGAAACCGCGTCTTGAAGCCGCGCACCGTTCCGAGATCGAGCGGCAGAAAGTCGAAGAACAACGTCCGGTCGGTTTCGGTAGCAAGGCTTATCAGCTTGCCTTTTGCCTGGGCGGAGGTCGAGTCGTAGATGTATTGCAGGTTTGTGGTCTTCCCACCAAGACCAGGCCCGTAATAAACGATCTTGCAGTTTATTTCTCGCGATGCGTAGTTGATGAACGTCAAGGCTCGTATCCCTTATCGCTGGGCCGGGGAGTTCGGGGCTCGCCCCGGTCGACCTGGGGGTTCGGGGGCAGTCGCGAGCCTCACAGCACGGAGACTAGCTGAACAGAGCGTCTATGTCCTCTTCGGTTATTTCCGCGAATGGCGAATCGAACCCAATTCCCATGTCGCGCTCGCGGGTTAACTTCGAGTCGATCAATTCGTAGATCCCGTTCATCTCGGCAGTCGCGCGCTTCACCCGCAGTCTCACAAGACCCAGGCTCGAACGCTCGTCGAAGATCACCACCAGTATGACCCGCGAAGCTACTATCGAGATGTGAAGATTGTCGCGCTCGCCCTCGTGCGAGAGGACAGGAAAGCCGCGCTCTCCGATCAAGTGAGCCAACCCGTCTGTGGCCGCTACGTTGCCCGCGGTCAGGCTCGCAAGACTTGTTGTGTCGAGGTTCAGCATCTCACCGTGCGCGGCGATCTGCTGTCCATTTTTGTCGACCAGAAACACAAACTTTGCGTTGGCGTCAGCGCACAAGCGCGTGATCACGTGCTTCAGTTGGGCGTATTCTTCTTCGTACAGAACGACCGGAGTCGTCATCGCTTGTCCTCAATCGTCTTTCGCGTAAGGGGACCTGATCTAGTCACGCCGCCTGATCGAATAAACGGAGTCACGGCTGCCTCCGGCGTGCCCGCTGCTGATGTGGTCTGTTGCTCGCTGAAGCGTAATTCAGAGGGGCATCTGTGGGGTACGGCTGTTTATAGCACGGCACCTACCCCATATCAACACTTTTCCTGACTGGCGCTTAGCGGCACATCGACCGGCCTCGACTGAGCGATGCACGTTCCCTAAGAAGAACCTATCCGCAGTCCAAGCGAGGCACACCCTCGCCGGATTAATCGCGAACGCCTTGATTTGCGTGAGGGCGTTGTCCTCGCGGACTTTCCCGTCAAGAAGCGCGCGACTATACTGTGGAAACCGGGCGGCGACGCGGAATCACAGGCAAGGATGTTCAAGCAAAACACGAGAGACGCATTTTACTGGGCTGATCTCGGCAACAGGCTCTCCGTCTTTTCCGTCTTTTCCGTCCCTTCCGTCGTTTCTGTCATTTCCTTTGGGAGAATCCATGGACTCTAAGTTTGCCAAACACGTCGACCGCGACGAGATCGTCCGAATAGTCTGCGAGCTGGTTCGCCACAACACCGTCAACCCGCCAGGCAACGAACACCTCTGCAAAGAGATCGTGACCGAGTGCATGAAATCGCTCGGCATGGAAATCTCTTATTATGAGAAGGAGCCGGGGCGCACCAACATCGTCGGCCGAATCGGCAACGGCGCGAAGTCTATCGGCTTCGTCTCGCACATGGACGTCGTCCCACCTGGCGAACTCGAGCAGTGGAACACGCCGCCATTCGAGCCAACGATTATCGACGACCACATTTACGGGCGCGGCACGCTCGACGACAAGGGCTCGTTCGCCTGCGCGTTCTCGGCGTGCAAGGCCTTTCTCGCCGAGCATCCGAGCTTTGACGGCACTATCTATCTGATCGCGGCGGCCGACGAAGAACTCGGCTCGGAACTGGGCATCATCTATCTGGTGGAAGAGTGCGGGCTCAAATTCGACGTTGCAATCATCCCGGACGGCGGGCGGATGGATCTTTCGATCTACGGCGAGAAGGGAATCCTTTGGGTTGAGCTTGAAAGCCGCGGCGTTCAGGCTCATGGTTCGACGCCGGAACTCGGCCGCAACGCGATTATCCCGTTGGCAGAAGCGATTGTGGAGATCAAAGAACTTGACCTCGGAGCGAGCTACGATCACGCGTTCGACGGCTGGACGATGAACGTGGGAACGATTCATGGCGGCTCGTCGAGTAATACAGTGCCGTCGATGGCTCGCGCGTCGATTGATTTTCGTTTGCCTGCGGGGATCAGCAAGTCTCAGGTGCTTGCGCAGATCGAAGACAAGCTCGCCGCGGTTCGCCGGCGCTCGCCTGATTCGGAGGTCAGTGTGAAAGTGCTTCATGAGACCGAGCCGCACATTTCAGACAAGAACTCGATAATCATCCGCAGCTTTGACACGGCGGCGCGCAGGCTCGGGCTTCCGATGAACTATGAAACGTTCGGCGGGAACACCGTCGCTAAGAACCTATACTTCGCCGGGATCATCTCAGTAGTGCACTACCCGGGCGACGACAAGCTTGCCCACGTGCCAAACGAGTTCGTGATCATTGACGAATTGGTGTTGGGTTCTGTTCTTTATGCCGAGACGCTCGAGGCTTACTTCTTTGGTTAGTTCATTGACGACTCGTCAAACCTCCGTGCTCTTCGCTCGTAGTCCCGCCTTCAGGCGGAAGCTTGTCCCTCGACGCATCGATCAATCACTCACGAACTTCCGCCTGAAGGCGGGACTACGAACAGAACAGTGCCAAGGTGCTCTGCGCAGGCTCTGCGTTCTCTGTACCTGTGCGGTTGGCTTGGTACTGAGCCTGTCAGGCACAGCAACCGCGCAAAGCATGCAAGCAAAGGCTAACGAGATTCGCGGGGCGATGGACGCGCGGGAATTCGAGCGCGCCGAAACGCTCGTCAAAGAACTCCGTGCAAGCGACGCGGCGGCGTTCACCCGGAACAACTACGACTACCTTCTCGCCCGGCTAACGGAACGCCGCGGGGCGCGCGCCGAAGCCTCAGCCCTCTATCTCGAACTTCTCAATCGCAAGTCCCCGCTCTCCGAATATTCGCTGTGGCACTTGTCGCTAAACTCCCGCGCGGCGGGCGATCTCGCGCTCGAGCGCCAATACATCACGCGGTTGCTCGCTGCGTTTCCGGCGAGCGCTCTTGCTGCAAGGGCCCGCGACCGCATGATCTCGAGCCTCACGGAGAGCGGCGATTTTCGCGGGAGCATTGCGTTGCTGCGGCCCGTGGCTTCGACCGCCGGCGCGCGAGGGCGAAGCGCGATGGGGCGTTTGGCCGAGGCTTACGTGAAGATCGGCGATCAGCAGTCGGCGCGTTCTCTTTTCAACCAACTGATCAACGGTTCGCGTGACGACTATTCGCTTCAGGGCGCGATGGGGCTCGACGCGCTCGTTCGAGCTTCGAAGGAGAAACCGAACGAGTTCGAAGCGATTCGCCGCGCGAGGATCTACTTGTCGAATCGTCACTGGTCCGAAGCGCGCGCGCACTTCACCGACGTAGTCGAGCGGTTCCCTGAAAGCCCGAATCGTGCTGAAGCGCTTTATCAAGCGGGATATGCCGCTTATCGCGAGGAGAACTACGACGACGCGATCCGCTGGTTCGCTCGCGCGCACGCCGAGTTCCCGGAAAAGCCCGAAGGCGAGCAGGGCTATTACTGGGTGGCAACCGCGCTTCAGAAGGCGAGGCGCTACGAAGACGCCGCTCGCCGCTACAGCGAATTCATCACCGCTTATCCGAAGAGCACGCTGGTCGAAGGCGCATATCGCAACGTGTCTGATAGCTTTCGTTACGCAGGCAAAGACAATGAAGCCATTGCGTGGTCCAGGCAAATCCAACAGCGCTTTGCCGGCCAGCCGCTGGCAACCGTTGGGCTGTACAACGAAGCAAAGATCGAGCTGACCCGTAAGAACTACAACGCGGCGATTCAGCTTCTGCTGAGATTGTCGGCGCTGCCGCTAACGCCAAAGTTCGTGAGCGCACCGATTCGCGGCGAAGCGGTCTTCATTCGCATCTACGCAATCGAGCAGATGGGAAGACTCGGTGAGGCGGCGCGGCTGTACCTCGCGATCCCCGATGAGCGCGACAACTACTTCGGCCATCGCGCGACGCTGAGGCTCCAGGCTATGGCCGCGACCGAAGAAGGCAAGCGGATCATCGAATCGCTTGCGCGCGGATACCGCGACCAGGCGCGAGCCGCCGTTGCCGGCGGGCGGTATTCAGAAGCAAAAGACGCCGCGACGCAAGCGCTCCGACTGATCACCAACGATGCAGCCGCGCGGGATCTGCTTTCGATCCTTCGCACCTGCTACGCGCGACTTCCTGCCTACAACATAAGCTCTCGGTTCCGGTTGATCGCCGCCGCGCGCCCTGCTTTCCAAGCATCGCAGCAAGCAGCAAGCGATTCTTCTCACTCTGCGCTGGCAGCAGAGCTGTTGTTCCTTGGCTTGTACGACGAAGGCGCAACTGAGTTGAGGCTTGGAGGGTTCGGCGGCGCGCGCGCAACCGGCGATGCGAGCGACGGGCAAGACGCACAACCGGACGAGGGCGCTCCTCGAAACTCGGGCGGCGATGTCTCGTACTCGCTCGCGGTCTACAGCAATCGAGGCGACCACGCGCATTATGCGATTGCGTTTGCCGAACCGCTTGCGCGGTCAATTCCGCAAGACTACAACCTAGAGCTGCTGCCGCGAGACCTCGCCCAGATGCTGTACCCCGCGCCGTATCGCGATGCATTGAATCGTTACTCGAGGCGGACCGAAGTCGACCCGCGACTGGTGCTTGCGATTGGGAGACAGGAGAGCCGCTTCAATCCTTCGGTTAAGAGTTCGGCTGCCGCGCGCGGGCTCGTGCAGTTTATTCAAGAGACGGCGTTGAAGCTTGCGGAGGAAGAGGGGCTGAAGAACTTCGAGCTTGACGATGTGTATGAGCCGGAGATCGCGATTCGTCTCGCGGTGCGTTATGTTGCGGACTTGTTGAAACTCTTTCCCGGCAATCCGTACGCGGTGCTGGCGTCCTACAGCGGCGGCGAACAGAACGTCGAACGATGGATCTTCCGCGCGCGCTCCGCCGATGCCGACCGGCTGATGGGAGAGATCGCGTTCCCGGAAACAAAAGACTATGTTGCAAAGGTGATGAACAACTACTGGGCTTATCAGTCGCTGTACTCGCGCGAACTTGCAAACTCGCAACGTTGAAACCAGCAACTCAAAACGGAATGCTTGCGCTGCGTCCCAGGCCGCGCCCGCTCATTAGAGCAAACAAGCCAATTGTGACTTTCCGCGTAGATGTTCACGTCCTACTGACGGGAGAATCAGTTTCCGATCGCTAGCACGGTTTTCCACTGATTCCCGCCGTCCTCCGTGCGGTAAATCGTGTCTCGTCCGACGAGCCACCCTGTCTTAGAGTCCGTAAAGACAACGCGACTATAGAATAACTGGGTGCCAGGAACGGAGACTGGCGCCCAGGTCACGCCTCCGTCCTCAGTACGAAGGACCACGCCCCAAACTCTGTCTGGTCCTGTTGGGAGCCTCTCTCGGTCGGTCCCGACCGCCCAGCCATTGCGAGAATCACGAAAGAAAAGCGAGAAGATGTCAATGTTTTCGAGAGGAAGGTCGTGGCGGAGCCAAGTTGTGCCGCCATCGGTCGTTGAATACACCTTGCTTCGGGGCCTTGAGGAGACCCAACCGTTCGACTTATCCAGGAAGGAGGCGCTATTGATCTCGGTAGTGACCGGGCTGACTTGCTGCCACTTCCAGGTTAGCCCGGAATCAGTGGTGTGATATAACACGCCTCTCTCACCGCAGAGCCATCCATACTGTGAGTCTGCAAACTCGAAGGAATGGAAAAGCGAGGTAGGGCTCTTGGCGTTGTCGATAGGGAAGACTCGTTGCCAGTCAAAGCCCCCATTCGATGTTCTCCACATACTGACCGCTTCGATCGCCCACCCATTCATGTCGTCGGCGAAATAGATGTTCTCCGCGGAGTTGCCGTCGTGCAGCGTCGAACGCAACCGCCATTTGTTACCGCCATCGGTGGTGTGCCAGACTTCCCCTCGTTCCTTGAGAGCCCATCCGGCCGTTTCACTTACAAAGGAGATAGATCGGCACCCAGCGAGGGCTTTGTTGTTAGACCGATCCCATGTATTACCTCCATCGGAGGTCCTTAACAACTCGCCTTTTGGCGATAAGAACCAGGCGTAATTGGCGCCGCGAAAGCTGCTTTGAACCCTTCGCCACTCCATGTTTACAGACTTGTCATTAAGACCTGGCTGCTGGGAGCAGTTGGCAAAGATTGCCGCAACTAGGGTGATGACAAACGCCGTGTTACTCATGATGAAATCCGTCTGGGTTATCGATCACTTGAAGCAAGCATCGAAAACCGCCTGATCATTCTTACGCGATTGGCCGGAAGGTGATCCGAAGGCATCATAGTGCAGAGCACCCGTTGCGTGCCCTAACTCATGCAGAATCGTGAGCGCCCGAGACTCATCAGGCGTGATGCCGTAAAAGGCGGCGTCGTCTTCCGTCGCCTTCCCAAAGAAGTTTGTGCTGTCCGCCACGATGTTCCCCGTGATCGGATTATAGAATCCTATACCGCCGAAAGCCCATCCTTCCTTGATCTTACGATTCTTCGCGAGCTTCATGAGCAACGAGAGCGCACCCTTTCCTTTGCTGGACTTTCCGGGTTTGCTGCTCAAAAAGGCCTGACACTTTAAGCTATCGATCAATTTGAGGATGGCAGCGGTAATAGCGTCCCCCAGGATTTGTTCGTGAGTGCGCGACGCCGGATCATAGTTGCCAATCCAAGCAGGAACTCCGCCGCCGACGCCTGGATTGACGACGACAGGAGATTCCCGAAGCATTCCGTCACCATTGCCCATGTTGAATTCGCCGTCTAGAGATGGGTCCTCCTGTTCAACTATCGGGATCGTTACTTCCCGAACCTCAATTATCTCGTCAGTCACCTCCAGAACTATTGGTGGATCGTCAGGATCATAATTTGGGGGTGGCGGGTCGTCATCATCAAGGCCGAGCGGATCGACTCGATTAACTGGATTGCTACGGGCGTAGCTGTACCTGTTCCAACTCTGCGGATCAGTCGCGAACCCGGAAGCCTTATAAGGATCGGCCTGGGAGAATCGGCCGACGTTAGCGGAGTGACTTCTGTTGACCGTGTAATCCAACCCGCTCTCGCCGTCGCGTTCATAGCTCGTGAAATGATGCTTCTCCTGGGTGCCTGTTTCTGCGAAGCCTTCTCCAAACGGCAGGTGCCCTTGACGCCCGACTACGTTCCCGCCTGTGTCTAATGACACCCTCACGCTCAAGCGGTCACTCAGGAAGTATCGGCTCGTCCAGGAGCCGGTGCTGCTTGTTCGCTGGCGGCTTCGGAGCATTCTCGCGCCGGCGTAAATGTTGTCCAACCGCGCAGATTTCACTTGATACGGCGGATTTGTCGAGTATGCAGTGGTGCCGTCGTGCTCAGCGATTACCTGCGAGCCTTGCCAAACATAGTGCGTCCAGCTTGAACCCACGATCTTTGTCACTCGCCGGTTTTGATGATCATAACGATACTGCGCCGTAGCTCCGCTGTCTACGCCCACCATTCGGTTCTCGGCGTCGTAGGTGTACGTGTGAAGCCCGTCGCTGGTCACGTTGCCTGCCGCGTCATAGGTGTAGTTCACAGTCGAGCCACTGTTGGTCACGCTTCCGATGCGATTCGTCGGCGCGGAGCCGCCTTGTTGAAACGTCGTCGGAAACGTCACGCTCTGAATCTGAGTCGGGGGCGTCTTTCCCCCGGGCAGCCCGTCATACACCGCCGTCCGGTTTCCCCAACGGTCGTACTCGAACAACCGCTGCGCGCTTGACCCGTTCGAGCTTTGATTTGAAGTCCCGAGCCGCCCCAGCAAATCATATGTGTACGCCGCGCTCTCTGTCGTGCTGTTGATTGTTCCGCTAATCGTCATCAACTGACCCGCGTTCCCAGCCGTCGAGCCTGCGCCCATCTGCCCGGCTGATGCCTGGTAACTGTAGGTCAGATTCATCAATCCATTCGCAGGGCCACCGCTCTTTGTGGCTGTTTGACTTGTCAATTGAAGACGGTTTGCGTCATACCCGTAGCTCTCTACAACTCCGTTGCCAAGCGTCAGACCGGTTAATTGACCCGCAGTGTTGTAGCTCACCCCAGTTAGGTATCCCGATGTTTCTCCCGGCTCATTGGTAAGGGATTGCGTTTGCCCTTTGTCGTCGTGATTCACAGCGACCTGCTGACCTGAAGGATAGGTCATTTTCGAGAGTTGGTTTCCGAGGTTGTAGTCATAGCTGATCGTGTAGGTCTTGCGCGAATCAGAAGTCTGGCCCTGAATCCATCGCGTCACCGAAGATACTCGAAAGAAGTCGTCGAATTCATACGTCTCCGTGTACTTGTTCGAAATCGTTATGCTGGAAAGCGAGCCCCAACTGGTGTATCCGAAGATTCGATCTTCGGTCGCTCCGACTCCAGAAGGCAGCGCAGGCCGCGTCGAGCCTGAGTCGTCACCACCTATGCCAGTAAACCAAAGCTGCGTCACGTTTCTCAGCGGATCGTACGCATAGTGGCTCTCAACTCCTCGTGCGTCGGTCTTCTTCTTCACGGCCCCGTACTCGGTGTACGCATAAGCCGAAGTCCACAGTGTTCCAGTTCCGTCGTTTATCGTCGCTGTTTGTTCTGGAATCTTCTCGTAAAGCAATCGTCCCAGCGCATCGTGCTTGTAAAACCGCGCCTGGTTGCCTTGATTCACCGATGTCCGCTTGTTTAGAAGCGAGTACGAGTAAGTCGTCTCTTGAGTCAGCGCACCCGCCGGCGTTTGGTCAGTGACCTTGATCAAGCGCCCGAGCCCGTCGGCCTCGCGTTTGCTCTTGCGGTTCACCTGATCGGTAAGCGTCAAGGTGCTGCCGAGGTAATCGCTTCGCGTTGTGTTGCCGTCGGGCATTTTCGTTATCACCACCCGGGTCGCCAGGTCGTATTGAATTGTTGTGGCGGGTCCTGGCGAGCCTCCCGTTTGAAACGGGTTCGTTCGGCTGACGACTCTTCCCATCGCATCGTAGCTCGTGTTCACTTGCGCGTTCGTCGGCGCGACTGTGTAGATTACTCGTCCCCAGCCGTCGTATTGCGTCGTCGATGTGAGGGTTTTCTGCGTCCCAAGATCGTCGTACGTTTGGGTCGAAGTTGAAGAGAGAGTCGCATAGCTGAAGTTGGCGTTTGCATTCGCGCCAGTCGGAAGCGTCACGCTTGAAGCTTGCAGCGCTGCGTTGTATCCGATGCTCGTCTCAAGTCCGGCTCCATTCATTTGTGATGTCGGCAGGCTCGTGTTGAAGTCGTAATCAGTCGAGGTCGTCGTGTGTACCCCGTTCGGATCGCCGCTCGTCTCTGAATCCGGCTGTGCCCAGTAGGTCGCATCAGTGATGGTCAGATCTTTCTCCTGACAGCACGACACTTGAGCTTTGACCACGTTTCCGAAGATATCGTACTTGGCAAGGTGTTGAATCGTAGTCCCCGCTTGCAAGTCCGTCCACTCGGTCACTCCTGTCACGTTGCCGCGATTCGCCGGGTCGGTCCAAACGGCGTAGCCCGGCGGATTGGCTGTCCCCCCGTAGTCTTCCATCCCTCCCATCGACGCGTAGTTGTCATACGCATAAGTCGTCTTCGCGATCATCACATCGTCAGCATCGTTGGTGTTGAGCAGCGCGTCGTAAACATCTCCTTCAGTCAACAGGTTTACGCCAACCGCGTTCACCGTGTAGGTCCAACGGCTCCGCCTTCTTACCTGCCAAGCCCCGCTCACCTGATACCCGTACTCTCGCTTGTTGGTTATGTTCCCCAATGCGTCGCAATCAAAGTCAGTCTTCACCGGCGTCCCCTGATCGTCGCAACCAATAACCGACTGAACCTGAGGCGAGCCGCCTCCGTCATTCACGTACGTGATCAGCGATTTGCCCAGCGACGCCGAGCCTGCCTTCACCTCGCTTTGAGTAAGCAATCCGTTCGCAACCGACGCCGCGTTAGTCGAGCGCGTCAGTTCCAAAGTCGTTGAATCCGGCTGCGTGATCGTGAACGTCTTTGTCTGATTGACTCCGTTTGTGCTGGTCGAATATGTATAGACACTCTGCGGCGCGTTCGTCGCGTTCTCGGTCCGCTGAGTGAACGCAGGCACATCCGTCAGTTGAGTCGAGCCGCTCGTCGGATAGTTGAAAGCCTCGCTTGCCGTTTCGGTCCCGTCACTGATCACACCGCTGCCGTTGATGGTCATCGATCGCCTCATCGACAGGTTGTAGATCATCCCGTAGCCCGAATAAGTAAACAGATACCCGGTGTTCGTAGCCGGAAAGTAAACGTGCCGCAACGCCTTTCCATCCCCACCACCGACATGCTCGACGGTCAGGCCGCTGAAGTTGTAACTCACCGACAGCGTCTGGTAGTCGAACTGCACAAGCGTTTGCGTAACCGGGTTCTGCGCGGTGCCGCCAAACCCTGGCGCCGTGATCGACGTCAGCTTGCCGGTTGCGTTGTACTGGAATTGAATCAGCCTCCCCAGCGTGTCAGTGACGTAGTCTATCGACGTCGGCGGAAACACTCCGCAGTACCCTCCGCTTTGGTCGTAGTAGCACTCAGGCTTGTAGGCAATCTGCACGATGTTCCCGTTGGTGTCGAAGATCTGTGTAGGCACAAGCCGATTGTTCACCGCCGTGATCGAAACAAACGTCCCGCTCTTGTAACTCAACGTTCCGCCATATCGAGCGTTCCCATTGTAAGTGATATGCGTACCGTCCGATGTCTGAAAGATCCCTCCGTCCATCCACGTGCCGGTCCCGAGATACCGCCGAGTCCCGTCCGCATCTATCAGCACATACTTGCCGGTAGGATTACCTCCACCCTGTGTCGTATAGAACACGACTCGGCCAAACCCCAGCGAGAATCCAGGACCCGGCCAGCCCGATATCGCGTCGAACGCGACTGCGTTATTTCGCCGGCTCCACACACGGCTGTTATAGAACAGCGTTAGGTTCGTCCCCACGTTTCGGCCTCCGAGCCCGACGATCGGCACAGCGAACTCGAAGTTGCTCCCTTCCGGGAGTACCGACCCGGTGCGGGTTCCTTCGACAGCTCGATTGCGAGGGGAGCCCACCATGTTCCGCGGCTCGCTCCACATCTCGTCGTACCCGAAATCATCGGGCCAGCTTGTTTGCGCTTCAGCAGTCGGGACCAGCTTATCGATCAGACCAGCGAGCAAACCCCTAGACCCGCTTGATCCGCTTGAACCGGATGGCGCTGCTGTCTCGCTCAAGCTCTGCTGGTCGGCCCACCACTCAGCATCGGATTGCCGAGGACGACGGCCCGCGCGCACCAGGACCGGAACGCTGGCTTGAGCGGTTCCTGCGCGACAGGTGATTCTCGCGAGACCCGGCTGCAAAAACGTCGCGCGGCCAACGTCGTCGACCTGGACTTTTTCGGGGTCGGATGACTCCCAAGTGAACTTGACGCCTTGGATAGTCTGATCACGAAGGTTGGCGGGCACCGCGCCGAACGTCTGAGACTGTCCTTGATAAGCCACGAACCTTCGAGGGGAGATTCGGATCCGAGCCACACGAGAGACGCGATCCGTCAGAGTCTCACGCTGAGGTCGGCTACGCGCTCCCAAGCCGAACAACGATTTGATGATTGGTTCAAGATATCGAATCGGTGAGGCTGTGAAATCAACAGCCGTTGACGCGAGCGCGCGTACGTCGCTGGCAGCAAGCCCCGGCCCCGGCAAAATGAGAAGGCTCGACATCAGCCCGAAGCACATAAGCTTTCTGCCAACGCCCGGCCGCGAGACTCGCCGGCGTACAGTCTGATCAGGTAACAGCCGCTGTGATTTTGGAGACAGCTTAGCGAAAATCGATGGCATATGAACCTCTCACAGTGATGGAATGCGCTCAGGCTTAGCAGCACCGAGCTACAACCCTCAGCCGGAAAAGGGTTCATCCCCAAACCCTACCCTTCGGAACCAACGAACTCGATATTACCGTTGATGATCTGCCGGTGATTACCACCGGCTCCCACGATTGTGTCGATCAGGACGCGGCGATGATACGACCCAGTTGTAACGATGTCAACAACAAGTTTGTCCGAGATGAACAGTCGGCCAGCAACAATCGTCCTTCCAACAATGACACGCTCTACCAATCTATTCGTGACCCCTAACCTTTTCCGACTATGATGTCTCTATACCTATGAAGGCCGTTGCAGGCGCGGCGGCTTGGAGCGCGGATGGCGAAGGAAGGCTCGGAACCGCCCGACGAGGTGCTGGTAGTTGCTTCGATTCTCGGCGACCTGGACGCGTTCGATTTGCTGGCGACGCGCTATCGCGCCGCCGTAGTTCGAACGGCTCAGTCGATCGTCGGCCGCGAAGACGCCGAAGACATCGCGCAGGACTCGTTGCTGCTGGCGTTCAAAGCTTTGCCTTCGATTGAAGACCCGACGAAGTTTGCGGCATGGCTTGCGGCAATCACCCGGCATCGCGCGACGCGAGTTGGCAAACGCGAGAGCGCCAGACAACGCGGGCGAGTCCCGATGGATGAGTTTCTGATCCAGCAGGTCGAGGCGCTTGCGCATCCGCCCGCAACCGGAGGCGATGAGGACGAGGACTTGAGACTTGCGCTTGAAGGCTTGTCCGCGGATTACGCGCTGGTGTTGCGGCTGAGGTTCTTCGACGAGATGCCGCTCAAACGAATAGCCGCGTTTCTCGGAGTGGCAATTTCGACGGTCAAGTGGCGCGTGCATCGCGGCAAGCAACTGCTGCGCGAGCGGCTTGAACAACAAAACACCGGAGGTGAGAAATGGAAAGAGACAGAGAGATAAGAAAACTTGTAAACGTGCTTCGGCGGATCGTGCGTGCGGCGAACTACGCTTCGTGGCGGCAGGCCGAGCCGGATGCCGCGCGGTTCTGTGTGTCGCAGTACAACAAAGTGCTCGCGCGGCTCGTTGAACTCGAGCCGGCAGCCGCCGCGCTCTTCACCACGCTTCCCGAAACCGCTTCACCGGAAGTAACTCGAATGGCCGCTTATGAAGTTGCAGCATACTTTGAAGACGAAGCGACGCCCGAGAGAGGTCATCATCGCGCCCGGCATTGCGGCGGAAGGCGAGTGCGGGTCGGGTGGTCTGCGATCGTACGCTAGCAGGAGGTGGATTATGGAACGAGAGAAAGAACTTGCGAAGCTTGTGAACGTGTTGAGACGGACTTCACGAATGGCGCTGCAGTCCGAGTGGACCGGCAGCAGCCAGGACGCGGCGCGGTTCTGCGTCGAGCAGTACAACCGCGTGCTTGCGCGCTTGAAGGAACTCGACCCGGGGGTTGGGAGCGTCTTTGATCCTCTTGCGGCTGACAGCTCGCTTACGGTTGCGGCGATGGCTTGCCGCCAGCTCGCTGCCTACTACGAAGATGAGGTCGGCAGAGCAGGCTGGGGCTCGTGGGGCGATCCGACGCACGGCGTCTGGGTTGACAAGAAAGCGTTCAAAGACTTTTGGAGCAAATCCGCCCGCGAGATTGAGGACTTCGGCGAGTTCATTCGCGAGAACATCGAGGATTGGGTCAAGCAGTACAAAGCCAAAGACAAACCGGACGAAGGCGGCACTCACAACACCACGAAACTGGACCCGGAAGATACGAAACCTCAATAAACCGGGAGCGACTGGTGGTGCCGACCTTGGTCAAGGCGAGGGTCGGTTCTTGAACCCAAGCGGCCGCGAGCGCATCAGCGTTTGACCACGGACCAATGCCTGCGCCAAAACTTGCAGCCGGAAAATCTTACACTCCGGAGCTGTAATCTTTACGCTTCCGCGCCGCGCATTGAGCATCCAAGGCTCTGTTTCTTGAGCTAGTTGCCACTCTAATAGTCGGCATAACACTTGCAGACCCCAACGTGGGGCAGAGATACGGGTGATGATCAATTCATTCTCCGATCTCTTATGTGGTTACTGTGGTGAGGACAGTAACCACACAAGGCGATGCGGATAATCTCTGCATCGCCTTTTATTCTTGAATAATGGTGGGAACCAGATAATGAGAACTCGCTTGATACAGTTCGCGGCCATTAGTGCCGTGGTGGTCCTTGGCTCAGCAGGCTGCGCGACGAAGAAATACGCGCGCAACCGCATCAACGAACGTGTAGCGCCGCTCGAACAGCGCACAGGCGAACTCGAGGAGACGTCGCGCAGAAACACTCAGGACATAGGCCGCCTCGGCGAGGATATCAACGAGGTTCGCGGGCGCACGGATCGCGCGCAGACTCAAGCAGACGCAGCACTGGGACGCGCAGAAGACGCCAACAAGCGCGCCGGCGCCGCCGAGCAATCAGTCACCGACCTGCGGACTAACCTGGACAAGTACGCGCTTCAGAATACGGCAACCGTAAATTTCAAATTTGACAGCTACGAGCTGACGCCCGAAGCGAAGGCGTCGCTCGACCAACTCGCGTCACAGATCAAGGATCGCAACAACTTCATCCTCGAGGTAACGGGCTTTGCGGACTGGGTGGGCTCAGACACTTACAACAATCAGCTTACCGAAAAGCGAGCCGGCGCCGTTCGCCGTTACCTTGCCGAGCAGCACAATGTCCCATTGTTTAGAATGCATATGCTCGGGTTTGGCGAGCTTCGGGCGGTAGCTAACAATAACTCGCCTGAAGGCCGCGCACAGAATCGCCGGGTCGAGATTCGCTTGCTGAGCCGCGGAACGGGCGCCGCTACAGCTCAGACGACTCCATCGACTCAACGTTGAAAGTCTCTCTCTCACTGATCGAGCGGCCATACCCCCGCTGAGAACCCGCGCTCGATCAGAGCCCCCGAAGTAAAGGCGGACCATCCGGTCCGCCTTTTTGTCATGAGCCCCGTTCGGTTTGGTTGGAAGATCAGACAGAAAGTTTTTGCGAGGATTCGCGCTATTCGCGGATCCGAAGCGCGACACGCCACTCCTGGGATAGAATAGCGCGGCGTTCCAAATCGCACTGGTCCCGGAGAGTCGCGAAATGGATCGCCCAGAGACCGACTTCCTCGCCAGGTCTTCGGCGCTGCGAGCGGCTCGATGGTGAAAGGTCGTTCTTAACGAGGCGAAGATGGACGGTCGAATAGAATTGCTCAAAGCAGACATCACAACGCTCGAGGTTGACGCCATAGTCAACGCCGCGAACAGCTCTCTTCTTGGAGGTGGTGGAGTCGACGGCGCGATACATAGAGCTGCCGGGCCGGAGCTTCTCGCCGAGTGCAAGACGCTTCGAGGCTGCCCGACTGGCCAGGCGAAGATCACGCTCGGCTACAAGCTTCCTGCCAAGTACGTGATTCATACGGTTGGACCCGTCTGGCAAGGAGGCGGACGCGGCGAAGCGGAGTTGCTTTCATCGTGCTATCTCTCGAGTCTCCGACTGGCGATCGAACACGGCGTGAAGACGATCGCCTTCCCGGCGATAAGCTGCGGAGTTTATGGCTACCCTGTTGAACAAGCCTGCGAGATAGCGGTCAGAGAGACGGCGGACTTTCTCACAGGCGAAGCGTCGATCGAGAGAGTAATATTTGTTTGCTTCGGGGACGATGTTTACCAGGCTTATGTGAAAGCCCTGAACACCTGATGAACAGAGCAAAGGCGCCGCGAAAACACTGCTACGATCATCCTCGGCCGGCTGTCACCGTCGACATAGTTCTATTCACTCGCTTGAAGCGCGCCGAGCGGGTCTTGCTCATCCAGCGCAAGCGCGAGCCGTTCAAAGGGCTGTGGGCGTTTCCCGGTGGGTTCGTCGATGACAACGAGTCTCTTGAAGCGGCAGCCTCTCGCGAGCTGTTTGAAGAGACCGGCCTCGACGGCATTGAGCTCGAGCAGATCGGCGCGTTTGGTGATCCCGGGCGCGACCCGCGCGGTCACACCGTAAGCGTGGTCTTTGCCGCGTTGCTCGAAGATCAGCCTGAACCGGCGGCGGCTGATGACGCAGAAGACGCGCGGTGGCACTCGGTCTCTAGACATCCGCCTCTCGCCTTCGATCACAACAGGATTCTTCGCGCGGCTCGCGAGCGAATCCTTGGCGATCCGAAGGCGCGCAAGAACAGATGAACACTCCCAGGAACGACGACAGCACGCCGGCGGCCGACCGCCGCCTATCAGCACTTCACGTCGCGTTGATCGAACCGGAGATCCCGCCGAACACCGGCAACATAGCCAGGCTCTGCGCGGCCACTTTTACGCCGTTGCACCTGGTAGGCAAGCTGGGGTTTAGAACCGACGACAAAGCGGTACGGCGAGCCGGGCTGGACTACTGGAACGACGTCGAGCTTCGGTACCATTTGAATATCGAGGGGCTCTACGAAGCGCTGCCGGGATGCCGGTTCTTGTACTTCACAACAAAGGCCGAGCGCGCCTACACGGATTTTCAGTACGCGGTGAACGACTGTCTTGTGTTTGGGAGGGAGACTCGCGGTTTGCCTGACGACTTGCTGAGCGCAAACCGGGAGCGCTGTTTGACAATCCCGATGCCCAACAAGCGAGTGCGCTCACTAAATCTGGCGACATCCGTGGGGATTGCACTCTATGAAGCGCTAAGACATCTGTCCACGAATAACACGAATCATCGCAAATAGTCGCAGGTCACTCAAGCTCGGGTCTAGAACCGACAACGATGCCGGGCGCCGGCGCGCCGAGTTCGACTGCTGGAACGAAGTGAGCTTCCGACCATCTGAGCGCATTGGCGGAGATTAGTGTTATTCGCGGAGCCTAAGTAGCAAAAAAAGCGGGCCGACGACGCAGCGCGCGGTCGGCCCTCAGCTTACGGAGGAGTGATGAGAGAAAAACAGGAACAGGCTATGGTTTTTTGTCGGGCGGCTTACCGTCACCATCGCGCCGCTTCAAAGTAGGTTTCTCTTTGGGCTCTTCGGCGCCAGTGGTTTGAGTCTGGTCGTCTCCGCCTTCTTTCCGTCGTTTCAACGTAGGCCGGCCTTGCTTCGAGTCCCGGCCGCCCGCCTCCAGCGTCTTCGCGTTGGTCAGTGCGAGAAGTCGCCCTTTCACACGATTGAACTCCGACGTGCTGACGGTGTACTCGTCACGATCCGAGAACCTGCCCAGCAGGTCGCGCACTTTGACTATGCGATCGGGCGTCGGCGGATGCGAGCCAAACAGCTTCGATAGAGTGCCCGGTTTCTTCTTTTCTTTCTTTTCGAGCTTCTCAAAGAAGCTGAGGAAGTTATTCGGATCGTAGCCGGCAGCCCACAGATACTGGGCGCCCAGCTTGTCCGCTTCCGCCTCGGCTCCGCGGTTGAATTTCAAGAAGGTCAGAGGAACGCCGATCTGCGCAGCTTGATAGGCGATGTATCCGAGCCCCCCGGTCATAAAGATCAACGGGATCATCGCGTAGTTCGCAAGCGTGGCCTTCGAAGCCTGCTCCACGCCGTGGCGAGCCGCAACGTGCCCGATCTCGTGGGCCATCACTCCTGCCAGCTCGGCCTCCGTGTCCGCGGCAAGAATGCAGCCCTTGTTTACGTACAGAAACCCACCGGGCAGCGCGAAGGCGTTGACGTCGTCTGAGTCAAGCACCTTGATCGTAAAAGGAATCTTGGCGTCCGAGTGAAGCGCCAGGTTCTGCCCAACACGATTTATGTATTCGGAGATCACCGGGTCGTCGATGAACTTGCCCTGCCGGTCAACGTCGGCGGCCAGCCCCCGCCCGATCCCAACTTCCTTTTCGAGTGAGTAGAAGTCGATCTGGTGTTTGTTGATGTTTCGTTTCCCGATCATCAGCGGATTTTCATCATCGGCAAGTTTTCCCTTGGGAGCGGGTGTGCCAGATTGCGTAGCCGCCGGGTCTTGTTTGGTGGCCTTGTTGTCCTGTGCAAACAAGGTCGCGGGCGCCGCGATTAACGCCGCCAGAGTGAGAACAGTAACGCGCTTAAAGATTTTCTTCATTCTGCAAACTCCTGGTTGAATAAGACGGCAGCGGCTTGGAATTCGTCCGCACGGGACGCGCTGATGCTCATGCTTGCCCGCCTTGTGGGATTATACCGATCACTCATTAGAGGCCGGTTAGATGCCAATTATAAATCGCTAATTTCTTGGAGCAAAGATCGCGGCTACTTCCTGGAACCGGCTGCCCTGTTTTTGTGATCATCGATGACGAAGTGGCCGCGTATCAAGTCGACCCCGATCGACGCGCCGTGCGGCGGGCGCAGCGTCAGCGATGGGTTCGATATTGCTTCGAGCCACGGGCGGCGGTTTCCGGTGAGTATCAAGAAAGCCTTCTCGCTGCTCCAAAATGGAGTCGCCTGGAGTGGTCCGGCCGCCGCGACGATTCGGCTTGGCGCGATCTCGAGGTTTCCGGTCCGGATCCTTGGAACCTCCGAATCAAATCCCAGCAGCGAAGTCTCTGCAAGCGACGCGAAGTCGCAGGGGTAAGGCGGCCTTTCGTTGAGGTCGGCAAGCGCGGTTCCCAGCTTTTGAAACAACTCGAGCGCGCCCTTGCCGGCCATGTCAGCCAGCTCCGTCAGATAAGCGGCAAGCGAAAGCTCGTGCTCGCCTTCAAGATATATGGCCGTCGAGTTCGAACCCTGGTGAATTGCTCGCAGCGTGACGTCGGACTCAGTCGGACGCGCGGAGCGGAACGCGCAAAGATGTGAAAGCAGCACCGCCAGCACGTCGTCGGTCACGCGGCCTTCAACCAGAATCTGGGCGATCGGTTTCCCAAGGATTCCGATAAACACTTCCTGCAACGAAGCTCGTTCTTCCTCCCCCTCCTCGGAAGAGATGTCCACCCATTCAGCCCACGCATCTGCAAGCTTTACTCCCGGAAAGCGCGCATCGTGCAACTTCGCGCCCGTCAAGTTGCAGCCGCTCAGATCAACACCGGCCAGCTCCGCGCCACGCAAATTGCAGTCGGCCAGGGAGCTGGCCGAGAGGTTGGCGCCCGTAAGGTTTGCGCTGACCAGCGAGCAGCCGTCGAGCCGGACGCCCGATAGGTCGGTGTACGAGAGGTCTGCGCCATCCAGCGTCGCGCCGGTCAGGTTGCTCCCAGCCATTTGGGCCATCCTGATGTAGGCGCCCGACAAGTTCGCGCCGCTCAAGTCCGTTTCATTTAAGAAAGTGCCAACCATGAACGCGCCGCTTAGCAATGCGCCTCGGAGGTCGGCTCCGGTCATGTCCGCCGCGCTCAGATCCGCGCGGCTTAAGTCGGCGTTGTTCAGCACGGTTCCTATCATGCTCGACTCGACCAGGTTCGCGCCCATCAGCATGGCTTCGGTGAGGATCGCCCCGCTCAGAAAGCACCCGGTCAGCCGCGCTTCTCTCAAGTCTGCGCGAGAGAGTTCGGCCATCCGCAGATTCGCCTCAGCCAGGTCGGCGTGCGCCAGGTCCATCGCCGAAAGATCGGTCCTGACCAGGTTCACTCCGCGAAGACTCTCACCACAAGCGATGCGGTCAAGGATCTCGCCTCTCGATAGCTGCGGCATTATTGTCTCAAGGTGGATAGGAACGCGAAGGGGCCGCGGATTCTCATCGAACTCATTGGCGAAGACGACAAGAAGATGTGGGACGCCGTCTGCCAGACTATGTTAGCCGTTGGGGGCGAGTGAGTAAATACTATTCTCAAACTCAAGGAGCGGCCGTTGATCATCAGCAGCCGGGGGCGCGGCTTATTCCCGCTTTGAGCCGAGCCAATTCCTGAATCTCCTCGGCAAGCTCGAGCGTGCGCTGCGACGCTTGTCGCGCGAGATGTTGCTCGTCTTCCGTCAACTCGTAGCGCGCCAGCAAAGATCGGCCCAGCAAGTGATGATGCTGCTCGTCGGGCTGGATGTGGTTGCGATACAACGCAGCCGTCTCATGGTCACCGCGCTCCTCGCAAAACTCGATAAAGCGTTCATTCCGAACCAGAGCGATGCCCTCTCTCGTGAATTGCGCGGCTGCAACGCGAGCGACTGTGCTCTGCAGTTGATGCAAGTACTCAAACAGTCCCGAGTAGCCTCCCTCGCGCGGGTCGATCTTCGACGCGTCGACACCAAGACTTGCCAGCCGCTCTGAAATGAGCCGGTAGTGCCTCGCCTCGTCGCCCACCTGGCGCGCAAAAGCGAGCTTCACATCGAGTTCCGAAGTCGTAGAAATCCACAAGGCCGCAATCTCGCTGGCTTCAAGCTCGTTCTTGAGCGCAACTCGAAGCAACCGCTCGACCGTTAGTGTTTCGGGTGCTTCACCCGCGGCGCTTAACTCGCCGAGCCGGTCGAGAGTTCGGCGATTCTCTTCTTCCAACGCCGCAACAAACGCTTCGCCTGTTATTGCCATGTCAATCCCCGTCCACCATTATCCAACTAACTCGGCAGATTATAGCAATAACCACAGCAGCGGCGAACTCAACACCCTACTCGCTGATCGCCCGATTTGACGCGCACTTCGACCATCCCCTAGAATTCATCGTGGTATCGCCGCCTAATGTGAACGTTGACTGTGAGCGCAGTCAACCAAAACCGACGCAGCCTGTTGCCGGGGCACGCTGGCTTTGAGCGGCGAGCCGAGGGAACGGGCTCAATTAATTTGTGGAGGGGTTGGTGTCAGGGCGTAACAAGACCAGAACCAGAGAAAAGCAGATATGACCGTAATATTCAATAAAGTAGCAACAAAGATATTCGGGAGCGCGAACGAGCGACTGCTCAAGCGACTGTGGCCCGTGGTCGCGGAGATCAACGCACTCGAGCCGGAAATGCAGCGCTTGTCGGATGACGAGTTGCGCGAACGCACTGTCAGATTTCGAGAGCAAGTCGAGAAGCGAATGTCAGGCGCGGAGCTGGCCGGTGGCACGCCCGAAGAACAAAAGAAAGCGCTGCGGGGGGCGATTGACGAGGCTCTCGACGAAGTGCTCGTCGAAGCATTCGCCGTCGTTCGCGAAGCTTCCGTCCGTTCCACAGGCATGCGCCACTTCGACGTTCAGTTGATCGGCGGCATGGTATTGCATCGGGGAATGATCGCCGAGATGAGAACCGGCGAAGGTAAGACGCTGGCCGCAACGCTGCCGGCTTACCTCAACGCTCTCTCCGGACGCGGCGTTCACGTGGTCACCGTCAACGACTACCTCGCCAAACGCGACACCGAGTGGATGGGCAAAATCTATCGCTTCCTCGGCCTGACTGTCGGCTGCATACAGCACGACATGGACGATCAGGAACGGAAAGAAGCATACGGCGAGGACATCACCTACGGAACCAACAACGAGTTCGGCTTCGATTACCTCCGCGACAACATGAAGTTCGAACCGTCAGCGATGGTGCAACGCGGTCACTACTACGCGATCGTCGACGAAGTTGACTCGATCCTCATCGATGAAGCCCGAACTCCGTTGATCATCTCGGGAGCGTCCGAAGAATCGACCGAAAAGTACTACCTGGCGAACGACTGCATGATCAAGCTCAAAGGCGCGCAGCAGAAGCGCGTTGCGGAGCTCAAGGGAGCTAACGGCGACATCGATCTCAAACAAGACCCGCGGTTGGTATACCACCTCGACGAAAGACAACATTCGGCCTCGCTCACCGAAGAGGGAGTCGAAGAAGCAGAGCGGTTGAGCGGGGTGAGCAACCTCTACGACCCCGCAAACATGGAGTTGCTGCATTGCATCGAGCAGTCGCTCAAGGCTCACACGCTTTACCACCTCGACAAACAGTACATCGTCAAGGACGGCGAGGTGATCATCGTCGACGAATTCACCGGGCGCGTTATGCCTGGCCGCCGCTGGAGCGATGGTTTGCATCAGGCGGTCGAATCTAAAGAGGGCGTAAAGATCGAAGCCGAGAACCAGACCCTCGCAACTGTCACCCTTCAGAATTACTTCCGAATGTACGTCAAGCTCGCGGGCATGACCGGAACCGCCGAGACCGAAGCTTCGGAATTCGCGAACATCTACAAGCTCGATGTCGCCGTCATTCCGACCAACCAGGAGATGATTCGCAAGGACCACTCCGATGTGATCTATAGAACCGAGCGCGAAAAGTGGGACGCGGTGGCGAAAGAGATCAAGGAGCTTCACGAGAAGGGTCAGCCGGTTCTTGTGGGCACAGTGTCGGTCGAGAATTCTGAGAACGTGTCCGCGCAGCTCAAGAAGCTGCGAGTTCCCCACAACGTGCTGAATGCCAAGCCCGAGCACGCGGGCCGCGAAGCCGACACAGTTGCGCAAGCCGGCCGCAAGGCGCAGGTCACGATAGCCACGAACATGGCTGGCCGCGGGACTGACATCTTGCTGGGCGGCAACCCCGAGTTCCTGGCCAGGCACTATCTCAAAGAAAAGGAAATCAACCCCGACGAAGCCACCGAGCAGCAGTGGCAGGACGCGCTCACTCGCGCGAAGCGGGTCACCGACGCCGAACACGAGGAAGTCGTCGACTGCGGCGGCCTGCACATACTTGGGACGGAGCGGCACGAGTCGCGTCGCATCGACAACCAGCTCCGAGGACGCTCGGGGCGGCAGGGTGATCCGGGCTCGTCGCGGTTTTATCTTTCGCTCGAAGACGATCTGATGCGCATCTTCGGCGGCGAGCGAATCAAGGGCTTGATGTTGCGGCTTGGTATGGAAGAAGGCGTTCCGATCGAGTCGCGGCTTGTCTCAAAGCGAATCGAAGGCGCGCAGAAGTCGGTCGAAGGTCACAACTTCTCGATCCGCAAACACCTGCTCGAGTACGACGACGTGATGAACAAGCAGCGTGAAGCTGTCTACAGCATCCGCCGTCAGCTTTTGATCGGCTTCGAGGGCGAGTCTTCGGAAGAGCAAAACGCAAACCAGCGCGAATACATTCTCGGCATCGCCGAAGGCATCTTCGACTCTCTAGTCGATCAGTTCATGCAAAAGGATCAGCGTCCCGACGAATGGGACATGACCGGATTGAGAGAACAGCTTCGGCTTGTCTTCAGTTTTGATCCCGAACACGAAGGCGTGCGGCTTGGCGAGATCGGTCCGGTCGAAGCCCGCGAGGCGCTGTGGCCCAGGCTCGAAGCAAAGTACTCCGACAAGGAAGTTCAGCTTGGCGTCGAGGCGATGCGCAACCTCGAACGCTACATCATGCTGAACATCGTGGACGCGCAATGGAAAGACCACTTGCTGGCGCTCGATCACTTGAAAGAGGGCATCAGCTTGCGGGGCTACGGGCAGAAGGACCCGCTGGTCGAGTACAAACGCGAGTCTTACCACTTGTTCGAAGCGATGCTCGATCGCATCGACACCGAGACAGTCCGTTACCTGTTCAACTTTCAAGTGCAGGTGAGCGAGCCGGTAGAACAACAGCTACTCGAGCGCCGCCGCCGCCAGCGCCGCGGACGGGTCGCCTTCACCAAGGCTAACGAGACAGCGTTTGCGGGAGGCGAAGAGGAAACCGCAAAGCCGATTCGCAACAAAGGCCCTCGCGTCGGCCGCAACGACCCGTGCCCTTGCGGATCAGGGAAGAAGTACAAGAGATGCTGCGGCGCGTAGCAGTAGATTTGCCCGCGCTGAGCGGGCTTGATGGAAACAGCTACCGCGTCAGTTACCCGACGAGGCCCGCGCGATCAATGCCACTACATCCTCCGGACAACGGCTCTTGATTCGCTGCCAGTTTGAGATGGACTCGGCCATCAGCTTCTTGCGTCCTTCGTGAGGATACTTCAAGGTTTGCCGAAGAACCACGAGTTGTTTGAAGTATGTGTCTTTGACGTTTGCATCTGCCCGAATCTCGTTCCATCTCCAATCAGCCGGAAGCGACAGACCTGCAAGAATGAAGACCTCGACTTCTTGCCAGGCAACTTCCGCGAGGAACCGTCGCGCTTGTGGTAGCAACTCGATAGACAGGGTACTCTCGATCTGATCGGTGCGTTGTTTTCGTCCTGCATTGCCATCGCGGTCAACAACGAGAATAAAGAGGTTTACCATTGGGTAAAGCGCTATTACCTCTCGAAGCGCTGAGATGTTCAGAGCGGCTTGCACTCCCTGGAAGTTCGGATTTCTGCAAACCTGCACCTGCGCCTTGCGACCGCAATCTCGCATGATTCGGTCAATAAGCGGCTTGAGTATGTGCTCGTCTTTCGTGAAGTCTTCCGGGATGACCAACACGTTGAAACTCATTGCTGGTTTTCCGCCTCAAGAAACGCGGCCACATCCTCAAACCATCCTGAACTCAGCAAGTCGCCCGCTCTCGTCCCCGCCGGGGTCTGCCCCAGAGCTTTGATTTCACCGAGCCGTGCAATCTTCGAAACGGGTCCGACCCGGTAGACCAGCGACGCGTTCTTTAATGCATCCTCGTCCAAATAGTTCAGCAGTGCGGGGGAGTGGGTAGTCCCAACGACCTGTACCCCGCCATTGCTAGTCGCCGTTTGCAACAAATTGATCAAGAGGTGAGCTCGGTTGGGGTGAATGCCGTTCTCGATTTCTTCGAAAAAGTAGAAGCGTGCCGGCTCCGTTCCAAGAACGGCGGCGGCAAACGCCAGGAATCGCAACGTTCCGTCGCTTGCACTTTCGGCAGAGATTTCGCGGCCCCCGTGTTCGACCAGTTGCAATTGAATCTTGCCTTCAAGGCTAACCTCTGGGAATTTCAAATCCACGACGTCCAAGGGTGTCAACTCCCTGGTCCATTCGATAAGTGATTCCTTTGCGGTCGCATCCGCACAAATGGCTTGCAGGACTGACGACAGATTCTCGCCCTTGTCGCCGAGCTCGGTCTGGCCCGGAATTGATGGGCGCCGAAGTGGGTTGGGGTCAAGCTCCAAGAACCGCACTGAGCGAATCGTCCGGAGAAAGGCTCTGCAATGCTTCGGGATATCGAAAGTGTCGTCGTACGACAGAGGCAGGATCGTCGGCTGCTCGTTACCTACGGACACTTCTGCAGAGTTAATTGGGATGGAGACCAGCACGTGCCTCGGGCCAGCTGGACCGATTGTCTCAAAGACTAACGACCCAGACAGGCTAAGCGACTCGCGGACGACGAAGGGCGCTTGGCTTCTGTCCCCGACATCAACAGTGATTGAGTAGTCAGCCGTGCCACCTCCGTCCACGTCCTCGAGGTTGGTTTGTACAGAGATCGTAAACTGAGTGTCGAACAAATCCCCGTTTCGCGTTACGGTCTCACGCACACCGCCGCGAATGCCCTCCCATTGAATCGCACCGCCGACATACTTCTCACCTATGATCTCGCTTAGCGAATATCCGCGAGAGATTCCATGAATGAACCGCAGTCCATCCCGAATGTTGCTCTTGCCGCTCGCGTTTGTTCCGATGATCAAACTCAGTCCGCCGAAATCTATCGAGGCGCCCTCCCACTGGCCCTCGTGACCTTTCGGCTCGGAAAAGCTCTTAAAGTTCTTGAGAGTCAATCTCTGGATCATTTTGCTGAAGCCTTCTCAAATCGGATCGGCAAGCTTAGCTTTACTAAGACATGTTCAGCAACCGTAGACCATTCTCATCAACCTCATCCCACACCATCACAAGAAAACTGATCACCACAAACAGTCGGTTTACGGTCGCTTCTTCGGGAACGGCAGCCTTATTCCGCCGGGCACCGTCACCGTCTTGTCATTGATCACTGAACGCACTCCCGGCGGCAGGTAGCTCTGCATCCGATAAGACACGCCGCTGTTTTGCAGTATCTTTAGCGCGGCTTTCAGCGTCGGGTCATAATCTCGAGCTTCAGTCTCGTGACCCTTCCCCGCTTTTGAAATCTCCTCTCCCTCTGCGCCGCCGACCTGCTGGCCCTTCTCGGTGTAGAGCGCGGACAGCGCCAGATGATTGCCCGCCATCTCTCCTGAGTTGCTGGTCTCGCCCGTATAGCCGCTCGCCGTGTTGTACTCCTTGATCGCCTGATCCGTGTCGCCCGTCGCGTGATAACAGTAAGCCAGCTCGCGATGCGCTTCGTAGTAGTCGGAGCGTAGCTCGATGGCTTTCTTCAGTTGAGGAATCGCCTGCGGGTACTGTTTCAATAGACGATAACTGTAGCCGACGCCGTAGTAGCCTTCCGGGTCGTCAGGCGAAATCGTCGAGGCGCGCACAAACGCCGAGAGCGCTTTTGACCGGTCGCGTTCCTGAAGCGTGTACGCGTAGCCGAGAGCGAGATTTACTACCGCGAGGTCGGGCGCTTTCTTCGCCGCCAGCTCCGCCGTTTTCACAGCTTCCTTTTCGGCGTCCTTGTATTTGACTGCTTTGTCCGGCCGCGGGTTGATCGACGCGTCCTGGGTTTCTTCGTGCAGCGACCAGCCGGCGAGCGCCCGCGAACGCCGGGCAAGCAGCGCCGCATTGTCCGGAGACTTTTCCGAGGCCGTCGATAGCAAATCAACAGCGTCCCGATAACGCCCGGCCGCCGTGTATGCGCTTGCAAGCCGTTCCAACGCGGCGATCAGATTCGGGTCCTCACGCAAAGCTTGCTCGTAGGACGCAACGGCTTGCGGCCAGAGCTTTTGAGTCTCGAACGAAACTCCCTTCTCATAGCTCGCGTTGCTCGCGGAAGGCTTCAAGGTGATCGTGAATTCCTGTCGATAGCCGGGAACGACAGTGATTTTTGTTTCCGTTGCCTGGAACCCCTGCGCCTCGGCTCGCACTGTGTACTCGCCGGGCTGAAGGTCTCTTTCAATTGGAGAGGCGCCGAGCGGCTTGCCGTTCAAGCTCAACGCGCCTTCTTTTGGCGACGTGAGCAGCGCGACCGAGCCCGTCGCGGGCGGTGCCGGAGGGTTTGCCGCTATCTGAGCCAGACGCACGATAAACATCGGGCCGTGAACTTCGGTTGCTACCATCATCGGCGTCTGCTCGACCGCATAGCGCGCGCGCTTCTGAAATTCCGCCGCCCACTTCTGCATGTTGTCGCGCAGGAAATCAGCCAGAGAACCGGCGTCCACTCGCCCGTCCGGCCGGCTTGCGAGAGCTCGAATTCCGGACAGGATGAAGTATGTAAAGACGCCGTGCTTGAGTTCGGGGTCTTCGTAAGCGCGCTCGCCAACCTGGCAGGCGTAAAAGATGATCGACGTCGCCGGCGGCGCGTCGGCAGCCGTAGAACCGCTGCGCGTGATGCGCAAGCCGCGGCTCATCACGTCGGTCATTGTGTTGCCTTTGATCCCGCGTCCCGGGAAGGGATCTTCGCGGCATGCGTCTATGAAGATCGAAAACTGCGAGGCTTTCAATGCGCTGAGCCGGCGCCCGAAGTCCTCAAGATCAACACCGCTTCGCTCGAGGGATTCCTTTGATGAGGCATCGACATCGACCGGCAGGAAATAGCTCTTAGCGCCCTGGCCCAACCCGCGAGCGATGCCGTGACCCGCAAAGAACACGATCACCTCGTGACCCGGCTGCACTCGCGGCGCCAGGTAGCTGTCCACGGCGGCGAGAATATTCTGACGGGTAGCTTTCGCATCTCCGGCGCCGTCGTCAGTCAGCAGCCGCACGTGATCTTCGGGAAAGCCTGCGGCTGTGACCAGCAAGTCTTTGATCGATCGAGCATCGTCGCGCGCGAAAGTTAAGCTCTGGATTTGACCTGGGTACTTGCTGATCCCGACGACCAACGCCCACTGGTTGTCGGCCTTCTTGATCGCCGGTTCTGATTGGTTGGGCTTCGCTGCGGCTGGCTCAGTCTTGGCGTCAGGCTTGGAAGCCGGCGGTTTCTGCTCGGCCGGTTTCGCTCGGCGAGTTGGCGGCTTTTGCTGCGGTTCTGCGATCGCTAACGAGGAAAACAGACAAAGGGCTAGAAGGAAACACACAACACTGCGATGCATAACGACACCCCCATACGGCTAACACCTTGACGGCCAGTTGCGAAGGCCCAGATGACGTTCTCGGTTTTCGCTTCCTGGCAACGGTTCTCTTTGCGCCGAGTATTGCACAGCCTGTTTGACGCGAGCAAACTACGGCTATCAAGGTCTCGCGGCGCGCCCTTCCCTATACATCTGCAAGCGGCCTTCGATTGATGACGCAAGTTGGTCCGCGCCGCCTGATCTTGCGATATCGATCGCTTCCTGAGCGACGGCGACTGCTTCCTGGAATCGCCCGATCGATGAGTAAACAGAAGCCTGGACGTCCAACGTGACGGGTTCGTGGCCAGAGACCTGCACCGCCTTGTCCGCAAGTCGAAGAGCCTCGCCCGTATCTCGAACCTCCGTCGCCTCAGCATCGACCAACAAGAGTGCAAACCGGCAGAGCGGTTGGGGCCATTCGGGCGCAACCGCAAGCGTTTCTCGATAAGCCGCAGCCGCCTCGATGAATTTCTTCTGCCGCTCGAGCACCGAAGCGAGTTGCATGTGCGCTTCCGCGGACTGGGGTTTTAACCTCAGTTCCTTTTGATACTCGTTAATAGCTTCGTCCAGGCGACCCAGGCCCTCAAGAGCTTTCCCAAAGTGAAAATGCAGTCGCTTCCTGCCGGGATCGTGTTCCAGCAAGCGGTGGAAATACGGCAACGCCTCGGCTGGCCGGCCCAGATTCACCAGGCACGTTCCCATATTGTCCAGCGCATCAAAGGCGCCGGGATACAATCTGAGCGCTTCGGCATACTCAGCCAGCGCGCCTTCAAGGTCGCCCTGCGCTGTCAGACAAAAACCCACGTTGTTGTGACCTCTCCAGTTGTCGGGCCGTTTCTTAACATCGTCTAGCCAGATTGCCATCTTGCTATGGTAGTAGCTGTTGCGTTCGACTGTGAGCGAGCCGAGCCACGCCGCAACCACCGCCACTGAGCCGATCGCAAGCCAGCGCGCGATGGGAGATCCCTCCTCGCGCAGCAAAGGTAGCAATCGCGGCGCGACCCGGTATGTTCCCAACACTACAAGCGCCACGATTGCGGCGAGCGACAGGTAAGTGCGGTGCTCAACTGCCAGGTCGAGGATCGGCATGATGCTCGACGTTGGGGCGAGAATCAAAAAGAACCAGATTCCCAAAAAGCCAGTTTCCGGACGACGCTTGAGCGCGAGCAACGTCAGCAGACCGAGCGCGCCGATCACGAGCGCGAACGGCACGATCTTCGACGCGCCAACGGCTAATGGCCAGGCGTAGTCGATGCACAGATCGTAAGGCCACAACGACAGCCGTAAGTAATAAACGATAACTTCAAACTGCGACAGGAAGTAGCCGAGCGGCGTCATCTCCGTCAGATGGAATCCCGCCGAATCCTGGTGAGAACTGGCGGCGTGAACGGTGGCCGCAAGGATCAACCAGGTTGATGCGAGACCCGCATACAGGCCCGCGCGCCGCTTGATTGTTTCCTTCCAACCGTCCGAGAAGAAGATGAGATCGTAGATCGCAACCATGATCGGCGCGGTGACCATGACCGGCTTGCTCGCCATCCCGGCGGCGCAGGCTAAGACGGCCGTGCCGTACCACAGCCCGGCGTGGCGCCCCGTCCGCCCTCGAATCACACAGTAAAGCGTCAACAGGTAGGAGAGTCCGCACATCGCTTCAGAACGTTGGATCAGGTAAGTGACCGACTCGGTGTGCAGCGGATGCACCATCCAAACCAGCGCCACGGCGAGAGCCAGCCCAGTCGACGCCTTGCCGAATCGGTCCTTCAATCTGGCGGTCAACAACGTGCGGCGGACCACTCCAAACAATGTCAGCGCCGCAAGTATGTGGATCGCCAGGTTGAACAGGTGGTAGCTCCACAGATCGGCGCCGCTCATCGCATAGTTGATCGCCAGCGACAGACCGACCAGCGGACGCGAGACTTGCGGAGGCGAGGTCATCGCTCCCCACGGAGGCCAGAGCTGCCGGATGGACGGGTCGTCAGTGATCACGGTGTCATCGAAAACTATTTGACCCTTGAAGCTGTTGAGGTAGATGAGAACGCCGGCGACGATTAGCAGCGCCGCACCGGCACGCACTTGTGTCGAGGGTGTGTGTAAGCTAGCCGACGGAGAAGCGTTGGAGGAAGTTGTCACCGGGTCACTCCAGGTCAAGCAACATACTGGCGATGTTCCGCCGCATCTACTTCGGCGTGTTCCCTATGTCCAAAACGATAGCCTGCAGGAGCAGTTGAAAGCCGAGGATCAAAGGCAGCAGCGCGAGCATGATCGTGCCGGTCGGCGTCGCTCTACCAGTGACGGCCGTCTCGATCCACAGGTATACGCCAAACCCGGAACCCCAGAGAAACAGCGCCAGACCCATGAACAGAAACAGCGCAACCGGCGAGAAGTCTCTCAGGACATAGCGTTGATAGATCCGTCGCGTGAATCGCTGGAGCAACAGAAACGGGAACGTCATTCCGACTTTGAGCGGGTTCAAGTCTGACACCTCGTTCCCGTAGCGTGACGGTATCGCAACATCGGCCACGCGCGAGCTGTGAAAGTTCAGCGCGACCAGCATGTCATTCTCAAAGAAGAAGCGCTTGTGGATCTTGTTCAGGTTGAGCATCCGCAGCGACCGGGACTTGATTGCCGTGTAGCCGTTCTGAGGATCGAACACGTGCCAATAACCCGAAGCCAGCTTTGTCATGAAGGTCAGCGCTACATTGCCCAGCAACCGGTGCTTCGGCATGAAAGCAAGCGACTCGCCTGCCAGGAAGCGATTGCCCTTCGCGTAGTCGAATTCCTTCTCGATCACGGCGTCCAGCAAGTCCCCAAGAAACTCCGGGGGCATCTGTCCATCCCCGTCCATTTTGACCAGCACGTCACCCCCAAGCTCCAGACCTTTCTGGTAACCAAGTATCGTCGCGCCGCCGACGCCCTGATTGGAATCGGGCTTCAACACAGTGACGCGCGGGTCGCGGGACTTCTCGGCAACCCCGGCCGTTTGGTCGCTGCTGCAATCATCGACCACGATGATGTGATCCACGAAGTCGGGCATCGTGGCAATCACTTCGCCGATGTGCGCGGCTTCGTTGCGGCTGGGCGCGACAACGACAATCCGGTTGTTCTTATACATTCCTCCCTCTTCCCTAGTTCCTCAGCCACCTGTACGGGCGTCCCTCCGTGGGCGCCCCTCTTTGCGGGCACTTTGATTGCCAATGAGGGGCGCCCACGGAGGGACGCCCATACAGGTGTTCATCACAATCCTCGTGACCGAGTTCTAAGGCTTCACGCTGATCGACACGAACTCGTTGTACTTGAAGACACGTCCGAAGACGAGCGGCAATGGAAACGAGTACTGTTTCAACGTCGCGAGTCCGCACCGCTTGGCTATGCGGCGCAGCGCTTCGAAATCCGTGAAATGAACGTGTGTCGGGTCCGAATCGAAGCCGCGCTGCTGAGGAGTGATCAGCACGACGCGCCCGTTTGGCTTTAACAGCCGCTCATATCGCTGCAACAGTCCGACTGCGTCCTGTTCGGTCATGTGCTCGACTACGTGGGCCAGCAGGAGTGAATCGAAACTGCCCGGCCGATTGAATTTCGTCAGTTCAAACTCATCGGGCACATAAGCGTCGAGCCCGCGCGCTCTCGCAAACTCGATCGAGGCCCGGTTGTGATCGATTCCAACACCTCGCCCTCCGAGGTGCTTCAGATTTCTTCCAAGCCCGCATCCGATGTCGAGCGTGAAGCCCAGTTCGAGCCGACGGAGGTTCCAACGATAGGGCGCCTGCACGTCGAGCGCGCGCTTCCACCATACGCCGCCCAGCGACGAAAGCCTCGCGGTGTATTCGGCATCGGTTGTCGCTGGCTTGACCGCCATCGTCCTCGCACCTCAATCAGCTACCAGCGCACAAGCGCCAGCGTCAGCATCCTCACCACGTAAAAGAACGGATCGATGATCCGTTGAGCGAACCGCGCGAGGCGTCCTTGCTTTGCATTTTCCAATTCGAGCTTCGAGGACGTGCGCCGCAACAATTCGTGATCGCGAACCTTGCGAGCAGCCTGAGCGGTTCTGCGAGATCGCATGATCATCCACCAGTTGTCCATTACCGATTGATAAGCCCGGAGCTTGTTCCGGGAGTTGGCGCGATCATACAACAGCACGAAGCCCCAGGTTATGGCCTCAGCCGCAAGCAGCGCGGGAAGCATCACAAACAACGTCGCCCACCTGAAAGTCTTCAGCAGCATCAGGTACCGATTTCGTTCCTGATAGAAGACCTTCAAGGGAAACATCTTCAACGAGTAGTCGTGATAAACGATGCTATCGGCCGCAAAGCGCGATTCCCACCCGGCCAGTCTCGCTCGCAAGGAAAGATCGGTGTCTTCCATATAGAGAAACATCGTTTCATCGAAGCCGCCCAGCGATTCGAATACATCTCGCCGAATCGCGAACGCAGCGCCCGATACGGCGTCAACGTCTTCGTCGCTATTGAACCTCTCGCTCGAAGCGCCCAGCCCCCGGCACAACGTGAGCCCGGTCAGGTGCACTGTGTTCCCACAAGTGTTTATGCGCTTTGGGTCATTCAGCATCAAGATCTTCGAAGTCACCAAGCCAACGTCCGCCCGCGCATCGAGAGGCTTGGTCAACGCCGTGAGCCAGCCCGGATCCACCGTCGTGTCGGGATTAAGAAAAACGAGATGCTCGCCTCGCGCGCGGCTCGCTCCCAGATTGCATCCGCCGCCAAAGCCCAGGTTCTCGCTCGAGCGTACAACAGTCACCTCGGTGAAGCGGGCCGCTGAGTCGGCGCTCCCATCGACGGACGCGTTGTCGACGACGATCACCTCGAAGGCGGCATGAGCCGTCTCTTTCACCGACTGAAGACAGCGGGTGATATCTTCTCGCTTGTTGTAGCTGACGATGATGATGCTCGCGCGTGGCTCCATGCTTTCTGTCGCGGGGGTTGGAGTGATTCTACACAGAAAGCCTGGTTTGGAGAAGAATCTTTGTCGATTGAGTGGTCTTCTCTGCGTGACCTCCGCGTCTCTGGGTCTCTGCGGTTAGAAGACCCCGCATCATTAACTAGCCGAGGAAACATCGAGACGCGGAGATTACACCGAGGTCAGTCGGGCGCTCCGTCAACTCTCAGGCGCCCGCGGCTGCGGCTTGCGCAGGCGGCGGTATCACGTTGAGCCTCTGTAGCAACACGACTATGAGCAGCGTCAAGAGCACCCCGACGAACAATAAGGTCAGCAGCAAAGCGTACCACTCGATCGTCCAGCCGAGCGCTACGGTTACTCGATGACTGAACGAGATGCCGGGCTTTGGAGCGCCCTCCTCCTCCAGGGCCCAGCTTCACCGTGCAGAACGCGTTTTCCTCATCGTAGTCGCCTAGTTTTACGCCGCCGGATTGGATCTCCCGTTCGATCTCCAGAATCCGATTTTCAAGGTTTGTGAATTCCTCGATGTTCCCGCTCTTGCTTTTGAGAGCGATCAGCGCGTCGCGAGTTTTCTCCATTGAAGCGCGGTTCGCTTTCAGTTCCTTATACTCGTTGGTCTTGTCGGTCTTATCTATGCGAATCGAAGACAACTCACCCACCGTTTTCAATTCGGAGACCATGGGGTCGAAGCGATCGGGCGGGACGCCTATCGAAACCTGGACGCGTCGGCTCCCGGCCAGCCCTGACGCCTGTTCGAATTGGATCAAGGCGTTGTATTTCGAAGTCAGCTCGCGGACTTTCTTTTCATCATCTTCAAAAGCGCCGGTCTTCGAGTGTACGGACGCGACCTTCTCGTACTTCTGGTCTATGCTGTGCGATTCGACGCCGTCGCCTTTCTGGACTTTGAGTTTCTCGCTGGCGTAGTTCTCCTTCGAGTCCCTCCCACCGACTGTGGTAAGAATCGCCGCGGAAAGGGCGTTGGCTGAGTTGAGTGGCGGCGCTGATGGAGCCAAGTATCCGTAAGCGAGCCGCCCGGCAAACAACACGACGAACCCCGCGGCCAAACAAAACATTCCTTTCTTGATTCGTTGCTTCATCACTGGGTACCTCCTACTTCACAATCTCGGTGTGATAGGTATCAGCAAGGAGCTTACAACGCAACCAGTCACGAGACTGAGCATGTTCCCGGTCGCGATTGTTGATGTAACGAATTGGACCGCTCTCTTGAGGTGGGTTCCTGGAGAAAGGTTGCAGCGCGGGCCAGCCCAAAAGGTTTCCGAGGGTTAAGAAAGATCGAGGCGGCAGACCTTGGAACTCCTGGTTCGCCGCGTCGAGCTCGCAGCCTGCGGTATGTCGTGCTTGATGTGATACATAATAAGGTGATAGATTCGATGCCAGGAAAATCAACACTCAGAGCACAAACATGTCTATGAAAGTTACCGAGGACATCAGGTCTGTGACCGAACTCAAGCGCCGTACTCGCGAGATACTTGAGCAGGTTCGCCGCACCCGGCGTCCCGTTGTGCTGACCGTGAACGGAAAGGCCGACGCGGTGCTGATCGACGCTCGGACTTACGAGAAACACCTGAGCGCCAGCAACCTTTCCAGCCTTCTCTTACCCGCCGAGCAAGACGTGCTTCACAAGCGCACAAGGCCCATGCGCGCTTTCTTACGAGAGTTCAAGAATGCCCGCAAGGTTTCAAGTTAAGATCACCAGGTCCGCGGAACAGGACATCGAAGACATCTGGACTTTCATAGCGAGCGACAACGAGGACGCAGCAACGAAGTTCGTTGGAGAGCTGGAGCGACAGGCAGCCAGGCTCGCTCGTTTTCCAGAAAGATGCGCTCTAATCCCAGAAAACGAACTCCTCGGCGCACGGTATCGCCATCTGGTTTATGGAGCGTACCGCACAGTTTTCCGCATTGAAGGAAGAATTGTATATGTGCTGCGAATCGTACACGGCGCACGGCTGCTAGACACGTCGATGTTCGAGCTCGATCGATGAGCAGCCGTGCGCAAGACCGTAGATTCCGAAGGGCTATTCCTTCTTCGCCTGCTGAACCTTCGAGCCAATCTCCTTCATCAGCTCCTGTACGGCAACTTCGATTTGCCGGTCGCGGCCCGCGAGATTGTCTTCGGGCGAGTTGTCCACCGCGATGTCAGGCTTCACACCGTAGTTCTCCATGTTCGTGCGCTTCTGATCGGCGAGGAAAACTCCGACGCCGGGAGTTCTAACAGTCGAACCGTCGATCAACGAATAGCTGCCCGTTCCGATCACGGCGCCCATCGTCGGTGTGCCGATCACTTTTCCAAGTCCCAGCGCGCGGAAGCCCGCAGGAAACATCTCGGCATTTGAAGCCGAGCGCCAGTTCTGCAAAACAACCTTCGGTCCGAAGAACCCGGCGAACGGGCGGCCGGTCGGTTCGCTGCCGCGCGGCTGCCAGATCTGATACTCGCGTTGCACAAGGATCGCCAGCAGCTCCTGCTCGATGTTCCCGCCGCCGTTCCATCGCTGGTCGATGATCAGCGCTTCTTTGTTTCGATTCTCGCGAATCTCTTTCTCGAACTTGCGAAGCGAAGGTGGGTTCATCGCTTGAATGTGGAGGTAGCCGATTCGCCCGTTCGAAGCCTTGTCCACCATCTCGCGTCGCTGCTTGACCCAGCGTTCGTAGCGGAGATTCGAATAAGCCTGAGTGGCGACCGGCTCAATCCGAGTCTTCCACGCTCCGTCTTCAGAGGGCTTGTTGTTGAAGGTCACTTCGACTTTGCGATTCAATCGGTGGTTGAGCATCTCCCAGTAGTTGTCGCCGGCTTTCACCGGGCGGCCGTTTATCGCGATCAGGTAATCGCCTGCACTCACCTTCACCCAGTCCTTGTCGGCCGGCCCGTCCTCAAAAACATGACTCACTCGATAACGGCCGGCTGCGTCATCGGCCTGAAGCTCAACGCCAAGATGATATGTAGCCAGCACTCCTTCGCGGCCTCTGGGCGGAGGCGCGGCGCCGGTGTGTGAAGCGTTCAACTCGCCGATCATCTCGTTGATGATGTTGAGCAGTTCCTGGCGTTCGCCGACGTGCTCGACAAGCGGCTGATACTTGGCGCGCATCGCGTCCCAGTCCCTGCCATGCATCTCGGCGTCGTAGAAGCGGTACTTCATCGTGCGCCAGGCATCGTCAAACATTTCGGCCCACTCGGAGGATTTGTCGATCTTCACCTGCGCGACGAAGTTCACACGGCGGCGTGCGGCTTCGCGGCCGCCCGATGCAGTCGCTGCAGCGGCAAAACCTGCGCCCGCCGCGCCCGCGCTTGCAGGCAGTGCGATCGAATAAACCGAGTTTGCCTCTCTGTAGAAAAGCGTGCGGCCGTCGCGCGAAATGCTCAGACCCGAGATGCCGCCGCCAAATCCGAACCCGCCCCCGCCGCCTCCTTCCTCGTCAACCCGCGGCTCGCCGGCGACCACACGCGTCAATCGCTTGCCGTCTTCACCGATCGTGTAGATCACCGGAATCGTGCGAGTGCTCGAGGGCTCGGTCGTCACGAACACGAGTGTTCGATTGTCCGGCGCGACATTGTAGTTGAAAACCGCAAACGGCATTCGGGTAACTTGACGAGTTCGCCGCTTCAAACCAGCCCAGTCGATGTTGACATCGCGAGGCGGCTGATTGCGGGCGGCGGCTCGACGAACCGCAGCCTCCGCGCCTCCCTGCTCCTGTTCCGTATCGGGACGCTCTTCCGGATCGTTGGGGTCACGGTCCTCGCGTTCAAGCGCCACCGAATAAAGCTGCGCCGAGGGCTGCCCGGCGGCGCCGCCCTGGCCGCCATCCGTTCGAACAAAGAACAGCTTGCGTCCGTCGTGACTGAACTGCGGATTGACTTCACTGAATGAATCAAACGTCACTTTCTTTTCATCGCCGCCAGCCGAAGGAATCAAATAAATGTCGGCGGTTCGCACATAGTCCGGTTTCGAGAACGCGATCCACTTGCCGTCCGGCGACCATATCGGCGAGCCGAAGTTGCCATACCTGGACGAAGACAGCTCCGCGGTCTGCTTGCTCTCGACTGTGTACTTGCGGAGTTTGTTGTCCGAGCAGACGAACGCGATCTCTTTCGAGTTGGGCGACCAGTTGAACCCAAACTTCAGCGCGTCGATGCTGGTGATCTTCTGAGCCTCGCCGGCGCCGTCGGCGGAAGTAAGGTAAAGCTCTTCCCTGCCGCTTCGGTCGCTTATGAACGCGAGCGATTTCCCGTCCGGCGAGTACTGCGGGTCTCTGTCGCGGGCTGCGTTGTCGGTGATCTGACGAATATCGCCCTCGTCAGTCGGGGCGGTGAAGATCTCGCCGTGAATCGAGAGCGCGATTCGGCGGCTTGAAGGCGCAAGGTCGTAGTCGTCTGCTTGCGAGTTGAAGTCGCGAACCTCGGCGACGTTCTCCTGAGTCTCAGCCGAAATGTCGAGCTTGACCGGCGTGACGCGGCGGCTGGCAACGTCGAGCTTCCACACTCCGAACTCATGCTCGAAGACTATCACCTTACCGTCCGCGCTGATCGCCGGAAATCTGACATCTCCCGTTTTGAAGGAAGTCACGCGGTCCGCTTTTCCGCCCGTCTCGGGCACGCGCCAGAGGTTGCTCAAACCGTTGCCCTCGCGGTCGCTGACAAAATAGATACCGCCGTCGCGGCTCCACATCGGCCACGAATCGATCCCATCGAAGTCTGTCAGATCGGTGAACTTTTTCGCTGCGATATCCATCACGGTCACGTCGGTGTTCATCGAGCCGCGATAATACTTTCGCCAGTAGACCTGGCCTTTGCGATTGATCGCCAGCTTCGATCCGTCGGGCGAGAAGCAGCCGTTGATTCCCATATCCGCGCCGGCATTACGCTCCATTCCGCCTTCGATGCTTACTGTGTAGAGCTTGGCCGCGAAGTCATCACCCCGGCTGCTCGAAAACAAAACGCCTCGCGAGTCGGGCGACCAGCCAAGCACGGTGTCGTCCGCCGAATGAAAAGTAAGCTGGCGCGCCGCGCCGCCTTCGCTCGGAATGATGAACGCGTCCAGATTCCCGTTGCGGTCCGACGAGAAGGCTATCCACTTTCCATCGGGCGAGAAGCGCGGGTAGACGTCGCGAGCCTTGTGCACGGTGATACGGCGGATGTTCTTGCCGTCCTCGTCGGCCGTCCAGATGTCTGCCAGGTAGGTAAAGGCTATTCGGCCGTTGTGATAGTGCGGATAGCGAACAAGCCTGGCTTCGCGGCCAAGGGCGCTGAGCGGGGCGCACAACAAAAACAGGATGAGCAGGGCGCGGCTTCTCTTCATGGGCTTCTCCTTTGATTCGGCGAGCGATTTGAGCGAGTTCGAAGAATGACTGAGACGGTCAGCCTGGCGCAAGGGTTACACCAAACCCGCCAGCGGCCGGCCTCCTGGGAGCGCAGGCATCCCTGCCTGCTGCCGCCGTAGGAGAAGAGGCAGGCAAGGATGCCTGCATTCCCAGGTAGGCTGGGGTTCACGGCGGGCCTGCTTTCCAATTGCGCCCGCTGGCGAGCGGGTTTATCATTGCGCCGTCACTCACAAACGCCCGTCCATCAGTAGGCGGCAAACTCACACGTTGGAGGAAGATCATGAAGAAGCTCAATCGCGTCGGCATTACCTGCGCGCCGGTGGTCGTTTTTATCTGCGCGCTCTCGATTTCGGCTCAATGGAACAAGAAGCCTTACACCGAATGGTCGGAGAAAGAGGCGACGAAGATGCTCAACGATTCGCCCTGGGGTCAAACGCAAGTGTTTAGCGACACTTCCAATGAGTTCGGCAGAGGAGTCGCCCGTGGCGGGGTCGGCACTGTTGATAACCGCAGCGGCGACTATAGCGCGCATCACTTGAATATTCGAATTCGATTCCTTTCCGCGAAACCGATTCGTCAAGCGTTTAGTCGCGTCATCATGCTGGGGCAGAAGGGTAAGGTGCCCGACCAAATGGCCGCGCAACTGAACGCGTTCGCGACCCAGGACTTTCCTGACTACATCATCATTTCCGTTGACGCGGATGCTAACGAATCCAAATCCGAACTTCGCGAGTTCAGAACGCTCCTGGACACAACCTCGATGGTTGATCTGAAACCCGACACCTACCTGTCGGCCAAAGGACAACGAACGTTTATTACGGGCTTTCAACCGCCGAAGAAGGACGGGCTGGGAGCTAAATTCATCTTTCCTCGAACCGTGAACGGCCAGCCGGTCATTCCACCGGACAGTGATGAGATTCAGTTTTATTCGGAGTTTTCGAATAAATACAAGCTCAACATGCGTTTCAAGGTTAAGGACATGATGATTGACGGAAAACTGGAGTACTGAGGCAAGAATGGACGGCGGCGGGCTGGATGATTTGATTCCAGCCTGCGACGCGGGCGCCGGCATCCGATTCACGGACTCATTCTTACGCCTCGTACCCCAAGAGGTATAAGAATGGAAAGTTGTTTGCTGGTTGTAAGAGTAGTCGCGGTGCTTTTGGCATTTTCGCCCGGAGCTTCCGAGGATTGGAACAAAAAGCCCTACACCGAGTGGTCCGAGAATCAGGCGGTGAAGCTGCTGAACGATTCCCCGTGGGCACAGACTCATTCGTTCACTGACACGTCAAAGGCGTTTAACACAGCTCGAGGCCAGCAAAGCCAGTCCTCGACCGCTTCGTCTGTGGTTTCGGTTAACTTTCGAGCGCGGTTCTTGTCTTCCCGGCCGGTTCGTCAGGCGATCAGCCGGCTTGAAGCGGTTCATCATAAGGGAGAGGTGCCGCCTCAAAAGGCCGCACTGTTGAAGGCGCTGGCGGAACAGCCTTTCCCTGACTACGTCGTCGTCGCGGTGACCTGCGACTCCGACCGGGGCAGCGATATGCTCCAGCAGGCAAACGAGACCCTGCGCAAAGCAACAACCGCGGTGCTGGCCAACAAGACATACCTGCTCACCAATGACGGACAGCGGGTATATCTTAAAGAGTATCAAGCTCCGCGCAACGACGGGTTCGGAGCCCGGTTTATCTTTCCGCGAATCGTGAACGGCAAAGAGATAGTGACCTCTGAAGGTGGGGAGATCGTCTTCCACGCCGAGATGGGCGGGGGCTCGGAGCTTAACAGTCCAGTCATTACCAAGGATGCGGAGCACGGATATGGCTTCACGATCCACACTCGATACAAGGTCAAAGAGATGTCGTTCGGCGGGAAGCTGGAGTATTGAGATAGTCAAACTGGACATTGTTGGAATCGCAATAAAGAGGGTCCTGGTTGTTCTGGCGTTCAGCCTGGCCGTGCCTTGCGCCGCCCATGGTCAAGCTATTAACACTCAGGGTCAGGCTTCCGCTGAGAAACCTTCGCCGGCATCACCAGAATTGGCCGAGGCCTTGAGGCTCAGCGCGAAAGCAGTGCAGCTTAACAGTCAGGGAAGTTACGACGAAGCGCTTCGGCTTGCGAAGCAGGCACTCGACCTCCGTGAGAAGGCTCTTGGTCCGAACCACGAACTGATCGCCACATCTCTCAACAACATCGCTGGCATCTACAGAGGAAAGCATCGCTATGCGGACGCCGAGGCACTTTACCGGCGCTCGTTGAAGATCCTCGAAAATCGGTTTGGTGTTGAGAGCAGGTATCTCACCGACACAATTGAACACCTAGCCTGGATGCGGTTCGCACAGCGAAACAACGGCGACGCGGAGAAGTTGTTCACGCGCGCGCTTGCTATCAGGGAGAAAGAGTTTGGGCCGGAAAAGCTGGAAACCGCGCAAACTCTATCCGCGATAGGCGAGTTTTGTGAGAGGATCAACAACCTCGACAAAGCCGCCGATTACTTCAAGCGGAGCCTGACCATCAGGGAGAAACTTCTCGGGCCGGACCACCTCGACCTTTTGGAGGCGTTAGACGATTGCGCTTGCGCCTTGATACAGGGCAACCACGCTGACGACGGCAAACAGTATCAAGTGCGCGCAAACCGGATTCGAAACCTTACCGCGAACGACGCGACTAACCGCCAAGGCGCCGTCTTGCAGGGCAAGGCGCTCCTTAGGGTCGAACCCGAATATCCGGACGACGCAAGGCGACAGGGCGTGCAAGGCACAGTCATCGTAGAAGTCACTGTCGACGAGTGCGGCCGAGTGATAACGGCTAAGGCACTGTCCGGCCCCAACGCTTTGAGGGACGCTTCGGAGTCCGCCGCGCGTCGCTGGCGCTTCGCGGTTACCAAGCTCGGCTTGCGGCGAGTCAAGGTCATCGGGACTATCACCTTTAACTTCCATCGCTAAACCAGGAACATGCCAACAATTCAAACAACCCGGCTGAACATGTTCTACGAGCTGCACGGCGAGGGTGAGCCGCTCCTGTTGATTCGAGGGCTTGGATCGACCTGCGAAGGCTTTGCCGCGCAAGTTGAAGGTCTCGCGCCGCACTTTCGCGTGATCTCGTTCGACAACCGCTGCGTCGGCCGCACCGATCAGCCTCAAACGCCTTTTGCCATCGCGGATATGGCTGACGACACCGCCGCGCTGCTCGACGCGCTAGAGGTCGAAAGCGCGCATGTGTTCGGTGTATCGCTCGGGGGAATGATCGCGCAGGAGTTTGTGTTGCGTCATCCACAACGAGTAAGACGGCTCGCGCTCGGGTGTACTCACGCCGGTCCGCGAACCGCCACTCGCACGCCTGAATGGGCGGTGCAGATATTCAACGAGTCGCGTGATATGCCGCGGCCCGAAGCGCTCAGACATTCGATCCCGTTGCTGTTCTCGAACAAGACGGTCGAAGAAAACCCCGCGCTTATCGAAGACGCTCTCCGGGTGATGGCTCATAACAACCAGCCCAAATCTTCTTACCTGTTGCAGCTCGGCGCGGTGATGATGCACGACACATTTGACCGGCTGCCTCAGATCAAGCACACAACACTTGTGATGACCGGAACCGAAGACACCCTGGTCGACTCTGGTAACTCGCGTTTGATTGCCGGCCGCATCCCGGGTGCGCGACTCCTGGAGTTTCCAGACACCGGTCACGTATTCTTCACAGAGAAGCCTGATGATGTGAATCGTGTTCTGATTGATTTTTTCAAAGGGGTTGATCGATGAGACTAAGACTTGTGTTTGTTCTTGGCGTTATGTTGTTCGGAGCGCAATCCGCGGTCGCGCAAAAACATGAAGTTGCATTTACGTCGGGCGGTCTGAAGATTGGGCAGCGCGACTTCGATCTGCCGCGGCCAGGGTTCATTAAGTTCGGTACGGGCTTTACGTATGAATTGAACTATGCGCGGCGATTTTTTGACGGCAAGGTCGCCGCCCTGTACTTTGAGGTGCCTTTTGCCGGGACGCCGCGCACCAAAGTCAAAACTACAAACGCGCTTTCACCCAACACCTACTCGTCAATATTCTTCACACCGGGGATAAAATTGAAGCTGCTGCCCGGAGGGAAGTATTCGCCGTTTGCTGTGATGGGAGGCGGGTTGGCGCACTTCCGCGAGAGCGACACGACCATCGACAATCAACCAAACCCGGACAGCAAAACTACAACTGATGCTGTTTTCGTTTTCGGGTTTGGCCTGGATGTTAAGGTGCGGTCAATTCTAAGCATAAGAGGAGAAGTGCGCGACTTCTACTCCGAGCTCCCGCCGCTGAACGTCCGCGCCCTGAGGGAACGCCAGCACAACGCGCTTATTTCGGCGGGTATCGTGCTGCGGTTCTGATTCGGGATTAGTGATGCGTGATGGGTGATTCGTGAGGCGTGATTCGTGAAGCGTGATCCGTGACCGGGGAACGCGAAGGCTATCCCGTTACGCATCACGCATCACGAATCACTCATCACGCACGCATCACGGATCACGCATCACGCATCACCAGACACTTTCACCCGACCTGTTTGGACTTTCCCTGCCAGAAGCGGTCGCGCAATACATTCTTCTGAATCTTTCCCGTAGCTGTGCGCGGCAATGCTTCGATAAACTGGATGCGCCGCGGGCACTTGAAGTGAGCCAGGTGCTCGCGGCAGAAGGCGATCAGCTCCTGCTCTGTCGCCGACGCTTCGGGCTTCAACACAACAAGCGCGCACACTGTCTCGCCCCAGCGCTCGTCAGGCGCGGCGATCACGGCGGCTTCGAGCACTGCCGGATGCTTGTACAGGAAGCCTTCGACTTCGATCGATGAAATGTTCTCGCCGCCAGAGATGATCAAGTCCTTCTTGCGATCGACAACTTCGATAAAGCCCTCGCTGTCGATCAACGCCATATCGCCAGTGTGAAACCAGCCGTCGACAATAACCGCTTTCGTAGCTTCGGGCTGCCGCCAGTAGCCGGCCATCACAACGTTGCCGCGTGTGATGACTTCGCCGACCTCGCCGCTGTCCAGCTTCACGTCCCGGCCCACTTCGTCCACCACTCTGATGTCGACGCCGATCATCGGGTAGCCGGTCTTTGTCTGGACGCGAATCCTCTGCTCTTCGGGCCAATCGCGCATGTGAGGCTTGATCTTGGACACGGTCATAAAAGGCGAGGTTTCCGTCAATCCGTAAATCTGAATAACCTTCCATCCAAACTTCTCCTGCGCGCCCTGGATTGTAGCCATCGGAGGCGCCGAGCCAGCAGTGCCGACTCTCATCTCTCTCGGCAAGCTCGCAAGCGCCTGTTCATCCAGCGGATGATTCAAAGCCATGTTGATCATCGTCGGAGGCATGCACGCAAAGCTCACTCGTTCCCGAGCTACAAGATCGAAGAACGCCGCCGGTTCGTACTTCTTGATGATCACGTGAGTCCCGCCCATCCCGGTCACCGCGTAGCCGACGCCCCATCCGTTGCAATGAAACTGCGCAAGCGTGTGGAGATAAACGTCGGTGTCGCGGATGCCGAACTCGCAGATCGAGTTGATCGCGTTCATGTAGAGATTGCGATGAGTGAGCATCACGCCTTTGGGCCTCCCGGTTGTCCCAGAGGTGTAAAGCAGCGCCGATGTTTCGTTCTCATCTATCGCGACCTCGGGCGGCGGCTCGCTTGAAGCAGAAGCAAGCGCTGTCTCGTAGTCCAGCCACTCCTGGGAGCGCGGCCGTCCCGGCCGCTCTTCTCCCCCATCGCCCGCGGCAAGCAGATAGTGCTTGACCGTCTCGAGCTTCGAGCGAATCGGATCGACCAAATCAGTCAGCCCTTCTTCGACTATCACGACTTTCGCGCCGCCGTGATTCAGGATGTACTCGAAGTCGTCCGAGACCAGTCTGAAGTTGAGCGGCATCAGAATCGAACCCAACAGCGGCGTGCCGAAGAACGCTTCGAGAATTCGGTGACAGTTCTGCGACAGGATCGCGACGCGGTCGCCCTTCTCGACTCCGAGCGCTCGCATCGCGTTTGCCCATTGATTCACGCGCTCTCCGAACTCGCGATAAGTCAGCCTCAGATCTCCACAGACGACAGCTTCTTTGTCGGCGTGCACAACCAGCGCGCGCTTGAGAAAGTCGTATTCATTGAGCGGAACAATCACGGAAAAGACCTCCTGGGAACTTGCTCGATCCGAGCGCGGGTCAGCATAGCATAAAGGGAAAGTTGTGGTGTAGTGGAGGGCGGCGCTCGGTGCCAGTCAGATTCTTGCGGTTGAATCCCGAACGGGATGTCGGAATAAAGCCACGGGTGAGTCCGCGAACCCGTGGGCCACGCGAAGAAGTCGCCTGAACCCTCGCAGAGGGTGGCGGGATTGGTTGCAAGCAACGACGCAGAGTCCTCATATGGACGAACATGCCCCGGAATTGTTCTGCCAGGTTTCCGCCAAACAAGCCGTCACCCGCTTCGCGGGTTCGCGCTGCCATACGCCGCTATCCACGGGTTCGCGGACTCACCCGTGGCTTTACGCCTTCACCCTTTCAGGGTTAACAACCGCCGAAACCAACTAGGAACCGTAGTCCTCCACCATCTGGAACCACTTTGCAGGAATCGGCATCTAAGCCCTCAGCGCCAGCCCAACAAACGACGCCTTCGATGTAAGCCCGGCCTTCGAAGTGAGTCCATCGGAGGAAACATGCGACAACCATCGATTCGAATGAGGTCAGGCCACATGAGCGCGGCCATTGCGTTGAGTGTGATTATCGGCGCAAGGGCCGAGGCTATGGTGACCCAATGCTTTGTTCCCGAGCCCACGGTTTGGCAGACGATCGAGAATATGGGAACCGACCAGTTGATCGGGATGCTTCTACTCGTGAGCTTGTTGGTTGCTTTGGTGATCGTCGGTCTTCGATGCTTCTCCAGAATTGCTTCGGCGGTAAAGCAGTCTCGCGCGTACGAAAGCAGGGCGCTGACTGCGCTCTATTTCAATCGCATCGACGAAGCGATAAGCGCGTCCGAGTCGTTCCCGGCGAGCCCGGTCGCTGCCGTCGTGAGTGCAAGCCTTCAAGGCACTTCGTCTTGCTTAGGTCTGGGCACGGGCATTGCCAGGCCATCGAAGCCGGCCTTCCATCGAGCCCTGTTCGTCCAGACGCAGGGACTCAGGCGAATGCTCTGGGTTCCCGCGGCGATTGGGTGGTCTGCTCCGGCGATCGGGCTTATCACCGCTTTGTGCCCTTCGGCGATCCATTCAAGCGGCCCGCCCCTTCCGCTGTTGCTCGGACTTGCGATTGCCGTTCCAGCGATCTGGCTTCACAAAGGCCTTTCTTCGCAAGCGGACTTGCTGCTCTTTGAGACCGATAGAATGTCTTTGTCCATCGTCGATCAGATAGCCGAGCAACTCGGCCCTGCGTTTGATAACCAACAGGCTTTCGGTCATCATATGCCGCGTGAAATCAGACTTCCGATTCCATCACAAGATTCGTGTCCGCTTCGCTGACACTGATCTTCAAGGCATCGTCTTCAACGGGAACTATCTGACCTTCTATGACGTGGCCTGGACCGAGTACTTTCGCGAGATCGGTCTGACCTGGAATGCGATGATCGACAGCGGCGTCGATACCGTGCTCGCGCGCACAACGATCGAGTTCAAGTCGCCCGCGAAGTTCGATGAAGTTCTCGAAGTCCACACTCGCGTGTCCAAGATCGGAAACACCAGCATCACCTTCGACTTTGAAATTTACCCGGAAGACGACGAAAGATTGATCGGCACCGCCCAGTCGCTGTACGTGTGCGTGGACCCGAAGTCGCTTCAGAAGATCCGCGTGCCGGATGACGTTCGCACGCGCATCGCGAGGTTAGAGGGCCATCCGATTCCCTAGTACCCATGAAACCATTAATCCATAAGGGACTGAGCGAAGACCGCTGGTTCACGTTTTCAATCGTGGAGCAACTGGCTAATGTTGGAAGCGAGTTTGAGCGATCGGCATCCGCCTTCCAGCGAGGAGACCAAGAGCGCTTCGAGAAAGCATTCGCTCAAAGGCTGGAGTTGCTGGACCTCACTATCGCCGATCCAAGATGGCGCCCAAGGCGCCGCCTCAAAGAGATTGTCCGGCTGCGCGAAGAGGTGTGCGATGTCTTCCACGGCAATGAAGTCTACGGAACGCCCATTGACGTATTGAAGAAATACTTTCTCTACTTCGGCATCGCTGCACGAGCGAATCGCTAGCTGGTTGTCTCCGCAGGTAGACCTCGCGATTTGGTGAGTGGTATTGTCATAATCTCTCGACAGCAGGAGGCCACTATGACGAGCACACCTTCGGCGGCGGAATCACCGCGAGGCGGCAGCTTTCTGATCGACGACCGCGAGCCCTCGGAGGTCTTCACTCCCGAAGACATCACCGACGAACAACGGATGTTCGCGCGCACCGCCGAGGAGTTCCTCCGCAAAGAAGTCATTCCTCGCGAAGCCGAAATCTACGCCAAAGACTACGCTGTGCATCGCGAGCTCATGCGCAAAGCCGGCGAGCTCGGCCTGTTGATGATCGACATCCCAGAGCGATACGGCGGACTCGGATTGCACAAAGTCAGCTCCGCCGTAGTCGCCGAGCAGTTCGCGCTTCAAGCTTCGTTTGCCGGCACCCACAGCTCGCACGTCAACATTGGCACGCTCCCGCTTGTCTTCTTTGGAACCGAAGAACAAAAACAAAAGTATCTGCCAAAGCTTGCGACCGGCGAGTGGATCGGCGCCTACGCGCTGACCGAGCCGCAATCGGGTTCCGACGCGCTCGCGGCGAAAACAAAAGCGGTGCTCTCGGAAGACGGCAAGCATTACATCCTCAACGGCCAAAAGATGTGGATCACGAACGGCGGCTTCGCCGATCTGTTCACGGTTTTTGCCAAGGTCGACGGCGAGAAGTTCACTGCGTTTCTGGTCGAGCGCGGGCCGGGGCTTGTGAGCGGCCACGAAGAGAAGAAACTCGGCATCGACGGCTCCTCGACTACTGCGCTGATGCTCGAAGACTGCCGCGTTCCGGTCGAGAACGTGTTGGGCGAGATCGGCCGCGGACACAAGATCGCTTTCAACGTGCTGAACATCGGACGCTTGAAACTGGGCGCGCGCTCGGTCGGCACGATCAAGCTATCGCTTCAGCAGTCCGTTCAGTACGCGAAGGAGCGGCATCAGTTCGGCCAGGCGATCGCGAACTTCGGCATGATCAAACACAAGCTCGCCGAGATGACGATTCGCGCTTACGTCGGCGAATCGATCCTGTATCGCACGCTTGGGATGATCGACGACGCGCTCGAACAGGTGGACAAGGACGACCCAAAACAGATGCTTGGCGTGCTCGAGCAATACGCGATGGAGTGCTCGATCATCAAGGTTTGGGAGAGCGAGGCGCTCGCCTACGTCGTGGACGAAGAGGTGCAAGTGTTCGGCGGCTATGGTTACTCCAAAGACTATCCAGCCGAGCAGGCCTATCGAGATGCGCGCATCGCTCGAATCTACGAAGGCACAAACGAGATCAATCGAATCGTGATCGCCACGCAGTTGCTGAGACGCGCAAAGGCCGGTGAGCTCGAGTTGTTTGAAACCGCCGATCGGGTCAGCCCGGTAAAGCCGCCCGCCTCCGAGACGCTTGAAATGAACGTGGCGAACAAGGCGTTCAAGCGGGAAATCCTGATGCTGACCAGCGCGAAGGGCATGACGTTGCTTGCGCTCCAAAGCGTAGCCCGCGCTTATGGCGACAACGCTCGCGAGCAGCAGGAGACGCTCGGTCTGATCGCCGAAATGGTGATGGACGTGTACGCGATGGAGAGCGCGCTGCTTCGAACGCGGCGACTGTTTGACGAACGAGGCCTCGAGAAATGTGCGGTTCAAACCGACATAACGCGCGTGTTCACCCGCGACGCGGCGTCGCGAATCGAACGCGCCGCGCGAGCAGTGGTCACCGAGACGGAAGATGAAAAGAGCGCTGAGCTGATCGATCAATTGGTTTTGCAAGCACCGATCAAAGCCATTGCCGCCCGCCGCCGCATCGCCGACGCAGTCATCGAAGCCGGCCGATATTTCCTCTCCGCGTAGCGATCAGGAAACACCGGACCGCATAGCGGTTACCTATCGATAGCCTGCACAGCCAGTTCGTCGTCAGGGCCGCATAGCGGTTACCTATCGATAGCCCGCACAGCCAGAGAGCAGCCAGGGCCGCGTAGCGGCTACCTATCGATAGCCTGCACAGCCCGCAAGCAGCCAGGGCCGCGTAGCGGCTACCTATTCGATAGCCTGCACAACCAGAGAGGGCCCGGGC
>JBBPIE010000065.1:0-4142 GCA_038040485.1 Candidatus Onstottus arcticum
CATCACGCATCACGGATCACGCATCACGGATCACGCATCACGGATCACGCATCACTTCTCTTCGTTAAGACGATCTCCCCAAAAGTCTTCGATTGCGTGAGCCGCACCGCCAGTTCCTTAACCAGTTCCAGGATCGCCAGAAAAATCAGCACCATCTCGCGGCGCGATGCGGCTCTCTCGAAAATTTCACGGGCGGTCACTTCCCCGCCGCCTGCAAGCAGAGTCTTGATCTCCGCGACCTTCTCGGCCATCGTCATCTCGTCGCGGGCGATCTCGATCTCGGTGATCGCCTGCCTGCGAGTGAGCACGTCGCGGAAGACTTCGAACAACTGAAAGACGGTCGCAGCGACTTCGGGATTGTTCTGGTCCGTTTCCATCGACGCGCGAGTAAACGCCGCCGCTTCCATCGTCGCGCGCTGATGAAGCACGTTCGCCGCGCCTTTGAACTTCTGATGCTCGAGCAACTGATAGACAAGCTCCGCGCGCGGGTCTTCCTCTTCAGCGGCGTCCGGGTCGCGCGGCAGCAGCATTTGAGACTTGATGTGAATCAGCGTCGCGGCCATCAGCAGGAACTCGCCGGCCACTCCGATGTCCAGCTCCTGCATCGCGCGCACGTGTTCCAGATATTGCTCCGTGATGCTCGCGATCGGAATGTCGTAGATCGAGACGTCCTCTTTGCGAATCAGGTAGAGCAACAGGTCGAGCGGTCCCTCGAACATCTCGAGCTTGACCCGGTATTGATCCGGCGACTCGGCAAAGCCGGCCGCCCCGTCGCTATTTGGTATATAGGTTTCGTCCACTTTGAATTCCTACAGTCGAACCTCAAGACTCACGATTCGCAATTCAAGATCCCGCAATCCAAAATCCAAAATCCGAAATCCAAAATCTGACATCCTCTCACTCCCAATCCATTTTGATCGCGCGGCGTACCTCGGCCATCGTCTTCTCAGCTTCGGCTTTCGCCCGCCGCGAGCCATCCTTGATGATCGTCACGACTTCGTCGGGCTTCTCACGAAGCTCGCGGCTGCGCTCGGCGATCGCGCCGTAGCGCTCGATGATCGAATCGGCAAGCGCGCGCTTGCGATCGACGCAGCCGATGCGAGCGTTGCGGCAGTCCTCATCAAATCCGTTGGCCGCGTCGGCCGAAAGAAAGAACCGATGCATCTGGCAGACGTCGCAGTTTTCCGGGTGACCCGGATCGGTCCTCTTGATGCGGGTGCGATCGGTGATCATCATCCGAGCCTTCTCGCGCACTACATCGGGCGAGTCGATCAGGTAGATCGCGTTGCCGTAGCTCTTGGACATTTTGCGCCCGTCGATTCCCGGCAGCGACAAGACTTCGGTGTGAAGCTCCTTTGGTTCGGGGAACACGTCGCCGAAAACGTTGTTGAAGCGCCGCACGATCTCGCGAGTCAACTCAACGTGCGAGGCCTGATCCTTGCCGACTGGCACAAAGTCAGCCTTGTACATGATGATGTCGGCGGCTTGCAGCACTGGGTAGCCGAGGAACGCGTAGTTGCCGATGTCTTTTTCAGTGATGTTCTCGCGCTGTTCCTTGTAGGTCGGGACGCGTTCGAGCCAGCCGAGCGGCGTGACGGCTGACAGAATCACGTGAAGCTCCGAGTGCTCGGGGATCATCGACTGAACGAAAATGGTCGACCGTCCGGGATCGAGCCCGGCTGCGATCCAGTCGCTCACCATGTCGATGGTGTTCTGTTTGATCGCGCTTGTGTCGGCGTAGTCGCTGGTCAGCGCGTGAAGATCGGCGATGAAGTAAAAGCAGTCATACTCACCCGAATCCTGAAGCTTGATCCAGTTCTTGAGCGCGCCTTCGTAGTTGCCGAGGTGCAGGTTCCCCGTCGGCCGCATGCCGCTCACTATTCGTTTTCTTTTGCCTTCGCTCTTTGACGACAACTCAACATCCTCTAAGCGCTCATTCACGCGAGCAGCAACTTCAAGACGAAAGTGGCAACGGGTTCAAAAATATAGTTAAGAACGTTCATATACAGCAGGCCTATCAAGAGGATGAATCCGTACGGGCGAATCTGTTCATAAGCATGAGCCATCGGAGGCGGAAGCAATTCCTCGAGCACATGACTGCCGTCGAGCGGCGGAATCGGTATGAGATTAAAGATGCCGAGCGCCAGGTTCAGTATGAGCATAACGCCAAGAAACAGGGCGAGTGGCTGCACAAAGGCCGGCTGACCAGCCGAGGGACCAATCACATCGTAGTAGCTGTGATACTCACGATTGAGAGTCAGGATGCCGGAGACTATGAGCACTTTCATGACGGTAAAGGCGAGCACCACCAGGATGAGGTTGCTTATCGGCCCTGCTGCCGAAACCGAGATATTGGCTCGCCTCTTATCGCGCCACAAGAGCGGGTTTGTCTGAACCGGTTTCGCCCAACCGAGCAGCGGCACCGATGTGAACATCATGAACAGTGGAAGGACTATCGTCCCTATCGGGTCGATATGCGCGATGGGGTTAAGCGTGATCCGTCCCTGAAGCCTGCCCGTGTCGTCGCCGAATTTCTCAGATGTCCACGCGTGAGATGCCTCGTGGAATGAAAGGGAAAACAGGAAAACAACGAACCAGATGATCAGGAAGCCAATATCAATATCTTTACCCAAGCGAGCACGCTCCGCAGACGGCTAGAGGCCAAATTTGACACAAGCTCAAACTAACACGCGGTCAGATGGCTGTCAAAGAATGGGTCCAAAACCTACCGTCCTAATCTCGAATGGCTTCTCTGCGTAAACCTCGGCGGCTCCGTGTCTCTGCGGTTAGAGAGAACTTCCAGGCTTACAAATTTGCGAACCCTCTAATCGCAGAGTCGCCGAGACGCAGAGACCGCGCAGAGAAATGAAGTCAGAGCTCCACTGTTTGAAAGTGATGGGAAGAGGCGCGACGTGAAAACGACACAGGCGGGAACCGCCGAGTCAGAACGGCCAGTAGCCTTCGATCCCAAGCGCCAGGCTGAATAACTCGCGGTTGGAAGCCAATATCATATTCCCTTGATCGTCGAAGCAGACGCCGACCAATCCAATCCCCGCAACAACCATTTCAGCTTCGGCATCGGGTGTTATCTTCACGACGCCCCGATGGCCGCGGCGGCTCGCGGTGACGTAAAGATTGCCGCTGCGATCGAACGCCAAACCTTGCGGCCTGCCCAGCCCGGTGAAGAAGCGCTCCACCTCGCCGTCCGCGCTTATGCGCATGACCGAGTCAAAGCTCGAAAGCGACGGCCCGGTCACATATAGAAGGCCATCCGGCCCGAACGCCAGATGATAGGCGGCCATGCTCGGCTCGAGAGTCGCGAACGTTGTAGCTTCGCCGATGTCGTTCACTTGATAGACTGTGCCGGTCCGGTCGCCGACAAACATATGCCCTTCGGAGTCGAAGGCGATCCCGGTTGCGATCCCGAGGTTGTGCGCGAACTCTTCGGCTTCTTTGAACGGAGTGACGCGATAGACTGACCCGTCATAGCGGCTGGAAATGAACATCTCGCCGCCGGGGCTGAACGCCAGCCCGGTCGGATTGATGATGTCTGTGAGAAAGGGTTCGCTCTCGCCGTCCGGCGTGATCTTGTAGACCGAGACGGGGACCTTCTGGCCTCGTGAGCCGGAGAGCGTTGTATAGATTGCCCCGTTGTCCCGATCGTAAGCCGGATTGGCGACCGGGTGAAGATTCTCCGACAGCTTCTGGCCGGCGACAAACGAATGGCCCTCGCTTGCCGAGCCGTTGGTCTCGAGTGTCACCCATACTTCGCCGCCCTCAACCAGACTGTTTGAAGGAATCGGAGCGATCACCCGAGTCGAAGACGCGCTGATGGGCCGACTTTCGATGCCGTCAAACTTTACGCGAGCCTGGTCGTGCGTCGCAAAAAGGAAGTCGCGGCAGGTGATCACCACCTCGCCGCCTTCAATACCAGCGCTCGGCATCAGGCTTTCTATTACCGGCTGGGACATCGTTCGCGTTTCCTCTCGCTCACCTCAAGACGAAGTATCTTACGATGGTGAGCAGCCATTGTCCACAACCGGTCACTTTGGGGCGCTATTCCGATGTGTGTCGGTAGCTCGACCGTGAGGGAGAGCTCTCCCTCACGGTCGAGCTACCGACACAGCGATTCGAGTTGATCC
>JBBPIE010000066.1:0-4094 GCA_038040485.1 Candidatus Onstottus arcticum
TGTGTCAACGATGTCATGGCACTTTTCGATGTCAACAATGTCGTGGCACTTAAGACGTAGTCAGTAGCTCGAAGGCGGACGCGATCAGATGAACCCGCGGGTACGAACCACGGACTACGGACTACGAACTACGGACTACGGACTACGGACTACGAACTACGGACCCTTCTTCCAGGAGTTTTAATGTCATTCGGTTTACCTATTTCGAGAGATGAGAGCCAACTGACCTATGGCGGCTACCTCAAAGTCAGAGAGCTGACTTCGCTTCAGCAGTTGCTCTCAGACCCGCCCCAGCACGACGAGACGCTGTTTATCATCATTCACCAGGCCTACGAGTTGTGGTTCAAGCAGTTGCTTCACGAGATCGACGCCATCATCGGCCGGTTGGACGCCGATCAACCGCTTGCCGCGCACCGGCTGATCCGCAGGTGCGTAGAGATCGAACGCCTGCTGGTCAATCAAGTCGCCGTGCTCGAGACGATGATGCCGATGGACTTCCTGGCGTTCCGCGATCACTTGATGCCGGCCAGCGGGTTTCAGTCATCGCAATTCCGCGAGGTTGAGTTTGTCTCGGGTCTGAAGGACGCCGGATACCTGTCGGCGCACGAACCCGGTTCCGCCGAGCACGCGAGGTTGAAGTCGCGGCTCGAGCAGGCTTCGCTTGGTGACGCGTTTTATGCTTTGCTCAGGCGGCGGGGGTTTGATCTTCCGCCGAGCACGGACCAGACTAGCGACGGTCGTGACCCCGCTCACGAGCGCCGCATAAGCGAGCTGATCCGGATTCATCGCGACGCCGATCAGCACTATGATTTGTTTCTGCTTGCGGAGAGTTTGATTGAATACGACGAGGTGTTCTCGTTGTGGCGGCTTCGGCACGTCAAGATGGTCGAGCGAATGATCGGCACAAAGACCGGAACGGGCGGGAGCGAAGGCGTGGCTTACTTGAAGAAAACCGTCGACCGTCAGTTCTTCCCCGAGCTGTGGGAGCTTAGAAACTATCTCAGCAACAAAAGCGGAGGCTGCCCGGTCGCGGATTGAGGATTTTGGATTTTGGATTTTGAATTTTGGATTTTGGATTTTGAATTGACGACTGTGGTTGAGGACTGAGGATTGACGATTGCGGATCTTTACCCCGGGCCTGGACAATCCCGCAATCCAAAATCCAAAATCCAAAATCCAAAATCGAAAAGGGGGTTGTCATGGACGAGCTTCTCGAATGGCGCAAGGAGTTTCCGATACTGGACAGCACGGTTTACATGATCTCGCATTCGCTTGGCGCGATGCCGCGGCGCACGCGTGACCGCTTGCAGGAGTACGCGGAGATGTGGGCGACTCGCGGGATACGCTCGTGGGATGAAGGCTGGTGGATGATGCCTAAAACGGTCGGCGATGTGGTTGGCAAGATCATCGGCGCCGGCGAAGGCGAAGTCGTCATGCACCCGAATGTCTCGATCTGTCAGTCGATCATCGCCGGGTGTCTGGACTTCTCTGGCAAGCGCAACAAGATCGTCTCCGAGAGCATGAACTTTCCATCGAACCTCTACATCTATCATGCGCTCAAGAACGGCTCGCGGCTGGTGACGGTGCCATCAGACGACGGCATCACGGTTCCGCTCGATAGAATGCTCGAAGCGATAGATGAAGAAACCCGGCTCGTCTCGGTTTCGCACGTGATCTTCCGAAGCTCGTTTATCCAGGACATCAAAGCCATCACGGCTCGCGCTCACGAAGTCGGCGCGATGGTAGTCGCCGACGTCTATCAATCGGCCGGCACAGTGCCGCTGAATGTGAGAGAGGTAGGGCTCGACTTTGCAACCGGCGGTTCTGTGAAGTGGCTGTGTGGCGGTCCGGGCGCGGGCTACTTGTATGTGCGCCGCGATTTGTGGCCATCGCTCGAGCCGCAGCTTACCGGCTGGCTTGCGCACAAGAACCCGTTTGCGTTTGAGGTCGGGCCGACTGAATATGCCGACGACATCTACCGGTTCCTGAATGGCTCGCCGAACATTCCCGGGATCTACGCGGCGATGTCTGGCTACGAGATCGTAAACGAAGTCGGCGTCGATAACATTCGCGCGAAGTCGATTCGTCAGACGACTCGGCTGATCGAGCTTGCGGAAGAAGCGGGCTTCAAGATCAACTGCCCAAAGAACGCGGCCGACCGCGGAGGAACCGTTGTGATTGATGTGCCTCACGGCCAGCAGGTGACGACGGAGCTTCTGCGCCGCGATTTCCTTGTGGACTTCCGCCCGGGCGCGGGCATTCGAGTAGCTCCGCACTTCTACTCGAAAGATGAAGAGCTTGAGCTGACCCTTCAGGAGATCAAGAAGATTCTCGAAACGAAGGCTTACGAGCAGCACAGCGCTGTCTCCGCGCATTGAAGTCCGGGCCGCCGAAAGCACCAGGAACGCTGGATCGTGACACCGTCTACTTGAGCTTCATGCTACTTGAGCTTCATGGTCGGATCACCTATTAGAACCCAGGTTCGGCGAACGTCGGCATCGTTCACAGCCAGCTTTGCTCTTCTTGTGGCCTCTCCCAACGTTATCGATGGATTGTTGAACACCAGTCGGTATAGCTCCTGGTTCAGCAACGCCTGAACTTGTGGCAGGCTCATACCCGACGAAGCCCACACCGCAACGGCGCCGCCGTGCTCGGCTTTCATCAAGCTTTCGGCTAGTGAATCCAGCGCGGGATCGTGGAAGTAACCGCTCAGGCACGTCATCATCACAAACATCGGCAGGCTGTTGTTGACCAACGCTGGCGCGGCGTCGTTGTCCAGCAGATTGGCCCTCCATTGATCGACCGAACCGTGGCCGGCCTAGTTCATTAACTCTTGAACTAAAGGTAACCGCGCCGCGCGTCTAGCTGCCTTTTTCGGTGCAATCGAGGCGTACTTATAGTAGAATGCCGCCGTCCTAGAAGTACACATCACCTAGCCCGCCCGCCGAAGCGTCAGGGCGGGAGGAATTACAGACTGTTGAATGTGGGCTACACTGCGGCTAAGAGTTCACGCACGCAGCCGGGTCCACACGAATAGCACAAGCGCCAGCATCAGGGCTCCAGCTCCGAAGTCAGAGGCAGAACCGGCGCTGACTGGAGCAATCTGATGCCGGGGAGTTTTCTTCTCGTCGGGGAACCGACGAGCGCTATTGCCACCGGGACCCTCGCCGGGGTCAGGAATGCAGCCTGGCGAGCCATACAGGCACCAATCGCCGCCTGTCGTATGGCCGGCAAGGGCGACGGTAGAAAAGGTCACTAGTCTGGCATCCGAATCGGCTGAAGACCAAAACGGGAGAGTGAGTATGCATGCAGCCGCAAGTAACAGTCTTGTCCTCACAGATGTTTCCTCCTTAAAGTGGTTGGCTGGTTCGCGAGAAGCAATCAGCCACGGCGGATTCTATCAAGTAATTGCTTCGGAGCTAGTTCGAGGCGTGCACGAGAAACAGGTCTTTCGCTGTTTAGGTGATAGGTTGGTCGTGCTGTCCGAGCAAGCTCACGCGTTCCGCCAGATGGATATGCTTGAACAGGTGAGCCATGTTCTGGTGAGCTTACCGCTGCCACGACAGTATGAAGCGATTGGTCGATACTATCAGGGGATTTGGACGCAACGATTCGGACGCGGCGATCTTGAGCGAGCGGTGAGTCTATTTGAGTGCGCCGCCGAGAGTGCGCCGCCGAAGTACCAAATTAGAGCAATGGTTTCTTTGGCCGCAAGTTCACGCCATCAGCGCGATAGTCAAGCGGCGTTGTCACTCTACTGTGAAGCGGGTCGTTTCGCATCGCTCAATGGGCTGTATGACCCTTATGCCAGCGTTCTAACGCCGAGAATGGTCGCGGTCATAAAGAGCGAACACGGCGATCACCGTGGAGCGCTTGCGCTGCTAGAGAATCTGTTCCCGCTGGCGCACGCGATGCGCGGGGTGCTGCCTCACGTCTACTTCGACTATATGAACAGCCTTGCCGTCGAGCTCTGCGCAGTTGGGAGGACCGAAGAAGCCCGGAACACATCGCAGATCGTGCTTGCGTCGCCGTTTGCCAGTGCGTATCCTGAGTGGCGCGAGACGCGCGAAGAGATAGAACTCAGGGGATGGCGC
>JBBPIE010000006.1:0-69625 GCA_038040485.1 Candidatus Onstottus arcticum
CCGTAGTCCGTAGTCCGTAGTCCGTAGTCCGTAGTCCGTAGTCCGTAGTCCGTAGGCGGTGGTCCTTTGTAGGCCCAGGTCGCAAAGTATATCCGAATCAAGAACGGGCGTTAACTTCGTTCGACAGCAACCTCGAAACATCGAGCTACTGACTACTGACTACTGACTACTGACTACTGACTACTGACTACTGACCACTGACACTGACACTGACCACTGACTACTAGCCACTGACCACCGCCCACTGTTATCATTCGCTTCACACAAGGAGTCCTGAAGTTATGAGGCACAAGGCTCTTCCGCTGGTTGCGATCATCGTCCTAACTGTAGCGACGCTCGCTGGCGGTTACTACGGCTCGGCGCGGGCTCAGCGCGGGGCGGCAACCGGCGCCGATGAAATTCCTGAAGAACTTGCCGATGGTTTCAAAGAAGCTCTCGCCGCAATCCAGGAAAGCTACGCCGGAAAGGTGGACCTGGAAGCCCTGGGCAGAGACTCGATTCAGGGAATGCTCCGCCAGCTTGACCCGCATTCGACCTTCTTCACCAAGCAGGAATTCGACGACGTTCAGACCGAACAAAGCAGCCGCACTTACGGCATCGGCGTTACGATCGCGAAACGCTACGATCACGTCTACATTCTCTCCGCGACCCCCGGTTCGCCCGGGCATCGCGCCGGGCTTCGATACGGGGACGCCCTCGTCGCGATCGACAAGCAAAACGTCGAGGACTGGACCTCGGACCGGGTAATGCACAAAGTTCGCGGGGAAAAAGGCGAGCCCGTCGAAATAACCATCGAACGAGCCGGCGCCCCTAACCCGATAACTGTCCGAATCCGACGCGACGAAGTGAAGCTCCCGTCGGTCCGCAGCGCTTTTATGGCAGGGCAAGCCGGCACGGGCTACATCGCGCTCACCGGCGGCTTCTCGAGCAAGACCGACGAAGAGATGACTGAAGCGCTTGCGCGCCTCAAGCAGGAAGGGATGCGCCAGCTTGTGCTCGATCTGCGCGGCAACCCCGGCGGGCTGCTCGACGAAGCCATCAAGATATCCAAGAAGTTCCTGGCGCCGGGTGAAAAGATCGTCGAAGTGCGCGGCCGTGACGGCGAGTCTTCGCCTCACAGCTACCAGGCGCCGGACGACAACGCGCCCGAAACCATGCCGATGGTGATACTGGTGAATCGTCAAACCGCGTCCGCCTCGGAGATTGTTGCGGGCGCGCTCCAGGATCACGACCGCGCGCTTATCGTCGGGGAAAACAGTTTCGGCAAAGGACTTGTTCAGGGAGTCTTTCACTTGTGGGGCGGCACCGGCCTCGTGCTGACTACCGCGAAGTACTACACGCCGAAAGGCCGCTCGGTGCAACGCAACTACTCGAACGTGTCGTTCTACGACTACTACCTCAACAGAGAAGCCGAGCAGCCGGCTGCGAGCGCGCACGGAGACGTGTTCACGACGGACCTTGGGCGCACGGTCTACGGCGGGGGCGGCATAACCCCTGACATCGAAGTGAAGTCGCCCGAGGTTGGCCGCGCGCGCGGGCGTCTCTTCTACGGCATATTCGACTTCGTGCGGCAATTGGTGGCGGGACAGATAACGGGTTTGCGGGAATATCGAATCGGCGAGACTCAATACAAAACGAAGATCACGCTTGAAGAGATCAACCGCTACCCGGTAACCGATGACCTGGTATCCTCGTTTCGCCAACACATCGCCGCCAAGCCGCAATTCAATCTCTCCGATGAGCTCGTAACGACAAACCTCGCGTACATCCGCACGCAGATGCGGCGAGAGATGATCACGGCCGCTTACGGTCCGGAAGCGGGCGAGCAAGCTTACCTGCCTGACGACGCTCAGTTTCGCAAGGCGATCGAATCGCTCGACCAGGCGCGAATGCTGGCCGACAACGCCAGTCGCGCTCGCGGCGACAGGCAGTGAATGCCCGCCAACTACTACCACTTCATCACACACTGGCGAGTTGAGGGCTCGGTCAACAAAGTCGCCGACGTTCTCAAGAAAGCCGAGGACCTGCCTCGATGGTGGCCATCCGTGTACCTCGACGTTCGAGTCCTCGACCCCGGCGATGAGGACGGCATCGGCAAGATCGTCAGCTTGTACACCAAAGGCTGGCTGCCGTACACGCTGCATTGGCGGTTCCAGGTGACGGAGTCTCATTATCCGTTTGGATTCAGCCTTGAAGCCTCGGGCGACTTCGACGGGCGCGGCATCTGGACCTTCGAGCAAGACGGTGAGTGGGTCAACGTCGTTTACGACTGGAGAGTGCGGGCCGACAAACCACTGCTTCGGGCGCTGTCCTTCTTGCTGAAACCGGTCTTCGCAGCCAATCACAAATGGGCTATGGCTCGCGGCGAAGAGAGTTTCAAGCTGGAACTCCAGCGTCGCCGCGCGCGAACCGCTGAAGAACTCGCGCGAGTTCCCTCTCCACCCGCGCCGACCTTCGCCCGGCGAAGCCGTTCTTAGTTCAGAGTTCTGAGTTCAGGGTTCAGAGTTTAAGGTTCAGCTTGCTTCCCACGTTCATGCAGCAGATCAGGATGAAGCTTCCACCCAGGACTCTCTACTCAGAACCTTGAACCCTGAACTCTGAACCCCGAACTCTAAATCTTGAACTCCGAGCCTGAACTCAAACTGATCACCCGTTGACCCGTTTCTGAGCTTGTGATAAACCGCAGGCAGAACAGCGCCGGTTTGCTAAACGTTTTTCAATACGCGCTCGAGTTCGCGCTCGCGAGGCCCGCTATGATCACCGAAAAAGACATCACGATTCGTCCCGATGCCGCAAAGCTGGGGCCCCCGATCTTTCCAACCAACTCGGTCGAGTTCGTGAACTCGCTGTCGCACTACTATCGGGGCGAGCTCTCGCGGATGATGAGCTGGCGCGACCGGCTTGATCGCACTACCAACTGGGCGATAACAGGGGTCGGCGCGATGCTGTCAGTCTCGCTTTCGTCGCCGCAGTCTCATCACGGAGTGCTGCTGTTCGCGATGGTGCTGGTTTTTTTGATGTTGGCTATCGAGTCCCGCCGCTACCGCTTCTTTCACGTGTACCGAAGCCGCGTGCGATTGATCGAGCGCAACTACTACGCGCGCATTCTTTCGCCGCGCGATACGATCGATCCCGTGCATTGGATGAATCAACTCGGAGAAGACTTGCGGCTCCCGCGTTTTTCGATGACGCAGAATCAGGCTATGGCGAGGCGGCTGCGCCGGAACTATAGCTGGCTGTTTTTCATCCTGCTGCTTGCGTGGCTGCTCAAGACTTCGACCAGCGTTCTGCAACCGGGCACAAGCCAGATCATTCACTCGACCGGCGAGCTGCTCAACAATGCCGCGCTTGGATACATTCCCGGCTGGTTAGTGCTGAGCGGCATTCTTGTCTTCTATGGATGGCTGCTCTTCATAATGTTCAAGCACCGCGAGACAACCGGCGAGCTCGCGTATGGTGAGGTACACGTCTAAGGGGACGGCAACTGTCGAGAAAGAACGAGATTGAAAATTTCAAATTGAAAATTGAAAATTGAGGAAGTCGCAGCAGCTCTTGCATTTTACACTTTGCAATTTGCAATTTGCAATTGTCAGTGTCTTTCAATCTGCAATTTTCAATGTCCCTGGTCCCAGTCTCTTGCGCATTTGGTTCCTGGCATCATAGTGTTAGAAGTGCAACTCAGCGGGCGAAATCGACCATGACAGGCAGAGCTTTCCTCCACTACACGATAGGCGAGCGTCTCGGCGCGGGCGGAATGGGCGAGGTTTATCGCGCCGAAGACACGCGGCTCGGACGCTCGGTTGCGCTCAAGTTTCTTCCTGCCTCATTTCAATATGACCCCGACCGCCGCGAACGATTCTTCAGGGAAGCACGCGCCGCCTCGGCTCTGCGCTCGCCCTACATAGCCGCCATTCACGACATAGGCGAGCACGACGGCTCTGCGTTCATCGTGATGGAATTCGTGGAAGGTGCGCTGCTCTCGAACATGATCCAGGGCGGCCCGCTTCAGCTCTTCGACTCGATCGACATCGCTATGCAAGTCGCCGACGCGCTCGACGAAGCGCACGGAGCCGGCATCATCCATCGCGACATCAAGAGCTCGAACCTGATGGTTACCGATCGCGGGCTAGTCAAAGTGCTTGATTTCGGGCTCGCTAAAGTTTCCCCCTCAGCGCCGCTCCCACCGACGAGCGGCAATTCCGATAGCGACGCGACCGCCCAGCTTGGCCAGGAAACCTCGGTTGGCCTGGTGCTCGGCACCGTGTCGTATATGTCACCCGAGCAGGCGTTGGGTCAGGACGTGGATCATCGCTCGGACATCTTCTCGCTCGGCGTCGTGAGCTACGAGATGCTTACCGCGCGGCTGCCGTTCAGCGGCGCCAGCAACACCGAGATCATCGACAAGATAGTTCACGAGGAGCCGCCGGCGGTTGCCCGGTTCAACTACAGCGTGCCTCCCGAGCTTGACCGCATCGTTCGCAAGTCGATCGAGAAGGACCCTTCGTTCAGGTATCAGTCGGTGCGCGAAATGTACATCGACCTGCGCAACCTGAGGCGCGACCTGGACACAGGAAAGCTCGCAGGCGCTCCCACCCAGCACGTGACCGAGCATCAACCTACTGTCATTCTCTCAGACGTGGCTCAAGCCCCAACCGTCGCCATATCCGGCCCTACCACAAAACTCGAGAACGCACTCGCGGTGATGACTTTCGCGAACATCACCAAGGAAGCGGCCGACGACTGGATCGGCTCGGGTATCGCCGAAACCGTGACCGCCGACTTGAAGAACGTGAAGGGTCTGTCAGTCATCGGGCGCGAGCGGACCTTCGAGATATTGAAGGGCCTGACTACCGGCAGTCTTGCCGACTCTGAAGAAGCCGTTGCGATCGACGTAGGCCGCCGGCTTGGCGCGCGCTGGATTCTGGCCGGCGGCTACCAGCGGATGGCTGAGATGATTCGGATCACGGCTCGCGTAATCGATGTAAGCACCGGCGAGGTCGTTCGCACAGTAAAGATTGACGGCAAGATCGCAGAGATTTTTGCGCTTCAGGACAAGATAGTCTACGAACTGAGCCAGGGGTTGAACCTGGAGATCGAGACCTCGGAGTTGAGCGAAATCGAGCGCGACGAGACCCACTCGGTCGAAGCGTACGAGAGCTTCTCTCGCGGGATGATCAACCTGCGCAACGGCAGCCGCGACTCGCTCGACCGGTCGATCTACTTCTTCGAGAAAGCCATCGAGCTGGATCCGAACTACGCGGGCGCATACGCGGCGCTGAGCGCGGCGTACGATCTGAAGGGAAGCTTCCTCGGCATACCCGAGCTCTCGATCAAGGCAATCGAGTTTGCCAAGAAGGCCATCGAGTTGAGTCCGCGCCTCACTCACGCGCACCAGTTTCTCGGCGGCGCGTACAGCACCGCCGGCCGCTATGACGAAGCGGTCGAGTCACTCACGGAAGCGGTTAGGCTGGACCCTAACAACGCCGGCGCTCACGCGTCGCTTGGGAGGGTTTACTGGATTGGCAAGGGGATGATCGACGAAGGCATCGACGAACTGGAGCACGCGATCGCGATCAATCCGCAAGGCGGCTACGCGTATCTGCAGCTTGTTTTTTTGCACACGATCCTGGGGAACTACCAGCGCGCGGAAGCCGTTGCGAAACGCGCGATCGAGCTTCAGGAGCGATACATCTCGGGGCAGGAAGGCTTGCAGGTTGTCGGCGCGCACACGCGGCTCGGCTACTGCTATTACCGCCAGGGCCGATACGACGAAGCGATTGCCGAGTACAACCGCGAAGTCGACTTTCTGGCTTCGAGCGATCACGCATTGCGGGACCGGTCGATGATCGAACTCGACCAGAAACTCGGCGCGGCTTACCTGCGCAAAGGGATGACCGAGGAATCCGAAACGCACTTGAAGCGCGGGCTCAAGAAGTTTGAAGAGCGGCTGGGACGCGGCGCCGCCGATCCATTCACCAAGTACTACATCGCTTGCTTGTACGCGCTTCGAGGCGACGCGGACAATGCAATCAAATACTTAAGCGAGTCGCTTGATCGGCTTCGAACGCTGAACACGATTCGGGCCAAGAGCGATCCCGATTTTGAGAGCTTGAAAGAGGATCCTCGCTTCCGCGAGATCCTTGGTGAGGCCTAGGCTTATCTGCAAACATAACCGGAGGGTGCCATGCACAATGAGTTCACTGCAATCATAGAGCAAGACGACGAATGGTTCCTGGCTTACTGCCCGGAGATCCCAGGCGCAAATGGACAAGGCCGTACGATCGAAGAGTGCCGCAAGAGTCTCACGGCCGCAATCGAGGTGATCCTGGAAGATCGCCGTGAAGATGGATTGCGGGGGATTCCCCCAGATGCCATTCGAGAAACGGTTGTCCTACAATGAAGCGTGGCTCGCTGCTGAGACGCTTGCGAAAGCACGGCTGCTATTTGAAGCGCGAAGGCCGCGAGCATTCTCTCTGGTGCAATCCTCAGACCGGTGAAGTTGAAGCCGTTCCCCGCCACATCGAGATCCCCAACAAGCTAGCAAGGAAGATCTGTCGCGGTCTGTCGGTACCGGAACTTTGACTCGCAATACCGTTCGCGCGCCGATCAAAATACAGCACGAAACGTCCTACGGACGCTTGTCGCAGAGAACGTACATTGAATAGCCGTCGAGTGAGATTGTTTTGATGTTCGCATAGCGATCGAGCAGCTTGAATTCTTCAACCCTTGGGTTCGTCGTGCCGATGCAAACAGCATCAAACTGCCCATCCCTCAACAACTCATCAGCTCGCGAGTGAGGATTGAACCGGTTCTCGAGACCCGGCGGCGGTAACCGATGAACTGCGAAATACACCGCCTCCGAAGCGTAGTAGTTCCCGCTGCCCGACGTGCACGCCTCAAGCTCGCGGGCGATCATCTCGACGTCACGATAGTCACCGTAGGGCGCTTGCCATCGCCACACGTATCTCATTCCGGAGAGTCCAGCCAGATACAGGGCCACGACAACAACCAAAACCGGAGTGCTGGCTCGGATAGCTGACGCCTTACTTGCGCGCGCGGTGCTCCACTTGATCGCGGCTCTCCGAGCCAGTTCCACGGTTCCTGCCGCCGCGAGGATTGCCAGAAACGGAAGCGCCAGCAGCAAGTAAAATGCGCTTGTTGTTTTGGCGGATGCGACAAGCGCTATTAGGGCGAGTGCTGTCCAAGTGCACCAGCGCACTTCCTCATCCCGCCGAAACCAGTTAGCCACGCTTGCGGGGAGGGAGCGGGCGAGACGCCCGCGCTCCCAGGAGGCTTCACCCCGCCGAAACCAGTTGGCTAGGATTGCCAGCGCGGTCAACGTCGCGCCTTGCACCGACCAGAACCATGCGATCATCTCCCGAACATTGAAACGCCAGCCCAGGCTCGGTCGATCGACAAGGTGATATCCCACCAAGTTGAATATGACGTCACCTGGAGACTTTGCGAACAGGATTAGAACCGGCGCACAGGCAACCGTTGCGCCGGCGATGAACATGAGCACCAGCCGTTTATTTCGAATCAGGATTCGCACAAGGACTACAGCGGCCACTGGCAGAGTTAGCAGGTTCGAGGCTGCCGCTGCTCCCGCGAATAGTCCCGACGCAAACACATGAAGGCGGCGCCCACCCGGCCTTGAAAAGAAGAGCGCGGCCATCGAGCACAATAGACAGAAGCCGTAAGGTAGCCCCGTCGTCGCGAATATCAGCGCGTAGCAGTTCGCCGCGAAAAAGATCATCGTAAGCACGGCGGCCGTCCGGCTCGCGTTTTCTTCAACGAACAAGTCCCGCGCGTAGACACCAGCGAGCGCTGCCGACCCGGCTACAGCAAGCGCCGAGAACGCGTGCGAGATTCGCCATGTTTCGCTCAGTTGGAACAGGCCAGCCGTCAGATAAGCGTGCAGGGGCGGGTGTTGGTAGAAGAAATCAAGGTAGGGCCGCTTGCCGGCGCGGATCAACTGCGCGGCGAGGAGATGGAACGGTTCGTCCCCAACGTAAGCGTGAATCTGTGAATAGATTAGGAAGACGGCGAAGGTGCAAGCCGCCAATGTCCAAAAGAAGAGTGCAGGTCTCTTGTGGATGCTCAATTCGCGGAGACTCTAACGGAGTCGGGAACCATCTTTCCTCTTGATATCGAGGGCTAGCTGACTGCTGCGGGCGTCGCGAACTCCGAGCACTTCGGATCGCGCGGCTTTGGATCGATAAACTCGCGTTCTTCGCGCGTCAACGAGTCGGGCGGGACTCCGCGCGCGATCATCGACTCGAAGTACTCGTCTATTTGATCGTAGATTTCCTGAATCGTCTGCGAATGAAAGACCCGCTCTCGAAGGCGCGCGCCGCCTGCAAGCCCGTGTGTGAAGTAGCCGCACATCTGCTTTAGCTTGCCAGTCAGCCCCTTCTCGGGCATTTCGTCGCGCATCAACTCGTGGTAGCGATGAAGCACCCGCTGTTTTTCCTCGAGCGGCGGTTGATATTGATTCTCGCCGCGCATCAACTCCGAAGTCTGGCGGAAGATCCACGGGTTGGCGATCGCGCCGCGTCCGATCATCACCGCGTCGACCCCGCTCTCGTTGAGCCGATCGACTGCTTGCTCCGGAGTCGTGATGTCGCCACAGCCCGTGACCGGAATCGAAACCGCTCGCTTGACCGCCGCGATGGTGTCCCAGTTGGCGCGTCCACTATAGCCCTGCATTCGCGTGCGCCCGTGAATCGCTACCATGTCGCCGCCGCAGTCTTCGATGAGTCGCGCGACTTCGACTGCGTTGATTGATGCATCATCCCATCCGGTTCGAATCTTCATCGTCAGCGGGATCGAGATCGCGCGGCGCACGCGGCGCAGAATCTTCTCGAGCTGCGGCAGGTCGCGCAGCAAGGAAGAACCGCCGCCGCCGTTGACTACTTTCTTGGCAGGGCAGCCGCAGTTTATATCCACGATATCAGCGCCGCTCTGCTCAATGATCTCGGCCGCGGCCGCCATTCGCTCTTCGTTGTGCCCGAAAATCTGAATCGAAAGCGGACGCTCCTCGGGCAGGAACTTCATCATTCGGTGGGTTCGCATGTTGCCGCGAGTGATGGCTTCGACGGAAATGAACTCGGTCACGATCAAGCCGACGCCGCTGAGTTCCTTGATCAGCCGGCGAAACGACGAGTCGGTCACGCCCGCCATCGGCGCCAGCACCAGGTTGGGCTTAATGGTGAAGCTGCCTATTTTCATTTCCGGCATCGGATTCATAAGTGCAGAAGTCTAGCACACGAACGTGGTCAGTGGTCAGTGTCAGTGGTCAGTGTCAGTGGTCAGTGGTCAGTGTCCGTGGTCGGCGGCAGGATGCTGGTGGCAGGTTGGCCGGAACGAGTGAATTCGTTCCTACGAGGGGTCGCGCTGTCGGTGCTTGAAATGGACGTCGCTCAGACCCACTGACCACTAGCCACAGACCACTAACCACTGACCACCGCCCATCACCACAACGCAAGCTGACCTACTGGCGCAGCCGGCGCCATGCACTCCGGCGAGTCGTTGGCCGGCGAGTTCACAAGCGTGGATACGGTGTGCATCTCCATCTCGCCGGCTGCATAAGGACAAAGCATACGAGCTAGCGAAGCAGGGTCCGCGTTGTAAGGATCAAGCCACGCGGCTTCGAACTCCTTCGGCAGGATCACAGGCATCCGGTCGTGCAAAGTCTTCATGATTTCGTTCGGCTCAGTTGTGATGATCGTGCAGGTGCTGATCAACTCGCCCTGGGGTGAGGTCCACAAATCGTAGAGTCCAGCGAACCCGAACGGCCGGTCCTCTTTTAGATGGATGAAGTAAGGCTGCTTTGAGCGTCCGTGCTTTTGCCACTCGTAGAAGCCGTCCGCGATCACCAGACACCGTTGTCGCATGAACGCCTCTCTGAAGCTCGGTTTCTCGGCCACGGTTTCTGCTCTTGCATTAATCAAGCGGTTACCGATCGACGGGTCATTCGACCACGCGGGTATGAGTCCCCACTTCATCGAGACTAGCCGCGTCTTATCATCCTTCCTCATCACGACTGCGACTTGCTGTGAGGGCGCAACGTTGTAGCTTGGAGCGAGATCGGCCTCGACTTCATCGACATCGAACTCGCTTTCGATGGTTGTTGCGTAGAGCTTTCTGACGAATCGTCCGCACATAAAGAGCTGCAAGACTTCTAAATCAGCGCCGGCAAGATGGCAAGAGAGAGGATTAAAGCCCACGCCGCGGCTCCGAGTGGTAGTAGCTGCAATAGTCGACCAGACAGCACTCTTCGCAGCGCGGCTCTCGCGGCCGGCAGACTTTGCGGCCGTGACGGATCAGGGTGATGTGAGTTTCAAAATAGCGTTCGGCCGGAACGATCCGCTCCATCATCTCGTGAGCCTGCTCGTCCGAACACCGCTCGGGAATGAGTGCAAGTCTGCGAGCGATGCGGAAGATGTGAGTGTCGATAGGAAAGACCGGCCGCGCGCAGGCGAATAGCAACGTACACGCGACGGTCTTGGGGCCGACGCCTTTGAAGCTTGCAAGGAATTGCTTTGCTTCGTCGAGCGGCGCGCTTTTCAGAAAGAAAAGATCGAGCGAGCCGCGCTGACGATAGATTTCGTTCAGCAGATTCTTGATTCTCATTGACTTCTGCCGCGCGAGTCCTCCCGACCGTATCGCCGCCTCGATTGAAGTCACTCGCGCACGCCGCGCTTGTTCCCAGGTCGGGAATCGCAGCTTCAAACTCTCAAAAGCCCGGCCGCTATTCGCGTTTGAAGTTGATTGCGAGAGGATTGTTTCGATCAGCACATCAAGCGGATCGAGTTCGCGTTCAGGCCTGGGGTTGCCGTAGACGGCTTTCAGGTTCTGAATGATGTAACGAATCGAATTCGACGCGTGCGGGCTGACATGCGAATCGCGGGTGCGAGGTCTTGGCGCGTTTGGGCTAAGTTTCGAGGCTCCGTGCTTCACTGGCACTCTGTACCACCGCGAGTTCCTCACAATCAACTCGCTTTTTGCTCTTTGCCCTTTGCGCTTTGCCCTTTGCCTCTTTGACACTGTTTGAAAGCGTCTGCGATAATCCGATTTTGACGTGAGAGGCTGAAAGCCGTCAGTGAGTATGCGCCCGTAGCTCAGCTGGATAGAGCGCTTGCCTACGAAGCAAGAGGTCGCAAGTTCGAGTCTTGCCGGGCGTACTTTCAAATCAAGGATTTACAGGCGGCTAACCAGCTGCCTTTTCTTTTTGGTGTGCCTCTGGTGTGCCAACTTCTCCGAAGAGTATCTTTTCCAGCCTATCCGAGGCCTCTTGTTGCATATCAGGCAGCACGTGGCTGTAGGTGTCCAATGTCAGCACTATGCGCGCGTGACCGAGTCTCTCGCTGACAATCTTTGGGTTAGTGCCTGCCGACAGCAGCAGCGTCGCGCAACTGTGTCGAAGGCTGTAGAGGTTCAACGTCTCCGGCAATTCGGCCGCTTTGAGAATCGGCCTCATGTGACGCCGCAGAATGTTGCGGGCCTGGATCGGCTTGCCTTCGCGAGTGCAGAACACCAAGTCATGCTGCTGCCAGTCCGCGCCCTTCTTCAGTCGCTTCTCGCCTTGTTCCCTGCGGTGTTCTCGCAGCGAGTTCAGGTTGTTTTGCGAGATCGTGATACTCCGCCGGCTTCGCGAAGTCTTTGGCTCGACGAAGCGGAACACATTCGAGTAGTCGGGATACTCGAGACTTCTTTGAATCGTAATCCGACCCTGCTCGAAGTCGACATCCTTCCATTGGAGCCCTAGAAGCTCAGACGGCCGCGCCCCCGTATCGAGAGCCATCGCAAAATACAGATAGTAGAGATCCTCGCGCGCAGCCTTCAAGAACCTGCCGGCCTGCTCCGGCGCCAAGGCCAGCATCTCTTTTCGTTCTTGCTTGGGCCGATCCGCGAGCTGAGCAGGATTGAAAGCCATCACCTGCCACCTGACGGCCTGATTGAATGCCCGGTTCAGGATGTTATGGACAATCTGAATCGTTCTCGGGCTCAAGCCATCTTCCCCCATCCGCGTGTAAAGCTCTTGAAGGTCGAGCGGCTTAATTGTCGAAAGCTTTCGCCCTCCTAACACCGGCCTCACGTAGCGGTCGAGACAATAGACCTGATGATCGTACGTCCGCTGACTGAGCTTTTGCTTGGCCGAGTTCTTGAGCCACTCGTTAAGGTAATCGTCCAACGTGTTCGTGGAGGGCGCCATGAACTTACCCTGCGAGATTTCAGTCAGCGTCCGGCTAAGGAAGCCCTCGGCATCCTTTTTTGTTCCGTGGATCAGCTTGTTAAAGTAACTGCGCTTGCCGTTGCCGCCCCTTCCGAGGAAGATCCGCACAAGCCACTTGCGCTTTCCTTTCTCAATGACCTGTCCTGCCATACTATTTACCTCTCTTTCTAGACTTGGTCTTTGTTGATTTGACCTTTGCCGACTTGGCCCTTCTTAACTTGGTCTGCGCTTCTCTCACGAGCAGATCGCCGGGCTGACACTCGAGCGCCTCGCATATCCGATCCAATACATCCATTCCCAGCCGTCCTACCTCGCCCCGGCTTATTTTCCATATCGTTGCGTACCTAACGCCCGTCTCTTTCGACAGCCAGTAAAGCGTCCGGCCACGCTCTTCTAGAAGTTTGTTTAGGAGAATCTTGATCACCACGACTATATACCACAATCGTATATATTGGTCAAAGGGTATCGCTGAGAGGGAGCGGAGGGGAACCAACCTGGGAGAGATCAGAGTGCAGGGGTTTTACTGGGAGCGGAACGCGATAGCACGCGCATAGTTTCCGCTCTGCTATTCTGATTGGAGAGCGTCTTCTAAAAAGTGCGCCGCCAACCTCTTTGTGAGCGTCGAACAGCCTGAGAAGGAACTGCCCAATGTCCTGACGACCTTGAATACACTGTTCTCTCATGTAGAAATCTAGACAAACTGCGCGTACTTTACACCATAGTTCTCAAGTAGTAGAATCGCGCCCACTAGTGAGATAATCAGCCTTACAGGCTGCGATTTTACAGACTGCCATCACTTTTGCCGTCCCTTTGATTTGATGTCGGATTGTGGCCGGCGGAGATTTTCTGTGTCACTTACGAACTTGAGTCTGCCAACGACTATGGACTCTTCATCGAGCGACCTTGTCGCAGGATTTTTCAGTCCAGTTCTCGCAGAGTCCTCGCGTTACGACCGAGGCGTAGGTTTCTTCAGTTCTGGATGGCTGAGAATTGCCGCTGAGGGTTTGCTAAGGTTTGCCGAAAACGGCGGCCGTGCCCGCTGGGTGACAAGCCCCGTTCTTGACCAAGCCGATTGGGAAGCAATGGAGGCAGGTGATAGCGCACGCAGTAATCTAAAGCTCCGTGAAGTGATGCGCCGCGTCGTCACCGAGCTACCGAAAGTGTTAGAGCAGCAGACTCTCTCGGCATTAGTGTGGATGGTGGCGGACGAGATCATAACATTCAAGCTTGCGCTGCCGAGAAACAAATTGGAACAAGGCAACTTCCACGACAAGTTCGGAATCTTCACAGACCCGGAAGGTAACCAAGTCAGTTTCAACGGCTCATACAATGATAGCATTCAGGGCACGCGCAACTATGAATCGATCAAAGTATTCTGTTCTTGGAACTCTGCGTTCGCGCCACTAGTTGAAGCCGACGCGGCCCGATTCGAACTATTGTGGGAGAACCTCGATCCTAATGTTCGCGTGTTTGATATACCTGAAGCTGCTCGAGAGCAGATACTGCAACTCCGAACAAGCGAGCGGCCATATCCGAAACCTCCCTGGGTAGATGATTACGAATTACTCGATCCTTCGTCTGCCTATAAGCCTGTCGAGCCTCGCATGCCCGATAGTCTAACGCTTCGCGATTACCAACTCGAAGCCGTCGACGCGTGGTTCAATCACGACTGTCGCGGATTGTTTGAGATGGCCACCGGCACTGGCAAAACTATCACCGCGCTGGCCTGCTCGGTGCGCCTTTTCGAACGAGACAGGCGGCTTGCTATCATCATCGCCGCGCCCTATCAACATCTGGTTGACCAATGGGGCGACGAAGCGACAGCCTTTGGCTACCGGCCCGTTCTCGCCTATCAAAGCAAGGCGCGATGGCTCGACGATCTCAATCATCAAATCGTCGAGTACAACGCCGGATATCGGCGCTTAATCTCGGTCATTACCACTCACACGACTTTCATTAGCGATGAATTTCAACGCAGCATCGCGCGGCTCAATGGCCCATCGCTTCTAATCGCGGATGAAGCTCACCATCTAGGCGCCGAGCGGAGTAGGTATAGTTATCCGCCCAACGTTCCGTTTCGGCTTGCCTTATCGGCTACGCCGGACCGCTGGTTCGATGATACCGGCACGCAGGCGCTCCGCTCTTATTTTGGAGAGACGGTTTTTACATTCCCCCTCGAGAAAGCGATTGGGCTCAGCCTGACGCCCTACTACTATTACCCCCAACTTGTCGCTCTCACCGATGAAGAAATGGAGCGCTACGAAGAGCTGTCGGCAAAGATCGCACGGTTGATGAATAGTGATAATGAAGATGCACAGGAAACATTGAAACTTCTGCTTATTCGGCGGGCCGAGCTGCTGAACAGAGCCGCGAACAAACTCGAAGCACTGTCCGGTCTAGTCGACGCGCAAGAGGGGATTGACCACGCGCTGTTCTACTGCGCGCCAGGTCAAATCGATGAAGTGTTACAACTGCTTGGTTGGGAGAAGGGCCTATTGGTCCACCGCTTTACTGCCGAAGAAGGTCCGACGGAACGCCAACAACTGCTTGCCGATTTTGCAAGCGGAGGTCTGCAGGGTCTTGTTGCCATGAAGTGCCTCGATGAAGGAGTCGACGTGCCAAGTACACGCACCGCTTACATCCTTGCGAGCAGCAGCAATCCGCGGGAGTTCATACAGAGGCGTGGACGTATTCTGCGGAGAGCGCCGGGCAAGGAGTTCTCGATTATCTACGACCTAATAACCGTTCCATCAAGCGCTTTGTTGTCTCAGAACTCTGCGACGTTGTCTTCTGAGCGTAGCATCGTTCGCCGTGAGCTTCAGCGCTTCAAAGAGTTTGCCGCACCCGCACTGAACAAGCATCAGGCAATGGACGTGATTTGGGAGATCGCAAGCCGCTATGGGCTGATGGATTTCTAGGAGGAGCGATGATCAAGGACCGCGTAGCTAATCTTTTCAGAGACTATGACGAGGACGTAAGGAAAGTGATCGCCGCAGTCATCGTTCTAGAGCAAGAACATATCAGCATGGAGCGGCCTCGCGTCAAAGATGCAATCAAAGAGATCATAGATGAGGCGGTGCAAAAATGAAGCTTGATCGTATCACCCTCGAGAACTTCCGGCAGTATCACGGCAAGCAGCGTCTCACCTTCTCAAAGGACTCCAAGCGCAACGCGACGGTTATTCACGGTGTTAATGGAGCAGGCAAAACTTCTTTGTTCCTGGCAATCAACTGGTGCCTCTACGGTGAAGGCCCTTCTAACACCGGCGAGCTCATGAGCAAAGAGGCAGTGAGCGGAGCACGTGAAGGCGAGACGATATCCACATCAGTTGAACTAGCATTCATTCATGATGGTGAGCGTTACCTTGTCTCACGCCGACTTGTTGGCGTGAAGCAACTCGACGGCTCGGTCCCCGTCGCCAACCTGGATGACTTCACAATGATGCGCACCAAGCGGGACGGTCAAGCGGAGCGCGTTAATAACCCTATCGGCAGAATGAACTCGATTCTACCCAGCAACGTGCGAACCTATTTTATTTTTGACGGAGAGAAGATTGATGATTTCGCGAGGCCGGAGGAAAACGAGCAAGTCCGTTACGCCATCTACAATGTGCTCAAGTTGGAGGTGCTAGAGCGTGGGCGCAACCACCTTCAAGCCGTCGCAAACGAATATCGAAAGGAGCTAAAAAACATATCGCGCGGGGAATTGCATGAACTTGTCGAACAAGAAGAGAAAGCACTCGACGAAAAGCAAAAGGCCATCCTGCGCAAAGACCAGTTGGAACGCGAGATCGAGTCCGCCCGACGCAAAATCTCGGATATTGATGGTCGCCTGAGGGAAATGCAAAGCGCCAGCGGCCTAGCACACCAACGGGATATCTTGGATGGCGAACTAACGAAACGTCAGTCAGAGTCCGATCAGTTGGTGAGCAACATTCGTGATCTGGCTACTAATGGGTTCATCGTTATCGCACAGTCAGCTGTTGAGAAGGCTCTGTCAGTTCTTGATGGGAAGCGAGAGCGCGGTGAAATTCCAAGCAGCATTCGCCAGCAATTCATCCAGGATCTCCTGGAGCGCATGCAGTGTATTTGTGGACGCGCCTTCGATGTTGGTGGCGAAGAACACCGCCGATTGATGGCATTGATGGATAGCAGCTTGCCTGGTTCGCTTGAGGACAACGTGCTCGACACCGCAGCGGCACTTCGCCCGTTCAGCGAGCGAGCTCAGTCGCTGAAGGACACTCTGGATCGTTCGATGCAGCGCCGCGCTGAGCTTTTCGACATAATCCGTGGACTTGAAGAGCAACTAGACGACGTAAGCCGCCAGCTAAAGGGCTCTCCACAGGAAGAGATCAGCCGACTTGAGAAACAGCGCGAAGACTTTCGAGCAGATATAGAGAGTTACAAGCTGGAGCAGGGTTCGCTTGAGACCCGTCTCGAATCGCTAGCATTAGAACTTGCCGCGCTGAAGAAGAAAATCGACGCAGCGAAGAAAGACCAGACAAAGGAGGACGTGCTGACTCGCAAGATGAGCCTGGCCCAGCGCTCTGCTGACGCGATCGACCAAATGTACCAGACGTTCGCCGATGAGATGCGCGAGCGGATAGAAGCCAAGACCAAAGAAGTTTTCAAGCTCCTCATCTGGAAAGACAGCCACTTCCAAGACATCAAGTTGGGGCCAGACTACAAGCTTGACGTCATAGACCGCTACGGGCTGTCTGCGCGACCCGACCTCTCAGCCGGCGAACGTCAGGTGCTGAGTCTCTCATTCATCACTGCCATGTCTCGTGTTTCCGAAGAAGAGGCGCCATTAGTGATGGATACGCCGTTCGGAAGGCTCTCGTCGCAACATCGCAACAACATTACTGAGCACATACCGGAATTAGCAGATCAATTGGTGCTGTTCGTGACCGACGAAGAACTGCGTGACCAAGCCCGGGCTAATTTGGAGCCCCGAATCGGAGCCGAGTATCGATTGGAGTTCAACCGCGCGACAAGTTGCACCGAGATAGTCGAGGTAAATTCATGAACGAGACCATTGCCAGCCGTGACACCGTGGTCATCGACGAAGGGGTCCACGACGTTTATCGGATTCTGACTGAGGGTGGCGACGCTTTGAGCGTCCCGTTTCGCACTATGAAGGATGTATTTATGTTTGCAGCGGCCCTCGGATACGAGCGCGGTGAGCATCGGCCGCTGACCGGGAAGCGATTGACGATCTTCCGGTGGGCACAGTTTACGCCTCAGACAGATATCCCGCTCCTAAAGTGCCTTGCTATTGCTCGCATCGGTGACATTAGTGTGTTGCTCAAACAGGATGACCTGTTGACGACCGCTGAGGAGTACGCCAACGCTGGGATTCACGAACTGCGACGCAGCCTCTTAACTGAGTCGGGCCAGCCGTTGTGGAATCTCGTCGCCCTGCTGGTGAGTCAGGACAATGGCTAAGCCATCGGGGCCATGTATGCAGAACTTCACGGGACGGGAACCTAAGGATCTCGGCCAGCAACTCTTTGCACAATTGGCCTAACTTGTATCCACCGGCTCAATCAAGCCATTTGGCCCTCCCCGAAGGTCGGAGTACCCTTTTTGGAAAAACCTCCGGCCCGGCTATTAAAGGATCCACTTGAGTGAGAATGAACTGCCTTGTCCCGCTCATACCTTTCTGTCCTTTCCCATGACATCACCGGGTCTGAGCGTCCAGTAAGACTCTGTCTGGGAGCACAATGGGCATCTCTCTGCTCGGTTGAGAATCGAGTGCTACACGTCTCCTATCGGCGTAGCGCTGGTTCTATTCCGGTCGAGAAAACGGTACGCATAGGCGGGTGATTGCCTAGCATCGGGGATTGACGGCTCGTCTGGATCGAAGAGTACGTCGTCATAACGCCTCATTGAGCGTAGTTGCATTACGTTAGTCCTTATGGTTTCGAGCTGCACTTTCACGTCCGGCCAGTCCAAGCCTTCTGCCACGAATCTGGCCAGCAACTTCACGAATGCTGCCATAACCTTGGCGAATGCCAACGATGAAGGGTTAGTTCGCTCGCGTTTGGGCCAATCATGGCGGAAGACATCAGCTACGGTGTTGAAGTACCTAATGAAACAGATCTTGCCCTTCTTAATCAACTCCTCTGGCTCAACGAGCCTTTCAATCGTTTCCCCGAAGAGATTCTCGTAACCTTGCCGTCTTCTTCGCCCAGCTGTTCTCGTCACATTTCCTAACTTCCCAATTGCTTCTAGACTCGTGAGTGCCTTAAGTGAGGTAAGCACGGTTGTAGTCGGGATAACTCCGAGGCTCGTCTGATTAGTCTTAAAGAGCCCGTAAACTGCTCCGTTCGTTTCGTTCGCCTGCCAAATTATTTGGGCAGCAAGCGCCCTAGGCGTTGTCTCTCCCAAAAGTGGATAACGAATTGCGTCCACATGGCTTCGCCGAACCGTAGTTTGATTAGTATTAATCTCGATGAAGGTCTTGGCACTATATCGAGATGCCGCATTCTGATCTTGTTCATGGAACTGGATTCCGGTCACCATAATTCTGCAGTCGGAACATCGAGCCTCTACCTCTTCGTCCGCGTATGAAAAAAGCCTGTGCTGTCCGTCAATAACTTCAACGGAGCCGTACATCTCCGGAATCAAAAGGGTCCGCTGTTCCGGGCGATACTCGCACCCGCTGGATAAGACAACGAGGATACTACCAGGAAACATGAAGGTCGGTTCGGTTAAGACTGTTCTCCGAATCTTATCAAGCTTGTCGGGGATCAGCGCTCGTTGATACTTCGACCCGGAGGCGGGCGACAGATCTGGCAGCGTATCGCTGCGATAGACCCTTGAGAGGGGCAGGAGCTCGTAGGGCGACGCCTCGAATGTATAAACGTCTGCGGAGCCGACACGACCACTAAGCACCTTCCTATCCCGCGTGCGTGTGGCCGTAATCTCTAGCGGACGCCTTCCCCGCCGTAACGGCACATCAAAGAGGCTCAAAAAGTGATGCTCAGCGTATTTTCCGATGGAGCTTGAGTATTCGCAAAGCGACTCCCAATCTGATTTGTAAAAGCGTGCGATGTTAGGCACCTCAGGAAGACTAACATCATACTTCTGTAGCGCTGTTGAGATATAGAATCCTCTCAACGCTTCCACGTTGCGAAAGCGAGAAATATGCTGCTCCGGGACGCCAAGCAACCTCCATACACGATCTTCGAAGGGCCGCGCTGCGAGGATATTGTAGTGTCTTCTATAGCGCTGATATTTTCTCTCAAGATCCCGTGACTGATGACGCGATGTTATTTCACCGATGATACAGATCCGATCAAGAGGGATTAGGTAATCGAACTCGAGATGCTCATTGTTTGAATAAGAGCCCGAAGGGTCTATTTGTATCAGTCGAGCGTGTTGAAGCCGGTGGAAACACCTGACTCCCAGTCGTTCGAAAACCTCTTTCCCAAAATCTTCAAGACGCGTTCCGCTTAGCTCTTGCACAGCCACTAGACCTCGATAACCGAAACTAGCAATGGAAGGTTGCTCTCGATGTTGATAAGTACATGTGCTCAAAGCACCCGGCGAATTGTGTATCTCAACGAACTCTCCTCGTGAAGCGGAGACGCCCTCAAGTTTCAGTTGTTGGATTCCGCACGCTGCTGACCTTCGAATTCAGTAATCTCGAGCAATCACGCAGTGGACCAATGTTGGCGCCGTTCGCGCCATCGCTAACGCTTAACTGTGCTTCGAGAAGCACACTTATGTCCGCGATACTCTTTAGTCTTTGGTAAAGAAGAGTAACCCCGCGATTCAGGTGAGCCTTAAACTGAGACTCAAGATCCGTGACCGGATCAAGGCCGTCTTCGGTCAACCTTTGACGTAGCAGCGAAAAGAAGAGGACATCCCACTGCCCGGTCAAAGTGTATCGGTTAAACTCGCGAACCTGACCATCAGAGTATAGCTCAGGGTCAGGAACACCTGGCTCAACTAACGACAGACAGAATCCCACGCGGCAGAGCAAATTCGGAGTGAGGCCAGTGCGAGCCTTCAAATTCCGGAGGCGGATATCAACATTCTTCCCAACGTAGACACGGCTGAAAGACAACTGTGTTAACTCCTTCGTGCCAAAGTAACCAGACTTGATTTCGCTGAAGTGAAATCCCGCTTCATCACGACGGTTTCTTCGGCTTGTTCGTCGTAGTTGAGTCTGTACACGCGGGCAAGGTGCGTTCGCGCATCGGTAAGAAGTCCATCATCGAGTTCGGCGTCCGTTGCGAAGAACAGCACTTGGTCGCTCACGCTGGAAATATAGTCGTCTATCAACCTGTGCCGATGAACGTCGTCAAGACGCGCGAGCGGAGTGTCTATGACGAGCGGTAACTGCCTTCCGCCGGCCTGTCGCAACGCCCACAACATCGCGAGCGCAAAAAGATGCCGCTCACCTGCTGAGAAGCTCGACAATGCCATCGTGACGCCGCCCGGACCGCAAAGCTCGATGTTGAAGTTCGACGGATCTATGCGGACTGACCCCAGCAAGTGTTCTTTTCTGCAGAGCCGGTTAAAGGAGGCAACCAAGGCCTGCTCAAGTGTTGCCGTCTTCTGGTGAGTCACGGCATCCTTATAAGCACGCAGCGCGTTCTTGCTCCTGCCTGCTAGGTCAGCCTCGCGATGCTTTCGGAGTTGTTCACCGGTGCCGTCAAGCTGTCTCTGCGCTTCGTCTCGCTTATATTGCAACACACCGATCTGTTCGGCGAGTTCAGTCTGCTTTTGCCGCATCTGGGACACCAGCGTTTCTAACGTCACGATCTCTTCGTTTGCTTGACTGATAACGTCCTCAGGGGGCAACCGCTGTATTCTGATCTCGACGTCGCTCTGTTCAGACTTGAGTTTCTGCAACTGTTCACCCAGAGTCCGAACCTGTTCGGGTACGAGATTGAGAACCTGCGAAATCCAACCCTGAAGTCGTTCTCGTTCTGGATCGGAGACGGGATGTACGGAGGGGGCATCGGTATTCTTATGCCTTCTCAGTACTCCCAACTGCTTAAGGAGCCGCTTGATAACTACGTCCTTGTTTGCGGCGGACAGCCTGATGTCGGTCCACAGCTTTGGGCTGGCGAGTAGTGCCTCAACACGTTCTACTCGCTCTAGCCACAACGCATCCGCTGCTAGGTAGCGTTTATGCTCTGCCTCTTCATCAAGCCGCCGACTCAGCCGCTCGCACAGTGCCGGCGCCAGTGCAAACGGAAACAACTCGGCGCACATATCACGCAGCTGCTCCGATATTCCGTCGATGTCTTTCTGAAGCGCCGAACGCTTCGCCTCCAGCACCGGTCTACTCGTAGCGTTTATTCCTTCCACCTCAGCGAGACGCCGAACGCGGTCCGCCAGTTGGCGCTCGATCTCACCTTGTCTTGCCGACAAAGACTCAATTTCCGCTCTAACTTTGAGTAGCTGCTTCTCCAGGGCTTCTATTTGCGGACGAATTCTCGCTCGCTCAGCCTTCAGTCGTGTCTTGGTTCGCTCTCCGCCTCCGCGAGTGGAAGTGAATCGGTCAAGGTCCGCTATCAACCGGTCAACCACGTCGATTCCAAACAGTCGATGCAAAGCGTCAGCGAGAGCGACATCCATCGATTCCGGGTTTGAGAGAGCGTCCATTTGTTCCGCGTCAAAGAAGCAAACGGCACCAAGGCCTGGGGGGATCAAGTCATTGATAAAGGCTTGGTAGTCTGTTGTACCCAGATCGGATTGTTCCCCGTCGCGTCGCAGACGGAGAGACTCAATGACATTTGCGCCCCTACGTTCCCACGATCGCTCGATATCTAGGCGAAATTGCGTGCCAGACTCGACGTATTGAAGCGTCAACGCGACGCTGGCCTGATCACAAGTTGTAGGTTCGCCGTCAAGGTGGCGGCGATGGAGCCGACCGAGCAGGAAGTCGCTGTAAGCCTGTCGGCTGAGACGGTCCCCCGCCGCGAGTTGTCCGTAAAGCGCAAGTAGAAGCGCTTGGAAAAGCGTGCTCTTGCCTACACCGTTGGGACCGCTGATTACCGTCAGCGGTCGTCGATCACCTTCAGGCTCTCGCCTTGGTGCAAGGTCGAAATAGTGATAGTCCCGGAAGACCCCGAGATTCTGGACTGCGAGTTGGAGAAATCGCATGGGTTACATCAGCCTCAACTGCCACTGTTCCTCAGCGACGATCTCTTCTTCACTACGCCATTCTTGAGCCAAAATCCGCTCAAGACTCTTTTGAATGCCGGAGCGTCTGGCATGCCCGTTGGCACTTCGCTCAGCCTCAAGCAACTTGGCCACGAGATCAACGGGTGCACCGTACTCGTCGCAAATGCCAGCCAGGATGTCCTTCTGGTCGCCATTGAACTGGCCATTGTCATCTGCGGGCCACTCCAAGTCGTAGCCATTGACTTCGCGAAAGATTCGCGGGACCGAATCGTCCCAGTCTTGGCGCTCAGTTCGCCACAGTCGGCGGATTTCGTGAAGTTCCTCCTCATCGATTAGTGTTGCATTAGAGTCGGGACCGTTCTTTCGAACTGATTGTTGCGCACGCATGACTTTCTCCAGCATCTGCTTGCTGGCCTCCAGCTTGTAGGTCCTCGCTGCGGGGGTGCCGTCTTTCTTGAGTATGACTCGCCCGTCGCGGCCCTTTATGTCTCTGAACTCGCGCTTTCGCGCCGGGTCAATCGTTGTCGCCAACCAGTCGCGGAATTCGAGCAGCGGTTCGAGCCACTCTTCGCCTTTGTCCACTAGTGCTTCCATTGACGAGTCGCGAGTCGCGACTGTGCATACCCAACACCCGAATCGACTGTTGCCACAGGTGGGAGTCGTATCGTCAATAACCAGCGGACATTCGCCGGCGCTGGCGTTGCGGTAAAGCGTTACCAGATCCCGGTTGTTTCCTCCCCATGGCGATTTCGTTTGTAACAGATATGTCCATACATCGTTGGTGGAGAAGTCGGCGATTGGTGCGTACACGTGAGCGCCTGTCAACGACGAGTGGCGGCGGAGCAGATGACCCTTCACTTGATAGGTATTCATTAGCTGCATGCGCGTGGAACTCTCGGCTTTGCGCACGCCAAGCACCATTATCACCTCCCCGTATCGAGTAACTTTTTCTTGAATGAACCTGTCAGCGGGGTCGATCTTAAGTCGCTCCGTGCACCAACGAAAGCGTGTAGTCGGAGCTGGGTACCCGCGACCGATCAGGTTAACCCAGAAGCTATTGTTGAGTGTCGGCATAACCTTTTCACTTCTGAACGGCATCCCCGTGCGTTCAGCGGTCTCACCGATGCGTCTTAGAGTATTGTCGATGTAGTCAACGATGACCGGCGTTTCGACCTTCGTATCGGAAGCGATTACGAAAACCGGCTTCTGCCTCTCTTCTCGCGGAAGCTTCTCCAGCGCCTTCCACACCAATTGAACGACGGCAGTCGAGTCTTTTCCACCACTGTAGCCTATGACCCACGGCTGTGGGTAACGCAGGTAGACATCGCGGATTTCGTCGTAAATGTCGCGGATCTTGCGATGCTCAAAGATGGAATGCTCGTTTGGGAGTCCGCTAGGCATCGGTCACCTCGTTGATTCTCAATTGTTTACTGCTGCTAGCAACGTTCGCTCGGACCTACCGTGTTATAGATAAGGCACGAAGTATACCCAGGGGAACCACCGAGTCAAGCAAGCACGCGCTGTCCCAAAATCTTGTAGTTAGACCGCTCTGAGTGTACAACATATTGCGCTAGTCATTCTCTCACGCGTTTACCTCGCAGTCAAAAGCACAGCGACGCTCAGACGCGCGCTAAGAGTTTCTAAATCGATCGACAAATCCGATGCCCGGCAACGCGCAGCCCACGCGCCTTGAGGCAGTCTTCCCATCCCTTTCGCGTCCCGATTGAATGTGTCTCTTCATATAGGCCTAGACGCTCTTCGTGTTGGGACAGCCTAGCGAACTTTGCCCGAAGAGGGTGTTCTGGTGCTAGAAACGTCTCTTTGCGATGGAGAATTGGCGGGTTGTCCGAATCAGTATATTCCCGGTATTTGACTCGGAATGTTTGGAGATCAACCAGAAGAGAGGCGGACAGAGATGGATGCGGGTCCCTCTCGAACTCAGGATAAGATAGATACGAAACGCGTGGAGTATCGCGGTGTAGCTTGACGACGTTAGCCCCCTCCACTGAGCCGATCAGCGCACGGGCGCAGCCCTCGTAGACTCGCAGCAGCGGGGTTAGCTCCGGGAGCGCGCCGGTATGAATATACAAAGAGGTAGGCAAGAGCTTCCCCACTCGTGATGTCTTGGCAGCTCGATCGACTTCATCACGATCGCCGGCGGAAAAGAGTAGTTTGTCGGCTAGGTGGTGCGCCCGGTTGTAGGTAGAAAAGAAAGCCCTCACATCCAGTTGAAGTTCTCGTGGAAGCTGAGAAAAGCGAGGCCGACCACCAAACCTTGCAAGGGCGAGGTAGACGAGCAGATCTTGCGCTCGCTCTTCGCGAATCGCCTCCCATTGGTCAGCGCCGCTTACCCGGCGAAGAAGAGCAAAAGCTCGCTTCAGACTCCCAAACTTATCTCGAATCATTGCGACCTCTAGCTCCGACTCCTCAGGAAGCCGACCGCGCGCGGTGATGAACTGAATCAATGGTTCGAGTAGCGCCTTGTTCTGTTCGAAGAGAACCTCGCTTTGGCGAAGCCGTGGTACGAATATGGGACGCCTAAACCGAGTGGCGACGAAAGACTGTCGAGCTTCACTTTCGCGAAACACGTAGAATATGCCTGGCGCGGCCGCGACACATGAAACGCCAAGGACCTCATTGATCCAGTCTCTCAGTTCGCTTTGCTCGTAGTATTTCTGGAAAGTTTGTCGCCGCGTTATGCACCCGTCTTCGAAAATGGCTTGCTGGTCCACCGTGCATTCGTGCTTGAGCCGCGCCGAAACTATTAAGACCTTTTCTGCAAGCGACCACGCCTCGAGAAGCGATGCTGCCCTTTCGCCTAGGTTCTCGACCACATTGACTACGTATCCGAGGTTAACAACGTCAGATCGGACTCGATCTGCACTTGGGCGATATACGGGATCCCAGCCCTGACAGTCTATGCCGAGACTTAGAAGACGACGCATATCATCGCCGTGCCCACAGCCGTAATCGAAGACAGAAGCGTCCGGGGCTATTATTCCGTTTTCGCGGGCGGTGCGAATGGGTCGAGACAGGCCGGTGCGCTTGATGGCGGTTCGGTGTCTAGCGACAGAAAGCGAGGTCACGGTTGCAAGCATACCTTCGCCTAGTGATTAGGGCCAATGGTCCCAGTTGACCCGCTCCATGTTTGCTAGATCATACAAATCATCGCGGTAATTCTCATCGAAGGACCTGCGACCTCCTGCGATGAGTAGACTGCGAGATAGTGTGCCGGGAGCGCACATACCTCTGTGAACCTTGGCAAGATACAGTCGAAGTTTCCGCTTGCTACGTCAGCATTCTTTGATACAATGCGGCGCGACAGACAAATATTGAGTCGCCGCGAGAGCGATATTACCCGTCAGTTGTCCAGGTCGTCTTAGGCTTAGGCTTTGTATCTAAGCGCGAGTAGCAGCAAGCCTAAAATCAACAACGTCTCTGAGCCTAAATCGACAGGTGTGCCCTTACTCGATTTGTCCGGCACGGTATGACTCAATTGGCCGGTGGGCACCTCGCCGGGATCGCAGATACAAGCTTCTGGACCGCACTCGCACCACATGCCCGGCAGGGTATGACCTGCGAGGGCCGGAAGCGACAGACACAGCATGAGCAAACACACGGATAGTAGTCTTCGCATAGTTTCCTCCGTGCCCCTATTGTATCAACACCTACTCACCGGCGTAGTGAGTTATGAGAGACTAGGCAGCCGCGTCTTACGACAGATCAAGAGCACCCATGCCTTTCGCCAAGTGAGCGTGGTTCGGGAGCTGGCGTCAATCCTTCTGAATTTGCCTCTGAGGGAATATCGGTTAATAGGCCAGTATTATCTGGTTTGGTGCAAGTGCCGAGACTTACAACTTCACGCCGGCATTTTGGAAAGCATCGCTGAACAGAGTGCGACCTACACAGCGAAGGCGCTCATATCAAGGGGCTCTTTCGACGCATACGAGAGCAAGTTTGAATCTGCGCTCCACTTCTACGCTGAGGCTCGCAAGGCGAGTGATTCAATCTCGGATTACATCGCGGCCTCAAGGGGCATAGCACTAGCAAAATCATCAGAAGGCTTTCACCCCTCGGCGCTAAAAGAACTTGAGCAACTCATTCCTCTCCTTAAGTACGCCGAGCCGTTGACGTACTTCGACGTTATCAATTCGTATGCTGTGGAATTGAATGCTAACAACCGAGTCAGTGAGGCGCGCACCGCATCTATCGTCGCCGTATCCTCTCCGTTCAGCCCGTTCTATCCTGAGTGGCAAGAGACCTTCTCGGAGGTTGATTCTAAGAGAAAGCGCTCGTCCATTGTCACAGTCCCACTCTCACAAGAATATGAAGCGCCGGAGCCAGAGCCGAATGCGCTGCTCTGTGATCCGAGAGTGCAGGTCGCGATCGACTTTATGAACGGCAATCTTCAACGGAAGGTAACTCTAAGCGAATCGGCGCGTGTCGCTTATCTTTCTCCGTCCCGCTTTTCGCACCTTTTCAAAACACAAACCGGACTCTCACCGGGCGAGTATTTGATAAGGCTCAGAATGGAAAAGGCCCGTCATCTCCTGACGACCAGCCTACTCAGCATCAAAGAGGTTATGGCGTTGGTAGGTTACGGTACTCGGAGCAACTTTGTGCTCCACTTCAAACGATTCTTTGATTGCGCGCCGTCCGAGTACAAGAAACGACGCCTCGAACGAAGGAGACAATGGTGACCGCAACAAGGAAAACGAGACGGCTAGTCGCGCAGACGGATGACGACCACTCGTGCGAGGCAGAAGCGACACTCGCTGAGCATCTTGTACAAACGTTCAAGATAAGCTGCTCGTTCTGTGGAGAATCGGCTTTTTCAAGCGCAGCAGTCGGGCAGGCTGCGGACTACAATGACCGCTTTGACGTTGCCGCCCCATTGGTGGCAAAGGGCTGGGGCGCAATGACCGCGAGCCGCCGCTCACGGAAGCTTCGGCCAGCCTGCCCAATGTGTTTACGCAAACCTCGAAGCCGCATGCTCAATCCGCGAAGAAACGAACTCGCTTCCGCCGCTCAAAACTGAATTCTCCTGTTTTCCAGCATGTCGGGCGGCACAACAAAGATTCTTGGAAGCGCACAAACAGAGATTCTTGGAAACTTGAATTCTCGCAGACGACCGGCGGACGATTGCGTGGAAACGAACCCGCGAGGGTGCTCTGATTGGAGGAGTGGAAAACAAAAGTGGCCAAAGAACTAAAACGGCGATCTAGGAGGAAACAAACCTCGCAGGCCAAAAACGACCAAACAAGCAAGCCAGACTCCGAGCTGAGGAACCTGGATAACGTACCACATGCTCCAGAAGTTGCTGAGAGTGATAGGCGATGAAGGCGTAGCCGACGACGAGTTTGCTCCGTGCATTGGTAGTCCTCGAAGGTCTCGAGATGGACGAAGAGTAGATGAGTTACTCGTGTTGATGGCGCGCGCGGTCCTCTAAACCAAAGACCTCAGTCTGCCTCACCGCTCGCCGTGCGAACGGCGTCGCTCAATGCCAGAAGTCTTTTCTCCCTGACAGGACTCGAAAGGTTCTTGGAAGGTTCCGCGTTCGCGCGGATCGGGCTTTGAACAGCATCGGCGTCGCGGAGGGATCTATCACTACCAAAACCCTGTAGGGCGACGCGACGATCCGGTCAACGCCGCTTTGATCCATGTCCGCGTAGATTGCCTGAGCACCGCCGCGAAGAGAAACCTTGATAGGATCTTCAATTTGACGATCCATGTCCGGCGAGGCAGATGGTCTCAGCAAGAGTTCGGCCGAGCCACTCAGCCTTACCTGTTGCGTGTGTAAGGCCTTTCTATCCATTGTCCTTGAGTTTGGTTAGGATGTCGGTGGGTAACTCTTCGACTGGTACGTGGAACAAGCCATGGCGGAAAAGGGGGGAACATGCCGCGCCTCGAAAAGTCTTCGGCGGGGACGAAGCCAAGAGCGAGAAGGAACCTCATTACTCGCTTGTCGAGGCAAGCCTTGTTTTCCTCAGAGGCATGCCGGCTGGCTTCTTGCCGCTGAGGGCTCCGTGGTCGACCGCCACTATCCCATTCACGATTACGTAGTCGATCCCGGTTGGTTCGGCGAAGGGGCGTTCATAGTCAGCTTCATCGCTTATGGACTCCATATCAAAGATGACGATATCTGCCCAAGATCCCGGCTGCAAGACTCCGCGGTCCACTAGACCAAAGATCTCAGCTGCCTCGCCGCTCGCCTTGCGGACTGCGTCGCTCAGTGTCAGAAGTCTTTTTTCCCTGACATAGACTCGAAAGATTCTTGGGAAGGTTCCGCATCCGCGCGGATGGGGCTTGTAAGCAACATCGGCGTCCCGTACGGCGCTATCGCTGCCAAAAACCCCGTAGGGAGACGAGACGATCCAGTCAACGTCGCTCTGATCCATGTCTGCGTAGATTGCCTGAGCACCGCCGCGAAGAGAAACTTCGATAAGATTTTCAATTTGACGATCCATATCCGGCGCAGGCAGAGGAGCCTCAGCAAAAGTTCGGCCGATCCATTCAGACTTACCTGTCGCAAGGATCACGTGCTTAAGATCTTTCCATCCATTCTCTTTGAGCTTAGTGAGTATGTCGGCGTGTAACTTCTTCCTGGTGCTCTCGTCCTTTGCCGCCTCCCGCAGGCCAGTCTTGTTTTCCCTAATTGCCCAGTCGGGCAACAACACATCCGTCTGCGTACTTGAGCGGTCATAAGGATAAACATCTATTGTTACTCGTTGACCAGACGCGCGAGCCTCATCGATCAATTGCAGACGGCGGGGAGAGGAATGCCACTGGAAGGGTCCGGAACATTTGAGGTGCGATATTTGGGTCGTCGCGCCCGCCAGTCGGCCTATTTCAAGGGCTTCCTTTATTGCGTCGATACCCCCTCGCGCTTCGTCCCGTATATGCGAGACGTATAGGCCGCCGCCGTCCGCCGCAACTTTAGCAAGAGCGATCAACTCCGTGCGTTCAGCGAATCGACCGGGCGCATAGGCCAGACCCGTAGAGAAGCCAAGCGCTCCGTTCTCCATGCCGCGCTCCACGAGCAGTCGCATTCGGGACATCTCGGAGGACGTGGGCGGACGGGCGGCAGCTCCCATCGCTTCTTGCCTTACGCTGTTGTGGCCTATTAGTGTAGCGACGTTGATAGCGGTACCGCGCTTCTCCAAACCGCCGAGCAGCCCGCCGATGTCGGTACGCGACCTGCCACAATTGCCGGTGATCAAGGTAGTAACACCCTGCCGCAAAAAATTGGCGGGCACAAAAGGACTTGACGCCGGGATGTTTGGCTCCACATGGGTGTGGACATCGATAAAACCGGGAGCGACGATCTTGCCACCAGCGTCTATGCGCAGATTCGGTCTGGAAAAGAAGAATCGCCAGCCGCCAAGTGCGACCACTTTGCCGTCGCGAATAGCGACATCGCAAACTCGGGGTGGTGATCCTGTCCCGTCAACGACCGTACCGTTGACTATCAGGATATCGACGTGGCGATATGGAACGAAAGCTATCCACGCGCCGGCGGCTAGCAGTGCAACCAGTATCAGGCCAGCACCGAGTAGAACCCAGCGACGATTCGAGCGCACGACGTTCAGTTTCCGTTTGAGTAGCAATTCCCCTTGATCCTAAGCCGTTCCGCCTTACCCCGAGCATTGTCGATGTTGAAGTTGGAGCCGGCGGAGCTAGCGTTGTATGCGTTATCGACCGCGAGTTTGTATTCGCTCGCGGCGTCGCAATCCCGGTTCATCTTTTCATGAGCCTGAGCCAGGAAATAATGAGCCGACGCCTTCTGCGGATCGATCGTGATGGCGTGCTGCGCAGCATCTTGCGCCGAATACGGATCGTTCACTTCAAGACACAAGCCACTCAGGTTGAGCCACGGAACTATCCAACCCGGCTCAACAGCACAGGCGCGGTTGTAATACTGCCTTGCGGTTGTTTTGTCTTTAGTCAGGTAATACGCGCGTCCCAACGCGTTCACCGGCAAGACCCACGAGGGGTCCAGATCAATAGACCGCAGAAAATCAGGAATCGATTTGTTGTAGTCCTTCTTCAATAGTGCGAGTCTGGCTTGCGAAAACAGCTTTCGCGACTCATAAGCAGGCTTTGGCTTTAGGTCATTCAGCCAGCCATAGACTCGTATTGCCTCGGCCCATTCAGCCTCCGATTCATTAGCATCCTGTTTCAGATGCGTGATTATCTCTTCGCCTCTCTTCTCAAGCTCTGGAACCACCTCGTTGGTTATCTCTGTCTTATCGCTCGGGCTCAACTCGGCATTTGCGTGTTTGAGGTACAGATCGTAAGCGCTGCTTCCCTCCGGCTTTACCAGGTTTCCATTCTTTATCTCGCCCAATATCTTTCTTTTGGGTGAGCCGGAACCGAAGTAGACGAAGGCCGCCACCGCGACGGCTGCGGCTATGACCAGGCCGATCACGGTCGGGAGACGCCGCGCTGTAGCGGACCTAGTTGGGGCCGCGGGCGTGGGCCAGTGTGTTGCCCCCTCTCCACCAGGTATGGGCGATATGCTAACCGGTGTTACTGATCCACTCGACTTCGGTATGGAGATTTGCATGGTCGGGGCCAGCTCCGGCGTAACTCCCGGGGTTAGTGGTATTGATGTGGCTGCATTCAACTTCGCTCGCGTTTGGGGCGGGCTTACGGTACCGCTTTGAACTGCCGAGCTCAGTTCTTGAGCCATCTCGCCTGCTGTCTGCGGCCTGGCGGTTCTAGGTTTCTCGAGCGCCCGGAGGACCACCGCTTCTACTGAGGGAGAGACACTCATGTTGATTGACCGAAGAGGTGGCGGGGGCTGCGTGACCTGTTGAACAACAACGGCGGCCGACGTCGGCGAGTTAAAGGGCAGAATGCCGGTGAGCGCTTCATAAAGAACCACGCCAAGGCTATAGATGTCTGAGCGATGGTCGAGCTCTTCGCCCAGGCACTGCTCCGGCGACATATAGTGAGGCGTGCCCACCACGCTACCCGTCTGTGTAAGACTGCTTGCAGTAGTAGCGAGGTCGCGCAGCTTGGCGATGCCGAAGTCGAGCACCTTGACGCTCAATCCGTTCGGCGTTGTGTTTATCATTATGTTGTCAGGCTTTACGTCGCGGTGAATGATGTTTTGGCGGTGAGCCTCGTCTAAAGCTGCGCAGGCTTGATTGAATATCTCGGTTGCCGCAGTTGGCGTGAGCGGACCCTGCTGTTTGATTATCTCGCGGAGGCTGCGACCTTCAACCAATTCCATCACAAGGTATACCAGCCCGTCATCGGATACGCCGAAATCATAAATCGTCACCGCATTCTGGTGCTTGAGCCTCGCCGCGGCCTGTGCCTCGCGACGAAATCTCTCGACCGCCAGCGAGTCGGCCACCTGCTCCGGGTGCAGAAGTTTCACGGCTACCGAATCGCCAATGAGCAATCGCGTAGCGCGATAAACGGTCCCCATCCCACCGGCGCCAAGTCTTGTGTCCAGACGGTACTTCCCCTCAATCGTATGGCCGACGAGCAAGCCTGGTTTGTTCGCTTCCGGCACACGAGGATTTGCGCTCAATTCCCCCCCATCGTTGGTCGAGGCAGGCAGCCCAACCATTGGACTGCCTCCGGAAAGTACAGCGCCACAGCTTGGGCAGAAACGAGCACCTTGAGCTATTGAAGTCGCACACTTTGAACAACTCATGATCACAGTCCTCTCTGTGGCGCTCGCTTCTGCTACGAGGCCGCCCTCATTTTTTGAAACGCGCCAGCAGTTGATAGAGAGTTTGCGCCATCGGTTGGCAAGCCGGGTTTTCGCAGTAGACTCTCGTTATTGTCATCTGTTTACGCAGCCCTGCCGGAGGAGCGTAAAAGTTGTAGTTCTGCGCAACCTCTGTCATACCCGTCAGGACGCCAACCTTGAGGTGTAGACGTCCGCCCTTATATGAGTCATCCCTCAAGTCGTAAATCTTGTCCGTCGGAGCCGAGAAGTCATGCGCGGTTGTTTCTTCCGAGTGAAACTCAAACGTCGCTTTTCTGAGCTTGACGTACCCGGAGCAGAACCCCTCGTCTATCTTCAGCGCGCCTTCGTAGTGGTGATGCTTGATCGGGAGAGTTACGGTCTCGCCCATATCGATTGCCTTCGCCAGGTACTCCGTGCCTTTGGCGCTTCCCTTGTTGTAATAGCTTTCGCCGAGCAGCAACTCAGCAAGGGGCTGATCAGGACTGCTGACTAATATGCTGTTGCAAGCGGCAATGACGGCGTCGTATTGCTGCATCCTAAAATCGGTTTCGGCCTTTGCAAGGCTTTTGGCAATGGATTCTGCTGGCAGGCCGTTACCGCGCCCCGACGGCCCCTGCCTGGGTGCACTGTCGCCAGTTGTCATGCCCGGGTTGTCGCCCTCGGTCCTCCTGTTAGTCGACATCCAGAGGCCCCAACCCGTTACTGCCAAGGCTAGAACAAACAGCGCCACAACCGTTACTAGAAGGCGCGAGGGCGTGTTTCGTTTTATTACCGCGCCGGAATCGAGCGATTGAAGCGGGCTTGTGCGCGGCAGGCCGCTGCCCATAGCGGCTTGCGCTTCGATGTGTCCGGAAAGATCGGGAGCGGCCGCGACTGGACCGGCTGATTGCTGGTTGAAGGAGTTTCGCCAGATCGTCGAGACCGCGTTTTCGCCGCTAAGTGCCGCTTTCAACTGCGTCGAAAACGCGATCGCGGATTGGGGCCTGGCTTCGCGCCGCTTCTCTAACGCGCCCGCTACCACCACCTCGATGGCCGGCGCAATGGTCGTTTTGATGGCTCGCAGGGGCTGCGGAGTATGGTTCACATGCTGCATTATGAGCGCTCCGAAGCTTGGAGAGTTGAAGGGCGCCGCGCCAGCGAGCATCTCGTAAAGTACAATGCCGAGACTGTAGATGTCCGAGCGCCCATCAATCTCTTCGCCAAGACACTGCTCGGGCGACATGTAACGCGGAGTGCCAAGAACCATGCCAGACTCTGTTAGAGAACCGCTGCCAAGTGTGAGGTCGCGCAGTTTGGCTATGCCGAAGTCCAGCACCTTAACCCGCAGTGCGCCGGTGAACCTGCCCAGGACGATGTTGTCAGGTTTCAAATCCCTGTGAACGATCCCCAGTCGATGGGCTTCGTCGAGCGCGGCACAGATTTGGCAAGTTATTTCGACGGCGTCCGCCTGAGAGAGCGACCCCTGCCGGTCAATTAACTCGCGAAGATTCTCACCGTCGACCAACTCCATCACCAGGTAAGCTATGTGGTCATGAGTGATGCCGAAGTCATGTATCGTAACCACATTCGGATGCTTGAGTCGGGCGGCGGCTTTCGCTTCGCGGCGGAATCGCTCGAGCGATTGCGGATCGGCCAACAACTCCGCACGCAGAATCTTGATCGCCACCGCATCGTCAATCTGCAATCGTGTAGCGCGATACACCACGCCCATGCCGCCCTTTCCGAGCTTCGCATCCACGCGGTAACGGCCTTCGATCACACGACCGATAAAAGGGTCTGCCTGGTTGCCTTCGCCCGGATACCCGTCAAGAGATTGAAGCCCCGTGGCCTCTTCGTAACGCGGCGCGAACGGAGCGCTGTGTCCCGTGGCGTCAAGCAATGGTGCGCCGCATCGGACGCAAAATCGCGTCGTTGGCAGGTTCGAGGTTGTGCACTTCGAACAATTCATGGCGACAGATCAGACTGTAGTGACAGATCAGAAAAAGCGGTCGGCAAATAGTTCCCCGGCTCGCCGGTGCGAAACCTTAAAGTCCGCCCGCAGCTATAGTGCGCGAGACTTCATAGTTGCTCGCGCGCAGATCGAGAACACCTCCGACCAGCACGACAAAGCTGCCCGCCAGGCAGGCAACCCAGCCAAACAAGTGGGTAACAAGGTTCTGCGCGATTATCCCCAGTACGTTCTTGTTGAACTCAGCGTTCAGGTCAAAGTACTGATAGAGGATGACCGCCGCGCTGACACCACCCGCTGCGATGAGTACCAGTGAGATCAAACGGCTACCCTGAGGGGCGGGGCGAGAGCCGAGCGCCTTAGCAAGCACGGCTACCGTCGCGGCAACCATACACGCCGGAACCAACAGCAGGCTCGACCAACTCGATATGCTCAATCCGGCGGGCCCGCTTCCGGTAGCAAGCTGATAACCACTGAGGTTGGCTTTTGCGAAGCTGACGCCCACTTCAACCCACGGCAGAAAAAAGCAGAGCAGCACGGCGACCGCCGCTACGAGGCCGATGAGCTGACCAGGCGAGTTCTTTTTTGTCTGAGTGTCCATACCGCCTCCTGAGCTAAACGTAGATTCGATTCAAAGACTGCTTTGCTGCGAGACGAGAGTTCGGCTTATCGATTCCTTTCCCGTACTCTGCTTGTGATCGAGTCAAGGCTTCTTGTTCTTAGGGCGCCGCTTCAAACGAACAACGGCGGCCGCCCTTGTGTCTTGGCTTCGAGCTGTTTTTCAGAACAGGAACTTCTTCTCTTTTCTGGAGCGGTGCTGTGCATTCATTGGCATAGCCTTGGCCCGTCGAAAAATGTGATTCGCCATCCATCCTTTGTCTTGTCCAGATTGTAAGTCTGACATTGTTCACCCTCGACTGCGGACCAAATAGTTCGTAGCTCTATGTCCGCTGCAGAATCAGATTTTGATAACACGCGGGCCTTGATGCTCCTGGGTTCGCCCGCGTCAGCGTAGTTCGTTCTAAGACACTTTGTTGCATCCCCTCTACAGTACGTTGCCCCATTCGCGATGCCTTGCGCGCTCATCAAGGTGTTGACACCAAATGAGTTGCCTTGCCGGAAGGCGCTGAATGCCTCCGTCACTATTGACTCAGGGCTGCTCGATGGTGTTGCTGATACTAGAGAAGCTGTTGCAGATCTTACAGAAGGTGTTGTCGACGAGGAGCACTCCGATGCGATCACCGCGCAATCGAACCCCTTTCTGCCGCATTCCTCAAGAGCTTTATTCTGGGCCTCTACCTCCGAATTGGCCCACGCCCGGCCGACTTGACCGTTTCTAGCCCCGGCGAGCGCCCCGCAGGCGTCCCTGAACCACACTTGCACTCTACAATCGGGTGATTTGCACTCGTTTCTTGCCCTGGCTTCAGCCGCCTCGCGGGTTGAGTAATTCGTGGCATTACCGAATTGCCGGCTAGAAGAAGAATAGGCGATTGCGCCGAATCGATTCCCACTACCAGCCTCAGCTTCTGTCTCTTCGATCGTAAGCTCAGCGGTTGTTGGCGCCTCTGGAACTCGGGAATCAGCGTTTCGAGTTACTCGCCTCATTACAAGAGACCGTCCACCCTTCGTTTCGCTGAACCTAACAATCAAGGTACCGCCGTCAACGCCGAGTTCGATCCAGGCCTTTTGATCAAAATCGCCGCCGTAATAGTAGCGAGGATTGACAAGTTTTCCATAGCTACTGTTTGTCATCCGCAGCTGGTTATCCGGCAGTAGTTCACCACGTAGGCTTTGAGGCAACAGTTCCCCAAGCACGTTCTTGGCACTTGAGACATACACCGCACTAAATCCGCCCCCGTCTTTTGTAATCGTGAGCCGAGAAGGCCCATCCGACCATTCTCCCGCAACCCCTGTTCCACGCGCGTACGCTCGGCGATCCCTGCGTTCCGAATGGCGTCGTACTGGCGCTCCCCTTCGCCTTGCTCCTTCACGGTTGCTGGCGCTGGCGTTCGCTTTGGCACTGACGAGGCCGGTGGCATAGGTGGCGTGGTGTTATTTGATGTGACTCCCGAAGTCTCCTTCTTCGTGGCGGCTTTCTTCTTAGTCGATGCCTTCTTAGGCGATTCACCGCCACCGCCCTGAAACGCGCTGGCTGTTGAACACAAAAAGAAGCTAATGGTGACTAGAACCAAGATTCTCTTCATCGCTTGCCTCCGTCTATCCTGCCAATTTCTTTCAGCGAACCATCGATTCCGCGAGCAGCAGGGGTAAAATCCTCCTTGCTTACTCAATTCCAAACGATTCAATAAGCCCGACGTCACTTTACTAAGAGATGAGACAGGGCTCGTTGGTATCAAAATGGTTTCAACAACTACCCACGAATAGAATATTCAGGTCGTGGTCCCTCGCTCAAATCCAGGACCGCGAGTTGACGAACCCTACCTACGCTTTAGGCGAAGTTGGTCGAGCGTCGGCGGGACGTTCGCCGATTCAAAATTCCCATTTCGAGGACCTCTGTCCTCGGCTGTGAACCTGCCATTGCTCGCGCCACCTTCCACTTTGATTCGGTAGTGTCGTATTTGAAGAGAACCCGGAAGCGTCGATCCCGGTAGGTGGGCCAACCCAGGTCGGCCCATACGTCACTGAATTCCTGCCTAAGGTCAAACACGTGTGTGCCCTGGACGAGTCGGTAATTGCCTTCATTCGTGTCAACCGCGGGTGGAATGCTCGCGTTGAGGGCTCGCAGCGAAGGCGGGGCTTGATTGACGTGCTGCACGACAACAGCCGTCGAGATCGGCGAATTGAACGGGACGACACCGGCCAGCATTTCAAACAGTACTATGCCAAGACTGTAGATGTCGGAGCGGTGGTCAAGCTCTTCGCCCATACAGTTCTCCGGCGACATGTAATATGGCGTTCCCATCACGGCGCCCGTCTGAGTCAAGTTGCTCGCGGTCAAATCGCGCATTTTGGCGATGCCGAAATCGAGCACTTTTGCCCGCAGGCCAGCGTTAGTCACGGACACAATAATGTTGTCGGGCTTCAAATCACGATGCACGATGTTTTGCCGATGCGCTGCATCAAGCGCAGCGCAAACCTGGCTCATGATCTCTGCCGCGGCAGATGGAGTGACGGGGCCTTGCTGTTTGATGATGTCGCGCAGACTTTGGCCCCCGGCCACTTCCATTACCAGGTAGACCAGACCTTCGTTAGAAACGCCGAAGTCGTAGATGATCACAGCATTCTGGTGTTTGAGCCGGGCGGCAGCTTGTGCCTCACGGCGAAACCTCTCAATGGCTTGAGGATCGGACACTTGCTGTGAGTGAAGAATCTTGACGGCCACGGTATCGCCGATCATCAGGCGTGTGGAGAGATATACCGCCCCCATACCCCCTTCGCCGAGTTTTGATTCGATGCGATACTTGTTATCAATCGTGTTACCGATCAAAGCATCGATTCTCCCGTTCACACTTATCATGGCCTTCGTTTACGTGGGTCTGCGGCCTACTGCTTGAGTTGCTGTAAGAGCTGATACAGGGTTTCTACCATGGGCAGACAGCTTGGGCTGTCGCAGTAGGCGACTTGCCTTACACCGTTGCTCCTCACAACCGCGGCGCTGACGTGAAAGTTGTAGTCCTTCTTATCTTCTTTATTTCCCTTCGGTACGCCAACCTTCAGATGCAATCGTCCGGCCTTGCCTGCTTCGTTTTTCAGTTCGGTGATCTTCTCGTACCCGGCGGTTAAGTCATGCCCGCTCATGTCGAGCGAGTGAAACTCGAAGCTCGTCTTCCTGAGAGTCAGCGTTCCCGAACACAGTGCATCTTCCACTCCTGTTAACCCGGTTCTGTGGTGGTGTTTGATTGGAATAACTGCGTCCTCGCCCGCTCTGATGGCCTTAACCAGATAGGCTGTGCTTTCCGCGTTGCCGGTGAGGTAGTAGCTCTCGCCCAAGAGGAGATTTGCTCGCGAACTGTCAGGCTGAGCATTCAAGACCCTGCGGCTTTTCTCGATGGCCTGATCATAGCGAGCACCACGGTAATCATCTTCCGCCTGCTTAAGCACCTCTGCGGTTGAGAGTTTTCTAGTCAGCGTAATTTCTACGACCTCGCTTCTACCGGCCAACAACTGGACCGTACTCTGACCATCGTAATGACCTTCCCTTCGCACGGTGATGATATGTTGCCCGGGGCTAAGCGATGAGAGTTTGAAAACGCCGCTTCGATCTGTCGTGCCTCGCGCCTGCCCATCGAGCAGGACCGAGCATTCCGGCAAGCCAGTGTTGACGGTTAGCTCGGCATAACGAGGCGCCGGGGCCGGAGACGCCGGGGCCGCAGTTCTATTTGAGTTTCTGGGCTTTGGAGGTCTACCGGAGCCCTTACCGGCTCCCTTATTTGCATTCTTGGTCGCCTCGCCACTGCCTCCCTGAGCGTAGCTCGGTGGGGGACCAGCAAAAGTACTGGCGAGTACTAACAGCGCGATGCAAACAAAACTGATCCTCATGCAGTGCCTCCCGATTCAAAGTGTTGCGTTAGCCGACGGGCAAGTCTTTTTAATCACGTCTCCACGGATTCATCTCACTGGGAAGACGCTGGTGCATCCTTTGCGCAACGAATCCCTGTTTCATCGTAAGGCACTGTGTCTCCCCGAGCGGGCCAACCCATGCGGAAAGTTGCGGTTGCTTTGTTCATATCACTCTTCCAACAGCCACCGCGAAGCACCTTGAGGTCGACACCGGTCTGAGGCGGTAGTTGTCCGCCGGGATACGCAACCAGATCGCTCGAGGTCCATTCCCAGGCGTTTCCTACCATATCCAACGCGCCAAAGGGAGAGGCTCCCGCCGAATACGCACCCACTTCCGACATGCGGCCAATCGCCGTCGAATCTGCATTCGCGAAGCCGGGCTTCCACTCATTTCCCCATGGATACTTGAGTCCTTCCTTGCCACGCGCGGCAAGTTCCCATTCCCTCTCGGACGGTAGGCGCTTGCCCGCCCATTTGGCATATTCGCTCGCATCATCCCAGTTGATCCCGGTAACCGGTCTTCGCGCAGCGCCGGGCGGATAGCGGCCGTCTGTCCAGCTCTCAGGCGGCTGACGGCCAGTCGCCCTCGAGAACTTCTCGTACTCTTCGCAGGTAACTTCATGGACGTCTATGAAGAAGGGCTTTACCGTTTCCTTGTGCATAGGGCGCTCTAACAATGCGCCGTCATCATTTCCCATCAAGAACTCTCCGCCCGCTACGTATGTCATACCCGCGGGCGGCGCAGGTTCTCTTGTCCGTTTCGCATCCTTCTCACCGGGCGGATTGGGCGTTACGCCACTATTCTTGTCTGCTGTCTTTGTTACCAAGATCGCGACGGTCGCGGCAACGGCTGCCAATATCACAGCGCCGGCAATCATGAGCGCCGTCTTGCTGCGAGCTCTGCCCGGTGGCGCGCTCCCCGGCACAGCCTCAACGCCTGCGGGCGTGACCGCTCCGCTAAAGGTCGGCGTTCTCATCTGCATCGTCGGAGCCATTCCTGCCGCAAGCGTCCCCGATGCCGCGATGGTGCGTGACGGATTTGAGTCGACAGCCCCCGTTGTTACCGGTTGCACGGATCCGACTCCGCTCAGGGCAGCGATCATCTCCTGCGCGAACAAACCTGCGGTTTGTGGCCGCGCTTCACGCGGTTTCTCCAGGGCGTGTCTCACGACCGCTTCAACTTCTGGCGATATGCTGGCGTTGATGGCTCGAAGCGGCGGCGGCGGCTGAGTAACGTGCTGCACGACGACTGCAGTTGAAGCTGGAGAGTTAAACGGCACCATACCCGCAAGCATCTCGTAGAGCATGATGCCGGTGCTGTAGATATCCGATCTGCCGTCAAGCTCTTCGCCAAGGCACTGCTCCGGCGACATGTAATGAGGGGTCCCCATTACCGTTCCGGTTTGCGTCAAGTTATCGGCGGCCGTCGCCAGATCGCGCATCTTCGCAATACCGAAGTCCAGCACTTTGACTCGCAGTCCGCCGGAGACGGTCGTCACGATGATGTTGTCAGGCTTCAAATCCCGATGGACGATGTGTTGGCGATGAGCCTCATCGAGCGCGGCACATATTTGCCTGAGAATCTCACTTGCCGCCGTGGGCGTAAGCGGCCCTTGTTGCTTGATGAGACTGCGGAGGCTTTCGCCTTCGACCAGTTCCATCACAAGATAGACTAGACCGCTGTTGGAGACGCCAAAATCATAGATGTTCACTGCGTTCGGATGTTTTAGTCGAGCTGCGGCCTGAGCTTCACGGCGAAAACGCTCCACTGCCTGGGAGTCGGATACGCGCTCGACGTGAAGGACCTTGATTGCGACCGTATCACCAATCATCAGCCGGGCCGCAAGATAAACCGTCCCCATACCTCCTTCGCCGAGTTTTGACTCGATGCGATATTTGTCATCGATCGTCGTGCCGATTAGCGAGTCCGGGGCTCGGTTTCCTGGTCGGATCGTGTCGCTGTTCATGATTTTCCCGTCTTGTGCGCAACTGTGCTTATTTGCATAGATTTGTTTACCCGACTAATTCCTTAAACGACCCGGCTAAAGCAGCCTCTCCTGAACCGCAGGGTCGTGAGCTTCAATAACCGTTCTCACAAAACGTCTTTTCGTTTTAGAGCCCACATGGTCAGCGCCAGAAAGAGCGCGATGAAGCCGCCGAGCGCAGCCGAATCAATCATCACGCGGCGGCGATAAGAAGATTCGATTACAGTTTGCGAATCCTTTCTGAAGACGTGGTCATATTCGGCAACCGTCATCATCGTCGCCAGGGTGTCCCGCCCTTTTTGGTCGTCGATGCTCACGGCATGCGCGAGTGCTTCGATTGACCACCGTGCGATCATGAGGTCCGCTACGAAGCGCGCCGCCCCCAAGCCATCGGATTTGGTGACGGGATCGATTATCGCTGGTGCCGCGCCGGGCGCCGTCCTTGAAGGCGTTGGCACGGGTTGTTTTGCAGAGTCCTTGAAGCGTTGATATTCTGCCGCGGTCGCTGGCTTGCGGGTGTTGGGGTTGACGTAAAGATCGTCGAGTGGTTTCAGGAAGCCGCTAAGCAGCAGTTGTGGTATCAGAATAAGGGGCAGGATGCTCATCGCTTTTTCGGTCGAGTTCACCAGCGCCGAAAAGAAGAGTCCCATCGTTATTCCGCTGAGCGAAGTCAGATAGAGAATCAATATCAGCCATCCAAAGTCCCCACCGCTCAATCGCCCTAATGCGATTAGAATGCCCGCGAACAGGGAGCACTGTATCAGCGCTATCCCGCTCAAAACGGCGAATTTCGAAAACACGTAGGACGGAATCTTGAGATTCACCAGCCGTTCGCGAACGTAGATTGGAGTCTCAGAAACGATCTCGCGAGCCGCGTTGTTTGCGCCGAACCATATCGAAATAATCGCCGCAATGAATATCGTCTTCGCGTCATTGAGCGAGTTTCCGGTTATGACTGCAAGGATGACCGCAATAACGGGCGCTTGCACGAGCAACAACATTGTATTGCGTGTGTCTTTGAGTTTTATTTCCAGATACCGACGAGTAAGCGTGGACCACTGGCCTAATCCAAATCTACGCTCTACTCCCCGCTGGTCGGGAGTTGCGACGCCGAGCTGCCCGCTTGTGCGTGCCACCTCCTGCGCTTCGGCGATGCGCTCGCTGACATATCGCCGTCGCGTTGCGGACGCTTCAAAGGACTGCCGCAGCTCGTCTGGCTCGCGGCCGCCGATGCGCCGATAGATCTCGGTTGGTTCGTGGCACCCGAAGTATTCAAGCGCTTCGCGCGGTGGACCAAAAAAAGCCAGACGTCCACCGCGCGTCAAGATCGCAACATGGTGCATCAGATCGAACTTCTCGAACTTGTGGGTGACCATCACGACGATCCGGCCCTCGTCAGCGAGCCTTCGAAATAGCTCCATCATGTTTTCGGTCGTTTCCGGATCGAGCGGCGAAGTCGGTTCGTCTAGAAAGATGAAACTCGGCTTGGTAATCAATTCGATTCCGAGACTCAGACGCTTTTGTTGTCCTCCCGAGAGCTGGCGAAACTGGTTTGTGCGAAATTCCTGCAAACCGATAGTCTGAATCACTTCGTCCACGACATGGCGAACTTGATCCGGCGGCGTCGCTGCCGGCAGCCGGAGCCTCGCTGAGTAATAAAGCGTTCGCTCGACCGAGAGGGCATCGTGGAGGATGTCGCGTTGCGGCACGTGCCCAATGGACCGTCGCAGCGCGTCGAAGTTACGGTAGAGGTCCAGGTCGTTTATATAGACCGATCCCGAAGATGCGGGGCGCAGGCCGTTGAGCGCATCCATCAACGTTGATTTGCCGCAGCCGGATGGTCCCATCAACCCGACGAATTCGCGCGGACTAATCGCCAACGATATGTCCTTAAGAATTGTCTTGTCGCCGATTTGCTCGGTGATCGAGAGGGCGCTGATTCGGCTTGCGCTAAGGTCGTGGCATTTCACGTCCCGCCCGTTCACTCGCAGCAAGAACCCGCCCAGAAAGACCAGATCAGCGGAGGTCAGCAGTCTGGGCTGAGTCACCGGCTCTCCATTGACGAAGGTGCCGTTGGTGCTGCCTAAGTCGGCTAGCATCGGCTGCCCGCTGCTTGTGTAGGTCAGCGAGGCGTGATAACGCGAAACACCAGGTGCTTCAAGCGCAATCTCGTTGTCAGGTGCTCGCCCGAGGCGCAGCACCGATAATTCTCGTGCGGGCGAACCCGCAATAACGGCGCCACGGCTCTCGGCAGGCTTGAGATTGCCGGTGGCAAGTTGCGCGGAAGCCGCAAGCCGTTGGCGAAGTGAGGTCGCGGTAGATTCCCGAGATGCCCCGGCGTCATCTTTTCCTGCAGGTTGGACGCCCGCGTTAGGCATGGCTGCCCGATACGTAAATGCGACCATGCCCTGTGGACCAAGCCCAATCGAGTCGCCGTCCTCCAGCTTGCACTGCGTTATCCGTTTGCCGTTGACGAAGGTGCCATGGCTCGATCCGAGATCAAGGATGGTAGGTGTGTTCCCGGCGTCAAACTCCAACACGGCGTGCTGCCTTGAAACCACCGCCTGTTCGAGAGTGATATTACACTCTGACGCATCGCGGCCTATGATAATGCGGTGCCCTACGAGTGCGATGCGGCTCCCAGCAAGCGAGCCGGTTAGCCCCAGCAGGCATGCGCCTTCGCGCGCGTCAGTTGATGTTTGATTATCCAACGCTCTCACCCGTACCGGCCAGTACTGACAGGAGGCGGCTTGATGTCATTCGGATTGGGCCCTACCAAAACGCCCAATCACGATTCAGATAGCTAACTCCTCGGAAGGTTAGGAACAGCACAAAGACGAGTGGTTTATCTTGGTTCCGTTAGTGCGGTTCCAGGGCCTGAGTTAGCGGGTTGCCCTTGCTTGCTTGCTCACCCTGACCGAAACCACGGCGAGAGTAGTTACACGCGTCCCCTTTGTCAAAGTGGCGTTCGTTATTTGCCATCCGTTGTTTCGGCATGCATATCGCACGGCACGAAGTCCGGGAAAAAAGAATGAACGAACACAAGTGAGAGTTGTACTTATCCCGTTCGGCAGGACAAGATTCCAAGGTCCCAGGAAGGGCCTCGCTTGCGGCTCGTTTTTGCCCGCGAAGCTAATCACCCAGAACGGCTACCCAACGCCAGCGCTGATCTTTGCCAAAACTGAATATGGGGCAGTCCGCGGCTTCATCTTTCGTTATCCGTCCGGGTCGCCCGTTTTCATTGTCAAAGCGTTTGGTGCCCAGCGCTACGGACCGCTGAAGCTGTTTCCAGTTGGAACTATTCATTCCGCGAAGCCATTTCGCTGGAGTGAACTGTCCGCCGCCATTGCTTTCAAACCGGTTAGCCATCATTTGCTTAAGCGCATTACTGTCACGCTTATCCACAGCAGCACGAAATGCCGCATAGAACTGCTCCCAGTTCTTTTCGGCTTGCGCGCTTGTTGCACGGGACGTTTGGGCCGAAGCCAGAGACGGAACGATCAAACTCAACAGTAAGCTGAGCATTTGTATTCTCTTCATCTTGTCTTCCTTTTGCTTGAACGCCAGGACCATCGGCAACGAGTTTGAAAACGAACTTCTGCAAGAAGAGCTATCAGTCTTCCAGGGCGAGAGGCAATGTCGCATTCGCGTTACCAACTAACTTGAATCTCCGCCTGAGTCGGCCGGTCTGACTTGTGACTTCTGGAACACCGGCTAATCAGGCACTTCATCCTCATTCAACCCTTACCGACAGAGTGAATCGCAATTCCTTATGGCCCGTTTCTTTCTCTCGGTAGAAGGAGCCGGGAGGAGTTACGTCTATTCGATAGTCACCGGTTTGTTTGATGCGGATCCTCGCAGTTCCACCGTCGTCGGCCGCAATACTCTTTCCGGAAGGATCGAAGATCATGAAATTCGCGAAGTCGAGCCCGTCGCTGGTTCGCGCAGTTATTTCCACGGACAGTTCCTGTCCGCCCTTTACCCCAATCAGAAACGCTTGCATCAATCGCTTGCCGGTCAGTCTGCCGTTGACCGTTGCCGAAGATTCCCCCCATCTAAAGTGAATCCTGATCGCAGGTACAGTCGGTTTAGAGGACCTCGGCGGCGATGACTGCTGAGATACAAACGAGGCCCCGAGAACTAGAGACTTTGCACAATTCACAAATTCCCCTCTGATTGATGGCCGCCACGTTCGGATAAATCGCAACCTGGTGCACTCGTTGGCTGAGCTTGAGCGACCTACTGAATGCTCGACGGAGCCGAGATAACAACTCCGTCGTCGCCGTCATACTTCGCTTGCCAAGTAGCAACGAGAACTCACCATTACATTGACTCAGGGTCGGACGTTCTTTTTGACCAGGCCGCCGATCAGCAGCGCGACGCCTAGCAGACACCCTAATGCGCCAATGCCGATTGCCCAGTTCGCCATCGTGTAGGTAGAGTCGACATTGCCAAAGACATTGGCCAAACCGGAGAGCTGGTGCGAAGACGTGTAGTTGTAACCCCAGGCTACGGCAATGACCGACACGATCAGGACAACTATCGCCGATTTGACAAGATCGTTCAGGATGTATCCTTTCTGAAATGCTCTTTCAGGAAACTGCCGCACAAGCCGGAGTCAAACTCGTGGGCAGCGTTTCCAGATTGTGGCAGTGAGCCAAAGTGATCACTGTGAAGCCGGCGTCACCGTAGACAGAGTTTGTATGAGCGGTGCTCAATGACATACTGACGACTGGTGCGTTGGGAAGCCCACGTCTGATGACCACTTCGGCGCTGAGACCGAGACGGCGCTGGTCGGATTTGCCCTTCAACTCGGAGCACCAATCAAACCCTTCTGGTCGCTTCTGTGGAAGTCCTCACGAATGGCTCTCGCTCGTTTCGCCGCAGGAAGACTTGAACGCACCCGTATTCAGCGGATGAAGTGTCCTGGCTGATCAAGACGCCTCGCCTCCTGAAGAAAGATGGTAAATGCGCCGGTATTCGGATCAGTGGTCGTGAGCTGGGCCTCCCCACTTGCGCCTCTGAATGTTCCCACTCCACCTGTAACTGCAAGGAGATCGGCTTGTTCGATAGCGCCAACTACCTCGCCTCTCAGCACTCCTTCAGCCGTTATCATCCCGTTGAAGGAACTGAGCACGTAAACATCAGTCACTACCGCAAACCCGCTGGCGAGTTTCACCCCCGATCTGTGAAAGGTTCCTCCCCCACCGCTGGGAAAGGGCTGTCCTCTCCAGTTCGTGGCCGTAATAGTGCCTTCAACCTGGAAAGCGCTGCCAGTCGCTACGCTGGTCAGATTGAAAGTCTGTCCGGAGTTGGGAGTGACGCTGAATATTGCGCCTGCAAACGCACCAGTCGACTGAGCAGAGGTTGAGGAGGTGCTCCAGATGGCAAGAGCAAGCGTGCAGACTAATAGGATCGCTCCAACCAAGGGCCCTCTACTGACGGTAAAATTGATTTTGGCCATTCTTCTTTCTCCTTTGGGTTTGGTGATTTTGTAGTTCGAAGTTCCACCATCTGAAGTGAATCGGGATCAAACCAATGGATAGGCAGTTCGTCTCTCGGTTCTCTTTCCCCTCCGAGGTGTTCGTGACGTCGTCGCGACCGCGAGCCATCCTTGCTGCGTTGGCCCCGACATTAGGTAAGCATTTGCCGATCGGGGTAATGCTCATTGACAAAGTGTTGGCGGGATGGGGATTCTCGCACGACAGCCGTGAAAAATCTGAAACGGTGGTACTATTCGATCAAAAGCTTCTAACGAAATCACTTGCCAACCACATCGTTAAGACATTTTTTCGAAGGGTTCACTTGCTTACGTCAATTCCGAAGTCGTAGTACAGGGCATTTCGAAGCATGACGGCGTACTCGCCAGCAGGCAGTGGCTGAACGACTTGATGCGGTAGGACTTATACGACAATCCAGATGCGGCTTTGGTTGGTAATTCGTCAAAGCTGATCGGAAGCAAGTCATTTTTGCCTGTTCCGGTTGTGCTGCCCATTCTGAAACTCCCGGTTGATATTTCCCGCCGGTCGGACTTCACTTTTAGTTTCACGAGCACGAACACATCAGATGGATTGAGATCACCCGGGAGCAACGCCTCGAACGCAGGCGAAGAATTGCTGGTTCGTAGTTGTGAGTGATTGCCATTGAATGTTGCCAGCATCTTCAATTTGCCAAACGGGTTGAGGACCGCCATGGCGACACCCCCAGTGCGCCCTCCGTTGGGAATGGCTTGTATCATCTGGACCCGGCTTCCCGTATCGATGAAAAACACAGCTCTGGTTGCTGCCTCGGAATCCGCAAGACCCGGCGCGATCGGCTGCGCAGGCTGCGTTTCCGCCGGAGCACTTCGAGTCAGCATTGCTTGAATGATGGAGTCCGGAACACCGTCCTGCTTCAACGTTATCAAGCCATCCGCGGAAAGGTCGAAGTCAGGCGTGCTCGATTTGATCGCCTGCACAATCACATCGGCGGGCAGGCTTGCTTTGACCATCCCGGCGACGTCATTGTTGTGAGTTTCCGCTGATAACCGGCGGCGGGAGTAGTACTCAAGGAAACGAGAACTACAAAAAAGAGGCCGAAGAGAGAGTGTTTCATAAGACTCCTAGAGACTGGAACTTTCAGACCGAGCTAAACAGTCGTTCATTACAACCAACTGGCGGGTGAATCTCGGCCGAGTCAAGGAGACCGGCCTCGAATGACCCACATTTCTTAAGTGTCGGCAAGGTGCGAGCTATGGAGAATCAAAAAGAAGAGACGCGTGGCGAGTCTTTCTTTGCGCCCGCCTGAAATCATGAATATCGCGGATCCCAAACGGGCCTTAGTCAAAGTCGGCGAAGCTCCATGGCCGGAGAACCCGTGGGTCGCATCGGTACCGCTTTCACATCAGCGGGTCCGGACGATGCGTAGCCGCTACCCTGGCCATAGAACTTCGCCTCCTAGTGATCGGCAGTTGTACAAACGCTATGAACTGCGACGCCCCCGAGAAGGGATTTCCCCAGTCGGCGGCGAGCGCTGCCCGGCATTCGGTACAACCACCTGTACCCGACTCTCGGCCTAGTCAATGAAGAAAGGCCTCGAATCACTCACATTCCTAAAGTGTCGGTACAGATCGCGCAATCGCATGAGAGTCAAAAAAACTCGGTCCTCCGATCTTGGGGAGGGCGACGCGACGACAACTGTCAACCGTTCATCTAGCCTAATAGGCTGCAGACAGAGCAATGTCCTAGTTCGAGTATTCTCTCTGCGTAAACCTCTTCGACTTCGCGTCTCTGCGGGTAGCTGCCTTCGAAAGCCTGCTAACCGCCGAGGCGCGGAGGTTACGAAGAGTTGAAGTTCGGACTCCACCAGACAGAGGGTAATGAGTCAGTTTGAGCAAAGTAGCATAGACTTTCTAGTCTGTGTCTCCAATCGGATAGACGCGATGACCATCGGACAAAGACTAAAGAGTCTATGCTACTTCCTCAAACTGACCCACTGCTAGACAGAGCTATTGCTTTGTCTGTGCAGTTGAATCAGGTATCATTGCCCACCTAGCTCGTACTGTTGTTTCAGCAATGGATATGAAGATTCTCTTCCTCGCTGCGAACCCGGTGGATGTGATCTCTCGCTTACGAACCGACGAAGAATTCCGCGAGATCAGCCAGAAGATTCACTCGGGATCGCTCGCGGATCAATTTGAACTCATTCCGGAGTTGGCAGTAAGGCCAGGCGACCTGCAAGCGGCACTTCTCAGGCACCAACCAGACATTGTCCATTTCAGCGGGCACGGTAGTCCGTCCGGCGGAATCATCCTCGAGAATGAGACTGGAAAGCGCCAAGTGGTCAGCAGAGAAGCGCTTGCCGACTTGTTCAGAATACTGAAAGACAACCTCCGCGTGGTTGTGCTCAATGCCTGTTACGCAAAAGACCAGGCGCAGGCCTTAACCGGCACGATTGACTTCACCATTGGGATGAGCGCGGCAATAGACGACAGAGCAGCCATCGTTTTCGCCGCCCACTTTTATCAATCGCTGGCGTTCGGCCGCTCGGTAAAAGAAGCATTTGAGCTGGCAGTGAACGAACTCTGCATTGAAGGCTTCGACGTAGCACTTGCGCCGGAACTGCTGGTGCGGGACGGCGCAAATGCAGCGGAATCTCGCATCGGCGAAACGGCTCGCCGAGTCGCGTTGGCTGAAGACGAAGCAGAGCCGGCGCTCATCTCCGAAGACGACTCCCATCACCCGCTTGGCAGACCGGTGATGCGCGGGGCCACTATCGAGGAACACAAAGAGAAGCCGGGCTCGATCGCATTCTTGCCCTGGCTTTTCGCCAGCATTGCAATCAGCCTTGCGACAGATGTCTTGCGCCGGTTTCTGGGAGATGGTTGGTCGGACATGGCCGCTCTCATCGTACAATCCGCTTTTGTCGGACTCGCAATCGTGGCCGCCGCCATTACGACTATCTCGATGATGCACCCGACCCATCCACTCGTGGTAAGAGGTGTCTCCTCAAGTCACCTTTACGCACCACAAAAGGTAGAGAGGGCAGTCATTCTAACCGGAATCGCTCTCGTCCTCGCTCTGACGGTATGGCTGTCTCTTCCGGTCTTTGCTCGTTACTACAACGAGAGCGGGGCTGGGTTTCAGTACCGCGAACAACCTGACCTGACCCGGGCGCGCGAATCGTATCAGCAAGCCGTGAGGCTAAATCCGAGCTATGCGCCGGCGCACTATAACCTGGCCTTCGTACAGGAGGATTTGCAGCCCGAAAAAGCGATTGCCGAATACCTGCTCGCCATCAGATACGATAGCGATATTTATCCCGCTTACAATAATCTGGCGCGCCTCTACCTGCTTCGAGGGCAGGGCAATGACTACGAAAACGCGCTCAACATCCTGAGCCAGGCGGTCGTTTTATCGCCGCAAGATGAGAATGTGCAGTACTCGCTCAACAAGAATCTCGGCTGGGCTAACTATGCCTTGAAGCACTACCCGCTGGCCGAAACGTATTTGCGCCGAGCCATTTCGTTGCGCAGCCAGCAGGGTGCGGCGGCGCATTGTCTGTTAGCCTACGTGCTGAAGGAACAAGGCAAAGCCGGAGCCGTTGACGAGTGTTATGACTGTGTCAGTCTGGCGCCGGGTGAGAAAGACCTTGAGGCCAAGTGGGTGAGTGACGCGCAGGACTGTTTGCTAAAAGGAGGCATCCGGTGAGACACAATGCTTCTTTGATTTCAGTTCAATTGTCCCTACTCGGTTGCCTCTGCCTCTTTCTTGGCGCTGGCCGTGTCAGCGCCCAGAAGGGTAATACCCCCGGCCCGACTTCGGGTCGAATCATCTGGATCGAGCCAAAAGAACCAAAGGGCAGGCTGAGGGTCAGACAAGGGAAGAGAGTCGCTCCGGTGAACGCCGCTGAAGGTATGCTGGTACGTAGAGGATATATGTTGTTTCTGGACCCGACGGCCAGAGCAACTGTGATCTGCGGCGATGGCAAGAAGCGGGAACTTGCGCCGGGCGCTCAGGGCTGTCCGTGCAGGGAGCCTTGCACACCTGAAGTTTGTGGTATCAATTATGGTGGCAGCACGATTGGGGCGACGCGGGGGCCGGATACGGATGCGGGTTTATTCCCCGTGGTCATTTCACCGCGCAAAACCAGGCTGCGCAATCTCCGGCCAACGATTCGCTGGACGCCGATTGCCGGCGCCAACGAGAAGACCGCGTATAACGTGACGCTGTATGGAGACCCCATGAAAGTGATCTGGACCAAAGATGTGGTCTCCGAAACCCGGCTTACCTATCCGGACAAAGAGCCGCCGCTCGCGCCCGGACAGATTTATAAAGTGGTGGTTACGAGTGATGGTATGAGTTCTCAACAAGACCATTCGCCGGGGCTTGGCTTTACCACGCTCACGGCGGATCAAGTGCGAATGCTTGCCGATGAAGAGCGCAAGCGAAAACAGATGCAGTTACCTGAAACGCAAACTCGTTTTCTGATCGCCAATCTCTACGCGGCCAGAGAATTGTACGCGGAGGCCCTCGAGCAGTTGGAAGATCTGTACACGACCATGAAAGAGGCGGCCGTCGCCCGGATGCTCGGAGATATCTACGCGGTGATCGGTTTGAATCGAGAAGCCGAGAAGCGTTACGTCGAGGCGCTAAGCCTGACTCCCGCGGATGATCTCGAAGGACTGGGGCTGACCCAGAAAAGCCTGGCGCAGGTGTATGAAAACCTGGGCCTCTTCGACCGGGCGAGGGCGAGCCTGGCAGAGGCAAAGAGAGCCTATCGACGGTTGGGGAATCTAGCGATGGTCAACAGGCTGGTAAAGGATGAACGACGTCTCAGGCAGCCGCATAAAGGACGAACGACGTCTACGCAGCCGCGTAGGTGATCGGCCGCCAACACCATTCCTTCTTACGCAAATGCGAGTTTTGTCACCGAAATCCGTCTATGAATACAGGAGCCACGGATTCGTGACGATTATCATGTGGTCGATAACGCCGTCATCCAACGCCGGCAGCGGCAGGCAATCTGCCCATGCCTTCGGATTTCTATCATCTGGTTTCCAGAAAACTCGCGCTGTCCAAGCCGGCGTTCTGGTTCTCTTATCCTCCCTGATGTTCAGCCAACCGGTCTTATCAAAGCCAGGCAACAGGCCGCCGCAAACGCCCACCCCCTGTGACGGGTTCAAGCTGTTTCAGGCAGGGCTGCAACTGGCAGAGACAGGAACTCGGACGGCCCTGAAGGAAGCTATTGAGAAATACAAAGCCGCTTACGCGTGACAGAGCAGCCGCCGCCAGGAGCAGATTGCGGCTGAGGGTCTTCATCCCGCGCTCGGTCGTCGTCGTGCGCGGCTTCGCCGGAGGTGAAACGTCCATGAAATCAGTCAACCGCGATTTGGGAAGTTCACACAAGTTTCCTTCCAACCTGGGAACCAAGATGATTCGGTGTCTCATCGCATTATCTACGTTAGCAATCTCGTGCAGCGAGGGGCTTGCACTAATCGTAGCGGAGCCGCCTCTGTCGTCTTCCATGGCGATGAGCGGAAAACGAGACGCCGATTCGCGTACCTGGAGCGTTGAAACAACTCAACACCAGGAGTCGGCGCAAGACCGCCAGGACAGAGCAAAAGAAAAACAGCCGCAGCCTTCTATGCCCAGCGTAGCCGATGCGCTTCAAGTGATGAAACTGGGGTCAGACATACTCCAGTTGGGCGCGAGTAGAACACCGGCGGGCGCGATCGAAGCGATCAAGAAGGGCAAGGAGGCCTTCGCCATTTACAAGAAGATGGACCTGAAAGTGGGAATGGCTGCGTCTCTATTTGCGTGCGGCGGCGCCTACTACTTCTTGGGCCAGAATCGCGAAGCCTTGAACGCCTTCCTCGAGGCTTCAGAGTATTCAAAGGAATCCGGCTTTGACTTTCTACGTCCGCTTCTGGAGGCCAGCACGGGCGCGGCTTACGCAGGTCTGGGCGAAACTGGCAAGGCGCTGGATACGCTCAATCGGGCGCTACCCAAGGTGCGGCTCATGAACCTTCCTCCTCTTCTGGCGCTGACGCTCAAAGGACTGGGCGAAGTCAGTGTGCAGATCGGCCAGAAGCGCAAAGCGCTCGAGTATCTGACCGAGGCCGCCGGTCTTTACCGCGAGATTGGAAACTGGCAATACGAGGTACTGGCATTGATGCTGATCAGCGCGACCAGGTCATCGCTTGGACAAAAAACAGAGGCCCTGGAGGCGGCTCGCGCAGCGTTTGACCGGGTCAAAGAGAAGAACGACCCGGTGTGGGAGGCAATGGGCCATCTCGCCTTCGGAGCCGCGTATGCGTCGGTTGGGAATATGGCATCCGCGATTGCCGAGTACAATCAGGCCTCGCAGGCATTCAAGGCGCAAAACGACAAGTCTGGGGAAGCCACGGCGCTGAACAACATCGGCCTGCTCTATAGCACAAAGGGTGAACTTGGCGTCGCGTTGGATTACTTTGAGAAATCGCTGAAACTCGGTGAAGCCAGTAATGATAAAGAAACCGTGATGACGGGCTACGCCTTGAACAACATCGGAACCATCTATGCTCGCCGCGGCGAGCGGCTCACGGCGTTGCGCTATTTCGAAAGGGCGCTCTCCTTCGCCGATCAACACAATGACAAACGCTTAAAGGCAGGCGTTTTGTCTGGCATGGCGGATGTTTATTTTTTGATGAACAACCGCGAATACGCGCTCAACTTGTTCAAAGCAATCGCCGCCACCTTCAGAGAAATTGAAGAGCCAGCGCATGAGGCGGAGGCGTTGATCAATCTCGCCGATGCCTACGGCGCGATGGGGCGCTACTCGGAAGCGCTCGACGCGTTGCGTCCGGCATTGGAATCTCGGCGTCTGGCAAAGGACCCGGGACAGGAAGGTTATGTCCTGAGAGAGATGGGCTATCTGTACACCAATATGGGAGACCGGAGTAATGCGCTGAAGCATTTTGCGGCAGCCCTCTCCAAACTGGAGGCCGCCGGAGATGCCGGTGGTCAGGTCGACTTATACGGTGCTTTAGGGTCAATCTCAGTTACAGATGGGGACTACCAAAAGGCGGAGGATCACTACCTCAAAGGACTTGCTGTGGCGCGGGCAGAGGGGCTGCGCCAAAGCGAGATGCTCATTTTGGCAGGACTTGGTTTTGCGCATGAGAAGCGGGGAAACCTAACGCAGGCTGAAAGCTTCTACGATCAGCAACTCGCGGTTAACGAATCGCTCCGTTCGTCAGCCCGGATCGAGGAACTCAAGACTGGCGTAAGCAGCCTGTACGCGGGACTGCTTTCGCCTGCCATCCTGCTCAAGTTCAAACTCGGCAAATGGGCTGAGGCGTTCGAACTCACTGAAAGAGCTCGCGCCCGAACCTTTCTCGATCAGATGAATAGTGCCCGCCTGGATCTTCGCAAAGGAGCGAATCCGGCATTGGCCGACCAGGAACAATCCTTGCGCTTTGATATGCGTGCATTGGAGGAAAAGCTGAGAAAGGAACGCCGGGATAGTCCGCGCTCAGAGGCCAACGCCTTGATCGCAGCAAGCCTCAAAGAAAAAGAAGAAGTGTATGCTGCTCTGCTCCTTCGTTTGAAAGCCAGCAATCCCGATTATGCCGAACTTCAAAGCTACATTCCAAAACCGGTGGCCGAAATCCAACGACTACTCGGACCTCGAACCACGCTAATCTCCTACTATGTAGTTGCTGATAAGACGCTGGCCTTCGTGGTGGGTTCCGATTCCCTGGAAGCCATCGAGATTCCCGTCAAAGAGATTGACTTGCGCGCGGCCATCAACTGGTTTCGGGACTTCGCCAGTCTCAGCGATCCGCGGCCCGAAGCACTGAAGCAACTCCACGGGTGGCTCGTTGAACCAATCCGGCAGTACATCAAAACCGCCCAGGTAGTCATCGTGCCGCAAGGCCCGCTGCATTATGTGCCCTTCGCCGCACTGACCGACGGGCACGAGTTCTTCGGAGATAAGCGCGAGATCACATATCTTCCCAGTGCTTCCATATTGCCGGCCTTGCGGCGTCGAATCCGACACAATGGCCGGCGGGTGCTTAGCGTTGCTCAGTCTCTGGCTCCGGGGCTTTCAGCCTTGCGATACGCGGACGAGGAAGCCAGAAGCGTTGCCAGGCTGTACGGCGCCCGCCCACTGCTTACGGGCCGCGCAACTCGAACGCAGTTTCTGAAACGAGCGGGCGCGTACAACGTGCTTCACATCGCTGCCCATGCCGAGTTGAACGCTGCCAGTCCTCTGTTCTCCCGCATACGGCTGGCGCCGGGCGCCGACGATAACGGCGCGATTGAAGTGCGAGAGATTTATGGGTTGGACTTGACGCGGACGAACCTGGTCGCGCTTAGCGCGTGCGAGACCCAGTTGGGATCTCAAAGCAAAGGAGACGACATCGTCGGCTTGAACCGAGCCTTCATTTATGCGGGAGCTTCCTCGGTAGTTGCCAGCCTTTGGACAGTGGATGATGAAGCGTCCAGCGAGTTGATGAAATCATTCTATGGTCATCTAAGGGGTGGCATGAGCAAAGCAGCGGCGCTCCAGGCGGCACAAGCTGCAACCCGAAAGAAGTATCCGCATCCATACTACTGGGCGGCCTTTGTTCTCACCGGCGATCCGGGAAGAGACAGCACGAGGCGGCGCGCCAATGTCCGTGCTCTTGTCGAACCCACTAGACGATTTCGATAGATATGTCGGCCATATTGCCTTGACGATATTCCCACGGAACGGCGACTTGCGCGGCGACCTCTGATTCCGAAACCCGCTGAAGAGTAATCTCCTGACTCAGTTTGTCCAGACGAACGTTGACTCGTGCGCCGTCCAGTTCCATCTCGTTTGAAGAGAAGTGGATTGTCATATCGGCGTTCTTCTCCATAATTGCGCTAGCCTGAAGCTTGCCGTCCTCGCTTTGCCACGACCATACTTCTTCACCCTGATCGCCGCGACGCACCTGCGCGAACTCGGCTTGCCAGTTCAGGACCATCCGCCGCAAGTATTCGGCCAGCCGTTCCTGCAATGGAAGTTCACGGGCGGTTGCTGCGGGCTTTTCGATGGATGGTTCCTCCACCAACCCTCCTGTTTGTTTCATCAGGCTCTCGACGAACGCCACATCTTCAGTGGTTATCACGCGCTGGCTCAGCGCCGCGTTCTCCTCTCGCAGCAGTTCGAGTTGCCTCTCACAAATGAAGCAAAGCTTCACGTGCGCTTCCACGCGGCCGCTGCCGATCTGGTCGAGTTCCTGATTGCAGTAAGCTTCAAGCTCGCTTTCATTCAAGTGCGTGAACTTCAACTTCCGTAGCTCATTCTCCAGTTCGTCTGTCTTCATCATGCTCACCTACTCGTTTCACTTGAGGCGCTTGCGGAGTTTGCCGATGGCGCGCTGGCGAATCTTTATGACATTGCTTATGGTCAGTCCGAGCCGTTGGGTGATCTCCTCGTGCGACTGATCTTCCCAATAGTAAAGACGGATAATCGTCTGTTCTGTCTCATTAAGTTGAGCGAGCGCGTCCAACAGAGAGAGCGTTCTCTCGGGCCGTGGCCATTCAAGCGGGCGCGATGCCGGCATATGTTCGGCGTCCGGCATCGCTCCGGGAAAGGCGATGTCTCGCGCGTCGATGGCGTTTCGTATCTGCCCGGTAGTCAGTTTGACTTTCTCCGCGATCTCTTCAATCGTCGGATGGCGCTGGAGCGTTTGTATTAGCTCGTCTCTTGTCCGCCCGACCTTGCGGTAAATCTCATACTGCCGGCGAGCCATACTGCGGGTGATCTCGGAACTCTCGAATATGGCCCCGTAAACATAATGCTTCGCAAAACTCCTGAACTGGGCGCCATGGCGCGGATCAAATCTGGCGATCGCTTTGATCAATCCGATGGCACCGTCCTGCCGCAAGTCTTGCCAATCGGCACCGGTGAGGCGGGCGATGCGTTTGGCCAGGACGTCCACGAGAGGCAGATAAAAGAGGATCAACTCTCGCTGCCCCGCTTCATCTCGCTGACCGTGGCGCTCCCATAAGTTGAGTTCGTCTTCGGTCATCGATCTTACCTCACGAGGATGAAGCGGAACCGCCGGCCAGTTTCGCCATCAGCTGTCCTGGCGGATCGCCTGCAAGGATAACGCGAGGGCGGCCATCGAAGGAAGCTTCGAGAATGTGGCTACCCAATGAAACGCCAGCCATTGGCGCGAACCGATCATACAGGCATCCACATCACGCCCGCATCTTCAGCCTGCGAGGCACACCGACTCCCCGAAAAAAATGTCATCACGTTGAAGAAAACTATTTGTCTGCCGCGTGTCCTGGCGCAGCCCGCTATTGCCCATCAAGTGAGCGAAGGCAGCCACGAGCTGGCTTCAGAAAGGAAAGCTCACGATGGACAAGAATCAAAATTCACGGGGGACGCACGCTGGCGTTCTCTCAATCGTTAACCGTCAACTCACCTGGTCTCGAATTCTCCTTCTGGCGTTGTTCCTGGCCTTCGGCCTGGTGAGCCTGCAACCAAAGGCTTCCGCACAAGCTGCTGACAGGAGATTGGAAAGGAATCAGGCCGGCATAACGGGCCGTCAACCGAAGGATTCGGCTCAGTACGCTCAATCATGCGAACAAGGGTTGGTTGAGTGTTTAGCCCGCGGGGGAGGAGCCGTTTGTCTGGACCAATACGATGCCTGCGTTGCGGTGGGCAACATAGATTGATCAGATGATCGCCAGCCAGTCGGGTGAATCTCTGTGAACCAGGTTTACCCACTGGCTATCCCCTCAAGCCGACGCCCTCAATCGAATCGCCAGTTCGAGACTCGCCGGGCGGTTTTGACTTGCGCATAAATCATGGCATTGTGTTCCTGCTCGCAACTTCACTGATGTTATGATTTTGAAGCCCTATCAAAGTTAGAAAAAGTTGATACTCAAAGCCGCCACAACATGTCTCACAGGGTTTGTCCTGATCGGGGTTCCGTTCATCGCTTTCGACTCGCCTGCTTTCGCGCAAAGCAATCTTGTCAAAAGGGAGCGTCAATCACAGGAAACCGCAAGTCAGGCGGAATCGTTGTTCCAGAACGCACTGCTTCTTGGCGATAACGAAGATGGCGAGTCAGCACGCCTGAAATTACAAGAAGCTATGCGTTTGTGGATTCAGATCCGCGAACCGGGAAAAGCGGCGATGGCGGCCTTACAAATGGGAGATCACTATAAGAAGGCCAGAACGTATCAGGACGCGTTGACTTACTACCGGCTGGCGCTCTCCATAAGACCACTCCCCGGCGCGGTCAGGACAAACGCGCTGAATTCGATTGCTCTCACTTATGCTGGCCTTTATCTGCATGATCTGGCCGTGCGTTATTTCAATGAGGCGCTCAGCCAGGCGCGTGTCATCAACGACCGCCCGGCCCAGATTCTGGCCTTGAGCGGGCTGGCCGATCTTTATCGTCGTCAGGGCGCCGATCTTTATCGTCGTCGGGACGCGTTGGAGAAAGCCCGGTCGAATATTACGTCGGCGCTGCAGTTGAGAAAAAGAGATCACGCTGACGATGATCCCTCGCTGCTGCATTTGAACGGCCAGATCAGCAGGGAACAAGGGCTGGTTGAAAATGCAAGAAGCGCTTTTGAAAAAGCCCTGACGATCTATCAAAACACCGGCAAAGTTGCAGGCCAGGTAAAGGTATTATGCGAATTGTCGACTCTCTCTTTGCTTGTCTCGCAAAAGCAAGCCGCTCTCGAACAAGCGGAACAAGCTGTGAAGCTGGCGGAAATGCTAGTACAGAGCGCCGATGGCTTTGGTGACAAAGTGAGCGCCAGAGAATTGCGATGGCCCGCCTTTGTCAGTCGCGCCCGCGCCGAGCGCGCGCTTGGGCAAAGGGAACGCGCGCTCAACTCCTTCTCCTCGGCAATAAACAATACCACGGCGGTTTGGTGGAGCCTCTACCTAGCCACCGAGGCCAGCGCGGTTGCTTTCAGAGAAGAGGTCCAGTCGGCCTATCGGGAATGTGTGGACCTCTTGATGGAACAGGGGCAAACCAAAAGGGCATATGATTTGGTCGAGCAGGCGAAGGGCCGGACCTTACTGACCTTCAACGGCGCGCGGCGGGCGAGACCGCGATCGGTGGATGATAAGCACGCGACTGCGCTACGCGACTCATCTCGATCCATCGCCCTCTTGCGCACGCAACTGCTGGATTCAGGCATCAGCCGGGAAAAACGAGCGAAGCTGCAAGAGGAGATAGAAGACGCCGAATTCAAGATGGACGAAGCCCGCTTGAACGCTGAAATGGAGCATTCCAACGACCGTCTGGTTTGGTCGCCTCCAGCCACCGCCGACCATGTGCTAGAGCAGATGACCAAGGCCGAGATGACGCTGGCGGAATTCTCTTTGGGAGAGAAGCGTTCGTTCCTATGGCTCTTTACGCGCGGCGAAGTTTTCGTTGAAACTCTACCCGCTCGAAAGGAAATCGAGGAGGCCGTCAGGCCGTACTTAGAACTGCTTGGCGCTTCCCCCAGCCCTCTGTGCATCGAAAGAGATCTCACGAAACTGAGGGAACGTTCAGGAGCGCTCTTCGCTAAGTTGTTTGGCAGCTTGTCCGGGCGGGTCGAGCCAGGGCGGCGGCTAATCGTCGTGCCTGACGGGCTGCTTCACTATCTGCCGTTCGAGACGCTGATTCACAACGGACATTACCTGGTCGAAGACCATGAAATCAGCTACCTTCCATCGGCGGGCATTCTATTGCAGCTTCAGGATTCAAGAAGCGACGTTGAAACTGGAGATAGAATGGAGCTGCTTGCTTTCGGCGATCCAACCTTCAGCCTCGAATTGAAAGCGTCCATTCCTAAGAAACGGAAAAGCAAGCCCGCCAATCTTGTCCGAAGCGCCCGAGAGTCTCGTGGCTTTCGACTGCAGCAACTGCCGAGGACCAGTGATGAGGTTCGATATATCGCAGGGCTTTTCCCCGCTGATCGGACGCGGCTGTATCTGGGTAAGGACAGCACCGAAGACGCCGTCAAGCGCGAGTCGTTGCGTCGATACCGGCGATTGCATTTTGCTACTCACAGCCTGATTGACGAAAACTCTCCATCCAGATCAGCAGTCGTGCTCGCCCAGGATAAGAACACGGACGAAGATGGATTTCTCGAAGTGAGCGAGATTTCCGATCTGGACTTAGATTGTGACCTGGTTGTTTTGAGCGCGTGCCAGACTGGGCGCGGCCGGCTACTATCAGGCGAAGGGATCGTCGGGCTGAGCCGCGCTTTTCTATACGCGGGAGCCCGAGCCGTAGTGGTCAGTCACTGGAATGTGAGCGACATCTCGACGAGTCAACTGATGAAGAGCTTTTATCAACATCTAACGGCAGGCATGAGTAACGCAGCGGCGCTCCGCGCGACCAAACTTCAGATGCTGAAAAGCGACAAAGAGACACGACACCCTTATTACTGGGCTTCTTTCGTCATCGTCGGCAAAACTTAGACAAACGCGCTTGGGGTAATCGGTGTTTCTGATGACCGAGGAGCAGTCCGTGGACGAGGTCAGTGTGAGCAACGAAATGGAGCTGACTGAACTCGTCAAACGAATCGTCGCCGGGGATTCAACGGCCGAAGAAGAGATCGTTCAGCGTTACAAACAAGGCGTTGCGATAATCATCGACCAGATCGTAAGAAGCCGATCCGTTACAGAAGACCTCTCCCAAGACACGTTCAAGATAGTCCTCCAAAAGGTCAGGCGAGGAGACCTTCGTGACCCGGAACGACTCTCGGGATTCGTTTGCAGCGTGGCCCGAAACACTGCCGTCGACTACATCCGGCGAACAAGGCGCTTGAAAACTCAGGAAGAGATCGGCAATGCAGAAGGAATCGCCGATCCTGCCCCGAGTCAGCTTGAGGAGATCTTGAAGCAAGAAAGAGCAGCCGTCGTCCGGCAACTGATCAACGAATTGAAGCAACAACGCGATCGAGAGTTGCTTTTCCGCTATTACATCACTGAGGATGACAAAGAAACGATTTGTAGAGATTTAGGTCTGACCAGAGCCCAATTCAACAATGTCATTTTCAGAGCCACTGCGCGATTCAAGGAACTCTATTTGCGTAAGATAGGTGACTCTGAACGGTGACAAATTTGCGAAAGGTCCGGAGAACGTTGCGATAACTCTGCCGCTGATGACACCTAATATTTAAGGAAGTATCAAGATCTATGAACCATAAGTTCATCAATGAGTTCGACCTTTTTGAGCGCTATTTGATGGGTCGGTTGGCGCCGGAAGAATCCGCTGAGTTTGAGGCTCATTTTGTCGATTGCCTTGAGTGTGTTGACCGGTTGAATACGACCAAAGCGCTCATGGATGGGTTGCGTATAGTAGCGAGGGACCGGGCGTTGCAGCCGCATGGTTACAAGCCAAGGGGCTTCTCTTGGCCGTTGCAACGCTTGAGCTTTAAAGGTTCCTTGGCTTTGGCAGCCGGTATCCTGTTTCTTGTTGCTTCTATCGCCGCTGTGGCCGTCTACCAAATCCGGCGCGTGAGGCTTGAGGGAGCTCAAGCAAGGATCGCCTCTACTGAATGGGAACGTCGCTATGAAGAGGAACGAGAGTCTTCGTCTTTAGCTGAGATGAGACATCAGGACTCGGAGCGCAAACTGACGACAGAGCTTGCTCAGCTTCGGGCGGAACTAGGGGACGAGCACAAGCCGAACGCCGAGGACAAGCCTGATGACCGCGGAGCGCTGAGGAAGCCGCAAATTAACTTTGCGACTATCGTGTTGAAGTCCACGAGAGGGAGTGAACCGGCGACCGGCCCGCCCAACGAAATTGTTGTTCCGCGTTCGCCCGCTAACTTCGCGATTTCGGTGCTACTCGAAGGAGAAGGGGATCATAAGGCTTACCGCATGACAATTCGGGGCGACCGCGATCGACTGATTTGGAAAGAGAGCGGCTTAAAGCCAAACCATTTCAACTCGCTTTCAGTCGCCTTCAGTTCAACCTTCTTTCGCGACGGTGATTATCTACTCACAGTTGAGGCAGTTGCCGGAGATGGCCGCACGAGCGTTGTTGGCAAGTATCCTTTCCGCATGTTGAAGACCCCATGAGATAAGGTGCTTCGCGGAGATAACGTGCTTCGCCAGTCCAATCACCAGTATCGAGCCCTCCGTCGTACCGACGACCTTGCCGTTGGTATCGAGAACTGCACCTGTCCGGGGCGAACGCACCTTCAAGTGCCAACAATTCCCTGCCATCGGTTTTCTTTCTTAGCAAACGGATTTCTGCTTCGAGCTTCGTCTACCAATCACGTCACCGCTATGTGACCCGCCGCTAAGAACGATGTTCAGGAGTAACGGTGTCATCGCGAGATCTCGATTGGGAGTGGAAAGCAGTTTTCAGAAAGTAAGAAAGCGCTTTATGAATGGCAAGAAGTAGCAAATGTCTTGGATGAAAAAAACGGATCGAGCAATTAGTGAAGCACGCCGGGGATACATATAAGGCGTTGTACCTGTATTGTTTAGTATTGCCCCTTTTGCACAGCGCATACGTCTGCCTCCAATATTTTGGATCGACTACAGGACGAAGCTGGTACTATTACCTCTTAGGTTGGAATCTAACACAGGGATCATCGCTTGGCCTCTTATGTCAGCTCAGGGTTTGGTGATCCAGGGGATAGGAGAGCAGAACGAGTATTTCAAAAACTGGGTCTTGATGATGAAATACAAGACCGAATAGACGATTTCCCAAGCGTTTTGGCATAAGTGGTGTCTGCTTGTGCAGATCCACGTAAATATCACTTGACGACCTCCAGCTTGCGACTCCGAATCTTCTGATTGGCATCGGAACTGTTCTTTTTCTTCCTGCCTTTCTTTTTAATAACGTTCATCTGCCGGCTTCCATCGGCAGCAACATTCACCAGTCCGCCTTGGTTATTTACAATCACAGCAGTCGTGTAGCGCCGAAGATCGCGTAGCGCGCGAACGGCGCGCACGAAGACCTTATCCCACCTCTCAGCTTCTTCGCGTGCGTCGCGTCGTAACATCACGGCGCTTGCCAAGGGCTTCAATCGTGAATCGTTCGACCTGGCATTCAACTGCCACCCGCTCAGTCGCCAGTGTCATCCAATACTCTCGGATAGTTTGCGCCTGACACACCGCGTCTATCATTTGGCTTTCTAGCACATTCCGCGGCTGCCATTCAGCAATGTACTTCTCGCGCAATACGAGGAACCTTGCTCTTGTAATCGGTCTATCGTCACCAATGGCGACTAAGGCCGCGCGCTGGCCGCTCTCCAGCTCATCGTATGCAAACTGCTTTACGTTTTCCCAGAGCATCGCAAAACTGCCGGGGTTTTCATCTTCGAACTGGCCGATCGCGTTCCAGGTCAAGTCCTCGGGCGACACATTTAGTGCATCTTCGATAGAGTCGAACCAATGTCGTCCTGGGACTGGGCACTTTCCTCGCTTCTCAGCATCGAGCACTCGAGCGAAGGACTTCGCAGCGAGGGCGGTGATTGACTCAATCTCATTCGCCTTAGCTAACTCTTTCCTCATTTCATCCCCTTGTAAGCCGCCAGCATCGTATCGATATTCCTCAAGTCCCTGCCCAACTCGCGGAATTGCTCTCTATCCGCGGCGCGCTTCTTCCGGATGTCACGCGCGAGAGAATAGCTTTTCCACAAGTCGCCCGCATCGGCCTTGCGGATGTACAACTTCCTGAGCCGGCCATCCACCCGATAAAAAAAGAAGTAGTAAGGACCGTGCAGCTCACCCCTCCTGCATCTGCATTTGGGCTTTCCGCATTTCTTGTACTGTCGGCAAATCGCTGTTCTCTTGGGTAACATTTCGCAAATAAGATTCTGAGTCATCGCGGGATGTGGTTGTGTTCTTAGTATCTTTTTTTCTCCTGGATCGCGACTAGCACCACCTCTGTTCCCTTAGATGTCACCGAAGTTGTTCTTCGTTTTGTGGTGGGTTGATTGGTTCGGGCAAGTGCGTGAGCTTTGTTTTTATTGACTCAGGGACGGCAGCTCACCACGAAGATAGTATCACGGCGAGCAAGAGCGAAAAGGAAAATGGCGCGTCAGTCATTCAGGACCGCGCGCCTTGATGCCGGATGCGTAGCCCACGCTTCGCCTCGTTGATGGTATCAACCCTCTGCGCATCGCGGAGGCCCGGCCAACTTTGTGGTTCAAGAATGCGACAGCCTCGCGCTTCGCAGGTTCGCTGCGGGCGTTAAGGTATGCACTCCTTCTGCCCTCCTCCCGTCAAAAGGAGCCTTCGTGAACCGTAATCGTCATTTGATGACTAGGGCAGTACCCCTTTCCATTAATCAGCACCACCTTGCTGCCACACTGATCGCCCAGACAAAGGACAATCTCGATTCGATTAGACGAGAGGACGCGCAAGAGTTCTTGCTTTCGGTTTGCCAACATCTCTCGGACTTCTGCCGTTAGAACCCCTCGCGGAGCGTCAACATGCAGCACATCGCCGTCAGGTTGTATGATCACGTCGCGCGCGGCAAGCTCTTGAAGTAATCCGACGATGGTCATAGCTCGATCACCTCGCGCGTCTTGAGATCCTCAATCGCAACGACTTTTGGCGCTTTACGCTCAGCCGGCACGTTCGAAGTTTCGTGAACACCACTTCCGTTTTCATTGATCCCATAGGCCAAAACCACACTCTCTCCGCCGAGCAGAGAGGGTAGAGTCGCCACAGTCGCCACATCAATTATGTTCAGAGGTTTGCCGTCACTCGCAGTCGCCACAGACTCACTATTGGTGGCGAGCTGACTTCCCTCTAAACCACTGAGTTTAAGCACTGTGGCGATTGTGTCGACTCGCTCCTGGGGTCCGATGGCACCGAGGTTCTCTTCTTCGGGAGCATAGCGCGCGAACGCGTCGTGAAAGTCCTTCAGTCGGTAGCCCCGAACCGTGTCATTGCCTTCGCGCCACTTGGCCGGAATGATGCCGAACGGCTTGAGCAATCTAGCAAGTCCAATTGTGCTAAGGGGCCTACCCTGTCGCCACTCGCCCCATGGTCGCTCTTCCATCTTGGCCAGATACTCGACCACCCTCGATGATTCAACCTGATCCGCATTCTCACAAAATAGGGCGCGCATGTCCGCCAACAGCATTGCTTTTAGCGACTCAGATCCCGAGGTAGATCCAGTGGCGAATATCGCGATCTCGCGTGCCTGATGTGGCCAGTCGCCGCCCGCCGCGTCAGCAACCGCCAGCAGTGGTCGCCAGTTGTCCCGCATTCGAGAATTCGTCAAAGCATCAGGGATCTCGGGGTCGGCATCTCTTAGCCGGTCGGCATTGTCTATCGCCCAGCGCGCGGCGCGTGAGCGAATCGGCTCAAGCTCCCTCAGCCGGTCCGACCGTAGGTACTCGGTTCGCTCACCGACGCCCATGCGCTCCAAACGGGCGCGAACGCTTCGGTCCTCAATCGTGTCAGGCGGCTCGCCAATCATTGCGATCACCTTGGGCGCCCAAGTCGAGAACGGTCGCGGGTCGTAATCATCGCCCACCGCTACTGTCCGCAACACCCATGCCGAATGCCGCGAGTGCCCGCTGTTGATAATCCCCCGCAGTTCCTTGTTGTCGTCCCTACCATCGCCACGCAGGAACGTGTCGGCTTCGTCAATTAACAGTGTTGGTTTGTATTTCTCGATCCCGCGAAAGAGAACGGCAGACGTGAGATTTGCTGCTGAGAGCTGACGTGGCACCAGCGCAGATAACACAGCAAGCAGCGTCGTCTTACCGCATCTCTTCTCCGGTGATGTGATGAGGAGTAGAGGCGAACATTCAAAACTGTCGAATGCGTGGCTGTAAGCTATCCACAAGGCAATGGTGCGCACAAGCTCTTTCGGCGCGCGGACGAAGCGCGTGATAGTCGTCGCAATTTCATCCAGAAGCGTCGCGCCGCTAACCGGCTCCGCCCAGGGCTCTGGGTCGGATAACATAAAAGCAGGCGACGAGTCCTTAGCCACCTGAGATTCGAGCGGCATAGCCGCATCAACGAACTGGGCCGGGCTCGACACCAATTTACGCGTCCGCAGAAACCTAATGGCCTCTTCCCGCGCCGCCTGACGCGTGAGACGGTCTGCACTATTGAGCGCTTTGCTCATCTCCCGGAGCGCAGCGGCAACCTCCCCAACTGCCGCTTCCTCACAAAGTGCACGGAGCGCCCCGAGCGCGTGCTGGTGGAGGCTCTCCCCCGGTGAGTAGCTCGACACGCTCTTGGCGATCGCTGTCAGTTCGAGGTCGTCAAGCGGCGGGTTACAACGCACTGAGTTCTCCGCCCGAAGAGCTGCTACGATTGCGTCTTCACTCAATCCTCGAGAGCGCATCGTACCCGCAAGACTAGGTCAACGTCTGGTTGCGTCCACCCTCCGACACGCACTGACCGGGCGGTCCCTCCATTTCTCGACTCTTCTTGCTGCGCGCCTCTAAGGTCGATAGTCGGGAGAAGGCGTCCTTGAGTTGTGCCGGCGTGTAGCGACGATCGGGATGGAACTCGACGACGCTGACACTCTTAAACTCAAGCTCGCCATTGTCCCCCAAGGAGAGGTGATTAAAGCCTGGTAGTCGCATCGTCCGAGAGGGATTCTTGATAGATGAATCGCTCTTGAACCACTGGATCAAGCGCAACTGGATGTCGCGCCAGTCGGTCTCGGTACACTCATCGCTAAACAGCCAGTAGGCATGAACGGACTTCTTAGTCTCAACGCGTATGCTTGGCGGCAGCGGGAACGCATCAAGCAAGGCGTGCTGTTCCGCCAGGCTCAGGTTATCCGCCTCGCAGAAGGCAGCGTTGAATCTTGTTATGTCTTTATCCTTATCGCCGCCAGAGTTAACCACAAAGTAGAGGCCGCGGCCTTCGTTCAGTCTCCGAAGGCGCTTTAGAATAGCGGCGTCGATCGCTAGCTGCTTCGGCGTCGTCTCAACTTTCAAAGTCGACCCGGCTCTCTTGCGTGGCGGTATCGCGCGAAGGCGAACGCTCTCGTTCTCGCCCACGAAGGCCAGCAGAAACTCCAACAGCGTGGTTGGCTGAGCGTGTGAAGGCTCGTTCTTCGATGCACCCATGGTAGATGAAGGGAGGTTTCTCAGGCGTGGGCTCGACCCTTTTGCGACCCTCCGTTTTGGTCCGCCGGAGCGGAGCCCCCGCTTTCGATCCACTCATGCAGCCGTTCTTCATCGAAGCGCAATTGGCGGCTGCCAAGATGAACGCACGGTAGCGATTGGGTACGCGCAAGCTCGTAGACCCGCGCGACCGGCACCGTTAGTAGAGCTGCAACTTCTTGGGCTGTTATGAGCTTCACGGTTCAACCTCCTAGGGTCTTTTTTCAGCCCTGCCCGCGCGGCCCTTAGCGATCGGAAAGAGGCCCTCAGCAGCGGTGGCGTGATCACACAAAAACCGGAGACTACTTGAGCGTTCCTAGTGTCACTGCGAGGACCATGAGAGCACAAAAACATTCGCGAGAAACTTGCATCGGACCATTTTTCTTTTGTCTTCTATTGCAAGAATCTGGGTGGGTGCGGTTTTCGAATCGGGCTGAAAGATGTAGAGCCAGGTTGAACCAGAGTTCAGGGCTCGTTTCCGGCTTTTCTTTCGATTCGCGGGCGGTGGCGACGCTTTAGACGTTGTCGACATGAATCGGGGGAATCGCTGCGCCCCGCCGGTCTGCCGGGACCCGAGTCGGGCGCTCGGGTAGACCGATCGCTTCAAGCATTCGCTTTACGGCTCTCATGACAGTCGAAACCTGAAAATCGTCACCGGCAATTTGCGTGTACCCCATCTTGAGCACTTGAAACAGAACAGCCCACTGCAAGTCCCTGATATTGTGCGCTCTTCCCTCTACGAGTTTCACACCGCGCTCTAACTCATATTGCTCTCGCACATTTCTGACATAGTCCACCGCAATGTCTAAGATTGCTCTTACAAAGGCCCTTCGGTGTGAGGCCTTGGCGTTGGACAGCAATGGGCTGCGCTCAATCTGATCGTTCGCGAGGTATTCTGTGAACTGAAGGTACGACGGGACGGACTCGCCGAGTCGGAAGGGAAACATTCCAGGTGGAGGCCCAACAGCGGGCGCCGGATTCTCGTAGGGCCTTGGGCCTATCGAACTCATTTCTACTATGGCTTGCTCGTCGATCTCATCGTAGTCATTAGCTTGACTCCTTCGGGCCTTGCCTAGCCAGCGCAGCATGACATTAAGCGCGTGCTCGCGACACCAGTCTGCATTGAGGTTCCACCGAGTGGACCAAACAAGTATTGTGTCTCGAAGAACTCTTCCTTCGTCGCCACTCAGTGAAGCCCAAGTCAGAGAGATGATCACGGGAACCGGGAGAGTGGATTCAATCCACATCCCTTCCGGCGGAGGTCGACGATCTTGGGTATACAGGCGAGCGTATTCGACGAAGAAGGGATAACAGTCACTTCGGAGCTCAGCGAAGACATTCCGAGCGAACAAGCCAGCAAACGTCATGAACCATAACCGACCCTGTGTCTGATGGTCTCCGACGGGATCATGCTCAACTTCGTTCCACGCTTGTGTGCCGTCCCACTCGATAGGGTCGAGCGAGCCAGGTGGGATGGGCTCCCACTCCAGATTTCCATATCGAGTTTTTACGTTGGTGTGCCAATGGTGTGCCAACTCCTCCAAACAGGCCAAAACTCTGACGCACTCAAAAGAATAGCTGAGTCCGGTAAGCTCAAACCAGAGCAAACTTTACAACGCTCTGACGAACTTGCCCGAACTCAGCCAAAACCCTGATTAGTGCCTACGAAGCAAGAGGTCGCAAGTTCGAGTCTTGCCGGGCGTACTTTAGTTCGTTACTCAACTCCTCGTTCAGTTATCGATCGGCCACGCACTCTTATTTCATTTTTATTTGTGGTTTTTGTGCAGGCGAGCTAACACCACCAAAACGACCCTTTGAGGGTGAATTCTTTTGACACCTCGATGCTTCAGAGGCCGATTCCACCATCCGCAGTTTGACAAGCCTCAAGCTTCTCCGTAGAGTTGCCACGAACCGAGCATAGCTTACTCTCTTCTTCAGCTTCGCTGGAATGATCCAGTCCATCTGAATCCAACAGCTCACCTACAAAGGAGCTCAAATGTTTATTCGTAATGTGACCATGAAACTGAAAGCGAATACTACCGCGCCAGAATTCAACCTCTTGATTGAGAACGACATTCTTCCCCTGCTTCGCAAGCAGACGGGTTTTCGCGATGAAATCAGCTTCGTTGCCCCGGAGCGCCTGGAAGCAGTAGCAATCAGCTTCTGGGAGACAAAAGAGACCTGCGAGAACTACAACCGCGCGGTCTATCCTGAGGTTCTGAAGGTTCTGGCGAAGTTCGTTGATGGGACTCCTAAGGTCGAGACCTTCGAACTTGCCACTTCGACGCTGCACAAGCTTGCTGCCAAGGCTTGAGTTAGATAGCGCTATTTGATTTCGAGAGGGCGGCCTCGTCTGCCCTCTCGTCGCAACTTTGCTCTCCGGCAAATAACGGAGATCCGGCCGGGTCTGATATGGCCCGGACGATCAATCGCTTGAAGAGCAGTCAATCATTCACTTTGTTAGACCGACAGTATCCGCCCGCAACCGTTCCCGCGAACCGCTCGGCCTGCTTCCAACTTTCTTCAAAAGGAGAATCATATGTCAGCTAAATTGTTTGTTGGTAATCTCTCGTTCGAAACAACCAGCGATGAAATAAGCGATCTGTTCGGCGAGGTGGGCTCGGTGGAATCGTGCCAGGTGATAACGGACCGAGACACGGGCCGGTCGAAGGGCTTTGGCTTCGTCGAAATGAACTCGAAGGCGGAGGCTAATGCAGCCAAAGAAAAATTCGACGGGCAAGACCTGCACGGGCGGGCGCTAAAAGTCGATGAGGCTAAGCCGAAAGTTGACAACCGCAACAACGGCGGCGGCTACGGCGACTCGCGACGTTATTAACTTCGCATAGCCTATTGGCCGAGGTCATCGCCTCCGAGCTATGAGATGGCTGGGAAGAGAGAGTTCAGGTAGTCCTCTTCTCAGCTTCACTCAGACCATTCGTGCCACGGCAGGCCGCCTGCCCGCCAAGCCGATCGTGCCAATCCCTCCCGCTCTGTTCAATAGTGCGCTGCGGCAGCGCCACATCGCCCGTACCCTCCAAACGACAATTCTTTTTGAAACTGTACAGTAGTGAACAGAAACCCCGGAAGAGTGGGCGTATCATTCGTTTGATATCGTTCCATTGCGAAGCCTCGATTGATTCTGGTGCGGAGCGATCTAATTGTTAGGAAAAGGAGTTCAAATGAAAGTCAATATCTTGAACCGGGTCGTCGTCGCGCTTGTAATCAGCGGGGCGTTGCTGATCGGAACGAGCATACCGGCCAACGCGCAGGAGGGCCAGGATAAGCAGCAACGAAAACAGGAGAAAAAAGCCGAGCGGCAAAAGACTGAGCAGCAGAAGGCTCCGCCGCAAAAGGCTGAGCAGCAACAGCCTGCCCAGAAGCAGGGCAATAAGCAGCCGCCCACACAGCAGCCTCAAGAGCAGCAGCAAAAGGCCCAGGCTCGACAGGAACAGCAGCGCAGCCAGCAACAGAATCAGGCAGCTCAGAAGCAGGCCGCGCAGCAGCGTCAGCAACA
>JBBPIE010000006.1:69725-267125 GCA_038040485.1 Candidatus Onstottus arcticum
AACAGTCTCAAGCGGCTGAGAAGCGGGCTAATAACCAGCAGCAGCGCCAGCAACAGAATCAGGCAGCTCAGAAGCAGGCCGCGCAGCAGCGTCAGCAACAGAATCAGGCGGCTCAGAAGCAGGCCACTGAACAGCAGCAGCAACAACAGTCTCAAGCGGCTGAGAAGCGGGCTAATAACCAGCAGCAGCGCCAGCAACAAAGTCAAGCTGCTCAGCAGCAGGCTGCGGAGAAGAGGCAGGGGGTTGAACAGCAGCGCCAACAGCGGGCTGAGCGGCAACAGCAGCAGAGTCAGCAACAGACTCAAGCTGCTCAAAAGCAGGCTGCGGACCAGAAGCAGGCTAGTGAACAGCAGCGCCAACAGCAGGTTGAGCAGCGACAGCAGCAGCGTCAGCAGACTCAAGCCGCTCAGAACCAGGCCGCAGAACAGCGCCAGCAACAGGCTCAGGCTAACCAGCAGCGTTCGGCTAACGGTCGGCAGCAGCGTGTTGAGCAACAGGATCGGCGCCAGACAGAGTACCGTCAACAGTGGTCACAGCAGCAGCAACTCACCCAACAGCGAACGTCGCAGCTACAACAACAGAGGCGTATGGCGCAGTACCGTTATCAGCAACAGTACTGGTCGCGCTTGCAGCAGATTCGTCTTCAGAACGAGCGCAGCTACAACACCAATCGCAATCTGTACTTCTATGCGCCGTCGAATTATCGGTACTCTCGCGGCGGCAGCTACTACGAGACCAATCAATACGGCGCGAGCATGCTTAGGCAGGCTGTCAACTACGGCTATGAACAGGGCTTTCGCTCGGGACAGGCAGACCGGCAGGATCGTTGGCAGTCCAACTATCAAGACTCGTATGCCTACCAGGATGCGAATTACGGGTATAGTGGCTACTACGTAGACCAGAGCGACTACAACTACTACTTCCGCGAGGGCTTCCGCCGGGGCTATGAAGATGGCTTTGGCAGCGGCCATCAATACGGCAGTTACTCTAACGGAAAGTATTCCATCCTGGGCGCCGTTCTTTCGGCGGTTCTCAACTTGGAGTCCATTCGCTAAAGACTGAGAAGATGGTGTTTTGAACAAGCGCCCGGCCACTGACTGTTATGAGTTAGTGGAGCCGGGCGCTGGCTTTTCCTCACTCCAGCCAGGCTCGACTCGATCCGCACCAAATGCAATTCCACTGGAGCGAACTCCTCAGTAGCAGCGAGCATCGTATGCCCGACCTACAACGGGTTGCCGGATCCTACAAAGCTGGGGTCGCAAAGAAGAAGGAGTTGAGAAATGAAGGAAACAGCACTAGAAGTTCGCATAGTTTCGGATGGTGGGACTGGAAGGGGTGTCGTAGAGTTTCGTCTGCCCAATGACCGCATCGCAACCGCGGCCGTGCATATTCGTCGTGAAGTTTGGGAGAAACCGACCGGAGACTGATAATGGATAGCCCCTGGAGCGTGCATCTAGATGTTTTTTAAGGCCAGCTACGGGCGCCGAATTAAGAAACGAGAAATGTCAGGGAATGAATTTGCTTTGAGGTCCTGAACCATTACCAATGGGTGTTCGGGATCGCCGTGAATGAATGTTGTTGCTGCCGATGCCGTACACCCATTGGTAAACTGCGGCCAGAGTACGCCTAATGTGGACTCAATGCTGTTCAATATTGGACAAGTGTAAAAATAAAGTTTCGACGGCAGGGTGGTGTCCCGCCGGCTAGGCAATCGATGCCAGGTAAGCAGTGAGCTTGTCTTCCATGACGACTAGATAGTGCTCTTCACTGAGCTCAATCAGCCCCAGGTTCCGAAATCTCTGCATAAAGACGCTGACGCGGGGCCGCGTTGTGCCGATCATGTTCGATAGTTCCTCGTGTGAAATCTTCAGCCCGATGCGTGTGCTGCGTGGGCTTTTCTTGCCCAATTGTCTGGCCAGCTGCAACAATGTCTTCCCTAATCGTTGTTCGCTATCAACCGTCACGAGATTAGCGATGACCGCCTGCTGGTCTGCCACGCGCACGGCTAGATACTTTACGAAACCTTCAAGCAACGAGTCCCTGGACAAACGTTCAAGAAACTTTTCACACGGAACCTTTTTCAAGAGCGTGTCTTCCATTGCGGTCGCGGTTTCCAGCCGGCCCTCTAACCCGGACAGGCACAACTCGCCGAAGACATCTCCTGCCGTGTGGATAGCAAGCAGACATTCTTTGCCTTCAGACGAGAGCATAAGCAGCTTTACCTGGCCGCTTTCGATAAAGTAGACCATCTCGTCTTGTTCTCCAACGGTGTAGACGTTTGAGTGTTTCGCGATCTTGATGGCGCGCGAGGCCTTGACCTGGCCTTGAAGCGACTCGCGCACTTGTTGTTTGAATAGATCCGTCTCAGGATAATCTTGAATCACACTTCAACCCTCCGTTCGGGCGCTCGATCGAATGACTGTTAATTACCCTTTCGGGTCAATAATGTACACAACACGATAGAAGTCTTCAAGACTGGACGGCGAGTCTAGCCGTCGCTCTTGCCCCGACCGTCGATTGAGCGATGAACGGCCATCATCTGACTCGGCTCCTCCCGGATCTGGTTGACCTGGTTGAGTTGACGTTTATTTTCCAGAATGTCCCATAATGCACAGAAACCAATCTCGAACAGGTGTAGCATTTCCGAAATGCAAACCGGAGTCGGGAATAGCGCCTTGGGTGCCCGACACGAAGGACATTCTAAGTGGAGGCGAGCGATGCTTTGGACAATTTTGGTTATTCTGCTGGTTTTGTGGCTGCTAGGGCTGCTAGGCGGTGTGGGCGGCGGGTTGATTCACCTATTGCTTGTGGTTGCTGTGATCGTGCTGATCTTCAACCTGCTAGGCGGCCGCCGGAGGGCGATCTAGTCGGAAACGCAACGGCGAGCCGCCGAATGGAGAAAATCGATCTGGAGACTCTCTCATGGACATGTCAGATTCGGGAATGATCGATTTGTACGAGGAGATGCTGTACGAGCGCGCGGCAAAAGGCATCAGGCCGGTGCTTTATGTCTCGTCACAGAAAGATCTTGAGTGCAGCGTGCTTATGCTGCTGGATGAAGGACCGGAACTACAGTTGTTGGGGCGCCAGCGCACGGGGTCACGAGGATTCGGGCGACACGTTATGACAAACTAGTCTCCCGGTCCGGACCCAGTGAAGTGTTGATTTTCGATTTGTTGAATCGCAGCGGAAGTAATCTAACGTGAGGTGGAGAATGAGTGAATATAGAGAAAAGCGAACAGTAGTTGAGGAGGTTCCAGTTGGGAGTCGGCCAGTCGTTGAGACTCGGTATGATTCAGTAGTCAACGAACGGCGAGGGATGTCAGGCGGAACGGTCGCAGCTTTAGTTGTCGCAGCAATCACCGCTGCCATAGTAATCACGATGCTGATCCTGAACAGTCAGCAAAGAACCAGTGATGAACAACTGGCGCAGGAGAGAGCGGACAACGCCCTTGCTCAGCAGACGCCCGGGCAGCCGGCACAGCAGCAGCCGGTGATAGTCAATATTCCCCCATCTCAGCCGGCTACCGTGGCCGTTCCGTATCCCGTGCCGGGTCCCACGCAGGCCGCGCCAATAGACGCGAAGGTTGCACCTTCAAGCGCCAGTGCTGAATTAGACGTGACCTCGCGGCTGAAAAACGACGAGGCGTTAGGGTCTCAGACAATTGATGTGAGGGTTAGTAATGGCACGGCGACGCTGAGCGGAGATGTGCCGACTGAGAATCTCAAGAGGCGAGCCGAAATGATTGCCAGGACAGTCAGCGGAGTCCAAAGCGTTATAAACGACATCGCTGTAAGGCCTTGAACCCGCAGAAAAACAGAACAGAAGACCCGGCAAGGGACAGTGTGTCGCTCGGCGCGAAGGCTGTGCCGACCAGGAAGCAGTTCGGAATACCTTCCAGAACCATGCCCAGCTCCAGTCAGTGACGAAAGAGCTGGCCCGGCTGAAGGTCGGAGATACAGAGATGATGGAGCTTACTGCTGTAGGGATGGGGCTGATGATGACGGGAGTGGCGGTGGCGGTCGGTGCACTCATGCTTGAAGCCGCACTCTTGATACTGTGCAGAGCCTTTAGAGTGCCTCCCCTCGACGCATCCCTCGAGCCTGCCGCCATCAATTTGAGTTAAGTGGAAAGAACGGCCGATGCGATGAACTCATCAGAACGAATCGGACAAATCTTGGTTGAAAGAGGTTATCGATTATGAAGGTCAGAATAACGCAGATGATACTAGCAACGGCCGCGGTTGTTTTCCTCGCTGTGGCGGCGCCGCCCGCGTTCGCCCAGCAGGACACGCAGGGCAAGCCGACAGCCAAAGGACAGATGACGGAAGGCGGTAAGGAAGTCGGCAAGGCCGGAAAAAGCCTCGGCAAGAATGTAAAGCGTGGCCGCGTCGTTCGCGGCGGCAAGCGCTTTGGCAAACACATGGGCCACGCCGGCAGGCACGTTGGGCGCGGCACAAAGCACGCTGCTAAGAAAGTGGTCACGCCATAATCAGAACCGTGTATTGGTCGGGATGCCGCGCCTCACCAGTTGCCTACGGCGCTCCCTCAATCAGGTTAAGCAGCACAGCATTGATTGTGCTGTTGGCAGTAGAAGAGCGGAGTAGATATGAACTTGAGCGTTGAAAGTCTAATCATTCTACTGATCGTCGGCGGGCTCGTGGGTGTGATCGGTCAAAAGCTCGCTGGATATTCACGCGGCGGGTGCTTGACCTCGATCGCCATCGGCTTCATCGGCGCTCTGATTGGAAGCTGGGCCGTCAAACAGTTTCGATTACCTGAAATCTATGTTCTGACAATCGGTCACACGAGCTTCCCGATCGTCTGGGCGATTATTGGAGCCGCGGTGTTCGTTGCCATACTTGGGTTGCTTACGAGGCGCCGGTATTTGTGAGTAAGCGATTGCGGGTGTTTGAGGCACATCAATGGAGGAAGTTCTTATGTCAGCCAGAAGCGACCGCCGAGTTAGTCCTGCACGCACAAAGAGAGTGGTTTCTTTGTCAGTAACACTCCTAGCCGCCATTGCGCTGCTCGCAATATTCGCGGAAAGAACTCACGCTCAAAAGGAGAGGAAGCTTGCCGAGGCGATCAACGCAAACGCTCAGCAGATGGTGGATGCGGGCCGCCAGATATTTCGCTTCGACACGTTTGGCGATGAAGCCTTCTGGGGAAATACCCTCAAGCTCCACCAGGCGATAGCAGGGTCGGTGTTTGGTGGCGTAGGGCCGGGCGTCAGCCCTAAGACGGCCCTCGCCGTTGGCTTGAAAGTAGACGTCGATGCGCTCCCAAAATCGCTTGAAAAGGCGCTTAGGAAAGAACAGGTCAATCTGGACGACCCCGCCTCGACCCTTGCATTGCTCAAAGCAAATGCGGTGGTAGGCGTTATCGGCTCTTTCAATCAAGATGGAAGTCTAAGGTCGATGGGTATTTCTTGCGCCCTCTGCCACTCGACTGTTGATAACTCATTTGCTCCGGGTATTGGCCATCGGCTGGATGGTTGGGCCAATCGCGATCTCAATGTTGGCGCAATTGTCGCGCTTGCTCCCGATCTGAGTGCTGTGACCAATCTCCTTGGTGTCGACGCCGCGACCCTCAGAACAGTCCTCAACAGTTGGGGGCCCGGAAAATTCGACGCTCAGATTTTGCTGGACGGCAAAGCGTTTCGTCCTGATGGAAAGTCCGCGGCTACGTTGATCCCGCCGGCGTTCGGTCTTGCGGGCGTGAACCTCGGCACGTCAACCGGATTTGGTTCGACCACATATTGGAATGCGTTCGTCGCGAACGTCGAGATGCACGGCCAGGGAACTTTCTTCGATCCGAGGTTGAACGATCCGGTCAAGTTCCCGATAGCGGCGAAAGCAGGTTTCGCAAATGTGCGAAGCGTTCCTGATCTAATCACTGCGAAGCTTGCAGCGCTTCACTATTACCAGCTTGCCATCCCTGCGCCAGTTGCCCCTGAAGGCAGTTTCGACCGTACAGCCGCCGCTCGAGGCCAAGCACTCTTCAACAACAAAGCGAAGTGTGCGACCTGTCATGTTCCGCCCTTATTTACCGAGCCGGGCTGGAATATGCACACTGCCGAAGAGATCGGCATCGACGATTTCCAGTCTGCGCGTTCACCCGACAATCGTTATCGCACAGCGCCGCTCAAGGGACTCTTCTCGCACACCAAGGGCGGCTTCTATCACGACGGCCGGTTTGCAACGCTCGGCGAAGTTGTCGAGCACTACAACAGCCTCCTCAAATCGGGACTCGCGGCGCAAGAAAAGAACGATCTGGTCGAATATCTGAAGTCGCTTTAGAACAGCTCTGATCGATCAGGTGTCTGGAAGGAGAATTATCCATGACTGAAGGCGTTGATAAGACTAATGTGCTGCTAGACGAAGAGCGCAGGCTCGCATCCCATCAAGAGGTCAAGGCCTCGATTGATGACGATGTAAATGCTCGCATCAAGCGAGAGTCTGCGCGGGCGGAGCCAAAGGAATCTGCCGAGGTGGCCGGCGTGGCTCAAGAGCTAAAACAGAAGTCGGTGCACGAAGCGGTTGATACTGAACGTGAGCTGGGGCGCGGCAGAACCGCAGCGCGGATTTCACAAGTAGTCGACTACTTTTTCTACCTCATCTACGGTCTGATCGCCTTAGAGTTCATGCTCGGACTGATGGGCGCTCGAGCCGGCAATGGGTTCGTTAAGTTTATCGGCGCGCTCACACGGCCGCTGCTTGCGCCCTTCGAACGCATAGTGGGAACTCCGTCGTCCGGTGCATTTCAAGTGCGGATATCTTACCTGTTCGCGCTCGTTGTTTATGTCTTGATTCATCTCGCAATCAATGGTGCGTTTCGCTTGGTCGCGCACCGCAAGGTAACAGTGTAAGACTTATGCGATGGGCGGCCGCCAAACCCATCCAACAGGAGTAGGACTCATGCGATCCAGATCAACTATTACTGCCGTTGTCACGGTCCTTATCATCGCGGGTGCGGTGTATTATGTCTACGGCTACCGCCATCGAGACATCTCGTCGGACTTCAACGCCGCGAAGGATTACACGGAGGATGCGGGCACGACCGCTGCCGTCAAGAGCGCCCTCGCACTAAATAAGCAGGTCGCTTCTTTCGACATTCATGTTGCCTCAGCCAACAACACTGACACCAAGGACAACAATGTAACTCTAACGGGCCACGTGCCGACCGAAGGTGATAAGCGTGTCGCGGAAGAGATCGCTCGCAGCACCAAAGGCGTCGCAAATGTTGTGAACAACCTTGAGGTCGAGCCAAACACTCAAGCGGCAAATCCGGAGAAGCAGTATGTCCCGGACCTTGAGATCAAAGCCGCGGTGTTGCAGTCCATCCTGAATAACCCAACCCTGAAGACTCAGCAGATCCAAGTCGACGTTTACAACGGCGAAGTAAAGCTGACGGGCCGCGTGCGCACTTCTGCGCAAAAGGCCGACGCCGAATCAGCCGCTCGGGCTATCGTTAATGTGCGCAATGTCGATTCGAATGCTCTGGCCGTGACCACAAGCGGGGAGGGGCAACCGTGAAAGTCCGGCTAATCAAGGCTGGTATGTCGTCTCTAAGTGAGAAGCTTAAACAGCCCCCAGTTGGTGCTCCGATCGTAGATACCGTCCGGTTATGGGTCCGTGAGTTCCGATCAACAAGAGCCGATAGAGCCAGATTGGATTTCGAGCGAATAAGCAATCAGGGCAAGTCATGAACGCACCATTTGTAATGCACCCGGCGGGCAAGTAACGGCGTCCGAGTTGCCAGTCGAGTATGATCGTTTGACCGGGTACGACCGCTGTGCGTTTCATTGAACGGTACAGTGGATTCCGATTGATCCACAGATAGCAAAACCCGGAGAATCAACACTCACACATTTATTCTCACTGGCTTGCCTGAGACCCCGGCCCGGCGTCGGCGTGGGATATTGAAACCTGCACAGGAAATCTGTTTAGTCTTATCGAATTAACCGGGCTGGGATTCCCGCCGAACTATTCTCAGATTTGTCTAATACTGGACAGACTCGTCAGGGTCTTGTCTGTACTATTGCAATGAACCGAGTTTAGCTCCTCTTTTCGTCAGCTTCTCTGGAATTCTCCAGTCCATCTGAATCCAATAGCTCACCAATTCAAAGGAGCTATCGATGATGAATATAACTATGAGAAAGCTACTCCTGGGTTGCGGAATAGTAGTTCTAGCAGCGGGTGGTTCCGTTCTAGCTCAAAAGCCCATAGTGATAATCGGTCCGCCGGCTCCGTTCAACCAGACTATAAGCATTCAAGATGATGCAAGCGGCAGTTTCATGGTGCTCGATACGGGAAGCGGGAAGTACGAGTTTACTCGCTGCGCTGATGGATTCACGATAAGCGGCGTGGGATTCGTGAAAACTGATGGCTGCTCGATTTTCCTCGAAGACGTGCAGTCCGATCACCGGGTGGTAGCTTCGGTTAACGAGTGCAACCAGCAAGGGCAGGCTCTCGTGGAGACGTTCGCGCCGAACACATCAAGAAAGGGTGCGGTTGGTATCAAAGGGGCCGATGGAACACCGTTCAAGCTACTCCTCAGCGACAAGAACATGAACGACAACCTTATGGACTGTCTCGCTGAGAAAGTATGAACCCACTGACCTGCAGGACTGATTCTTGAGGTCGTAGCCAGCGGCTGGCTGCGGCCTCATGTGCACGTCAGTGCTATCGGATACTGAGGAAAAGCCCGGTTGTTGTGAAGGATCGCTGGTTCTGTTTCCAAACGCGCAAAACTGCACAATTGTCTAATATTGAACAGCGCCTCTTTGATCGGAGGCGTATACTGGGGTAGTCGATAGCATTGGCTGGCAAAAGACAATCGGCGGAAGCGGATGAAAGACGTATGAATCAGGGAACTACTCAGTCGGATCAATTCAAAGAACAAATGCAGGGGTCGTTGTTCAATGAAACGAAGAACTCGAGCGCCATCAAGGTCGGCAAGCACGATCATGTCTACACGGCTGGCGATGAACGCGAGACTGTATACTTCATCGAAAAAGGGCAGATCAAGCTGGTTATGGTCTCGTCTGAAGGCAGAGAGTGCATGCTCGCCATCCACGGCGCGGGAGATGTCTTCGGCGAGCTGTGTCTGTCCGGGCTTGGAGGCCGGCTGGAAACAGCGACCGCGATGGAAGAGTCTTTCTTGAAGGAGATCCCGTGTGACAAGTTCCTCTCGCGCCTGGCTAAAGACGCTCTACTGGAAGGCTTCATCAAGTATCTGGCCGTGAGGGTTGCAGACCAACAGCAGGTCATCTCCAACCTGGTGACTGTTGATAGCGAACAGCGACTGGGGAAAACGCTGTTGCAGATCGCCAGAAAGCTCGGTAAGAAAGACCCAAGGAGCATTCGCATCGAGGTCAAGATTTCCCACGAAGAATTGGCTACAATGGTAGGCACAACGCGGCCGCGGATCAGCGTGTTTATGCAGCGGTTTCGAAACCTCGATCTCATTGAGTACAACACCGAACACCATCTGATCATCAAGGAGAAGAAGCTCTCTGCTTACCTTGCATCGATCCTCTAGGCCTGCCTTCGGCAACGGCGACAAAAGGTCAACCCGCACCAAATCATAATGAACGCGCAGTCTTTTTAGGTGGTCCCGGGCCTGGATAGGTTGGAGGTAAGGCATGCGCTCCTTTGCACGTGCTCTCTTCTTTTTTTCAAAAATGTATACTATTGAACAGAAGTCCCTCGCCAGGGAGCGTATCATTGTGAATGCAAAGCTCACGTCGACTAGTGCATCGGCGCACAGTCGGCACAATCTGATAAACGAAGACTCAAACTTGGAGGCCTGCAATGCTTTGGACGATTTTCGTAATTCTTCTCATTCTGTGGTTGTTGGGTTTTATCGGCGGCATCGGCGGCAACCTGGTGCACCTGTTGATCGTGATCGCAGTAGTAGTGTTGATCTTCAACCTGCTCAGCGGGCGCCGGTCCGCAATCTAACGCCAGAAGTGGGATCCCGGACCCCGGAAATCTTTATCGGTTCAGCATAGTCACCCGCGCGCCGGTTGCGCACGACCTCGAGGCGCTTGAAGCTAGCGCACTCCTGCTGACGGTTTTCGTGACCGGCCGGATTGCTCACAGCGATTGAGTGATCGATCCCTTCGAAGCATCAAGTCAAACGTGCGGTCCAGCGCGTTGACCCCTTCGGCCACGTGACTGGTCGCAAATAATTTGCCAAGACCGCGATCCTTCTCGCCTTGCACTGTTCCACAAATAAGTGCCACCAAATCGCAGCCTAATTTCAAGTCTGTCCAATATTGGACGGAAGCGGATCCGGCAATCGCGTATGCTCGGGTGGAGTTAGATGGAGGCACACTATGAGAAGAACCAACAGACAACTCAGACACATTGCCAACGCTCCCACCGCGTCAGCCATTTTGACTGACACGTCCGGCAACCCCAGTGAAAGCTATCACTGGAGACAAATGGCGGCGGTTCGTCGGGAGTGGCAACACGAGTTCGCGCAGCCATATGAGAGCGGCTTTGACCTGACCCTGGCCGAGATCACGAACATTGAAACGCGGGTTAGAAGGGAGCTTTATCCATGAGCGCTCGTGAATCGGGCGAGAGCCTTGCGCCGGACCATCGAGGTAGAAGTCGAGGCGCGCTGACAATTGGAAATAAGGCGATCTATCCGGGTCAGGGTCCGTGCCGGATCGGCCGCGTCGTCAAGAGAGTCGTCGAGGCCAGGGTGATGATGTTCTACCACTTGACTGTGCTCGACGACAACCGCGGCGACTTGTTCGTGCCGGTAGAAAAAGCTCGGGCCATTGGCGTCCGGCTGCTGATGAAAAGGTCGGAGATTCCTAAGCTGTTGGCCCATCTAAGGAAGACAGCCACGACGGCGGATAGCTGGAAGCAGCGCGCAACGGACAACATGAAACTGTTCAGCTCCGGGTCGCCCTACGACCTCGCTGAAGTCGTCGCATCACTGACTGAGTTAGGCCATACGAGGTCGCTAACAGTTGGAGAATCCGTGACACTCGGAAAGGCGAGAAAGCTGCTGATCGGCGAGATCTCGGAGGTAATGGGAGAACCCAAGTTCGCGGTCGAAGAACAGATCGACTCTGCGCTCAAGCGCAAAAAGACGAAAGAGACCTAGCCGGCGTCTGGGCGAGTTGGCAGCCAGCCCACTCGAATTGATCATAAACATAGAGGGGCAAGTTTCAAGTTGCAGCTTGTCAGCTCGACGATGCCAGCCCGGCTTGGCTCGAAGTCAATCTGCAACTGTAAAGGAAATCATGAAACACATTGTTAGAAAAATGCTTCTGCCGGCCTTCGCATTGCTCGCGGTTGTCCTGGCGGGCGGCAGTCTTAGTGCGGTCCTGGCCCAACAAGGCTCGGAGGATCGGGCGATCGATCAGGCTCAACGGGCCGTGAGACAACGCATCATCACTCAAGAGGGCGGGCGCAATCTGACCGTGCTTTTTAACACCGACGCTCAAACCGATGTCAGGTCGCGAACGGCAGTTCGCGTTCGTGGAACGGGGAGCTTCTCACGGACCAACGATTCACGCTACACAAGCTCGCGCGACAACGATCGAAGGTCGAGAGACTTCTCCTACGAAGCAATGGTCAACAATCGCAGCCGCTACGGCAGTGTGTCCGGCGTGACGTACGCCTTAAGAAGCGGCTGGACCGACTATGGCCGTGACACTAGTCGCGACGACAACCGTCGCGACGACAACCGTCGCGACGACAATCGTCGCGATGACAACAGCCGGGACAACAACGACCGTGACAACAACGACCGTGACGACCGAGACGGCAACGGTGGTGGCTTCGGTGCTGGCAACCGGCCTAACGGCAGCGTGAGCTACTCCGGACCGATAATGAACCGCCACAGCAACAAAGGCATGGACGTGACTGAGCGGAGCAATCGGGATGGCGCCAACATCCAGCAATGGAGCTATGCCGATCAACCCAATCAAAACTGGGATGTCATAGACCTCGGCAACGGCGAAAGCGCCATCATCAGCCGGCAAAGCGGCAGGGCGCTCACAGCCCAGGGCGGCCGGGACAACAACGGCGCAAACATCATCCAGCAGGGTTGGAGGGGCACCGCGCAACAGCGCTGGCGCTTCGAGCAGGTTGGCAGCGATTACTACCGGATCGTGAGCGTGGACAACGGCAAGTGTCTCGACGTAACTGGGGAGGGCAGACAAGACGGTGCTAACATCCAGTTGTGGGATTACGCCAACCAGGCTAATCAACAGTGGAGACTTCGGCGATAGCCAGTCGTTTGATCGGACCCGGTTAACCAGTGGCGTTCGCTCCCCCAGTTCTAAATCGGGGAGCGGACGCGTTGGTGTTCAAGCAAGATGATGCGAAGGAACCCCAACTACCCGTATCTCGCAATCAACGCGCTCCTCCAATAGCTCCGACAATCAACTCCATTAGATCATCCCGAACCGCAAATCCATGCCGCAGGTACAGAGATCGGCTCTGCTCGGTCGGCCAAAGGATTACTGCATGCACATCGTGAGTCTGGCTCCAGGCTAACGCAGCCGACAACAACATCGAACCGATGCCTTTGCCTCGTGCCTCTTCATGAACATAGAAGTTCGTGAGATAGGCGTGGTACTCCGGTTCAATTGTTGGATTGGGAATCTTCTCGATGATCTGCAGCCACAGATGGCCCGCTGGCATTTGATCGCATTCACCTATCCAGCACTTCCACGGGCTGCCTTCGCGTAGCCGCTCCTGCATCCACGGAGCGCAACGCCTGACGAACTCCTCTTCATCTTCGTGCGCCGATCCAATGCTCGAACGAAAGGCATATCGAGACTTCGCCAGCATGAGCGCATCCGACACGGTTGCAAGCCGGATCGCGACCTTTCTGCTACTTTGATTTTCCAGCGCTTCATTTGGCAAGGCTGCTCCTTGCCTCTCCGAGGCGCGTCATTACCACATAGAGATGATGCGCCTCGTGAAGAAGGAAGAACTCTATCCACAGAGAAAGGCGCATTTCCCCAAAAAGCGGGTGGATGCCGACTCGGTTGGTTTCGTCCTCTGAAAGTTCCTTGATAAAACGAATGATCTGCGCCCTGAGATGTTTGAGGCGACTGAGCACTTCGTCCGTGGACAAGCAAGACCATTCAGACCAGGCCGAATCGTTCTCTGCGCGGTACCGATCCAGCTCCGGCGCGTCCTCGGCGAGTATGCGATTGAGCCGCTCCAGGAAGACCGCATGGTGGCGAGCCAAGTGCGCGAGGTTTTCATGGGCCGACCACTTTCCTGAACGTGTACTGAACAACACAGCCTCGGGAGTAGCCCCGTTCAAGAGAACAGGTATCACTTCAAGCTGAGTTTCCAGACGCAGAAGAGTAGATTCGGCGATCATGAGAATTACCGTTTATTTCAAGTCATCACAGAACCAATGGGAGGGCGCCCTCAAGCGATGTCCGCTCCAATCGCGGAGCCACGCCGTGGCCCCACCGCTTAACGCGATGCGCAACCCGGTACACCACTTTCCCGCCGTCGGCGCTTTCGCTGCGTTCCACTGGGCGAGGGATGCAGACGAACTCGACTTCTATCTCTTCGGTGCGGGCGCGCACTACTGAATAGCCGTGCGCGCCCGCATCCATGAAGGAAAGGTGAGGCGCGACCTCCGGGTTTCGTTCTGCCATCGCCTGGCCCGTATCGCCAGTTCTCTGCAACGCGAGGCTCGAACGCACACCGTGCATCATCGAGACGTTCACAGCCGGCCTGACTCGATCTTCTCCCGACGGCTGGTAGAGATAGACAGCGCGGAGCGGGTGGTCCTTGGGTAGCCCGTACTCCGCGGCCTCGAACAGACCCGGAGCTGAAACCGAGCCGGTGATGAACTCCGCAGCCACCGGAGCAAAGAGCTTCGGCAGCAACGAAGCCGACACCACGCCGGCCTGAAACGAATGGCGGTCTCCCACGATCGAAATGAGACCGGTGATTCTCTCGCGCCTGACGACATCAAGAATCTCGGCACGCTCGGTACGATAGCCCGTCCAGTCGTCACTTCCGAGCTGAGCGTAGCCGGTCGTGGGCCACTGCGGACCGATCTCCTTCGGCAAGTTCTGAAAGTCTATTCGCCACTCGAGCATGCCGACCGAATTACCCCACAACTTCCACTTCGCCTTCGAAGCTCGCAGCCGGCCTAAGAACCACGCTTTTTGCGCGCCGCCGAGCATAGACTGCGGCGGCGCGTTCTTTCGTGGATTAGGCAGGTCTGCTCGGTTGAAACGAATCGTCTCCGGCGGCGCGCCCCCGTTGTAGGCCCGGCCGGCATCCAGGACCTCGACAACGTCTTGAGAAAGGACGTAGGGAAACCCTCTGGCTTGAAACGGAGCTGCTTCGGGTCGATCCATTACGGGCTGCGATCGGAACGAGCGGTTGTCGGTGAGAATCAACTCAACATTTCGGCCCCATCGCAAGGCGCGGAATATCTTCAAGCTATCAATCGCGGCAACATTGCCAGGCTCCCGGCCCAGTCCGTGCTCGTCAAAGTCTCCAATGGGCGCGTCGGCGACGGCAGGCGCGTCATAACGATCGACAAGCCGATTGCCGGGTTTGACCACTCTGGCCGGTTGATACTCGAACCAGGCTTGATTGGCAGCAACCTTTCGAGTCTGCGCCGGCCGGACCCCGACGCCGCTGAAGTACTCTTGGCTCTGCCATCCCTTCCATGAAAATTCGTGGTTGTCCCACATACAGACGAACGGCCAGCGCGCGCGGGCATCCTGTAGATCCGGGTCTAAAAGGTAAGCGCGGTATAGCGCACGGTAGTCGTCCACAGTAGTCGGCACGTGAAAGTCATCGATCTTCTCACCACTCGCGAAACGGACCAGGTCTCGCAAGCGCCGCGCGTACATGCCTTGCGGACGGTCTTCGGGATACCAGACCACTTCATAAACGAAATCGCCAAGATGGAGCACGAAGCTGAGCTGATCGTTCGCCGCTCTGTGCTCGTCATCCCAGATCATGCGTCTGTATGAGTTCGCGGCGCCTTGCTGCATATTCTGGCAGCTCACGAAGGCGAACTGCACGGGCCGGCTGTCCCGATCGGACGGCGCCGTGATCGTGCGCCCGACCCGGCTTCCAAACCCATGCTCGTCCGTGAAGCGGTAATAGTAGACTCGGGCAGGCTTGAGGCCGGCGGCCAGCACTCGGCAGGTCCAGTCTGTGTCGGAGGAAAGTTTCGCGTTGGCGCTGGCCACCACTCGTCGGAATGCCGGGTCGGCGGCGACTTCGAGAGTCAGATTCCTCGCCTCGCTGCCCTCCGCCGGCGGGCGTCGAGTCCACAGAATCACGCTGTCGGCATGCGGGTCTCCGGAAGCTACGCCTTGAGGATAGAGATCCCGCCGCTCGCGCCACGAGATCCGGGAATCGCGGGCGAAAGCTGAACGCCACGCCAGAGACGCGCCAAGCGACGCTGCCGTCTCAATAAACTTTCGCCTGGTAATCAAGGCACCGCTTCTTCGATGTGATCTCACCTCTTGGCCTCACTAACGATCCATGATCTTCATGCACAACACACCTGAGCGCTCCCTTGTGCAGGGGCTCTCACGATCTTGAGTTACCTCTAACGATCTGATTTCCCTTCCGTATTGCTCTCTGCGACAGCATTCCAATCCGGCGGCTCGAGCCCTAACAAATGGTGCACAAAGAAATCGTATCTCAACCGGTCTCCATACGGACCGCCGTTGTTGTGTGGCGCGCCGGGGATAACCAGCAGATCGAACTTCTTCTTAGCCGTGATCAACGCGTTCACCACTTGCATCGTGGACGCTGGATCAACGTTCGGGTCCAACTCCCCAACGATGAGCAGAAGCTTGCCCTGAAGCTTGGCCGCATTCGTCACATTTGACGAAGCCGCGTACTCCGGTCCAAGCGGCCAGCCCATCCACTGTTCATTCCACCATATCTTGTCCATGCGGTTGTCGTGACAGCCGGCTGACGACACGCACACCTTGTAAAACTCGGGATGAAACAGAAGCCCTCCAAGCGAGCTCTGGCCGCCGGCCGATGTTCCGTAGATCCCGGCGCGGCTGATGTCGTAGTACGCGTACTTCGCCGCCACGGCCCGATGCCAGAGGATTCGGTCCGCGAAGCCCGCGTCGCCAAGGTTCTTCCAGCTTACATCGTGGAACGCCTTCGAACGGTTAGACGTGCCCATCCCATCGATCTGAACGACGATGAACCCAATCTCGGCGAGCGACTGCATCTGGTTATGCGCGCTAAAACTCTTCGGCACGAATGAGTCGTGCGGTCCCGCATAGATATTCTCGATGACTGCGTATTTCTTCGCCGGATCGAAGTTCATCGGTTTGTAGATCACTCCCCAGATGCCGGTCTTGCCGTCGCGTCCTGTCGCGGTAAACACCTCAGGCGCGCGCCATCCGGATTTGGCGAGCTCCGTGATGTCAACGCGCTCGAGCTCCAGGACGATGCTCTTGTCGGCGACGCTTCGAAGAACCGAAACAGGAGGAAGGTCCACGCGCGACCAGGTATCGACGTAGAACTTCATGTCGGGCGATAAGCTTACGGTGTGATTGGCGTCCTCGTCGGTGAACGCAGTGAGCCCCGAGCCGTCGAAGCTGATCCGGTAGAATTGATTGAAGTAGGGGTCTGTTCCTTTGTACATGCCGCTGGCGCGGAACCATATCTGTCGCTTCTCTTCGTCTACTTTTTCGACACCGCGGACTACCCATTCTCCTCGCGTGATCTGATTCTTAACTGCACCGGTCACGCCGTCGAACAGATAAAGGTGATTCCAGCCGTCGCGCTCGGACATCCAGACCACCTCTTTCCCATCGGCGACGTCGTAGCGATACTTCTTACCGGAATAGCAGAAGAAGGTTTTGGCTTGCTCATCGATAACCGCGCGAGTCTTCCCGGTTGACGCATCGGCTTCGATTACGCGATAGATCTGATGCCCGCGCTGGTTGTATTCAAAGGTGAACGCGCGGCTGTCTTTTCGCCAGACCGGCGCGGTCAAGCCAAACGCATCAGGGAATGGACCGTTGTCGATTACAAACTGCTTCCTGCCTTCAAGCTGAAACAAAACCGGCCGCTCGATGTCCAGCGCATCTCCCGGCTTGGCATAATCAAGCGTCAGATACTTAGGTTGGAGCTGATCGTTGGGTGACGACTGCACGTACTGAATCTTGCGTCTATGGCCGGGCTGGATCCTATACGCGACCAGCTTCTTCGAATCAGGCGACCACGTTATCGAGAACGCCGCGTAGTAGTTTCCTTCCGACCCCTCGAAGCTCAACGGGAACTCATCCTTCTCACCCTTTGCCCGGACAAACACATTGTAGTTCCTTATGAAGGCTTCCCACTTGCCGTCCGGCGAGGGCTTGAATTGCTCCTGCGGCATGGTTTGTTGAGAGCCTCCCCACGGCTGAAGCGTGCGGCCCAGCAGGACTTGACGGCCCGAGAAGAAACCTGGGAACGCCGGGCCTTGCTTCTTGTTCGTATAGTCCGAAAGGTCACATCTCCAACGGGTTTCTCCGACTGTGAATTCGAGAGTGCGCTCGCTATCGACAAACGTGATCGCCGTAAACGGAAGAGTCCCGGCTGTGTATTTCTCGCCGGTTGCGGCAGACAGCGACGCGGCTAGTCTTTCGTGATCGAAAGCCGGTTTCTTTGTTCGCGTCTCAGCGTCAACCAGAACGAATTCGTTTCCGTCTTTTGTGGATCTCCGGTACCAAACGCGGCTGGTATTCTCAATCCAGGTGGCTCGCTCGGGGACGTTGATGGCCAGCTCCTGGAATCTCTTGCGAAGCTCGCCGGCTCGTTCATAGTCAGCAAGCTTGCCTTGCGCGTCCGCGAGCGCTGGAAGCACTAACAAGCATCCGATGGTGGCGACTTTCAAGAGAAGGTGTCTCGGTTTCATTGGTTCTCCAAGGGAAGATGTCCGACTAGAGCGTGTCGAATTCTCCAGGCGATGCAATCTTGTACGCTCGCAAGCAGCTTTAGTCAAATGCTTGAGTCCCGATAAACTCTCGGCAATGCGGACGAGGAGGACCAAGAGACACCAGGGACTACAAGAACGATTGTTGATCGTTCTCGGCGGCGCCAGTCATTTCTGTCCTGTCCTTTGTGAGCAAGCAAGGAGACATAATATTGAGCACGCGGCTGCCTGCAAGTTCGGCGGCCGCACTCATTCCACCTCTGTAAAGGAAGTGCTCAAACCAAACAATCGTCGAGAACAGAACTGGTAGAGGGTCTCTCCCTCTCGTAACCACGAGCCTACAATGCTGATCCGTGCTAAGGCATCGGGCTGCTGGAGGGAATATGCGAGAAGCCGTTCTAAGCCTGCCTGCTTTTTCAGACCAGCCTTCGTTAGTCAAACGACTGGTTCTTGAGTTCATCGAAGCCACGCGCGAGCTGCGCGCAAATCCAAAGCAGTATCTCGCGAGCGCAATAGGCGGTGATGCCTTCGGCGGCTATCGCCGCAAAGCGCTTTTCAGATTCGGACTCGCGATAGCGATTGTGCTCTACACGATCTTCTTCGGAGTCACGCTGGTGCTGTGGTCCGTCAATGCTCGACAGGCCGCGGTTGCCGGAAAGGACAACGCGCTGTTCGTCGGCTCCGCGCACCCACCGCTGTTTTGGCTGCCGAAGTCCGACAAAGAAGCTCACGGTGGCGGTGGCGGCGGTCATGAAGCCGAGACCCCTGCGTCGGAGGGCGCGCCGCCGCCGTTCGAAGCCGAGAGTCCGCTCATGGCGCCAACCACAAGACCGACGATTCAGCCTCCCGCTCTTCCGGAGATTGAGAAACTGCTAGGCGACCCTTATCAGAATCTCAGACGCGACGAAGCGATTCCGACCGGGTTACTGAATGGAGTACCGGGCCCGCCTTCAGATGGCCCTGGAACAAAAGGAGGCGTCGGCACCGGTGACCTAGGAGGTGTCGGGCCGGGTAGAGGTCCGGGCTTCGGTCTCGGAAACAACGGAGGAGAGGGCGGGGGCGACTACATCGGGCCTGGCGGAAGACCGGGTGGCGATGTCGTCACAGCGGTCGACACGAAGCCGATCGCTTTGAACTCACCGCGTCCCAACTACTCCGAAGAAGCGCGCAAGAACAAGATCCAGGGAACTGTTCGAGCGCGTGTTCTTGTGAGCGGCGACGGAACGGTTAGGCAGGTGACCATCGTCAGAGGGCTCCCGGACGGATTGAATGAAGAAGCCATTCGCGCCGTGGTTCAAATACTATTCCGACCCGCAACCAGGGGCGGACGACCGGTTGCCTATTGGACGACCGTAGAAGTGGACTTCAATCTAAGGTGACCGAATTGTGTTCCCTGGGAGCGCAGGCATCCGTGCCTGCTGCTAGCTTCAGCCGTGGTTTCACAACGAGTATCGCGTGACACTTCGCGACGGGACCGAGTTGATGTTGAGCCGCAGTTGCCGCAAGCGCCTCGGCGAACTTCTGGGTAGCGCGCTGTAGCTTCGACCAGATAGCGCCTTTCGCAATCCGTGCCAGATTTTCATGGCTCGCCCTGGGCGCGCAGTGGGTGACGTGGACACGATGCGCAGGCATGCGGTATTTTCATAGCCAGAAGGTAAGCTTGATACTCGGGATGGCGGCGTAGCTCAGGTGGTTAGAGCGTGGGATTCATAACCCCAAGGTCGGAGGTTCAAGTCCTCCCGCCGCTACCATTATCAACCTTCTTTCCACAGTTTAGCATTACCCTACAGCGGCCAGCACTGGTCGCTGCTCTGCTTTGTGGCCCACTTTCAAAGCTCGCCCGCTCTAACGCGGCTACGGCGGCACGTTTCGCGTTAGCCGTCGCATGCGTGTAGCTCCGAGTCATCTTGATGTCCGAATGCCCCATGATCTCGGCTATCGTGAACGGATCCACGCCTCGCTCTCCCATTCTGGGTGCAGCGGTATGACGCAGATCGTGAAACCATAAGCCCTCAATGCCCGCACCTTCGCACGCGGTGACAAACGCTCTCTTGATGTCGCCGATTGGCTTGCCGGTCTTTGGATTCTCAAACAAGTAATCCGACTTCAGCTTTGCGCAGTGCGCAGTCAACTCGCGAGTAAGTGTGTTGGTCATCGGGATGTTCCGGTCTTCATCGGTCTTGGTCCTCGTTACGTGTATCTCGCCACGGTGAAAGTCTATGTCCTGCCGTCTGAGGCGGAGAATCTCGCCGCGACGCATCCCAGTGTTAAGAGCTATCGTCACGATCAATCGCAAATGGGCTTTACGACCGATGAGGGCCCGCATCAACCGCCTCTCCTCATCGGGTAGAAGGTACCGCTTCCTCCGAACTTCGCCCTTAAACTTCTTAACCTCGAAGCAGGGGTTAGCCCGGAGATCGCCGCTGCCGACTGCCATTGATAGAGAGCGTGAAAGGAGTTGAATTTCACGATTGACCGTCGTTGGGGAGCGCTTCGTACCGCGCTCGGTTATTGTCTTGGTCCTATTGATCTTGTACTTCTCGATCAGAAACGAACTGATTTCCGCCAGTCTCTTCGAGCCGAAGAAAGCCAGCAGCGGTTTTATCCGCGAGAAGTCGTTTCGCCAGGATCGCTTGTTCTCCCTTGACCACGGTAGAAATTCTTTCTCAACAAACTCTCTGAAGGTTTTGTTGCTTTGAAACGAGCCATACTTACCTTCAAAGATTTCGTTTCGAATCTTCGTCTCCGCTTGTTGCGCCTGATACTTGGTTCTGGCCTCGGGGATCGTTCCCCTGTAGCGGGTGCCCTTGATCTTAATGTAATAGCACCACCGCGAACCACGCTTGTGTACACTCATTGCCTGCTCCCTTCGCAGGCCGCAGCCAACTTAGCACCGGCAATCTACAAGCCTGAGCCGTAGTCAGTCTATGTCGCGTGTGTTTGTCGTTTGGTGGCAGGGTCCAAAGTAAAAGCTCTGCCAACAGGAAGAGGACCTTTCCATTTGCTTTACGATATGGGATGACATCGTCGCTCACCCATGCCCGGATCGTTTTAGATTTGACACCGAGCAACTCTGCAGCCTGATTCACGTCAAAGAATACAATTTGGAGCAGCCGCAGAATATCGGTAGAGTCGAGCCGACGCTTCAGCAGCAGTGCGACCTCGCTGGCAATCTCTTCAATTGGCGGCTCCACCAATTGTGCTGATTCACTTGTCGAATACGCGCTCATCGCCTGGACCCCTGGAATCAAATCTGTCTGCCGTTGCCGTCGCGAGTCTCAGCTTCAGTACTGTCTTCCTCGCCCGTTGCTGCGCCGGAATCGACCGGCAGTCGGTTAATCGCATCGCTGACCACGTTTTGAAGCAAGAACAACCCGTCCGCGCTCATCCGAATACTGACCCTTCCCCGAATCGTTTCGAACCACACTGCGACGCTCGGCAGATCGCCGTGGGCGCTAATTCTCGTGTCACGTACTCGACCATTTGTGGCCCTTTTCCTTTCCCTACGCTCGCGTTTCATCTTGCGTATCCGATGCTTCTAACGGACCGAATAACCCCATCGGCTGGCCTGGTCGCTTGTTGACGACTTCCCAGTAGTGGACCCCGCTGGAAGGGCATTCAAGCTCGAAATACCTACTCGTCTCCGTCAGTCGAAGAGGTTGATCGCACTTCGGGCATTGGTTAGTCAGAACCGCAATGAGCCCACTTCTGTTTGAATTGACCAGCTCGCGTTGTGCTTTAGTCATCGACTTCGGCCCGAGGAGACGACCGCGCGCTACCTTGAGAATCACGCCTTCGGTCTTCAGCTTTGCGAGAATCTGATGGGGGCTCATTCAAACCTCCTCGTAATCCTGCGGATAGGGCCACAACCGGCCGGTTTGAAACTCTGCGGTGTTCAATCGTCGGACATACAGCGTGGGGACGGAAGATTTCGCTTCAAGGTACTGAAGCGAATCGAGATGAAACCAAAGAGGATGCCGGCCTTCCCATTCGCCCTCACGGTTCTTGTCGCATATGAGTACAGCGTCGGGGCGCTCGAGAACCTCAGATGGAACCGCCATGCCCCGCGACTGAAAATCTTGGACTTCCTTTTCTTTATCGCGGGAGCGCCTAACGATACAAACATTGTGGGCAAGATCGGTGATTGCTGCTGCACCCCGCACGTCAAGACGAGAGGCTTCGTGCATAGCGTTTTCACGCTTCCGAGAATGTGCAACGAGATGAACCTGAGATGCTCTCTCTCCCGCCCTTCATCGGTGTTCATTGGTGTTCATCTGTGGTTCCTTCCTGAGATTAACCGCGAGTATAATTGGCCGGCAAAGGAGACGAGCGTGATACGACGCCACTGGGGACTATGGCTTCCGATTCTGGCCGGCTGGACGCTGGTCGGGTTGACCTTCACGCTCAACTATTACTTCTTCGCAGGTCACTACGTGGCCATCTTCAAGCAGCAACCGTCGCTAAAAGAGATGCTGATCTGGGAGCTGCCCTACTGGTTTTTGTGGGCGGCTCTTTCACCTGTCATCTTTAAGATCACACGCCGGTTTCGAATCGAGCGCGGCAGCTATCTTCGCAGCTCGGCGGTTCACATCTCCGCTTGCTTGCTGTTATCGCTCGTTCATCGCGCGGTCTATCTGATTGTCTGCTGGCTGCTTCACGTAGCCGTTTATCGGCAATTCACCTCGATACCGCAACTCTATCAGTCGGACATCTTCTTCAATCTGCCGGTTGGTTTCATGAGCTATGGCACGATTCTGCTCGTCAGCCACGTCGTCGATTACTACCACCGCTACCAGGAAGAAGAGCTGAAGATCTCGCGGCTCAAGGCTGAGTTGGCGGAAGCTCAGCTTCGGATCACCGAGGCGCAGCTGCAGGCTTTGAAGATGCAGCTTCATCCGCACTTTCTGTTCAACACACTAAACTCGATCTCGGCGCTGTTGGATGAAGACCCCGCCGCAGCCGACGAGATGCTGGCGCGGCTTGGAGATTTCCTGCGGATGACGCTGGAGAATTCGGGCGCGCAGGAAGTCACGCTTCAGGAGGAGCTGGAGTTTCTGCGTTGCTACCTCGAGATTGAGCGAGTCAGGTTTCACGATCGCCTGACCGTGAGCTTCGAGATAAGCGCCGAGACGCTTGATGCTCGAGTTCCCAACCTGCTTTTGCAGCCAATCGTCGAGAACGCGATTCGCCATGGCATCGTGTCGCGCAGCGAGCCTGGCCGCATCGAGATTTCGTCAAGGCGAAACGGCGACCGGCTCCTGCTTCTGGTGAGAGACAATGGGCCGGGGCTTGCGCCGCTTGAAAGCTCGGGCGGCAAGCTGCGAGAAGGTCTTGGGCTCGGCAACACGCGCGCGCGGCTCGAGCAACTCTACGGCGCGGGTCATCGGTTTGAGATGGCGGACGCGCCTGAGGGCGGATTGCAGGTGACTCTCGATCTTCCGTTTCACGCGGCCGCAGCGCGTTCGGCTCTAACGGAGGCCGCGCTCGGTGACTGACACGCGAAGAATCCGCGCGCTGATCGTTGACGACGAGCCCCTGGCTCGCCGGCGCATCAGGCGTATGCTGGCGCGCTACGCCGAGGTCGAGATTGCGGGAGACTTTGCCAACGGCCGCGAAGCCGTCGCCGGAATTCGCGAGCTCAGGCCCGACCTTGTCTTTCTCGACGTGCAGATGCCGGAGCTGGACGGCTTCGCGGTGTTGGAAGCAGTAGGCGCGGAAGCTATGCCGCTAGTCATTTTCGTAACGGCTTTCGATCAGTACGCGCTGCGAGCCTTCGAGGTCTACGCGCTCGATTACCTGCTGAAGCCGTTCGATCGTCAGCGCTTTGACAAAGCCCTAAACCGCGCGAAGGCCCGCTTGCTGACTGATCGAACTAGCGACGTGGGCCAGCAGGCGCTCGCATTGCTTGAAGAACTCAGAGCGCGGTCTTCTCACCTCGAGCGCCTCGTTGTAAAAGCAGGCGGCCGGGCGTTCTTTCTCAAAACCGAAGAGATCGACTGGATCGAAGCCGAGGGAAAATATGTTCGGCTTCACGTTGGAAAGGAGTCGTATCTTCTGCGCGAGGCGATCGGAAGCATCGAGTCTCAGCTCGATCCAAAGCGCTTCCCGCGCATCCATCGCTCGACGATCGTGAACATCGAGCGAGTGCGCGAACTCCAGCCGTGGTTTCACAACGAGTATCGAGTGATACTGCGCGACGGCACGGAGCTGATGCTAAGCCGCAGTTGCCGCAAGCGCCTCGGCGAGTTGCTTGGAAGCGCGCTCTGATCTGGCCCGGATTAGCGCACGCAACGTCTTTTCACAAGAAAGCAACGAATCGCCCGCCACAACAACTCCATTGAGTTGCGGCCTTTGCTGCGCGGCCGCGATGAACCAGGCTTCCAGAAAGGGCCCGATCACGCGCACCGGAACTGTCGCCAGGGCAGCTCAAGCCGGTGTATCTACACTGCAAACTCCCAGCGCGGGGAACTTGTGGCGTAGATCAACTACATTGGTGACTTGCTCTTGCTCGACCGTTATGGCCGCCAGTGGCGCGTAATGATGCTCGATCCCGTGAGGAGGTAATGCTCGCGGCTGTTCGATGGATTTACCATGATCATCAACGAACTCAGAAGGCCATTCGACGTCGCCGGTCGCCACGCGCGCCGGAATCAACCAGTAATCGCCGCTGCGATATTGCATGGCGGGCGTGCCCGGTTCAAACCAGATCATCACTCCGTCTTCCAGCTCGATCCAAACTTTTTCTTCGATTGTTATGGCTCCGTCCTGGAGTAACGCGTCTTCTGGTTGCTTATGATTCCAGAGGCGCACTTTCAGATTGCTAACCTGCAGATTGTTGAATTTGGAATGCGGTTCATACACCGTCCCCGATGCGGTGCGGGAATCAATCGTCAGGGTTTCGCCTTCGACGCCGGCGAGTCTGACCAGGGTTCCGGGCATGCCGTTCAACTCAAGCGCGTCGTGGGTGATTTCAACCCAGTTGCCGGCCGCAAACCAACGTGAGAAGTCGCGCAGACCGTTGACGATCAAATGGTCTCCGTCTTTCCTCTTAAGTGCGGCGACGATCGTTCCGTTGTCACGGGACCATTTGAACGTCGCTGCAGTTTCGCGATTGGATCCCGCGGCATTCAGTGCCGGACCGGACTGATGTATTTCTACCCTGTAAAGCTGATTCTCCATCCCACGATAGTGGGCATCCGGTGAAGTGATGCACGCGTCAGCATCGGGCGCGTCATCCTCCTTTGCTTTAGCCCGGATTCGCCCGCGGTTAGGAGGCTGAAGCTTGTTCATCAGTTCAGGCCAGATATTGTTGAACGTCCTGCAGTCGTCCTTGCCAAACAGCGACGGTCCAACTCTGACCTGCCATACCAACCTCGTACGCGCTGTGGTGTCCGCTCCAACGAGCGCAACTTCGCGGATAGACGGGTCTTCCAGAGCAGTGATATGACGTTCCCAGACGTCGAGGTAAAGAAGGCTCGTTCCGGAAAGACGGCTTATCTGATTATCATTGGCTAGCTGGATGTCCGGCTGCTGCGAGTAGCGCCAATAGCTCTCGTTTTCGCAAAGCAAGCCATCAACGTAGTAACGACCCTTTGTGATTCGCAACGGGAACTGGGAATTGTTGATCGAAAGCGTGAGCATCTTCTGCTCCTCGTCGTTGACTCGCCCAGGCGGCAGAAACGCCTTGCCCCTCAACGCGATGATGCCGAAGCCACAGTTCCTCTTTGTCAGCACCCCTTTGTCGTTGAATAAATCGTCCGGCCCGCCGTGCTGCCCGATTAGATCAGCGGCCAACGTCCGCATGTAGTGGAGCAGGATCGCCGTGTGCTCGTTCCAGTCGGCATCCAACTGCACCCTGCCTTGCTGAAGGACGAGGCGGGTGAAATGTTTCGAAGGATCAAATGTGACACGTGAAAGATCGCCGTTCATTGTATTCCTCCTAGCTGGCGAAGATGATTCCCGCCTCAGATCCCGCGGGCATGAATTCGTCCAGCCGGGCGCGCAAATTGGCCGCCCGCTGGGGCTGAAACAGATCGTGAAAAACACCCATCTCTGATTCGTCACTGGCGCCGCTCGTAATTTCTGGGGCGCAGCTTGCCGCCAGTTGACAGTACTCGGGCCGTCCGTATCGAACGCTGTTGAATCGCGGCCGCACACGCTGGCGTTCAACGTGAAGGGCCTGGTCCCGCTGATCAGCTTGTTCGGGTTTGTCCAAGGCCAGCTTGACCGCCGCTTCAACCAGATCGGGCTGGCAGTTGTAGCGCCGAGGCGTGCCCGAGTGGGGCGGCACATAACAAAAACGCACACAGCCTGTTTGCCGGCGCGTCACAGTGACCTTCCCGGTGAAGATGCAATCCTCAGCAAGGGCGATGGTGTTCGTCTCGACCTGGCCGATAACGGTGCTCCGAACGATGCGCAGCACGGCATGAGCGCGTGGCCAATTCGGCGCGCCAAGCGCCTCTCGCTCGTCATTGGTAGCATCAAGCACGCTGTCGCTGACGCTGATCTCCAGCGGTTCGCTGCGAACCTCGTCCTTGAAGACCTGAATGGAGCCAATAATACTGTGTTCGATTATCACCCGGCAGTCGGTCTTGTATAGCTCCAGACTTGGTTTGGCCGGGCGCTTGGGGTCGCAAGCGGGACCGATGCCCCAGCCGGGCACCAGAGTGCAATGTCGAATACGCACTTCCTCTACCGCTCCCTCGACCCGCATGCTTCGCCCTGTTACAAGAATCCCATCGAGAATGAAACAGCCACCGGACTTGCTCTTGACCGAGAGCCATTCCGGACGGTTCTTGTACTGCTCGTGCAGATAGACGATCGGACGTTTGCGGTAACCCGCGCGGATTTGAAGGCTCTGACCTCGCTTGAGCCTGATATCCAGCGGCTCGGAGTAAACACCGTTGTCGGTGATCTCGATTATGGCGCTCCGCGGATTGTCCTTGCCCCACCGCTCGATCGCTTTTTCGATACTCGCGAACGCAGAGCCTTCGCCTACGCGGTAGAGGCGAATATATTCCGCGAGTTCTGTTTTGTATGCCTGCTCCAGCAGCAGCCGATTGAGACGGCCCAGTTCTTCGCGCCGCAGCCTTCCTTCGAGCAACCGGACTACTAGTTGGGTAACTTCAGGTTCGATCTCCGGATCCAGGGTGATCCCGCTAAAGCGCTCCTCGTCGTAGAGCTTCTGGTCGAAGAGCTCCCGATTCAGATCTTCAATCAAGGCCGCAACCATGGTCTTCCGCAAACTATCCGGCATCGAATCCGAGACGTCGTTGTCGCTCAACAGTTGCTTCGTCTCGGGAGAGAGCTGCTCACTGAGATAGCGATTCAGCGGACCGACCGGGAGCTTCAACTTATTTGCCAGGCTGACAAAGTTCTTGAAATCCAGCTCGGTGAACAGACCGGTCTGGCCGGGCTGCCGGAGCTGGCGAAGATATTGGCCGCCGCCAATATCCGCGCTGAAACCGTAGTAGTACGAGGCCCACACTCCGGCAGGCGACTCTTCAGGGTTAAACGCGATGCGGCCGAGAACCGGATCGACGGCGACAGAGCCCCGCGGAGTTCGGTAACGATTCCAATCGCTCAGATCGGCTGGGACAATGCGATCCAGGGCGACCGGTATGGGCGTCTTGCCGCCGTTTGGATCGCCGATCAAGATTTGCAGGCTCTTGCCTTCGCCGTAATAACGACTCGCTGTTGCCTTTCGCTTTTGCGCGGACTTGATGTCGCGCTCGAAGGCCAGTCGCCGGATCGGCTCCGGCAGGTTTGTCTCATCGGCAATGTGCGTCGGATCAGTTTCCCGCTCTGTGCGCGCGAACAGCGGAGCGTCGTTCCCCAGGAAACTGAAGGTGTAGGCGTGAGGCATGCCGTCTTCTTCAAGGCAGGCGGATTGGCCCACGGTAACCGGGTACTCTTTCAGTCGCCAGACAAACAATCCGACATTCGGCAGATTGTAACGCCCCGTTCTGAAACGCGAGACTATGCGGCGAACGTCGACCGTGTGCGCCAGCTTGTCGAAGGGGCCGTCGAGCAAGTCGAGCGTATTCGCTTTTCGCAGATCAACCAGCCGGCCCCGCTCGAGGTGTGGCGAGTTGATACCCTGAGTAAAACTGAGCAGCCGGAAAAACTCGACCGCGCGCGATGGCCATGCGGCGGCTTCCAAAGCCAGCTCTTCCAACAGGGCAAGAGTTCCCCTTCGCCGGCGCGATTGAATCGTCCTGGCGACCTCGCGGCGCGGAATCAGAATTCGGTTGCGCAACTGTCCTTGCGCGGTAGCCGCCTCGCCGGGCTCACCTGCTTCGTGAACCGGCTGATAGCCGATCAGGTCGCTGATGTAGGGAACTACCCAATCCTGACAGGTTTCGATAAACCAGTTTTCATAAAGCTGCCGTATGTCGTCCTCGACCACGTTGACCTGCTCGGTTATCACCCGTAACAGGTCACGAAGCGGTCCTCCGAGCACTTCGTCGCGCTCGCGATAAACAAGCGGCAGCAACTGATAGAGCCGGTCGAGCGACTGAGGAGTTTCTTCACCGATACCGTTCATGCGACCTCCCCGAGAATCAAGCTGTCGGCTGCTGCTGGGCTCAGGAAGACCAGTTGAGCAGGCAAGATGTCATTTCCGTTCAGCTTCGCCAGATCTGCGTTGACTCGCGACTTCAATGTGAGCTTCGCTCCGAAGTCCGGATCTGCGAGCTTTGCTTCGTTCACTGAATCGAGCAAGTCGAGATCGATGTAGTCCACTCCAGGCACTGACTGAATCACGCTCAGCACTTCGCTCTGGGGCACATCCTGACCGAGATCACGGCTTTCAAATCCGAACTTGTCAAACAGCGCGGCCCGAATCTTCGCATTGACGCTTACCCACAGATAATCGGGAAGCAACTTGACCTGTGCGCTGACCACCAGAAGCACCCGCTCGGACGCCTCGACTTGAAGCGGCTGAAGCGGATCGCCGAAACGCTTCAGGGCGGCAACCAGGTTGCGATAGAGATCAGAAGTCAGATCGATTGGAATATCTCCCGCTCCAGAGATCGTTAGGTGCACGACTTCACGAGCGCCATCCGAAAGGCGCCGGGCGCTGGCTTTGGCTATGCCGGCGAACATCCGCGCAAAGTAGGCGTAGTCCTGCACCGACACCAACCGATCAAGCGCGAGAACCCCGATTGGAGCATTACGGCGGGCCTGATCTCGCGTCTCTCTGTCAGCCCCACCGCTGGCGGGCAGCGGATTGATGACGCCTTTGACGCCGAGCGGTTTGGTCATCGGCAGCTTGATTTGTTCGGCCTTGACGTTGCCCGCTCTGCCTATGCCTGAACGATAGACTGCCTTGACGTTTTCGACGCCTGTCGTGGGCCGGGCCCCGTGTTGGCCGTCGCCGAAGATCACCGTCGTCTTGCCTTCGTCGTCGGTCTTCGTGATGTACTTGCGATCGAGCCCCTCGAGCGAGAAGAGATTGTCGGCTTCGCGCCAACGCACGTCGTTGACGCGCACGTCGAGCGTCGTTTCTGCGCCCGAAGGAGTAGGCGCGGCAAGGTAAGTAAGCGGCGGCTGGCGCAATGGGAACGATTGCAGCATCTTGCTGCCATCTCCGCTGCCGAGAACTTCGTTGCGTGTTTCGCCGTGCGTCGCGCGAACCACATTACCGTAGATCTTCACTGTGCTGCGTCTGTATCGGTAGGCCAGAGGCTTCGCCGGATGGATGAACGTATGCAGCTTCTCGCCCTTCACCTCCAGCGCCTCCTTGCCCACAAAGGTCTTCGCCTCGTGCACGACCGCAGCCACCATGAAAAGCTCGCTGACCTCGACGCCGGTGTTGATTTCCTTTGCCTCCTTGGTCTGCGTATCGCGAACCACGCGCGAACCTGAAATGATGGCCCAGCGGCCGGGTTCGAGGCTTGAATAAAACCCGTCAAGCTCAATTACAGGATCGGAATCGTCGGGAGCGAAGCTTATGTCATCGGTGATGTCTGTCTCCGCCAGGCTGAGTTCCTCGCTTTGGGCAAAAACCAGGGTGTTAGTGATGAGCGAGTTGGTTGCCGCAGCCTGGCCAACCTCATCGGCGCTTAGCCATGGGCTATCCAGAGTCAGCACAGTCGAGACCGACGAGACGTCAAAGAAGCTAAGAGATGCGTTTCGAACCGCAGTGACCTTGTGAATGGTTCTCGTGAAGGCGCCCGGAACTCCCGCAACTGAACCTACAACCGGACGCTCGATGGCAACTGTGCTGCCAGCCTTGATTTGATCGTACTGGGCATCGAGCGCGACAAACACCAGCGCTTGCGAAACAGTTGCCGGAAAGTGGGCGTCCTCAAGAGCGGCCACATAGTCCCGGAGCGTCGGCGGTGACATTCTCGTCGAGACCTTCCCGCCATCGGGATCGGATGTTTCTCTTATGATTGTCGGAAGGTTGCGCCCGGCGAGTCCAGCCTTGATACGCAACGCTTGAACCTTGCTCAAGCCGGCCGCCGCAGGGGTCTTCGGCGAGGGCGGCACAACCTGAATCGAGCTTGCGTTGGCCAGCACCGAATTCACAAACGGCGCCGCCTTTGGTTGAAGAGCGGCATAGGCCTGCGCGACAAACTCGGACTTCTGAGAAAGAATCTGTCCGGCTTTCCGATCAAGGTTCACCTCGTTGCGCGGTTGATTCGACTGCGGGTCCTTAAACGACTGGAACAGTTGAACGAAGGAGGGCGTCGTGGTAGTTGCCGGCGGCGCAGGAACGGTCTCGGTGGTCGGCACCGAGTTTATTAATGACTGCGTCTCTTCCAGCTCGTGCTTCATCCCGGACAGCCACGGAGAAACTTTCACGTAGCCGCGAGCGGAAGCGAAGGCATATTCCCCGGTCAAGTCCGGGATTAGCTCACTCAACTGCGCTGCAAGAGCCTGTCTCTTGCGATCCTCATCTTCGGTAAGCCCGGACACGTCTTTTTTCAGCTTCTCCAGCCGCGTAGTGACTCGCTGGACTATGACAGACTTGTCGGACAGGCCGAACGAGTCGAGCTCCAGATACTTGTTCGCAATAGCGGTCAGGGCTTCGACAGCCTGAGCCGACACGGGCTTGACCGCCCCCAACCCGCCGAGGGACGGCGCCTGCCCCTGGAGACTCACTTTCACCGTCGTTCGGTCGAGCTGGGGATCCGCCCTGACTTCATCCGCGCGATAAACGGCAGTCACAGACTGAACTGTGTTTATCATCGCGAAGTCCAGCAGCAATACGTCATTTGACCGGAGGTTAGTCGCAACGCCCTTGAGAGTCACGGTGGGATTGATGAGCTGCTCCGCACTTTGGAAAACCTGCGAATGCGTTAGTCGCGGTCTCATCAAATTCAAACCGGAGTGGGCGATAAGCTTTTCCGCCGTCTCAAAGACCTGCGGCGTTTCGTTGGGGCCTGGAAGGCTTTGTGCTTTGTTGCCGATGTCGATAATTGTTGTCTGCTGAGTCGGCTCCAGCGTGTATGCGAGATAGACGCTGGCCGCAAGACCGGGGCGAAGGCGATACCCCACCAGCCGCGCGAGCTCGAGAATAGACCGGCGTTCGGTTGCCGTGCGCAGGAAACCTTCGATGGCTATTCGTTCCTGATAAAACGTCAACACGTCAGCCACGATCGCCCACGCATCGAGCAGCGCGATCGATGCATCGCTGCTCTCGCGCGTAGTCAATCCCGCGAGCTCCGGGAATTCGCTGCTCGACAGCCGGGCTTTCATCGTTTCCAGAAAACTGCCGTGTGTGCCGGCGCGATACACGATGGCATTGAGCCCCGGTCGATTGAAGATCGCGACCGGCGTCAGAACTTCCACGCCCTTGCAGCAGTCGCAGGTTTCCGGGATTTGCGTCTTATGTTTCATTCTCATCGCCCGCCCACCATCTTGAATTTGATCTTGCCGTTTTCGGGAGACTGCCGATCGTTGTCGAGCCGCGCGATTTCCATCGGCCCGAGCTTCAAAATGCCGTCTGTCAGCTCCCTTCCGGCGGGTTCGTCCAGGCGCTGCAGTTTGGTCGCTACGACGTTTTCAACTCCAGTCACCGATTGCGCGAGCGCCACCAGTTTGCTGGCCATGATTCCCGCGCCGAAAGTGAGCCTGTCGGGATGGAAGAATCCCAGCCGACCGTCGGCCAACGAGCGATTGCTGAACAGATCAATCAACTCGGCCTTTACATGACCCTGCAGGTAGCTGGGTTCGACGCAGACCTTCAGCTCAATGTCGAGCGGCACGTAAGTGGCCTTATTCACTCTCACCTCGTGGCCGATCCGGCGGAAGGGGCGAAGCATGCATTCGATTTCGTCCAGCAGTTTTTCATCAGCTTCGGCCTTCTCTTTTGGATCGACCGCCACAACTACTTCGTACCAGGACCCTGTCCATCGAAGAACTGCTGTTGCTCCTTGCACGCGCGGGTGGCGGCCGGCAAGCGCTGCGTAATCTTCGGCGGTGATCGCGCGCTGCAGAGTTGAGCGGAAGGCGTAAGGCGCAAAAAGTTTGACCCGGTCCGTTGTTTCGGGTTCTACCCCGCCTGCCGCGGATATCGGGTTGCGCGGCTGCAGCGCGACTCCGACTCCGCTGAGATTGACTTTGAGAACAATGTGCGAGATTGCCTCGGCCCCGACATTGCCTTCAGCGCCGTTGCCAACCCGGTAGCTCGCAACAAAATGTTCCCCAGGCTGTGGAGCGCGCCCCATCTCGCCGTCCCCGAATCGCAATTGCGCCCTCTCCTGGTTGTCCATCTCGGCAACGTAGTGATTATCATCGGCGCCGCTGGACAGCAGGTCGGCGCGTGGTTGCCAGCCGGTCGCGACAACATCGCCGGCCAGCAAGCTTGTCAGCGTGATTTGCGGCAACGCCTGTCGCGGGTCTTGCAGCAGCAGGCTTGTGGCAGATGTCTCTTCCTTTGGACAAGGGTCTTCATCCAGATCGTCCGATGAGTCGGACGCACATAAATTCAAAGGCGGAAGCGCCTGACCACACGTCAGGGGACCTTGTTTCAGACGAGGTCTGAAAAGGCCCGGTACGACGGCGACTTCGGGTATGCAAGAGGTGCAAGAGCATTCGGCCAGCGTCTCGTGAGTTGGCACGCTCCCAAGGTCTTCCGGATCCTCATCGTCCACAACTCGGCGACCGATTGTCCGGCCGTGATCGACCAGAATGATGTTGCCTCTGGCGATCGTAACGTGCTCGAGTCTTTCGCAGTCCGGCGCGTTGCCGATCGCTGACAGACAGAGCGGAAATGGAAGCGCGTCGCCGGCCGCCCATTCTATTTCGACTACCGGCTGACCGGTGAGATGGTCTATGTCGGGAGTGACTTTCGTGAGCAACACGGCGTGCCGATGAGCCCGGTCAACATCCGCGGCTTCGCCGGTCCCCGGGCTGATGATTTCCTCGAAGATCAGCACATCGCCGCAGAGCAGGTTCAATTTGCGCTTCGGCTCCGATTGGCTGTCATCGCCGTAGGGTTCGTGATGCTTGTCGTCGTGGTGGTGTTGTTTGTCCTCAGAGACGTACTGGTCCCGGTTGTCTTCATTGTAGGGGTGTCCTTTTTGTTCAGGCGCGTGGTCATTCGGGTAGTCGTCGCCGCAATCATCCGGAGGCGACGAAGGCGGCTTAACCGGCCAATACGCATCGACCAGTGTGGCACTTGTTGCCCCGCGAGGCAGACAACACTCGAAATCGCCCCACGTATAAAAAGGAATCTCGTTGTGCGCCTCAAACAGTGATATTTTCTCCGGTCCCATCGCCTCGAAGACTTCGTATTCGCCGCGCCGAAGGTTAAGAAGACGGAACTTCTCCGGCGTGAGCATTCGCGAGGCTCCCGTGAGGGCCTTGTGGCGCAGCGTGATGAAGGCAATCTCGTTCTTTTTGAGCTCGACTGGAGTGACTCCCGATCCTTTTGTTTCAACAAACACCCAGTCCCGCGCGTTGCAGCCTTCATGCATCAGGTAATCGACGAGCCGGGCGTGACGGCGCACCGAAATTCGCTGGCGCGCCGTGTCCAGATATGCCTCCGTGGCAACCGCATCCTGATAGTAGCTGAGGTGATCGCCCGCGTAAGCCAGAACCTCCACCAGCGCGATCCCGAGATCCGGCACGTGACGTTCACGCCAGTCCGGCATGATGAGCGAAAGGCGATCGAAGATTATTTGTCGAAAGCTGGAGTAGTCCTTTGCCAGATAGCTGATTTCGGGTTGAGACAATTGCCTCGGCGGACATACGTGCACCGGCAAGCAGTCGAGATCACTCTTGCAAGCCGCCTTGAATGAGAAGACGATTTCATCAAACCGCCGGTCGAAACCATGCAGGGGACGAGCGGTCGGGCGCCCGTGTTTATCCGTCTCTACAAAGCGCAGCGTATAATCGGAAAAATCTCCGGCTTTATCCACCGTGATCTTCAGGCAGTCGTCCAGGTCCTTGCCTGCCGACCGGCATACGTCGATGTGAGTCGCTTTGATTCCTGTTACGCGCCGGCCGCCGGAGATAACAATGTTGTTCTTGCTGATTGGGTGCGGAGCTTTGGCCAGGAAGTAAACGTGCAGCGTGTGCTGATCTTCGCTGACTTCTATGTAGTCGATGCCATTGAGATCAGGATGGCCCTTCGGGTTGCGATGATCGCGCACCAACTGCCGTCGCAAATCTTCCTCACAGAGTTCAGGAGTTTTCATAAGGGCTTCCTTCCGGCGCTACACTCCGCCCGAGAGCTCGGCTGTCCTCACCTCATTGGTGCGCCGCACCAGATAGCTCAACTCCAGGAAGAGCGTCGACTCTTCAGCGGTGACTTTAAGCTTCTGCAATTCGATCAGGTCGCCAAGCCATCGCTGAATTGCCGCCTGAACTGCCCCTTCCAGCGTGCTTGCCAGCTCCTTGCTATTCGGCGCAAAAACCATCTTCAGCAGCCCGGAGCCGAAGTCAGGGCGATTGACCCGTTCGCCCGGGCTGGTGAACAGCAGTTGCTCGATCATGTCGCGGATGTGGTCGTCGTCGTCGGTCGTGGCTGTGCGCCCGCGACCGTCAAAATGAAACGGGAAGTCAATGTTCATCACGTCCCCTTCACTCGCACTTGAGTAACGATAATGTTGAGCGGCGTGCCGGTTGGCACGCAGACGGACTGGCTGTCCTGCAAAAGCACCGGCACGCTGCCCGCGCGCACGCGCGTGGCGGCGGTTACCCATTGCGCCGTGGCGCACGGCGGACTCGGCACGGTGGCAAGCGCGCAGCCGGCGATGACGTATTGGCTTGTCTGCGTCACGATCGGCTGTCCGCCTACTCTGACCCGCGGATTGGTGACGACCGGCTGCGCCTGACCCGGCGGATGCGCGCACAACACGGTCGCGCCCAGATGCAGTAGGAAGCCCGGCACTAGATCACCTCCAGCGCGCCGCCATTGATCGAAACCTGAGGTCCGGTGAGCTTGATGCTGCCGCCCATCCCGTTGTTGATCTCGATTCCGGTGGTGTCAATCTTGATCTTCATCCCCGTCTGCGTTTCGATGGTAATGCCGCCCGCTCCGGGCAGATCGTTGATCGTGATCGTAGCCGTGTCGGTCTTGAGAACTTTCATCTCGGCAACCGCGGGTGAGACGGGCAGCTCACCCTGGGCCCAGAAGCCGCCGGCCCAGATCGGATACTCAGGATCACCGTGTTCAAACTCGACCCAAACCGAAGCATCAGTCGGGGGAATCAAAAACAGACCGACGTTGTTTCCGGTATAAGGCAGCGCGGGCATCGCCCAGCCGCTTTCGTTGTCGCCGAAAACGTCCGGCACTTTCACGCGCAGCCGGCCCAACATTAAAGGGTCGCGGTTGTCAGTAACTTTGCCGCGAAATTTGCCGAAGAATGGCGGTCCTTGCCCGTTCATATCAGTTCGTTTCTCTTCAAAAGATTTGCGGCACTACCAGCGGCGTCAGCGACCCGTGCCCTTCGCGTGTCAGCGTGAAACTCTGTTTGTATTCGCCGCGCCGGATCCGGTGCGTCACATGCTTGACGTAGTAGTTGCCGTTGTAGCTCGCGCCCACGCCTCGCACGCCTACCAATCGCCGCGACCGCAGCGCCTGTCCGTAACGCACCGCATCAATCTCTCCCGACGCGGTGACTGCGTCTGACGATTCGGTTGTTGACGATAGCGCCCGAAGCATGCCCTGGCTCATATCCAGGTTTGCGCTGTCACGCGAAATCGAGTTCCGCAGCGCCGCGGCCGGACGCAACGCGAGCGGAGGACGCAACCCGCTGGGAGTCGGAATTGTGATCGGTGTCTTGGTTATCGGGTCGAGAATCGTGATCGTCGGCGCGACCGGCCCGAGAGCGTTGTAACTAAAATTGATCGGCGTATCCAGATTGGTCTGCGGTCCCATGTTCATCGACAGCGCGGGCTGCGGCAGACCCAACCGGTTATCCAACCCCCAGTACGCCTGGGAGGTTCCGATCAGGGGCAGCGGTTCGATGTAAAAGACAAATCCGTTGCGTTTCGCAAGCCGGCGGATGTAAGCCAGATCGGTTTCCTGTTGCGAAGGCACCCGGTTGACCTCGATCGGCACATCGAAAGTCGGAGTAACAACCGGCGCGATGTCGAACTTGGCGTAATCCTTGAGCAGCTTTCCGACTATGACCGAATCCGGTTGATTGGGATGCGTATTGCTCCTGGCGTCCAGATCGAGCCTCAGACTGATATCTTCGCCGGTGACTACAAGTGTTGATTCGCCGGGACGGTTGCTGGGGACGACTTGATGGCTGGTGATGACTCCATCAATCAGCACCTCCGGCACGACGCTAATCAAAACCGCGATTGCGATCCGATTGGGAGGATCGAAATAGCGGTTTCGAAGCAGACCGTAATCAAGCAGCGAGTCTTTGCCCAGACTGAAAGTCATTTGAAACCCGTCGCGTTCGGTATCGTTGTTATTCACCTCGAGACTGACGAACGACTCCATCACCTCGTAGGGAGCGGGCAGTGGCCGGTTCGCGCCGATCATTAGTTGTAATCTCACGCCCAGATCAGGCACGTCATTGACCTCCCGTCGGCATCGGAATCTTCAACCGGCGCCCGATCTCTTCGGTCAATTCATCGGGCCGCATCGCGTCGTTTACATCACAGACCTGCCAGAACTGCTCCGGATCCCCGAGGTATTTCGCCGTAACGTTGTCCAACCGGTCGCCTTCCGTGACCATATGCTCGGCGATGATGACCGCCCCCGCCGAAGGCGGCAGAAAACGCCGGCGCAGATAAACGATCTCTCGTTGATCGGCGGTCACGTATTTCACAATCTCGACGGAGTAGTAACGACTGGTTCGTGGAAACATCTTTTCACCTCAATGGTCGAACACATCGGAAGCGAGCGCGCCGCCGTGCGCCCCGCCGCTTCGCGCTAGAACAGCTTCATCGAAGCGCTCAGGTTCACTGCGCTGTTGGCTATATTGGCATTGGCAAGCACCTCTTTCGCGATGTGGTGCGCCAGGAAAAGCTGGTACCCCGGGTTAGTCACCTTCAAATCGAAGTAGCTGAGCACTTGCAACGTCAGATCTACTTTCGCGCGAATCGGATTGAGCAGCGTGTCGTAAGCTTCTTCGGTGATGCTGAGACTGGTGATCCGCACCGGCACCACCCGCGCCGGTCCCCAGAAGAACAGCGTCAGCGGAGCCTCTGGCGGAATGATCTCGAGAATGCCGGTCAGCGCCAGCGCCGTGTTGGCGATGGTCAGCGCGCTCCCGGGATAGAGCAGCATCTCGAGCGCCGCCAGCGTAGGATGAATCCCCGAAGCGACAGCCAGCGGATCGGCCTGCTCGAGCTGATCCGTAGCATCGATTTCGACGCCGAGCGTGATGGTTTCCTTCGGCGGCCCGGTCAGCCGAAACGCTTCAGAGCGGTCGGCGTTGTCTCCACCACCGCTGGATCGAGTATCAATCCGCCGCGTGAGAGTGTCGGGGTTGTACTGAAACACGACTACGCTGGCGAGCGGCTTGAGCGGGTCGAGCCCGATGATTGCGCCTTTCAGGAGGCGGGGTGAACCGGGGAATGTGCTCATTGCGCGCGTTCGCCTCCGTTTGTTCAGCAAGGGCCGTCGAAATACGGCATATCTTGCGCAACACCTGTAGCTGGTGGAATGTCGTCGTGAAATTCGACGCCAATACCGCCACTGGCATAGTCATCTGAAATAGTCCAGTCCGCTGCACAATTACCTGTCTCGGCGGTCTTATTTGCCTTCGCTTTCCAATACCATTGGACTACTGCTAGTGGCTCCCAGGGCGAGAGGGGCACTCCTAGCGCATCGGTCGTTTGCCACTTAAGCCACCGTGTGAATTTATCCTCGTCAGACTGATAAAAAACTCCTTCTACTGATGCGCCGGGGCTATCATAATCAATAAATTCAAACGGGCCTGGCCGCGCGAGTCGAGTCCGTAATGGGTCTTTCTTATCTAAGGCATTGGTGATTTTCGCGCACCGAGTAACGATTTCATCCTTGCCGGTAACTGGATTTCGGCGGTTGAGTTTTAGCTCCCTGCGAGAATCCACGTGTTGAACATATCCTAACTCGCCGTAACAACCCTCCGGGACCTCGACCTTCGACCGAAAAGTGATACCCGGAGTGTCCGGCGAGCCAAAGGACAGTTCGCATCCATTCTTCCCAACTCTTATGAGGATGCTGCAACTATTCACGGCTTCCATTGATATAAACTTCGGCACACACGCCGAAGGGGCCGGGCCTTTCGTGTCCGCCTCCTGGCTTTCCGGTTGGTCCTCCTGGCGCGAAATCTGAACCGGCGTGTGAGAGGGCGGCGTCCCCGTCCTCTGATCGGCATTCAGTGCTCGGCGGGCCGCCGCCTCCGCTTCTACTTCGCTCGCGCTGTCAACGTGCGCAATTTCGAGCGAGCTGTAAGACTCTGCCGCACCTTGCTGCACGACATGGGCCAACTCGTGCGCAAGCAATTTCTGCCCCTCAACTGGATTAGGCGAATACCGCCCCGCCGCGAAGACCATGTTCCGCCCAACAGTAAAAGCCTGCGCGTGGACTGCGCGGGCGGACTCTTCTGCCCTCGCATCGGTATGCACGCGCACGCCACTGAAGTCGTGACCCAATCGCGGCTCCATGAATGCGCGTGTGTTCGCGTCGAGCGGCTGGCCAGGCGAGCGCAGCACTTCGTGCACAATCGGCGGCACTTCGCTCACAGCTTCACTGCTCGACGGCTTGCGCTGTAGCGAGCCTTTCTTCTTTTCGCATTCCGAGCAACTGCCACCGGCAACCGTGTGCTGCCCGCACGAAGCGCACTTCCGTTGCAATATGCCGCCCTTCGGCACATTCGTCCCGGATGCTGTTGCTTGTACTACCACTCGATTGCTCACTGGCTATTCTTCCTCATCCGTCCCCTCCAAATGCGGCGCGAGCCCAACTAGAGCGTCAGATCCAGACTCCAACGGTTAAGCTTCCCCACGTCCTGCGCGGCAAGGTCGCGGACCCGCAATGTCCAGTTGCCCTGAATTCCCTGTCCTATCATCGGCGCCAGGGCCGGGCTGGAAACGGAGTCAAAGCTACGTATCAGATTGTCTTCGCTCCCTCCCGATTTATCATGCAGTAGAACTTGTTGGCCCGACGGAGCCACCAGTTCGACGCGCAAGTCGCCAATAAAGGTGTGCGTGATATCAACGCCGACCTTGAGACCCTGGGCAGTACCGGCTTGCCCAATGGTTATGCTGCTGCTCACGCCAGCCGGAACATTGTCAGGAATCGCCAGTCCTGGGGATGCCTCTTGATGAACAGTTTGAGTGGTTGCTTCGAGGTTCATCTCCAAACCCCAGCGCCGCAATGTGCCGACATCCGCATTTGCAAGATCAGCCACCTGCAACCGCCAATCGCCTTTGGCTTGATCGCCCAGCAGAGCTGCCAGGGCCGGAATGTCCTCACTTCGAAAAGTTGTTACGAGGTTGTCCTGGTTTCCACCGGCACGGTTGTGCAGCACGGCTGTTTTGCCTGTCGGCGAGGCAAGCGTGACTCGCAGGTCGCCAATGAACGTATGGGCAATATCGACCGCCACCGACACACGCTGGATGCGACCGTCGCTGGTGACCGAAAGAACATTCGAAATGCCCGCTGCGTTGTTGTCCGGAATCGCCATATTCGGGCTGGCGTCAGCCTTCACAGTCGGCGCGGTAGGCGAAACTGGTTGCGGCACGTTGAAGTCAGCCACGATTCCACTGGTCGTTGCGCCATTTGAGCGTGCGTTGGGTCCCATGCCAAATTTGGCAAACGCTTTCCAAGTCCCGTTGTGCGCAGTATCAAACTCCGCCTGAGTCAGTTGGCCCGCCGCTCGCTTGCCATCAAGTGCGCGCAGGATCGCATCGCGTGCATCAAGAAAACTGGGATTGGCCGGAGTGAGTTTGAAGCCATCAACTACCAACTGCAGGCCCAACACCTTGCCGATGTTCCGGTTCATCTCCATCAGCGTGGCACACCAGATCTCGCCAATGTTGTGCTCTTCCTCAATATAACGGCCGGTTCCCAATTTGCCGAAGTGATCCGGAAAGTTGCTGTCATAAGGGAACTTGCGAAAGCCGCCCGACCTATCTACAACCCAATTGCCCACCACCGTCGAGTTGTTAATGTTGCAAGCAATGTAGTCGCTCCAGCCTTCACCCATTCCGCTGCTTTGGATCGCCTCCAAGGCCCGGTCGTTCGCCGGACCGCCCACCAGCCGATTGGACACGCCGTGGGTGAACTCGTGAAAGACCACGCCGGAATCGAAAGCGGTGTGCCGGTTCGTGGAGGACACCAGCCCCATATTCATTACCGGATTGGAGCCGTCAGCAGGTGTGCTCATATTGGCCGTGCCAAACACCGTCCCGGAGTGCGCTCGCGCATCCACCCCGTCTGTGGCCACCCCACCGCGCCCAAGGTTGTCTCGTTGGAAGTTGCCGTCCTGCTCCCGGAAACCGAGGAGGTAGAAAAAGTCGTGCATCACGCAGGTGTAATAAAAGATGTTGAGCACCTTTTGATCGTCGCCCGTGGCATTGGCGGGATCGAAAACCAAGGCTCCGCCTTGAATCGTCCCCGCCCCGGATGGGCCACTAACACCCAGATGAGCAAAGGCGCTGTTCCCGGCGGTGCGATCCGTTTCCACCCAATCATCGGGAAAGACGGCGGGCAGGCCAGCGGGAAGCGGTAGACCATGATCTGCCAGGGACCTGGGGAAATCGGTAAGCTGGCGGGGATTGCCCCCGTCGATTTGAAAGACGTTTCCGCGCCCTCTCACGCTCTGCATCAGTTGCCGGCAGAAGAGAATCTCGCCCGTCTGGGCATCTACCAGCGTGCGGTACTGTCCTTGAAACTCTGGCATCGTCAGGATTACCTCCCACGTCAGCCGCAACGCACCATCGAGCGGAAACCAAACGAGTCTGGCTTTGATTTGATCGCCGAACGGTCCTGGCTCAACGACCGTCAGCCGTTCCGGCTTTTCCGCAAACGCCGCGCTGACCTTCGGCTCCCAACCAGCCAGATCCACGCGCGCCCACTTCAGCGGCTCGCCGAACTGGTCTTTCGCCCCCGCTTCATCAGCGTCAGGTACAGACACGTGCTGAGCGGCCTTGAGCACGGCCTGCTCGACGGTCAATGCCGACGACACCGTCACTTCGTCGGAGATGGTGATGCTGCTGCCAACGGTTTCCTGAATAGCGCCGCCCGGTTCGAAACGTACCGTCTCGGCCGCCTGGAAAATGGGAATGCCCTTGTAACGCTGCTGCAAATGCACCGCCACCGAGCCGCTGCTGGTCTCCTGATAATCCGGATCGGCCTGGTACTCTTTTGGTTGGTCTGCTGCTAAACCGAGCACTCCGCTGAGACCCCGGACGTGGTCCATGGCGCGCTGGACATAGTTGCCCTCCTCTGCCGGCGCGCTTTCCGAAGCGATCAGGGCCGGGTTGCCAGTATTGGGATCGAGTCCCTCTATTCGAACTCGGTGTGCGCCCGGCAAACGATCCGAAGCGGCTGCCGCCCGTTCGTGCAATTCGGCCTCGCGGAGGGGCGTGACTCGGTTGACGCTCTGGTCTCGACGATCGATTTCTCTGCTCATAATTCCTCCGTCTGTCGGTTTCAGTTCCTTTGCTGTGTGATGCGCGTACTCTCTTAGGACAAATTGCTCTCTTTTCTCGTTCCACTCGCTCGGTGTTCCATTTGGTCGTTTGATCCAGTGATGCGCACACACTCGCGCGGCTACGACATTGCTCCTTCGAGCCCGGGAACCGGCTCTTGAGTTTCTTGCGCCATGAGTTGGTCTTCGCTGCCGCGATCCAGACCCCCGGTTGCACCCGAACTTCCACTTGCAGCACATCTGCGGTCATCCTCACACTGCACGGGCGCGGCACGACCCTCGATGGTTACGTTAGTGCGCCGGCCATTTGAATACTCGTAAATTCGCTGTGCGTTCTCTTCTGCCATGCGCACACATCCATGGCCGATCGGCTGGCCCGTTACATCGTCATGCTGGTGGAGCGCGATTCCGCGGGAGGAGTAATACGGCTGGATCGGTGTCCAGTACAACCAACCTCCGTCGTGCTGTGGCTCAGGCGTACCTGTCCAGAAGTTATTGCCGTAATACGTGCAGCATGCTCCGACTCGGCCGGGCTGATTCCACGGCGGTGCACATTGGGTCATTGGATCATTGCAACAGGCGCGGGTGCATGTGCCCGGATCGTCTCCCGGGTTGGAGTAGCCCTTGCCGGTCGAAACCGTGAAGTGGTCGCTGCCTGTCGCCGAACTCGGAGCCGTGCCCTGCCATTCCAAATCCGCAGATTGCGGCGGAGCGAGGTGGACAGTGATCTTCTTGAGATAAGGCTCGGCGCGCCGATGTATCAAGCGGGCAGCCGCCGGAATCGTTTTCGCTGCACCGCCAGCCATAACGGTGGCAGCGGTTGATTCGGCATTCTGCTCGGCAACCGAAGTCTCGCTTTCGATGCCGGCAACGGAGCCGCCATCGTAGCCGTCGCCTTGTTGCACGACGTGCGCCAACTCGTGCGCCATCAACCGCGAGCCTTCGCTCGAGTGGGGTTGATACTGCCCCGGCCCGAAGACCACGTCGCGTCCAACCGTGTAAGCTAACGCATTTATGGCGCGCGCCGACTCGGCCGCCCGCTTGTTGGTATGCACGCGCACGCCACTGAAGTCGTGCCCGAAGCGCGGCTCCATGAAGGCGCGGGTTGCTGCGTCGAGCGGCTGACCCAGCGACCTCAAGACTTCGTGGACTATCGACGGCGCTTCGCTTGCCGCTTTGCTGTTTGCTGCCTTTCGCTGTAGCGAGCCTTTCTTCTTTTCGCAGTCCGAGCATCCGCCGCCCGCAATAGTGTGCTGCCCGCACGTAGCGCACTTGCGCTGCAATATGCCGGCTATCGATATGTCAGGCTTGCTTACCTTTGTTGCTAGCGCCTCCCGATTGCTCATCTGCTATCCTCTCTAACGCCGGTCGCCCTTACCGGCGCGGTATCGCTTCCCGTCAAATATGTAGCGCGTCGACATCAGGCTGCCGCGCCCGCGCCTTCCGGGCGCGGGCCCAGGTCGTACTGTCTGAAAATCACGAAACCCATTAGTTACGCTTTCGGTCGCCACCGGATCCTCCAACCCTGCGACGGTTCCTATGTCATATCCGCAATCGCCGCGCACGAGGTAGAGGGTCCATAGCATGCTTTCCGAATGGAGGTTGAGGGCAGTCTGCGGGACCATCATCACGGGTGAGCCGTAACCGTCCAGGTCGAGACCGGCTACCGTGTGCGTCTCGACATCATACTCTGCGGACCCATTGCGGCTGGTGACGACCCCTTTCACGTAGGGGACCTCTATGCATGGCCCGGACAAAGGAGGTGGTGTTTTTTCGAGTTTCTTATTCATCTCGGCTTTTGTTTCGGCACGCCTCGGAACTGAAAATTCTCTCCCGCGTTACGGGTGATTTCCCCAGTTCAATCTAACCGTGTCCTGAATAAATCTTATGTATGACGGCCGCAACGACGTATCGATGGCCGGCGTCGCCTCAACGATTATCGGCAGCAAGAGGTTGACACGACCGCGAGGGCTGACGATTGCGAAATAAAAATCGGTCAGAAATACCTCGTCGCTCGGACCTCTTGTGCCAGTCACCCAGCGTAGAACAGGCGTGGCGCTGGCGTCCCTGTTGATCGTCAAATCGGCTTCCGCGCCTTGTTCCATTAACCTCAACCGATCCCAGATCGCAGCTACGGTGGTCTGCTCTCTCATCGTCGGCAGCGGCGCGAAGCCTGGACGGCGAAGATGGAACGCGCTGGTGATCAGGTCGAAAATCCCTTGATAATACGGATTTGTCCAGCTCCCGCCGGTCCTTGATTCGTTGATCGTTCCATACGCCCCGCCCGCGTCTTGCCCGGCCCAGATCATCCAGGACGACAACCAGGCTATCCCCTCCTGCGCCAGCTCGAGTTGCGCAGCAGACATGTTGGCAGAAGGAGTATCACCTCGCACATCAGGGGCGCAGCTATCCGGCAAGCCGGCCAGGCATCGAATCAAAAAGACGAAGCTATCGGTGTTTTTCAAGGCCAAAGACGGGGTGTTTTGAATGAAGTGGATCAGGCGGACATTATCATAGGCCAGGTCCTGAAGGTCTAAAGAACCGTGACCGGCTTCATGGACGAGAACCACCGCGCGGCGTTCAGCGTCCGTCATCGTCGGGTATAATTGCGACATAGTCCCGATCCCGAAGAAATCTCCGCAAAGGGTCATCATCGCGGAACCGCCTACGCCGTTGTTGTAAGCGATCGCATTGCTACAGCCCGAGTCACATCCGGTTCCTCGCTGATTGCGAGCCCTTACGACCGTGTTAATGTGATTACGCCATGTCGTTAGCTTGCTCTTCACGGTGTTGCGAGGACTGGTGCTGCCAAAGAAAGATGTAAGGGCGGCGTCTCCGGCTGCGTTGCCGACGACAAGCTGACTTTTGGCCGAGTCTATCATTGCCAATCCGTCGGTAAGAGCCGTCGCAAACATGGGGGCCTCGGTCGTATCCAATGGACGCTGGCGAATCGCGCCCCTTGCGCAGGCCGGGGTCCTCGAAGGCCCTGTGATAGTAACCACCTCAACCCTCCGACGGTCCTGGTAAGGAAGAACCCCCTCGCTGTCAGCCGGCCTCGGCACGAGAGTCCGCAAGGGTGGGGGCGGTGGGGGCGGCACGGGCGGAGTGCACACTCCGGCGTCTTGATGATTCTCTGCGTTAAAAGCGGCATCGACCACGTTCAGACGGTCGGTGGCGAGCTGGTCTCCAAAATCTATCCGCTCGTCTTCGCTGATGAAGCCGTTGAGCGTCAGCGCGCAGCCCTTGTTGGCTACCGAGAGGCGGTGGATTTTGTCCACGTCTTCGGCGTCCAGAGTAGTTGAGCCTCGTTCGAAAAATATGTCTTCATCGCGGCCGCCGGTCTCTTCGCCTAAGACTTGAAACTGCTCTTCGGGCACAACGCCTGTCAGGTTGGCGGCGACCGTGCGGTGCGAGCGCACCTCGTCGAGACATTTCAACGTGCCCTGATCCACCACGCCCGCGGTTACACCGGGAATCGTCTCGGTAGTTTGAAAAGCTGTTACGGCTTGCTCCGTCAGCGGGCCGAAAATCCTGTCTACGCCGTCGTGATTCGGCCCCGTAGTGCCGAGGGAGAATCCCAGATCGACGAGCGCCTGTTGAATGAGGCCGACCGCCGCAAAGCGTGTGGACCCGTTACGGATCGTGGTGGTGCCCGCGTATACCTGGCTGATCGATGTTTGACTGGGGAAGAAGACCGGTTGGGTGCGGACGGCGAAAGTAGCCGGGTCGCACGCCCGCTGAATCTGACCGCTGGCGGGCAATGTTTGCTGTTGAATTACGTGAGTCAACTCGTGAGCGACTAGTCTTCTGCCGGTTGAAGAATTCGGCGAATAAGCCCCCTCTCCAAAGACGATGGAATTCGAGACCGTATAAGCTCTGGCACCTATTGCGCGCGCAGACTCGGCTGCTTTGGGACCGGCGTGTATGCGGACCTGGCTGAAGTCAGGCCCCGTGCGCTCGGCCTGCTGGTATTCGAGGGGCGTGTTGTTCTGGTTTGCGATCTTTTCAGCGGCAGTCTCAGCCTGATGTTCGAATCGATCATTGTGCGGCCTGACAGTGATTCCGGACCTGGGAATCCCTTCGGGTTTGCCTATCGAGCGAATAGCACTGAAGTCATGACTGAATCGCCTTTCCATGAAGATTCTTGTCGCCGCATCAAGCGGTTGCCCCGGCGAATTCAACACATCGTGGACGATAGGAGGCGCGCCGACCACGTCGTTATCGTTTGCGGCGAAGCGTTGCAGCGGGGCCTGTTTTCTGCTGCACTCTTCGCACTCACCGCCTGCGATCGTGTGATTGCCACAATCACACTTGCGCTGCAACACGCCGCTCGCCGACGACGTTGGCGTTTGCTGTTGCTGGGCTGTTCGTGTCGTAGCTCGCTCGCTCATTGTCCTATCCCTTTGTAAACAGCTTGAGCGATCTCGTGTCCGACTCGCTCGGGGTTGTTACTGCTTGCCATCTGAACTGACGCGGCGCGAAGTTCGGGCCACGCGCCGCCTGCCGCCAGCTCCTGATTCAAACCATCAACCGTCAGCAGTCGCGCCAGCTCGCTTTCGAGGGCGGCTCGAAGCACGGGACGTTGATGGGGCGCCAGGTCGAGCCCGTCGAGAATCAATCGCTCGATTTGAACATTGATCTTCAAGTGGCCCTCGTTGTCTGCGCTAACTCCGGCTCCACATCGACTTTCGTTTCCGGCCAGTACAAATCGGCTTCGCTCACTGGCCGCTCGAGTTTGCCAAACTCGGCCCGTGCGGCTTCGTAGATAAGCGGCATCGTGACCGACTGATTCGCTTTGGCGGCGAGAAAGGCTGCGTTCAACGCGACGTTATGAATGTTGCCGCCTGTCAGGTTGAGTCTCGCCAGACGATCGAAGTCCAATCCTTTTGTCAGCGCCTGCGGCGGAAAGACTTTCTGCCACATTTCCCGGCGTTCGGCTAAACCGGGGAACGGGAAGTTGACGATGAAGCGGAGGCGCCGGATGAAAGCCGAGTCCAGCGCGCTTTTCATATTCGTCGCCAGGATCGCCAGCCCGCGGTATGACTCCAGACGCTGCAACAGGTAGTTGATCTCGATATTGGCGTAGCGGTCGTGACTGTCTTTGACTTCGCTGCGTTTGCCAAAAAGCGCGTCGGCCTCATCAAAGAATAGAATCGCGCCGCCGTCTTCGGCTGCGTCGAACAGCCGGCGCAGGTTCTTTTCAGTTTCGCCGATGTATTTGCTGACGACCGCGGAAAGATCAATCCGGTAGAGGTTCAATTGCAGCTCATTGGCGATGACCTCGGCGGCCATCGTTTTTCCTGTGCCGCTATCGCCGGCAAACAGCGCGCTGATGCCCAGACCGCGGTTCATCTTTTGACTGAATCCCCATTCCTCATACACCTTCGCGCGCTGGCTGACCTGCGCGGCGATCTGATGAAGCAGTCGGGCCTCCTGGGGCGGCAGCACGATATCATCCCACGTCGCTTTGGCGTCGAGCCGCTGCGCCAGCTCGTCGAGCCGTGGGCGCGTGCTGGCCAGACATCCGTCCCAGAGTCGCTGGTGCCGCGTGCGCGTGTCATCCATCGCCGCGTCCGGGGCTGCGCCGGCCACCGCGCTCGCGATGCGATCGATCTCCGGCATTCCCAGATTGAATTGGCCCGCGAGCAGCGCCGGACTGTCGGCGGCTGAATCACCCAGCGCTTGCTCCCACGCCGTCTGCTGTTCGGCCCGCGTTGGTTTGCCTACGTCGAGCGTGATGGCTTCGCTTGATGACAATTGGCGCACATCAAGCGTGTCTAGAAAGACCAGACAATTGACGCGCGAAAGGAAACGATGCAAGGCTGATGATCGGTTGCTTTCGGGAGCTTCGGCGGCGGGTTTGTCGGCCACGGAAGCGTCCAGATAAAAAGCCACCGGGATCAGAATGCTCTCGCGGTTGAGGAATCGCGCCAGCGTTTCCAACTCCGCGGCATTCGCGGGCAGCCATTCGGCGGGTAATCGGGACAAATGCAGACCGAGCGCATTCGCAGCCTGCCCCGCGATCAGTTGCTTGCTGGCCGAATCGCTTCCGGGCAATTGAATGACCGGCAGCCGCTGCCGCTGCTTTGTCTGTTCGAGATGCCGGATGATTGTCGCAACCGCGTTCTGCTGCGATTCAGGGAGCGGCGTCATGCCGTGTGCAGGCTCGACCGGAACCAGCAACGGAGCCAGACGATCATCGAGATAGTTCAAGCCCTTCAGGTAATTCACTATGCGCTCATCGGCGCGCAATGCGCTGGTGGTCAACGGTTGCGCGCCGGGCTGATTGATTTCGATTAGCCGCCAGTAACGCAGCGGGCGCTCGGGCGAAAGCGCTTCCCATACCGGCTCCTCGAACAACGCCATCGCCAGCGCAAAAGTCGGGTAAGGGCAATTCGTCCGGCCCTGCGCCAGATTGCAAAGCGACGCGATGCCGGTGTCCAGTTCCATCGCTGCGCACAGCAGGAGCACCTCGCGCTCGAAGCGAGATAATCCGAAACGTTCCGCAAGAATGAGCAGGGCAGGGGGCGGCTCCATCTGGGCGGCGGCGGCGACTGCTTCGGCGGCCTGTGCGATCTGCTCGTCGATGGTGTGTTCGCTTGCCGGGGGCAGCAACTTCACAAGCTGGCTCGCGGCGCCGACTCTCGCAGCGGCTCTCTGTCCAAGCCACCGCCCCAACCGTGACGGCTCTTCAGTTTGATCGGGTTGATCGGGCGCGGCAAACGCTTCGCCGATGTGGCGAAGCGGGCTGGATTCGCGGCGAGCCTGACGTTCGAGCCGCAGGCGCACCCACACAAGCGCCGCCGAGAGATAAATCGCGTTTTCGTCCTGCCATTTGCTTCCATCGCTCATGAGATTGTCACCTTCGGCCCGATGAATTGATTGAAGGCCGGGTTGGCATTGTTCGTTTCACGCTCCAGCGGGCTTTCCGCGCCATCCACTTGCACGCGGACCAGGTACTCACCGCCCGCAACGTCTTTGACCTCGAACTCGATCGTGTCCGTTTCCTGCTGGTTAGTCGCGATGCCGTTTTCTTTCGGAGCATCGACTGTGTAGCCGTGCGGCGCGCGTGTCGCGGGCGGTTGAAACTCATTGAGCAGCAAGCGAACGCGCTGCGACCTGGCAATCTTCGGTGCGAAGGTGACGGTGATGTTTCCGGTGATCAAAAGCGTCGTCACATCAACCGATACTTGCGCAAAGGCCGGATTAGGCAGCGTAATGTCGGGCGCGAGCACAAACGCGGCGACGTTCGATTCGAAGCCTCGATGCGGCATGGGCGGCGTTCCCATCAAGAACTGCTGCTCGACTTGCAAGCCTTGAACGCCGGACCGAAGATCGGCGGGCAGCGTCAGTTTGATCTCGCTGCCGGCCACCGACGCGGGAACCACCGGCGGCAGCTTGCTACCGCCGAAACTGACCTGCGTCACGTCACCGCTGAGCGCTCTGCCGACGATAACGATGTTGCTTCCCGCCGTGATCGGCCCGGCAGCGGCGGCATCAAGCTTGATTTCTTGAACCACAGGCGCGCGGAACTGGACGGTGTAAACATTGCGCTCGAGGACCGGGAGCGTTGGGCTCGGAGTGTCATCGGCTTCGATCAATACCACTGTCCCCTGGTAGGTCATCGAGAGGGTGTACTGAGTTTGAAAAAAAACGGCCCAGAGTTTTGAAAGCTCTTCGAGCGACAGCGAAGTCTGCGTGAACTTAACAAGCTCGATGTCTTCGGCCAGATTCGATTGCGCTAGATCCGTGCTGTAGATTGGATTTTGGAGTGTTTCCCGTATCCGATCGCGTGACAGCACCGGGTGAGAGTGCAGCACGCGCGCCGCGCTCCCCAACAATCGCTGAGGTTGCAGCTTCCCCTCATCGCCGTAGAAGCTCAGCAGGTAATGGAGGTCCAGCGCCGCGCGTGGTTTCTGAATCAATCCGCCATTTTCGTTGCGCGTCGGCAGATCGGCATTGCGCCACGCACCGTTGGGCGTGACCTGGTATAGGTATACGTTCACTCTCGCATTCGAATTAGCGGCGCCGGCTCCGTCCGGCCGGGCCGTTGTGACCGTCGCTGATACTCCGGACACATCAGCCGCTTCCTGAAGAAGCAACCTCAGCGAAGCAGTCACCGTTGCAATGGCGAGATGGTTGCTCACCGGCTGCCTCCGCTACGCTGGCGCAGGTAGTCATCCAGGTTCATCACCTGCGGCGCATTGCGCTTTCTTTCGGGTCTGGTTTCCTTTGGCGGTGTGGCGCGGACTTCAATGCGGCCAATCGAAACGTTGATGATCGTTTCCGATGGGGGAACTTCAGCGCCGGTTGCGTTCGGCGCGCTCGATGGAAATGGGTTTGACCGTGCCTTGTGAGTTGGCGGAAGCAAGAGCTCCGCGCCTGGCCGGGGAATCAAGGTGGTGAGCGGAGCCGGCGTTGACTGATCCTTTTCGATGGTCTCCGTGATTCGCTGAACGACGACTCGCCCTATCGCTGATGACGGCGCGGGCTGCGCGAGCGCCGCCGACAGAACGCGTTGGAAGGAATGCGAGCTTTCTCCAGTCGCGGAAAGCGGTTTCCTCGGGGGAGCGACCGCCTGCTCAGAGAATGAGCCGAGCCGCAACGCTGAGTTGACCTCCGCCGATTTCTTGACCGGGGCCGGCCGAAACTTTGAACGGGGAACCTCTTCGGCTGGAACTAAGGAAGCAGGGTTCGATGGTTCGAGCGGCCTATCGACTAAGGGTTGCAGCGGTTTGCCGACCGGAGGCCCGGCCTCGGCGGCCGGTATCCTCACGGGCGTAGTTGTGCCATCATCCAATGAATTCGGAATGCGCCTATCGCGAGGCGCGGCGGGTTTCAGCGCTGGCGAGGATTCGACTGACCGCGCGGGCCCGTCGGCGTGTCGATCGTTCTCAAAGAATTCAGCTTCAGACGGCGCTCGATTTATGGTGATCGGCGGACGAGGTCTTGTGCTCCTCTTCCGTGAAGGATCGCCGGACGCCGAAGACGGATCCGGATCGTTGGTGATTTCATCGTCGGCAGCGGCTGCCTGCGCAAAGGGGTCCTCAAATCCCTCGGGAGCCGCAGGCGCAACGGCACGACGGACCTCCGGTGTGGGCGCCAGGAGTGGGGCGTCGATCGGCTGGACTGGCAGCAGCGGCCGAAAACTTCGGACCACCAGGTTGTCGAAATAGTCACTCATCCGGCCAGCATCTCCAGATAGCATACCCTTCGCGAGGAGCTCATATTGAGGATGTCTGATTCGCGCCATCCATAGGCCGAAGCGAGTAAATGGATCTCGCGCAGCAGATGGATCGCACGATCATGCAGTTCGCTCCAGAGGTAAGAAACAATGTCGAAGCCCGCCTGCCATTCGTGGCGGCAACACGGGCATGTCAAGTCCACTTGCACATCAGCCTGGGGATCAGCCTGGGCAATTTGTTCGATCGCGGCGTTAAGGATCTCTGCGGGCATTTCCGAGGTGAGAGCGGTGGATTCTGTTCGTCCTTGATGTCGAATGCTCATGACGCACTGCTCAATCAACCTGCCGCGCATCTCGCCAGGACTTGCGCAGCCAGCCAGCGCGAGCAGATCAAGACTGTTGGGGAGACGAAGCCCCAGCTCGTAACCGGATTGACTAAACGAGAGCATGGCCCCGGGCTCAGCCTTCGAGGATGCGCGAATGTCCAGCACACTGAAGGTCATCTCGAGACGCTCGCCGCACGCCGGACAGTCGGCCAGACTCGTCAACACCTGGCCAAACAATCTCTCCCGCAACGCTATGAGACAAGCATCGCGCTGGCCTATGCTAAGCGCGGCCAGCGTCTCACGCGAAGCACTCGGGCAGACCGCGGCCAACATCGTCAGCGCCCTCTCGACGGGCGCTTGATGCTGTCCACGTTCCCACACATCCAGCAATTCCGCCGGAGACACCGACTCCACGGACGCAATCGCCCCGCAAGCGAGCGACGATGAGCCGGAAAAGCTGGCCTCGTTCATCGTTCAATCTTCGATCAACACTCGAATCTCTGAGCGCTCAGCCTAATTCAGAGTGGGCTCGGAAGGTTCGACAACCTCTGTGTCGCGCTCCCAACCTTCGTTTTCCAGTTTGATAGTTTGGATCAGAACAGCATTGGCGTTGGCATCCAGATCGGCCTGAGCTTGATATTCCGAGACCCAGCAGCGAAAGACCTTGTAGGCGATCACCTTTTGGCCGGATTCGTTGTACAGCTCGATGATGATGTCTTTGCGGAAATCCTTGAGGGATACCTCCTTGCCGAGACCGGAAGTGAAGTCCCATACCTTGCCCGCCCATTTCTCGAATTCCAGATCGTGCGTCACGCCTCGCTCGAGAGTGAGTGCTTCATACTCGGTGCGCCCCGGCGACTTGCGAGTGCTGCTCGGATCGCCGCCCTCTCGGTGTTTTACTACTTCAGTAGTGCGCTTGAGCGCGCCGATCTTGCTGACCCCCGCCACGTAACGTCCATCCCATTTGATCCTGAACTTGAAGTTTTTGTACGGATCGAAACGTTGCGGCTGAATGTTGACGCTGAACTGTGCCATAGCTGCTCCTCCGAACGCGTATTCGAATGATTGGCCTCCTCAGCCATGCCGAACCGGCGAGAGCTGAGGCCGATTGACTGCCGTCCGCCTTTGTCTGAAACCTTACGTCTGAAGCTGTCCGGCGATCTGCTGGAGTTTGATGACCACAAACTCCGCGGGCTTGAGCGGCGCGAAGCCGACCAGAATATTCACGATGCCGAGATTGATATCGTTTTGCGTGGTGGTCTCCTTGTCGCACTTTACGAAGTAAGCCTCGCGCGGCGTCGTGCCCTGAAACGCGCCCTGGCGGAAGAGCGAATTCATGAAAGCCCCGACGTTGAGCCGAATCTGCGCCCAGAGCGGCTCATCGTTTGGCTCGAAGACGACCCATTGAAGAGCCCGATAAAGACTCTCTTCGATGAACAAGGCAGTGCGCCGAACCGGAACATACTTCCACTCCGAAGCGAGCCGGTCGTCGCCCACGCGCGTTCGGGCACCCCAGAGTACGTGACCAACGGCGGGCATAGTTCTCAGGCAGTTGATGCCCAGCGGATTGAGTTCTCCGTTCTCAGCGTTCGTCAGCGGGACAACCAACCCGGCGATTCCGGCCAACGTGGTATCTAAGCCTGCGGGCGCTTTCCAGACGCCCCGGGTCGCGTCGGTCCGCGAGAACATTCCAGCGACAATCCCGCAGGGGACGAATTCCTCGAGCTGATTCCCATGCAGCGGATTCGCTTGCTTGATGCGTGGGAAGTACAGCGCCGCGTTCTTGCTTGCTTTGCCTGCGCCCGTGCCGATCTGGCTCTTAGCCGTGTCCTTAGATCTCCAACCATCGGGCGGATCAACGAGCATCATCGCGCGACGCTGCTCGCAGTAGTCAATCGCGTCATCAATCAGCTCCTTTTCGATCGAGCCTTCCGGCGCGTGCGGTGGGATGCAAAGCAGGTTGAACAGGTCAGCGTTTTCAAGCGCGAAGAGCCCCTTCTTTGCGGCCGCCTTTCCTGAACCGGTGAAAGCTTCTCTGTCCAGAGACCGTCCATTCGAGGCGGGTGTCGTGACCCCGGACGAATGGGTGTTATCTTCAAAGCCATCCTTGCCGGCACCCGGTGCCGGATGCGCGGTCGGACGCGGAAACGGAGCGGTCCCAGACACGCGAATCAAGAGAGATTCGTTCTTCAAGACCTTATCGACCACGCGCGCGCTGCTCTTGGCCGTGAGATTGCGGAACTGTTCGGTTACACCGGTCTTGGTGTCGCGGACAGTGAGATTGAAAAGATCAGTTTTGGCGAACCCCGGCCCGAAGACCTGGGCGATGGTAGCGTCGTCCATTACGTCATCGTCGATGCGTACGCGGAGGCTATTTCCCCATGTGCCTTCGCTGGCTGCTTCCAGATTCAACCCGTTGGCCGACATACCGGCCTTCGTTATCGGCGCCGCGTTGTTGGCGGCTGCCGTCACCGCTCCCGCGACCGCGCTGGTCACGGCAGCCTGCACCGTAGCTGGGGTCGCCGCCGGAGTGGTCACTGCCGCAGCATCGCTCGCAGCTTTGGCGACGGCCGTCGCAGCTTCCAGCGCTGCAGCATTCGTTCCCCCTGCCGCCGCCACCGCACCCGTTGCCGCCTGCGCGACCGACGCCGCTGTCGCGCCAGCGGCGGCGGCCGCTGTATCAACTGCCGACTTCACTGCGTTTGCCGCCGTCTGCGCTTGACCCGTTGCCGCAGTCAATTCCGTTTGGCGGTCCGCCTCAGAGGCAAACGTAGGAGTGAAGAGCCTCACGATAATCGCCTGGCTCCCGCCATTCAGATAGAAATCGCGCACTGCATAGCTCATAGTGCCCGGCACCCACAGCCCACCGAAGATGCGCTCAAAATCACCATAGTTGTTAATCACAACCGGCTCATCGACCGGCCCACGCAGAGCTCGGCCAATGAAGGCCGTAATTGAAGTGGCAACTCCGGTGATGGTCCGCACTCCACTGGCTATCTCCTCGATGTACACTCCTGGAAAGGTCAGCGCACTTGGCATGATTTGTTTGCCTCCTATACGTTTGTCCGATCAACATCAACTTCAGCGCGATGAGGAAGCGCGACCAACACGAATGCGAATCGGACGAATTCGGACAAAATTACTTAGCGCTCTGATCGAGCAGCGCGCGGATTTCCTCTTGTCTTTGACTGTTGATCAGGTAGCGGACGCGGGAGTCAGGACCCTTGCGCTCGAGGATCAACCCGGTGGCCGCTAACTCCGCAAGCACTTCCCTGACCTTCGAAGTCCGGCTCTCAATCTTTCTCTCAAGCAGCCACCACTCGACGATTCCTTCCAAGGTGTCTTGGGCTTCGGGGTTGTCGATCAGGTAGCTCAAAACGTCCCGAGCGATCTCTGAGTTTTCCCTTGTGCCGGCCACACTCACCTTCTTCTCGTGCGCGCAATCAGCAGCAATCGGTGGGCCGCGGCTCAAGTGTTTTGTATGTTGTGTTGTGATGATGCAGAGTGGGTTCTTTGTGTCCCGTCAGTTTTGTTTTGCAGGACATCGGAGGCGGTTGCGGCTCAAATCCCGGTGGGACAAAAATATCCGCGTCTGGCTGGCAGTTGTCCGCGTACTACGCTCCGGATCTAAAGCTCCGACCGTCGATACTGTGCTTGTGCATCAGTTGACGAAGAGCGCGCGGGTCCTTCTGCGCCGCCCGCGCGGCCTTGGTGATGTTTCCATCATGCGCGCGCAACAGGCTGTTGATGTAGGTCCGCTCGAACTGTTCGATCATTCCGGCTTTCATCTCCCGAAACGAGGCCGCCGCGGCGCGGGTCTGCGCTCGCGGCAGATAGATGTCTTTGGTGCCGATCACGCCTTGCTCGCACATAACGACGGCTCGTTGGATCACGTGCTCGAGCTCGCGAACGTTCCCCGGCCATTCGTAAACCAGCAGCATGTGCATCGCGTCTTGCGACAAGTCGGCAGTTTGCTTGTCGGACTCTTCTGAGTATTTGGCGAGAAAGTGACGGACGAGAAGCGGGATATCTTCGCGCCTCTCTCGTAGCGGGGGAAGCACCAGAGGAATCACGTTCAGGCGATAGTAAAGGTCTTGCCGCAGCCTGCCCTTCCTTACCGCCTCCTCCAGATCGACATTGGTCGCCGCCATGACTCGCACGTCAGCCTGGCGCATCTTCATCGAACCCAGCGGCCGGTATTCCTTCTCTTGAAGGAAGCGCAGGAGCTTTACCTGCGCCAGCAGGGGAAGGCAATCAATTTCATCCATGAAAAGCGTGCCGCCGCCGGCTTCGTGAATCAAACCCAGCCGCGACGTGGCAGCGCCGGTGAACGCTTCGCGTTCGTGGCCGAACAATTCGTTCTCCACGAGGTCAAGGGGTATTGCTCCGCAGTTGACCGGCACGAATGGTTTGCTCGCGCGCGGACTCAGGTAGTGAATAGCCCTGGCGCAGAGTTCTTTTCCCGTACCTGTCTCGCCAAGGATCAAGATGCTCGCGTCGCTTCGCGCAAGCACAGGAAACTTGTTGACTTCGGAGAGGAACGCCGGGCTTTCGCCAACCAAACGCCTAAGCCCGAGTCTCTCCTTCAACGCGCGGACGGGCGATGCTTCTTGCCTCGACTGCTCTAACAACCGCAAGACGCGCGGAACTATGTCGATGGCTTCGAATGGACAAGTGATGAAATCAGACGCCCCCTCTCTGAGCAGTTCCAGCATTACATGAGGCTCGCAAGCATCAACCACGACGATTACCGGCACGTCTGTGGATTCCGCGCGTATCGAGCGGAGGGTGCTGACGGTCTCGCTCAGCGAAGTGCACTCCAGGGTCAGGAACAGGATTGATGGTTTCAGCCGCGAAACCATTTTGAAGTGATCGGACGGTCCGGTGCCAGCATCGGTTATCACTACAAACTGTTCAATCTTGACAGCCAACCGCAAAGAAGTCTCGAGGATCTCTCGAACAGCCTTAGACAAGCCATTTGCGGGGAAAAGATCGAGCAAAAGGATCGTAGCTGGCTTCATACTCCTGCTCCTTCCGCGCGGGGTTTCTTGGAGGTCGCTGTCGCCGACTGCTCACTTTTTTCCTGGCTACTCCGACGGCAGAGAGCGGAACCCAAAGAGCGAAACCACCACTCAGCGATACCCCCATTCTTTAATGACGCGAAATCCGTCTTTGACAATGCAAAAAGGTTGTGAAGGAACTCACTAAAAAGCCTGTGAGTGTTACCTAACGGATGCCAGGAACTCTTCGGAATGCGGCAAGACCTCGGCCAGCTGGTATCTCGATGACCAGTACTGTTGCAAAGTCTAATCTGGTCATTCGGATTCTCATCGATCGTCCGACAAGGCCTCCGGCTAATGTCCCAGTCAATGCGGTCAAAGAGTCGATGGGTCGCGTGGACATCCTGAGCTACGCCGCCATATCCTTCTATTACCTCTTCACTTAAGGATTCTACTCTCGCACAAGCTGTCGCGAGAGCACTACATCTCCAAGTCAGTGCTTGAGTTGCTGGGAGAAGAGCACACAATCTCGAATGCAAGTTGGCTCTCGGCCGGGCAGTCTAGCAAACCGCTCCCTGCTGGAGCTCTCGGTTCGAAGGTGCTGTGCCAGCGCCACAACGGAGCGCTGTCCGAGCTCGATTCTTGCGCCAAAGTGTTCTTCGTCGAACTGCTTGAGGCGCTTTCGGAAAGCTCGCGGCGTTCTTCGAAAAGGCGGGTGAGCCTTGACGGCGACAGGCTTGAGCTCTGGGTACTCAAAGCTTGTTGCGGAGCGTTCGCTTCCGGCAATCTTCTAGAGAGTAGAAGCCCGGTAGTGAAAGAACCGCCGCTTAGGTGGCTAAACATCCTTTTCTCCGGGGCGGCTTGGGAATCTGGTGCAGGTCTGCACATTCGAGAGGTATCGATGACCCCGCATAATGGGTATGCTATCGGGCCAGTGTACGGTGGTGAAGCGTGTGTCGGCGGGGGCATCGAGTTCGCAGGGGTCGAATTGTTTGTACTACTTGAGGCTGGCTTAGAAAAGGAAGCTGTCGAGCAATCTAGCAAACTGGTCAGTCGCCTTATCCTTCGTCCAGGAATTCTTATGTTTGAGACAGCTTTTCGGACCACGGAGATAGAGTTGCAGTGGCGCACATGGATTCCGAAGGAAGGTGTTCGCTATTTTCCGGTCGGGCTATAGGCTTTTAAGCGGAGTCGCGACTAGGCTGTGACATGTTGAGTGAGCCTGAGAACGATGCTAGTCTGAGCCTATGAATCAAGAACTCGTTGCTGAAATCCTTGCCTTGCCTGCTTCCGAGCGCATGCTACTAGTCGATGCGATCTGGGATAGCATTGCTGGTGCTCCTGAAGCCCTAGAGCTGACTCAATGGCAAAAGGACGAGCTTGATCGTCGTCTCGCCGAATTCGAGGCCGATCCAGACTCCGGCGCAACGCTGGAAGAAGTTTTTGCTCGAATCCGACGCTCCTCATGACTCGGCGGTTTATCGTTCGACAGCGAGCCGAGCGAGACATCCAGTCTGCTTATGATTGGTATGAGTCGCAGGAGCCGGGTCTCGGCGAAGAGTTCCTAGAGGCAGCACGGAAGCGACTCGACGTGATCCGAGATTTTCCGGAGTCGTGCCCGATCATCTACCGCGACGTGCGGCGCGCAGTCGTATCGCGGTTTCCCTACCTCGTCTTCTATGTTGTGCAACCCACTAGAGTGACGGTTCTTGCGATGCTTCATCACTCGCGGAGTCCGGCTACCTGGCCGCGCCGCTAATCTCATGCCTCGTTCTCGCTTCTTAGCGACCGGCCTCTCGGTGGGCGCTTGCTGATCGAGAGACCGAGCCCGCCGCTTCCTGATTCTCTGTCTCGCCGGGTACGCCCGCATAGGAAATGCTAAGGCGCAGTATCTGTGCTTAATCAAAACCAATACGACAGACTGTTCAGGGCTTTTTCACCGGAGGCTGCGCGTCCTGGCTCGAAGGTTGACTGCTACGTGGCGGCGAGCCGGCCGGTTGTATGACGGGCAGGGTCACAGGCTTTACAAACTTCATGCGAAAGATCGCACCCGGCGATACTCGCACATCGCCGCCCTTGGTAAGCAGGAGCCCGCCTAACATGGCTCCGGCTATTCCACCTCCGGCCGCTGTTCCTCCGCCACCCAGCAACAGAGTAGCGAACGCGCCGGAAGTACCGATGACCGCCCCGCGTTCAACATTGTCAGCAGTCCTTCTGCCGCTGCGGCTGCCGTCTACTTTCCCCTCTTCATTGGCCTTCATCTTTTCGTCGCTGCTCCAATCATCTATCGCAGTGATCGCGACCGGCGCCGCTACTTCGCCCCAGGGCATGCGAATTTGCTCGAAGACTATCCCAATTCGTCCGTTCTTCTGGCCTTTACCTGCGCGCGCGGCTTCCGTCACCCGTCCGCGAAATTCCGTTCCGCGCTGGAGCACCATCTCGCCATTGACGTAGACCGGCTCATCCAAAGTCGCGGAAACAGGATCGCCGGGTTCGTTCAACTTGGAACTCAAATGGGACTGCAACACCAGGCGAGCCTTGGTTTCGGGCTCGATCGTCGCCTCGTGCCCCGCTTGCGGCAGAGCCGGAGTCGACGAGAGCGCGAAAACAAAAACTAAAATTGTGAACACGATTTTTCTCATGGTTCAACCTCTGATCGGATCGGTAGAATCAGGCTTCGATTGTAGCAAAGATCCAACGGACGAACGAGGATCTACTCTCCCGCTTGCGTTAATTCCAGACGACCCGGCGGAGCAATCGCGCCCTTGACTGGTCAGGTAAGACCGCTGATGCTGTAGTCGTCGATGCTCTTGAACTGGATCGAAACAGAGGCAATCGACCGGAGTTAATAGCGCGGCGGGCGCACAGATCATGACAGAGACAGACACTTCTCACCCAGTGCTGCTTTATGATGGGCTGTGCGGCTTCTGCCGCAAGGGTGTCCAGCGCATCCTTCGCTACGATAAGCGAAAGACCATGTTCTTCGCGGCATTGCAGAGTGATTACGGCAAGTCGATACTGACCCGGCACCCGGAATTGAAAGGCATAGATTCGCTCGTGTTCGTGGAACCCCTCGACTTCGCATACCTGGAGCAAGTGTTCGTGCGATCAGATGCGGCGCTGCGTGTCGCGGCATATCTGGGCGGCCCTTGGAAGCTGGCGCTCGCGGGGTACATTATCCCGCGACCTGTTCGAGACTATCTCTACGATCAGTTCGCAAAGCGACGGTACCGGTGGTTTGGAAAGCTTGAAACTTGTATGTTACCGGCGCCCGAAATACGCGAGCGTTTCCTGGATTGAATCGGCCCGGACCGTAGTTCCAATCTCCTACAGTCGCATATGACCGAGTACTACAAGGAAGACCTTGCGTTCATTCACGATGCAGGCTTCAGCGAGTGGGCACTCAAGTCCGCTCTGGGCCTTCTCGATATTCTGAAGCGAAACGGAATCCGCGACGGCCTGGTCGTTGACCTCGGTTGCGGAAGCGGTGTATGGGCGCACGCACTTTCGAAGGCCGGTTTTGAAGTCCTGGGGATCGACATCTCCGAGTCGATGATTGATATCGCTCGAAAAAAAGTGCCGGCCGCCGAATTCCGAGTTGCCTCAATCTATGACATCAGGATCCCTCCGTGCAAAGCGGTCACCTCGATCAGTGAATGCCTCAACTACGTGTTTGGCTCTGGTCACGATGGCAAAATGAGACAACTCTTTGACCGGGTCTACGATGCGCTTACTCCCGGAGGCGTTTTCGTCTTTGACGTAGTCGAACCCGGGCAGGTCAAATCCGAAACCCGGACCAAGGGGTTTACCGAAGGCGACGGTTGGGTAGTGCTCGTCGAGAAAGAGGAAGACTCGGGACGTTGTGTGTTGACTCGGCGGATAACCAGCTTTCGAAAAGTGGGAAGTCAGTACAGACGTTCTGACGAAGTACACCGGCAGCGGCTGTTCAAATCGGCGGACATCGCGAGAGAACTTCGTCGAGCAGGCTTCAAGGTTATCACTCGGCGCGGGTATGGCAGGTATCGGCTCCCGCCGGCTCACGCGGTTTTGATCGCGCGCAAACCGGTCAGGCGGTAGAGAAAGGTTGAGCCGGAACAAACCTAATGGCTTCGATCCTGTCACACCCGGCTGTTCCGATCGCGCTCGCAACCGCACTGGGCTCGCGAGTCGTGCCGGCGCGGCTTGCGGCGGCGGCGATTGTTTGTTCGATAATGCCCGACGGCGATGCGCTGCTGTACTGGTCGGGAGTTCCTTACAGCCACACCTTCGGTCATCGCGGGTTTACGCATTCGATAGCGTTTGCCGTCATCGTCGCGGCGGCAGCAGCTATCTGGGCGCCGCAGCTCCAAGCGAAGCGATGGGTAGCCTGCGCGGTTCTCTTTCTGAGCATGCTTTCGCATGGGGTGCTTGACGCGATGACCACCGGAGGACTTGGAGTCGGGTTCTTCAGTCCGTTCTCGAACCACCGTTACTTCCTTCCGTGGCGCGTGATTGAGGTGTCGCCGATTGGCCTCTCGCGATTCTTCTCGGTGCGAGGACTTGAGATTCTTGCGTCGGAGGTGGTGACGGTCTGGCTACCGTGCCTGCTGTTCGCGGTTGCGGGAGTTCTGATTCGACGGCTGACTCAACGCAACGCCCAGGGATCGCAATCGAAGCAGAATGGGGAATAATTCGGGCGGGCTGACTCATCTTGAGAGTGGCAGCTTCGACAATCCGACCTGTGTGTTACGATTATCGAGCAGCAAGCGATATCAGATCGAAGCCGGTCTTGACGTTCGCAGTTGAGCAAGAGGGGACAGGATGACTGAAAGAGCAACATTCGCAGCAGGCTGCTTCTGGGGAGTCGAAGCGGCAGTTCGACAAGTCGAGGGAGTCATCTCGACCGAAGTCGGTTACATCGGAGGGGTCGTTGAGAATCCGACTTATGAGCAGGTGTGTGCAGGCAGAACGGGACACGCCGAAGCGGTCGCCGTGGAATACGACCCGTCACGGGTTTCTTACGGCGAGCTGCTCAACGTCTTCTGGGAGAACCACGATCCGACGACGCTCAATCGCCAAGGCCCGGACATCGGATCGCAATACCGGTCGGCGATCTTCTTTCAGAATCCGGAACAGGAAGCCGCGGCTCGAGCTTCCAAAGAAACGCTTGAGCTGTCGGGCAAGTACAAAAGGCCGGTCGTCACCGAGATAACCGCGGCCCCGGAGTTTTACCGGGCCGAGGACTATCACCAACAGTACTTCGAAAAACGCGGCGTCTCGCACTGCAGAGTCTGAGCGCGACCCCAACACGGGAGTGTTTTTCCGGGTGCCAGTCATCCAAGAAGCGCCGAGCCAGGAGAGTTCACGTCCAGGGGAGACTGTGAAGTGAGTTCAACCAGACCGCTCTTCATACCCATCATTCTCGGCACTCCGAGGCAGGGCCGGATAAGCGAGCACGCCGCGCAGTTTGTGCTCGAAGAAGTCCGCAAGCGCGAAGGTGTCGAAACGGAGTTAATAGACGTTCGCGACTTGAACCTTCCGATAGCCGACGCAGGTGAAGCGATCAAAGATCCGCAGTTCTCGGCGACTGTTGAGCGAGCCGACGCACTGATCATCGTCGCGCCCGAATACAACCACGGTTATCCCGGCTTGCTCAAACACGCGCTCGATTCAAACTTGAAGGAATACATCCACAAGGCGGTCGGGATCTGCGGAGTCTCGGCGGGTCCGTTTGGCGGCGCGCGAGTGATCGAGAACCTGCTGCCGGTGATGAGGGAGCTTGGGTTGGTTACAATCTTTTGGGACGTGAACTTTTCGAGCGCGAAGGAAGCGTTCGATGAAAGCGGCAATCTAATCGAACAAGCTTATATCAAACGCTTCGATAAGTTCATCAAAGAGCTGATCTGGATGGCGAAGGTGCTCAGGCACGGCCGCAAAAACATCGCGACTGAGTAGGGCAGGATTCGACTTTCTTCTCAGCGTTCGGCTCTGCGTCTCGGCGTCTTGCGGTTAGTGAGCATCGAAATCTCGCTACCGGGTGCTGACCGAAGGCCGGCTTGTCCTTGAACTGGTTCGCCACCGTGACGGCTCCTGGATGATGTCGCTGCTCTCGAAGTCTTCGGATTATGCATATGCGCTCGTCTTGCCACGGCGCCGCTTTGTGAGGGCGTAGATAATCGCGCCGATGATCAGGTTCAACGCCAGGCGTACAAAGAAGCCCTGCGAGTGACCGATCGCGTGCGCCGCTGGGTTGGGGAACATCTTTTCCACCATCTCCCACGGGCCTTGATAGTAAGTGCTCGCGCCGGTGCGTTCGGTTAGGAGAATGCCGGCTATTACCAGAACTTCACACCACACAGCGAGCGCGACAAACCAGACGCCGGCTCTAACATAGCTGCCGTTGCTGCTTCGTCCTTCCCTCAGGAAGATCAGAACCAAACCGACCAGCACCACGATAGTTATGCTTGCCAGAAAAGATCCCACGACGGTTGGCACGCCCAGCGGCGCAAGCAAGCCCTTAAGGAAGTATCGAATGACAGCGACTATCGCCGCGATCCCTGCCAGGGTGAATACGATACTTCGATTGGAACTCATGAATGTGCTCATCACTCACCTCCTTCGGGATCGAGTCCGCAGTAAACCGCGCTTCGACATTTGTCATTCGTTTGCTGCACCCGAACGCCGCTTCGCAAGCTTCAAACAGGCATCGTCGCCTGATTTAGCTGGAATCGCCTGCACGGCGCGCTGGCACCCCGATTGCCCTTACTCGGTTGTCGAACGCTCTGACGCGTAGGCTTTAGGAACCGAGAGAGGAGACAATTATCATGAAGCGCGCTTCCTTGTCGATTTTCGCAGTCCTTTCTTTGCTGCTCACTCAACTGCAGCCGATCGTCTTTGGCCAATCAACACGAGGCTTGTTGCCGGCCACTGAAACGACTCGCCTCAACGAACCCGCTTCAGACGCGGGTGATAAGCCACAACCTGGCAATCGAGCGCCGCACACCGCGTCGCCGCCGGACCCTGCTGCTCACAAAACATCTCCGGCGTCTCCACCGGCGCAGACCGCATCGCCGGCGGACCCTGCGGTTGAGAAGGTCAGACACAGCGTTGAGAAGACCGGCATGGCCCAGAAGATTACGGTGTTCCTCAAAAACGGCGACGCTCTGCACGGGGCGGTCACGAAGATCGAGAGAGACGAATTCGCGATTGCCGAAGTGGATTTCCAGCGGATCTTCACGATTCAGTACAAAGACGTAAAGAAGACACGGAGCGGATATGGAGAGATAAACCTGCTTAGCGGAAAAAGAGTCAATCCTCCGAAGGGTGCCAAGATCGCAGTCCACGTTGGACTTCTATTCCTGATCATTGGCCTGCCGGTGATCATCCTTGCAACGGCAAAGGACTGACGCATGCTTCTCGCACTAGCAGGCCAGGTGAATCGCGTCGCCTAACGAGACGATCAGTGGTGCGCTTTCGGGATGCTCTGATTGAAGAGCGCTCCACGCGCTGCATAGTGTTGAGAGTTTGGCCCGGGCTCGTGAGCTAGAGTTGCACCCTTCAAACAGAGTGATTGACTGAGAACACGACAACCAAGATCGCTTCTTCTTGCAGTGCGCGATCGGCAGCTTCTCTGAGTTTGTCACTGTACTTCGAAATGATCTCGACGTTCTCTCTGAAGCCGTAAGGAGTGTCCGTGTAGATAAGAGCAATTCGGTCTTGTAGCATCAGGCCGGCGTGGGAGAGATAGCTCCCATCCAACCCGCGTATGATAGTGCAGCCGCCGAATGTATAAGTGAATTCTCGTTCGAGAGCTGCGAGTAGATCCTGATAAGCGGGCTTAGGAAGATCCGGGAGATAAACTTCAACCCTTGCCTTTTCTGATAGAGGCAATGAACTTCTCCTTCCGCTTATCGAAGTCCTGGGTTCGCTTCAGAGATTCTTCCGGAGTTAGCTTAGCCCGGGGCGGCCGCTCGATCTTGATCTCTCTAATGTCTTTCAGCCTCTTCGCCATTGCAACCTCTGCTCGTGAATTCGCTCGTATTGTAACACGACTGCCCGCGCCTGCAGGCGCAAAGACAGAACCATCAATCCACCGTTCCGAGTTTTCACCGCTACTGTAGGGCCAGCTCGCCGATCGTGTGAAGCTTCATTGACAAGGACAAGCTCTTGTCCTTCAACCGGCCGGCCATTATCACGACACTCTCGCCGAGTTCGGCCAGCTTGTATTCGAGCAGTGACTTGTCCGCGCGCACAAGCATATCGTCGGATGGATCGGTAGTGGGATGCGGGAAATAAGGCTCGACTCCCCACACCGCCGCGAGCTGCGCGCGGGTCAGCGCGAGTTCGGTGAAGGCGATGATTCGTTGCTTTGGTCGAAGCGCGGCGATGCGACGAGCCATGTAGCCTTGCTGCGTCACCACTATGATCAAGCGACAGCCAATCTCTTCGGCGGCGAACGCCGCTGCTTCGGCAATGGCGCGAGTGTTTGAGCCCGAACGATTGCCAATGATGGCGCGTCTCATCATCTCACTCGCCGGCTGCCCCATCTCCTCAGTCGCGCAGATGATTCGATTCATCATCGCGACGGTTTCCACTGGGTAGCGTCCGATCGCCGTCTCTCCCGAAAGCATCACGGCGTCCGAGCCGTCGAGGATCGCGTTCGACACGTCTGAAGCTTCGGCGCGCGTCGGCGTCGGATTCTCAATCATCGACTGCAACATCTGCGTAGCCGTGATGACCTGCTTCTCGGCGATGAGCGCATCGCGGATGATCATTTTCTGAAGCACCGGCACCCGCTCGGTCGAAGTCTCGACTGCAAGATCGCCTCGCGCGACCATTACACCGTGAGACGCGTCGAGGATGTTTGCAAAGTCATCGATGGCTTCCGGCTTTTCGATCTTTGCAATGAGCCGGGCCTTACTTCCAAGTTCGTCGATCAACCTCCGAGCTTGAAGGCAATCTTCGGCGCGCCGCACGAACGACTGCGCGACCAGATCGATCCCGTGTTCGACCCCAAACTTGAGATCGACGATGTCCTTTTCGGTAATCGACGGAATAGAGAGCTGGGCGCCGGGAAGGTTGATGCCCTTGTGGTCGCCGAGCTTACCACCGTGCATGACCCGGGCGATCACCTCGGTCTCGGTTGTTGAAAGCGCCCGAAGCTCTAGCTCGCCGTCGCTCAACAGTATTCGGTCGCCCGGATGCACATCGCGGGCAAGCGCCGAGTAGCTCGCCGAAAAGCGCGAGGCGTCGCCCTCGATCTGTTCTGTTGTGATGCGCACTTCGGCGCCGTCTTCGAGAAGGGCTTCGCCGCCCTTCAGCTTGCCAGTGCGAATCTTGGGGCCGGAGAGATCGAGCATGATTCCGAGCGGACGGTCCAGTTCGGCGGCGACGCGGCGGATACGCTTGATGATTTCGCCGTGGTGCTCGCGCTCGCCGTGCGACATGTTCACGCGAGCTACGTCCATCCCGGCGAGCATGAGCTGGCGGAGTTTGTCTTCGGATTCGGAAGCGGGTCCGATGGTGGCTACTATTTTTGCTCGTCGCATACGTGTAATGGTGGCCTCCGCGGTCGGCGCATACTCATGAGGCGCGCCGTCGTGGCTGGCGCATATTTGTAAGGGCGGCCCTGTAAGCTTACGAGCCGGCGGCCGCGCGGTTGACTGCTTCATCAAGCGCCTTGCCGTGTGACTCGCTGTAACCGATCAGGTGCTTAACCAGTCTTCCCTTGCGATCAAAAACAAGAGTCTGAGGAATCGTGTCATCGTCGCTGCCCAGGTAAGACAAGAACATATCGTCGCTGGCCATCGCGATCGTGTAGTTGATTCCGAAGCCGTCGATGAACTTCCGAATCGCTTCGGGCGTTGATCTGCCTCGGTCGTCGATGTGCAGCCCGATGACTTCAACCCCTCGCGCGCTGTTCTCGCGAGCGATGCGGACCAACTGAGGAACTTCCTGGCGGCAAGGCGGACACCACGTAGCCCAGAAATCCATCACGACAACTTTGCCGCGATAGTTTGAGAGCTTGATCGTGCGGCCTTCGATTGTCGGCACTTCGAAATCGGCGGGCGTGGTCACTCCCGCGGCCGAAACCGGCGAGCCTGGCAACACAAGCTTTGAAACCACAGCCTCATCAGGATGACCCCCGAGAAGCGTGTAGCCTACGGTTGCTATCAGCGCGACGACGACCGCGGTCGCGATTAGCCGGCCGGGCGTCCAAAGCCTTGATGAGTTCTCTTGTTGAGACATGGATGAAGAGTCTTGTTGAGCCATCTATTGCTTTCTGATCTTCAATCGCTAACCGATGAACACTGCCGAGCTATCCGGTTCCGATCGTACGGAGGCAGGCAGGGATGCCTGCGCCCCAGGGCTAATCCTGCTGCTGGTCGGCTTCCTCGGACGTGTCTTTAAGCGGGGCCGAGACGCGATAGTCCTCCGAAGCCCAGTTACCCAGATCGATGATCTTGCATCGCTCGGAGCAAAACGGCCGATACAGGTTGTCTTTCCAGGTAGTTGGTTTTTCGCAGATCGGACACTTCACAGTCGGATACCTCGATTCAAGCCGCCTGAAGCGACTTTGCCATCTCGTGCAGCGTTTCTGGGGCAATGTCGGCGCCGTTAGGCCACGAGACCGTCCCGCCCTCAAGGAAGAACCTTTCGAAATATCTAACATCCTTTAACAGTTCGAATACTGGCCCCTCAAGCCATTGCGCAAAGTCGATGGTCTCCCCGACTCCGTCGTTGAACGTAAGTTTTATCAAGTACTCGCCGCGGTACTCGGCTTCAATTACTGATGGCAACTCCATAGCTCGATCTCTCGCTTGTGGTCATGCCGAAATAGATTTGTAGTCTTGTTTCAGCTATTAACCAGATAGTCGCTTAGTCTCTTCAGGAGGCGCTTATGACGTTCAGAGGCAATCGAACCAATCGAACCAACTATGTTCTGATGAGGAAGTACAGTTAGAAACCCGAGTCTGATCAATGACTCGGCGTTCAGTCCGCTGGCAACAAAGTCTACGTCAGCCGGAGCGATTACTTCATCGAAGTCTTTAACTGCGTGGCGCATTTGCGTACTCACACCGCAAACAAGGATATCCCGAAAGGGCGGCATCTGGCGCAAGACAATTGCCGGACGAATCCTTGACCACTCCGTCAGCTTGTGGCATTGCCACGATGACTACGTCACCTTCCTGCATATTCGGTGTTCCACTCTTTGATCTGGTCCCGTGAGTACTCCGGCTCATCATCACCGTAAGCCCGCGCTAAGCTCTCCAAAGCAAGGCGCGTCCAATCTTCCCGTTCTTCGTCAGCAGCGCGTGGCACCACAGTGACAATCAGTTCGGTATTTGGTTCAAGTTCAAACGGCTCGTCGAGCCGAATCTGTTCGCCATCAAAATGAGCGCGCAAAGTCACAGGTTCCATTTCCCAATCCTCCGAGAGAATTCTACAATCACGTCGTTTGTTACCCAACCCATGAACGCTGCATCAAGTCAAAACGAGTCACAATCTCTTCGATTCACCCGAGCGTGCGACATCAAGTCAGCGCTCTCGCGTGCAATGTTGAGGCGCCAGATTGGTACCTCAAAAGACTCAGCCTTTTTCGTTGGTTAGCCGAGCACCTGAAATCAGCGCTTCAAGTTTCTTTCGAACAACTTAAAGATTCGCTTGTACTCATCAGCCCAACTCGTGGGTTCAACGAAGCCGTGATCCTCAACCGGGTAAACCGCAAGCTCCCAGTTCTCTTTTTTCAGCTCGATCAGCCGCTGCACCAAACGCACTGTGTCCTGGAAGTGCACATTCACGTCGACCATGCCGTGACAGATCAACAGCGCGCCTTTGAGTTTGTCCGCGAAGTAAATCGGCGATGACTGCTTGTAAGCTTCCGCGTCCTTTTGCGGCAGGTTCAAGATGTTCGACGTGTACGGATGGTTGTAGTGAGCCCAGTCGGTAACGGGTCGCAGCGCGGCGCCGGCGGCAAACACATCCGGCTGAGTGAACAAGGCCATCAGCGTGATGAATCCGCCGTAGCTCCCGCCGTAAAGCCCTATTCGTTTCGCGTCTACTCCCTGCTCGCGAACAAGCCACGCCGCCGCATCGACTTGATCGTCCAGGTCCTTGCCGCCCATATGACGATAGATCGCCGTGCGCCAGTCGCGGCCGTATCCCGACGACGCGCGATAGTCCACGTCCAGCACCGTGTAGCCGTTCTCCATCAACAGGTGGTGGAACATATACTCCCGGAAGTAGCTCGCCCAATAACGATGCACGTTCTGCGCGTAGCCCGCTCCGTGCACGAAGATCACCGCCGGCCCGCCTCGCTTTGCATTCGCCGGTTTGTACAGACGCGCCGGCACTTCGACTCCATCGCGAGCCTTGAAAGTCACGATCGGCGGATCTATCCAGTTGTAGTTCCAGAACTCGGGCGCGGGCGACGACGTGATCTTCTTCGCTTCGGCTCCGGCGCGATTCTCGGTGATGTAAAGCTCCGGCGGTTTGTTGCTGTAAGAGTAAATCAGCGCCAGCATCTTTTCATCGGGCGACACAAAGGCCTGATTGCCGCCGGGCATCGACGTGACCTTAGTTCGCTCGCCGCCCTCGACCGGCATCGAGTAGATGTGCCGCTCGCCCGGATGAACTTCGCTGGTGGTGAGAAGGAACTTCGACTTGTCATCCGACAACTGAGCGCCGGTCACTTCCCACTTGCCTCTTGTTAGCTGCTTCGCTTCGCCTCCGTCGTAATGCGTGGTGTAGAGATGCGAGTAGCCGTCGCGTTCCGACTGGAAGTAAATCGTCTTGTTGTCGCGCAGCCAGCCGACCCCAAAGAGTCCGGGCCCTTGAATCCACGCGTCGTCGTGATCGCTGAAGATGACTCGCATCTTTCCGGTTGCGGGATCGAGCGCGAGTATCCAGCGGTCTTTGTTATCGCCCGCGCGCGCCATCACAACGGCTTTGGCTCCGTCTTCAGACCAGACCGGCGCCAGGAGTTGGACGTCTCGCTCTCGCGGGTCGGAGCGCTCGCGCGTCTCTTTGGATTTGCCTGCCTGATCGCCTGAGCCATCGCCCGCCGCGGCTGCCGCCGCTTTCGCTTCGGTTGCGGCTTTCGCTTCGGTTGCCGCCTTCGCTTCAGTTGCGGGAGCCAGCTTCTGGCCGTGATCCAGCCATTTCACCTCGCCATTTTCGACGTTCAGGATCGCGATTCGCGAGCGCGACTGCGAGTCGCCGACCTTGGTCCGGGCGCCGATGTCTTCGGTGTAAGAAGTCTCCGTGACGTAGTTCGGAACGATCGTAGTCTTCGAGCCTTCGCCTTGTTCGTTGACCGTTGCGAGCACGGTCTTCTCGTCTGGTGAGAGCTGAAGCGCCGCGACTGATTGACGAGCGCCAGCGTTGAACGGCTTGCGAGGGTTCTCGCGTTTGCGTTTCTCTTCATCCTCTTCGCGTTTCTGCGCGCGCCGCTTAACGATATCCAGCAACTCGCGCTCTTCTTTCTTCAAGTACTCCTGACTGTCGGTGCCCTTCTGCTCGGTGGTCGCTTCAGCCCGCGCGCGCCCGCCGCCCTGGCCGAACCCAAACCCGCCGCCTCCGCCGCCGGCTACTGGAGGCGTAGTCGCGGCGCCGCCGATTCTCACGTCGGTCATCTGCACCAGAGACCCGGTGTCCAGCGACATAACAAACAAGTTGTTCGCGCGAGTGAAGTAAACGCGCCGCTGGTCTCGGGTGAAGTGAGCGTTGGTTTCGGCGTCAGTCGTTGCGGTGATCTGTCTCCGCTGACCCGCCGTGTGATCGTATAGAAACACATCACCGCTATCGACAAAGACCGTGAGCTTTTTGTCTTTGGAGAGTTCGCCGAAAACGGGCGGCGCGTTTTTGGCTTCGGCCTCGGTGAGCTTTTTCAGTCCCGAGCCGTCGCGATTGACAGTGTAGGTATCGAAGTCCTTCTCGCGCCGCTCGTTCGCCTGTTTCCATTGAAAGTAGATTCGCTGCCCGTCCTGCGACCAACGAACAGCACGCGGCTCGTAGCCTACAAGCTCGAAGCCTCGCATGATGTTGTCGATGGTGAGCGCGAACTTGCCATTAGCCGAGCCGGCCGATGCCGGTTGCGAGCTGGCGCCCTTTCGCTGAGCGATCGCGGGCGCGACCTGCGCGGCTATCAGAATGATGGTTAGGGAAAGGACGACACTTCGCTTTGAAAGCGTGTGACGCTTGTTCATGAGACCTCCACGTTCCACTGAATTGGGCTTTGAGAAGAGAAGAATCTTAAGTCAGGAAGGCCGGGCTTTGAAAGCGATCTTCAGGGTTCTAATGTCCTTGTTCTCGAATCTGTAGGAACTCACTGGACTTGTCAGCCAAACGATCCAGGACATCAAACGCCGAGTGAGAGCTGCTCGGGTCTTTGCGATATTCCTGTAGGTCGGGCCTCCGCAAGCTCAAGGTGACTCTCGGGCACTGGTATCTCCCCCGGAGCGTCTGCAATCTGGTCCCATAACGCCAGGAGGTAGCGCACCTGTTCAGACTTTGAGAGCTTGCTGAAGCCTGGCGGTTCTGGAATCGGTGTTTGCGACATATGTTTCGTCGTTTACCACTGATGATAAGGCACGTTTGTGTATTTGCTCGATCAGTGACATCACTTCACACCGCCCATCAGACGCTTGACCGGACGGCTGATCAACAACAGAAGGAGCCCGGCACCCGCTGTCCACATAGCAACCGCTCCGAACAATTGCACCAGGCCCATGCTCCCCATCTTTCCTGCCAGCAGTCCCGCCATCAGATTTCCAAAAGCGGTGGCCGTAAACCATATCCCCATCATCTGACCAACCAGCCTGTCTGGCGACAGCTTGGTCATTGCGCTCAAGCCGACCGGGCTCAAGCAAAGTTCGCCGGTCGTGTGGAAGAAATAAGTTGCGACTAGCCATCCCATGCTGACCCTGTGCGGCTCGCTCGGGTCGCCAACATACGTCGAGGCCCACGCAAGCACTGCAAACCCGACGGCCAGTTGAACGAGGCCCAGTCCGAACTTCGCCGGGATCGAAGGCTGCCGCTCGCGCAGCTTCAGCCACAGCAGACCGAAGACCGGAGCTAATAAGATTACGAAAATGGGATTCACCGACTGGAGCCATGAAGTCGGCATCTGCCAGCCAAAAACAACCCGATCGGTCAGCCGATCGGCGAAGAGGTTCATCGACGAACCCGCTTGCTCATAACCAGTCCAGAACATCGCCGCCGCAACAAACAAGACAAATATCACAGCGATGCGCTTCTTCCCGATGGAATCAAAGCCGCCGAACAGGATCTGATAACCGAAGTAGCCCAATACCAGCACCGGAATTGCAAACCCAAGGTATGTAGCGGCACCGTGCGCCGAAAGGGCTATTGTGCCGTTCGCGTTCAGAAGAGCCAGGGCCACTATTATCAAAACCGTGATTCCCAGTGCAGCCATCAGAGTTCGGCTGGCGGCGGTCCTCTCCGAAGCTTTCAAATCCCTCAGGCCCCCCGTACCAAGCCGTTTGTAGCCCAGCCTGTATTGGATCACACCCAGTACCATCCCTACACCGGCCGCGCCAAATCCCAGATGCCAATTCACCTTCTCGCCCAGGTATCCGCACAGAATCGGCCCGATAAAAGCGCCGAGGTTGATGCCCGAATAGAAGATCGAGAACCCGGCATCGCGTCGCTCGCCGCCTTCCGGATACAGGTCGCCGACTATTGCGCTTACGTTTGGCTTCAGCAAGCCTGTTCCTATCACGATCAGCACGAGCCCAAGATAGAAGGTAGCCGTCCACCCTAAAGCCATGCTGAAGTGTCCGGCCGCGATGATCATCCCGCCGACGAACACTGATCTGCGATGCCCCAGAATCCGGTCGGCGATCCAGCCTCCCGGAAGCCCGGACAGATACACGCTTCCGGTATAAAGACCATAGATGGCCGTAGCCGTCGCGTCGTCGAGACCAAAGCCGCCCTTCTGTAGACTCGCGGTGAGAAACAGTACGAGCAGCGCGCGCATGCCGTAGAAGCTGAATCGCTCCCACATCTCGGTGAAGAAGAGCGTGCTTAGCCCTGCCGGCTGGCCGCCGATGCCTGATGTGTCGAACGCTGTCTGGTCAGGTGTTCCAACGTCTGTCGCCATCTGTGGTTATGATCCTCTCTCGAAATGCTTAATCACACGCCGGGCATCGCCTTCTTCAACGGCCTCAGCAGAAACAGCAACACCACCGCCATCACCATCGCCGCGCCGCTCAGCACAAGCCAGAACGTCGAGTGTTTCCACTCCGTCCAGAACACCGCGATCTGGGTGAGCTTGTTGCCAAGTCCCGTTGCCACGAACCAGCCGCCCATCATCACTCCTCGGAACCGCGTGGGCGCTACTTTGGAAACAAGTGACAACCCCATCGGCGAAAGCATCAACTCGCCAAGCGTCAACACTCCATAAGCCCCCAACAACCAGGCGGGCGACATCTTGAATGCGTAAATGTTGTCTCCAGTGACTGTAGCTTCGCCCATTCTTGCCGCGATGAAGAAAACAAGAAACGCGACCGAGGTCATCACCATTCCAAACACCATCTTGGTCGGCGTCGAGGGTTCGAGGCCTTTGCTGTCCAGCCACTTCCAAAACGTGATCAGCGGGACGGTCAGGATTATCACCCACGCTGGATTGATCGCGTTCGAGATGATCCCCCTCACGTTCCAGTCCGTGTTTTCGTCCGCCCAATAAGTGATCGTGGTGCCGTTCTGATGAAAGACCATCCAGAAGACGACTACGACTGCGAACACGACTATCAGCGCCCCGATTCGCTTCCACTCGGAGACTGCGTCCATCACGCCTTGCTTGCCGGCGGCTCTTGATTCTGAGGCGGCGCTCGGCTTTGGCGCCCGATGCTTCTCGTCCTCGAGGTAGTGCTTGAACCGCCAGAGGATCGTCACCGAGATGACCATCCCAAATGCCGCCACTGCGAACGCCGGGTGGAATCCGTACTTCCATTGAACAAATGTAGCGACAAGCGGTGCGAGAAACGCTCCGACGTTGATGCCCATGTAGAACAGGTTGTAAGCGCGGTCCTTGAGGTGACTTCCGTCCGGGTAGAGGTTCCCGACCATCGTCGAGACATTCGGTTTGAAGAAGCCGTTGCCGATCACCAGACAGGTCAACGCAGCATAAACAAATGCAAGCGAGCGCACCGACAGCAGCAGGTGGCCGGCCATGAAAAAGAAGCCGCCGAGCATCACTGCTTTTCGATAGCCGAGCTTCTTGTCTGCGATCCATCCTCCTATCAGCGGACTGCAGTAGACGAACATCATGTAGTTCGCGTAAAGCGTCGAGGCTTGCGCTGCGGTCCACGCGAAGCCTTCATTTGGATCGCGCAAATAAAGCGTGAACATCGACACCATCGTGTAGAAGCTGAACCGCTCCCACATCTCGGTGGCGAACAGGACGTACAGCCCTTTCGGGTGCTTGTCCAAATCGGCTCTGTTTTCGGTTTCCGGGGAGAGAGTCCTGATACCCATAGCCTGTCTTGTCGTCTCCTTTTGAGAACTGACCGCTGGGATCGGAATGTTTGAGCCCGCTGATCGCGGGGGCTCGCCGCTCAAACTCAGAGTTGAAGCTTCGAGGCAGTGCGAGCCGCCCAGATTCTATACGAGCGTCAAAACGGCAGCAACCGGATTGGTACGAACTGCACGTGGGAGTCTACGAGCAGCGAGTTTGCGGCTTGAACGGCGGTGCTCGACTTTGCTGGGGCGAGCTTTGCTAGACCCCGCTTGGCAGCGCCGAGGGCACGGACTAGACTGACCGGGTCAGTTAGATCGGTTTGGCAGAGTCTATCGGGATTCAGAACTCTTTTTCCTGCAGACTCTGCGCTTCGATTCGGAGAAGGCCGTTATGTTCGAGTGGAAAATCGGCGGCAGAAGCTTCTGCGTCCGCGACATCGAGAGCGACGCCGAGTTTCACGCCATCGAAGAGATACAGAAAGAAGCCTGGGGCTTCAATGATCTCGACACGGTTCCTGCCGCCACGTTGATGGCTACCCAACACGCGGGCGGCGTCACGCTCGGAGCTTTCGATGGCAGCACGATGATCGGGTTCGCATACGGCTTTGCGGCTTACGAAGAAGGGCAAGCGTCGATCCATTCCCATATGCTTGCGGTCCGGCCGGCGTACAGAAACTTCCAAGCCGGGTTCTATCTAAAGCTTGCCCAGCGCGAACGCGTGTTGGAAAAGAGGCTGGATGAAATCTCGTGGACCTACGATCCGCTTCAAAGCCTGAACGCGCATTTGAACTTCGGAAAGCTCGGAGTCGTCTCGCAGCGCTACCTCGTAAACTTCTACGGCGAAGCCACTTCGAGCCCCTTGCATCAAGGCTTTGGCACGGACCGCCTTTGGGTGAGATGGCTTCTGAACTCCGAGCGAGTTAAGCGACTTGTCTCAGCCGATCCGCTCTCGCCTGCCGTTCGCGACCGTGGTCTTGATTTGCAGAGCACCGAGTTGATTGACGCGGCGCTGGTAAGACTGGAAGCTGGTCGTCCTCGGCGCGGGGATTTCGGCGTTCTGTCATCCGGTCGTTGCACGATCGAGATTCCTCACAACATCAACGCGCTCAAGGAGCGGGACCCGCAAGCGGGAGTTCTGTGGCGCGAGGCAACTCGAGAAGCGTTTCTTGCCGCGCTCGAAGCAGGCTTCGAGGTCGCGAACTTCCATCGCATCGATTCAACATCCAATCCCCGCTGGTTCTACCTGCTGACGCGCTAAGCTGACCACAACCAACGCAAGACGCCGATTGATTCGATCGTCATCTTTGACTGACTTCTTTCCCCTCGGATAGAATTTCATTGCTGATGACAAATCTCTTGGTTACGCGGTTGCTGTCGGTTCTTTTGTTTACCCCGCTCTTTGGTTTCGGACAGAAGCCGCTGCCGTCGACACAGCAAGTCCCAACCCAACCTACGGCTACGAATCAATCCAAAAAAACCGGCGGCCAGCCAAGGGCGCGGGAATCATTAGCGGAAGCCGGAGCGACGTCAACGTCGAAGCTCGCTTTGCCATTCAAACGAGCCTGGCAGCATCTCACGGGCGGCGCGACCCCGATCGCGCCCACGGTCGACGACGCGCGCATCTACCTGCCGCTCACCGGCGGCCGCGTGTCTTGCCTAGACCGGCAGACCGGCTCTTTGCTCTGGTCGAGCGAGCCGGGCGGACAGATCACCGCGCCCGCCGCAGCCGGCGACAACTCGATCTATATCGCGACTCGCAACGTCGGAGAAGACGGCACGGAAGCAGGCGGCTCGTTGCGCGCGGTGGACAAGGCTACTGGACTCACCGTGTGGGTGCGCGACTACCCGCGCGCGTTCTCGTCGACCCTCGAGCTTGCCGCAGGCCGGGTCTACGCCGGAAGCTCGGACGGCTCGTTCTATGCGCTCGAATCGAAGAACGGCGAGATCATTTGGAAGGTCGAATCCCAGGACGTCGTTCGAGGCCGCGCGCTTGTGACCGAGCAAGCCATCTATTTCGGAAGCGACGACGGAGTCTTGCGAGTCGTCGAGCACCAACGCGGCCAGCTCATCTGGAAGTATCAAACGGGTGGGAGAATCATCGGGCAGCCGGTCGCCGGCGAACGAGAACTGTATTTCGGATCGGGAGATGGGTACGTCTATTCGCTGGAGCTCGCAACCGGCAAGCTTCGTTGGCGATCGCGCACAGGCGCCGCGGTGGAAGCGTCGCCTGTCATTGTCGGCGACCGCCTGCTTGTAGCGTCTTACGATAACTTTGTGTACGCGCTGTCGCGCGCAAGCGGCGACCGAATCTGGAAACGCCGTCTCGAAAACCGCATCACCGCCGCGCCCATAGTCGAAGGCGACGCAAACCTCGTAGCTCCCTTGCACGGTGATTATGTCGCGGTCTTCTTGAACGCCGATGGCCGTCGAGTAAACCTCTTTCAACTGGATCCCGACTTCGAGATCGTGGCTGAGCCGGTCTTTTCGCGCGACACTCTGGTGATTCCTACAAATCAGGGGTTGGTCGTTGCGACCGCCGCCAAACCGGCCGAGCCGCAAACCAGCGCGATCAAGAAATGATCGAGGTAAGAAATCGCCGCAGTGCCAACTTCAAATTATGCGGACGCTCAACGGTCTCGTCGGCACTGCGGCGAGGGGGGATCGAAACTAGGGAGCGGTAGGTTCGATTTGGGGCGGGGCGACAGACAACTACAAGCCAATCTCGTATTAGGTCATCGCCGTTTTGAGGGAGCTGTTGTTACTGATATCAACTCGCATACCACAGCCGGCTGCGCCTGCCTTGAACCTCAACTCTTTGTGAATGCTCGCAATAAGCGGCGTCGATGGGTTAGGTCGGCTGACTGATTCAGCCAGAATGAAAGAAGCCGTTCAACGGTGTAAGCGATATTGACCGAGCGCTATCAGTGAGATGAACGATCGCGCAAAGAAGCGCGTCACCCGATGACAAGGGCTGTCATCGCCGGGTCCCATCACGCGTCACTCCCTGGGAGCGCAGGCATCCCGCCTGCTGCTTGGTGGCGTGTGAGAAGAGGCAGGCAGGGATGCCTGCGCTCCCAGAGGACTCAACTCGTTATTGCCCGGCACATTCGCTCGACGCCTTCAGAGATCGCTTCCGGCGACTCCTTCGAGTAAGCCAGCCTCATCGTGTTTGCTCCGCTGCCGTCAACAAAAAAGGGCTGACCCGGTACGTAAGCAACACCGCCGGCGATGGCGCGGGGAAGAACTTCAGTGGCATCGATCCGGTTTGCGAGCTCCAACAGAATGAAGAACCCGCCGATGGGCTTTGTCCACCGCGAGCCCGCCGGCGCGAAGCGCTCCAGCGCTTCGAGCATCGCGCGGCAGCGGACTTCGTAGAAACGGCGAAGCTCGGGCAGCCGCCGCTCAATCAAGCCCGAGAGAATTGCTTCAGCGACGATCGTCTGATCCAGGACACTCGAGGAGAGATCGGCCCCTTCCTTGGCTAGCTCGATCTTCTTCGCTATCGGCTCTGGCGCGCGCAGATACGCGGTTCGAATGCCGGGCGCGAGCACTTTGGAGAAAGTACCCAAATAGACGACTCGCTCCGGCCGAAGCGCCGCAAGCGGAACCAGCCGCGCCCCTTCAGATTCGAAATACAGATCGAAGTAAGCGTCGTCCTCGATGATCAACAAATCGTGCTCGTCGGCTATCTCGACAAGCTGATGCCGCCGCTCGGTCGCAAGCGTCACCCCCGAAGGGTTCTGAAAATTCGGAATCGTGTAGATGCACTTGATGCGGCGGCCTTCTCTCGAGACCTGATCGAGCTTCTCGCGGAGGTCGCCGATGACGATGCCGCCGTCATCCTGCCGCACACCGATCATCTCAGCTTGCGAGTTGTGCAATGCAATGATTCCGCCGATGTAACTCGGAAGTTCTACTAGCGCTATGTCACCCGGATCGATGATCACCCGCGAGATCAGGTCGAGACCCTGTTGAGAGCCGCTGGTCATAATGACTTCGGCGGACGAGACATGAGTCAACCCTCGTTCACGCAGAAGTCCGACGACCGCATCAACCAGGGCGGGCTGGCCCTTGGTCGGCCCATACTGAAGGGCGACGGGTCCTCGCTCGCGGATGACTCGCGAAGCGATCTCGGCAAGCTCCTCGATCGGAAACGTTTCGGCGCTGGGAGCGCCCGCCGCCAACGAGATCACTTCCTTGTTGCCCAGCAACGCAGTGAGCTTTCGGATCGCGTTCGGACGGATCCGGCGACCCAGCTCGGAAAGCATCTCGTCGTATTGGATTTCGGTTTTAAGCATTTGATCGGCGCCTGTCAGCTTTTGACGAGCAGCGTGATGTGCACAATTTTACTCGGCTCTGCCGGATCGTTGGACTTGATCGTTATCGTCTTTGACTTCGGACCCGCGACGTTTCCGGTTTCCACTTTCACCTTGATGACGCCGGCCTTACCAGGCCGGAGGACTTTCGGGAAGTCCACAGCCGTGCATCCTCAACTGGGTGCGACCGACTCGATGTTCAAGTCGCCCCTTCCAGTGTTTTTGACCACGAGGTTGCGAACGAGCGACTTACCCTGTCTGACACTGCCGAAGTCGATGTTGCTCACCGGCAGGCTGAGCCTGGGCGCCGTTGCGCTCGAAACAGGCTGGATCGCAATCGCTGGTTTCGTCTTTGCACCCGATTTTGTTTGCGGTTGCGCTTCCTGTTTGAGCTCCGGCAGACCGGGCGGCGACTGCGGCAGGAGCGCAAGCGGGTTTGGCGCAGCCGGCGACGCGTTTGGAGCGGCCGAAGCCGTCGCGTTGGCGTTTGGGCTGCTCGGCGCGCTCGGAGGCGTGCTCGCCTCGTTAGCTCCGGAGGAGCAGCCGGTCATCAACGCTGTCAAGAAAATGGGAACAAGAAAGCGTGTCTTCATGCGGTCAGTCATATGCGGATAAATTTAGCACAACAGAGCGGCTCGTGGGCAACGCGAGGCTGAGGGAATCGCGTGCCACGAATTCAAGCCGGACTGTGCCCGGCTTCAGAATCGAACGGCGCACCGCCAACCGGATCGCTTTTTCCCAGCGTGACCACAGTCGCGCCCCAGCCGCCGGCGTCCGCCGGTGCGTCCCCGTACTCGCTGACGTATGGCAAGCTTAAGAGAATCGAGCGAACGATCTCGCGCTGAACACCGACGCCTTTGCCGTGAATGATTCGCAGGCCTGTCACGCCGCGACTGTGAGCTTCGGTGATGTAGTCTTCGACCACGGCGCGAACCTGTCTGGGCGGGATTGAATGAAGGTCGAGAACGTCTGTGAACTCGAGCACGACGAGGTCGGGAAACGGGTTCTCGGGGTCCCACGGCTGGTCGTCCTCGACGCCTTCACCGCGAGCAATCGGGGATTGGTCCTTCTTAGGAAGCAGCCGCCTGGCTGCCCTGAGCAGGAAGTCGAAGCTCATTCCGAGATGATATGCGCCGCCGAGCGAGCGCTCATCTGTTTTCCGTAGTTAGTTGGAGCAGCGAGTTGCTTAGTCATAGGCGGCGTTTCCTCAGTTTGGCGATGCTAGATAGCAGACTTTGTCTTGCATAGAGATGCTTGGAGCATATACTCTCCCTCCGGGCTGTCAACGGCAAGAGTTCCTATGCTGCCTTGAGTGAAGGTCGGCAACAGCGATACTATTCGATTTCCTTGGGAAGCGTTGCGAATGTCATACCGAACCATTAAAGAGCCGGAGCAGATCCGAAGCGTCAGCGTTTCCGACGTTATCGCCGCGGTCGAGGCGCTGGGCCCTTCCAAAACAGGTGCGATACGTCCCCGAGTCGCACGTGGTGGTGGTGGTTCGTGGTCCCATAGTTTCGGTCGGCGACATCGGCACTTCCGCGGGGCCGCCGCCAAGAAATCGTTTGCCCGAGCCGCCACGAAGAGATAAGCAACTCGCGCATGGCCAAGCCTACCTACTCTGAACGCATATTCATTAACGTACCCTTCGATCCTCGTTACCAAAGACTCTTCCGCGCACTCGTTTTCGTGATTCACGATTGTGGCTTCGTGGCACGCTGCGCCACTGAGGACGACAATAGTCTGCAGGTTCGCGTTGACAAGCTTTACGAGATAATTCGGACAAGCAAGTACAGCGTCCACGACATTTCGCGGCTGCACGCAAGGTACAACATGCCCCTAGAACTGGGAATTGTCCTTGGAGCGAAACGGTTCGGCAATGCCCGACACAAGCAGAAACGTGCGCTGATTCTTGATACTGAGGCGTATCGCTACCAACGATTCTGTTCAGATATCGCGGGGCAAGATATCCGGGCGCACGAAAACGGGGTAGAAGGCTTGATCCGTAGCGTCAGGAATTGGCTTCGTGCGAGCCCGGATACCCAGGGAATCATCTTGCCGAGTGCTGACTTCATCTATCGTCGCTACCGTGCATTCTCCCGGCGTCTGCGAGGACTCTGCGCGGCTGTTAACCTAGATCCCGAAGACCTGCATTTCCTTGATCTCAGGGTCCTTGTCACTGGCTGGCTCTCGGTTAATCCGCGCTAGCGTTGCTTTGGGAGCACGGCGGTTCGCGATACTCGGGCACGCTGTCAGGCCGGCATTTCCATAAAGCTGGCGGGCTCTGGTCGCGCTCAATGTCTTGTTATCAACCGCGATGAAGGGTTTGCTCCCTTACGCTGAATTGTACATGGGCCGGGTTCGGCACCGTGATTGGGAACCGAAGCCCTGCGACCGGGGCCGCCACGTACTTCTAAAAGCTCGACAGCGACGAGATCCGGCGGTTCAGAGTCTTCAGGCGTCGCGCCTTTTAATGGTTGTGCCTCGAACGATGAAAACACGCCTGGCAGGGGCCTCAAGATCGAACAGCTCTCCCATGAAATGGCCCTAGCTTGCCTGTCCTTTTGAAACCATGAATAATTGAGGTCCGACTTGCTCTCGCGCGCCAGGACGCCTCGCACAGAGGCGCGCGGTTGTGCTTCTGTGCCAGTATGATCTTACTTCGCCTCACGCTTCTTCATGCCCTGATCTTCGTGGTTGTCTGCGACCTTTTAGCTCAGACTCCGAGCCAGACAAAGCAGAATTACCCGGCGGTGATTAAGGACTCAACCGAGCGCCGCGCTCGGGCGGAACGCGAGTGGCGGCGAATGCTCGATTCTTACGGCATTCCTCAGACACCTCCCGATCTTTATCCGATTACTTACACGCCCCGTTCGCTGTTGGGAGTAACCGGCGGGATCAAACTGATATCGTTCAAGCCCGAGCCGGGGTCGGAGAATCTGGCGTTACGCGAAGCACTTCGGCGTTTCCTCGATCGTTGGCGCGAGATGCTGGGCGCCGAGCCGGCAGCGGTCTCGCTGCTCAGCAACGACGAATCGGGCGACACCCAGCGCTTGACCTACAAGCAAGCCAACTACGCGTTTCCCATCGCGGGCAACGCGGGCGAGATGGTGGCGGTCTTGAGCCGCGATGGAAGGCTCCTCCAACTCGATTCGCGTTTTATACCCGTCGTCGAGCTCCCCTCGCGGCCCTCGATCGATCGAGACACGGTAGCCAAGAAGGTAGTTGGCCGGACCTTTACCTATTCGGACATCGCCGGCCGCGAGCAGCGAACTCAGATCGGCGGGCTCGCGGAAGTCACCGTCAAACGGCTGGTCATCCTTCCCATCGAGAAGGCCGATTCGACCGAAGTGCATCTGGCCTGGGAGATCGTCGCGGGCAAACAGCTCTCGTGGACGATCTACATCGACGCGATCAGCGGGCAGGAGCTCAAGGTGGCTCAGAACTTTCAAACATAGATAAGAGGGGTTAGCGCTGGGGCCCAATCCCTAACCCCCAACTCCAATTATGGAAACAGTGATAACGCGAGATACGGATGTTTTGAGGGAGTACGTTGCCGCGCTCGACGCCCGAGAGCGTGGGTTTTCGCCGTTCGGGAGGCTTGCTGCAACTGTAAAGCTTGCGGCGTTAAGGCGTGAGCTGGACGCAGCGCAGATCGACGGCACCGATGAAGATCTCGCCGCGCTGCGCCGCGAGATCGATGAGCGAATCAATCGCAGCTTCGCGCGCCGTTTCCTGGCCAGGCCGTGGGGTGCGCGGCTGTGTGTGTTCCTGTCGATAGTGCTGGCTCAGCAGCTCGCTTTGGCGTTTGTGTGGCTGCTGGCAAAGCTGTTTGTTCGCTTCGCACCGTTGCCCAAGCGGTGGAACCCGGTGCTTCCGCACGAGCAGCCGGCTTTCCTGTGGGCGTTCATCTTCTTCTTTTTCTTCGCAGCGCCGATGACCGCGCTGTTGATTCTGTTTGGCGGGCGATTCATTCGCGCCTGGCGCAAGACCCTCGCGGCGACGCTCCTTATCTTCGCGACTTCAGCGGCGTTCACCTTTCTGGTTGTGAGAGGAAAAGAACAAACCAACCCGGTTCGGCATAACACGTCGCTCGAGCAATTCGCGAAAGAGCGCGAGTTGAGCATCGCGAACTACCGCGAATGGATGGAAGCCAACTGGCTGATGAAGGATGCGAAGCTGAAGCGTGACTACGAAGGCTACTTGCGTAACGGGCCCGGCCGATGGATTACGTCGCGATTCGACGCCGGCAACGACGCGGCGTGGGGTGACTCGCTTGAAGTGATGAAGACCTACCTCGACGCGGGCGAAGACGAGAACGGGTTTCGAGAATGGCTGAGGTACTATCTCGATCGCAACCGGATCTACTCGGAAGACCGCATCGATCACGAAGTGGGAACGATCACCGGCAGCGCCAGCCAACGCTTTCTTGGGGTGTGGCAGCTTGAACCGCTATTGAACGAACGCGACCGGCGGCTCTACAGCGGTTACCTTGGTTCGATCAATCACGCGATGTGGAAGTGGGGAATCGCGTCGCTGACCTTGATGTCGCTAGCGTTCTTGATTGCTTATCTTACTGAGCCGGTGCTCCGATTGCGGGAACGCGTTTCTGGAAATGCCCGCGGCCGCGCCAGCCGAAAGGCCGCACTGGATTCCGATCAGCCAGCGACAAGCGACGGGCGACTTCCCGAGCGCCCCGATTCGTTCCCGGAGCTAAGCGAGATAACTTCCATGCCGTTCTTCGATGCGCCGTTCAAACTGCTGGCCGGCATCCACCGCTCTTTTGTTCGGCTGGTGGTTCTCACAAGCGTCTTCGTCTTCGCGTTGTGGGCGCTCGTCTACGCGTTCGATCTTTCCGGCGCGCGGCCGAACCCGCACTCACAAGTCGCACTGATGCGTTCGCACTTGTTGTTTGGCGGCTCGGCCAATGATGCCGTGGCGCGAGCGAGTGACTCACCGGGACGGGCCTTCGCCGACCACGGACAAAGAACCGGAGACGAGACTGGTTCATCAGCCGGTGGCGGCCGCGAAGCCTTGCGCGGCGCGCGGCCCGCAAGGATTGCCGAGCTGGAGCAAGCGCTCGACGAGGCGGACTATCAAACCGAAAAACGATTCAAGGAACAATACAAGCTCAACGCCGCCGCGCGCTCGGATGTGAGCCATCTCAAGAACCTCATTTCGCAGCTTCAGCAGACGACAACAGCCCTGCCCGAACAAATCAGCGAGGTCGGCTCGCGAGCCAACGCCGCCGAAGCGCGAGCGGGTCAGATCATCAACGAAGCCACCGCCGCCAAAATGACCGCCGAGGGAGTCGCGAAACAGATCACCGCCAAGCTCGGCGAAGTCGAGAGCCGAACCGCCCGGGCATCCGAACAGATCGGCAAAGTAGAAGACCAGGCTTCGGTGCTCGCGACTCGAACCGAAGCGCTCGAGAGAGAACTCGACCGGCGCGCGCGCCAAATCGAAGCGCGAACGGAAGAGCTCGGCGAGCGCACGGCTGGGCTCAAAGAGCGCGAAGAGCGGTTTGATCGCCTGCAACGCGCGGCGCTCACGGCGATACTCTCAGAGCTGAAAGCAAGCGTCGATGATCTGGAAAGCCGAGTCGGGTCGGGCTTCTATCGCTTCTTCAACAAGAGCGAAGCGCGCCGCGACGCAGACTCGCTTCGCCAGCGCATCACCGCGCTCGCCGCCGAGCTTCGAGATATGAACACCGAGCAGGCGAAGAAGATGGGCGAACAGCTCGACGCGTTGAGCAAGAAGGTCGATGACATCGTGTCGCGCATCAGGTAGAGGCGAGGAGCAGGCAACGACAGGGCGAAAGGGCGAGGGGGCGAAGGGCGAGGGGCGAAGGGCGAAGGGGTGAGGGGCGAAGGGCGAGGGGCGAAGGGCGAGGGGCGAAGGGGCGAAGGGCGAGGGGCGAAGGGCGAGGGGCGAAGGGGCGAGGGGCGAGGGGCGAAGGGGCGAGGGCGAAGGGGCGAGGGGCGAGGGGCGAGTGCTTGGTGGACAGCAATTGATGACGCGGACGGAAGGAGAGCCAGAAACGGAGACGCGGCGACCCGGCGACGAAGCGCGCTCAGCCGAGGTAGCCTATGAAGGCGCTGTTAACGACGCAGCCGCTGATCGCCCCCTCCCCCCTTCGCCCCCTCTCCCCGTCGCCCCCTCACCCCCTCGACCTGTCGCGCCAAGCCGCCGGCTCCGCGCTCCTCTTGAGATCACAGCCGCGTTCCTGCTGATCCTCCTCGTGATGGGTTGGATCGAGTTCGCCGGCCCTGCAATTCTCGACAACGACGGCTACTATCACATTCGCTGGGCGAAGATGGTCCGCGAAAGCTTTCCTCACTTGCCGCCTTTCAAAGCGCTGCCGCTGACGACGCTCGATGAGCAACACTACGTAGATCACCACTACCTTTTTCATGTCCTGCTCATCCCCTTCACGTTCGGCGATCTACGAGTCGGCGCGAAGCTCGCAGCCGTTGTCTTCTCGAGCCTCGGGATCCTGTCGGTGTTCGCGCTGCTTGTAAGCTACCGCGTGCGATATCGGTGGTTGTGGCTCGCGCCGATGATCGCAAGCTCTGAACCGTTCCTCTATCGAATGTCGATGACGCGGGCGCCTGCGTTGTCGCTTGCTCTGTTGGGCCTCGGCGCGTACCTGGTCCTCAAGCGCAAGCCGCTCCTGCTCGCGGTGCTCTCGTTTGTGTTTGTCTGGTCGTACAGCCTGTTCCCGCTGACTATGGCTTTCGCAGTCGCGCACGCGATTGCGATTTATCTTTCCCAGCGCCGCTTAGAGTTTCGTTCAATCCTCGCAACAGGGATCGGGATCGTCGCGGGCCTGATAATCAATCCTTATTTCCCGAAGAACCTCACGTTGTTTCGCGAGCACCTGTTGATGAAGACCGGTGGGACTTACTCGGTAGACGTCGGAGTCGAGTGGTACCCGTACGATACGTGGGTGATCATCGGCTCGAGCGCGCTCGCATTCGGGATCTTCTTTGCGGGGCTTCTGGCGTTCGACTATCGAAGCCGCACGCGCGACCCGAAGCCGCTGTTCTTACTGCTGGTATCGACGATGTTTCTGTTGATGGCTTTCAAGTCGCGGCGCTTTATCGAGTACTGGCCGCCGTTCGCTGTCGCGTTTGCCGCGTTCACGATCAGCCCGAAGCTCCAGACGATGAGCTTCTCGTGGATGACTCGCACGCGAGACCGCGCAATCGCGGCACTAGCGGCGGCTACCATCACTGTAGTCGCGGTTGTGAATGTTTGCTCGGCCGTGCTCCTGGCTCGCGCCGACGTTCGCTCCGAAGCCGACCCGTTCGCTTACAAGGGCGCAAGCGAATGGCTCGCCGCGAACACGCCTCCGGGTTCGATGGTGTTCAACACGGACTGGGACGACTTTCCGATGCTGTTCTACTACAACCCGAACAACACATACATAGTCGGACTTGACCCCACGTATCTATACGATCGCGACCGGCAGTTGTGGAAGCTGTACGCGGACATCACGCTCGGCAACGAAGACAACCCCGCCCCGTTGATCAGGGATCGCTTCGGCGCGGAGTACGTGTTCACAGACAACGAGCACTCGGACTTCATGCAGAATGTAGAAGAAAGCGGCGACTTCGAGAAGGTGTATGAGGATAAGTTCACGACGGTGTTGAGGGTCCGCAAGCCTGATGATCCAAGGGCTAATGTGTCGGAAGGACAGGGAACCGCGCGATAGGGCTTTGGTCCGTTGACGCTCTAAATTTCAACCACTATTGTCCTCAGGAATGAAAGTACGTGATGTCCTCAAGTTGCTACCTGAAGCTGGATGGTATCCTGGTTGCAACTGAGGGTAGTTACGACAAGATCAAGCATCCGACAAAAGTGGGGTGGGTGACCGTTCCTGGTAAACCCAAAGATGATCTGGCGATTGGCGCGTTGAACAGCGCTTTGCGACAAGCGAGAATGAAGAAAAAAGGGGAGCGAGACTATGCGATATGCAATCGTGATCGAAAAAGCGGAGAACAACTACGGAGCTTATGTTCCTGATTTGCCTGGATGCATAGCGACTGGAAAAACAATCGAAGCAACAGAAAAGGAAATCCGTGAAGCCATCGAGTTTCATTTGCGGGGACTTCGCGAAGATGGATTACCCATTCCAGAACCGTCAAGCCGTGTCGATTATGTGGAAGTCGCCGCTTAACCTTCTATTCAAATCGAAACCAATCACACCTATAAGACGAGCTGAGCAATTGTGCTCGGATTGCGATACGGAGTAAGCTCTCGCTATGAGTACAGTACAAGCCATCCAGGATGCGGTGCGCGAACTCTCTGGAGACGACTTGGCAGCATTTCGCGAGTGGTTTGCTGAGTTCGATGCCGTTTTGTGGGACGGGCAGTTGGGAGCGGACATCGCTGCCGGCCGTCTGGACAAACTCGGTGACGAGGCCCTTCGGGATTTACAAGAAGGGCGTTGCAGCGACCTGTGAGACATCGAGCGAGTCCACGCTTCTGGGCTTGCTATCGCCAACTCTCCGAGGATGTGCGGCGTCTGGCGGACAAGTCTTTTGCTCTCCTGCGAGAGAACTCACAACATCCATCGCTACACTTCAAAAAGATCGGCCGGTTCTGGTCGGCTCGAGTGGGTTTACACTACCGGGCACTTGCCGTTGAACATGAGGCCGACCTGGTTTGGTTCTGGATCGGCTCGCATGCGGAGTACGACAAGCTCGTAGACCGGCAATAGCACCTAATCCCGATTCGAGCCGAGCTTGCCTTGCAGTTGCTCTGGCGCGCCGGTTTGGCTTACTCATTTCGAACCAACGAATGCCGGGTCAATCAGAAAATCATCCAATACCTAAAACCACTCGATGAACTCACCAACATCAAAGTTCCTCACTGCTGAATGGCGGCACCTTGCGATGCTCAACTTCGAGGTCGATCCGAAGGTAATGCAGCCGCTCGTGCCCGTAGGGACCGAGTTGGATCAATGGCAGGGCCGGACTTTCATTAGCGTAGTTGGGTTCTTGTTCCTCAACACACGCGTCTTCGGCGTAGCGATCCCCTGGCATCGCGACTTCGAAGAGGTGAATCTGCGCTTCTATGTAAGAAGGAAGGCGAGCGACGGATGGCGGCGAGGAGTGGTCTTCGTAAAGGAAATCGTGCCTCGCATTGCGATCGCGCTGACGGCGAGAGTCGTTTACGGAGAGAACTACGTTGCCGTCCCGATGAGTCATCGGATCGAGGGGGATAACGGCTCCGGTGCCGAGCCGCGAGCCGAATCAGATCCAAGAGCCGTGTTTGAGCCGCGAGCTGAGCCAGATCCAAGAGCCTTGCCAAAGCCGAGAGCCGAGTCAGATCCGAGAATCGTGTCTCAGCCGCGAGCCGTGTCGTACTCCTGGCAGTTTCGCGGCCGAGAGAACCGATTGGCGCTAACCGTTGGCGGCGACTCTGATCAAGCACCCGAGGGAAGTGAGGCGGAGTTCATAACCGAACACTACTGGGGCTACGCTGGACGGCGAGGCGGGCGCACGATGGAATACCGAGTCGAGCACCCTCGCTGGAGGATTGCCCGCGCTACCTCAGCCGAACTCGATTGCGACGTAGCCGGACTCTACGGAAGCCAGTTCGTCGAGTCCTTGAAGACGCCTCCGGCCTCAGCGTTTCTCGCCGCCGGATCGGAAGTGACAGTGTTCCGTGGAAGCGTGCTGCCTTCATGAGCAAACCGATAATCATTCCATTCCGCGTATTCCGTTCGCATAAACCCTGGAAGGGTGAAGGCATCAAGCCACGGGTGAGTCCGCGAACCCGTGGACATAGGCGGCAACGGGAATCGCTAACCCGCGAAGCGGGTGGCGGCCCTTGGTTAACGAGCACTGGTGGGTCTCACAACTGAACTCATCGGTTGGTGCCGGTTGGGATTGGAACCCTTCGCGATCCCGCGTACCCGAGGGCCTGACCGTCACCCTCTTCGAGGGTTCGCATACCCCGGTATCGACCGATCCACGGGTTCGCGGACTCACCCGTGGCTTTACTCCGGCATCCCGTTCCGGGATTGCCAATCACGACATCCACTCGAAGTCTTCCAGGATTTGCCAGTTCGCGACATCGATTGTTTTTGATGGCCGAGAGTTAGAGCGTCTTCAAAAACGCGATCAACGCGCGTTTGTCTTCAGCCGAAAGCTCCAAACCGAACTCGTGGCCCTTCACTGCGCGAGTCTTAACACCCGGGCCCTTCCAGCCGCTCGGCACGTAATCATCCTTGAGCCGCTGCACATCAAACCACTCCTCAAGCGAAGCCACCGACCCCGAGTGCTCGACCAAGGCGCGATACCAAAGTCCCTTCAACGTGGGCACCTTGTAGTAGCCGGTTCCTTTCCGCGTCTTCAATGCCAATGACGAGTCAGTCCCGACTCGCATGCCTTTCATTACGTGAAGCCGCGCCGTTAGCGGATCATCTTTCGGCGGAGTGAACCCGTCAGCCGGAATCAGCATGTTGTTGGTGTACAGCGGAGGCGTGTGGCACGTAGCGCAGCCTTCGCTCTTGAAGACTTGCTCACCGCGTCGCGCAACGTCATCCATCTTGTGCGGGCTGGGAGGCGATTCGAGCGAGTAGACGAACTTTCCAAGCGCATACAACGCTTCGTCGGGAAACCGCGAAGTCAGCTTGCGCTGCTGGTCGTTGAAGAACTTGTACGGCCCGATCGAACCGTCGTCCGCGGTGTTCACAAGAATTGCGTATCGGGCGATGTCTTCGGGTCCACGGTTGGCGTGAGTGCCTGTGTGATCGATGTAGCGGCGATCTTTTATTCCGTTGAGGTCCGCGATCTTGGTGACGTAGTACGGGCTGCCGTTGAACCGCGCGAACGTCCCGTTGATAGGGAAGCCGTCCACCGCGCCAATCTCCTGGCGGCTCATCGTCTTGAAGCCCGCGTGAATGTCGTCCTTGACCCAGGGCGTGCCGTACGATGCGTACTCGGCCTCGTTGATCGTGATCTTGCGGGCTTCGAGGTCGCGTCCAAACCCCTCAATCAGAATACCGAGCCCGCCGCCGGTGAAGGTTCTGGTTGCTGCCCCGAGCAGCACGCTGTGGTCGTCCATCAGCCGAGTGTGACAGCCCGCGCAGTCCGCGAGGCCGACTTTCAGCTTGCCGTCTTTAGTGACGACATAACGCATTTGCAGGATCACTCCGTCCTTAGTCACTTCACCGTCGGCTTTCTTGATTGCGTCGCGGTCGCCGATGAACTTGAAGATGCCGGGATCGTCGGTTCGAGTGACGGGGAAGTCGAGTCCTTCGAAGACGCGGCGGCCCGCTTCGATCCAGTCGCGTTCGGTCTTGAGCGTCGCAGGTTCGATCATCGGCTGAGCGCCCTGCTTGATCATCCACTCGCGATAGCCTTTGGGCTCGAAGTCGGGATGGTAGACCGGGTATGTGCGCAGATTGTCGACCGGCGCGGCGTAGTACTCTTCTTCGCTGTAGAAGTTTGGCGTCGCGTTCAGCCCGGCCACCGGGGTAGCCCACGTAGCGAGTTGCTTCGTGTCCCAGATCTTCGGAACGACGATCTTCCCGGAAGTCGCGGCCGGTTTCGTCTGAGCGATCGAGCCCGGCATCATAAGAAACAGAGTGCCGGCAGCCCAAAGAAGCGCCAGTAGGAAACGATCGAGTCTTCGCATCTTTCACCTCGCAATCAAGTCGGACATATCATTCGCCGGGAGCGCGGAAGTAGCATAGACTTTAGTCTGTGTCTGCGACCCACGAAAAGAGCTCCACGGACACAGACTAAAGTCTATGCTACTTCTGCGCTCCCAGGAGACTCTGAACTCAAACTAAACGCCATCGATTGGGCCTCAGCTTGATAGCCATCGGAAGCGTCCGGTATACTCCGACGAGTCTTTGATGGAGAAGTCGCCTAGTGGCTGAGGGCGGCGGTTTGCTAAACCGCTATAGGCTGTAAAGGCCTATCGAGGGTTCGAATCCCTCCTTCTCCGCCATTTTCATCAAAGGGAGAAGCCGGCCACGCGCCGGCTTTTTCCAATTCAGCGGAGAGATTAGTCCGCGCCTCGTTCTCTTGGCAACCCGAAGCGGACGCTCTTCCTCCCCGCGAGTAGTTGGGATTGAGGGAAGGACTAACCGCAGAGACGTCGAGACGCAGAGCCGGCGCCGAGGATCAAAGCGCAAGTTCAACGACGACCGGCGCGTGGTCTGACGGACGCTCCCAGCTTCGAGGTGCTTTGTCGATTACGACTGAGGTAGCTTGCGCGGCCAACGGGTTCGATACCCAAACGTGATCGATCCTCAGCCCGAGGTTTCGGCGAAAAGCTCCAGCGCGATAGTCCCACCACGAGAACTCTTTGTCGGAAGCGTTGTGAAGGCGAAACGCGTCGACAAAGCCCCACTGCTTGACGTGCTCGAGCGCGTTGCGCTCGCCCTCGCTGCACAAGATCTTCCCACGCCAGAGGTTTGGATCGTGAATGTCGCGGTCTTCGGGAGCTACGTTGAAGTCGCCGCACAGCAGAACACGCCCGGCAGTGTCGCAATGCGAATCGAAGAACTCTCGCAGGCGGTGCATCCAGTCGAGCTTGAAGCTGTACTTTTCAGTGCCAACAGCTTGTCCGTTCGGGATGTAGACGTTGACGACTCGAACTCCGCCTACGGTCGCGGCCAGCAAGCGAGATTGAGCGCCGGGCTCGGCGTCAGTATAGCCGCGCTGTGTGTCTTCGCACTTCGCCCGCGAAACGATGGCGACTCCGTTATAGGTAGCCTGGCCGAACGACTCGGAGAGGTAGCCGATTTCGCCGAACGCTTCGACGGGAAACTTCTCGTCGATGCATTTGGTCTCTTGCATGCAGAGCACATCGGGTTTTGCGGCTTCCAGCCACTTCAACACGAGCGGCAATCTCGCGGCGATTGAATTGACGTTCCAGGTGGCTAGCTTCACTTGAGATCTCCGTCAAGTCGTGGAGCAAGCACAATCTGCAAAGGAGTTTCTGAACAAACCGCCTGCTCGGAGCTAAGAGAATATTCGACGGCTTCGGACGTGTCCACCGGCCCGCGACCCCGCGCGAACCCCGCGCCTTTCCGGCTCCGCGGTTGGTCGGTGATGCGGTCGACTTCTAACCGCGGAGGCGCCGAGACGCGGAGGCTTGCGCAGAGACTACCGCGGCCCTTAATAATGAAGGCCGCCAACGGCGGCGGCCTTGAGTGAGTACCCGCGGCGGGATTCGAACCTGCGGCCTCTTGCTCCGGAGGCAAGCGCTCTATCCACTGAGCTACGCGGGCAAGCTCGAAAAGGATAGCGGCTTGCCGGGACAGTGTCAAAGTTTGATGCCGGCAGGTGCGTGACAGATTCTCGCGTACGCAATTCGGGTGGGCATCAAGTGAAAGATCCTAATTGCTGATCCGCGCGGCAACTCCGGCCGCGCGAAAGCGTGACGCGCACCGCAACCCCTCCGGGGAGCTCTGCGAGTCTCTGTAGAGTGACCCTCGTGCGTGATCGGTTTGAATTCTCATGAGAGTAAGTGGTTTAGTGTTGCGGTGCTTTCGCTCCCTGTGACTGCCGCGAGCCGACGCCTCGAGCCCGGCAGCTTGTTTGTCTGGATGGCCGCCGCGGCTTTGGCCGGCGCCGCGTGCTACCGCTACTTCCAACAGCCGACGTTTTGGCTGGACGAAGCTTTCATTGCGGTCTCGCTGCGCACGCCGTCGCTTCACGTCATCTTTGGCCGGCTCGAGTACGGCCAGCTCTTTCCCCGGCTCTACCTCGGCGCGATCGCGATAGTCCGAGAAGCGCTCGGGTATCAAATCTGGTCGTTGAGGCTGCTCCCGTTTTTGAGCTTCGTCGCCGCGACTCTGCTCTGGGCGCGGCTACTTGTCCTGAGAGCACGATGGCACGCGGCACTGGGGTTTCTAGCCGGCGCGCTGTTGATCGGAGCGACGTCCTGGCTCGAACAAGCGATTCAACTCAAGCAGTACACGTTTGACGTCGTGCTGGCTCTCGCGCCGTTTCTTATCGACGACTCGCTTTTCGATGAAGCTTTGATTGTTGGCAAACGCCGCGCGAGGCTTATAGCATTCGCGCTGCCGTGTGCGCTGTCGTACACGTATCCGTTTGCGATGGGCGCTCGCGTTGCGGGCTGGTACTTGCAGCGAGCCCGAGGGGCCGGATGGCGTCTCAACAAGACCTCCGTGCTTGTGCTGGCAGGCGCGATTGTTGCGGCGCTGGCGGGAGTTTGGTTCGCGGATCATCGTTTCAATATCTATGATCGCGAATCCTATTCGGCTTACTGGAGCGACTGCATCCTCGGCGAGTGCCTGAAGGAACACGCGTCCGAGGCGCCGCGACTGCTCGCGAAGTTCCTGTGGGGCTGGCAGGGACGTCAGCCGTTTGTGCTCGCGTTGCTCGCGCCGCTGCAAGCGCTCGGAGTTTATTCGGTGATAAGGAGACTGAAGCGCCGAGAGCCCGAGGAAGGCACCGGCGGATGGGGTTCGCGGTCTCTCGGCTCATTGATCTTGCTCATCGGGGTGATCCTCGCGAGCCTGCTCGTCAAGTACCCTATCTGCTCGGGACGAGTCGTCCTGTTCACTCAAATTCACACGCAACTAATGGCAATCGAAGGAGCGCTGCTGCTTCTCGCTTCGCTCAGACAGCGACGAGCCGCAATGGTGCTCGCCTGGCTTTGTGTCGCCGTTGTCGCGTTTCATTCAGTTCGAGCTTATGCGCGTTTGGCTTCGAGTGAACCCGCGGAGAATCTGCGACCGGTGCTTTCGATGATCAAACCCGAAGAAGCGGACGCGGTGCTTGTGCATTCGTGTTCCACGGCCCAGGTGCGCAGTTTGCCCGAGCCGTTGCCGTTAAGGCGAGTCGTATTTGCAAACGTGCGTACCCGGCCGCAGCAGGGTGAGAAGACGTGGGTGTTGTGGACTCACCTTGGAAACGCCGATTGTGTGAAGGAGCTTGAGCAACTTCGGGGCTGGTCGCGTAGCTGGCAAATCGTCCACGAAGGCCCAGGCCGCGGATTGGCGCTTGCGGAGTTTTAGCATTCAAGTTCCTGGTCCTTGGTCATTAGTCCTTGGTACTTAGTCCTTAGCCATGAGCGACAAACAGATCGAGCGTGCGAAGCTAATCGGTTTTTTTGCGGGCGTTGCCGCTCTCAGCTTAATCCTGCGGATCTCCTACTCAGGCCATCTCTTTCAAGATGATGGGTTGTGGTTCACGGCTGCCGAGCAAATTCTGCGCGGCAAGGCGCTCTACTCTGAAATCTATTTCGACAAGCCGCCGGCCCTCCCGCTCGTTTATGCGGCGCTGTTCAAGCTCTTTGGCGCCCACATCATAATCATCCGGCTGTTTACCGTATGCTACTCAGTCGCGATCTCAGCCGTGCTCTATTTCTTCGGGTCGTGGCTGTACGACCGCCGCACGGGCATGTTGGCGGCCGGGATGTTCGCGTTTTTCAGCACAATTTCTGTGAACAACCACGTGCAAGGACTCAACACTGATTTCCTGATGCTGCTGCCTTACACGCTTGGCGCGTATTTGCTTATTCGCGCATGCTTCGAGCAGCGCGGCTTGTTGGCGCTGGCTGGAGGCGCGCTGGCCGGTATCGCCATCCAGACCAATCCCAAAGGCTTCTTCGACCTGATGTTCTTCGTTTTGATTTTGCTCATGGGTTGGGCGTGGGGACGTCTCAACAAAGACTCTCAGTTCGTTGATTTCAAATTGAGTTTTGCGTCTGCGACGCGATTGCTCGCGCTGTCGGCCGCCGGCGTTGTTGCGGGCGCGATTCCGTTCGTCGCTTATGTTGCGATCACCCATTCGCTTTCTGACTACTGGTTGTCGGTCTGGGTCTGGGGCACCCGCTACGCAAGCTATTCGGCGACGCCGCCTGCCCTGGGTCGAGGGACATGGCTCTCAGCGACCTACCTGGTGCGCAATAACACATTGTTGTTTGGGCTCGCGTTTGTCATAGCAGTCACGGTCCGGCAAGGGATTCATTATCGAAAGGCTCAGCGAGGGCAAGCGAGTAGTGAGGAAGACCCTGAGAGCGCGGGCATCCTGCCCGCCGACCTCGGGAGCGAGCGCTTGTTGGGGCAAGAGATGCGGGCAGGATGCCCGCGCTCCCAGGATTTCAGATCAGATGTGACGATTCTTTTATGGCTTGCTGTGTCGTATGCAGGAGTGATGGCAGGCGGCCGATTCTACTCCAACTACTTCTTTCAAATCCTGCCGAGTCTTTGCCTGATCGGCGCTCGGGGACTGATCGGCATCACCTCCGCTTTGAAGGCGAAACCGCCAGGGTTGCGGCGCGCCACAACCATCTTGATAGCGATTTGTTTTGTTATCACGGCCGTTCGTTTTCACACGCGCACTGCTGTTCTAGCGGCCGGCTGGATGCGCGGAACGAGCGGTGGAACAAACGGCGGTTGGTATCACAACGAACTCAATCGCGAGGAGCAATTGGTCGCTGCGTTGGTGAGAGACCTGCCTGATGGCGCGGATCGGATCGAGCGCGCGGGCGTGGAGGCGTTGCGGGCCGGCCGGCCGCCGGGCACGGTCGAGGGACCTGCGGACTATCTTTTTGTTTGGGGATCGCGAGACGAAATCTATTACTGGTCAGGCCTGCTTCCAGCGTCGCGGTACTTAAGCGCGCAGCCGCTCACCGGCGTGCCTGCGGATACCCAGCACGTGGATGACAAGAGCCGTTCTATTCTCAGCGAAGAGGGGATGGCGGCCGCGCGAGCTCAATTGGTCCGCGACCTCGATCGGGCTCGCCCGAAATACATCGTCGACGAAATTGGTTTTTTCAATGCCGCTCTATCGATCCAGTCATACCCTGAACTCAAAGCGTTCATGAGAAACTACAGAGCCATCGGTGCGGCGGGCCGCTTTCTGATTTATCGCTGGAAGGAAGAAGATGATTCAAGCGGGGCGCAAGGCGCACCAGGTAATTAATGCCCGGCCCGCGTCCGGTACTCAGTGGTTCCACTATGACGGCTCAACATCGAAACCGGACCCTTGCAGTTGCGGTTTGGTGCGCAGCATTGATCCTCTCTGGGGTTGGCCAAGCGCAAGCCGTGTTGGAACGCATTCAAGCCGCAAAGTCTGACATCAACCTCTCGCCGCGGCGGGCTCCGCTTCTGGGCGCCGATATGTCGTTCGCTTCCGACCCGTCGCAGCTAATCGAAGGATGGCTTGACCAGGAGAAGGGCGACGCGATGGCAGCCGCGTTCAACAGCGCCGGTTTGAAGAGCCTGCGTTTTCTGTTTGGCGGTCTCTACTCACCACTTGGTCCGGAAGCGTCGGCGAGAGTGAAAGCCGAGAACAAAGGAACGAATCCGTATCAGTGGTTTCCGCTCGACAGCTACGTCGAGTTTATAGCCCGGCACAACTTCACGACCATCGTCGGCGTCAACGTCGAAGAAGGCCCCGTCGTCGCGCGCGACGCGATTCAAAAGTTCATCGACCGCGGGTTGAAAGACCGGATCGTCGCAGTCGAGCTATCAAACGAACCGTGGCTGAATCACCGCCCGTGGCTGCCCGAAGACTTTGCCGCGCGCTCCGCCGACGTGATCGATGGATTGACGCCGCTTGGTGTTCGATTCGCATTGCCGCTTACGGTGGGCGGTGACAACAACACGCCGACGAAGCTGACCGACAACGAGTGGGTCACACGAATGCTTCGCGCGCTCTCGGCGCGAATCGACCTCAAGAATCGCAATGACATCTACGGTGTTGTGCATCTGTACTCAAAAGGAATGCGAGGCAAGAGCGTCGAGTTCTTCAACAAAGTCGTCCAGCCGTTTGCTCCGCGCATGCGCTACGTGGTCACCGAGTTCAACATTCGGCTGAGCCTCGAAGGCAACCCGCACCTTACGAACAAGTACGCGATGGAATTTGCTCTCAAGCTCGCCGACGTGATGAGCCGCCCGGAGATCGAAGCGATGTACACGCACTCGGTCCCCCATCACTCGGTTCTCTATTGGGCGAACGGCCGGAAGTACGCGACGGTTGTGGGAGGCCGCGATGACAAGCTCACCGGAGAGGCGATGTCACGCGGCTGGCATCTGACGCCGACTGGAAAAGTGTACGATCTGTACTCGCGTCTTGCGTGGAACGGAGACGTAATCTTGTATCGTGGCGGCGATAAGCTGAGCTATTGGGCTGTCAGGCAAGGGAACGGCCGCGTGGTTATGACTCTGATTAACGACAGCAATACGGCTGCTAAGAAAAAAGTGAACATCGAAGGCCGCGAGATGAGCTTGAGCGCGCCGCCGCGTTCAATCGTCTGTTTTGAGAAAGACGGAAAAGAAATCGAACGGCTTGTGCTTCGCTACTGAGGATCAGGGGGCAGCAGGCAGGGATGCCTGCGCTCCCACGGCATTCATTTCGCCATTGTCGAAGGAATCGGAGGGGTGCCGGATGAATCCGCGATGCTGTCCGGTGGCGGCGCGGACTTGCCACCGGCTAAATTCCGTCGCCACTCTGTGGCGGAATGGTCAGCAACTCACTAACACCACAAAACCGAAGACTCGCGGTGGAACGAATCCATAAGGCTCAGCGCGTCTCCCCTTGTCACCTTCGGCGAACGTCTGCAAAAATGCATCGAGGCCGCTGGAACGCTTTGCCCGCGCGTTGCGTTCAAGCGTTTGGCCCGTCAGCCTCAAACAGGCAAGCTCAACTGGTCGAGCCCCGAACACTCCCGATAGCACCGAAGTCAAAGCCGGATGCAGAAGCAGAAAGCAGCCAAGAACGCGGAGGGAAGAAACGCTGCGCGGGTCATCCTGCTCTGTTTCTTCCTGTCCGGCGCAAGCGGACTGATCTATCAGGTGGTGTGGGTGCGCGAGCTGGTGCTCGTGTTTGGCGCCACGACGTTCGCGGTGAGCACGGTGCTGACAGCCTTCATGGGCGGGCTCGCGCTTGGAAGCTATTTGTTAGGCCGCCGCGCCGAAGGGCTAACCCGTCCGCTGCGGCTCTACGGCTTGCTCGAGATCGGAATTGGACTGTACGGACTTGCTGTCCCGTTGATCTTCGCCACGCTCACCTCGGTTTATCATTCCTTCTGGCAATGGCTTCATCTGTCATTCCTCGCTCTGAGCATAGTCAGATTCCTGTTTGCTTCTGCGGTGTTGATACTGCCGACCGCGTTGATGGGCGCAACACTGCCGGTGCTGTCCAGCTACTATGCGCGCGACTCGAGGCGGATTGGGTTGCGAGTTGGGCTGCTGTACGCGGTGAACACGTTTGGGGCGGTGGTCGGAGCGGCGGCTACAGGGTTTGTGTTGATTCCCTCACTCGGAATGCGAGCCACTACCGGAGTTGCCGCCGCGATCAACATTCTTCTGGGAGTGGTTGCAATAAGGCTGGCACGCGTGGACCGATCGGTGCCGGCGGCCAGACCAGAGCTGCAAGACGACGACAGCAGCCGAAGCGCCGGTGAGCCTCGCGGTGAAAAGCCGAGTGTGCGCGCCCGCGCGCGGTCTACTGCTTCGTTGATCAGGTCCGCCGCAGGCCAGGTGTTGAGGGTTCACAAGGCCGCCGCACTTGTTGCGTTCGCCGTCAGCGGTTTTGTCGCGTTGTCTTACGAAGTGATTTGGAGCCGCGTGCTGGCGCTGATCATCGGGTCTTCGGTCTACGCGTTCAGCATCATGCTGACGACGTTTCTGATAGGGCTCGCCGTCGGGGCAAGCATCGCTTCGCGGTTTGTCGACCGAATTCGAAAACCGATGCTGACCTTTGCCGGGATCGAGCTTGGAGTCGGCGTGACCTGTCTGGCCGGCGCTTACTTGTTCAACGATCTACCTTACGTCTTTGTCCAGCTCTATCGCTGGGTGGACAGCACGAGCTGGAGCGTGTTGCTGTTCGCGCGATTCTTGATCTCTTCGCTGGTGATGATCGTGCCGACACTGCTTCTCGGGAGCCTGTTCCCGCTTGTCGTGCGAATCGTATCGAGCGATGAGACTGCGCAAACAGGCGGAAGAAGCGCGGGTGAGGCATACGCGGCCAACACTATTGGAGCGATCGCCGGCTCGTTTGCCAGCGGGTTCGTGTTGATACCGTGGCTCGGTTTGCTGGGGAGCCTTAGGCTGTGTGCGGCGCTCAACTTTGTAGTCTCGGCGGGGCTGTTCATATCGATGAGGACGAGCGCCGCACCGAATAAGCCGGGCGTCTCGCTCTCTCCGCGTCGCGCGCTCGCTTCCTGGACCGGTGTCGGGGTTTCAGCGGCGCTGATCATCGCGGCCTCGGTATTCGAGCCGCCGTGGGACTCGGAGGTGATGTCCAGCGCGGTCTATCGATACGCGCCGTCGCTCGCCAACAAAAGCCGCAAGGAGCTGTTCGACTTCCTGAAACGCGGCCAGGGTGAGACCGTCTTCTACAAGGAAGGAATCACCGCAACCGTCGCCGTTCAGCGGCAAGGCGGCGGCCGCGTGCTCAAGGTAAACGGCAAACCCGAAGCTTCGACCGCCGGCGATATGCCGACACAAATCCTGATCGGCTCGCTGCCGCTGCTTGTCCGCGAGCGAACCGACGACGTGCTGTTGATCGGGCTCGGAAGCGGAGTGACGCTCGGATCGATCGAGCAGTTTCCGGTCAGGCAGATCACCTGCGTCGAACTCGAGCCCGCGATTTTGGAAGCGACTCGATTCTTTGAAGACGTCAATAACCGCCCGCTCGAAGATCCGCGCTTGCGAATGGTTTCAAACGACGGCCGGAATTTCATCTACACCACAAACGAAAAGTTCGACGTGATCGTCTCGGAGCCGTCGAACCCGTGGATAAGCGGCGTTGCGAACCTGTTCACGCTCGAGTACTTCAAGCGGGGCGCCGAGCGGTTGAAAGACGACGGGTTGTTCAGCCAGTGGCTGCAGATGTACGAGATGTCACCCGAAGATGTGCGGACGCTGATCGCGACTTTCCGCGCCGCCTTTCCCCAGGTGTATGTCTTTCGGGGCTCGGAAGGCGACTTGATGCTGCTCGGCAGCAAGAGCGCGCGGCGCCTCGATCTCGCGGCGCTCGAATCACATTTCATCCAGCCAAGAGTCGCCGCCGACTTGAAGCGCATCAACACAACCCTCGCAACCGATCTTCTGTCGCGGTTCTATCTGGGGCCCGATGAAGTGACCGCGCTCGTCCGGGGCGCGCTGCTCAACACCGACGACAACGCGCTGATCGAGTTCAACGCGCCGCGCCGCGTCGGGACTGCCGAGGAAACAGTTCAGCTCAACGTCAAGCAGTTGCTCGCGCACGCGGCGTCGCCGCTGCCGTATCTTGATGCAGACTTGGCCGGCGCTCACGGCGAGAGCGATTTGCTGGTAAAAGCGGCGCTCGGAGCGGTGAAGCGGGACGATCATTTGCGGGCGGAACAGTTCGCAGGCTATTCGCTTGAAAGGGAGGAGAGCGCCGAAGCTAACGGGATTCTCGGCGAGTTGCGCAACGCTCGTGGCGATGAATCCTCCGCCATCCAGTCATGGCAGGCGGCGCTCCAGCTCAACCCCGATCACTTCTATTCGCTGATCAATCTCGGCAAGCTCTACCTGACGAAACAGGACACGCCTCGCGCTGCTGGTTACCTGGACCACGCGCTCCGAATCGATCCGGCAAGCGCGCGGGCTCACCACCTGCGCGGGCTCGCCTATCAAGCTTCGGGGGACAGCACGCGAGCCGCGCTCGAATATCGCAAAGCGCTGCCGGACGCTCAGTACACCCGCAGCGTTCAGACTTTTTATTTGAACTTCGGGACCGCGTTGATTCAGATCGGGCTGTACGACGAAGCTTCGCAGATGTTGGAAGAGTACGCGCGGCTGGCGCCGAATGATTTCGACGGGCACTACCAACTGGGGATGGCGCTTGAGATAGAGGCTGAGCGATCGCTTGACGATGCGAAGAGCCGGCGCGCGGTCGAGCAGTTGAAGCTGGCGCTGGGGCTGAACTCGAGCCACGCGATGGCGCACTATTATTTGAGCAAGGCTTATCGAAGGCTCGAAGAGTTCGAGCTTGCTGAGGCTGAGTTCGAGTTATACGAGCGGCTCTCCCCGTAAGGTGTGGCACACGCTTCAGTCTGTCGGCGCTTGAGCGTCATCACCTCACGAGACTTGTTTAGACTGCGGCACACCTAACCGCCCAGCGTTATCATCTCGATCTTACGGTGCTGCTTAGGCTGATACCCGCCGGGCGAATTCATCGCCTCCAGCCGTTCATCCGAGTACCTGTCCGTTCTTTCGCGCCAAACATTCGAGATCACTTCGATCAACTCGTCGTCGGTCGCGCCGCCCCGCATCAAGCCTTTCAAGTCGTGGCCGTGATCTGAAAACAAACACGTCACGAGCTTGCCGTCGGCGGTGAGTCTTGCTCGCGTGCAGCTCGAGCAGAACGGCTCGGTGACCGAAGCGATCACGCCGATGTCTCCGCCTCCGTCCGCGAATTCGTAATCCACCGAAGGCGCGCTGCCATGATCGCGGCCGACTTCTCTCAACGGGAATCGCGCGTCGATACGATCAATGATCTCCTTCTTCGAGACCATCTTCGCTGATATCCAGTTGTTCGAGTTGCCGACGTCCATGTACTCGATAAACCGCATTGCGAATCCGTTCTCTCGCGAGAACTCGACAAGCGGAATGATGTCGTCGTCGTTCAAGCCTCGCTCGATCACCGCGTTTATCTTTATCGGCCGAAGCCCCGCGCGCTTTGCGGCAAACAAACCGGCAAGCACCCGGTCAAGATCGCCTCGCTTGGTCATCTGCTTGAACTTGGGGGCGTCGAGCGTGTCGAGGCTGACGTTGATGCGGCGAAGCCCGGCCGCTGCAAGCGACGGAGCTTGTTCCTCGAGCAATGCCCCGTTTGTTGTCAGACACATATCCTCGATGCCGGCGATCGGCGCAAGCTTGCCGATCAGTACATCGAGGTCCTTGCGCAGCAACGGCTCACCTCCGGTCAATCTGATCTTGTTGACGCCCAGCCCGGCAAACAAACTCGCCAGACGGGTGATTTCTTCGAACGTTAAGATCTCGCGCTTGTCGATCCACACGTACTCGTCGAAAGGCATGCAGTAAGTGCATCGAAAATTGCACCTGTCGGTCACAGAGATCCTCAGATCACGCACCGGACGGTTGTAGCGGTCTTGCAACATCAAAGCTCCCATCAGCTAAGCATAGCGATTCTACAGCAGAGGATGGTGTCTGGCAAAAACTCCTAGTGTCCTAAAGTTGTGTTGCTCGTTCTGTCGGCGAATCGAGCAACCGCCAAGACGCCAAGAGCGCCAAGATTCTCAACGGATTCTTGGTTTAACCTTGGCGTTCTTTGCGTCTTGGCGGTTTTCCAATCGAGCAACACACTAATAGGACACTACCCAAAAACTCGGTGCTCGTGTCGGTAGCTCGACCGTCAGGGAGAGCTCTCCCTCACGGTCGAGCTAGCTGACACGGGTTGACCCACCTCATCGCGCCGGGGAGGTTAGCGGCGGCGCGCTTGCCCGGTCGTAGGGCAGGATGCGTGCGTGATGAATCCGCATTACCTCTCTGGCAACAAGCGCAAGATCCCGCTCGAAGTAGATCGGTTTGCCGGTGAGGTTACCCCCGCGCTTCGACAGACGTTCTCTAAGCTCTTCGGCAATCAAGACGTCGGGCTCGCTCCTGTTCACATAGATCGCGTTCATCTTCGGCATCACTCGAACTGCGGATGATTTGATGTCGCGAACGGGCGGGCTCGCGACCATGATCGAGTAGTCGGCATCGATGTGTTTCAGGAAGCTGCCGCCTTCGATTATCACTCCTTCGCGTTCGACTCGTGAGAGGGCGATCTTGATCCCCTCCTCGACTTGTTCATCCGTTGCGACGACCCAATGAACCATCGCCGCTCCCGCCTCCCAAAACCGGGCGGTGTCTTTACCCGGCTCGCAGGTTTCGGCTTGGCCGCTCAGCACGAGCGGACGCGCGCCCAGCAGCGGGCTCACACAGCAAGCATCCGGGTTCTTGCCGCACGAGCGATAATGTCCGCGCGTCACCTTGATCGCTTCCCAGCCTGGGAGCATGCCCAGCAGTTTGCACACGACCGTTGTTTTACCCACATCGGACGAGAAGCCTGAGACGGAAACTATGGTTGGCCTTATCAAAAGATCCTCAGCCGCGCTTGAACCGGCGAAGCGACGGTCAGGCTAGAGTAGCCCGTCGCGCCGGTCGATCACAAGGTAAACAGAATTGCTGTTTTCGAGCCGCGTCCGACCGGCGATCGCGAGCCCACACACGGGCGTGTTTTGTCGCGTTCTATTGTTCAGCCGGGAGAAATGGTGCCCGCCGAGTGAAGCAAGGTTTCCGCTTCCGCAATTGACCCACAAAACGGGAGTTTGCTAATGTCCTGTCTCAATTTCGATTCCGCTTGATTTCGATTTGCCGGGCTGGAGTTGTCGGAGGCGGGAACTATCCGGGCTTGCGGTATCAAGTCAACGCGGATTGTCCCGACTCCTAACGCTGCGATTAGTGATGTGGAAGTTTAATCGCCAGCGGCCCTCCCGTCCGTCCGATGAGGAGCCCGACGTTTGAAAGTAACACTGGCTCAGCGCCTCCGCCGCTTCCCACTCTGGCGCCCTCTCGCCCAGCGTGACTTCCGGCTGCTGTTCGTGGGACAAAGCGTCTCGCTGTTTGGCGACCAGTTCTATCTGGTGGCGCTGACCTGGCTGACCTTACAACTGACCGGGTCGGGGCTGGCGCTCGGAACCGTGTTGATGGTTGGGGGCGGCGCGCGGGGAGTTTTTCAACTGGTCGGCGGCGCGCTCAGCGATCGGATGTCGCAACGAACGATCCTTCTCATCTCGAATATCGTGCGTGCGCTTGTGAGCGCGCTGCTCACCGCTGTTGTGTTTCTTGGGATCACGCGACTCTGGCATTTGATTGTGCTTTCGCTGCTGTTCGGAATTGTCGACGCATTTTTTCAGCCGGCCTTCCTGGCGTTCGTCCCGAGGCTCATCGACAGGAACCAACTCACCGCGGGCAGTGCGCTAATGCGCGGGTCTAGCCGGCTGATGGGAATGGTCGGACCTGCGGCAGCGGGGTTGGTCCTCTACAGGGTCGGCATGGCATCCGCTTTTGCGCTCGACACGGCGACCTTCGTATTCGCGGCGTCCACCGTCTGGTTGATGAGAAAACCCAGGTTGCCTGCTTCGTCAGATCGAGAGTTGAAGGAGGAAGAAACCTCTACTCTGAAAGGATTGCTCGGATCAATCAGAGAGGGGCTCAAGTATGCGTGGAGCGATCCGCTCCTTCGAACGCTGCTGATCTTCATTACCGCGGTTGAATTCTCATTCGTCGGCGCGTCAGGCGTCGGACTGGCGGTGCTGGCAAAGGACAGGTTCGGCGGCGGAGACGCGGCCTCGGAGGGCGGCGCTGCATTCGCGACGATCCTCGCAGCCATGGGAGCGGGGGCCTGGATTGGGATGATTGTGGCTGGCTCAATCGAGGCACCGAAGAGAAAAGGCCGGCTTGTCGTTGGGCTCTCATTCATGATGGGCGCCGGGCTCGCAGTGGTTGGAGTTGCGCCGAACGTCGTCACCGCTTCGATCGTGTTCGGCTTTGTTGGCCTGGGCGGCGGGATGGCCAACATCATCATACTGGCATGGATGCAGGCGCGCACGGATCCGCAGATGCTGGGCCGGGTAATGGCGCTGGCGATGTTCATGGTCTCGGTGATAGAACCGCTTTCGCTTGCGCTTGCGGGGCTGATCGCCGACTACAACGTAACTCTGATGTTTGCCGCAGCCGGCGGAGTCTTGCTGGCCACCAGTGCCCTTTCACTCGCAAGCAGAACTCTGCTAACCAGCGACTGATGATTCAAGACCGAGACTAAATCGAGACTCTCAGATAGAGGCGGGCGGCGAAGCAAACGTCGGCGGGCCTGTCCTCTGCGTCGGGTCGAGGTCGTCGTGAGTTGGAAACGCTCCGACGGCCTTCGCCATCCCTTGCCATTCATCATTGCACCCCATGACCTGCTACCGGCAAGCGGAGTGTGTAGCTGCTTCACAAGTGTGAAGCAGCTACACATAGCCCGTAACCTGTTACACACCCGTAGCTTGAGCGCAGAACCGAGAGTCGTGTGTAGCTGCTTCACACTTTCGCCATTCTAAGTCTCGCGCGGCCGAACCACGTAAGTCACTGAATTCACAAACCTGCTGGTCGGGCCACGGCTTGATCCCGCAGCGGCACGCGCATTGCCCTACAGATCGGCGTAACGAGCGGAAAAAGCTGAGGCCAATCGTGGAGGCCAAAGCCAAACCACAAGAACGACAAAGGAGACTGCCATGTTGTGTGACGCAAGAGTACTGATGGACGACTAATTAGCTTAGCCTGAACAACCTTGCGAAGGCCCAGCGATTCATTGAGGGCCTAGCCACAGACCACCTTCGTCTATGCGTTAAGGACGGAGGGCGCGGAAAGCCAAAAAGGGAGATCCGTATGGCTCGCGTAGAAACCTCTTCAAGTATGGGCGTGATCTTTGACGAAATCGGAATCGAAGAAGTGATCGCCCCTCGTCTCTGAACTGCTAAACCGCCGGGCAACCGCGGTAAGTTCAACCGAAGCGCGCACTAGGTTGCGAGCTTAAACGGGCCGACCGTCCGAGGCCTCTTCGAGGGTCTCGCGGTTGGCCGTATTTCCGAAGCCCATTCTTTCCAACAGACTCACAAACCGCGGATCGTCACGCAGACGATCCACCAACGGATCGACCTTGAGCATCGCGACCGCTTACCTTGACCAGACACAATATCTGAACCACTTCTACCTGATCAGCCTGCTACTTCGACGACGCGGCCGGCATCGTCTTTTGTCGAGCGCGTGGCGCCGAATGCTCGCGGACTCACTACTTGCGACTCGTGCGACGGCGATCAATGCACCGCCCATACTCCAACGCACTCCTCTTTAATCACTTCTTCTTACTTGCTGTCAGATATGCCTTGGATTGCTGGCCTACGATCTCAATCAGGTTGCCAATCGCCAGGTGAACATCGATCAGGTGCAGTCCCCAATCCGCTTGAACCTGTCCGTTCACCACAATATCTCCCACGATGTCGTCGGCCCGAGGGTCGGCAGGGTCGGCATGAACAGTGATCGCGAGATAGGAGCCTTTTTCGTTCGAGATGCATTCGGCGGTAAGCAGACCGGGAACGCTCACAAAAGGCGTGCTGACCGGCTGCGCAGGGGTGACCCATGGAAGGGGCTCGGCGGAAGAGCCGAGCGATCGTCCCGCGGATGCCAGATACGCATGCAACTTCCCGCTACCGCCGCCCAGCGCCGCCGGGTTTGTGCAACCGGATTCCATGTTCTCGCCGGATACACGTCCGAACCGGGTGTTGGATGGCGGCGGCACATTAGACCGGAACGAAGCGTAGGTGATTACGCATCCGGTTTGGGACGCGGAGCGGCATAGCGGCATTTGCTTAAAAGCGCCGCCAACGTCCTTTCCTCGCGGCACCGGAAGACTGGTCCCCAACAACAACGCGGAGACAATGCGCGACTGCACGGCTTTGCCATCGATCTCGTTACGGATCAGTTGAGTAAGCACTAACGAGCCTTGTGAGTGGCCGATCAGAACTACGCCGCGGCCCTGATTGTCATGTTCTAGGTAGTAGTTCCAAGCATCGACGACATCGTTGTAGCCGAGCGCCAGATTGGCGGTCATAGGCTTGCCCGCGATCAACGCCCGAAGCGCGGTCAGCGTGACCTGCCGGTAGAGCGGCGCGTAGGTACGGCACTCCGAGCCGAAGCGCGCGAACTGCGCGGGGATCACCGCGAGTTCTTCCGGGCCGGCGCTCATGTCGCTGTTGGGCGTTGCGTCGTTAGAGACGGTGGGGTAGACATAGAAGCAGTCGATTGCCGCCTTGGGATTTGCCTTCCAGATTTCGCGCGTCAGCTTGCCGTTGGCTCCGACAACGGTTGTAGTCAGATCAACGGCGCAGGCATCTTGCCGGCCGGGTCTGCAGAGCCAGCTCTTGCCGTCGCCGTAATCGTTCTTCCCCGAAGCGGCGGCAGGCTCCGGTTTGTCCGTCGTCTGCGCCGCCGCCGTTCCGGCGCCTGCAAGGCACGTTATCAATCCCGCCATCAGCGCTAAAGCAAAAACAGATCGTCGTAGCATGAGTTCTCCTGTCGGGTTTTTTGAGCGGCAAATATACAACATCGGAGCCGAGTGCACGAGCGGTCTGGTTTCTTCAATGCAAGAACAGGTTGCTGTTGACAACAGTCGAGGCGGTATAGGATAACCGCGCTGTCGGTTCCGAGATTGCCGTCGAGCAGCCGTGACGAGGCGAGGACCCCCTTTGGCCCAAGAAATTGTCCCGACCCTCACCGTCCGTTGCTCAACTAGTCTTTGAGCCTCGTGGGCAATCAATTCTTCAAGAGGAAGTATGGAAAGCCTGAGACAGGATTTAGCTTACGGCCTTCGAGCGCTGGTCAAGAGCCCGGGATTCACAATCGTGGCGGTACTGACGCTTGGGCTTGGGACGGGCGCCAACACCGCAATCTTCAGCGTATTGAACGGAGTTCTGCTGAGACCGCTCCCGTTTCGGGAGCCCGAACGGCTGGTGATGGTGTGGAACAATAACACCAAAGCAAATCAGCCACAGGCAGCACTATCGGTGCCGGATCTTCTCGACTACCGCGAGAACAACGTGTTCGAGCAGATCGCCAGTCTTGCATACGACGACTTCAATCTGACGGGCGGCGACCAACCCGAGCGCCTTCAAGGAACGATGGTATCAGCCAACTTCTTTTCAGTGCTTGGCGTGACCGCTCAAGTCGGTCGAGTGTTTCTACCCGACGAAGGTCAATCCGGCGCGGACCGCGTAGTGGTCATCAGCAGCGGCTTGTGGAAGCGGCGTTTCGGCGGGGATCCCGCGGTTGTCAGCCAGACGATTCCGCTCAACGGTGCCAGCTTCACGGTGGTGGGAGTTGCGCCAGCGGAGTTTCAATCGCCGGAGAAGGGCGATGAGCTTTGGGTTCCGATGTCGTTTGATGCCGCTGACCGGCTGCGGATTCCTTCGATCAGCGCGCCGGAAGATTTCAAGAGGCGCTCCTTTCGTTTTCTCAAGAGCTTTGCGCGGCTGAGGCCAGGCGCCGCACTCGATCAAGCTCAAGCCGAGATGGCGACGATCGCGGGCCGCCTCGAACAACAGTACCCGGACTCAAACACCGGTCTGGGAATCAGCCTTGTTCCCTTGCACCGCCAGATCGTGGGCGACGTCAAGCCTGCGTTGCTTCTGCTCCTAGCGGCGGTCGGGCTCGTGCTATTGATCGCGTGCGCCAACGTGGCCAACCTTCTGCTTGCGCGGGCCGCCTCCCGTCAAAAGGAAATCGCGATTCGGGTTGCGCTTGGCGCGGGCCGCGCGAGGTTGATTCGCCAGTTACTGACCGAAAGTGTGATGCTCGCGCTCGCTGGCGGCGGTCTTGGACTAGGGGTGGCGTGGGTGGGCCTGAGGGCGCTGATCGGAATCAATCCGCCGAACGTCCCACGATTGGAGACCATCGGAATCGATGCGCGGGTGCTTGGCTTTACGCTGCTGGTGTCGTTGTTGACCGGGTTGGTGTTCGGGCTTGTGCCGGCGCTCCAGGCTTCGCGGCCGGATTTGAATGAGGCTTTGAAAGAAGGCGGACGTGGCTCAACTGGCGGGATTGGCCGGCGGCGTGTCCGCAGCATTCTGGTCGTCACCGAAGTTGCGCTGACCCAGATGCTGTTGATCGGGGCTGGCTTGATGCTCAAGAGCTTCTACTCGTTGCAACAAGTAAATCCCGGCTTCACTCCCGACAGCGTCTTGACGATGCAGGTGACGCTGCCTCCCGTGAAGTACGCGGAACCCAGCCAGATCGCGGCTTTCTACGAACAAGCTCTGAAGCGCATCGAAACGCTTCCCGGCGTGCAGTCGGTGGGCGCCGCGACCTCTCTTCCTCTCACCGCCAACAGCCTTGCGCGCCGGTTTACGATTGACGGACGCGCGCCGGGTTCGCCAAATGAACGGCTGGTGGCAGGTTACGGCGCGGTCAGTCCGGACTACTTTCTCGCGATGGGCATTCGATTGATAAACGGGCGAGCGTTTACCAATCAGGATCGTGACAAGTCGCCGCAGGTCATCGTCATCAACGAGACGATGCGCCGGCGATTCTGGCCGAATGAAGATCCGATTGGCAGACGCATCAGCATCACTGCGGAACGCGGAGTCTCACGTGAAATCGTCGGAGTCGTCGCGGACGTCAAGAACTCGAGCCTCGACTCCGAGTCCGGACTCCAGATGTACGAGCCATACTTGCAGGTGCCGTGGAACTTCATGGCGATAGCCGTGCGCACTGGGGCTAGTCCGCTTAGCCTGGCACAGCCTGTGAGAGACGAGATTCTCGGTGTCGACAAGGCCCAACCTGTCTACGACGTAAAAACGATGGCTCAGATCGTTGACGACTCGGTGTCCCAGCCGCGGCTCTACATGCTGTTGCTCGCGGTGTTCGCCGGGGTCGCGCTGTCCCTCGCGGCTGTCGGAATCTACGGTGTGATGAACTATTCTGTGAACCAGCGAAAGCACGAGATCGGGATTCGGATGGCGATTGGCGCTCAGCCCTTGGACATAATGAAGCTGATCCTGGGGCAAGGGATGCTTCTGGCAATCATCGGCGTTGCAGTGGGAGCCGCCGCCGCGTTTTTCCTCGGCAGGTTTATCGAGATGCTCTTGTTTGGCGTAAGCGGGAGAGACTTAACTACGTTCATCGGGATTCCAATTGTACTCCTTCTGGTTTCGCTGCTGGCCAGCTATGTTCCTGCGCGCCGGGCTACCCGTGTAGATCCGATGATCGCGCTTCGAGCCGAATAACAGGCAACTATGCCAACACGAAGTGAAGCCTGGGAACTGCTCTGCGAGTACACCAAGGGTGATTCGCTCCGCAAGCACGCGCGCGCAGTCGAAGCGGTGATGCGAGCTTACGCGCGGCGGCTCGGCGAAGACGAACGAAAGTGGGGCGTCACCGGGATGCTGCACGACTTCGATTATGAGATGTATCCGAACCCGCCGGACCATCCGGTCAAAGGCTCTGAGGTCCTTCTCGAGCGCGGCTACGACGAAGAGATACGGCGAGCGATTCTGGGACACGCCAACTACACGGGTGTGCCGCGCGATACTGTGCTAGCGCGTGGGCTTTATGCGTGCGACGAGCTGGCAGGCTTCGTGGTGGCCTGCGCGCTGGTAAGGCCCAACGGCATCTGGGATCTCGAATCCCGGTCGGTCAGGAAGAAGCTCAAGGACAAAGCGTTCGCTCGAACCGTGAATCGTGAGGAAGTGTACGAAGGCGCGGAGGAGCTCGGCGTCGAGCTAGGGGAGCACATAGACTTTATTATCGCCGCGCTACGCGAGGTAGCCGGAGAAGTTGGTCTCGAACGCAGGATCGATGCACCCCATCAACAAAGTTTGTGAGTCACAAACACGAAGGAACGCCGCTAAATGAAAGGCCTGCTGGTAAGTTTGGTTTGCGCTGTGCTGGCAGCGGCAGGTCCGACTGTCGCTCACCCGACCGGCCGCGCGCTCACCCAAGAGCGATCCAGCAAGGCGCCAACTCCGATCAAGAAAGTGCTCGAACTTGCCCGGGCCGCGCGAGCGAGGTTCGACTTCGCCGGTTCGCTTCGGTTGCTTGACGAGGCCTCGCGAGAGGATCGGGACTCCGCTGTCGTGCGTGTAGAACGCGGTTTGATTTTCCTCGACGCCGAAGATGTGTCGCGCGCGGGTGAACTTTTGGAAGCAGCTCTTCGCGAGGAACCTTCCAACACCGAGGTGATGATCGGGCTCGCCGGAGTCGAGCTGCTCGAGGGGAACTACAAAAGCGCTGAGAAGCTGCTACGGCTGGTCCTCGCCGGCACGCCACAGAGCGGCTCGGCGCACTCTCTGCTTTCGCGATTGTTTCTCGAGAATGACAATCCGAACGAAGCGGCAGCCGAAGCACAGCGAGCGATCGCGCTTGAGCCGAGCAATGTTGAAGCACTGACGACTCTGGCGTTTGTGCGAGCCAGGCAGATGAGACCCGCGGAGGTGCGCGCGTTGGCGCGGCGCGTGGTTTCGCTCGACGAGTTCAACGCGGTGGCTCGACGGCTGCTCTCGCAATACCTGGATGGAAAGGCCGGCTACGACCAGCAGGTTTCCCAGGCCGCCCGCAAGCGTTACGAGTTAGGCCGCGCCCTCAAACAACAGGGACAGTTTAGTGAGGCGCTCACTGAGTTCGAAGCGGCGCTCGCGGCCGAGCCTCGTTACTACCGGGCGCTGCTTTCGATTGGGGACATCTGGCTCAAGAGGGGTGACTACGAGCGGGCGGCTGGGACTGCGCGGCTGGCCGAGTCGGTTGACCCTGACGGCGCGCTTGTGCAGCTTCAATTGAGCTACGCTTATCGTGGAATGAAGGAGCGGGCGCGGATCGAAATCGGCGCACCCAACTTTGCAGCGAATCTTGATCGGCGGCCTGCGCCGACTGCGTTTGCGCTGACGAGCGAGATATTTCCGGAATATGCGTTGCTGTCCCGGCGCGGGCAGACCGTGATCGATTCCGTTGTCGCGCCGCTCGCTCAGTATCTGCCGAGGCTCGCGCGAGCCGGTGCGCGCCATTACCTGCTCGCTTATGATCAGCGTCCGGGCGAAGTGCGCGATTTGCGCGGTTCGGCTGAAGAGAAGACTCTCGATGGCCGTTACTACGACAGCATTCGCGGGGTTGGCGGGCGAGTCTCGGTGTCCGGCTTCGAGTATCTCGAGATTGCGGCGGCGGGTGGGGCAAACACCCTCGCTCACGAGTTCGCCCACCAGGTTCACCTGACTGCGATGAGCAAAGCCGAAATGAAGACTATTCACAACCTCTACGAGCGGGCTCGCAGGGAAGGGAGGGCGCTCGACTATTACGCGGCAGCAAACGAGATGGAGTATTTCGCTCAGGGTTACGAAGCGTTCGTCTCGCACTACAAGCGCCCGTCTTCTGGGATCACGGCACGGCACACGAATCGAGAGCTGTTTAAACGCGACCCGGAGCTGTACGAGTTTCTGGTAAAGACGTGCGGAATGCATCAGGTTTCGTCGTTAAGAAAGGGCGTTTTTCTTGCTGGGAGTAGTTGCTTGACAAGAAACTTGGTGCGTGCGACTATCCAGCCTTGGAGCGTTCCGGTCCGTGATGGTCAGCAACTCCGACTGCTCCACTGGCATCCCAGAGTTGCACCAACTCAGTACAACTAAAGGTTGAAAGAGTTTCTCAAAGAGGACGCTCGCACTTACAGCTCAGGAGGAGTATCTGCTCATGAAAAGATTGTTGGTATTGATCGCGGCTCTCTTGTTTACGCCGGCGACGGTGACGTCTTTTGCTGTTGCGAAAACGGCCGAGGATCAGGCCGCCGCTGCGCAGGATCCGAAAGCGGAAGAGGCTGCGGCATATGCAAAATGGTACGAAGCGAATGCCGCAAAGGACAATCCGAAGGCAATGGAACTGGCAAAGGCTTATGTAGAGAAGTATCCGGGCGGACAGAACGTCGAGTACCTCAAGACAAAATGGATCCCCGCGACCAGGACCACTCTGTTCAATCAAGCGATCGCGCAGAAAAACATGGCCGACATTATCCGCATTGGCAGAGACGCGCTCGCCGACAATCCCGACAATCTGGACTACCTGAGCGCGTTGTGGTTTCAGATACGTACCAATGAGTTGTTTGCTTCACCGCCCAACTTCGCACACGCCGCCGAGGCAGCCGAGTTTACCGAACGGGCGATGAAGCTGGTCGAGGGCGGCAAGACGCCGACACCCAACCCGAACAATCCTTTTGACAAGAACAAGACACTCGCGTTCTTCCATCAGACGCTGGCGGTTATCGAGGACCATAACAAGAACCTCGACAAGGCGCTCGAGCATTACCAACACACTGCTAGTCTCGATCCCATGAACCCGCTGTATTTCTTCCAGATTGGCCGGCTAAACCAGGAGAAGTACCTCGCCGCCGCAAAGAAGTATCAGGAGATGCCCGAGGCTGATCGCGATGCTAGCCCTCCAAAGCCGGAGGCGAAAGCCGCGCTTGACGAGGTGAACAAGTATGCGGATGGCGTGATCAACGCGTGGGTGCGCTATCTCGGGCTGACTGCGGACAAGCCGACAACGGGTGACACCCGCTCGAAGGTCGAAGGAGTGGTCACCGAACTATATAAGTTCCGTAACAACAACTCGACCGACGGCCTTGCAAAACTAATAGAGCAGAATAAAACAAGCGCGGCTCCGGTCAGTATGCCTCCTCCGGCCGACCCGCCAAAAGCGACAGCAGAGCAGAAGCCTGCTGAGAGCGCCGTGACTGTGAAGCCCGCAGTCAAGAAACCTTGAGCTTCGGTAACAGTCAATCTCAAGAAGCCAGTCCACGAGCGGCTGGCTTTTTGATTTCAATATCTCCCCGTTTGTAACGCCTGACGGCTGCAATCGCTTGTGTGTTATATTGAGAGCGTCCGCGAGGTTCAATCTGTTACAGGCTGTATGATCCTACTGGAACGCGAAAGACTTCTCTCCGAACTCGAGCAAAAGATCGGTTACTCTTTCCGGTCGCGAGCGCTGCTTGATCGCGCGCTGACCCATCGTTCATTCGCAAACGAGCGCACAGACGAACATTGCCAGCACAATGAGGCGATGGAATTTCTCGGCGACTCGGTTCTGGGGTTTGTAGTCAGCGCGTGGCTGCTCGAGCGCTTTCCTGATCTGTCCGAAGGCAAACTGTCCAAGATGAAAGCCTTCATGGTCAGCGAGTCGAGCCTTGTCGAGCTTGCCGAGGAGATCGACCTCGGGCGCTACATCCTACTGAATCGAGGCGAAGAAAAGACCGGGGGCCGGCGCAAGCACGCGCTTCTGGCAGACGCCTATGAAGCGTTGATCGGTGTGCTTTACGTCGACGGCGGGACAGGCGTCGCCGAACGCTTCCTGCGCCGCGAGCTTGGCGAGAAGCTCACCAGCATCGATCCGGCTTCGATGATCGGCGCGGACTACAAATCGGCGTTGCAGGAAAGACTTCAGGCGGCCGGCGGCACCGTTCCGGAGTACGCGGTTGTCGAAGTGACCGGCCCGGACCATCGCAGGACTTTTCGAGTCGAGCTTCGAGTTGCGGGCCAGACTCTGGCGGCGGGCGAAGGGCACACGATCAAAATCGCACAACAGGAGGCCGCCCGCGCCGGGCTTGAAAGCGATGCGCTCCCCGGTGTTGTCGAGGCTCTCAAGCAAAATCAAAAACGTGACGTTGAAGCCGATGGCCAACGCGCAGCCAATGGAACCAACTCAGGGTCGCGGGAAGACGCGCTGACGCTCGAAGGCGAGACCCAATTGCCGACAGCCTCGGCGGGAACGCAATCTCAAGGCGACACAGGAACCCACTCCCAGGCGCGGGTTGCCGCGTCGGCTTCGGCGGTCGATGCTTCAATAGAAGCCGGTGACGACGGGCGTCTCTCTGCCGACGCGGATAGCGAGATTGTTGTCACCGAGTTTTGATCACCGAGTTTGATGGGAGCTGACGGTTTTATGAGTGATGAACTGGATCTGCGAACGGAAGAAGAGACAGCCCGGCGAGCGGAGACCGGCGAGCGTGAAACGCTGAGTGCGTTGCCGCCGCCCGAGGTGAGAACCGTAGACTCGAGTTATGTGCCGCTGGGTCATCGAGCTTCAAAGAAGGGCGTGCTGCGAGAGTATTTCGAGTCGGCGGTCGTGACTTTGATAATGGCGCTGTTCGGGATGACCTTCATCGTGCAAGCGGTCAAGGTGCCGACCGGTTCGATGAAGAATACGATTTGGATTCAGGACCATCTCCTGGTCAACAAGTTTATCTTCGGGCCTCACGAGCAGCTCGATCTGCCGATTCTTCCTTCGCGCAGCATCAAACGCGGAGACATAGTGGTCTTCAAATACCCGGAGGACCCGCAAACGAACTTTGTGAAACGCGTAATCGCGCTGCCGGGCGAAACCGTTGAGTACCGCGCGAACCACGTCTACATCAATGGCGAGGAACTCCCCGAACATCGCGTCTACGTTGAGCCCGACGACAATAGTGCGCGCGAGCTTCAGACGGTTGAAGACGAACCCACCCCTCCGGGAGCTAAATGGACGGTTTACTACTACGAGAGCGACCGAGAGCTGGTTTCGGCGAGGTTCAACGACGAGGCTGGAGAATACGCGGTCAGACAGCCGTTCAAACTACCGCTAAAAGGCGATCCGATACCCGACCGGATCAAAAGCGATCCCAGACTCCGCCGAATCTACGACGCGGATCAGGACGAGTTGTACGACAGCGACCAGTACTTCTGCATGGGAGACAACCGCGACAACAGCCAGGACAGCCGCTACTGGGGAACCGTGCCTCGGGCCAGCATCGTTGGCCGTGCGATGTTCGTCTACTGGTCAATCGAGCGAACCGATAAGGGCGATGGAAACTCGAATCCAGTAGTTGATTTCACCACGAAGTCGCGCTGGTCGCGAACGGGCAAGTTCATAAAGTAGATTTTGGGTTTTGAGTTGGACCGAGAAGCAAACCACGTTTCCACGACTTCATCCGCGCACGAAGACCCCTGCCGATCAGAGGCGCTCGCGATCGATCAGCATTTGAACGCGATGCGATCGAGAATCGGCGACCTCGGACATGAAATCGACTCAAGCAAGGCTGCGGTCGCTCGATCGATGGGCGGCGCAGTGTTCCTGCTGATGCTTGCAGCGGGCGCTGCCTACGACCTGCTCACGGGCAACACGGCGCTGTCGGTTGCCCTTGGCGTAGCGCGCGAGACGCTTACTGGAATAGCTCTCGGTTGCGGACTTGCGGGACTTGCGCTGCTGGCACACGCGGTTGTGCAATCTAGACGCAGCGATCAATCTCGCGACACTGAACTCGCCGGGCTCGAACAGGAATATGCCGATCTGCTCGAACGCAAGGATTGAGACTCGCAACCGGATTCGTGCTCGCCCGTCGATCTGCTCCGGTTTCGTGGCGCTTACGGAGTGAGCTTGTCCTTGAGTATCTTGTCGGCTGCTTCCTTGCCGGCCGCTCTGTGGGTGCTGACGATGTCTCGGCAAGCATCGGCCGTTGCGTCGTAGACCACGGCGTTGATCTGGTAAGGACTAAAGCCTCGCTCCATGAACTCGGCAAACAGCGGAGTCAGCGCCTCTTCCGCCTTCTGTCTCAGTTCCAATCCCTGTTGAGTGTAACGATACGGTGATACGCGCTCTATGAGCACGTTCTCGTCAGGACTATTCATTGGCGGCTTCCTTTCCCTGTTGTGTTTCGTTAGAGTCTCGCCTGCTCGGCGGGATATCGCAAGAATGGGCGCGGATTTGACCAGGCTGGCCAAAGCGTGGGCGATGACGCGAGTGGCAGGAAGTCCGACGCTCATCCGCGAAGGCGGTGTTGAACCCGGGCCAGCGCAGGACGTAGAATCTCGAACACTTCTCAAATTGAGCCTCGCTGAAGTCGCGGCGGGGAAGTGGCGGGCGGAAAGCATATGCTGCGTCTCTTGATTCTCTCTATTTTGATTTTCGGATTTGCGTACGCTGCCGGTAACCATGTCGCGGCGGCCAACTGGAAGCCTGTCACTCCCCAAGAACTAAGGATGACGGCAGCGGCGCTTGGTGACCCTGACGCGGACGCGGCCGAGTTGTTTCGCGAGGGCGAGTTGAACGACACCTATCTGGACGGCACCAGCCTGAAGGTCTACATCCGGATCAAGATCTTCAACGACCGCGGGCGCCGGTTCGCCGAAGTGGAGCTTCCATACCGAGTCGAGTTGGGCCGGGTAAGTGACGTCCACGCTCGAACGATTCGCCCCGACGGATCGGCGATCGAAGTCGAACCCCGGGATATCTTCGACAAGATCATTCTCAAGACCAATCACGGCGTCTGGCGCGCAAAAGTTTTTACGATGCCTGCGGTCGAGGCCGGCGCTATCATTGAATATCGTTATCGTCGGACCTACCCGATGGGCTTTCGCTACTTCGCGCTCGACCTTCAGTCGAATCTGTTCATCAAGGAGCTTCACTACAGCATAACGCCGCCGACAGCCTCGAAGCTCGACGTTCGCTGGGTGACATTCAACGCTCCGGACCCGCAGCGGTTCGCGCCGGTCTGGGACGGATCGTTCGACATACGGGCGGACAACATTCCGCCGTTTCGGCGCGAGATGCTGATGCCTCCCGAGCTGGGCGTGAAGATGTGGGGCTGGCTTTATTACTCGCGCGACATAGACCCCTCGCCGGAGCGGTACTGGCGCGAATACGCACAGATGCGGCATAACCGGATACTCTCCTACACGAAGCCGACGCGCGCTATCCGCCGCGTCGTCGAGACAATAACGCTCGCGCGCGACGGACCTCGCGAAAAGACCGCGCGCATTTACGACTATGTAAAGGGCGAGATTCACAACCTGGGATTCAATGCCGATCGGGACACGGAGGCGCCGGCAGCCGATGCTGATCTCAAGAAAAACAACTCCGTAGAGGACACGATACGCCGGCGGTACGGAACGCCGAGCGACATAAACCTGCTTTTCATCTCGATGCTTCGCGCAGCTGGACTCGATGCGAGACTCGCTGAGGTGACCACTCGCGACGAAAACATCTTTCACCGGTCTTTTCCGGATGCGTTTCAGCTTAACAGCGAGTTGACCGCGGTGCCTGGCCGCGACGGCTCGGTTCAGTTCTACGACCCTGGCACGCCGTATTGCCCGGCCGGGATGCTGTCTTGGGAGAAGGAAGGGACTACCGCGCTCGTGTATGGAGCGGCGGACTGGCGCTTCGTCGAAACCCCGATGAGCGAAGCTTCGCTGAATGCCCAAGAGCGCGTGGTAAGAGCAACGGTCGCGGAGGACGGCGGTGTTCAGGCTCGCGTCGACCTGAAGATCACAGGCCAGCTTGCGATCCAGCTTCGAGGTCAGCCACCCGGTGAACGAATCAAGAACCTAATCCGCGAGTTGCGCGTCCTGCTTCAGGCAGCTCAGGTAGAGGAGTCTTCGGTAGTGGTCTCGAATCCGAAGAACTTCGCCGCGCCGGTGGCCGCCTCGTTCGAGTTCACAGTCCCGCAGCTTGCCGAGCGAACGGGAACCCGGCTGCTCGTGCGGCCAGCCTTGCTGAGTCATCGCGACGACAGTATCACCGCTGCGCCTACTCGCTCGAACAGCATTTGTTTTCCCTATCCCTGGTCCGAGATTGACCGAGCTGTAATTTCAGCGCCGGGTGGATACAAGATCGAGCAAGTGCCTGGCGCCGTCGAGCTCGACATCGGCGCAGCCCGATATCATTCGAGCTTCGAGCGTCAGGGCGAATGTGTAGTGTACCAACGCCAGCTGGTCGTAAATGCGATAAGTATGTCGGTCGATCAGTACCCGGCCGTCAAAGCGTTTTTTGACCGGGTGCTCCAGGCGGATCGCGCGGCCGTATCGTTCAAGCAGCTACCCTGACTGGTTGAGCCGGGGATCGGCTGCGGCTTCCGAGGGTGTGGTCCATTGAGCGGCGCCGCACAAGCTTCCCCATCGCATCTCAGCAAACGCACACCCTACTTGAAAACAAACCGGCGCAAGCTCCGAAGCCCCCTGGCCATAGTCAATCCAACAATCATTGAGGCAGACCGCCAAAGGCGCTCCGGTTGCTTCCACTGCGCGCTGGTTAGTCATGCTCGCATCTCCCCTATCTTCCTTAGACGCAAACACCCTCGCGTTCGATTCACTTCAACCAAACTTTCTTCGCCCGGTCCGGAATAGTGAACGCCTCCGCTGCCCCCGGAATGGGACCCGGCGTTGGTCTCCGTTAGGAGGCCGGCGCTAAGATACAACCTTGAGCAACACTCGGCGGTTCTTCTACAATGTTCCCTTGCGTTCGCTCGCCTGAGCGAATCAAGCCTCATCATGCTCAGACGAGTGATTCATTCATGGGAACGCAAGCTCGCTCGCCGCGACAACAACCGAGTCGTCAGACCGTTCGAGTGGGGCATTGAATTTCTCGATCGAAACGTGTCGGCGCCGAACGGCGATAGCGTCCGTTCAAACGGCAACGGCGAGAACGCTCGAGAAGCGATCTTTGATTTCAACAAGACTGCAATCGAAACGAGTCGATGCTTCTTTGAGTCCCAACCGTCCCCGGAGTTTTCGCTCGAACGCGAGTGGCTCAGTTTTCAGAGCCGGGTCCGCACTCCCTTCACCGAAAACAACACTGTTCATGCCCGGTACTTTCCAGTACCAAAGCGGGCTGGCGTTCAGAACGGCTCGCGCTCCGACGAAGTCGGCCGTGCGAACGGGCGCGCCGTGGTCGTGCTTCCTCACTGGAACGCAAAGGCCGGCGAACACGTCGCTGTTTGCGAGTTGCTGAATCGCGCGGGGTTAGCCGCAGTGCGCTTGAGCTTGCCGTATCACGATCGGCGAATGCTCCCGGGGTTCGAGCGTGCGGATTACATGGTGAGCGCCAATGTCGGGCGCACGCTTCAGGCGAATCGCCAGGCGGTGCTTGACACTCGATCGGTCGTCGACTGGCTCATCGGTCAGGGCTACGAGCGGATAGGCATCCTGGGAACAAGTCTCGGCTCTTGCATCGCTTTCTTGACGTTCATTCACGACGAGAGGTTGCGGGTCGGCGTATACAATCACGTGTCGAGCTACTTCGGCGACGTGGTTTGGGACGGGTTGACCACGACTCACGTCAGACAAAGCCTGGAGTCGCACCTGACTCGTGAAGAAGTCCGGCAGGCCTGGCTAGCCATCAGCCCAAACTCCTACATCGACCTGTTGAGCGGCGATAAGCGGCGAGGGCTGCTCATCTCGGCCAGCTATGATTTGTCGTTCACGCCCGCGCTCTCCCGGCTTCTGTTCGCCGAATGCGACCGGCGGGAGGTCAAGCTTGATCGAAAGATAGTCCGTTGCGGACACTACTCGCTGGGCCGCGCCCCGTACAAATACTACGCGGGTTACCTGATTGTGAACTATTTCCGCAAGCACCTCTGAATCTCGGCGAGCGGCGCTCGCCCCTGGAATCCGAAGCTCCAGCGATCGACCCCTGAGCGGCGCAGTCTCATGTTTGGTGGGTGTCCGAGTTACCGGGGACTACATTTCATGAGGCATACTCTTTTCCCTCGTGCTATGATTCAGGTGATTGAGTTGTCAGCAGGATTAGATATGCCAATCTACCGGTACGTATGCGAGAAGTGCGGCTCACAGACCGAGGTGATGCAAAAGCTCAGCGACGCACCGCTGAAGCGATGCAAGAAGTGCCGGGGAAAACTCGAGAAAGCGGTTTCGCGAACAAGCTTCCAGTTGAAAGGCTCTGGCTGGTATGTGACCGATTACCCGAACAAACCCGCCGCCGCGAAGAGCAAGACCGAAGGAAGCAGCGACACCAAATCCGAGAGCACTCCCGCGCCGGCGAAAAAGGATACAGCGGCCATCGGTTCAGGCGATTGACATTAGTATCTGTCGACTTCTTTAAGGAGAGGCCGGTTGCACACGCCGGCCTTTTGTATTTGGAGGTGAGGCGGGCCGAGGAGCGATGAGGATGGTGTTTTCGGTCTGGCCGCAAGTTTTCTACGTCGGGACGTTCCTTAAATCGTGAAGATCGATCGCCACAAGCGTGATGTAGATGGAAAGAAAGAGCCAACTTCGCCTTGCAGCGCGGCATCTTAAGGGCTGAAAACTAATTGAGACTTGACGGCGTAATAGTAATGAAAGGAGATGAAGATGGCTAGCTTCCGGGATCCGGCCAGGACGTTCGAACCGATCGAAGTCATTGAGCGGCTCCTAGAGATCATAGACTACTTCGGGCACGAACCGGTCTTGTATCTGTCGTCGAGCGACGATCTGGCTACCTACCTGGATTCGTTCGGGTTCGACGTCTACAGCCTCACTGCAAATACTAACGAGGCGTTCGATACAACGACGCGCAGTGTTTCAATCTTGCCCAACGGCAGCCGCTCCCACAACAGTCTCACCGCGCACTGATATTTACCGATCAACGAACAAAGGCAAGGGGAGCGAAGCCGCTCCCCTTGCCTTTTGCAATCAAACCGAAATGTTCGATCAGTTTCGCTTCTGGCTCTTTCGGAGGTCCGCTGACGCCGACTGTGATTCGAGCAGATCGCTGCGAAGAAGCTCCGCCAGCCTGACATCGCCGCTGGTTACAACCTTGCGACTCGATACTGCGGCCCGGCCGAACACCGGAAGCGGTGCGAGATGCCCCGCCTTGCGAGCCCGAAGCGCAGTCCGATAGCGTGACTCGCGCGGGTTTATCTCGTGAGCAGCTCGGAAGTGTTCCCGAGCAAGCACCACTTTTTCCTGTCCTAAATAGATCAGCCCGAGGTGATAAAGTGCGGCGTCGAACCTGGGATCGATTTCGACGCATCGACGCAAGTGCCGGACAGCAATCTCGATTCGCCCGGCTTCAAGATAAGCGCGGCCGACCAGGTAATACATCTCGGCGGTTGGCTTCAGCCTAAGCGCCCGCCTCAGGTGCGTCAGCGCTTCACGAACGCGACCTTCACTGACCAGTATCCGCCCCAGTCCATAATGCCCGGTGAACGAGTTCTTCTTAATCTTAAGGGCGCGGCCCAAGTGCCCCTTGGCTGAAGCCAGGTCTCCAGCGTCGCCGCAGATAACTCCGAGCATCAAGAGGGCGAGGTAGTTGTCCGTTTCTCGAACGACCACCCGCTCGAGGTAAGCCCGAGACAGCACTGGTTTGTTCACCCGAAAGAAATGCTCACCTATGAAGAACGCCAACGCCGGATTCATCGGGTCCAGGACAAGCGCTTTTTCAAAGTAGCGAATGCCGCGCTTCGAGTTGCCCTCTATGAACAAATCCGCGCCAGTGTCCAGGAGACGAGCGAACAAGTCGAAGTTCTCACCCGCGAAGCCACTCAGCATCCGCTCGACCTGCTTCTCGAACTGCTCGTGCTCGCTTGTCTCTTCGTAGTGTTCGGCAATGCGGTCGCGCCAGAGCGTTTCGAGCTTGCCGCCTTCGACCGCTCCCCTCTCGGACAAATGCTCGACCAGCGCGTCAAGCATCGCATGATCATAGAGTCCGCTCGTCGCCTGACGATGAACCAGCTCGAGCATCAACTCGAGTCTCTCGTGCGCGCGATCAAGCTGTGTCTCGAGGGCGCTGATCCGCTCGAGCAGGTGCTCTTCAATGGTAGGGCGGGTGAGGCTTTCGACTCCCCCGTTGGCTGCCGCCGCCGCCGTGCTGGTGATCAGCATCAGCCGCATTCCACACGCCGAGCACGTCTCGCGGTTGTAAGGATTCGGATGAGTGCACTGCTGACAAAGGATCATTGCTATCCAAGCCGCCTGGAAACTAGTTCGTTTGGGCCTCTACCCTCAAACTGGCCCCGGCAGCCGCTTTCATTCCGGCGAGACGGACCAAACTTGCCGAGCCACTTAGTACTGATAGAATCCTCTCCCGCTCTTACGGCCCAGCCAGCCCGCATCAACATATTTCTTGAGCATCTGACAAGGCCGGTACTTTGAATCATTGAAGCCATCATATAGCACATTCATTATCGAGAGGCAAACATCGAGCCCGATAAAATCCGCCAACTGTAGAGGGCCCATCGGATGATTCATGCCGAGCCTCATTACTTCGTCGATCGCTTCGGGCGTCCCGACTCCTTCGTACAGAGCAAAGACGGCTTCGTTGATCATCGGCATCAGCACTCGGTTCGACACAAACCCCGGGGAATCGTTGACTTCGACCGGGACTTTCCCCATCAATTCGGCAAGTCGCCGGGTCGCATCATAAGTGTCATCCGATGTTGCAGCACCGCGAATTATCTCGATTAGCTTCATCACCGGCACTGGATTCATGAAGTGCATGCCAATGAAGTGGTCGGGCCGGGAAGTCACCGAGGCGAGCTTCGTGATTGAAATCGAACTGGTGTTGCTTGCAAGTACCACCTCGGGCCGCGTGACCCTGTCGAGTTGCCGGAAGATATCGGACTTTACCGAGAAGTCTTCGTTAACCGCCTCGATTGCGAAGTCGGATTCGCCAAGATCGTCTATCGAGGTCGTCGGGTTTATCCGCGCGACGATCTCGAGCTTTTCCGCGGCGGTCAGGCGGCCCTTGTCGAAATCGCGCTGCAAGCTCTTCTCGATGATTGCCATGCCGCGCTCCAAGACCTCGCCGCTGACGTCGCGCATCACGACGTTCAGCCCCGCGCGCGCCGCGACCTGCGCGATACCGCTTCCCATCGTTCCCGCGCCCACAACCCCGATCGTCGTGATCAAATTCGTGCCCTCATTTCTTAGTGGCCGGATTATATCCGACACTCGGCAAAGTGAGCAGAGTTTTTCCGAGACTCGCCGCTTGCTCTCCCAAACACGCGCAGCAGTCTACTTTTCGCGGCTGTCGCCACACAGCACGGAGAGACGCTGTTGCACGTTTGTTCGATCCGGGGCGTTCGGAAGAGCCAGCTCAAGGTACCTGGAGTACTCCGCGCAAGCTCGGCTGATATCTCCAAGATGCTCGTAAACAGCTCCCAGCGACGCGCGAATTGGCGCGTATCTGGGAGGGGCTTGTCCCGCAGCTTGTTCGAGAGCGTCCCTTGCTGCTTCGTAGCGTCCTCTCGCGATGTAGAACATACCCAGGTTGTATGTCCCAACGGCCCGCGGCCATAGCTCGACAGACCGAAGCAAGTTCTTCTCGGCTCGAGCCATGTCCTTGCGTTCCGAATACAGAAGCCCGAGGTTTACATGAACGGTGGCCAGACCGTTTCGGGTCGCCGGAGATAGTTCAATTGCGGCCCTGGCCTGCTCCAGGTAGTCGATTGCCTGATCTAGTTTGCCGTTGTGCTTCGAGAAGTAACTCAGGTTCATATAGCCGCCGGCAAACTGCGGGTCGAGTTCGATCGCCTTGCGGGCGGACGCTTCGGCGTCTCGAGTGCTCCCCGCGACGAAGTAGTTCTGGGAAATCGCTGAATATGCCCGGCCAGAGAAGGGCTCAACGGCAATGCAATTGCGAAGCACCGAGATCGTGTTCTTCCATACCCGATTCTGCGCAAAGCAGACGCCGCCCCAGATCGTGACTAACAAGCCGAGCACAGCGGCGGCCACCTTCTCCTCCCCAGGCGAAAAGCAGGTTCGCGTTGTCAGCCATTGAATCCCCAGACCGGCAGCCAGACAGAAACCGACTGACGGCAAATACAGATAACGCTCTTGAACCATGTACTCGGGGTCAAACTGACGAAGCGCCGCAAGCGATGGCGCGAGCCAAACGATAAACCACACAGCGGAAAACAGAAGCAGTTTCGATCTGGTGAGTGCGATGCAAATGGCCAGCGCGACTAGCATCGCTATCGGGGCCAGAAACCGCGCGCTCGCCACACCTTCAACAAAGTAAGTGAGATGCTGGTAGCTGTATCCCCAGGGCAACACCATCAGCTTTAGATACTTTGCCACCGCCATCGGAATGGTCATCAGCGCCGGCCAAAGAGGATAGCGCGGGCCGGTCCCGAACAACGCCGAGCCAATTGCCCCGTAGCGCATCAGGAAATACAAGACCGTCGGCAGCGAAAACCCCAGGCCAAGGATGACGGCTTGCCGGAGCCTTCGCTTGAGGTTTGTCTGCTCGCTGAAATGAATCAACTCGCAGTACGTTACTATCAAGGGGAAAGCCAGCGCCGTTTCCTTGCATAGCAGCGCAAGGAAATAAGCAACCAGGGTCAAAGCGAGAAAGTTTTTTCGGCCGGTCTTCCGGTAGCGCAGATAGAAATAGAAGCCCGGCAGAACCATCAGCGCCATTAGCGGGTCGGTTACCCCGGAGATCCACGCAACTGATTCGGCATGTGCGGGATGAACCGCAAACAAGCAGGCGCTTGCAACGCTGACCCAGCGCTGCTCGGTCAATTCGAGGAGGACCTTGAACACCAGCGCCGTCACGCCGGCATGAATGAACACGTTCGCCAGATGCCATCCCCAGGCCTTCGTCCCAAAGATCGAATAGTTGATCGACAGCAGGACGTTGAACAGCGGCCGATAGTAGGAGTCAACCGAGAAGACGATGTCGCTGGTTGCAAACGACCAAACCGAGTTGGTGAAGGCGAACGGGATGTTTCGCAGTTCCTTGATGAGCTGGTTGTTTAGAATCTGCTGCGAGTCGTCGAGGGCGAAATCGTCCCAGAGCGAGTTAAGGGATCCCAATACTGCCAGCAGCGCCGGGACAAGCGGATTGGCAAACCACCCGGCGGCGTGCAGCGCCGCCGGTCCGCCAGGTTTTCGGGCTTCGCCTTCCGCTTCCGCCGGGGAAGAAGTCCTTGGTTTCTTTCTCTTGGGCATTCAGGAAAGCAAACTGGAGTGCACTCGATTCGGCCGCGGCCGCGTATTATTGAAAGTGAGGCTGCGCATTACCGATGGGATTCTAAGCATGCACGCTACGGCGACGCAAGTATTGCCCGCTCAATAGACGGTCGCTTGTGCAGTTACCCTCTTGATCAGCCGGCTAGGCTTAGCCGGATGGCGGTTGAGGGATATAATGAAACCGGCTCGATGCCGGGGTAGTCTTGAAAGGAGTCGTTGTCATGAAGAAGTTTGCTATCGTAGTTATGCTCGCAATGGTGCTGGTCACCGCTGGATCGAAGGTGACCACAGCGCATTCGGACGCGCAATCAAGCGGTCTGCTTCAGTTGCTTCCAGACGGTAACATCCTCGCCGTAATCGACGTTCAACGAATGACCTCCAGCAGCTTGTGGGCGACGCTCAGCACGCAGCCAAAAGTTAAGCCGACTCTCGACAAGATGCAGTCCGATATCTCTGAGATCGGCGTTCGTTTCTCTGACATACAGACTATCGTTCTTGTCTTCTCCGGCAAAGACTTTAACGCCCCGACCGTAGCCGTGAGCGGCGGCTTCGATCAGGCCGCGGTGCTGTCGAAGCTAAGGTCAAACAGGAAAGTCAAACTCACTTTTGAGAAGTACAAGAACTACGACGTGTACAGGTCCGATGCCGTGCCGCTCCCCGCCAAAGACGACGGTGTCAAGCCGAGCGCGGGAGTACCGGCGGTCCAGACAAATGAAACGTCGTTCTGCTTCTACGATTCCAGCACGGTGGTTGTGGGCTCCGCCGCAAGCGTGCGAGCTTCAGTTGACACCAAGACCGGCGCGCGGACGAGCGTTGCTCAGAACGCCCGGCTGACCGAAGCGATCGCGCAGAACTCTTCGGCTGCCATCCGTTTCGCAATGATCATGACGCCGTCGATGGCAACAGGACTGTCTTCAAGCCAACTGCCGATTCCGGACTTTTCATCGGTGAATCTGATCTTTGGCGCGCTCGATGTTGCGTCGGGCCTGGACCTGAATGCGACGCTGCGTAACGACACCGCCGACCACGCCAGGTCTGTAGCCGAGCGTTTAAACAGCCTGCTCACGATGGCCAGGGGATTCCTGGGCTCGGCTAGCGACGGAAAGTTCTCCTCGGTGAACGATGCGCTCAAGTCGGTGAGCATCGTCGGCAACGACATCGACGTCACGATAACCGCCAGCCTGCCTCAGGAGTTCTTTACCCAGCTCTTTAAATAGTGTCTGGGCCGATAGTCTGCCAGCTTGAAGGAAACGAGGGCCACGGAATTCGAATCGTTCCGTGGCCCTCGCTCTTTGTCGAGCTGACAACCTTCGGGTGTAGTCTGGGTATTGGTTCAGTTTGAGATTTGTGTCAGTAGCTCGACCGTCAGGGAGAGCTCTCCCTAACGGTCGAGCTACTGACACAAGTTTCAAAGTGAACCACCACCGTAGTCTGAGTGTCCTTGGTCTTTGGTGAAGACCATGCAGAGCTAGGAGCCCGGCAGCTTCAGAAGCCTTGCTGCATTGTCATGCAAGATCTTTCGCGTCACCTCGGGCGAGAATCCTCCTACCGTTTCAAAGTCCGAAAGCCACCGCGAAGGCGTGATGAACGGGTAATCGCTTCCAAACAGAATCCGGTCCTGCAGTCTACTTCGCGCTTCGTCCATTATCGTCTTCGGGATGTATTTCGGAGACCACCCCGACAAGTCCATAAACACATTTGACTTGTGCCCAATGATCGCAAGCATCTCTTCGTGCCACGGCCATGCCGGATGCGCCCCTATTATTGTCAGCCGCGGAAAATCAGCCGCCACGTGATCCAGATAAATAGGCCGCGTGTAGTCCAACTTGACGCCCATTCCGCCCGGCGTGCCCGCACCCAAGCCATTCGTCCCGGTGTGAAACAGGGCGGGCACTCCGAGCTCCGAGATCCTCTCGTAGAGCGGATAGAACTGCTTGTCGTTTGGATAAAACGCTTGAATCCCGGGGTGAAACTTTGCGCCAATCAGGCCAAGCTCTTTGATCGCGCGTTCCATCTCATCGACAGCGCGCTTTCCTTTCCACGGATCAACCGAAGCAAACCCCACAAAGCGCTCGGGATACTTCGCTACGACGGCGGCAACTTCATCATTGGTAAGCGGTGGCAGGCCGGTCGCTGTCTCCGCGTCCCACGCCAGCAGCACGCCAATGATATCCAAGTCGTCATAGACTTGCGCGACTTCGTCCATCTCGCGCACTGGAACCCGGCTCCGAAAAAAAGCTTCAGCGGGTTCGCGAAATGGCTTGATAGCACCGTCGAGGAAACTCGCGGTCGGTAGATGTACATGCATGTCGATCGCGTATGACATATTTCCTGGGAGCGCAGGCGTCTCGCCAGCAGGTCTCACTACATCAATCACTGGGCGAGATTCAGTTTCTCGCCGCAGTCTCACAACTATCAATCACGGCAGGCGAGACGCAGCTTGCCGTCCGCGGTCTCACAACTATCAATCACTGCAGGCGAGACGCAGCTTGCCGCCCGCCGGTCTCACAACTATCAATCACGGCAGGCGAGACGCCTGCGCTCCCAGGCTCTATTTCCCGTTATGCACGACCTCGCCTGGGAGCGGCTTGCGCGGGAGCTTCTCGGCTCGCATTGCGGTGTTGTAGACGAACGCTGCCATGATCACGGCCGCCTGCTTCATATCGCCTTCCTGAATCCGGTCGAACACATCCATGTTCGAGTGATGGGTTCGGCTCTCGTACTCAATTTCGTCCTGAATGAATTGAAAGCCCGGCAAGCCAACTCCATCGAAGGATTGGTGATCAGTCCCGCCCGTGTTCGAAACCGTAAGCGTTGTAGCGCCCATATCCTTGAACGGTGCAAGCCACGCCCGAAAGATCGGCCGCACTAACTCATTTCCTTGCATGTAGACACCGCGAATCTTGCCCGTTCCGTTGTCCAGATTGAAGTAGCCGGCGAACCTCTCGTGCTCCGACTTCAGTGCGAGCTGCACCGGCGGGCGAGGCGTATTGGGTTGGTCGGGAGGCTGTGGGTCTCCGAATCGCGGCTCGAGACCAAGCCGTTTGCCAAAGTGCTCGGCCACATAAGCCCGCGAGCCCAGCAAGCCTTGCTCTTCTCCGCTCCACAAACCTATGCGTATCGTTCGCCGCGGCTTCAGGCCGAGCGCTTGAAGGATCCGAACTGCTTCCATGCAGACGGCCGACCCGGCGCCGTTATCAGTCGCGCCCGTCCCCGCGTGCCACGAGTCGAAGTGTGCGCCCAACATCACCACCTCGTCCTTCAAGTCGCTGCCTGGAATCTCGGCGACTACGTTGTGACTCATCAAATCCTGGTCGTGATACCTGGCTGAGATATTTATCTCGATTTCGACAGCCGCTTTCGCGGCGATCATCCTGATGATCCGGTTGTACTGCTCGACCCCGACGACAACCTGTGGAATGACGAACGGCGCATCCTTGTCGCGAACGTTCTTTCGCTTGTCGACGGGAGTGCCCTCCGGGTAGGAGAGAGTGGCGCCTTGCACGAAAACGGTTCCGCCGTCGCCACGGCTCGGCTCGAGCACAAGTGCCGCGCCTTCTGCGTAGATCATCTCCCACTTCTTGTTTTGAAGCGTTCGCTCCGCCAGTTGCTCGGGAGTGAAATTGCGAAACCTGCCTCGGTCTCCGGCGACGGGTGGCTCGGCGTTGGCAAGCTTCAACAAGCCTTCATCGGTTTCTCTCGTAGCCAGCGGTTCGAAGTGAGCCTTCACTTCCCGCGTTGGCGAGAGCAAAACGATCGCGCCTTTCAGCTTGCCTTTGTACTGGTCGAGATCCGCCGCCGTCTTGGCGTCGAACAGGATCGGCTTGCCTCGCAGCGCGCCGTTTGTGCTTGCTGACCACGCTTTCGGATAGGCGATCAGCGGAACGTAATAAGGCTTGATCAGCCCGGCTGAAAAGTTTTCAAGCGACCAGCCACGTCCGAACTGCCACGCCTCGAGACGCCCGTTCTGAAGTCCCCACTCTGTGAGCTTCTGTTTTGCCCACTGCTGCGCCGCGCGAATGTTCGGCGAGTTGGTGAGCCTCGCGCCTTCAACATCGGTCAAGTAGCTCAGGATTTCCATCACCTGAGATCGCTTGAGCCCTTCTTCTTTGATCTTGTTGATTGCATCAAGGTCCACCTTTTCCTGCGGAGCCTGCCCGCGCACAGCGACGCCCGAGCCGCCCAGCGAAGCAATCACAAACAGAACAGTCAGATAACGCTTAAACATTTCGCCTCCCTCGTGAAATGGATTCTTATTCTTGAGTGACACCTATCCGGGCGGCCCTCCGTGGCCGCCCCTCCACACAAACGTTTAAGTCAGTTCGCGTTTGAAGGGGCGGCCACGGAGCAACCCTGCCCGTTTTGCGGGCCAATGCCCTTTGAGAAACCCTACCCGTAAGCTGTTGATTCCATTAAACAGCTTCCGGGTGGTTTCTAAGGAGGGCCGACCCTAACTATCTTTCTTGTTTTGCGCCTCGCGGCTCGAGCACCAGCCGCTCGGCGGCATTCTTCTCAACCTTTTCCCGGCTGAACAGCATAGGGAAATACTTCCCTTCGACCCAGAGCGGCAAAAGGTCGGCGTAGTGCGGACTCGTCGGCTGACCCGACTGACCAGGCACGTTGATTGCGACCGAGTTGTCCCAATCGCTCAGATCGAGTATCTCGCGAAACGACGCGCCGGCTCGCTGTATGAACTTGGGGCCGCTCGTAGCGTTGACTGTGTTCCCGTCGCCGCCGCGTGCAACACTCTTCAGGTCGAACACTGATCGCGTTGCGTCGTCCGTCGAGAGCGGATGCTTGAACTCCGCGACATGAAGATCGCTCCAGCGCCATTTCTTCATGTCGGGTCCGAATCGGGCGCGCAGCTCCCTCACCGCGTCAGCGAAACTCATCGCGACCAGCAGACGCGCTTTGCCCTGTGCGTTCGCTCCGAACAACTTCGCGTCGGGATTCTTCAGCGCCCGGATCATCGTTGTGAACAGCACGCCGCTACCAACCTTCCCCCGCGCTTCGGCAGGAAGAATCCGATCCGCGAAAGTCACCCCGAGTTTCTGAATCCACATTTCGTAAATCGCGGCGCCTGCGGAGTCCTTCGCTAACACGCGGTCCCATCTGAGAAGGAGCCTGCCTGCTTGCTGGATGTGTATCGGAAACCCGGCAAGCCGGCCCTTCAAAAGCGGCACAAGTTCGCGAGCCGGAAGCGATGCTTCGTCGTGCTGCAATCGTTTGAAGTCTTCAACCGTGAACTTCGCACTCTTGCCCAGCACCTCCTCGATCCGATTGAAGCGATACGGCGCGGCCCATTCAAAGTTGATCTCGTGCTTGTATCCCTCCGGGATGACTTTGTGATTGGCTGTAGCGATGAAATTCTTCGCCGGGTTGTATGCGCGCGGCAACTCCGAAAGCGGAAGGAACCCGTCCCACTCGTAGCGGCCGGAATCGCCCGGCACCGGCAGCAAACCCGACCATCCGCGCCTAACCGGAGCCGCGCCTGCCGCTTGCCAGCCGATGTTCCCGTCCACGTCCGCGTAAACCAGATTCTCCGAAGGCACCTTCCAGCGTTCGAGCGCCTTCAAGAACTCGGGCCAGTTCTTCGCGCGATTCAGCGAGAGCGATGCCAGGTAACCCGCCGACCCGGGCTCGCTTCCAATCCACTTCAGCGCGTACGCGCGATCGAGATCCGGATCCTCGTAGATAACCGGCCCGTGCCTTGTGAACTTCAGCTCCACGTCGATTGGTTCAGCCCTGCCTTTTACTTTGATCTTCTCATGCTCGACCCTCATACGAAGCCACTTGTCCTTGAAGCGGTACACAGTCGGGAAGTTCGGGCGGATTTGTTCGACGTAGAGGTCTTGCTGGTCGATGCCGACGATCGTGAACCCGAATCCGATTCGCTCATTGTGCCCCGCCGCGACTCCCGGCAGAGTCGGTTCGCCCGCGCCGATTACATTCCAACCCGGTCCTACCAGATGAACCATATACCTGAGCGAGGGCAACAGGATTGGCCGATGCGGATCGTTAGCGAGAATCGGTTTGCCGGTCGCCGAAAGCGCGCCGCTTACGACCCAGTTGTTGCTGCCTTCGGTTCGCGAACGCGCTTCGATCTGGGCGAGGGTTTCGCCATCGCCCGCCAGACTCGAGGTTGCGGACGCGCCTCCCGAAAAGCTCACCGGCGTGCTGGCGGCTTTCGCTCCCGCGAGTATCTTTTCGTCGATGCCGGTCAGGTCCAGACCCGCGGGCACTTCAACTTTCTTAAAGGGATCAGTCTCGATCCATAGATCGACCTTCTCGGGACCGAACCGTTTTACGAGTTGCGCCCGAAGGACTTCCGCCGACGCATTGCGGGTCATCACATATCCCGCCATTCTCGTCAGACAAACTTCGGGCGTCCACGGCTCCGGCTTGATGCCCGTCAACTCGAACTCGATGGGTAAACGGTCGCGGCTCGTCTCGATAAACGCGTTCACGCCTCTGACGAACGACTCGATGATCTGCTTGGCGTCGGGCGCGTAGCTCTGCCACTCGGCTTCCATGTTTCCACGGTAGCGCATGAGCCGCGCGAACTTGTCGCGCTCGACGGCCGATTCTCCCAGCACCTCCGCGAGCTTGCCCTCTCCGGTTCGACGCCAGATCTCCATTTGCCACAGCCGGTCTTGCGCGGCGACAAAACCCTGGGCAAAGAACAAATCCTCCTGGGTCTCCGCGTAGATGTGCGGGACACCCCAGCGGTCACGGATGACTTCAACCGGCTTCTGTAAGCCGTCCAACTCGATCCGCCCCGACGTCTGAGCCAGCGCGGCTCGCGCGCGCGAACGGAGATCGGCAACCGACCGGTCCAACGAATTGCCGCTGATTCCGATCTGGATCGCGAGGCCAACGGCCAGGATGGTGAGGGCGAGCTTCTTCATCGGGCTCTCGGCGGTTCCGCTTCCGCATAGCAAGGCGGCACGTCCGCTTCTACCGCGGCTCCTGATTCAAACGTCGATGAGGTATTTGCAGGTCTAGCCTGCGTCTCCACTGTGCGGTGTCTTTCGGGAACGATATGCTATGCCGCGCAGGTGAATGCGTCAACCTGAGGCATACGGCCTCGCGCGCACCGCGTAGCGGCCTCCTATCGATAGTTCGCGCGCTGGACCAATGTCGTGGACCGCGTAGCGGTGTCCTATCGATAGCACGGTCATCAAGCGTCAACGCCTGGCCGCATAGCGGCTACCTGACCTTCGCGCTGACCGACCGGCATGCGTATGGATCCAGGTACCCGCTACGCGGCCCGCTCGCCCCGCGCACGTTCGGTCTATCGATAGGTAGCCGCTACGCGGCCCGCTCGCCCCGCGCACGTTCTGACTATCGACAGGTAGCCGCTACGCGGCCGCTTATCTCGACACCTCGCGCTTCCGACGTTGCACACCGACTGACTCGGTATATAATCGCCAACCGAGCGATGGCAATCGTGGGCGCATCGACCTGAGGCAAGGTCTGTGCGAGCTTCAAAAGAAGGAAGGTCGCATGAGCGACAACCCAGATCACCACGAACATCGCAAACGGCTAAGAGAACGCTTTCAGCGAGGCGGCGCCGAAGGGCTTCACAACTACGAACTGCTCGAACTGCTGTTGACCTACGCAATCCCGCGAGTCGACGTCAAACCTCCAGCCAAAGCGTTACTGAAACGGTTCAAGACTCTCGGCGGTGTGCTCGACGCGAGCCAGGCTGAGCTTGAATCGGTTCGCGGACTCGGCGGGTCGTCGGCAGTTTTGATTCGACTGGTTAAGGAGCTTCTGGGCGCGTACCTCGAAGAGCAGATCCAGCACCGCGACGTTCTCTCGTCACCAGAAGCTGTGAGGGACTTCGCGCGGATGAAGCTGGCGGGGCTCCCGCACGAAGCCTTCATGGTTATCTTTCTTGATGTGAAGAACCACGTCATCGACCACGAAGTCCTGCACGAAGGAACCGTCGATCGCGCAGTTGTCTACCCGCGCCGCATCATCGAATCTGCGCTTGCTCATCACGCGGCTGGATTGATCCTGAGTCACAACCATCCAAGCGGCGACCCCGCGCCTTCACAGGAAGACAAAAGGCTAACTCGCAGCGTAGTCGAAGCTGCTCGAACCGTGGAGATCAGAGTGCTGGATCACTTGATAGTCGGAAAGGCCGGCCACTTCAGCTTTCATGAGAATCAGTTGTTGAGTTAGCAAGCAGAGAGGTGCAAAGCTGCCGATCAAAAGGGGAACCATGATCAGTCTGCCACGGCTATTCCTCGATCAAGCCGTGAGCCTTCATATAATCCCTCAGGTGCGTGGCGAAATCCTCTGCCTCATCTTCTTCGACCAATTGCTTATCGATTTTGATCTTGTGAAGAATATCCTTTGCTTTGGCGTAGGCTCGTTGATGGCTTTCTATGAGCGGACGACCTAAGAGTATGTAGAGCTTGGACAACTCGGGATGGCCTTCCACTGCAGCCGCAGTTCCGAGCATATTCATCGCTCTTCGTTGAATGGTCTCGGCCTTGACGTAGTCTAGTGAGACCGCTTGTAGCACTCGCCAATTGTCGTTCTTGAACGCGTGATCAAACTTCAAAGTTACCTCGTCGGTTTGAAGCGTCCAGGGACGAAGCCTCTTATGTACAAGCGTCTGTACTAACGGCCTGCTGTAAACAGCCCAAACTTCTTCGTCCGTGCGCTTCTCAGTCTCATGGGCCGCGTATTGCGATGCCACCATTCGATCGAAGATTTCACTAAGCGCTTGATCTGGATCATCCGTGATGCCCGCCAGGACCGGGCCCGAGATAAAGCTGAGCCCCTCATCCGGCCATATCTGAGCGATGAATCCAGCGACTGTTTCGGGTGGCCGGCCCGGCGGCAACAGCGTAGGCACCAAGTCTTCCGAAAGCTTGTCGAGCGCCGATTCAAATTGTCGCAAGGACCGTTTGTAGTGTTCACCTTTAAAGTCGACAAAAGTGTTAGACAACCTCTCGAAGCGATGCTCGAATCGAGCAGCCAGATATCGCACGGATGGCGCCCAGAGAACGACACCTACATTGAGCGTCTCTCCCGTCGCCGGATCGTGAAGGTATTTGACGACACTATACGTATAGGATATGCCGTTCATAGCAAGCTCCTTTGAAGCTCCAACTCGAATTGAGGGAGATTCATTATAACCTCAGTGATGTGCTCGCGCACTCTGGCGGCCTCGGATTGCCAAGCTCCCGGAAGAGCCGATGCTAACTGTTCAAGGCGCTCCGCGGTTAGAGCGCGCAGCCGGACAATGAGCGGCGTCCAACTTGGGGCCTTTGCTTTCAGTATCGAGTAAAACAGATGATTTGCTCCGATTCCGTGGCGTGATACCTCCCAAGGTGGAGCAAGTCCTCCAATGATCGGGAGCAAGAAACTAAAAGACCTCTCGAAGTCGAAGGCGATCAGAGATCCTGCAAGCGATGCGCAATTGGGCCTGTCCCACCGTCGATCTGGATTCTGCACCAAGAGATCAAAGCCATAGATCAGCGTCGCCTGCTCAACTTCCTCTTGCGTCAAGAAAGCACCGGGCACGGCAGGCGTAAGTCCGCCATGCAGATATTCGCACCCGGATCCCAGACTAGGCGTCAAAGAAATACCGTATTCCGCAACAAGCGGGCTGACCGCCTGAACAAACTCGGGGCTTAAGTTGACGAGCGCCGGTGTCGGAGTAGCGACGCCGAGTTCTCTTGCCAGGAGATTCCCGAACACTTCACAAAACAAACTGGTCTCTGTGACTTCGGGGTGACCGACTGATTTGACGACCATCAGACGATGATCCGGCGGACTTTCCGAGGTCTCCTCTTCTGAAGACGCGGACGAGTAATAGGCGCAGTCAACGACCAGCGGCCGAGTGCGGCCGACGTCTAGCACCTTCTCAAAGCGTTGCGCTTCCCAAGTCTCAATCACTGGTGAACCTCGCAAACATCAACTCTCACTTGCGTCGGCCCGCCCCTTTGCTGAGTCTCCGTTCTTGAAAGCGATTCGCTCTAGCGGTGGGCGGAGCCGCTGCTTCATTGCTGCGGCCTGTGCGGATGCTTTCTAGGAGAACAGATGCAGGTTCGTAGTCGCGGCCTTCGCGGCGGGCGAGTTCGGCTTCGGTCGGAACGAGTTCGCCTCGGAAGGCTTTGGCGAGGATGGATTGTGTCAGCTTATCAACGTGCGCCTGAGCCTTTCGATAACCCCCTTCAATCTGGTCGGCGAGTTTGAAGAGAGCTTCGACGCGACGGACGATTTCACTTTGTTCAGTTAGCGGTGGGAGTGAGATTCGCAGTCCTCGCACTTCTTCGCTGTTGATGTTATGCACTCCACTTGTCGAGCGTGCCGGGATTTCGATCTGGAGTCGCACATCGTAGCTGGATAGGGCAAGATTCAAATACTCCGGCAAGACCCGTGATCTGTTTGGACGAAGCCGAATCAGATAGCCCGCGTAAGCAAACCCTTTCTCCGGTTTCCTGATGAGTGCAGACTTGCCAACCAGAGATACGCTACCGTTTGACCTGATTAACAATACATCGCCTGGAACCAACCTGAGCTGCTCAAATTCCCTTTCCGGCAGCAAGGCGTACTTGACATCCGAATGGTCGATGACGCCGTCGGCGATATTGGGAATGCGCAAAACGGAAACGCCCTCTTTCTCGTAGCCACACTTCTGGGCTGTTCCATATTTCAAAGTGTCAATAACCAAACCAACGCCAACCGACATCCAAGACTCGGGAAACTCATTCGTGGTCGATTGTCTTGCCTCGTCGAGTTGGATGAAGGCAGGTTCAGTATGCGGATTTTGCTCTCGCCAGTCAGCAGTAAGTTGGCCCGAGCAGGCCGTGGCGAGGACCGATTGACGAAAGCGTTTGAGTATCACTGGGATTCTCGCAAGTCGCTTCTGGCAGGCTTCCACTCTTGCCAATAGCTGTCTCAGCTTCGCGACGATTCGACGCTGCTCCGCGACCGACGCAAGAGGAATCTCAAGGTTGGCGAGCTTAGTGGCATTCACATTGGGGACTGCTATGCCGACAGACGACTCGGAGATGAAGGACCAATACGAATCAGACTTTAGATAGAATTCCAGATACTGGGGCAGAACGACATCCTTCAACGCCTTAAAGCGGATTAGGTAGGAGGCAAAGACGGCGTCGACCGGTGCTCGTCGAACTCGGTGACTAATGCCGACCGAGCCTGCCCTTGAAACTAGAATGTCGTTGGGTGCTATGCGATACTTTTCTAAGTTAGCTGGTGGGGTTTGACAAAACGGGACACTGTCCCAATCCTCAAGCCCATTTGAGATATCACTGGTCCTTAGTAGCCTGATCTTGCCAGACTTTGTCGCGCTAGATGTCCATCCGTACTGAGGCTTGGTGCACATTTCGCCTAGGGTAGCCAGAGTCCAGCCTTCCGGCAAAGTGTTCATACGGTCACGCCCTCTTCCTTGTCGATCAAGGCGATGATCTCCTTCAAGTCATCGACGACTGCTTCAAGCTCAGTGATAGCCTCAGCGGCGAGGTCTTGAGGCTCGGGCAACTCATCGGCGTCCTCGAGCGATTCATCTTTGAGCCACGTGATGTCGAGCTTGTAGTCGCGCTCTTTGATCTTGCCGATGTGAAACTTGCGGAAGCGGCCTTCGGCACCGGTGTCGCGGCGTTTGCTCTTGCCGTTCGGGTCGTCGCCGTAACGCTTCTCGAACTCCGCGAAGTGGTCCGCTGTGAGCGGGCGTTCTTTCTTGGTTATGCCTGGCACGTTGGACCGCGCATCGAAGATCCAGACGTGTTCCGTAGGATAGCCCTTTTGAAAAAAGATCACGTTGGCTTTTACGCCTTGGCTGTACGGCGAGAACGTCCCGCGAGGCAGGCGGAGGACCGTGTGCAGATTGCAGTCCTGCATCACGATCTCGAACACTTCACCGGCTTTGTTCTCGAACAGACAGTTGTCGGGCAGCACTACTGCGGCGCGGCCACCGGGTTTCAAGATCGTCAGGATGTGCTGGACGAAGTTGAGCTGTTTGTTCGAAGTCTCGATGGTGAAGTCTTCGCGGTCGGGCGCCTGGTTCGCTCCTTTGGTTCCGAACGGCGGATTGGTCAAGACGACATCGAAGCGGCGGCTGTCCGGAACTTCGTAGATCGAATCGCCAAGCGCAATCTCGGGTTCAAGGCCGTGCAAGTAGAGATTCATCAGAGCCATTCGCCGAGGTCTCGGAACGAGTTCGTTGCCGAAGTATGCGCCATGCCTGATTCGCTCGGAGGTGGCGCGGTCGAGCGCACCGCCCTCCGTCTGATGCATCAGCCATTCGTAGGCGGCCACTAGAAAGCCTCCGGTCCCGCACGCCGGATCGGAGATCGTAAACTCCTTGTGCGCGCGAGGGTCGGGCTTCATGCAACGGACGATCGATTGGATCAAGATGCGCGGAGTGAAGTACTGACCCGCGCCCTTCTTACCTTCGCTCGCGGCTTTCTCGAGCAGCCCTTCGTAGGCCTCAGCTTTTACGTCCACGCCGAGCGAAGTCCATTCGGTCTCGTCGATGAGGTTTATCAGCTTCTTGAGGTTGACCGGGTTGCTGAATCGCGACTGAGCACCGGCGTAGATGTCTCCGAGCAGACCAGTGTTCTTACCTAGATTGCGCAGCAGGTCGATGTAGTAATCGGTCAGATGAGTTCCGCTCTTGTCGCGAAGCGAGGGCCAGTCGCAGCCTTCAGGCAAATCGATCGCGCGCTCGTCGGCCATCTTGAGGAAAAGCAGGTAAGTGATCTGTTCGATGTAGTCGCCGTAGTCTATGCCGTCGTGGCGGAGTGTATGACAAAAGCCCCAGAGCTTTTGAACGATGTCGGTCATGTCTATGCTCGCTAAATGCTGGCGGGTTCGAGAATCTTCCTATTACCGGCGTCTTGTTATCCAGCCATCGGGGATGCGCGATTCGCCAAGTCCGGAGCAAATCTTTCACTAAAACCTGCGAGAAAAGATAGCGCAAAATAAAGAAGCGTGCTATTCGTGGCGGCAATCTGCAAATTGAGACTTAGCAACCCTGAGCTAAATGCCGACCAGATAAACAGCGCCAAAACGGTCCCCACAACAGGCTTCAGCATTCCAGTGAAGAAAAGAACCTTTGGATCTGCCTCCGCACTCCAGCGAGCGATTATGGCAAAATCGTGGAGTCGAACAAGCAAGCTTGTGATGCCTCCCAAAGCTCCACCGACAAGAACCCAGACAGTGATCGGCTCAAAGCCCTCAAGGATTCCCCCTCTTCTAAGAATCGCCAAGCCTAATAGTATGGCGGCTAGTAATAACAAGTGGACTACGATGCCGAGCAGTAACTGGCTAACTGGGGATCGACCGTGTAGTACCGATTGAAACGTTGATTGGTAAATCTTGATACGCCGTGCGAGCTCTTCGATGATCTTCTTCGCAAGCTCTATCTGTGGCTCCTGGGCAAGCAGTGCCGCGGCTGCCACCTCAGCTTGGCCTACATTGACGCGAGCGCCTTTGAGGCGTTCAAGATAAGGCAGCGCGTTGATCAGTTGTGCGACTAGCTCCTGTTGCTCCTGGGTCTTAGTTGCGCAGGGACCTTCTTCGCGAAGCCGATCTCGGAACGCTTGAAGAATATTATCGATTCGGTCTGAAAGATTAGCTTCGTCCATGGCTCAAATGAGTTCTACAACGCCGTCTAACTGCCAATCATGCCGCTATCGCCTCGTTGAAGTTCTGAATCAACTCATCCAAGTGCCCGTCGAACGTTCGATTCGCTCGAGCCCATCCGCCCTCTCGAGAAAAAACCTGAATGTCTTCGAAGTCCGCTCGATCAATCGACAGGTTTTGTATCAGATGAGCGCGAATGCGTTCAAGCCAGCCTCGTTGTTCAAGCGAGAATTGCTGGCCTTGGGTGATCTGCTTCATGGCACGGTCAACACGTTCCTGAGCTGTGAGCAGCGGTTGCTGTTCTTCGGCAGCGTGCTTAACCATCGAGATGATGTCCACCAACGCTTTGTGATAACACTCCGCGTGGGCTCTTTGCAGCTTCTCTTCGGTGAAGCGGTCTTCCGAAGTCGCAAGCTTCTGCCTCAGTTCCGCCAGCGCCGCCGTTCCCCACTCCCGGGGCCGATCGAGCAAGATACCGATTGCGTCAATCTGCGTCGGATTCTCGCGCACGAAGCGAGCAAAGGCCTTCAGATAGTCTTCCGGTTTCCCCTCGCCCGCCCACGTCGAAGTTACCGTATCGACGACTTCGTAAGCCTTAAAGAAGACTCTGTCTGGTCGAGGGTAGTTCATCAGCAAATCCTGGAAACGACGATCGCGCAGAAGCGTCATAGTCCCGGTGAAGTCTTCAGTGAGTTTTCGTGGAAGCTGGGTGGCGAACCGGCCGACATCGCCATCGGGGATGAACGCTGCAAACTCATCGCGAGCCTCGGCGGACATCTCCTTTTCGACGCGTCGCAGCCGTTTCACCAGACATCGAGTGTTGTAATCGCGGTCCTTATTGTTCCAGATATCTTCGATTATCTCGACGATCGTGCGCGACGTTTGGTCCGGCGGTTCGGCGGTGATGGCTGTTGCTTGTTTGAAATACTCGAGTAGTGTCCCGCCGAAGCAGTCGAAAACGGTGAAGTGGGACTTGTCGGTGAACTTCTCGCCCTTGCGCGTGCCGCGCCCGAGCATCTGCTCGAAGAGGATGCGCGACTTGATGGGCCGGAGGAAGACGATGAATTCGAGATCGGGAATGTCGACACCGGTTGACATCAGATCAACCGAAACGACGATGCCGGGCTTGGGCCGATTGCGAAACTCGCGTATGCGTTGGAGAGGTCGATCGACCCGGCCGGTGATCTTCTGCACGAACGAGTCGCCTCCCTCAAACAAGTCGCGGCAGATGGTGACCAGTTGATCGGCGTGGGAAGTATGAGGCAAATCGTTCGCGGCGAAGATCAGTGTTTTTGGAAAGCGGCCGTACCGCTGTTCGTGCTCGTCGGCGTACTTCTTTAGTTCGGCCACTATCTTCTTGTTCGAATCTGGCGACGTAACTTTCGCTTCGACTTCAGTAGGCGCGAACTGGCGCTCGTCCTCGAGAAAATCGAGCTGTTCGAGTCCGCTTGTCGGATTGATCAGCCCGACCTGCTGGCCTTCATCGATGAACACTCCGTTCATCCGTACTTCGGAGTGGATTGCCACGGCGTCGTAGTCGACGAGGTGTCCTTCACGCACGGCGCGCTCGTACTCGTAACGGTAGACCACGTCTTTGAAGTAGGTCGTAGTGTGCGCTGCTGGTGTTGCGGTCAGGCCGATCTTGACGGCATCGAAATGTTCGAGCGTGTTACGCCAGGTTGAGAGCTCGGCAGACGTGTACCCCCGATGGCATTCATCGGCTATGACGACATCGAAAGCGTGAATCGGAATGTCCAAGTGATCAGCGTCTTCGTCGGCTCCTTCTTCGTCACGTCCGAAGGCAGCCCCTCGACCGAAGAGATTGATCGCCATTCGCTGAATCGTGCAGACGTAGACGAATGTATGCCGAGGTTGCGGTTCGAGCAGGTACGAGGCTGGCAGAACTTTTGGGTCGAATGGCTCGTCTTCGCCGATGTCTTCGCGGCTGAATCGCTGGCTGTAGACTTCGTAGATTCGGTCGAACTTCAATCCGGGCTCGGGCTCAAACGAAGCGAAGGCTCGCACTGCTTGCGCTGCCAATGCTCTGCGATCGACCAAGAACAGAACTCGCCGCGCGACGCCGGACTTCAGCAGCCGGTAGACTTCATTGACCATCGTGAAGGTTTTGCCTGTGCCCGTGGCCATTGCGACCAACATGCTGCGTTTGCGGTTCGCGATGGCTTGCTCGATGTGCTCGTTGGCTTCGATTTGATAGGGACGAAGCCGCGGGTGATTGTTTGCGTTGTCCTCAAGCCAGCGGCATGAGTTCTCGAAGTCGCGATCAAACATTTCGCGCAAGGCCGCGGGTGTATGAAAACGAGAGACGGGCCGTGAGCGATTCAGCGAATGTCGAATGTCGTGGAACCAGATGATCTCGCCGTTCGTCGAATAAAGAAACGGAACGTGAAAGCCATCGAAGTAAAGAGGATTGTTCGTCGCGCCTCGCGAGTATCGTTCAGCCTGGGTGAGCACATTCTGAGGCCCTAGAGTTAGTTTCTTAGCCTCGACGATGCCGAGCAGCACTCGATCAGCACAGAGCGCGTAATCTGCTGGGCCGTTGTCAGTCTCGAATTCTTCGATTGCGCATCGATCGTACTGTCCAAGACCAGCCGATTGGTCGAACGGCGCCACCCTCCAACCTGCGTCAAGCAGCTTTGGATCGATCCGCGTTCTGCGCGTCCGTCGTTCGCTCTCAGAGTCCATATCTGTCTCGGAGGAAAGTAGGTGACTAGTAGGCCAAGATAAGTTACAGCAGCGTACGATTGCAAGCGGCATCACTTCGGCACGGGAGCGAACGGGGCAAGTTGCCGGATGCAAGATGCATGATCCCTCGAAAACCTCCCAGATCGCTAACTTTCGTGGGAACCAACTATTCTCGCAGGACGCCGCTATCGCACGCGGGCGGCACACGCTATAATTGCGGCCACTCAGAAGAGTTTTGGAAGCAAGTTTCTAAGGAGCCCCCGTGTCACACGAGCGACCTATCACTGTCCTCTGTCTAGCCAGCTATCTCAAAGGCGAAGCGTTTCTCCGTGAGTGCAAACGCCAGGGTTGCCGCGTCATACTCGTGACCGTTCAAAAGCTTGCAGATGCCGATTGGCCTCGCGAAGCGATCGACGAGGTTTTCTACATGCCTGAGAACTCGAGCCGCGACGACGTCGTCAAAGGCATAAGCTATCTCGCGCGCTCTCAAGTGATCGACCGCATCGTCCCCCTCGACGAGTACGATCAGGAGACCGCCGCCGTCTTGCGCGAGCACCTTCGCATTCCGGGAATGGGCGACACTACCGCACGCTACTTTCGCGACAAGCTTGCGATGAGAGTAAAAGCGAGAACCGAAGGAATAGCCGTGCCCGAGTTTGTTCACGTCTTGAATTACGACTCGATGCGCGAGTTTATGTTGCGCGTGACACCACCGTGGGTCTTGAAGCCTCGCTCGGAAGCCGCGTCCATGGGCATCAAGAAGATCAACCGCTCGGAAGAACTCTGGCCGCTGCTTGACGCGCTGGCGGATCGGCAGTCGTTTTATGTTCTCGAACAATACGTGGCCGGCGACATCTATCACGTCGACTCGATTGTCTCAGAACGCGAAGTCGTATTCTCGGTACCGCACCAGTACGGGCATCCGCCGATGGATGTGTCGCTGGGCGGCATCTTCACCACTCGGAAGATGTCACGCGACTCCGAAGACGCCCGCGCGCTCGACACACTCAACCTCGAGTTGGTCGCCGAGCTTGGCCTTGTGCGAGGAGTCACCCACGCAGAGTTCATCAAGGGACGAGAGGACGGCCGGTTCTACTTTCTTGAAATCGCGGCGCGAGTCGGCGGCGCAAACATCGCCGAAGCAGTCGAGGCTTCGACCGGTCTGAATTTGTGGGCTGAGTGGGCTCGAATCGAAATCTGCGGCGAAGATAAGAAGTACGAGTTACCGCCGCATCGCGACGACTTCGCGGGTGTGATCATCTCGCTTGCGCGGCAAGAGCAACCGGACACTTCCGCTTACAACGATCCCGAGATTGTGTATCGTTTGGACAAGAAGCATCACGCTGGGCTTGTGGTTGCTTCGAAGGACCCGCAGCGAATCGAGCACTTGCTTGAAGACTACAGCCGCCGCTTTTACGAAGACTTCTACACCAGCCAACCGCCGCTCGATAAGCCGGCCTCCTGAGTTCTTCTCTGCGAAAAACCTCTGCGTCTCTGTGTCTCTGCGGTTAATAGGTACCCCGCGACCATTCACCCCCGCAACACCAACTAACCGCAGAGACACAGAGACGCAGAGGTTTGCGCAGAGACTTGCAACAAACTACTGCGGAGGAGCGACGCGCCGGCCGGGGTTCACGAACGTCACACCGCCGTCGCGCATCTGTTTGTTCAGATTCGGAATTGACTCGTCGATCAATTTGTTCAACTGGTCCACCAGCGTCTTCAGTTCCCTGGACAGATCATCCAGCCTCGTCAACTGATCCGCAGTCGGCGCCGCCGTGTAGTTGTCGAGCGAGCCGAAGAACTGGCCGATCCTTCCGATGATCGGGCGAGGCGCATCAGGGAGCGGCGGACCTGCGTTACCCGATTGATCGAACACCTGCACAAGCTTCTTCTGAATGTCGTCTACCTGATCGGCAATCGACTTGACCGCGTCGTTGACTTCTTTGGAGGTGTTTTGATTCGGCCGCGACGACTCTTGAAGCGCCGTCATCTGTGTCTTGAGAGTCTGAACTGCTCGGCCCGCCGACTGCGCGTACCGTTGGAGCACCCAGGCTTTCATCAGCGTTTCGTTCAATCGGGCGCGGTCGGCGTCTGAGATTTGTATTCGCGGATCTTCGCTGACGCGAACGGTTTTGATTTGCTCCTTGCCATCAACTGAGAGCTTGATGGTGTAGTCGCCAGGCGGCACGCCTGGACCTCGTCCGCCGCCGAAGAACCCGCCTCCGCCGCCAAACTGCGGAGCCGCTTGAGCCTCTTGCGGCTGACCGGGTACAGGCTCGGCCGGCTGACCTTGTCGCCCGCCGCCGCCTCCTCCTCCGCCTCCTCCTCCGCGACCACCACCCCCGCCCGGACCTGCCGGGCCGCCCGGCGCTCCATATCTCAAATCCCAAATGACGCGATTCAATCCGGGCGCACTCGGCCCGGTTATTTCGCGGACGACCTTGCCGCTCGAGTCCGTGACGCTGACTCGCGCCAGCCCGCTCGGCTTGGCTTTCAAGTAGTAGTTGATTACCGCGCCTGTCGGAGGATTCGGCGCTGAAAACCATTTGTGCCCGACGTTGCCTTTGCGGCCATACAAACGGAACCGAGTGGCGGGCTGAACGTCGAACAATTGAAAGTCGGACGCGAGAACGGCGTCGGACATCTTCTCGAGAGGCGTGATGTCGTCCAGCACCCACACCGAACGGCCGTGAGTTCCAAGCACCAGATCATTGTCGCGAGCATGAATCTGTATGTCATCGACTCGCACCATCGGGAAGTTGCCTTTCAGTCGCGACCAGCGCCCGCCTCGATCAAAAGAGACGAAAGCTCCAAACTCGGTCCCGAGGAACAACAGGCTCTGATTGCGCGGATGCTCGCGGATTACGCGGCAGGTGACTCCCGCCGGCAGATCGTTCTTGAGAGATTTCCAGCTCTCGCCGAAGTCGCTCGAGACAAACAGATAGGTGTTGTAGTCGTTCGAGCGATGCCCATCGAGCGTTAGGTATACAGTTCCCTCGGCGAACTTCGAAGGCGCCACCCGGCTGACGTAAGTGTTCTTAGGCACACCGGGCACTTTGCTCGTGATGTTTTTCCAGGTCTTGCCTGAGTCGCGCGAGACTTGCAGATTGCCGTCGTCGGTTCCCGCGTACAGCAAGCCCTCTTTGATCGGCGACTCGGCGAGCGTCACAACCTGTCCAAACGTCTCCTGCCCATCGTGGCGCGAGAGCATGTCCTTGTCTGGAAGCGCCCCCATTATCGGAAGCTTGTCCCGGTCCTGGTTGTTGCTCAAGTCTTCGCTTCGAGTGGTCCACGTGTCGCCGCGGTCGGTCGAGCGAAACACCCGATTGCCTCCGAAGTAGATCGTGCGGTTATTGTGCGGCGAGATCACGATCGGCGAGTTCCAATCGAAGCGATAAGGCTTCTCGCCTGCCGGCGGTTCAGGCTTGATGTTGCGCCGCTCGGTTGTCTTGAGTTCGAGCCGCGCGACGTTCCCGCCTTGCGACTCGGCGTAGACGGTGTCGGGGTCGTTTGGATCAACAACCGAATAAAAGCCGTCGCCTCCGCCGATTCGGAACCAATCGTCGTTGGTGATGCCTTCCTGGTTCAGGGTGCCGCTCGGACCTGCCCAGCTCCCGTTGTCCTGCAGTCCGCCATAGACCATATACGGCTTCTGATTGCCGAGCGAAATCTCATAGAACTGACCCAGCGGAATCGTGTTCACGTAGTCCCACGTCCGGCCGCGGTCCCAGGAGATGTGAATCCCGCCATCCGAACCGGCTAGCATGTGATTCGAGTTCGCGGGATCGATCCACATCGCATGATAGTCGCCGTGAATCCGAGTGACCACGTTGGTCAGGAAAGTCTTACCGCCGTCCTCGGATGTAAACATCGGCGCTGCCAGCATCCAGATGCGTTGATCGTTGTTCGGGTCGATTCGAACCTGACTGTAATACATCGGCCGCGAGTTGCTATCGCTCATCTTCTTCCAGGTTGCGCCTCGATCCTCCGATCTGAAGATTCCGCCCTTGGCGTTTTCGATCAACGCGTAGACGATGTTCGGATTTCCGCGATAGATGTCGAGCCCAATGCGTCCGGTGACGCCTTCAGGCAGATCTTTGGTTAGCTTGCTCCAGGTCGCGCCGCTATCGATGGTCTTGTAGATACCGCTGTGCGGGCCGCCGCCGTTCATCCCGAAGGGCGTTCGCCTTCGCTGATAAGCCGCGGCGTAGAGCGTCATCGGGCTCTGCGGGTCCATGGCTACGTCGGTGACGCCGGTGTCTTCGTTGACAAACAACGACTGAGTCCACGTCTTGCCTGCGTCGGTTGTCTTGTAGAGACCGCGTTCCTTGTTGGGGCCCCAAAGGTGTCCGACTGCTGCGACGTAAACGATGCTCGGATCCCGCGGATCGATGACTACTCGGCCGATGTGTTTCGTGTCGCGAAGCCCCATGTTGCGCCATGTCTTGCCGCCGTCAAGCGAGCGATAGACGCCGTCGCCCCACGAAGAACTCTGGCGGTTGTTTGGCTCACCGGTGCCGACCCAGACGATATTCGGATCTGAAGGCGCGATCGCGACGTCGCCGACCGAACCCGTGCCTGCATCGTCAAAGATCGGGTCGAAAGTGGTGCCTGCGTTTGTTGTTTTCCAGACGCCGCCGGTCGCCACTCCAACATAGAAGATCGACGGGTTATTTTCGACAACGGCAAAGTCGTCTATGCGCCCGCCCATGTTGGCAGGCCCAATCGCGCGAAACTGAAGGTTCTTCAGCAGTGCTTCTTCGGGCTTGCCGTTGCCGTCCTGGGCGTGAAGAACTCCGCCGGTTGCCAGCACGGCGACGAACAAGAAAACGAAGAGGCGAAGGCAGGCAGCCTTGCCCGATGCGCGGAGGCCTTTGGTAGTCATCTTCATAGGGTCCTTCAGTGCGGTAGTTCCACTGGTGAGTAAGAGGTGCTTGAGCGGCGGCAAACCTATCACCGGCCCGGCTGCTCGTCAAGCATCAAGGTTGTCAGGGAGTCTGATTTGTTTCTCAGCCCTAGGCAAGCTCAGGAATTATTCGGCTCGCGCGGCTCAAGTACCAAACTCATGCCGTCTAGAATCTGCCGCACGCGACGCGCTGAAAGAGTCCCGATCTTGTCCCGAAGGTCGGCCTTGTCCACTGTGAAAATCTGCGACACGTTCACAACGCTCGCCTTAGGCAGCTTGGCTTCACGCGCCTTCAGCAGGACGTTGCCCGGAGCGGAGGACCGCTTGAGATTAGACGTCAATGCGCAAACTACGACAGTGTTAATGCGGCTGCGATTGAAGACGTTATTCTGAACGACCACGTGCGGGTGGCTGTAGCCGGGGGCTGAACCCGAAGGGTCACCAAGGTCAATCCAGAACACGTCGCCTTGCTTAACTACCACGTGCCCTCCACGATTTTCCGATGCTTCGGGCGCATGGCGCGTCGCAGCGCTCGCTCCGACGGCTCATCGGAGTCGGCGTATGCGGCGTTGATTCGTTCGAGAAGGTGCGCATCTTGATGCCGTCGGATGAAATCTTCCAGGGCTAGCCTGAATACACGGTTGCGCGAGATTTTCATTTTGCGTGCCACCGCGTCGACTTGCTCAGCGAGCGGCTTTTCGAGGGATAGTGCGGTCTTGATATTCTCCATTTTCGTTGCCACCTTCAGTCAGGAGGTCCTTCTCAGAGACCCCAGGATTTTAGCATGCTCAGCAACTCGTCCCTGGTCGGTACGGTTCTCAACTTCACCGTTCAAACAACTCCGTCGGTTGCCAGCACGGCGCCGAACAAGAAAACGAACAGGCGAATGCAGGCAGCCTTGCCCAAGGTGCGCAAGCCTGTAGCAGTCATCTTCATAGCGTCCTTTGTGCAGTAGTTCCACTGGTAAACAAGAGGTGCTTGAGCTGCGGCAAATTATCACCGGCGTTTCTCGCGTCAAGCGTCGAGGTTGTTAGGGGTGCGCGTCACGTTTTCGCGCAGCCACTGGCCGTCACGAGGCCGTCTTTCGTCTAACCACGTGGTGCTTGATGGCACGTCAGAGGAGTGAAGTGTTTGTAGAACAGCGAGCCGCACCGCGCCTCGCACCTGTTTGATCAATTGCCGGTGGCTGGATCCGCCTATTGAATGCAAGACTACGCTTCTTATCTTGCATTCGTGATGAAACCGATTGCGGAGAATATGGCCTTTATCCTGAGTTGGCCTGGCGTGACAATGCATAAGCACGGGTTTAGGACAGGGATGCGTTGCCATCCAGGGTCCTCCGGCCTTTAGGAAGGAGTATGCTTGGAGACTAAGAGTAAAGCTAACCGGCCAGCTGTGCCGCTCCCCTCTGAGCCTTTCTTTGATCCAGGAGTCTCGGTGTTCAGAGCAAACAAACAACTTGTTTGAAGTTAGGTTCCGGTTCGCCGTGCGAAGAACCCCCAAGCCCTCGTTTCCCGTTGGGACGCCACTCCGCTTTTCTCACCGACCCGACCGAGAACGGGCAGATACCAGCCATTAGGCCTCCACTTCGCACGATCGACTCGGGCACTGAAGGACTCTCCGTCACCTGAGCAATGCACGACAGAGCCCCAGGCAATGGAAGCGATGTGATCCAGCGGGATGTCTCTCGGAAGAGGTACTGATTTCAGTCCGCGTCGAAGCTTCTTCAGAACTTCAGACTGGAGTGTGAGCCTGAGATCCCGGGGTTCGGTGCCAGGCCATTCTGTGACAACAATCAACCGACTACGTTTTCGTGATTGTTCTAGAAGGAGTGATCCCACTTCGTAACGATGACAGAATGGCTCCCCGTCCTGCATCTGGTAGGGGCAAGCGCAGAAGAACAGGATTCGGCGTGTCCTCGCGTGCGCTCCGATGGCTAGATCGAGCAGAGACCCGGCAGCCTCTGGATTCGCTATCGTAACCGCCTCCCCGGTGTCCTCTTTCACGGCTCGATTTCCCAGTTGTGGTATGTGAACGTAGCGATCCGCGCCCACGAGCTTTTCTAGCGCACGGTTGTTGAACCCGGGCGCCCGAACGCTTCTCGAAATCCGAACGTCTACGAGAACGGGCGGATTGAAGCCTCGACTTCGTTCGAGGGCATCGAACGCGTCAATGAGCTGCTTAGTTGAGGCGCCCCATCCCCAGTATCCGAAAGAAAAGACCGTAATCGATTCGCCTTCCGTCACAACGCCTCCAGACGTGATCGCTCCGAGCTACTGTTCTTCGCCGGTCTAGTCCTCTGACTCCGCGGGGAATACTACTCGATCGTAGACTTCGGCGAGTCGCAGGTTGCAGTTGATTGATTTGATGAAGACGCTGTCCTCGATACTCTCGTACACATAAATCGACCAGCCGCCATCGGACTGGCGCAGGTAGTGCTCGACGATGGGCTCGGATTGCCAAACGAGGATGTAGTCTGTCAGGGATGGATTCCAGCTCCGGTAGCGAAAAAACTTCGCGCCGCGATCAAAGGCTTCAGTCGAATCCGACAGAACCTCGATGATCACGCTGGGGTTGATTACGACGTGGCGGTGCTCGTCGTAGTACTGCGGCTCTCCACAAATCACGACGATGTCCGGATAAGAGAACAAGCCCTTTGCAGACTTGGGAGTCATGGACGAAGTCCCGCTTCGAACTTTTGTGTCCTTCGAAAATGCCTGGCATGGCGTACGGAGTAACTGGGTGCTGATGATTCGGCTCAGATTCATGCAGATGGTGCCGTGCGCGGGGCTCTCGCCAGCCATCAAATAAACCTGGCCGTCCAGATACTCGCGGCGCTCTTCGGAAACCAGCTCCGACTCCAAGTACTCTTCGATTGTGTAGCGTGTTTCCGCTTGCGCGACTGACATCGATTGCCTCCTGCGATCTGAATCGGCGCGGCTTGAGAGATTGTCATTCAGCCGAGCCGCGCATGCAAGCGCGCAAGGAAGGCACCGACTAGTCGAGTTTGGTTCTGGGAGGGAGGGTGAGTACGTTACCGTGGTATGAGCCCCGGGCTTTGAAACCCGAGGTACCATAGACTTTAGTCTGTGTCGCGTCGAGGCCCACGAAAGGCGCCTTCTTCGGGCAAGCGCATTCTCGAAAGACAGTACACAGACTAAAGTCTATGCTACTCCGCAGAGCACCGCCGGCCTGGCATCAAAAGCTCTTCGCCGACAGCCAGCCCGGTTGCCGCCGAGTTTCAAGACAACCGCACTCGGCAATGACATCCCGGTCAAAATAGTTGTTGACATACGGATAGTTTATAGCTAAACTGTCGCTCCAGGAGACAAGCGAATGAAACTGGAAAAGGAGTTGAAGCTGAAGCAGCCGCTTGCAAGCGTCAATCACGAGGCGCTGTTGAGCCTGGTTCGCACGTCCACGTTGATGCAAAAGCTATCGAACCGGTTCTTCTCGAAGTTCGACCTGACCGACGTTCAGTTCAACATACTGATGATCTTGAAGGCCTACGGCGCTGAAGGGCTCAGCCAGCAAAAGTTGAGCGAGCAATTGGTCGTTGGCAAGTCCAACGTGGTCGGATTGGTGGATCGACTCGAGAAAGCCGGCTACGTCAAACGGACCTCGCATCCGTCGGACCGGCGATTCAACCAGATCGTTCTCGCCCCCAAAGGCGCCAAGCTCGAACAGCGGGTTGAACAGTCTTACTTCAAAGAAGTGGACCGAATGATGAACGTGCTTGCTGGAACAGAGAAGAGAGTGTTGATTCACGCGATGGAGAAGATTCGCCAGTACATACTGACGAGCAAGATTTGACGGGCTTGCAGCAACCGCCGCGTGCGTAGCTTCAACTAATACCCGCGCGCTAGACCGTTTACGGAGAAGTCATGGACGATGACAAATCCTCACACGAAGAGATCAACCAGATCGCTGACCGCTTGAACTATTTGGAGACCGTAGCTCGCGAGACGGCCTCTCGGCTCTACGCAATCGAAACACGGCTGGGCGTCAGCTATTCCCGAAGCGCGGGCGGCACTGCCGCCCGCCCGCCTCGCGAGCAGTCGCCGCCTGCCGAGCCGCTTGCAGGTTCTGCCCCGCAACGACCGAATGAACCGCAGATGCCGGAATCTCAACCCCGGGCGGTTACCTCGCCGCCTCCGCGCGCCGAAATTCCCATCGCGCCGATCTCGCCCGATGCGAGGCCGACTGAGTCCGAACAGCAGACGCGCTTGTTTTCAACGAACGTCGAAGCGCCGATGTCACGCCGCAGCGTGCTCGGGATTGATGCTCCGCAAGGCCCTCCACCTGTCTCTCAATCATCCCGCGCGCCGCGACGAGGCGGTTCTGATCTCGAAGCCCGCATCGGCGGAAACTGGTTTAACCGGATCGGCATCATCGCGATCTGCTTTGGCATGGCGTTCTTTCTCAAGTACGCATTCGACAACGAGTGGATCGGCCCCGGCGGACGTGTCTTGATCGGCGTCGCAATCGGAATCGCGTTTCTGGTTGGAGGAGAACGACTCCGCAAGCGCTATGCGAGTTACGCCTACGGGTTGACCGGCGGCGGACTGGCAATCTTGTATCTTGCGATCTGGTTTGCGTCTCAAAACCGCTACAACCTGATTCCCCAAATGCTCGCGTTCATTCTCATGGCAGCGGTGACTGCGGCGGGGTCTTTGCTCGCGGCGCGATACGACGCGTTGCCGATCGCAGTGCTTGCGTTGATCGGCGGGTTCCTGACGCCGATTTTGCTTTCAACCGGAGTGGACAACGAGACGGGTCTGTTCGGCTATATCGCATTATTGGACGCCGGTGTGCTGGCGCTTGCGTACTCGAAGCAATGGCGGAGTCTGAACTACCTGGCTTTTGGCGCGACCGTCTTGATGTTCGCTGCGTGGTGGGACAAGTGGTACGACCAGTCAAAGCTATGGCCCACGATCTTGTTCCTTACTCTGTTCTTCGTGATCTTTGCGTTGCTCGCTGTGCTGTACAACGTGGTCAACAAGCGCCCGACGAAGTGGCCCGATCTGGGTTTGGTGTTTCTCAACGCGATGCTCTATTTCGGGACGAGCTACGAGCTGCTTGATAAAGCTGATCATCCGGGGCTCGGAGGTTTCGCGGTGCTGGTCTCAGGTTTCTATCTGGCGCTCGGCTACTTCACCAACCGGCGCGATCGCGAAGACACGCTGCTGGTCTACACGTTCGTCGGGCTGGCGGTGCTGTTCGCGGTGCTGGCAGTTCCGATCCAATTCGATCAGCATTGGGTAACGATCGCCTGGGCACTAGAAGGCGCAGTGCTGACCCTGATCGGGCTGAAAGCCAACGATCGCATTTCCCGCTACGGTGCTCTTGTGGTGTTCGCGATCGCCGGATCGCACTGGGTGGTCGTAGACGTTCACGACTTCGCGTACGGCATCATGTCGGACTTCGTTCCTCTGCTCAATCGGCGCGCGTTATCGGGCGGAGTGCTGGTTGTAGCGCTTGCAGCGGCTGCGTTCTTCTACAAGCGATACGGCGACGGGGTCGAAGAATCGGAGCGGGGAAATCTCGCAGCGCTCTATGTTCTGGGTGCAAACGTGCTGGCGCTCGCTCTGCTGAGCATCGACGCGAACGACTACTTCGAGCAAGCGCTTTCGCGGCAGCCCGGTGATGCGAGAGGCAATGAAACGCTCGGCCGGCTGATCGACGGACACCGGCTGACGCTTACGGCGTTGTGGGCGATGTATGGCGCAGCGATGGTGATTGCCGGGATTGCTCGGCGATTGAAACCGCTTCGAGTTTTCGGGCTGTTGTTGCTCGGAGTCGCAACGATCAAAGTGCTTGTGTCGGATGCGGCGCACTACGACGCGTCGTGGCATTTCCTGATTTTCAATCAGACGTTTGCTGCGTTTGGGTTGGTGATCGTCGCGCTCGGCGCCTGCGCGTGGTTCTACTGGAAGGATAAAAGCATCAATGAAGGCGAGCGAACACTAGTAGCGACGGCTCTGGCTGTGATTGCGAACGCTCTGGCAGTGGTCGCCTTGAGTGCCGAAGCCGCCGGCTACTTCGACCGCGAGCTGGCGACGACGAGCGTCAGGGGCGTGTCGTCCGAACTTGAGAATACAAAACAGCTCGTGCTCTCGGTGCTGTGGTCGATCTACGGCGCGCTGGCGCTTATCGTAGGCATCAAGCGCGGCGCGAAGCCGATTCGATGGGGCGCGCTGATCTTGCTGACGCTAGCGGAAGTCAAGGTTCTGTTCATAGACCTTGGTTACTACGACGCCGAGTGGCATAGCCTTGTCTTCAACCAGACGTTTGCTGCGTTCGCGGTCCTTGTCGCGGCGCTGGCTTGCGGGGTGGCGTTTTACGCGCGCAGCGATAAGGTCGAAGAGCCGGAACGGACGACAGCGGTCAATGCTTTGATGGTGGTGGCGAACCTGTTCGCGATCATCGGGCTGAGCGCCGAAGCGATCGGGCACTACGGGCAGTTGATCCAGGCAGGCGGCCTTGCATCCGAGGAGATGATCGACTTGCACTTGGCACAGCGGCTCTCGCTTTCCATGGTTTGGATGGTCTACGGCGGAGCGATGCTCGCGGTGGGGATATGGCGGCGCAACAAGCTTCTTCGAATGATGGCGCTGGCGCTTTTGAGCATCACGATTGTAAAGGTCTTCTTCTTCGACCTCTCGTCGCTAGAGAAGCTCTATCGCATAATCTCTTTCATAGTGCTTGGCGTGATTCTGCTGGCTGTGTCGTTTCTCTATCAGCGCTTGCGTCAGCGGATGATCGACCCGGAGAGCGGGGATGCGGTTGCCGTCGACGTAAACCAGGTTGAGCAGGACGGTCTAATACGGAGAATCTTTCTGGAATGGTTCACTTGACATGAAAAAGAAGCTTCCAAAGATAACGATCAAGAAAGAAAAGCTTCGGCCTCGCGAGCGCGCGCCGATCCTGCCTTCGAAAAAGTTCGAGGACAAACGCACCCGCGACGAACGCCGCCCGAAATACAAAAAGGACCCTCGCACGACCGCCGACGGGGAGTAGCAGGGTCAGCTTTTCGGGGGCTCGCCTGGGCCGATTTCGCTTGTTCGGGAGACCAAAAGGCGGGGCTTCCAATCGGCTTTACGAGCCCCGTTTTTATGCTTGTTTCTACCTTATCTGGCGGAACAAACCACCGGGCGATATCGTTCTTTTTGGCACGACAAACAGGGGGCAATATACTTAAGAAGCGCCGCCAAAACCTCGAGGCTTTTTGAACGCAATAACCGGATAGATTGCCTCGACTCGCTGCGCTAAGATCTAGTTGTCACAAAGAGAAGCTTCAGCGAACGGAAACGACAAGAACGGTGAACGGATCGCCAAAACGAGGATCAAGAAAATGGCTACAGCAAGGATCGACATTCACGCGGATATGCTGGGTTGGCGTCAGCGCCTCGAAGGCGCCATCTCTGACTTCGATCAGAGCCCACACCTGGTTCACCTCCTTCACGAATTGAACTCAGCGCTCGATCGAATGGATCAGGGTACGTATGGCACGTGCGCAATCTGTGACGGACCGATGACCAAGGATATCGTAGTCGATCCGCTCGCCCGCTACTGTCTCGACTGCCTCACGTCCGCCGAGGTTCAAGCGCTTCAACATGATCTGGATTCGGTGTCCGAGATCCAATGCGAGATGCTTCCCAAGCGCGACTTCTCCTTCGCCGGCTGGGAAGCCTGCTATCACTACGAAGCGCTCGGCCCGGTGAGCGGCGATTACTGCGATCTGTTGAGAGCCGACAATGGCGACCTGTTCTTTTTGTTTGGAGACGTCGCGGGAAAGGGAATCGCGGCTTCGATGCTGATGGCCCATCTGAGCGCGACCTTTCGCAGCTTGATAACCGTCGATCTGCCGGTGAATCAACTGGTCGAACGAGCCAACAAGATATTCAGCGAGAGCACGATGCCCGCGTACTTCGCGACGCTGGTGTGCGGGCGGGCAAGCAGTTCGGGCGAAGTCGAGCTTTGCAACGCCGGGCATCTTCCCCCGCTGCTGATTCGGGGAGGTGAGGTGACGACGCTCGAAGCGACCGGGCTTCCGCTCGGGCTCTTCTGCCGCGAGGAGTACGCGGTGACACGTTTGAAGCTTGAGAAGGACGACTCCCTGTTGCTGTACACAGACGGCGTGACCGAGGCTCGCGATCCGCTGGACGGCGAGTATGGAAGCGAGCGTTTGTTGCGGCTGGCGAGTGCGTATCAGAGCCTCGCGCCACAACAACTCGTCGCGGCTTGCCTTGCAGATGTGAGGGACTTTCGAGCGGGCGCGCCGCGAAACGATGATCTGACGGTGATGGCGATTCGCCGCAGCGAGTAAGCTGGGAGCGAAGGCTTCTCGCCCTTCGTCGAAGATCGGCCCGCGATCAACGAAGTACGCTTCGAACGTCGCGCGAGATCGAGACGTCCAGAAGCACGGGCCTGTCTTCAGCAAGCGCCCAGTCCAGCGCCCCGCGAAGCTCCGACGAGCGTGAGACTTGCCGAGCTGCCACGCCCATCGATTCCGCGAGCCTGACAAAGTCTATCTCGGGCTCGGTCAAGTCCATCCCCGTGAACACGCCTCGCTTGATCGATTCACCGCCCATCGCCGCAAGCCCTCCTTTCAAAATCATGTAGCTCGCGTTGTTGAAGATCACGAATACGACTGCAAGCTTGTATCGAGCCGCGGTCCACAGCGCTTGAATCGAGTACAGCGCCGAGCCGTCGCCCACCGCGCATAGCACCTGACGCTTGGGCATCGCCAGTTTCACGCCGACCGCAGCAGGCAAGCCAAGCCCGAGCGACCCGCCTTTCGCATAGAAGTATGAGTTGGGCTCGTTCAACTCGAACAGAGTGCGCACAAACGCAGTCGACGTAACCGACTCGTCTACGAGCACGGCGTCGCGCGCTGCGGCCTCGCGCATCACGCGAGCCACGTAAGCCGGCGACATCGGAGCATCGTCGCTTGCCGCCGAAGCTTGCTCAGCAAACTTCGCTCGCGCTTTGCTGATCGCTTGAATGATGGCCGCGCGGCGCTGCTTAATCATCTCAGCCGCGGCGCCGCCGGTCAGCGGGCCGAGCGCTTCGATCAATTGTCCGACGGCCGATTGCGGATCGCCGAGAATCGCAACTTCGACCGGATGGTTCTTTCCAATCTCGCGAGGGTCGGCGTCGATCTGGATCAACCGAGTTCCCGGCGCAATCAATCGCATACCGGTGTAGACCAGCGGAGCGAGGTTGGTTGCTCCGACTAACAGAATCACGTCCGTGTCTTCAAGCAGCGTGCGAGTCTGCTTCGCGTTGGGAAACAACGCACCGGCGTAAAGCGGATGACCTGTCGGAAAAACCAGCAACGAGTTGAGCGGTTCCGAGTGAACACGCGCCCCGATCGTCTCAGCGAGCTTTGCAACCTCCGCGATTGCACCCGACCGAGCGCAGCCGTCGCCGGCAATGATCGCCGGGTTTCGCGCGCTCGCAAGCAACGATGCGGCGGCTTCGATCTTTCCTTGCTCGGCTGGAACTCGCGAGCCGATCTCGGTTGCCGGCGGCAACTCCATCTCCGCACGCTCTTCCATCAGGTTCACGGGAAGCGAAACAAACACCGGCCCGGTGGGAGGCGTTCGCGCGATCGTGAACGCGCGAGCCAACGCGCGAGGAATCTCGGCCGCAGATCGAACTTCCCACGCCCACTTCGTGTGTTGCCTCGCAAGCTCGATCATGTCCGCATACAGCAGCGGTTCGTCGAGCATCGACCGTGTATCTTGCTGGCCTGCAGTCACCACCAGCGGCGTTCCGGCCCGATAAGCGTTGTAGAGATTTCCGAGCGCGTGAGCGAGCCCGGGATTGGTGTGCAGGTTTACTACTGCTGGTTTGCCAGTTGCTTCCGCGTAGCCTGCTGCGATCCCGAGCGCCGAGTCTTCATGAAGCGCCAGGATGTAAGTGATCTCGTCGCGAGCGGCGAACTGGTCCATCAGCGGAAGCTCGGTCGTCCCGGGATTCCCGAAGACGTATCGCACGCCTTCGCGAACCATCACTTCAAACATCGCTTCGGCGCCGCTGAACTCGGGCATGGTACTCACTGGTGGTTTGCGATGTGCCGTTCGATCGTATCGATCAGGGCGTTGAGGTTCTGCTTTGTGTCTCGCTGTGCTTCGAACAACTCCCTTTGACTCTGCGTCAATTCCTTGTGACTCTGTGCCAACTCCACGTGTCGCTCCGTCAACGTCTCGAGTATTGCGTTAGTTCTCTCCTGAGCCGCCGCCACATCAAGCAAAATACTCTCTATCCGCGTCATCCGCTCCTCGGACTGAGCCTGCCGCTCCTTGAACTGAGCTTGCAACTCAGCCTGACGAGCATCGAACCTCGCCTGCTGCTCGAGTAGAAACTGGATTGTCTTTTCGACGTCCATGATACGTCCTCCTGAAAGAAACCCACGTTGGCGCTAGATTAACACGAACAGGGAAATCCAAGAAGCGGGTTGCCCGTTACTTCCGTGGAGCCGGGCCGCGATGCCGAGTGTCGAGTCTTCATGAGGCGCCAGGATGTAAGTGATCTCATCGCGGGCGGCGAACTCGTCCATCAGCGAGAGCTCGGTCGTTCCCGGATTGCCGAAGACGTATCGCACGCCGCGAACCATCACCTAGAACATCGCTTCCGCGCCTCTCAGCTCGCGCAAGGTATTCACTTGTGGCTGGCGATGTGCCGTTCGAGCGTAGCGATGAGCGCGTTGAGGTTCTGCTCAGTGACTTTGTGACTCTGCGCCAACTCCACGTGTCGCTCCGTCAACGTCTCGAGTATTGCGTTAGTTCTCTCCTGAGCGGCTGCCACATCAAGCAAGACATTCTCTATCCGCGTCATGCGCTCCTCGAACTGAGCTTGCCGTCCAACAAACTGGGCCTGACTTGCGTGCAACTCAGCCTGGCGAGCATCAAACCTCGCCTGCTGCTCAAGTAGAAACTGCATTGTCTTTTCGACGTCCATCACACGTCCTCCTGAAGAAGAGAACCCACGTTGGCGGTAGATTAGCACGAACCGGGGAAATCCAAGAAGCGGCTTGGGCCCGCCATAAGAAAGAATCATGCTCACTGTACTTAATCGGCTTTCCGGCGCTCCATTACCTGATTCGCCTGGCTTGCGCGGACGATGCCACAACCAAGAAAGGAGTCACACATGAGGAAATACTCTTTGTTACTGGCAGCACTGCTCCTTTCTCCCCAAATCTTCTCATTCGTATCTCACGCCGACGCGAGCCGCGCCCGCGGCGTGATCCGAGCCGTAGACCTGAACGCCGGCACCGTTGCTCTGCGCACACGCGAGGACAGGCTTCTGACCTTGCAAACCAACCGGCGCACCGAGATCGTTAGAAATGACCAGCCTGCTACGCTTCGAGACCTTCAGCCGGGCGACGACGCGCGCGTAGTCTACGACTCTTCAACTTTTCTGGCCGCTTCGATCGTAGCCCGAGGGCCCGAACCCCCGCCGGTTGAGCCCGTTAGAATCCAGGGAACGATCGCCGGAGTCGATCTCAACGAGCGCACTCTGGCTATAGTCACGTTGGAAGGGCGCACCGTTAGACTCAATGTTACCCCCAATACTTCAATCATGCTCGATGACCAGCCGGCGAGGCTTGATGACTTGAAGCGAGGCTTCACTGCGGGCGCTCTGTTCAATCCCAACACGTTCGACGCGTTGCGTGTGGACGCGCAATCGTTCCCCGAAGTCAGAGGTGTAATTCGCTCTGTCTCGGTCGAACATCACACCCTGACAATCGCGCCTTCGACGGACGAACCGGAAATCACGCTGCTGGTAGGCCCGAGCACTTCGATTTCACTGAACGACCGGCCGGCAAGGCTCGAAGATCTGGAACCCGGTTTTCGAGTGGTCGCCGCATACGTCGAAACCTCGCTCGAGGCGCTTCGTGTGTCGGCTCATTCGCTTGGCGAAGTCGTGGGTCACATTCGCGACGTCGACCTGGGAACTGCGACAGTAGCCGTCACCCCGCTGGACAGCAGCGGCGCTGTAGTCCTGCATGTCATACACTCGACGGTGATCACGATCGGAGGAGAGCCGGCAACGCTCGATCGACTGCGGACCGGCATGGGCGTTCGGGCCGTGTTCAACCTGGGGTCTTTCGATGCTGCATTGATCGCCGCCAGGCCACTTGCGCCTTAGCAACCTTCTGGCGGGCGCGGTTGAGCCGCGCTCGCCTCGGTCTCCTGTTTGTGAGGTAGCATAGACTTTATAGTCTGTGCCCTTTGGTTCGGTAAAACAGTCAAGCGCACAGACTAGAGTCCATGCTTTGAACTCAAACGAGCGAACAAAATGAAGTGCCCCACCTTTGAGCGGTTGATAGATTTTCTCGATGAGCGGCTCGCGTCCTCTTCCGCGGCAGCCGTGGTGGCGCACCTCGATACCGGGTGCAGCCATTGTGCGTCTGACCGCGCGTGGTACGAGTCGTTGAAGCGCGTTGCGGCAAGCGACGATTCGGTCGAGCCGCCGCCGTGGGTACTGAAGCGCGCGCTCAAGGTCTTTGAGGAACCCGGGCGCACTCGAACAACGGTTGCAAGCCGCGCCGGCCGGCTGATCGCTTCACTGTTGTTTGACAGTCTGAGTCAGCCCGCAGTGGCCGAAGCCCGATCGGTCGGCGCGGACGGAAGACAATTGCTCTATCGCGCGGGAGACTACAGCATCGACCTGCAAGTCACGCCGGCCGGCCAGAACCGGTCGAATCTCGCGGGGCAGATACTACGCGAAGGCGAGTTCAGTTTCGAGTCGGTGGCCGCGTTGCCGCTTCAGCTTAGCGGCGCGAGCGGCTCGCGATATTCAATCGTAACGAGCGATCGCGGCGAGTTCAGCGTCAGCTCGCTTGAACTGGGAACGTACGAGCTGCGCATCGATGCTCAAGGGTCGTGGCTCACGATTGAAGGGTTGGTTGTGCCTTAGGGCAGAATCCGGCCTCGCCTCCCGAGCGCGAGGAAGATTGCAAGCGGAGGAATTTCACACAAAGGTTCGACTCGTGGGCATCGGCTAAAAGGCGAGGTTCGAAGGGGCGGCAGAAGTGATACGTGCGCGGCGACGGGGAGACGTGGCGGCGAATCACAGACACATGGCTGCTGCCGCCCCTCCGAACCTTGCCCGGTGAACTTTAGTATTCGCGAGCCCGTCGTTCCGTGTTATCAAAGCGAGCAGTGCTTGAAAGGAAGGCAGCGCTGAGCAGCAAGCTGGCAAACGAGCTGGTCAACTCCGAAACCGCGGTCTCGTTTCTGGACGCGCATCGCGGGGTCGTGAGTTGGCGGAGCTTTGCCGCGCTCAAACGCGAAGTGGATCGGCTCGTGCACAGCGATCTGAACGCGGCTTCGAAGCTGGCGGATCGCGTCGAGCAACTTGCGAAACTCACTAAGGATCCGGCGTCGGTAGCTTTTGCCGCGGCCAGCCGCGCGCGCGTGCTTCATTTGCTGGGGCGGCACGCGGACGCCAACGTCTTCTATGAGCGAGCGGTCAAAGCCTTACGCAAGTCACGTCTGAGCGAAGAAGCGGCCATCGTTCGAAAGCAGCAGGTCGACGCGCTGACACACATGGGCCGCTATCGCGACGCGCTCCGAGCCGCTCAGGAGTCCCGCCGCGTGCTCGCGCCGCGAGACTCCGTCCAGCTCGCTCAGCTCGAAGCCAACGTTGGCAACATCTACTACCTGCTGGGCCGCTACAAGAAAGCGCTCGAGCATTACGATCGCGCGCGCGAAGTGCTGGCTGTGCGCGGTGACCGCAAGATGCTTGCCCTGGTCGATACGTCGCGGCGCTTGCAAGTTTCCGTCGCGCAGTGGAGACAGTCGAGCGGATGCGAGGCGGGATCGCCGCCGATCAGTTCAAAGCAACCTTTCTAGGCGACAAGGTCGAGGTCTACGAGGACACGATCGCTGCGTGTCTGGATGTGGGAGGCAGCGAATTGATCGAAGAAGCCTTTGCGCTGGTCGAGTCTTCTAAGTCGCGTGCGCTTGCCGACATGGTTGCCCGATACCTGCGCGAACCTGATCCGCGCGCGCAAGCCGCGGACGGAGCATCGCGTGCCCGGCTGTTGAAGCTGATCGAAGACCTGAACTGGTACAGCTCACACGCAAACCTCGAAGACGAACGAGGCGGGCAGCGAAGGGTGCGCGCCGCCGATCGTTACAGCCGCGAAGTGCTGCGATGCGAACGGCAAATCACCGATCTGTTCCGCTCCGTTGAAGCGAGCGCCTCGGGGCTTGACGATCTGCAACGCACAGCGGCGATCACGGTCTCGGAGCTTCGCGCCGCGCTCGAGTCGGGCGAGATAGTCATCGAGTATTTCATCGTGTCCGCTCAACTGTCGGCGTTTGTTGTAACACGCGACGGGATCGAGGTCGCGCGCAACATCGCGTCGGTGGCCGCGGTCGAGAGGGAGCTTGCAGGGCTCAGGTTTCAAATGGAGAAGTTCAACTTTGGGCGCGAGTATGCGGAACAGCATTTCGATCAGCTCAACGGCGGCGCGACTCAGTACCTGGCGCGTCTCTATCAGAGCCTGATCTCGCCGATCGAGCGTCTGCTGACAGGCAAACGGTTGATTGTGATCCCGCACGGCGCGGTTCACTATGTTCCGTTTCACGCGTTGCTCAACCGGCGAGGCTACCTTGTCGATCAATTCGAAATCTCGTACGCGCCAAGCGCGACGGTGCTGAGGCTCTGCCGCCGAAAGAGCCAGCAAAACGGATCGGCCTTCAAGCGTGGCTCTGCACGCCGGAAAGACATGGTCGCGCTTGGACTCGCCGGCGCCGACACGCCGAGCATAGCCGAAGAGATCGAAACGCTGGAGGCGCTGTTTCCAAACGCGGTTACGTTGACCGGCAATCAGGCAACGCGCGCGAACCTGCTCAAAGCTGCGCCCGGAGCCCGCTTTCTGCACCTTGCTTCACACGGTTACTTCACGCGTGACAATCCGATGTTTTCATTTCTGAAGCTTGCGGATTCGCGATTGAACTTTTACAGCTTGCTTGACTTGAAGCTCAACGCCGAGTTGGTGACGCTGTCGGCGTGCCACACTGGCGTCAATAAGGTTTTTCCGGGAGATGAGCTTCACGGGTTGATGCGGGGGTTCCTACATGCGGGCGCGCCGTCACTGGTCGCGAGCCTGTGGGCGACAAGCGATGCTTCGACAGCCCATCTCATGAAGGAGATGTATGGGCAGATTCGCGCCGGGGCTTCCAAGCGCGCGGCGCTACGCGCGGCCCAGATTGCGATCAAGAACGAATACGGTCACCCGTACTATTGGGCGCCGTTCATCTTGATGGGAAGTCCAAACTGAAGCCGACGCCCCCTGGGAGCGCAGGCGTCCCGCCTGCATCCCCGAGTTCAGCGGGTATCCGAACTGACGCACCGGCTGGATGACAGACCTGACGAGGTCATTGTTTATGAGACTAGCGAGATTAGTTTTTCTTATAACGCTCATCGCGGCGCTTCCGTGCTTTGTGTTTTCGTTCGACGCAGGCGCTCAAGCCAACGAGGCAGCGAGGCTGTTTCAAAAGCGCGAGGTTGTAGTCGAGCTTAGGCCGGGCGCGTCCATCGAAGACGTCAACGAGAGGAGACGCACTTCTACTATCCACCCAAGTCTACGGAACGAACTTCTACCGCTTGCAAGTGCCGGCAGGCAAGACGGCAACCAAGTGGCAAAAGAAGCTTGCAAAGGACCCGGACGTGCTGAGCGCCGAGTTGAATCCGGTTGTCACAAACCCGTCGTTATTCGTGCGGGCGACTGTCAGCTTCCCGGATGGCTTTGCAACAACCGGGTTGACGGTTGCCGACTTCAACGCTCAACAACGCCTGTTCGAGCTGTTGAAGCTTGAAGAAGTGAATCTGCGTTCGCGCGGCGCCGGTGTGCTGGTCGCCGTGATTGACAGCGGCGTGGATCGCACGCACCCGGCGCTCGGCGGAAATCTGTGGACAAATCCCGCTGAACAGCCCGACGGCATCGACAACGACGGAGACGGGCTGATCGACGACATCGCCGGTTGGAACTTTGTCGACGGCAACAACGATCCTGGCGAGACGGCGGGCGATCCGAGGACGACGGTCGCCGGTCACGGGACTTTTATTGCGGGACTGATCCTTGCGCTTGCGCCCGATTGCAAAATCATGCCGATTCGCGCTTTTCCGCCGAGCGGAATGAGTGATGCCTTTACGATCGCGTCCGCAGTCAAGTACGCAGCCGATCACGGAGCAAACGTGATCAACTTGAGTCTCGGATCGTCCGAGCCGTCCGACCTTCTCGGGAGCGCGATTCTCGATGCGCGGCAGCGAGGGATTACGGTCGCGGCAGCCGTTGGCAACGACGACAGCGAGGCCGATCCGCAGTTCCCGTCAACTCTTGCCGAAGTCATCGCGACAGCGGCGATCGACCTCAGCAGTCACAAAGCATTCTTTTCCAACTTCGGCGGGCACGTTGACGTGAGCGCGCCGGGCGTCTCGCTGATCAGCGCTTACCCTGGCGAAGGCGGCTACGCTCGCTGGAGCGGGACTTCGTTCGCCGCGCCGTTTGCCGCCGGGGCAGCCGCGCTTTTGATCGCAGCCGATCCTCGGCTTCCGGATGTGAAGAGCGTAATCGAAGGCACTGCGATCAACATCGACGATCTGAACCCGGGGCTTGCGGGAAAACTTGGCACGGGCCGAATCGATCCGCTGGCGGCGCTCCAGAGCTTGAACTCGGGCGCGGCCACGCGACCGGCGTTGGACGTTCACTCGGAGGTTGATCTATCGCGCGGTCCCGCAGCCGGAGATGCGTTCGGCAACGCTTCTATCACTGTTGCCGGCTTGACCCAGAAGTTCACGTTTGCGGCTTACAGGCTCGCCGTTCGAACCGACTACGCCCTGGTCGTGGATGGAAACGTGGTGGCTTCGGACGCGTCGGCAAGCCTGGGCAGTCTGAGGCTAGTCTTCTCGACGGAAGCGGGCCGGTTGCCGCTCGCCGGTCCGCTCAACCCGGTGACGAAGATTCGTCACGTGGAGTTGCGCGACGCGCATGGGCGAGTCGTGCTGGAGGGTCGCTTCGCTGAGGACGTGACGAGTCCACCGGCCGGGTTTGTCGAGCGCGACACGCGGCTCGCGGCGCCGGTACCGTTTTCCACAGCCGCCGGTCATTCAACGGTTAGGATCGAAGCGGTTAACGCCAACGCCCGCCGCGAACACCTGAGCATCGAAGCCGAGGGGTTGATTCCCGGCGCGCAGTACCGGTTCGTCGTCGATGGTGTAAGCATCGGGACGGCTGTGGCGAGGTCCGGGTTTGTGCGTGTTCACTTGACGAGCGATGGATCAAGCGGGCAACTGCTTCCGCCGATACTCAGGCCAGTGATCAACATCAAGCGTGTCGAGGTGCTGGACGCGAATGGGTTGTTAGTCTTGCAAGGGGACTTCGCCGCCGGCAAGTGATTGAGAGTTGGCAGGCGGTCCAGTCGCAAACTCCGACGATCATCAATCTTGTAGACCACTCTATTGCTTCATAAGAAAGACATCATAGGCCCAACAGCTAGGATGTGTTCCATGTGCTAAAGTTACCTTAGCTCGATAGCGAAATAGATTTCCATACCGGTCCTGCCGTCTGGATTCTTTATAATCAAGGTCAATCGACACGACACCCTTTGACGCAAGTGAGTGTAGTTCGCTCGCGTCTGACACACCATCATGACTCACATCTTGCCACAGCCGTAGTAAGGCAAAGACGGCATCATTTTGGTCAATCCTGCCGTCTCCATTACCGCCCTTTTCAGGCTTATCATATTCGGCCAAAGCGATAAAACCATTAGGGGAAGATGAGGCTGTCTGTGGAGTCAGGTTACCGAAGAGTTCTGTCCCATTATCTATTCGTCCGTTGTTATTCCTATCTAAAACCAGGAATGCATCATCCGAATTAGTCATCGTCCAGGAGACCCTGCCGCGTGGATTGCCTGTTGCGCCAAGGTCGAACCCCACACCATCGTCTGGGCTGGTAAGATCAAATCCATCCCCTTCGACGTCTATGATAATGGGTGTGTCGTATAGGCATTCACAATTCCTGTTGATCCAGTATCCCCCGTCAGCCTGGCAAAATGCCCTGTCCTGCGAGCTGCATCCGCCAATGGTGCCAGGGGACTGGACATTAACGCTGACATTAGCAGTTAGAGGCATAATCACCGTAGCGCCTGTGGCACTATCAAGTCTTAATAGGAGAGTAACGGTACCGATATTACTATTGCCTCCGTTAGTGGTCATCCTAAAAGTGAAAGCTGTTGTTTGACCGCCGCCGGCCAATATTTTCGTTTGTGTGCGCGCATCAACCGTATAGCCAACGCTGCCAGGATTGGAATAATCTAGAAAATCGACCTTTGCGGTGGCCGTATTGGGAACATCGGCAGTGGTTATGACTTGTACTGTGAATTGTATGGAATCATTACTTGTATAAACGGACTGTTTATTCTGCGAGGTAGTCCCTAAAAATACGTTAGCAACAGGACGGCTATTCGCTAGAGGACTACTAGAAGGCAAAAGAACACCGGTCGAGACCAATAAGGTGCTCAAAAGTGAAAGGCCAATATGCTTAGACATTTCGAATCCTCCCCAAGGTTATATGGGATCAGTCCTACTGAATGCTCCCAGCCTACAGACTGCGACCCTGGCGAGCAACCGGGTGGCAACAGCGACACCCCCGCGCCTGATCACAGAAAAAAGTCTTCGAATCACAGCATTATCTCAGAAAGCGCGGATCGGGCATTTCGGTTTGACTTCGGATCGGGCGCGTTGATGTTAGGGCTTGCGTCCTTCGTGTGAACTCGATTGCGAGCGTAACGCCTCGTCAACTTTAGTCCACGTTTACTGAGACATTGTTTAGTGGCCACGCAGAGGCACGGCGGCTAAGGGAACTTGCGTCTCGTGGCTGCCCCCATTGTATAACAGGTTCTTCCTGATTTCACTCAAAAAAGCGGAACTCGTTACTCGGTTCTGTTTTGCTAGAGACAAGCTCGTACTGGGTTGCGCTTCGGCGTGATCCAGCAGCCCACTCGCAGTCGCCGGCGGCGACGGATTTGTTTACGCGCCAGCCTGCAAAGGAACCTTTCGCCACCGCCTGGTGTCAAACAAATCGAGCGTCTACCATTCGGAATCGAGGCACCGGCTTTGACTGAAACTCACTCGCAAGATCATTCCGCGTCCGCTCCTCCCACTATCAACGTGACCCCACTCATCGACGTGTTGCTGGTTCTCCTGATCATCTTTATGGTGATCCAACCTCAGAGGGAAGCTAAACTGCCAGTGCGAGCGCCGGCCGCTGCCCCAATAGACACACCCGCATCGCCGGAGACTCTGATGTTGACGGTCACGAGTGGGTTTCAGCTCGCGTTGAACTCGAAGCCGCTCACACTTGATGAGCTCCTTCCGAAGCTCTCGGAGTTGATGGAGCACCGTCAGCTTGATGCGCGAACTCTTTTCATCAAAGCGCCACGGCTGGTTCAGTATGGTTCGGTTGTCTTACTGATCGATCTTGCGAAGGGAGCTGGCGTCACAACGGTTGGGTTGTCGGCGGATGAACCTTTGATGGGCTTGACCGGGGCTTCCCTCAATCCTGATACTCGATTCCTCGATCCTCAATCCTCAATCCTCAATCCTCGATCCTCAACCCTCAATCCTCAGTCCTTCTTGCCCAATCGAGGCGCGCGTCGACGATGATGTCAGGACCAAGTCTGCGCATTTTGAAACTCGAGAATACCAGCGCGTCTTTCAATCGATGGATCCTCAGGTCGCCGATTGCTTCGGTGCCGCGTCCGACTATCTTTGGCGCGATCGCTATGACCAACCTGTCGACCAACCTCGCGGCGAGGAGAGAAGTGACAGTTGCCGCGCCGCCTTCGACCAGCAGCGACTCGATCCCACGCCGGCCCAGGTGCTCGAGCGCTCGGGTGACATTCACGCCCATCCCGTCAGGCGCCGCATCGATCCTCAGGACTTCAGCGCCGAGGCTTTCAAGCTCAGCGGCACGAGCGGGATCGGCCGCGCCCGCAGTGATCACTAGTGTGTGACGCGCGGCTCCGTTTGCAAGCACGCGCGCCTCGGCAGGTAAACGCAGTTTGCTGTCGAGTACGACTCGCAGCGGGTCGCGCCCGCCCACAAGCCGGACCGTGAGGCGCGGGTCGTCTTTCAGAACGGTTCCGATCCCAACCATTATCGCGTCGTGTTCGCGGCGGAGCTTGTGCGCGAGCTTCAACGAGGAAGGGCCACTGATCCACTGCGAGTCGCCGCTTGCGGTGGCGATGCGGCCGTCAAGCGTTTGGGCGAACTTCACCGTCACAAACGGCATTCCGGTGGCCGAGTACTTCAGATGTGTTTCGTCGCTGGCTGTCATTGATGAGATCTCAGTTTAGCAGAAGCCAGAGGCCAGAGGTCAGAGGTCAGAGGTCAGAGGTCAGAAGTCAGAAGTCAGAGGTCAGAAGTCAGAAGCCAGAGGTCAGAGGCCCAAAGTCAGAGGTCAGTGGTCAGCGGTTGCCGAGAGGGAGGCGTGACTTCTGACTTCTGACCTCTGACCTCTGGCTTCTGGCCTTCCGCGTGCCCGAAAGCTAAGATTGAGCGCGATGATCGTAGAGCTGGTCAAGGAATTCACGTTCGAGGCCGCGCATCGACTTCCGCAAGTTCCTCCCGATCACAAGTGCGCGCGCCTTCACGGCCACTCATTCCGCTGCGAAGTCGCGGTGCGCGGCGAGGTCGATCCGCGGACCGGATGGTTCATTGACTATGCCGAAATAGCCGAGGCCTTCGAACCTCTCAGGCTGAAGCTCGATCACTACTACTTGAACGAGATCGACGGGCTTGAGAACGCGACAAGTGAGAATGTTGCGAGTTGGGTGTGGGAAAGATTGAAAGGAAGACTGCGCGGACTTCACCGGATCACGATTCGCGAGACCTGCACCGCGCGGTGTGACTACTTCGGAGAGTGAGACCGCTTCACATAATAGGGTACTGGATCAGCTCAACACCCTGAGGCTCTTCCGCTCTGGCAATCAAGGCCTTTCTGCGCGCCTTATCCGTATACATTGCGCGGTCGGCGGAGATCAACAGCTCATCCAGCGACTCGCCCTCCGCGCCAAAGCAGGCCCAGCCGACGCTTATCCCGATCAGGAAATTCGAACCGCTGAAGTTGAAGCTGTGATTGTCTATGGCCGCCTGAAGCCGCTGTACAAGCTCGCGGACTTCGACCGGATCGATGTGCAGCAGCGCCACGAACTCGTCGCCCGCGTAGCGGCTCAGGAAATCATTCGTTCTCAGCTCCGCGGCCAACAGCCGCGCGACTTCTTTTATCGCCGCGTCGCCGGCCTGGTGTCCTTGTGTGTCATTGATCCTCTTGAAGCCGTCAAGGTCCATCATCAACAACGAGAAGGTGTCGTTGTATCGGCGCGCGCGGTCGGCCTCGTCCTCGAATCGATAACGAAGCGCGCGCGCGTTTGCAATGCCGGTCAGCGGGTCGGTCAACGCTTTCACCTCGGTCCGCTCGTGGTGCAGCGCGTTGGCTATGGCGTCCGAGGCCAGCTTCGCGACTGCCTCTGCTAATCGCAAGTGATCAGGTTCGTAGGAAGACAGATCCGCCGAGTAGAGGGTCAGCGCGCCAAGCACTTCGTTGTCCTTCAAGAGCGGAACGGCTACCACCGTGCGATAGGGTTGCTCGACCGCAATTTTGAGCACATCCAGATCCAGCAGCGGGTCGCAGTTGTACATCGGCTGGCGGTTGGCAACCACCCACCCGGTGATCCCGGCGCCCAGGATGACGCTTTGGCCCTTGAAGCGATCCGCGTTGCGTCCGCTGACGTGCACGGCCTCGACCTCGATCGAGTTGGGCTTTTGAAGATATAGCACGCAGGTTGTGTAGCTCACGATGTCTTGCAAGCGTGACGAGAAGACCGCAAACATATCGCGCAAGTCCAGACTGGTGCCGATGGTCTGGGCGATCTCGTAGAGGGTTATCACCTCGCGGTGAGCGTTGCGGATGTGTTCGAATACTACTTGCCGCTGGTCGGGTCTCGGGCCGCCGGCGGCCGGCTTGCTGAGCTCCTGCGCCCTCGCGTCTTGAACCTCTTTCTTCTGCCGCCTTATTTCGGATTCGAACTCCGGCAGGTGTTCGAGAAACACCCGCACCACGTCGGGGTCGTACCTTGAGCCGCTGCCGGCCAGGAGCAGATCGATAGCTTCCTGCCGTGTCATCGCCTTTCGATACTGCCGATCCTCGCGCACCGCATCGAAGCAGTCGACAACCGACAGAATCCGGGCTGTGATCGGAATCTGTTCGCCCGCCAGAGCGTCGGGGTAGCCGCGGCCGTCCCATCTCTCGTGGTGATGCCGAACCACCGGCACGACCGGATAAGGGAATCCGACGCGGCTCAGGATCTCAGCTCCCACGATGGTGTGCACCTTCATCTTCTCGTACTCGGCGACGCTAAGCTTGTCGGGTTTGTTGAGAATGTAGTCGGGCACCGCGAGCTTGCCGATGTCGTGAAGCAATGCGCCGGCGCGCAATGCTTCGACCTCAGGTTCGCTCAGCCCGAACAGCCGCGCCAAACCGGTCGTGTATATCTGGACCCGATGCACGTGGTCGTGAGTGACCTCGTCCTTGGCGTCGATCGCCACCGCAAGGGCTTCGATCGTTCTGAGGTGCAAGTCGGCCATCGCTTCCGCGTGGGTTATCGAGACCGACACCTTGTCCAGGTAGTTCTTGTAGGTCAGATAAGTGATAGCCAAAATCGGGACCGCGATTATGAACGCGTAAAACGAGATGACCGTGATGAGCTTGACCACCAAACAGGCTGCTACGGCGCCTGCGAAATAGGAGACCGACGTCCACAGGAAAGACTCCTGCCAGGTCCGAAGCACGTTGCGGCCGTTGCGAAGCGCGCCGACCACGCTCACCATCCCGGAGTTCAAGACGTAATGGACGAGGGCGAGCGACTCTGCCGCCAGGATCAGCCGCCCCAGATCCATTTCTCCGGGGCTTCCGAATACTTGCGTCACCAGGGTGCTGGACGCGTAAACAGACAAGCTCATTACCGCCGCGTTAAACGGAACGACTCGCCGTTTGTTTGGATAGTTGAGCGAACAGATGATTGCGTTCAATCCGGCAAGCGCGATCGAATGCTGAACGCCATACAACAAAATGGAGATATATATAAAGGTGTCGTCCAGAGTGACGGTGCTGGGTATCTTGGGAATGTGGATGTCGGTTCGCGAAACGACGAGGAGAGTGACCATGCTCAGAAGGAGCCACTGAAGATTGAAGTCACTGAAAGCGACGAAGTATACCGAGCGCGCGAGAACGCACAGTCCGAGCAGAGAGACGACGAGGATGAAAAGCTTCGACGCTCCTGTGTCTGGTTTTCTGTTGTTCTCCGGCATAGCCCAGCTCTCGAAGCAGGCAAGACTCAGCGTTGCGCGCCGGCACGAAAGGAGAAGAGCGGCGGAGCTCGCTCCGCCGCCAGATTTCTTTCCCGTTCATGCCGTATCAGGGTGTCATGCACGCGCCGGCATCTCCGGTCGCCAGCGCACCCTGGCCGATTGTTGGAGGCAAAACGCAATCGGAAAGGATTACGCCATCGGCCAGCAAAGATCCGTCAGCCAACAGCGAACCATCCGCAAGAAGGCTTCCCTCGATGAAGAGCGTGCCGTCCGCAAGCATTGTTCCGTACGACAGCAACGTCCCGTAAGACAACAGAGTTCCAGTCGTTAGCATTGTAACGTCAGCCAGTAGCGTGCCGCCTGACAGCATGACTCCATCCGACAACATCGTACCGCCACCATAGATCCGCTGATACTTCGTCACCAGTTCGTTGCCGTAGATGAAGTTCCATTTCTGGATTATCCCGCCGCCCCACTCGAAGGACTGAAGGGCAATCGTCGTTGAGTGCGCGGGGGTAGCGCCCGTCAACAACGGCGCTCCAAGAGTCAAGTTCGTCAGACTTGACTTAACGCAGGACGCAAGGCGGACCGCACCCTCTACGTTCAACAGACCGGCGCCCTGATCCAAGTTACTGAACCCGGGTAACGGTTGGGCGGTGTACTCGAGAAACGCCTTGACCATGTTCGGTGTCAGGTTCGGGTTACGCTCGATAAGCAAGGCCGCTGCTCCTGCGACTGCCGGCGAGGCCACTGACGTTCCGCTCAAGTACATCATCTTCTTGCTCGTTTTCGAGGCAACCTTCGCATCGAGATACGGGTACGTCGTCACCAGATAGCTGTTCTGCCACATCGCGTTGATGATCTTATTCCCGGGCGCAACTAGATCCGGCTTCACAAGGTTGTCGTAGCGCCTCACACCATTCCCGTCAGTGTATGATCCGCGCGTCGGGCCTCGAGAGCTATAGGTAGTAACCACATCATCCGAGCGGACATCAGTTCCAAAGGTGTTCGCAGCTCCGACGGTAATAGCCGACGGTTCGATTCCTGGCGAATGAACTCCTCCGTAGATCTTGTTTCCATTGAGGTCCTTGCCTGAGTTTCCCGCGGCTACGCAGACGACGATGCCGGCATTGACTGCGCGTCTGACGGCCAGGCAAAGGGGGTCATTCACATATGAGTCGACTGCGACCGCGCCGAGGCTGAGGTTTATCACCCTGATGTTGTAGGTCGTTTTGTTGGAAATACACCAGTCGATTCCTGCAATCGCATCAGAGCTACGGCCCTGACCCAGCGAGTTCAGCACTCTGATATTGAGGAGTTTCGCCGCAGGAGCGATGCCGTTGTAAGCGCCTCCATTCATGTTGTTGCTGCCGGCTGCTACTCCGGCCACGAACGTGCCGTGACCATATGGATCATCAACGCGTCCTTCGCCGGTGAAGTCTCGCTGGTAGACCACCTGGCCACTTAGAGAATCGTGGTTGGCATACATTCCGGAGTCGAGAATGGCTATGCAAATGCCAGAGCCGTCAATGAGTCCTGTGGAAAGTGTGCCGTAGGCGCGCGCCAGGTTCGCGCCGGTGGTGGTCTCAAGATGGCCGGTAGCCTGGGTTGGACGATCAAGCGATACGTAGTCCACGTCCATCCGGGAAGCTATCTCGCCGACTTGATCGACCGGGATCTGGACAGCAACGGCATTTACGTTGTCGTAGCCCGACAGCAGAAACCCGCCTTTGCTGTTGAGCATCCGCAAGAACTTCCTGCCAGGCTTTGAAGATGTCTGAATGATGACGTCAATCGTGCGCGGCGAAGCGTCGGCGCTCGCTTGCTTCATCTCAGAGCTCTTATCCAGAAGCTCCCGCAAGTCGTCGGAAAGCTTGGAAGCGTTTTCGCGTGCCGGGGCGTCCTGATCGAATCCGGGTTTTTGCGAGTGGGCTTCCGCACTGCCTCCGAATCGCTTGGTCAGGGTCGGCATGCCCATGCACGAGAGCGCAAGAACCATGGCAATCACGCATCGCGCGATCGCACTGGCGGACTTTCGTGTGTTGTTGGAAAGCCGATGCTCGGAGGTCGCTTCTGAGAGGAAGAAGCCGTCGGTGAGTGGAGCTTTACGTTTCATCTGATCCCTTTCGTCACGGCAGCCAGAGCTGTGAGAAGCACTGGCGTCGTTGAAAGAATCTTCAATAACCGTGCCATAACGGGCTGAACGCTCACGAAGCGCCGGGTCGGCACCCCGGTAGTCCGGGAACGACTGACCGGCTCTGTCTTGTTAAATCGTGTTCTTGCAGCTAGTTCGAGGCAGGGATGATAGACAAGGGTTCAACCCGATTTCGGGCCCAACGGCGTTCGCACGGCGGCTCGGTTTAGTGCTTGTTGGCCAAGTAGCCATGAGGTCAGTTCGGTCAGAAAGACGGAAATGGTCGGTCAATTTTGGCAAGAGTTCAGCATTGATTGCCACAAGATCCGGCTCCCGTCTTGTTCGTCAGCAGGCAGCAAGTTGAGCCTCGCTCTAGTAGTGTCCCATTTGTGTGTTGCTCGATTGGAAAACCGCCAAGACGCCAAGGACGCCAAGGTCGGACCAAGAATCCGTTGAGAATCTTGGCGCTCTTGGCGTCTTGGCGGTTGGTCGGTTCGCCGACAAACGAGCAAAACAACTTTAGGACACTACCCTCGCTCTCGCCCGCTGAGTCGAAGCGGGCTATTATTCCTAGTCGGATCATGCGAATCACCGAGATTTATCAAAGCATTCAGGGCGAATCGAGCTACGCGGGACTGCCGTGCGTCTTTGTGCGGACGACGGGATGTGACCTTCGATGTGCCTGGTGCGATTCGGAGTTCACGTTCACCGGCGGCACGACGATGACGCTCGATCAGATAGTCCGGGAAGTCGAGCGCTACGACTGCAAGTTGGTCGAGCTTACGGGAGGTGAGCCGCTGCTGCAACCGGATATCTACGAACTCGCGACGCGACTCGCTGATTCGGGGCACGTCGTGATGATCGAGACCGGCGGTCACCGAGACATATCAAAGCTCGACCCGAGAGTGATCCGCATAATGGACTTGAAGTGCCCGGCGTCAGGAGAGTGCGAGAAGAACCTGTGGTCGAACCTCGAGCACCTTCGAGCAACCGATGAAGTGAAGTTTGTGATTGCGGATCGAGGCGACTATGAATGGGCGCGCGATACGATTCGAGACCATGCGCTTGAAGACCGGGTGGGTTTGTTGCTCTCGACCGCGTTTGGAATCATCGAACCCGAACGGGTGGTGAATTGGATGCTCGAGGACAAGCTGCGCGCACGTTTTCAACTACAGCTTCACAAGTACATCTGGTCTTCTGAGGAACGAAGAAGGTAAGTTGCGGGACTCTGCCAACCCCAACCCCAATTTCACATACCCATGATGTTGTAGCCGCAGTCGACGTGCAGGATTTCGCCGGTGACTCCGCGCGACATATCCGAGAGAAGGAACATAGCCGCGTCCGCGACTTCGGATTGATCTATGTTGCGGCGGAGGGGTGCGCGGTTTCGCATGTGCTCGAGGATCTTCGAGAAGCCTCCGATGCCGGCAGAGGCAAGCGTCTTGACTGGACCCGCCGACAGCGCGTTTACTCGAATCCCGCGCGGACCGAGGTTCTCCGCCAGATAGCGCATGCTCATATCGAGCGCAGCCTTTGCCACGCCCATCACGTTGTAGCCGGGGATAACGCGTTCGCCCCCTAGATAAGTCAACGTCAGCACGCTCCCGTTGCGGCCTTCCATGAGCCGCGCGGCTTCCCTGGTTATCGCCGTCAGCGAGTAAACGCTGATGTCCTGCGCGACACGATAGCCTTCGCGCGACGTCTTCAAGTATTCGCCTTCAAGCTCTTCGCGCAGGGCGTAGGCCACGCCGTGAACCACGAAGTCCAACGTGCCAAACTCCTGCTTGATTTTTGCGAAGACCGCCGCGATGTCTTCGTCTTTGGTCACATCGCACGGCAGCACAAGCGGGTCCTTGAGTGAAGCAGCAAGCTCGCGCGCGTTCTCTTCGAGCCGCTCGCCCTGATAAGTCAGCGCGATGCGCGCGCCTTCGTCGGCCGCGCGGCGAGCGATCGCCCACGCGAGGCTTCGCTTGTTCGCTACGCCGAATACGACCCCGGTCTTTCCTTCTAAGAGCATCGAGCCCAACTTTAGGTTTCTAGTTTCTGGTTTCTAGTTTCTGGTTGATGGTTTCTAGCTGATGGTTTCTCGTTTCGGTTTGAAAGATTCTGTGTACGCTGTGAGCACCAAACCAAGAACCAGAAACTAGAAACCAGAAACCACAAACCGGTTTTATTGCCTTTTCTCCGGCGTTATCTTCAAGTTCATCTGCTTGCCGTCGCGCTTGATTACCACGTCGACTTCCTCTCCGGCTCGCATCTCGCCAAGCGCGTAGGTGTAGTCGTAAACATTCTTGATCGGCGTCTTTCCAAGCATCATAACGAAGTCGCCGGCTCGAAGCCCCGCCCGCTCGGCAGGCGATGCGGGCCTCACACCGTCCAGTTTCATACCATCGCTTTGATCCGAGTAGTTCGGCACGGTGCCAAGATAAACTCGAAAGCCGCGGCCGGCCGGTTTCGATTCCGTCTTCACCTTTGTGAACGCGATGCGCTCGGGTTCGTTTGCGACCGCGACCGCCGTCTCGCGCACGAACTCCAGGATTTGCCGCTCGCCTTCCGCGTTTATCTTGTCGGCGGTGTCCGTCGGTTTGTGATAATCGTCGTGAGTTCCGGTGAAGAAAAACAGCACCGGCACGTCGCGAACATAGAACGATTGATGGTCGCTCGGCCCAAAGCCGTCCTGGGAGAAGCTCAGTTGAAACCGGCTCCCAGAGCCATTTCCCGCCGAGGCCGCTCCAGTCTCAGTCTGATTCAGCTTTTCGAGCAGCGGCTTCCACGCAGGTGAAGTCCCGACTCCTCCAATAAACAACGAGCCTTGCCGCAGCCGCCCGATCATATCCATGTTGAGCATCGCCACGGTTGAAGCGAGCGGCAAAGCGGGGTTCTTCGTGTAGGCTCCCGATCCCAGCAAGCCCAGTTCTTCCCCGCTGAACGCCACAAACAGGATGCTCCGTTTCGGTTTCACTCGTTCGGCTGCAAGCACGCGCGCAAGTTCCATCAACCCCGAAGTCCCCGACGCGTTGTCGTCGGCTCCGTGATGTATCTGGCCTTCCGGTTTTGCGGCCAGCGATTCCGGGCCTCCAAGGCCCAGATGATCGTAGTGAGCGCCGATCACTACATACTCATTCGCGAGCCTCGGATCGCTTCCCTTGAGAACCGCGGCCACGTTCGCGCTTTTGCCGTTGACTCTAGTCACGTCGGTCTTGAACCGAACAATGACGTTCTTTAGCGGAAGCGATTGGCCGGATGACTTCAAGCGATCGATATCGTCTTCCTTTGCCTCGTCGTTTCCTGACTGGCTCAACGCTTGACCTCTGAGGATAGTGTTTGCAGCCTGGCGGCTGATCACTACCGACGGAATCCCCGAATCAAGAAAGTTCAAGTCGTGACGAAGCCGCGACAGACGATCATCGCTGAAGTTCTTCTCCTCGCTGATGAAGATGACTCCGCGCGCGCCCTTCTCCCGAGCCTTGAGAGTTTTGTTCTGAATCTCGAGTCCGGGCTGAGTGAAGTCGGCGAATCGGCCGTGCGGGTTGTCGCCGTCCGGGCTTCCACGCAGGATCATCACTATTTTGCCCTTCACATCGAGGTCCTTGTAGTTGTCATACTGCAGCTCGGGCGCGCTTATGCCGTAAAGCACAAAGACAAGCTGGCCCTCCGCGACCTCGGAAGCAGAGAACGCGAGAGGCATGAAATCGACGGCGACTTTCAGTTCGCGCGCGCCTGCCGAGTCCGTAACTCGAAACGTGTTCTGCTCTCCGAGCTTCACACCGGCGACAAAGTCGAAAGGTTGAAGGAAACCTGCGGCGGAAGCTGGCTTCAGGCCATAGCTCTGGAACTGCTTGGCAATATAGCCGGCTGCCTCGTCGGCTGCGGGCGTGCCGGTGCGCCTGCCCTGAAGGTTGTCGGAGGCAAGAAACTGGATGTGGCGAGTGATCTGCTCGGCTGAGACCTCAGCCGCAGCTCGATCGGCTAGCTTGTCGACCGCGCCCGCGAAGCCCGCGTATGTGCGAGAGTACGAAACTGCAGCCGAGGTTGCGAGAGCTGCTACAGCCAGGACCAAGCCGGCTCTTCTGATTACCATTGAAACTCCACTCATCAAAGTTACGCGCGGCGGTTGTTCTTCGCTGGGCAGTGTATCGAGCGCCGCTTGTTGAGTGAAGAATCATATCGAGCGCTCGGAATGAGTGTCAACGAAGCCCGCCTTCGCGTTTCGCCGCTTTCGCGAGTCAACTTGCTAGTCTTCTGGCGTGCGCGCTCGGTTCCCAAATATCTTCGGGGCGCCGGCCATCAATCCTATCAACATGAAAGCGAGCAACACGCCCGCCGTACCTGCGCCTGCCGTGGTCATCACAGTGACCGCCCGAGCCATCGAGAGAACCTGCGAAACGCCGATCGCCACAAGCAGCGCCCACCACGCCCACTGTTCACCGCGGCGATAGGGTACCAGCGTCACCGCTATCGCCAGCAGCGCGTAGGCCAGCGCCCACGTCGCTGCCGTCACCCGCCGGGCCTTGAAAGCTCTGAACGCTTCCTCGCCGCCCTGCTCCTTCATCTGAACGGTCGAGTAGTCAGGAGTGATGTTTTCATCCGCTTTGCTGTAGCCCTGGAACAGCGACCCGGCTGAAGCCAAGGCAATGAGCACGGACACTACCAACAAGATTACCCAGCTTGCCAGGAAAAGTATCTTCATAACACCTCCACTATGCGGCCGCCCGCCATCGAATGCGCGTAGGAACGGCGCGAAACCTGCCGACTCGATTTCTCACCTTAGACTTGAGAAGCGACACGATAGCACAGCAGGATGCGGCTTGGAACCCAAGCGGCATCCCAATCGCGCTGGATGTCTCGCAGTCTTGAAACGCCTGGGAAAAAACTCTAAGCTGCATTGCGTCGTTTGAAGCCGGCAAGCACAAAACGAATACCGTGGCCAGCACACTAACTGCTCCAACACTCGGCGGTCATCTCCTCCTGGGAAACCTGCGAGCATTGCAGCGCGAACCGCTGCGCTTTAACCCGCGCGTCACAAGCCAGCTCGGCCACGTTGTTCGCGTGCGGGCCTTCCCCGGCGTTTATCTTTATCTGGTCACGCACCCGAAAGACGTCGAGCGGGTACTGCAAACAAACCAGCACAACTATCGCAAGCCGGACCTGTTCATCAAACCAGTAAGCATGCTGGCCGGGATGGGCATACTTACAAGTGAAGGCGACCTTTGGCTTCATCAACGGCGGTTGATGCAGCCCGGATTTCATCGCGCGAAGCTTGCGGCGCTTGCGGGGTTGATGGCTCAATCTGCGCAATCAGCCGCCGAGCGCTGGAGCGCGCTTGCCAAACAGAACGCCACGATCGACGCAGCCCACGAGATGATGCGGCTGACGCTCAAGATCGTAAGCGTCGCGCTGTTTTCGACTGACATCAGCGCTGACGCCGACCGCCTTGGCCATGCCGTCCGCGAAACTTTCGAGCACGTGAGCTATCGGATGAACCACGCTTTCAGTCTGCCCGAAAGCATCCCGACTCGCCGCAACCGCCGTTTCAAACAAGCCAGGCTCCTGCTCGACGAGATGGTTTTCGGTTTGATCAACGAACGCCGGCGGACGGGCGAAGACAAAGGCGATCTGCTCTCGATGCTGCTGGCCGCGCGTGACGAAGATACAGGCGAAGGAATGAGCGACCTGCAATTGCGAGATGAGGTGATGACCTTGATACTCGCGGGCCACGAGACGACGGGCGCGGCGCTTTCGTGGACCTGGTACTTGCTGAGTCAGAATCCCGAGGCGCGGAGCAAGCTGCAAGCTGAACTCGATCAAGTACTGAACGGGCGCGCGCCGGCGCTTGATGATCTGGAACGGCTGCCGTACACGAGGATGGTGTTTGCTGAATCGATGCGGCTCTATCCACCGGCGTGGGGACTTCCGCGGGAAGCGATCGGCGACGACACCCTCGGCGACTATCACGTTCCCGCGCGTTCGCTGGTGAACCTCAGTCAGTGGGTGACACACAGGCATCCGGACTTCTGGGAGAAGCCTGACGAATTTGATCCCGAGCGGTTCACTCCCGATCGCTCCGAAGGCCGGCCGCGCTTTGCGTACTTTCCGTTTGGCGGAGGCGCGCGCCAGTGTATCGGCAACAACTTTGCGCTCATGGAAGCGCAGTTGGCGATTGCGACGCTGGCTCAGCAGTTCACTCTGGACCTCGTACCGGGTCACCCGGTTGAGGCCGATCCGACGTTCACGCTTCGGCCGCGTTACGGGTTGATGATGACGATTAAGGATCGCTGAGCCGACGTAGCATAGACTTCAGTCTGTGTCGCGCGGGCTTTCCGAAGGCGGAGTCAGTTGAGCACTCGAGACTTTTGATTGGAACAAGAAAAAATGACCGACAAAAACAATGACGATCGTTTGGAAACACCCGCGCCCGATGCTGATGCCTACGAGCGCGAGGAAACCACCGACTTGAAAGATGCGACTCCGGATCGCCCAAAAGGCTGGCCGCTGCACACACGAATCCTGATAGGACTGGTTGTCGGCGTGGGCGCCGGGATTGCGAGCAATGCGGCGTTTGGCGGCGACAATGCTCGGATCGCGTGGGTCGTCACGAATATCACCGAGCCGATCGGCCAGCTCTTTCTTCGCCTGCTGTTGATGACTGTGATACCGCTGGTCTTCTCATCACTGGTGGTCGGCGTTGCCGGCATCGGCGACGTGCGCAAGCTCGGGCGCGTGGGTCTGAAGTGCCTGGCCTACACGGTGGTCATTTCAGCGATCTCCGTTGTCATCGGGCTGACGCTGGCAAACACCGTCCGGCCGGGCAATCGCATTGATCCAACGACGGCCGCCGCGCTTCAGGAGCGTTACGGATCGGACGCCACCAAGCAAGTTGAAGACGCGAAGAAAGCAGGCCCGTCCGATTCTGCGCTAATGACGGTCGTGAAAACGATCGTGCCGACGAATCCCATCGCCGCCATCGCCGGGGTGAAACGCAATCCGGCGGAGGGCGACACGCCGAACATGATTCATCTGATGTTCTTCGCGCTGATTCTGGGCATCGCGATTACGATGGTGTCGGCCTCGGTGTCCGCGCCGTTTGTGAGAGGGCTTGAGGCGCTTTACGAAATCTCGGCGAAGATCATCGATATGATAATGAAGCTCGCGCCCTATGCGGTTGCGTGTTTGCTGTTCAACAACACGGCGCGGTTCGGATTGGACTTGCTGGGAGCGCTGGCCTGGTTTGTGGTCACGGTGTTGGCCGGATTGGCGATTCATATGTTCGGTGTGTACTCGCTGTCGGTTTATTTTCTTTCACGTTTGTCGCCGGTCGATTTTTTCCGCCGCATCAAGACGGTGATGCTGACGGCGTTTTCAACTTCGTCTTCGAACGCAACCTTGCCAACCGCTTTGCGAGTCTCGGAAGAAAATCTGGGCGTGCCGCGTGAGATAAACAGCTTTGTTTTGACGGTTGGCGCGACCGCGAATCAGAACGGAACCGCGCTTTACGAGGGCGTGACGGTATTATTCCTCGCGCAGTTAGCCGGCATTGATCTTACATTGGGTCAGCAGGTAATGGTTGCGTATCTGGCCATCCTCGGTGGGATCGGAACCGCGGGAGTGCCGTCGGGCTCGATTCCGTTCATAGTAGTGGTGCTTGTGACGATCGGGGTCAACCCGTCGCTGATCGCGATCATCCTTGGCGTGGACCGAATACTGGATATGTGCCGTACGACTTTGAACGTGACAGGCGACATCACCGCGGCAACTTACGTCGCGCGCTCGGAAGGCTACGAGCTGTTGAAGTCACCTCGACGCGCGCCGGTTTGAGGTTGCGTTCTTGTACGGGCGGCTCTCAGTGGCCGCCCCTCGTTCTGATTTCGGGTTACATCCAAAGTTAATCGAGGGGCGGCCCCGGAGGGCCGCCCGTACAGGCTGGCAGTTCACTCGATACACTTCACTTGCGCCTTTCGGCCGAGCGGCGGCGCGTCTCGCGCATCCCGTTGCCGTAGCTGCGGCCGGCCCAGGTGACGCCGGGAATGACCTTGCCGGTCACCGCGACATAAGTGTCCTTGGTCGGAACTCCATACTTCTCTGTGGCGACCCAAATCGTGCCGGTTCCGTCATCGATCTCGTAGACGCCCGCGCCAACCGCGCCGTAGGATCGAACAACTTTTCCACCAACCGTCACTTCTTTGTCGTAGTATCGTCCGGGGTCTCGCGAAACGTCCCCGATCTTGATGCGCTCAGGACAGCCGGTCAGCGCCAGCGACAACAGAGCAATGGATACTCCCAGAACCATGCTGGATCTTTTCATCTTTTATGTCCTCCGAAAGGATTGAACAGGTTGGCAGGGCCTTTGTTGACGTGGCCGCACGAACCAAACCAGCCGAGCGCCCGGCCCCACCATTGTCTTTGAGTCCCGAAAGCGCGTAAAGGATGCCAGAGGAAGTCAGTAGACCGTAGTCAGTAGTCCGTAGTTTGTGGTCGGTACCTTGGATTCAGACTACGGACTACTGACTACGGACTACTGACTCCTCAAAGCAACGAGCATTCGGCTCACGCCGTCTTTGACCAACGCGCCGGCAACGTACAACGTCGCCGCTCCGAGCACGAACAGGAAATAGTGGATCGCCAGGATGTAGCGGTACTCCGTGTGAAATGCGGACTGCACCGCGAGGTAGTAGGCAGGAACGATCAGCAGTAACAGCAACTCGCGCTGGCGGCCTGCAAGTGCCAGCAGAAGAATTCCCGCAGCAATAAGCGGGAGCAACCGAGACGTGGTGTAAACGTTGCGCTGAACTCCACGCACCAGCAAACGCGCCCCGCGAGTCCACCTGTGCGGAGTCGGACCTAGCCCGAACAACTCGGCACCGGCAATTTCCACCGAGGGCCGTGCTGCCGCCTCGCCGTTGTTGGAAATGATCAGACGTACGTCGCTGCGATGACCGCTCGCAAAAGGCATTTGCAGGATCAGCGTTTCGCGCCCGGCGGCGGCGCCTTCAATCTGAGCGGCGTCAGTCACGGGATCCGGTGGACCGTTGCGGCGCGCGACCTTTCGGGCCTTCTTCTTTGTCTTATCATTGGGCTTTTCCATCACGTCCGACACCAGCATGATTCGGCGATCCGCACTGGTGACCTTTGCGGCGACAGGCTGCTGCTCGACTCTGACCTCCAGCCTCAACAGGTAATCGGTATTCTTTTCAACTGGAATCGGCTCGGATGCGAATTGGTCGCCGAAAGTCGAATCATCTCCGGTCACGAGAAGAGTCTGCCCATTCCCAGCAAGTACTACGCTTGCGGCTGGTGACACAACACTTCCCCGCGACAGCAACTCTGCCGGAGAGCTTGTCCACACAGGCTGACTCGTCTCCGAGACTGAAAGCGCGTGGCCAAAGCTCGGCTCCGCGGAGACATTGGGCGCGTGGGCGATATCCGCGTTGCGGCCAAGCATCATCGAGTCGTTGTACCGAAGCATGGAAAAGGCCCGCTTCATCATCACGCCGCCAAACCAACCGGGGTGCGAGCGAATGACCGACAATCCGCGCGAGAACCGCGCGCGATCACGCTCGACGCCATCAGGTACCCAGATGCTCCTCGCGTAGTCGGGGCGGTCATGCCAAGCCGCATCCTTATGTTTCACGTCTCCGTCGTTGATCGGCATTCCGAATCTGCCGTCGTCGTCGTAGTCTGCGATGCCCTCCGCCAAAGTGATTCCCGCGCCGAGAGACAGCGGAATGAATCGGTGATAAGCAGTCCAGTTGCGCAAAGTCACCGGCGCGATGCTCACAATCATCGCCGCCACAAGCGCGCCTGCGCATTTCAGTCGTTTACCTCGTTCGACCAATCCGAAAACCGCGACGGCAAGAACCGGCGCGAGCAGCAAGCCGTTTGAACGAAGCCAGCACGAAACGCCGATCAGCGCTCCAGCCGCGATCATCGTCCAGATCCGAGGCCGCTTGATGCCGCGCGCGATCAGATAAACAGCCGCCGCCAAAGGCAAGACGGCGAGCGTCTCAGGCGTCAGCCACAACGAGTAAAGCGCCAAATGCGGCGATAGCGCGACCAGCATTCCAGCAATCGTCGCGAGCACCCGGGGAAACCACAGCGCCGCGAGCAAGAAAATCAGCACAGCCGTGAGGGCATCGACAGTGAGTTGCAGCCATCGCAACCGCGTGTGCGACGCGGCGGGGTCGCCGTCGCGTTGAACGACCGCCAGCAGCATCGAGTAGCCCGGCGGATGAATTATCATTCGCGAGTCCTGCGCATCGGGCGGCTGCGCGGGAAAGAGAACGCCGCCTTCCTGCCGTATCCGATTCACTTCAAGCTCGTACGGCTTGATGAGGTTGGTGATCATCGCACCGCCCTCGTTCCACTGCATGTCCGCATTGAGGTCTTGCCAGACCAGTAGTCTCACACCCAGCGCCGCGCAAAAGATCAGCGCGGTGCAAGCTAAGAGATTAACTGTGCGGGACTGGTGTATGGAGCCGGCGGGCGAAGGTAGGTCGTGCGCGCGAGGCGCCGCCAATTTCTCGCGCGACCAACTGCGTACGTGATTCCAGATTGACTTGGCGCTCGACACTCGACGGCTACACTAAGCGATGCCCCGCCGCATTATCAAGCTGAGCCTCTAGGAGGGAAGCGCGTCGATCAACCTATCGACTTCGTCGCGAGTGTTGTAGAAGTGAGGGGCGATTCTCAACCGCTTTACCCGCGGGGCGGTGATGATGTTCTTCGCCCGGAGCACTCGGGACAAATTGGCCGCCGAATGCTTCTCGTGCGTGCAAGTCACGACAGCAGACGTCTCGCCAGGATTCTGTGAGCCGGCGACTTGATAGCCTTTTCCGGCCAGCCGTTCCGCAAGGTAGCTGCTCAAACCGAGGACGTACTCTTCGATTCGTTCTGGACCGACTTCGAGGAATAGGTCGATTGCCGCGCCTAGTCCGTAGACCCCGACCGTGTTCAACGAGCCGCACTCGAACCTCAACGCGCCCTCGCGGTACGCCAGATCGTAGTCCAAATACCGCTCGTAGTCCTTCACCGAGGTCCAGCCAACCACCGTTGGTTTTACTCGATCGATCACCCGGTCCGAGACATAAAGCAGCGCCGCGCCTTCCGGGCCGAGCAGATACTTGTGCGCATCGGCCGCAAACGCATCGACGTAGTCCCGCTCTACATCCAGCTTCAAGGCGCCGAGTCCCTGAATCGCATCGACCATGAAGAAGATGCCGCGTTCCCGGCAGAACTTGCCGATGCGTGCCAGGTCCGAACGAAAGCCGCTTCCGAATTGGACCCAGCTAATCGTGACCACACGCGTGCGATCGTCGACCAGCGAGAGAAGCTCGCCGGCGTCAATGCGTCCATCGCGTTCGGGAGCGAGCTTCAGCTTCAAGCCGCGCTCCTCGCCCAGCCGCATCCACGGATAAATGTTCGAGGGGAACTCGACGTCGCAGGTGACTACGTTATCGCCCTCGCGCAGATCGAGTCCGTTTGCGACCGTCGAGATCCCGTCAGAAGTGTTTCGGACGAATGCGATCTCGCGAGGGCGCGCGTTCACAAGCTTCGCTGCCGAGCTTCGAACTTCGTCGTAGGTGCGATACCAGTCTTCGTAGTGAGCCGTTCCGTGGCGCATCACGTCATCGGCCAGGTTTGCCATCGCGTCGCGCACTCGCGTCGATAAGGGCGAGACCGCCGCGTGGTTCATATAGATGTAGTTTTCGGTGATCGGGAAAAGAGAGCGAATCGTTTCGTTCATAACAGTCGAACACCCGAGTGGAAGATCGGACTCCTGTACGGGCGGTCCTCCGTGGCCGCCTCTCGATGCGCCGTCTAAGTGGATTGCCGCTAAGAGAGGCGGCCACGGAGGGCCGCCCTTACAAGCTAGTGAGAACCGAGATCGAACACCGCACGCGCCTCGCCAACGATGAGGCCGCGACGGTTCTCGAACGACGGCCGATGATAGGCTGCGAGTTCGGCCTGCTCAGACTCGCTCAACACGCCAAGTTGTGCGAGCGTCTCGACGACGGCAGGTCCCAGCCCTCGTTGAGAGCCGTCTTCAATCTTGAGTGCAATGCCGAGACCTCGCGGGTAGCGTTCGCAGGGAAGAACGCCGATGCCGTAGACGGCTTCAGCGCCTATCTTGCAAACAAGCTTACCTCGCCCGGCTCGCAACAGATCGGAATCGAATCGCTTTGTGCCGCCGACCATTTCCGGATGTGCAATCATCGCCCGAACGATTCGAGTTGAAGCCCCCGAGATCTCCGGGCCGAGCAACACACTGTCCGGATTGACCAGTCTCGCAAACGCCAGCGCCAGCGATCGAAGCGGCACTCCGAACGTCGGCGCGCTACAGCCGTCGATCGCAGTGGGGAGATCGCCTTCGAGACTGGCTATTCGAGTCAGCACTGATGCGATCTCGCGTTGCACCGGATGCTCGGGTTTGTAGTAGTCATCGAGTTCGAGACCGCGATACACGGCAGTCAAAAGCATTCCAGTGTGTTTTCCTGAGCAGTTGTTGTGAAGCTGAGTGAATGGCTGGCCTTCGTTCTCGAGCTGACGGACGGCTGCGCCGTTGAACGGCGGGTGCGCGCCGCAACGCAGCGCCGATTCGTCCAGCCCTGCGCGCGCAAGCATTCCGGCAACGCGTTCGACATGAAAAGGTTCGCCTTCATGCGACGCGCAGGTCAGCGCCAGTTCTCGCTCGCTAATGCCGAAATGATCGGCGGCTCCGGTTGTGATGAACGGGATCGCCTGAAAGGGCTTGATCGTCGAGCGCGTCGAGGTCAGGAAACCGCTATCGCCGAGCCGAAATGCGACGGTCCCGTCCGGCTCGACGGCGACGATTGCGCCGCAGTGGCGGGATTCGACTATCGCGCCTCGCCTGACCTCTACCAATATCGGTAGCTCTTCGCTCATCTATCACGCTCTTGGAGGAAGAGTTAATCTACAGGAGCGAATCCCAAACGACAATTCGGAGCTGACACAGTTGAGTCGAGTGGCAGGTACTCGGGAGTCGGCGCCGTTTAGCTGAGCGATGCCCGGTTAGGACGCGCAGATCAGATCCGCGATCGGCCGATACTTTCGTTCGCTGAAGCCTTCGACGACGATGACCTCTTCGGGGCGCCGGAACGGACCGTTCTGCTCGCGGTACTCGATGATCTTGCGAGCCATCACTTCACCGATTCCTGGCAGCCGTTCTAGCTCCTTCGCGGTGGCAGTGTTCAAGTTGACGCACTGCCTCCGAGAGAACGGCTCGTTTGCCTGGACTGTGGAAGGCGCTGCGGCGGGGTCGGTGGTTTCAACACTCCTACCTCTTCCGCAAGAAATGAGCGCGAGGAGCAGGATTGGGAGTGCGAACAAACGCATTCGAATCGAATACAGATCAGCGATTCCGCGGAAGAGCCTCACGAAGGCTCGCGAAGGTTCGGCGGTGGCGCTACTGGGAACGTGACGCCTTCGTAAACCGAAGTCAACTCCAGCACGCAATCGACTGATGAAAGGTGAACACTTGCCGAAAGGTCGTTGGTTTCGGAGTAGCTCCACGAGTCGTCCTCGTTCTTCGCATAGTGAGTGATGTGGGCCCGATGCTGAGCGACCAGCAAGTATTCTTGCAGGCTCGGGATGGACTTGTAGTGCGTGAACTTGTCTCCTCGATCGTAGGCTTCGGTCGAGTCTGACAACACTTCAATGTTCAGCCCCGGGTTCGTCAACACGTCAACGCCGCCGATCTTCTCGAATACCGGTTGGCCGCAAACAGCCGATACATCAGCGTATCGGTACGGCGGTAGGGTCGGCACTTTGATCCGCATGTCGGCACTAAAGACGCGGCATGGGCGCCCGCGCAGCTTGTTGCTCAGTGATGTGATTAGATTTGTCTCGATGTGATCGTGTTGCTCGCTCACACCGCTCATGCTGAAGACTTCGCCGTTCCAATACTCGAAGCGCTCATTAGTAGAGAGCTCAAGATCAAAGTATTCTTCGAGCGTGTATTTGCGCTTTGGATGTGCGGTCATTTAGTTCAGACTCCCGCGAACGCCGTTGCCTCGGCCGAGCCAATGCGATGTTAAACGAATCTCAATGCTCGAATCAAACGCCATAAAGCTCGAGACGAAACTCGTCACCCAGCAGCGAGATGCGGGGCTCGCGGCGCGTGAACGCGCGGTGCTCTCGTCGAAGGGCCGGGATGCCTCGCCCGGCGCGCTCGATACCGTACGCCGCGCTTGTGAAGACTCGGTGAATCCTGGGATTTGGTGGAAGCATCGCTCCGTACTCGACTGACTTTCTGGTCCCGGCTGTTCGGCTTGGATTGATAAACTCGACTCGATCGTCGAAGACAAATGCTCGCGCCGGCGACGCGGCGATCGAGTAGTCGCGATGGACTATCAGGTTCGTGAGCGCTTCGACGACTGAGCTGCGAGGATAGTTCGATCGCGCGCGAACCGGCTCAGCGCCTCCATTGTTTGATTGCGTGCGCGGAGGCCGCGAGTCCCAAAGATCGACGTAGCGCTTCAAGAACCCGAGCGCGCCGTCGAAGAGGCGGGTTAGATTGCCGCTGACTTCGACTCGTTCGACGACCGGAGATTCAGTGTTGGTTCCTGAAAACCTGGTGAGCGCGATCTGGCCCTGAGGAACTACCTGCTCGACCACCGAGCTTTGTCCAAAGAGAAGAAATCCAGCTAGCGTTGGGGCTACGGTGGCGCCGTGGTCGGTTGCCAGATGAAGGTCGCGAAGCTCGGCGGCTGTTGGGAAGTTGGCGGGCTCGCGGTAGGCTTCGCCTTCCAGATCGCGTACGAAGCTCCACACCAGCCCTTCGTCAAAGTCTTCCACGCCGGCGGCCACAAGCGGCATGTCTTCGAACGAAGCGACGCGCGAGCGCGCAAACAGAGCAGCGATCTCGGCGCCGTCCGCCTCACGTTTAGTCGATCCGATGCGCAGGAAGTAGCGGTGGTCGGGAGTGCGGTGCGGGGCTCGGCGATCGTCAACCTGCAAGACCACGATGCGCGTGCCGTTGTCGTACGAGACTTTGTCGATTCGCGGAAAGACCGGCGGCTTGATCTGGTTGCGGCAGATGTCGATGAGTTGTTCTTCGACTTGTTCGGGATCATCCAGACCTTCGACACGCCGCTGATCGCTGACGCCGAAAATGATAGCTCCGCCGCCGGCATTGGCGAGGGCCACTATTTCGCCTACGACTTTTTCGGTGTTGACCAGCCTGATCTTGAACTCTAGATGAGTGTCTTCGCCGCCCCGTATGAGGTTAAGCAGATCAGTTCGGTCGAGCGTGCGCGTATAGCGTCCGGTTATTCGTTGCTCGAACAGCGAGCGCTCGCTGTCCGGGATGCGACGCGTTGATCTGAACTTTCTGCCGTGTGCCATGGTCAGCCCCCGCTTGTTGGGATTTGGATGCCGCGTGCTGAGAACGAGCGAGTTCTCGAATTCGGCGCGCTCGGTAGTCTGGGGTTGGGTTGCTTGTATGACCCATTGCGCGCTCACCTCGAACGAAGGCGCTCTCGGAAGGGGCCGGAGCGCCGCCGTTGCCTGGCTGGCATCATAGCACAGCCTCCGCGGAGTAGGGCAAACTCAAACGATCAGCGTTCTGATTCGAAATGTGGTCTTTGCGAAACCTCTGCTGCTCGGTGTCTCTGCGTTTATTGCGTCGAAGCTCTGCTAACCGCAGAGGCGCCGAGGGCAGTGCCTTGGCAGCGGGTTGACCCCGGACACAACCCAGCAAGCGGACAGACGGTCCAAACGGCTGAAGCCGGTTCATCCTTGTCCAGAGCCGCTTCGTCAACTCTAAACTCGAGTTCGTCACATAGTGCATTCCGCAATTGCAATCATGCGTAGAATGAGCGGGTTGCGTACCGGGTTCGAAGCGTCTCAAGCATTTAGAAGAACCAAAACCAAGTACGGCGAGGTGCCAATGCTCGTCCGTTTATCCACGGCCCTGTCCGGCGGAAGCCGCAAGGTTGCTGTCTCGTCCGCCGACAGCGCGCACTCAAACTTCACCTCCATCGGCAATCTGGGTTTCTGGCCCGAAGCGGACCAGCGCTGTGGTATCGTTATGGGGACGGAAGCGCTGCTTCAGCTCCGCGGATCAAAGATGCAAACCGAGAAGTTATTAGCCCGGCGTCTGGTGCGAGTTGGTCTGACCATCGGAGTCTGGACGCTATTCGGGCTCTTCCTCGGAAGCCAGATGTATCTGGCGTACAGTCGCGGGGAAACCCAGATCGGCTGGCATCGGATCTTCGCGCTTGAACTGGCTTACGCGTATGTGTGGGCTGCGCTGACGCCTCTGGTTTTGTTCCTTGCCCACCGCTTTCCAGTCGTCCGCGAGCGCTGGCTTCCCAACCTCCTTATTCACCTCTTCGCGTCAGTTGTGATCGGCTTCGGGACGCGAATACTTCACGACTTGATGTTTATCCAGTTCTTATCAGATCCCACAAGGGCGTTCTCGCTGATAAAGCTTTTGCGGAACGTCTATCTGATTTTCGATTACGGCGCGATGATCTACTGGTTGATCGTGCTGGTCACTCTTGTGTTCGACTATTATCGCCGCTATCGAGGAGGCGAGATACGGGCGACGCGTCTGGAAGCTCAACTCGCGCACGCGCAGCTTCAAGCTCTCAAGATGCAGCTTCAGCCACACTTCCTGTTCAACACTTTGCATTCAATATCGGCGCTTGTGTACAAGGACGCGGAGGCGGCGGACAAGATGATCGCACGGCTGGGCGACTTCTTGAGGTTAACGCTTGAGAACGGGGGCGCGCAGGAGGTTTCGCTTCAGCAGGAGCTTGAGTTTTTGAAGTGCTATCTTGAGATCGAACGCATTCGCTTTCGCGACCGGTTGACGGTTCGGTTCCGGATCGAGCCGCAGGCGCTTGATGCGCGACTGCCGAACCTTATCCTGCAACCGATCGTCGAAAACGCGATCAAACACGGGATTGCTCCGCGCACGACACAGGGTCACATTGAGATCGAGGCCAGCCAGCTCAACGGCTTGCTTCACGTGCAAGTGACCGACAACGGGCCCGGGTTGCCGGCGAACGGCGACAACGGGCAGATATTGAAAGAAGGCGTTGGGCTCGCAAACACGCAGGCGCGATTGCAGCAGCTTTATGGAAGCGACCATCGTCTTGATCTTGCCAACACCACCCGAGGCGGGCTCTCGGTTATCCTGGAAATCCCATTCAAGCGAGAACCACTTTCTGCAAAAGCGAACTAACCGCAACGTTCTCTCGTTAGAGCCGCTAAGGAGTGGATCGTATGTCAAGCTCGAAGTGTATTCGCACATTGATAGTGGATGACGAATCGCTTGCACGCGAGCGAATTCGCGAGATGCTCGAAGCAGACCCAGAGATTGAGATCGTAGGGGATTGCGCCAACGGAAAAGAGGCTCTTCAAGCTATCTCGAAGGTGAAGCCCGATCTCATTTTCCTCGATGTCGAGATGCCCGGGATAGACGGCTTCCAAGTTCTACAATCACTCGACTCGTCGGCAATGCCGGCAGTGATTTTTGTGACTGCATACGATCAGTATGCGGTTCGCGCCTTTGACATATACGCGCTCGACTACCTCCTAAAGCCGTTCGACCGCGAACGCTTTGAGAGATCGGTGCGCCGCGCCAAGGAACAATTGCTCGAGAAGAGCGATTCGATGAACGAACGAATCCTGAGCGCGCTCGAACAAATCAGGACGCGCCCGGTCCACCTGGAGCGGCTCGTGATCAAGATGAACGGACACGTCTTCTTTATCAAAGCCGGAGAGATCGACTGGCTGGAAGCCGAGGGAAACTACGTGCGGCTGCACGCGGGCAAAGAGTCCTATCTGCTGCGAGACACGATCAGCGCGCTTGAAGCCCAGCTCGATCCCAAGCAATTCTTGCGCGTCCATCGGTCGGCGATCGTAAACATCGATCGCATACAAGAGCTTCAGCCGTGGTTTCACGGCGAGTATCGCATCATCCTCCGCGAAGGCGTTCAACTGACGCTGTCGCGCAGCTACAGAGAAAAACTGCACGAGTTGCTCGGAAGACCGCTGTAATCGAGGAGCACTCGTCCCCGATTTCGGTCAGCCCGTCACAAGCCGTGACCCCTCCATCCCAAAGTAGTATTCAGCTTTACTGACTCAACCTAGACTCGGCCATAGCAAGTCAGCGCGTTCGGGCGGGAACGCGCTGGTGTTGCTAATCAGCCGATGTCGACCCTCACCCCCAATGCCTGGCCGACGCGGTAACAACTCGAGCATTGGAGCTGGCCATGAAACCGACTGCGCGACTGGTTTTTCTCGCTGTGCTGGTTGCTGCCCCGCTCTCGCAGGCCCACTCACTGGGTCTTTATTCGACACTGTTCTTTGCAGGGACTGGCGTACCCGAGGCGCTGGCTGAAGCCGAGCGCGTCAACCGCGTCGACAGGGCGAACTTCGACAGGAGCGCTCGCTTTGTGATCTCGACAATTGACCGTCCGATGATCGAAGAGTTTGGCCAGGCCTGGCAACGCGCCGGCGCCGGCACGGTCACTACGGAGAGCGTGGTGCTCATACTGAGGATGGCGCGCGGCGGCTACAGCGCAAGGTCGATGGGCATCTCAAACGAGTACAAGTCGTTCACCTTTCCCTGGCACCCGGCAACCGTCGCGATCGTCCACACTCACCCGAACGACTCAAGCCCGAGGCCTCAAAAGCAGGACATCAAGGTCGCGGACAAGTACCGAGTGCCGATCTTCACGCTTACCAATCGAGGGATGTTTGTGTATGACCCCGCCACCAGGACTACCAGCAAGGTCAAGGACGGACTTGATTGGCTTGATCCGTCCAAGTGGCGCCCAAACTCTCCGGAGAAGCGTTAACAGGCGATGGCGAGCACTGCACACAACGTTGAAACGTGCTTTCGAGCCGCGTTCGCGGTCTTTGGGACCCTCAACGCCTCCCGAATCGTCATGGGATTAGGCCGTTTCGTCACAACAATCAGCAGGCTCGTCCCAAAGTTATTTCGCCAGCCCGTTGCCAAACCTAAACTCGACTGCGTGGACGCCGGTGTAGTGGCCCGTTGCGCTCTTGGTAACCGCGAGAGCAGACGATCTCACAGGAGAGTAAGAATGGCTGACTTCAGCAAGGAGAGAAGGTGAAGGAGCAACATGGCTCAACCTACTGTGGGAAGCGTCCACCCGAAGCTGGTGCTGTTCGCGTGTTCGAAACTTCTCGGAGCCGGCGAGCGGGCCCGCTTCGAAGTTCATTTCTCGAGATGACCCCGCGGCGTGAGGCGCTCAGATGTAGGGCACGACTAAACCTGCTCACGCCGCCGGGTCTTTACCATGCTCAACACGTGCGTGGAAACAAGGTCAACTTTTTGGACCTGAGCTTGAACAAAGGGTTCAGGCTTCCGTTCGAAGGACACAAGCTCGATGTGCGATTCGAGTTCTTCAATATTCTGAACCACCCGAACTTCACGTGGGCCGGAGGAAGCGGCGCCGACAACAGCAACGGCGACGTTACGAACCCGTTCTTCAACAACGTTCGGCTGAACGACGGCGGACTCCTCGGGCCAGTCGGCACGCAGGTGGGACGCTACGGTCGTATGCAAGTTCGGTATTCGTTCTAACGAGAGTAGCGGCGGTTTTGTGGACGACGTCGTGTGGCCGCCGTTATTAGTCTTTCCTCCAAACACGACGTTAATCTTCCTCGTGTGAACCTCCGGGAGCCTTCGGGCTCCCATTTTTTTCTTGCGCTGCACGATCGCTTGCTCACATTGTTGTTCGCGGCTAGCTTTGCAGCGGCTCAAGTTGCGGGCGGAAGCTTGTGGGACGGACCGGCCTTGCTTTAGAAATTATTACTTCAACAAGGAAGCGCGCGCGAATTGGCACTTTCACCCCTATTGGACGCTCAATAGTTGATTAGCAGTATCGAGGCGGTGAGCCAAAACAATAAGAACAACAGACGCAGTCTGTCTGAGATGACTTGGGGGCCTACCTTGATCGAACGCCGAAGAGGAAGAAGGTTTCACGTCGATTGGCCGGTTAGAGTAGAAAGCGTCGCCGACGGCGGCGCCACTTTCACCGAGACCGGAGTCGTTGGGAACATAAGCTCGAGCGGGGCGCTGTTGCTGATTGATCGACCCCTGGCGATGGGTGCTAAGCTGGACATCTACATCAGCCTTCCTCTCAAGGGAAACAAACTGATGAAGTACTCGGCCAGCGTGGTGCGTGTTGAGAGTGAAGCTAGGTTGTTTGCCGCAGCCATCAAGTTCGACGCGCCTAAGCCCGAATTCACCAGCATCTGAGCTTCAAGGTGAAAGCCGCTCGATCAGCCATTTGCCATCACTCCGCTTCGTGTAGCGCAACCGGTCATGCAACCGGCTGGGCCGGCCCTGCCAAAACTCGATCGTCGCCGGCGCAAGGCGGTAGCCCCCCCAGAACGACGGAAGCGGCACCGCGTTGTTCTGATATCGCTTCAGAAGCTCTTCCATTTTGGACTCAAGCACATCGCGGCTGCCGATGACTTCGCTCTGCCGGGATGCAAGCGCGCCCAACTGACTGTCCAGCGGACGAGTTTGAAAGTACGCTTCCGATTCCTCGCGCGAAGTCCTGGTCACGCGGCCGCTGATACGAACCTGCCGCGCCATCTCCGCCCAGTAGAACACAAGCGCTGCCGCAGGATTCTCGTCCAGTTCCCGGCCCTTATCACTCTCGTAGTTTGTGTAGAAAACAAAGCCGTGCTCGTCAAAGCTTTTCAACAGCACGACTCTCGCCGAAGGCACGCCGCCGGGTGTAGCAGTCGCCAGCGTCATTGCATTTGGCAAGATTGGAACCGCTGCTTCCGCTTCAGCAAACCATCTCGCGAACTGAACAATCGGGTTTGGGTCTACCTCGCCTTCGTTCAGTAGTGGCAGCTCGCGCGTGGTGTCCGGCATATCTCGTCCCTTTATCTGATCAACCTCGAACTAAGCGATCGCAACACTGACCTCGGTGATCGTAAGCGCCGTCCGCAAGTCTGCCGGACGGATCGAGACGAGGAAGCCTCGTTTCCCACCGTTGATGTAGATCCTGGGCAAGTCGAAGATAGTCTTTTCCGCATAGACCGGCAACTGTGTGCGTGTTCCCAGCGGGCTTGTCCCGCCGACCAGATAGCCGGTGTGCTTGTGAGCCCGAGCCGGATCGTATACCGTCACGCTCCTCGCCCCAATGGCGCGGGCAAGCTCTCTCGTAGAGACGTCGCGGTCGCCGTGCATCAAAATCAACAGGGCCTCGTGTGAATCAGTTTCCATTACAAGCGTCTTGATCACGATGTGCTCGGGCGCTCCAAGTTCAGCCGCCGAGTGCGCAGTCCCTCCCCGCTCCTTGTAGTCGTAGAGGTGCGGCTCGAACGCGATCTTCTTTTCGCGCAGCAGCCTCACAGCCGGAGTCACTGGGTAGTTTGTTTTGCTCATTTCAAATGATGATTTGAGTTTAGCATCAACGACCCAACCCAAGAGGGTCGTGACCCCAAGCCGAGGGTTGCCGTACTCGGCTAGCCCGCGGAGCGGGTGAAAGCATGTAGCCCAGGGCAAGTCCGCGCAGCCCTGGGAAGCCGGAATGTTAGCTCGCAAGCCCGCGTAGCGGGCGGTAGTAGCTTCGCACACCTGGCCGCCCGCCGGTCTACGCTTCTGTCGCTCACTGCGTGGGCTCACGGTCGCGAGCCGCACGCTACCCCAGGGCTGCGCAGACTTGCCCTGGGCTACACGCTGCCGCCCACTGCGTGGGCTGAAGCGTCCAACTCATTTCCCAAACCGGAAGGTTGGCGAATTCGCGCGCTTTTGCGCAGTCTCTTATCACGAGTTGGATATGGGCGAAAACCCGACCCGCAGGCCGAGTGATTTGTGGCGTTGACCTCGCGACCTTTTTGCAGTATTCTGCCGCCACTTCGCGTCATGATGTGATGGCGTCAAGCGCGCTTTCAGCGTTGCGAGCCGCCGGGTCCCGAGCGACGCGGGTTCCTCACGAATCAGTCGCGCGAGGCAAATGGCCGCCTTGCTAGACGTCGCTCTTTACAGAATCGGCTTTTACCTTACAAAGCGTCTCTTGCCTTCTAGCAGCAGATGGAGGAGCCAGCCATGTCCAGCGTAAGCATTCGTCTCTTTGGAAAATTCTCAGCCCAAATCGCCCCCGAGAAAATCGAGGGGTTGGAAGCCCCGAGGCTTCAGGAACTGTTTTCTTACCTTCTGCTTTATCGCGAGCGGCCTCACGCTCGCGAAACCCTCGCAGCGCTGTTGTGGGGCGACAGTCCCACTGCGACTTCCAAGAAATACCTGCGGCAGGCGCTCTGGCAGCTCCAGTCTGCATTGACTGACGCCGCGCCGTCCGCCCGCCACTTGCTGATAGTCGAACCGGATTGGATCCAGATCGATCCCGACGCCGGTTTGTGGCTGGATGTGGCGGAATTCGAGCAGAGCTTCAATCTCGTTCAAGGCGTGCGAGGCCCCGAACTTGATGTGGCCGGCGCCCGTTCGCTCGAAGAGGCCGTCGCGCTGTATAAGGCCGACCTGCTCGAAGCGTGCTATGAAGACTGGTGCATCTACGAGCGCGAGCGGCTGCAGAATATGTTTCTTGCAATGCTCGACAAGCTGATGTCGTACTGCGAGTCGCACGATCAGTATGAGAACGGTCTGCAATACGGAGCCAGAATCCTCGCCTATGACCGCGCTCGCGAACACACGCACAGGCGGCTGATGCGATTGCACTACCTTGAGGGCAACCGCACTGCGGCGCTTCGTCAGTATGAGCGTTGCGTTGCGGCGCTTCAGGAAGAGCTTGGCGTCAAGCCGGCGAAGAGAACCACCGATCTCTACGACCAGGTTCGAGCCGATTCGCTCGACGGCTCACTGGCTGCCAGGCAAGCTGAAGCATCTGCCTCTTCGCCTCCGGAAGCGCTGGTACGGCTTCGCCAGATTCGCAGCTTGCTGGTCGACATCCAGCGCGAGATTCAGAAGGACATTCAAGCCGTCGAGCTTGCGATCAGAGGCCGTCGCTGAAGTACTTCGACAAGCCACTCTTCTCTGTGTCCGCCTCTGCGTCTCTGTGTCTCTGTGGTTAGTAGACGCTACGTGACCTTGACCGTTAGACACGCGCAACTCGGACTAACCACAGAGACACAGAGGTTTGCGCAGAGAAAACCGATCCCCGCCTCGGTTGCCTGATTGACCCCAAACCTACATACTCATCGCCGGGAATAGGAGGCCACTTGCACACGAACCACGAGTGGACGCGAGGCGAGCATACAATCAGCACCGACACAGGGCGGCTCGACCTTGAAGTCATCCACCAATTCTTGACCGGGTCTTATTGGGCGGCCGGCGTTCCACGCGAAGTGGTGCAGCGCTCAATAGAGCATTCGCTTCCGTTTGGGCTCTACAACCGCGATCGCCAAATCGGATTTGCCCGAGTCGTCACGGACTACGCGACGTTTGCTTATCTGGCCGACGTGTTCGTGCTTGACGAGTTTCGCGGCGAGGGCCTGGGCAAGTGGCTGATCGAGGTTGTGACAACACACCCGGAGTTGAGTGGGCTTCGAAGGTGGATGCTTGCGACGCGCGACGCTCACGGTCTTTATGGGAAATCCGGTTTTGTTGAGTTGGGTCAGCCGGAACGCTGGATGGAAAAGCACGCCCCGAATGCTTACTCGAACTCAGACCCGATCAGCGAATCACCTTGAGCTTCAGCCGTGCCGGCGAGGCGCGCGACTAGAGGGCGCAGCGGCTGGTTCGTTCAGGTAACGACAACCGTCAAGTTCAATTTCCTATGTCATCGCGAGCCGCAAACGAAATAGAAGCCGAACGCGAGAGCTACTCTTCCGTGGCACTGGATCGAGACGAGTTAGTCCGCCTTCTAAGCGAAGCTAGCGTCGCAGGGGACTTCGCCTCCCTGAAAGCGAGAATCGTTGAGGTCAAAGCGCTGACCAGCAACTCGGAGCTTAAACGCCAGCCGGCCGACTATGGGTTGAACGGCAACGCTATCCACCTGCGCAGAGACGTGCTCGCGTCGGAGCTCGACCAGATACTTGAAGCGCAAACCATCGAGCGAGCCCGCTACTACGTGAAGCGCCTCGAACGCGGCGTGAATAAGGTCAAGACCAGCAAGCTGAACGACATCAATCTCCACCGCTGGAAAGAGTACCCGGACGTCATCACCGACAGCCTTTGGGTCTTGCCCAAACGCGACACCGCGGGTGCGCACCTCGCCTGGTACTGGGGCAATTTCATCCCGCAGATTCCGCATCAACTCATGCTGCGCTATACGAAGAAGGGCGACTGCGTGCTGGACCCGTTTCTCGGAAGCGGAACGACGTTGATCGAGTGCCGGAGCCTCGGAAGAAACGGCATCGGTGTCGAGTTGAACCCGGAAGTCGCGCGAGAGGCGGGCGCGCTGATCGAAAAAGAGCCCAATCGATACTCGGTTGAAACCCGCGTGGTGACCGGCAACTCGCGGAGCTTGGATTTGCGCCCGACACTCGGTGAACTCGGCGTCCAGCAAGTCCAGCTCTTGATTATGCACCCGCCCTATCATGACATCATCAGGTTTTCCGAAGACCACGCGGACCTTTCCTCGGCAGAAACCACCGAAGACTTCTTGAAGATGTTTGGCGCAGTTGTCGACAACACGACTCCGCTTCTCGAGAAGGGAAGGTACTTTGCTCTGGTGATCGGCGACAAATATGAAAAGGGTGAATGGGTGCCGTTGGGCTTCTACTGCATGAACGAAGTCTTGAAGAGAGACTACTCGTTGAAGAGCATCGTCGTTAAGAACTTCGACGAAACGCGAGCTAAGCGGGATCAGAAACAGTTGTGGCGATACCGCGCGCTGGTCGGCGGCTTCTACATTTTCAAACACGAGTACATCTTTCTTTTTCGGAAGCGATGAGGAGTTCTCCGGACGGCTACGGGTAAGAGTGAATACCCGTTATCGCGTACAGGAGAATCCAGGAGGGGTTGATGCGCGGAGTCATTCGCCTGCTACTGACCGGCTTTGTCATTCTCGCAGTAGCTCCGGCTGCGTCGCTGGGCCAGACTGGTAGCAGCAAGACAGCGCCCTGCGAGAGCGGGCAAAGCGCGCCGAGTTTCTCAGTGGCGGGCACCAGCGAGGAGAAAGCCAGGACCTTTCTTGTTGCGCTACAGAAGGCCGTGGCTTCTGACGATCGGCGGAAGGTGGCGTCAATGATCCGCTATCCGATAATCGCTCAGGCCGGGGGCCGTAACGTACGCATCAAAACACCTGCTTCCCTTGTCGCCTCCTACGAACTGATCTTTACAGCGCCGCTCAGGAAGATCATCGCGGAAGCGCGAACGGAGTGCCTGTTTACGAACTGGAAAGGTGTCATGATCCATGACGGCGAGATATGGATGGGCGCTCGAAGGACGGGTGCTCTCCAGATCATCACGATCAATGGCGTCGCGGGCGAAGAGCGGCGCTTAAAGCCGCAGTAAGATTCGGTCGGGCCGCGTAGCGGCTACCTATCGATAGAAACGCAGCAGTAAGATTCGGTCGGGCCGCGTAGCGGCTACCTATGGATTAATGAGTGCTTTGAGGAGGCAATACGAATGAACCGAATCCTTTCACCTGCGATCATCGTCCTGATGCTGGCGGTTGGCTTGCACGCGCAGACCGCGCCCGACGCCGGCGAACTGACCAGGCTGCTGAAAGAGTTTCTTGACGGGGCTTCGCGAAACGACGCCGTGGTGCACGACCGTTTCTGGGCCGAGGATCTGATCTACACCGGCTCCTCCGGACGGCGTAGAGGCAAGGCTGACGTCATGCGCGACGTGCGCTCAGCGCTTGCGCCGAAGCCCGGAGATCCGACGACTACTTACACTGCCGAAGACCTTCACATCCAGCAGTACGGCGATACCGCAATCGTCGCTTTTCGATTGGTCGGCACGACGAAGAGCGATGGGAAAACCGAGGTCGCCAGCTATTTGAACACCGGCACCTTTCTAAAGCGCAAAGGCAAGTGGCAGGTGGTGAGCTGGCAGGCGACCAGGATGGCCCGCCCGGAAGATGATGTCAAGAAATGATGTCACTGAGCGGTGTTTTAATCTGATTTGGAGTGCGGCGACTTGTCGCCGCTTTTCGTGATCCAAATGAGA
>JBBPIE010000037.1:0-65227 GCA_038040485.1 Candidatus Onstottus arcticum
GTCTTTTTGTTCTTGCTCAAAATCACAAGCTTCTCGGACTTTTGCAAGAGGCTCTAAAGTCTATGCTACTTCCCTCAAACTCAACCACTACCAAAGTTTGCCGGTTCCTGAGGATGCATCGTTTCGTTGACATCATCGAAACCGGCGAATAGAGTCTTCAAAGAATCCTGGAAGAGTGACTATGCAATCCGAGTTCGGCCCTGCCTTAGATGGAATCCCCGATCACGAGCTAAGCTCCGAGATTGAGGCCGCTGCATCGCAGACCCGCCTTGCGAGGTCGCTTTGCCGGGACGCCGCGCGTCAAGCGGACGGGTCGCACGCAGACATGTTGCGAAGGCGCGTGTATGCCTTCGCGCCGCTTTCAAGTTACTCGATCCGCGAGCGGCTGGTCATCAGAGTCGCCGATCTGGGCTTCTACTTTCTAATTCGCCTGGTCTGTTCGACGTTGCGATGGGAGGTCCGAGGCTACGAGCATTTGGAATCGATAACCGGGGCCGGCCGCCGGGCGATCTTCACCTGCTGGCATTCATGCATCTTCAGCGCGACCTGGTTTTGGCGCAAGCGCGGCATCGTCGTGATGTCGAGCACCAGCCGGGATGCCGAATTCACGGGCCGGTTCATCAAGCGGTTTGGATACGGCACTGCGCGCGGGTCAGCGACACGCGGTTCGGGAAGGGCGCTAGCGGAGATGGCTGATTGTCTGGATAACGGCATCGAAGTCGCCTTTACGATTGATGGCCCGCGAGGCCCGGCTAACGTTGCCAAGCCCGGAGCGGTCACCCTCGCGCGTCACTCCGGGCAGGCGGTACTTCCGTTTTACATCGCGGCGCGCCGCAACGTCGAGATCCCGAGTTGGGATCGATTGCGAATACCTCTGCCGTTCACGCGCGCGCTGACTCTGATAGGCGAGCCGATCTATGTTTCTCGCGAGGCAACAGGCGCCGAGGCCGCATCGGTTCAGGCAGCTCTACAATCCGCTCTCGACAACCTTCGCAACGAAGGCGAAGCCTGGCGAAAGAAGGGTGGTGCCCGAACTTGAATTCTCTGCGTTGCCTCTGCGTCTCGTTACGCAGAGAAAGCGTTCGAATCGGGACACTACCGAAAGAGAAGATATATTACCTTCGAGACGTTCTAGCGGAACTCTCCCGAGCGACTGCCACGCTTGCCTCTCCAACCTCACGTCTGGAGATGCGCATCAACTCAAGATGAGCAACGTCGATTGTCGTTGCGACCTGCGTTTGCCCCCGTGCTAGAATGACGCGTCGCTTCAATCATAGTTTCTATTCCGAGGTAATGGATGAGCACCAACGGTAACGGCAGCAAGAACGGCCGGGCGCTGAACGTATTGTATAACTGCTCGAAGTGCCCGGCCTATTGCTGCAGCTACGATCGCATTGATGTCAGCAAGCGGGACCTGCTTCGAATCGCCAGGCACTTCGGCCTCTCGTACGAGCAAGCCGAAAAGCGATACACCAAGGTCTGGCGGGACGACCGGGTGCTTCGGGTCAGCAAAGACCACATCTACAAACACGTGTGTGGCTTTCTCGATCAGACCACAAGGAAATGCACGATCTACGACGCGCGTCCGGCGGTCTGTCGCGACTATCCCGAGACGCGGCGTTGCGGCTACTACGACTTCCTGGCGTTCGAACGGCGGCATCAGTGCGACGACGAGTTCATCCCGGACGCTTGATGATGACGGTGATCTTCTTTGGAAGCCGCAGCACGGGAAGTCTCAACACACCGGCTCACATCAGTCGCTGATGAATCCGAAACAGCGTAAGCCTTCTATCAGTCCGGCACGTCGCGCGGCATTCGATATCCTACGCCGAGTCGAGACCGAGGGCGCGTATGCTTCTGTCTTGATCGCCTCGCTGCCCGACACAAGCCTCTCCCGCGAAGATCGCGCTTTAGCTCATGAGATCACACTCGGCGTGCTTCGATGGCGGGGGTTGCTCGACTCCCTTATTGAGCGCTATGCGGCAAGGCCGGTAAGCGGGCTCGATGTTCAGGTGGTCATCGCGCTGCGAATCGGGTTGTATCAGCTGAGGTACCTCGCTCGGGTTCCTGACTCCGCCGCCGTCAACGAATCGGTCAACCTTGTAAAGGAGTCCGGGGTCCGCAGCGCCGCCGGTTTTGTGAATGCTGTGCTTCGCAAAGCTGCGCGGAATCCTGGCGACGAGGCGGGAGCGGACATCAATGACGCCAGCGCCCGAGCTGCCGTCGAGCTATCTCACCCCGAATGGATGCTCTCGCGATGGCGGGCCATGTTGGGCGAGACCGAAGCGAGCGCGTTGGCGCTTGCGAATAACAGGACACCCGCTAGCGCTTTTCGAGTCAACACTCTGCGAATCACCGTGGATGAGGCGCTCGCCCAGCTCGCGGAACAATGTGTGACTGCGCGCCCGTCAGAATTTGTTCCCGGCGCGTTCATCGTCGAGCAGGGAGCCGCTGCTGTCGCCCGAGCCGCCGAGCAAGGCCTGATCTACGTTCAAGACGAAGCCTCGCAGTTGGTTTCACTCTTGCTCGACCCGCGACCTGCGGAGCGAGTGCTCGATCTATGCGCCGCGCCGGGTTCGAAGTCCACTCACATTGCGGCACTCTCTCAGGACGAAGCCTGGATCGTTGCCTGTGACGCTCACGCTCACCGGCTGGCCGTGCTCGTCACAGCGTGCAGGCGGCTGGGAGTTCATTCCATCGATGCTGTTGCCCTAGACGCCACGCGCGACTTGCCTTTCGCGAGCAACTCGCCGAAATTTGATCGCGTTCTGATCGATGCTCCTTGCTCGGGCACGGGCACCCTCAGGCGGAACCCGGAGATTAAGTGGCGGCTCGAGCCTGAGGACATCGCTCAACTCGCAGGAGTTCAGCTCAAACTGCTAAGGGCGGGCGCGGCGATGGTTAAGACTGGTGGGCGATTGGTCTACTCGACGTGCTCGTTGGAGCGCGAAGAAAACGAGGAAGTGATCAGTCGATTCCTCGAACGCGATACAAGGTTTTCGGTGACCGAACCGAACGTTGTCGAGATGATCACGCCTGAAGGATTTGTCAGAACTTTCCCGCACCGCCACGGAATGGACGGTTTTTTTGCCGCCGTGCTCGAAGCTTGAAGGCGCATCGTCAGAAAGGACAATCAAATATGAGAGTCAGGCTTATCGCAGTCATTGTCGCGGCCGCCGGATTGAGTGTGGTCATGCCGACGCAAGCGCTGAACAGCGAATCGGCCGATCAGCCCATGACAACGGTGGTAATGCTTGGCACTGGAACTCCAAACGCCGATCCGGACAGATCGGGTCCGGCCGTTGCCATCGTGGTTAACGACACGCCCTACATCGTCGACTGCGGGCCTGGCATCGTCCGGCGAGCCGCGGCCGCCTTCAGAAACGGGGTCAAGGCGTTGGAGCCTCGCAACCTGAAGATTGCTTTCATTACTCATCTTCACTCGGATCACACGGCCGGGTTGGCGGACTTGATCCTCACTCCCTGGACGCTCGAAAGGAAGGAGCCACTCGAGGTCTACGGTCCGCGTGGCATCAAGGCGATGACCCATCACCTGCTCGCGGCTTATCGCAAAGACATCGACATGCGGCTGAACGGAGGCGAACCTTCAAACCGGACGGGTTACCGAGTCAGGGCGCACGAGATCGAGCCGGGTATCGTTTACAAAGACGCGAACGTTACGGTGAAGGCGTTTGCGGTCAGTCACGGTTCGTGGAAGCAAGCTTTCGGTTATCGCTTCCAGACGGCGGACCGGACCATAGTCATTTCGGGTGACTGCACGCCGAGCTCGGAAGTCATAGAGAACTGCAACGGCTGCGACGTGTTGATCCACGAAGTCTACTCGACCGCCGGGTTCGCAAAGCGCCCGCCGGAATGGCAGAGGTATCACTCGAGCTATCACACTTCCTCGCGAGAGCTTGCCGAGATCGCGACGAAAGCGAGACCACGTTTGCTGGTCTTGTATCACCAGTTGTTTTGGGGAACGAGTGAGGACGATTTGTTAGGCGAGGTGAGGCAGGGTTACGCGGGGAAGGTAGTCTCGGCGCGCGATCTTGATGTGTACTAACGCTGAAGATTTACCACAAAGGCACAAAGACACTAAGACAGGGAGAAAGAGTGATTGTCTCGCATGAAAACGATGGACTGTCCGAAGTGTGGAGGCGCAGCGTAGGTTACTTCGTGTCTTGGTGTCTTTGTGGTTGAATCGGCTTTCAGCCGAAGATGTCTTTGACTTTGTCCATGATCCCGCGGTCATCGTCGGCGCTCTGTTCCAGCTTCGACAGCTCGTCAAGCAAGCGTCGTTGTTCGCGGGAGAGGTTCGTCGGCGTGACTATGTTGACCGTTACATACTGGTCGCCTCGGCGCGCGATCTTGATGTGTACTAACGCTGAAGATTTACCACAAAGGCACAAAGACACTAAGACAGGGAGAAAGAGTGATTGTCTCGCATGAAAACGATGGACTGTCCGAAGTGTGGAGGCGCAGCGTAGGTTACTTCGTGTCTTGGTGTCTTTGTGGTTGAATCGGCTTTCAGCCGAAGATGTCTTTGACTTTGTCCATGATCCCGCGGTCATCGTCGGCGCTCTGTTCCAGCTTCGACAGCTCGTCAAGCAAGCGTCGTTGTTCGCGGGAGAGGTTCGTCGGCGTGACTATGTTGACCGTTACATACTGGTCGCCGTGGCCTCGGCCACTCAGCACCGGCATACCTTTGCCCTTTATCCTGAAAACCGAACCGGATTGCGTTCCTTCACCGACACGAAGCTTCTCTTCACCGTCAAGCGTCGGCACGGTTATCTCGGCTCCGAGCGCCGCCTGGGTAAACGAGACCGGGATCGTGCAGTAGAGGTTGGCGTCGCGGCGTTCGAAGATATCGTGCTCCTTGACGTGAACCATCACGTAGAGATCGCCGCGCGCTGCGCCCATCTCGCCGGCCTCGCCCTCGCTGGCGATGCGAAGACGCGAACCGTTATCGACACCGCCCGGCATTTTTATCTCGAGCATTCTCTCGCGCTGTAGGCGGCCTTCGCCGCGGCACTTGCGGCAGACGTCGCGAATGACCTTGCCGGTTCCCCTGCACTGCGCGCAGGTGCGCGCTACCGAGAAGAAGCCTTGCTGATAGCGAACCTGCCCGTTTCCCTGGCAAGTCGTACAGCGAGTCGGTGACGAGCCCTCGGCAGCGCCGCTCCCGCTGCAAGCCTCGCAAGTGTCGAGGCGAGGCACGCGTATCTTTGTCTTCAAACCGCGGGCCGCTTCTTCGAGCGTAATCTCCACATCGTATCTGAGGTCAGACCCTCGACGTGGTCCGGCGCGGCGGCCGCCCCCGGCGCGTCCGCCAAAGATGTCGCCAAAACCGAACATGTCGAACAGATCTTCGAAGCCGGGGAACCCCTGGGCGCCCGCGCCTGCCCCAGCGCCCGCTCCAAGCCCCGCATGCCCGAAGCGATCGTAGCGCAGCCGCAGTTCGGTCTGCGAAAGCACCTGATAGGCTTCGCTCAGTTCTTTGAAGCGCTCTTCTGCTTCCGCGTCACCCTGGTTCTTGTCCGGATGGTATTTGATGGCGAGCCGGCGGTAGGCTTTCTTCAGCTCTTCTTCGGTTGCGCCGCGATGGACCCCCAGCACTTCATAGTAATCGCGTTTTGTGCTCAAGTTCTCGGTTCCTGGTCTCTAGTTTCTGGTTTCTGGTTCGCGATCTCCCTTTTCCCGAAGCGGCAACCCACGCGCAACCAGAGACGAGAAACCAGGAACTAGAAACCAGTCGCCGATTATAACAAACTCTACAGCACTTCTGACAACGGCGTGGCCTCTTCCTGAGTCTTTGTGTCGGAGGCGAGTCCTGTCGGACGGAACATCGCGTCAGTGATCAGACGCGCAGCCCGTTCAAGCTGCTCGAGCGAGTGACGCACCTCGGGCGCGTCTTCGGAGACGGCCACCTTGCGTGCGTTTTCCAGCGTCGACCGCACGAACTCCTGATCATCGGGCGGCAACATCCAGCCGAACTCGCCGAACGAACGAATCGTGTTTTGCAACAAGCCTTCAAGCCGGTTGCGCGCGATGATGATTTCCTTCATCCGCCGGTCACTCTCCGCGTTGCGAGTTGCCTCCTCGATCAAGTCGTAAATCTCGGACGCCGACAAACCGGACGAAGGCGTAATTCGCATTAGCTGTTCGAGGCCGGTCATCTTGTCGCGCGCCGAAACCGAAACGATGCCGTCGGCGTCCACTTCGAAGGTCACTTCGACCTGTGGAAGCCCGCGCGGCGCGGGAGGAATGCCGACCAGTTCGAAGCGAGCCAGGCTGCGATTGCCTGACGCTATGTCGCGCTCGCCTTGCAGCACGTGCACTTCGACGACTTGCTGGTTGTCGGCAACCGTGGTGAACACAAGGCTCTTCTTGGTCGGGATCGTCGAGTTGCGGTCGAGTAACTTTGTAAACAGTCCGCCGCGCGTTTCGATTCCCAGCGACAGCGGAATCACGTCCAGCAGGATCAGATCCTTCACGTCGCCTGCAAGCACGCCGGCCTGAATAGCCGCGCCGATCGCTACGACTTCGTCCGGGTTTATCTCGATCGACGGCTCGCGCTGGAAGATATCGCGAACTCGCTCGATGATGATCGGTGAGCGCGTCTGTCCTCCGACAAGCAGCACCTTGGTTACCTGAGACGGCGTGAGTTTCGCGTCCTTGAGCGCCTTCTGGCAGGGCTCGCTTGTGCGCGTGACCAGGTCCGCAACCATCTCTTCGAACTTCTCGCGTGTAAGCGTCTTGTTGAAGTGCTTCGGTCCTGTTGAATCGGCCGCGATAAACGGCAGGTTCAATTGCGACTCGGTCGCGGTCGAAAGCTCGCATTTCGCGCGTTCGGCCGCTTCTTTCAGCCGTTGCAGCGCGAGCCGGTCCGAGTGCAAATCGATATCTGTCTCTTGCTTGAACGTGTCGATCATCCAGTCGACGATTCGCTGGTCGAAGTCTTCGCCGCCCAGAAACGAGTCACCGCATGTTGAAAGCACCTCGAACACGCCGTCGCTCATTTCCATTATCGAGACGTCGAACGTGCCTCCGCCCAGATCGTAGACTGCAATCTTCTCGGAGTCGCGTTTGCCAAGCCCGTAAGCGAGTGCCGCAGCCGTTGGCTCGTTGATGATTCGCTGAACCGTGAGCCCGGCGATTTTGCCCGCGTCCTTTGTGGCCTGCCTTTGGATGTCGTCGAAGTAAGCGGGCACGGTGATTATGGCCTCGGTCACTTCGTCGCCCAAAAACTCTTCGGCTGCCAGCTTCAAGCGCTGGAGCAGAATTGCCGATACCTCGGGCGGCGAGTGGTCGCGCCCACGAGCGCGGACCCTGCAGTCGCCGTTGGGCGCATCGGTTATCTCGTAAGAACAGACCTTGGTCGCGCGTTGAACTTCTTCCGAGTTGAACTTGCGCCCCATCAGCCGTTTCACCGCGTAGATCGTGTTCGCCGAGTTTGTTATCGCCTGCCGTTTCGCTATCTGGCCAATCAGGCGTTCACCTTTCTCGGTGAAAGCGACGACTGACGGAGTGGTGCGCCCGCCTTCTTTGTTAGGGATGATCTGCGTGACTCCGCCTTCGAGGATCGCCACGCACGAGTTTGTCGTGCCCAGGTCTATTCCAATCACTTTACCCATGAGAGAGTTGCCTCCTAAGTCCTGTCCAATTCGAGATAAGGAGCTCTGGGGTGCGATGAATTTTGGAGGGGCAGGGGGAATTGCGGATTTTCGATTGCGGATTTCGGATTGCCGAATTGCAAATTCATTCCGCAATCCGCAATCTGCAATCCGCAATCGAACTACTCGAGGCTTGCTGCGACCTTCACCTTAGCTGGGCGGAGCAATCTGTCTCCGATCTTGTAGCCTCGCTGAAACTCTTCGATGACCGTGTTCTCTTTATGCTTGTCCGTTGCTTCGATCGTCACCGCCTCGTGCAAATGCGGATCAAACGTTTGACCGACCGAATCGACCGGCTCGAGGCCGAACTTGGTCAAGGCGTCTTTGAACTGCTTGTGAATTAACTCGACGCCGTGGCGCAACGCTTCAGCATCGCCGCCGCTGTTTTCAAGGCTCGAAAGCGCCCGCTCAAAGTTGTCCACCACCGGCAGAAACTCCACCAGCACCTCGACTCGCGCGCGCTGATAGGCGTCAGATCGCTCGCGCTCTACCCGCCGCCGGTAATTCTCGAACTCGGCCGCGCGCCTCAGCAACTGGTCGTAAAGCGCCGTCTTCTCGCGCGTCAATGTGTCGACTTGCGACTGGAGGTTTGCGGAAGCGTCGCCTTCGGATTCAACCGCCGAGGAGTCGCCGGCTTCGTCAGTCTGTTCATCGGCCGTGCTCCCGGCTTCCTGAACATTCTCCGCCTCGAGTTGCTCATACTCATCGATGAGCAATTCCTCTTCATTCAGAGGCTGATCGGCTAAGTTCAAATCCTCTTCGATTGGGTCGTCGAGCGCAATGGGCATTTTCCCTGGCTCGTTCTTTTTGTGTCCCATGTTCAATGAGTCGTCCCGTGTCCTGATTCTCAATTCCTAAAGCGTGCGAGAAGAGCGATTCGCGGCTGACGAGCGGCCCGGGTCCCCAACACGCTGAAACAGCCGCGCGATGTAGTCCACGATTGCGATCAGCCGGTCGTATTCCAGCCGCGTCGGCCCGACCACTCCGATGCTCCCGGCCTCGCCGCCGCCGGAATAAAAGCAAGGCGAGGCGATCACCGTGCAATCGCTAAGACCGAGAAAGTTGTTCTCGCTTCCTATGCGGACGGCGACTGCTTCACGCTCGGCGCTTTGTATGCACTCGTTCAATATCTTTACGATCCGGCTCTTCTCTTCAAACATCTTGAACAGCGCCCGCATCCGCTCGGTGTCCGCGAAGTCTGTCTTCGAAATAATGTTCGAAGCGCCTTCGATAAAAACGCCGGGCTGATCTCCATCCTGGAGGCTCTTGCTGCAAAGCATCACCGCGTTGCGCAGGAACTTGTCGTAAAGCGCTTTCTCTTCTGTCATCCGCCGCAACAGCTCATCGCGAATCTCCGCAAGCGTCCATCCGCCGAAGTTCTCCGCCAGATACCGCCCGGTCGAATTCAACTCGTCCTGAGTGAACTCTTCATCGACTCGTATCACCCTGTCCTGCACGCGGCCGCCGCTGGAAACAGTGATGACCAGTATCCGCGAGTCCGGCAGCTTCAAAAACTCCACGTGGTGGAGTATGTCTCTCGTGATCGAGGGCGACACGACGATGCCGACGTTGTTCGACAACTGAGAAAGCAACTGGCTCGTGCGTTCCATCAATAAGTAGGGGCTTGCGAGCGAGTCTTCGTCGAGCAGCCGCTCTTCGATTCGCGCCGCGTCCGCCCGGGAGAGTCTGGTCGTCGCCACCGAGTGGTCCACGTAGTATCGATAGCCCTTGTCAGTCGGCATACGGCCCGCCGAAGTGTGCGGGTGGGTCAAGAATCCTTCTTCCTCGAGCTCGGCGCAGATGTTTCGGATCGTAGCGGACGACAAGCGTTCGCTCGATTGCTGCGCGAGCGCAAAGGACCCGACCGGCTGACCTGTCGCTACGTGAGCGCGCACGATGGCAGCTAGTATCTCCCTCTTGCGGTCATCAAACTTGTAACCGCTCTTCTTAGTCATAAAATTCTTAGCAGGGGGGCAAAGCCCGAATGGAAGTCGAGCCCAAAGTAGCATCAACGCCCAACCCTGTCAATAATATTGCCTTGCTAGGCTTGCGCGGCGCAAGCTCCGAGTCGTTTCCAGGTAATCGCATCTTGACGGATGTCTTGGGCAGCGTCGTTGATTCGTCGGAAGTGACTTGCGGGCAGGTAAGAGATCACGCCACCGAGCTTCATCGGTGGCTCTTCAGATGCTACGCACCGGACCCTTTAGCGACCCAGAGCGCCTATCAGTGAGTCAACTACCATCACGAGGATGAATAGGGCCGAGGCGAACTGATAGACACGTCGGTCGGCCGGCGCAAGGAGGTGAGCCATCGCCAACACGAGAGCACCAAGCGGTAAGGCAAATCCTTGGCCGGGGATCTCATTGGCCGAGAACCAAGATACCGTGTCCCACGCTTATCCAGATCCTCCCCATTTTATCCTCAGCAATAGCGTTAACACCGTAAACGGGCGGCGCGCTGTTTGCGTCGCCCAACATTTTCCACTTATTTTCTTTTTCGAGAAAGATGACCAACCCTCCATCAGCGGTACCAACCATACACTGACCAAGCTTATCCTGGTAAATGGCCTTGATTTCCCGTGGCTGGACCTGAGGGAAATACGTCTTCAGATCGTATGATTGCCAGAGATGCTTCATACCAGAATAGACGGATAGATGGCCTTGTTGATCGGCAAACCACAGTCGTCGCTGCCGGTCTTCATAAATAAGTCGTACGTCAAACAATTCTCCAAGCGGAAAAAGTGTCCATGCATTCTTGTTTGGCTCGAATCGTATGATGGCCTTTTTGCTACCTAACCATACACTTCCATCGCTAGCTTGTAAGCCGCAATAGATCGTTGACAACAACTCGTTTGCATATCTTCCAGTCTTTTCCCTCCCTGGGTCCTTCACTATAGATGAGCGCTCCATAGATGATCGTTCCCGCTGATCGGTGTACCTGCTTGCCAGCGCGGTGTAAGCGTCTTGAACATTTTCAGGGGGGCTAACCGGAGAGGACCACTCACTCCCATCAAATGCAGTTAGGCCTGCGTCTGTTACAAACCACAAGCGGTCGTCTTTGCCAGCGAACATTACGCTATTATCTGCGGGTATGGCTGCAGGGGGGTGTAGCTCGTCAGCATTGTGCCAGTTACGGCCATCGAAAAACTTCACTTCGGAACGCAATGACTTTAGCCATATCCTGCCGAGTTTATCCTGACAGATCGTCTTGACGGACCTAAAAAACTTCTCGTCGGAATCCCGCCCGAAATCAAACCACATATCGCGCTTTTCGTCATACGTGTACAATCCCAACAGCGAGCCTACCCAAAATACACCTTTCCGCTCCTGAATGATTACGCTAGCGCTGTCGATGAACAATCGGCTCTGTTTTCCCCCATGGTCGACCTTTCGGTAGAATCTCAAAATCCGATGATTTGCGAAATACCCCCATCCCTCGTTACCGGGCACTGAGATGGCAGGCGAACCGGAAGACGCCAAACATGACAGCACAAGGGCGCAGGCCGCAATGACTCTGATGACAAGGTAAATCATCGTCAATCTTTGCCGAGTAGAGGCACAATCAGGTTTGAGAGCCAGGGTGGCCGGGAAAACTTAGCAACGGCATCGCTGTTTTCTTCAAACCTTCCCACCTGTCCTTGAGTTCATTAAACCTGTCTTTTCGCGCCCCCTTTAAGGTTACACTTCTTCAAGTTTTCAATGCTCGCCCCTATTGAATTGGACAGTGCCACTCCTTCTTGAAACGACTCATCGAGGGTGTCCAGCAAGAGCGATGGAATCTCGCCACGATGACTCTTAAGCCAACGCCGCATATCCGCTCTTATGCTATCGGCCTCGCTCGACAGGTCCTCGGCTGGAGGATTGGAGAAATTGCCGACCGCCGCAGTGATTTGCTCGGAAAACCGATGACTGAGATCCAACGACTCCTCATCACCTAGTGAAAGGGCAATTCCCTTCAAGTTGCCGTCTCGGGAGTCAAGCAGTTGGCGCAGCTTCGAGCTTGCCCCACTTAGTACCTCACCCTCTAACTTATCTAGCTCCTTATTGACGTTCTCTCGCGAGCAATCGAATCTCTCCCGTGGCAGAGGTCGTGGTGTTTGACCGCCTCCCACCCAGTGACAGACCAAAGTGGGTAAGGGTGTGTACCAGTTCTCGCCAGTCCAAATCGACCAATGGAAGACAGTCTCGCAGTCCTCCCACTGCAAGCCTAGCGGGTCCGTCAAGTCTATCGGGTTATTAGCGGCATGAGTATACCGGTTCAGGCTCTGGGGATTGCTTATCGCCATCGGCATCGGATCGACCCGATTGAATCGTCCGACACTCTGGTTGTACTGCCTGTTCACAGCATAATCAGTCCCAGTCTCGTCCCGTTCATAACTCGTGAAATGATGCTTCTCCTGTGTGCCGCTCTCCCCGAAGTCTTCTCCAAACGGGAAATGCGCTTGCCTGCCTGAGACGTTTCCGCTTGTGTCCAGCGTCATCCTCACGCTCAATCGGTCGCTCAGAAACAATTGAGTCACCAGGCCCGCAACCTTTGCGATCATTCGGCGGCCGGAATAAACATAATCCGCAATTGAGGCTCCGGTATCTCCGTTGTGCTCGGCGATCACCTGCGACGCTAGCCAGATGTAGTGCGTTGTCGCGCCGCCCGTCACTTTCTTGTAGCGCTGATTCGAAGCGTCGTATGCGTAAGTCGCCGTCGCTCCGCTGTCCACGCTCACCATTCGATTCTCCGCGTCGTACGTATAAGCGTGCACTCCGTCGTTTGTCACATTTCCCGCCGCATCATATGAGTAGTTGGCAGTGACGCCCGAGGTCGTCACGCTGGTCAGCCTGTTGGTCGGCACGCCGCCGCTTTGTTGGAGCACGACGTTCTGAATCTGAGTGCCTCCGCTCACCGAGTTCCACATGCCGGTGCGATTGCCCCAGCGGTCGTACGCGAATCTGCGCTGAGGCGATAATCCGTTGCTCGCCTGATTCGAAGTCACAAGCCGCCCGACAACATCGTAGGTGTAACTCGCGGTCTCAGTTGTCGTGGTGTCAGGACATCCCTTACACGGTATCGCGCCCATTGTCCCGCTGATCGTCATCAACTGACCCGCGTTGCCGGCCGTTGAGCCTGCTCCCATCTGACCGGCTGAAGCTTGATAGCCGTAGGTCAGGTTCATCAACCCGTTGGCCGCGCCGCCGCTCTTCGTGGCTGTCTGACTGGTCAACTGCATTCGATTCGCGTCGTAGACGTAGCTCTCGCGTCGTAGACGTAGCTCTCGGTCACTCCGTTTCCGAGCGCTGTCGCTGTCAATTGGCCGATTCCATTGTAAGTCACGCTTGTTAGATAAGAACCAACCGACGTTAGCCGGCCTTTGTTGTCGTGCCCGAAGTTGATCACTCGACCCGAAGGATAGGTCATCTGTGTCTGCTGATTCGCCGTGTTGTATTGGAAGCTCGTCGAGTAGTTGCGCCCGTCCATCGTCCGCGTAACCGATGAGACGCGCTTGTTCGAGTCGTAAGCATAGCCCTCCGAGTAGCTGCCGGCGACGGCGATCGAGAGAAGCAGCCCTTTGGTCTCACTGCCGTTAACGTTGTCGTAGTTGAAAGTCACAGTCGGCGTTGCCGCGACGCCGGAAGCGCCGCTTGTGTTGTAGCCGACGCTCGTCATTCGGTGAAGCGAGTCGTATCCGTAAGTTGTGATCACCCCGCGCGCGTCCTGCTTTGTCGCGGCCGCGCCCCAATCTGTGTACGTGTACTTCGCCGACCACATCGTTCCAGTTCCGTCGTTGATCGTTGCGGTCATCTCGGGGATGCGCTCGAACAAGAGACGGCCTTCAGCGTCGTACTTGAACGCGCGGGTCTGGTTGCCCTGGTTGATCAGCGTCAGCCGATCGGCGATGTCGTATGTGTAGCTGGTCTCCTGCGTCAGTGCGCCTGTCGAGACATCCTGCTCTGTTACTTTGATCAATCGCCCAAGACCATCCGACTCACGCTTGAGCTTGCGATTCACTTGATCGGTGACGGTCATTATGTTTGCACCGTTGTATGCGGTTTGAACTGTATTCCCTCCGGGCAACGTGACCAGCGTCGTCCGGCCGAGTTGATCGTACTGATAGGTCGTCACCGGCCCCGGCGTCCCGCCTTGCGGAAACGGATTGGTCTGCGTCAGCAGATGGCCCATGTTGTCGTAGGAGTAATTCATCTGGGCACCAATGGCGTCAACCGATTGCGTCATCTGGCCCCACCCGTCGTAGACCGCTGTCTGGGTCAGCGTCTTGTTCACTCCGCCGTCGCTGTAGGTGATGCTCTTTGAAGTGGGTTCGGACCACGCGTTGTAAACGTTCGTTCCGGCCGCGCCGGTCGGAGCAGTAAAACCAGTAGGGTTCTGCTGCGAGTCGTAAGCGAAACTCGCCGTCTGATTGTTTGGATTGGTTTCACTTACGGCAGCCAGAGTATTGAAATCATATGCCGCTGAGCTGGTCAGGCTGATCTGCGCGGGATTGCCGGTCGTAGTCTGCGAAGCCCTCGACCAGTACGTCGCTTCGTTCATCGTGAAGCTCTTCTCATTACAGCAAGACACCTGGGCCTTTGTGACGTTGCCGAAAATGTCCAGTTTGCTGTTGCGAGTCACGCCGCCGCCTGAAAGATCGCTATAGCCTACTACTCCGGTCATGTTCCCGCGCACACCGTAGCCGGCGCCGTAACTGCTCAGATGCCCCGGCGGGAAAGCCGCGCCTCCATAGTTCTCTATTCCGGCCATCGCGCCGTAGTTGTCGTAGTCATAAGCGGTCCTGCCGACCAGCACGTCGTCGCCGTCGTTCGTGTTCTGCAAAGCGTCAAACACTTCGACCATCGTGATTCGGTTTCGAATGTACGCGCTCAAGTACGGCTCCCAGTTTATGTAAGAATAATGCGTTCGCCTTCGCACCTTCCACAGTCCGCCGATCTTATAGCCGTACTCGCGCTGATTCGTCACGTTGCCGTACTGATCGTAATCGAAGTCGAACTTTATCTGCTGGCCAGTCTCATCGTAGCTGGTCAGCGACTGTATCGCGGGCGAGCCTCCAGGATCGGTCGTCAGAGTGGTGACCGTTTTGGTAAGGGTCGCGTTGCTCGAGCTCTTAAGCTCGCGATCAGCGCCCGACAGCACGAGCTTCGTCCCGTCTGGTCTAGTGATGCTATTGGAGGCATAGGTGTACACGGCGTTTGGGCTCTCGGTCCGTTGTGTGAAACTCGGACCGCCGTACAACTCCTCGCCTCCGAGGGGATAGTTGTAGGTCACAGTCGCGTTCCCGCCCGCGCTGGCGAGCGAAATGTTGTAGATCATCCCGTAGCCCGAATAGCTGAACTGATAGGTCGGCCGCTGAGGAATCGTCACACTGCTAACCGCGGCAAAACTCGCGGGCGCGTTTTCGACGATGATCTCGTTCTGGAAATTATGATTCATCGTCACGGTCTGATAGCCGAAGGTAACTCCGCCGGTCGGTGTTCTGATCGAAGTCAGACGGGTGCTGCCCGGAGGCGCGGGCCACTCGCCGTAGTTAAACGATATGACGCGCCCAAGCGTGTCGACGATGTAGTTGATGGCGATCCCAGGAAAGTTCGTCTCCCACTTGTAAGCGACTTGAATGTAGTTGCCGTTGGTGTCGGTGATCTGAGTCGGCAGCAATCGATTGTTGACCTTCCCAATCGTCACAGTCGTCCCGTCGTTGTAGAAGAGCGTCCCGCCGTCAGCCGCGTTGCCGACGTACGTGATGTGCGAGCCGTCCGTTGTCTGAAGCGTATTCGAGCCATAGTCGGTCCCGACTCCCAGCGAGCGCCGGGTGCCGTTCGGCTCGATGAGCATGAAGCTGTGCCACGAAACGAGATTGCCGTCGACGTAGCCGTTGTAATAAACGATCCGCCCAAAGCCTAGCGAGAAACCGGGACTGGGCCAACTCTGGATCGGGTCAAACACGTAGGTTGTGCCTCCCGGGCCCGAATACGCGCCCCATTGATTGCTGTTGTAGTAGGCAGTGAGACTTGTCGCCATGCCTCGTCCGCCAAGATTGACCAACGGGATCGGCAATTCAAAGTTGCTGCCGGGCATCACCGGACCCAGCCGCGTCTCTTCAAGCGCGGTAAACGGCGGTGTGCCTACATGTGATAGCCACGTCGCGCTGGGGAAGTCGCCCGGCGAGTTGCCTTGCGCATGAGCAGTCGGCGCAAGTTTATCAAGCAGCGAAGGCAGCGCTTCCAAAAAGCCTGACGGCCCGGTTGCCGCTTCGCTCAAGCTGTCCTGATCGACGCGCCACTCGTTATCGGTTTGCATTCGCCGGCGGGTCGGTCTTATCAACACGGGGGCCGACTGAGATGCAGTAGCCGTGCGACAAGTGACCCGAACCAATCCGGGCTGACGCAACGTTGCGTGTCCTGCCTCGTCAATCTCAAGCTTGCTAGTATCCGAAGACTCCCAATCGAACTTTGCTCCGTGGGCCGGTTGACGATCAGCGCCGATGCCCATACCGGTGAAAGTTACTTGGTCGCCAACGTAACCGACGAGCTTGTGCGGGCTCACGCGGACGGATGCGACTGACCCATTGCGCTCAGCCAAAGTCTGAGGCCGCTGGGGAGTTGCCACAAACCAGAGAAGCGCCTTGATGATCAATGGAAGGTAACTGACCGGCCCGCCAGAAAACTCAACGCCGGTGTACGCCCTAACTGCCAGACTCCGACCCCCGAAAGCTCCAGGCCATATTCCGAGGCTCGATATGATCAGGAAAACCAGCGCTCTTCTGCGAACGCGCCCGGCAAAGCATCTGAGGTCACTACATGCAACGCGCTTCGATGACGTGGCCTTCGCGAGGCGTACTTGAGTGTTGCTCTGGTGGATTGAGAATTGGAAAGCGGGTTTGCGGAAGCGAAGCCTGAAAGTTGGGAGCATGTGGAACCTCCTCCGAGCTGATGCGCGTCTCGCCTTAGATGTTGGCGAGCACTCAGCGAAACGGACGGTCATCCCACTTCGAACTCTGATTCAGTTTGCAATTCTTTGGGCGTGACGCCCACAGGACTGGAACGAAAAATACGGGCCGATGATACGGCAGGCGTGTTTTGGTGTCAAGAAATATTTTTCTCTTCAACTAGAGATGTCTCTTGCTTGACCGCTAGGTACGAGGTATGGGATGTGAAACCTGATGCCGCGTAGACTGAGGATCAGTCACGGAAGATCATCATCGCCGGTGTTGCGATTCTTCTTCCCGCGCTTGCGGCCGCCTTGTCCGCCTCCAAGCTGCGAGAACTGGTCAGTCCCATAACTCCCAAGCCCCGCAAGCGTGAACGTAAACGAAAACGCGCTCTCGTTCCGAAGCCCCGCTTTGAACGTGTTGTAGTTGAACTGCACGCCGCAACAATCCCAGCCCCATCCGATGTAGCTGCGCGAGTTCCTCAGCCGGCCCTTCGATATCTCGGCGTCCGTTATGAACCGGTCGGTGAGGTCGTAGCCGATCCGTGTCCCTCCGTAAACCCCGTTCAACTCGTCTCCGTACTGGACCGTCGTCGTTATTTGGTTTCCTGGAAACGTGCCGGGCTCAAAGCTATTCGGCTGAAGCTCGATTCGACGCGACAAATAATAGCTGGCCGACAATCTGAGCTTCTCTCTTCTAACGCCGCCGCTGACCGTGACATCGCGCACGCCGCTCTCTGCGTCCACATCCATCCTTATGTCTCCGTAGACCGACGACAGCGGACGATAGCGAATAGCTATGTTTACCGGAGAGAAGCTGCGCGCGCGGCCGCCGAAGGTGAAACCCGAAAGAGTGTTAATGGGAAAGAACTGGTTGCGCTGTCCTTCGACCAACGCGCCGCCAAAATCGCGGTCGAAGAAATACTTCTGCGCGACCTTCACGGAAAGGAACTCGTAAGCCTGCGGAGGCGAATCCTCGTTGCTCGCGTCCGCCGCATCCTCCTCTGCCTGGCTTGCGTACTTCGCTTTATCTTTCTGGTTGTTCTGATTGCCCTCGCCCGGCCGGTTCAACTCCTCGGGTGTGCCCGTTTCAAGCTGTGGTTTCTTCTTCTCCTGCGATTGTGGTGAATCGGGTTTGGCGCCGTCCTTCGAGGCGGGCGGTGTTTCGTCTAGCGGTTTGTCAGGAGCTTCTTGCTTTGTTGCCGCAGGCGTTGGAGGTTGTTCAGCGCTCGCTTCAGGCTTCTGCTTTTTGCCTGATTTCGCGCCTTTTTTCTTCTTGCCGCGATCGTCGTCGTCTCGTTCGGGCGTGACCGGTTTCATCTGACTCGGCTGGCCTCGAAGTCTCCGCTTGCGCTTGCCCGTGAGGTCCGAAGCCGATGTCGTCGTGTAAAACCGATTGACCACCGCGTACTCGAATTCGTTCGTGTTAGCCACCGCGTCTCGCTCGTCGAACCGAATGATCTGGTTGAATTCTTCGCCGATACCCCTGATCAAGCGGTAAGTAATGTAAGGCTCAATCAAATGCTTGAAGCGCGAAGTTCCATCGTCGTTCGTGAATGTCTTCTCGAGCGAGGGCGGCCTCACATCGACCGCCAGCTCGCCGTAGTGGCGCGAAAGGTTCTCCGGAATGATCGGATCGAACGCCATCCGGTCGAACAGCCTGACCGCGCCGTTGAATAGCGGATTGAGCGGGTCGAGCCGCGGATCGGCGGGATCAAACGTAAACTTCGCCGAGTCGAACTGAGGGACTCGCGGATCAATGCTGGCCGTGTACAACGTCTGGCGAAATGAGAGGCTGGGCGTCACTGCAAACCCCGCGAAGGTCGCAAGCGGCACGGTTATCTTTGGCTGAAGATCAAATCGCTGCACAGCGCCGGGAGTGTCCACGACGACGTTGCCGTCAACCGTCTCTTTGCGTTTCAGCGCGCCGAGGCTCGAGTCGAACGAAAAATAGACCGGCAGCCTATCGATGATCCGCCTGGGAAAGATGGTCGTATCGATTTCAGGAGCCTGGCGCACTCCTACATCGACGTTGTTGCCGCTGCCCGCTGCCGCAAGCGGGTCTCGCGCTGGCGCGAACAACGTAGTCGTCTCGTTCGTCGCGAGAAGATTGAAGCTGAAGTTACCGGTGTTGTTGTTCGCGAAGAAGGTCGATTGACGCCGCGGGTCGATAACCTGGGTTATATCGTCCGAAAACACTTGCCGAAACTCAAGACTGCTCACAAGCGAGACGCTTCCAACCGCAAGCCACCCGTGCGGCAAATACTGCACAGCATCTCCGACAAACGCTGTCCCGCCCTGATTGTCGCCCGGCGGTCCAAACAAACGGTCTTTGACCGTAAACACTCCGAGCCGCAAATACGACCTGTCGTCGGTCTGCGCCCGAAACTCCGCGCCCAAACCGATGCCTCGCTGCGTGTAGATGTCGCCCCGAAAAGTTATGTCCGCGGAATCGCCGAGGGTCTGGTAGTAGGCCATCTTCAGCGTGCGCCCCTTCTGGTTCGAGGTCCCGGTGCTTGGCAGAAGAATCCCGGATTTGCGCTCCTTCTTTGTGGCCGGTATCCACGTATAAGGCAGCACGAACACCGGCAGGGTTTTCACCCGCAACACCGAGTCGTGAAGCGTAACGCGGTCGCCCATCTTCAACTCGGCTCGCTTCGCGCTGAAGTGCCATTTGGGAACGACGTCTTCACACGCGGTTATCACCGCGTTGTACATCTCATAAGTCAGCGGTCCCGTCTTCTCGACCCGATCGGCGGTGAAGTAGATATACTCGCCGGTCTCGGTTCGGTCGGTGAACCCGGTCGTTTCCCAGAAGGTCCCCTTGCGCGAAGTCATGTTTATCTCCGCGCGGCGGGCGGTGACTCGCTGGTCGGGGCCTTGATCGAAGATAACGTTTCCCTCGGCGACCACATCGCCGGTCGTGGCGTTATAGGTAGCGCGGTCGGCTTGCAGCTTCATGTCGTCGAGGGTCACGATCACATAGCCTTCATAGATCCACAGGTCGCCGTTTTTCTGTTGCTTGTCGCCGACGATTTCGACCGTGTCGCCGGCGAACTTCGAGTCCCTGTCCTTTGCCGTGTTCGGTTGCTCGGGTTTTGCTTCGTTTGCAGCGTCGGCTTTGCGGGCGCGTCTCGCCTTTCGCTTTTCGGCTTTGTCTTGGGTCTGGGTCTGCTGCGGTTCTTGCCCGGGGTTAGTGCGCGCGCCCCAGCCGTGAGCGGCTTTCGATTCGGCGCCAAGGGCAATCAAGAGGAAGAGACACGATGCGGTCGAGAGCGGCTTTGTGAAGCGACGCATTAAGGAAAGAACCCTCCGACTACCCATCCGCACGAGAGGATTCGATACTAGCATGCGGCTTTCGCGAGCGGCAAACTCGGCAGGGTTTCTGGTTTCTGGTTTCTGGTTTGTGGTTTTTGGTTCAGAGATCAAGCCTAAAACTCTGAACCTCGAACTCTAAACCAGAAACTAGAAACCAGAAACCATAAACCAGAAACCATAAACCAGAAACCAGAAACCAGAAACCAGAAACCCTAAACCCCAAACCCTGAACCGGCTCGTGTTGTGGTGGGCACGCATAGTGTAGAATGCCGGTGAAATCCCAAACCGCTTAAGCTCGGAGGAGACGATGGTGAGAACACCTGACGGCGTGCGGCGTGACTCGCAAGACCCGAAAGCGCGGCGCCCGTCTCGAAAAGCCGTTTATGTCATCCCGAGCATGCTGACGACCGCAAATATCTTCTGCGGCTTTTATTCGGTGATGGAATCGTTGGCCGGCGCGCGGGCGCTCGCAGCCGCGATCGATCCCCATGGAAGTCTCTCCTACGACGCGGCTTTGCCTTTGGCGGTCGAGCATTTCGATCGTGCGGCGATCACCATCGGGTTCGCGGCGCTTTTCGATTTGCTGGACGGGCGAGTCGCTCGAATGACGAACACCACTTCGGAGTTTGGACTCGAACTGGACTCGATCGCCGACGTAGTTTCGTTCGGCATCGCGCCTGCTGTGCTCGCTTTCGCCTGGGGCTACGGCCAGCTTCCCGATTTGCACAACATCGGGTGGGCCGCCTCGTTTCTATTTCTGATTTGTGGCGCGCTCCGGCTGGCGAGATTCAATGTCCAGGCGCGCCGGTCCTCGCAGCTGCCGCCTAAGAATCCGAAGGCTGATAAGAAAGCGTTTGTCGGAATGCCGATTCCGGTCGCAGCCACGATGATTGCCGCGATCGTACACTTCTGGCCCAGGCCGCTGAGATTCACCGACGACCGTCACATCTGGTCTCTTCCGGTGGGATCGGAAACGCTCTCGATCGCGCTGGTCGTGCTGGTAGCCTGTCTGGCGCTTTTGATGGTCTCGACGATCCGCTATTCAAGCTTCAAAAACGTCGGTGTGGGCAACCGTAACCCGAGGATCATCGTGCTGGGGTTCGCACTGGCCGGAGTCACGGTTTGGTTCTACTCGCGTTACGCTCTGCTGATTCTTGCAACAGTCTATGCGGCGCACGGAGTGGTGGCCAAGCTTTGGTCGCTGGTGAAACCTCGACGTGCGACGCCAGAGCATTCGGAACTCGAGCTTGATGGCAAACCGCAAGGCTCAAGCTGAATTCTTGCGGTTTGCGTGAGATCGGGCCACCCTCTCGAACAAACGTCGCTAGAAATCAGTTGCAACCACACACAATCATTTGTAACAAAAATTCTGACGGACTTCGGTCATTCCTGGTGTAGAATTCTTGTCGGCGCAAACAAGAACACGCTAGATGGAAATCGAAAGAAAGAGCAGGCGCCTCTTAACAAACGTCGAAAGCTATCCTCACGCAGTATGTACCCCTAAAGATGCGAGGAGGCATGCGGTCGGATGAAGAACTTAAAGCAAGACGCGCAACGCATTCCGTTCTATGTCCAGGTATTTGTTAACGAGTTAGCAAGCCAATCTTGAATTCTCGACAAAAGAGAAGGGGTGTAAACAGATGGCAAGCCGAATCGTAGTTGTTACCCTTGTTGCTTTTTTGAGTTCAGCTTCTTTGTCGTGCGTAAGTCTAGCGCAGAAGAGTGAATCAGCTACTAATGACAACAAATCTCCCGCTACAGGACAGCCAGTTCGAACAATTGGTCAGGCAACCAACTCGAACAAGTCAATTAAGCCGCAGGTTTCAACGGAAGGCAAGGTAACCGTTTATGCCACGCCCCCCGAGATCCTTGAGAGAATAAGGTGCAGCATTGTTGAGAACGTTGCGGTCAAAGCTGAACCTGCAGCAAACGCTCGTTTCACTGTCGCTTTCGACGCGAGCGCTTCCACCGCACCCTGCGGCAAGATTGTGGAGTGGCTCTGGGATTTTGGCGACGGTGTCACCGGCAGTGGGGCCACGGCCAGACACACTTACGCCGGGACTGGCTTGTACACCGCGAATTTGAGCTTGACTGACGATAAAGGGAATCACAACCGCATTCCGCTTGATCATATCGTGACGATTGCATCAGAGGGAATTACATACGCAACAGGGAAAAATCCAAGCAAGGAGGAGATAACCGACGAGATCCTAACAGACGTTGCTCGCACTGTAGACGCTGATGGAGATGGCATCAAGAACGTTGATGACAACTGTCCCGGAGTTTATAACCCTGACCAAAAGGATAGCGATGGTGACGGTTTTGGCGATGCTTGCGATCCTGATTATGAGCCCGACACTTCATTGAAAGGAGAATCCGTTGATTCTCCTAAGAAGCCTGCATCGAAGGTCGCGTTAACCAATAGCCAACGATTCTTGAGCGCAAGTACTCAGGCCCAGGGTCAAGGGATTGAAAAGGAGAAAGTAAACGGCGTCGTCGTCGCTTATGATGTTGGATTGGAACTCGCGAATGGCTCCTGTCGGCAGACGATAATTGTCCGGACGGAGAACCGTATCAACCGAAAGGAGTACTTAATAGTTCGCTACGAAACCTCGTGTATGCGGCTTATTCCGGAGCGAGCTCTCAAAGCAGGGCCGCAGTGGCGCTTCTCCCTCACACGCAATGCGGAGTGTGATGAACTGTTGGACGACCTTCTGTACATCAAGAACATGAGTCCCACAGGAGGGGCATATCAGATACCGCGGGTTAGGCGCGTTGCCGGAAGTGAAAAAGAAAAGATTCCTGCAAATAGGAAATTACCGTGCTACGTGCTTGGTTCAGGTGAATTCGAGCCATTGAAGCAGCGTCTAGTTACCGGGGTGGTCCTATTGCCTGATGGTCGTCCTGTCGCTGAAGCTTACGTCTCGCTCGGATATGCCGATGTTGATTCGGATCTGATGATGGTCAAGACTGACGATCAAGGACGGTTCGCGATTTGGACCTATATAGGTTTCAGGTACAGAGTGCGAGTACTTATGGATGGGGTATACGGAGAATCTGTGCCGATAGCCGCAACCGGTAAAATCGAACCTCTGAGATTGGTCATCAAATCAGTCAGCTGAGAGAACTCTTGAGGACTCGAGTTGAAAGGTTAGAGGAGCAGAAAGGGCATCGCAACTAAGTGAAGGGCAAGTTATTCATAGCAATATTGCGGAGTGCATCTCGTTCTATGTCCAGGTAAAGCTAATGTTCAATAAACACATTGTTTCTGTCATAGCCGTCCTTTTCTTAAGCGCGAGTGCTCACGGCCGTGGTCAAGGCATTGAAAAGGAGAAAGTAACCGGCGCCGTCGTCGCCTACGATGTTGGCTTAGGCGGCTCAGGCGGCTCCTGTTGGCAACACCTGATTGTTCGCACTGGAGAGAAGGACCGACAGAAGTATGCAGGCGAGTATCTCGTGGTTCGATACGAGTCGTCGTGCATGAGATTGATCCCTGAGCGCGTTCTAAAGAGGAGACAGCGGTGGACCTTCTCTATGACGCGGAGCGTTAGTTGTGATCAAACGATCGGAGACCTTCTGTATCTCACAAATGTTAACCCGGAGGGCGGCAGCTCCCGGACGCCGCTTCTAAAGTTCGTGCCCGGCGAAGAAGCCGAAAGGATTTCCAAAGCTGCAGCACTTCCATGCTATGTGCTTAAGCAGAGTGAATTCGAGGCACCGCTGAAGCAGCGTTTGATTACCGGGATGGTCGTGCGCTTGGATGGAAGACCTATCATAGGAGCCGAAGTAAGGCTCCGGTACGATGACGCTTTTGACTATCTTCTGGTGAACACTGACGACCAGGGACGCTTCGAGATTCCCATCTACGAGGGTTTCAACTACGTTCTTCAAGCGGGGAAGGGCAATCGGGGACAAAAGGTGAAGATCGCGGTATCAGGGGAGATTAAGCCGCTCAGGTTGGTAATCTGATTTATCGAAATTACCGGAGGCTTCTTCAAAATGAATCGCATTGCTAAGTGTATCGTTGCCTTGTTTAGCTGTGTTGGACTGTTAGCGTTTACATCCCATCCCAAAACGCTGTCCCGAACTCCTGGCGGATTGAAGTGGAAGTTTCAGTTACGAGCGACGGCCTATCCCATAGCTGGTGCTGGCGTAATATATGCTGCAAGCTCAAGCGGTTGCACTGACTATACTCCTTGTGGACCGCCTGATGGAATCTACGCTTTGGACAGCAAAACTGGACGACAGAGGTGGAAGTTCGAAACTCCAGGATACGTCACCGCCGCGCCGGCGATTGCAAACGGAGTGCTTTATCAAGGCAGCGGTGGGCACCTCTATGCGGTAGATGCGTTGACAGGAGGGGAAAAGTGGAAGTTCAAGGCAGATAACCCCGTGGACTATTCCCCCGTCATCTCGAATGGCGTTATCTACTTTTGGAGCGTTCATCGATTGATCCCCGGCGGGGTGTTTGGCGGAGAGATCCAGGCGGTTGACCTCGACACGAAGCAGCAGAAATGGAAGGTTCGGATAGAACTTGGAATGGTCTCTGTCCCAGTTGTCGCGGGTGGCATCGTCTATCTTGGAACCACTGGTGATCCAGTTTCAAGTTCAAGGGGTTATCTTCATGCATTGAATGCTCAGACAGGTAAAGAAAAATGGAGCTTTGAGGCGGGCGGACCCGCGCCGGCCGTTAGCAAGGGAGTGGTCTATTATGGAAGCCGGGACGGATTGCTGTGTGCGCTGGACGCCCAAATGGGAGCCGAGAAGTGGAAGTTTAAAGCAGAAGGTGGATTCATCTCGCCCCCTGTTGTGGGTGATGGCCTGGTCTATTTCGCACTCTATGGTAAGCATGTTTATGCGGTAAACATCAACACTGGAATCCAGAAGTGGGAGTTCAAAAACGCGGTCGCAATGGATTCCTCTCCTGCGGTTGCCGACGGAGTAGTTTACTTTGGGAGTACCGATGACTATCTCTATGCGTTGGATGCCAAGACAGGACAGGAAAAGTGGAAGTCAAAAATGGGAGGCCATGCAGTCTCTTCTCCCGTCATCGCGGGTGGAGTAGTCTACGTAGGAAGTAGTGATGGTTATCTCTACGCGATCGAAGGATCAACGTAACGCAAAGGTCTTCTCACGCTCACACCCGAGGCCCAAGCAAGCAGTTGCCGCGGGCCTCTTCCGAATCTGAAAATTGAATAGGTCTCTCTCGGCTCACAAGGAGGCTCCATGTCTTTGAAACGAAGCTTCATTCTGTTGCTAGTCCTTCTCGCTTTCTGGTTCCTAGTGTCGCAACGCGAGAGAGGTCACGCGCAGGGTCCAACCATCGTATCCGGTAAGTTCTATAAGCTCGATGTTATTGCTGCGAGCAACGAGGCGCCGTTGGCGAGCGTGTTAGCTGCGCCTTCAATTAATGACGGTGGCGTGGTGTCTTTCATCGGCACGACTACCGGGGGCGGAAAAAATGTGTTCGTTAGTAATGCCGTGGGCACCTACACGAGTCTGAACGCACCCGGGTCAAATAATACATTCTTAGGGAATTGCCAGATTAACAACTCAAAACAAATAGCGGTCGTCGAGAATGTCGGTCTGAACCAACAACTGAGAATATGGGATGGCAATACCACGAATACTTCCATCGTGGCCGCTGGAAGCACTGCGGCTTTCAATGATTTCGCTAGGATCTTTCCAAATCCCAGTCTCAACAACAGCCCGAACAACAGCCGCCAGCTAGCATTTTCCGGACAGGCGAAAACCACCTTCACTGCCTTACTGATAACAGGAATTAGAACCGATCCCAGCTTCAGTCAAACACCGCAGAATGCGACGCCGGCGCCCATGCTTTCGGACAATGGAACTCTCATCGTCCGTGCGGGGAGTCTCTCCACCAATCCTATCCGACTCTACAACTACAATCTCGCTGCCTTCACAGACATCGCAACAACCGCAATGGGATTCTCAGCTCTTGGAGAGCGTCCCGGTATTAGTGATGACGGTCAGGTCATAGTCTTCTACGGTAACCTCGGACCAAACGCGCTCAATCTCACCGAGGGCCCGGGTATATTCGCCAGCATAGATATCGGAGGTGGTACGCGCAGGATTATTAGAATCGCCAACAGACAAATCGAGAACATTCCCGCGGCAGGCGGCAACGACGATGGCGTTTGTGACCCCGGCGAGACTTGCCAAAATGGTGAGTTGGAATTGGACGCCGCTAATGCGTCATTTCTCAATTCATTTGACGCCAACAGCCGAGTCGCTGTCGCTCATCAGTCCCTCGGCGCGGCTGGAATCCAAGATGACTCATTTGTTGTGTCGTTCATCGGCACGCCGAATCGGGCCAGTTCCGCGCCTCAAGTCTTTTCCGCTCAAAGGGGGCTCTGGACAATTCGTGTAGATGTGAAGTTGGAGTCAGGAAACCTTCGGGAGAAACCATTCAGACCCATTCCGGTCATCCAGATCAACGACCGGATAGGCGCTCGAACCATTACGGACGTCGTCGTATATGACCAGATTGCAAACGCTACGACGGATGATGCATTCATGCCCCGTACGCAGCGTCTTGGAGATCACAAGGTTGCCTTCTTTGCATCAACCAATATGGGAGACACTATCGTGCGCGGCAGTCATCTTGATTCAGATGAGGATGGGCTGCTCGACAACTGGGAAACAATGGGTGTCGATTTTGACGGCAACGGCACGATTGATCTTGCGCTCAACCAAGCTCCATTCAACAGCAATCCCACTCGGAAGGACCTCTTCGTTGAGATCGACTACATGGATGGCGGTGGTCATACACACAGACCCGACAGGAGGCCGGACGGAAATCCGCTGGCCGGTGCAACTGTCATCCAGGCCGTCACTAACGCGTTTGCGGCGGCGCCGGTGACGAATCTCGCTGGAGCGAATGGCATCACTTTGCATGCGATGGTTGACGAAAGCCTGCCTGAGATTAACAGCATTCGCTTCGCAAGTCGTGGTCCTGGGGCTACCGATGACTTTTACGATCTCAAGTGGGGCAGCAATGCGGCGGGAAATCAAGGAAACATGTGTGGAATCGGGGCCAATGATGGGCACTTCGGCAGTGCTGCCGATCGGTCCTCAGCAAACTGCGCCAGTGTGCTCGGGGCGCGCCGCTTGATCTTTCGATACTGCATTTTCGCCCACGATCATACGGAGGCCCCTGTTTCATCGGGCAGAGCTGAATTGCCGGGAAATGATTTCATAGTAAGCCTTCGAGTCCACGAGCCAGCGGCTATACCTGACTGGGAAAAACAAGCCAGGATCCAGGCCAACAGGTGGGGCGGTGCAACATTCGACAGAGAATGGGCTGACATACAGGCCGGGACGTTTATGCATGAGATGGGGCACACGCTGGGGCTCAGACACGGCGGTGTTGACCATATAAACTGCAAACCCAACTATCTGAGCGTTATGAGTTATTCGCGGCAGATGAACGCCGCAGGCATACCTGTGGGAGTCCCAGGCGCCCCTAACATGCCAATACGCACTAATCGTCCGCTGGACTACGCTCGCGGCTTCAACGGCGGTCCACTACCCGCCTTGAACGAAACCACCCTGAACGAGGCCGGTGGCATAAACGGCGCCGCGGGCCTTCTTACCAGGTTCGGCATCGGCGCAACCGGTGTTTCCGCTATAGGACGCAGCAGTGGTTCCATCGACTGGAACAATAATGGAGTGCCTAACAACCCAATCAGCGCGGACATAAATTTTCAAAGCGACGTGGGCGCTTGCCCTGCCAGCCCCGGCCAGACATTGGTTAGTCAAGATGACTGGACATCTCTAGTTTATGATTTCCGCAACTCACAGGATTTCAGCGATGGAGACATTCTAACCACCGTTTTTGCGGGAGACGAATTGACCGCGATTGATTATCTAAACGCAGGTTTGGGAGGCACAGATGTTGACGGTGACGGAGTTCTCAATGCTTTCGACAACTGTCCGTTGATTGATAATCCGGATCAAGCTGACAGCAACGGTAATGGCATCGGCGACGTCTGCGACGGCATCTCCGCCGATCTATCTCTCAGCATCACAGACTCGCCGGATCCTATCCTGTGCAGCGACCTGCTCACCTACACAATCACAGTCACCAACTCAGGGCCAAACTCAGCAGAGGGAGTCACTGTCAGGGACGAACTGCCCTCCGGTGTGACGTTTGTCTCGGCGCTGTCGACCCAAGGAAGCTGCAGTGGTACGAGCACCGTTACTTGCGATGTTGGAACAATGGCGAGCAGCGCTTCAGTCACAATCACGATCGTCGTTGCGCCAGCAGCAGGCGGAACGATAGTGAATACAGCGGGGGTCGGCCTCAACACTACCGACCCTAACCTCGACAACAACAGTTCGACCGCTACAACAGTCATCACTGGCTATTCCATCACTCCGACGAGTGTATTCTTGCCTCGAGGAGGTGGTAGCGGAGAGGTCACAGTCATAACGTCCGGCTCTTGTAGCTGGACGACTGTAAATAATGACAGTTGGATAATCCTGAAGTCACTAGAGGGCGGAACCGGCAACGGTCAAATTGGCTTCGAGTTGCGCGAGAACTCCACTGGCAGCGCACGGTTCGGTACGCTGACTATAGCGGGGCAGACTTTTACGGTGCTTCAGAACACAGCCGGTTGCGTTTATGGAATTGTGCCTACGAATGCCACAATCGGCGGAAGCGGTGGAACTCGGACTATCAGCCTGCAAACATCAGCAGAATGCGGATGGCAGCCTGCGACCAGTGTCAGTTGGATAACGATCACTTCGGCCAGCTTGGGAATAGGTAACGCTGTGATTAGTTACTCTGTGGCGCCTAATCCCGGGCCGACAAGTCGCGGCGGCAAGATATTCGTAGGCGGGCAGACTTTGAATCTAAAACAAACGTTTCCGTAAAATATGCCGAGAATCAAGTCATCATCTCACGAGGTACAACCAGGAATGGGTTCGAGGTTTCGGAAGTCATTTCGCGATCGGGCGGAACCGCCGCTGATTGCCATTTAAGAACCGATCGAATTCATGCGAGTGGGACGCCCGCGCTCCCAGGTCGCCCGCGTTCCCAGGTCGCTACTGCTGATGCTCGGGGTGCGTGCAGCCGGTGAACTCCTTCAGATAAGTGTTGCCCTTGTAGTGCAGCTCTTTGTGAATGCCGATCTCGGACGTGTAGTAGCCATCGACGGTTGCGTACTTGATCGTGCGGAAGAATCTCTCTTCGACAGTTTGAGGCGACTTCTCATTCTTGCTGATCTCGTTTAGCAACTCGATCTGCTGAGATACGCTCGCGTCGGGGAACTGCTTCCCGAACCGGTCGCGGCTCATCTTGTTGATCGCCGCCAGTCCTTCACGCCAGGTCTGCTTCGTTGGATCGGGCGATGCGCTGACTATCAGGTCGATGTACTCGTTGACCTTCGCGGCTTTTGCGCCGGGCGAGCTATCGTCGGCGGGGATGATGCGCTCAGACATCTCTATGACTGTGCGGTTTTCGTCTTCGGTGAAGAAGCGGAGCGGTTGCGGTTGCGCGGCGGCCGTCGATTGCGCTGCGTGGTTTGCGTGAACGTGCGCGGGCGCTTCTTGAGCCTGTGACCTTGCTCCAAGCACGGGCAGAGTGGCGATGACACCGGCTCCAACGCCGATAGTTTTGATCGCTTCTCTGCGAGTTATCTCGTCCTTATCGTTCGCCATCAACACCTCCATCCGGGATGTCAATCCAGCCCGTCGAGTCCGTCAGGCTCGGCGTTTCAGCACCGAGCTGAACAACCGTCTGCGCTCCGGGCTCTCAGGAGCGCGCACGACGCGGCAAGAAACCTGAGACCCAATTCGATCCAGATCGTCGAGCCAATCCGGGTCAGCGCGATAATGGCCTTCGCCGTCGTCGAGCAACTTTCGTTCAGGGAATTGGTCTTGCCACTCGACGTGAAACGCGCGGCCCCAGAATTCGTCTTTGCCTTTGATTTCGATTCTGATTCGCCGCATCACGCTCGATAGTCCCTCTAGCCAGGCGGCCCGAATCACCCATTCTGAAATCAGGCAGCAAAGCTATATCAGAGCTAATCGGCTTGTCAAACTTGAGAGATTGAAGGAGTGCGCGTCAGATTTTCGCGTACAAGTGAGCGGGACCGCGTAGCGGTTGCCTATCGATAGTATCGGACAATCAGATCAGCCGCGGCTACCTCCCGAGCGACAGATTTCGAAGCGCTGGCCAGTGCGCAAGATGCAGTACGGTTCAGGTAGCCGCGATGCGGCCAGTCTAAGACTCATTGTCGCGTTTCTATCGACAGGAAGCCGCTACGCGGCCAGCGGACCAGGCTGGACCACACTACGCGAAGAGTTGAAGCGCACCCGATTCGTCTTGCTCGAATGACGCTCTGAACCGTTTCTGCTAAGATTCAACTATGCTGCTGACTCGAATTGAAGCTTCAGGTTTTCGCAACCTTGAAGGCTTCGCGGAGTTCGGCTCGGGGCTCAACATCTTCTACGGCGACAACGCTCACGGTAAGACCAACTGGCTGGAAGCCATCTACCTTCTCGGCACGACAAAATCGTTTCGGACAACCCAGGTTCGAGAGTGCATCGCGTTCGACCAGCCGCAATGTCTTCTTAGAGGAGACACCTTGCGAGGTTCGCTCACCAAACAGGTGCAGCTTCTCCTCACCGAAAACACAAAAGAGCTTTATCTCAACGGCAAGCGCGAAGCGCTGGTGCGCTACATCGGCAATCTCGATGTGTTTGTGTTCTCGCTCGAAGAAATGGATGTGATTCGCGGCGATCCGGGCCGGCGCCGGCGCTTTCTTGACCGAGGCGTTGTGAGCGCTTCCCCATCATTTCTCGGCACGCTTGCCCGGTACAACAACGTCATCAAGCAGAAGAACCGGTTGCTCGGCGAAGCGAGCGCGAGCGACGAGCCGCAGCGCTTCCAGAGTGAGGTCGAAGCCTGGAACGACCAACTCGTCGAGCTCGGCGCCGATATTCACAATGGCCGGACGAGCTATGTCGAAAGGTTGAACAGCGAGCTTGAAACGAACGACCACGGGCACGCGCTGTTCGGCGCCGAACGCATAAACGTGCGCTACCGCTCGCAGCTCGAAGGTAAAGGCGATTTGGATCGGTTCGCCGAACTTTTTCGCGAGCGACTGGCGCTGAGATTGAAGGCTGAAATTGAGGCCGGACACTCGCTGATCGGGCCCCATCGCGACGATCTGGAGATTACGGCCGACGGCCGCGAAGTGTCCCGCTACGGAAGCGCCGGCCAGCAGCGAAGTGCCTTATTACTCCTTGATTTAGCGCAGGTCTCAATCTATACTCAGATTTACGACGAAAGCCCCGTTTTGCTCATCGATGACATCGATGCCGAGCTGGATCGAGGACGGATTGAATCGTTACTTTCCGAGCTTGAAGGCCGGGTTCAAACCTTTGTCAGCACGTCGCGCAGGGCAATAGCCAATCGCTACCGCGACCGCGCTTCCGTGTACTGCGTGGAGCGAGGCCGGGCGACTGTCGAGGCAGGCACTGCGGCGATCCGGCCATCGCCGGACGGGGTTAACGATGAAACGGATGGGCGCGGCTTCCAGCCAGATGAGCTTGTGGAGCGAGACGGCGGCGAAGCCGGGCAGACCATTGAAGCAAGTTTTGACTAAGGAGACGAGTGTGGCCAATAGCTCACAGGATTACGGCGCGGCTTCGATCACGGTTCTCGAGGGACGAGACGCGGTTCGCAAGCGGCCGGCGATGTACATAGGTTCAACAAGCGAACTCGGTCTTCATCATCTGGTTTACGAGGTTGTTGACAATTCAATCGACGAAGCGCTGGCAGGCTACTGCGACCGCGTCGAAGTCTTTATTCATCTCGACAATTCGATCACAGTCATCGACAACGGCCGCGGAATCCCAGTCGACATCCATAAACAGGAGAAGATATCGGCCGCCGAAGTCGTTCTGACCAAGCTTCACGCCGGCGGCAAGTTCGATACGAACGCTTACAAAGTTTCGGGCGGGCTTCACGGCGTGGGCGTCTCGGTCGTGAACTTCCTGTCCGAGAAGCTGACTCTTGAGATCTGGCGCGACGGACACACTTACGAGCAGGAGTACGCGCGTGGCATCGCGCTGGCCCGCCTCCAGCAGACCGGTAACACCAAAAGGCGAGGCACGAAAGTAACATTCAAACCCGACACTGAGATCTTCGATGTGATCGAGTTCAACTTCGACACGCTCTCGCAGCGGTTGCGCGAGAAAGCGTTTTTGAATTCCGGCATTCGCATCACCATCCTCGACGAGCGAACCGAGAAGTCTCATGAGTTTTTCTACAAGGGCGGCATCGCCGAGTTTGTGAGACACCTGAACAAAAGCAAAAACATCTTGCACCCTCAGCCGATTCACTTCGAGAAGGAATCGATCGACGCCGACCCTGTCGGGATCGAAGTCGCCATCCAGTACAACGACGGCTACAACGAGATCGTGCATTCATTCGCGAACAACATAAACACGGTTGACGGCGGCACGCACCTGACTGGCTTTCGCGCGGCATTGACGCGGACGATCAACAACTATGCGAAGTCGTCTTCGCTGTTCAAAAAGGACGACGAGAAGCTTGCTCCGGAAGACGTTCGCGAGGGACTGGTCGCAGTCATCAGCGTAAAGCTTCCTCAGCCGCAGTTCGAGGGTCAGACCAAAGGCAAGCTCAACTCGGACGTCAAAGGACAGGTCGAAGCTTTCGTGAATGAGAACCTCGGCCGTTACTTTGAAGAAAACCCTTCGGTCGGCAAGAAGATCATTGCCAAGGCGATCGACGCGGCCCGCGCACGCGAAGCGGCGCGCAAGGCTCGCGACCTGACTCGCCGCAAAGGCGCGCTCGATTCCGCCGCGCTTCCGGGCAAGCTCGCCGACTGCTCCGAAAAGGACCCGGCGCTGTGCGAGCTGTTTCTGGTCGAGGGCGACTCGGCCGGCGGCAGCGCCAAGCAGGGCCGAAACCGCCAATATCAGGCGATACTCCCGCTCAAGGGAAAGATCATCAACGTCGAGAAGGCGCGCTACGACAAGATGCTCGGCCACTCGGAAATCCGAACGATGATCACCGCGCTCGGGACGGGCATTGGCACGACGGACTTCGATCTGGCAAAGCTTCGCTACCACCGGGTCATACTGCTGTGCGACGCGGACGTTGACGGCTCACACATTCGCACGCTGCTGCTCACTTTCTTTTACCGGCAGATGCCCGAGCTGATCGACCACGGGCACATCTATATCGCGCAGCCGCCGTTGTTCAAGATAAAGAAGGGCAAACACGAACAGTACATGCACGACGAGAAGGAGCTGTCGAAATACCTGATGGGCAAGGCTACCGAGAACATCAAGGTCACGGTGAAAGCGACGGACAAGGAGCTGAAGGGCGCGGAGCTTCGCAAGACGCTGGAGAAGCTTGCGGAGATGAACAACTACTTCGACAAGCTCGAACGCCGCGTTCACGACCGCAAGATAGTCGATATCGTTATCGAAGCGCTCGCCGGACCTGATGGAGTATTGAAGTCGGGAGGCGGACTGAAACTGCACGAAGTGTTCGAGAAGGAGAAGCATCTGGAGAAAGTCGCCAAAGCGCTCGAGGCTGGAAACTACGAGACCGAGATCGAAGGCGACGAAGAACACGGCAAGTTCGAGATCGCCGTGGCGCGGTCGCGCGGCAACGGCCGGATCGTTATCGATTGGGAGCTTGCAACTCACGTCGAATTTCAAAAAGCCGTGCAGCTTTATGGCGAGCTCCAGGATTTGAGCCGGCCGCCCTTTCTGATCAGCGAAAACGGCACTCATACAGCTATCGACTCGCGTCCGGCGCTGTTGGAACACGTGATGAGCGCCGCCAAGAAAGACCTCTCCATTCAGCGGTACAAAGGTTTGGGCGAGATGAACCCCGAGCAGCTCTGGGAGACGACTCTTAATCCGGAGACTCGAACGATCCTGAACGTTCAGGTGAACGACGCGGTCGAGACCGACGAGATGTTCACCGTATTGATGGGCGACGCAGTCGAGCCTCGCAGAAAGTTCATCGAAGAGAACGCTCTGGATGTGAAGAATTTGGATATCTAGCGCGCACGATACATTTTCGAGATCGGGGCTGAGGTTGACCTCCTCAGCCTTTTCCTTTTCTGTGGCTGCACCCAACGCGTTCGTGCTAAAACTTCGTCGAACCCCCGGTTAGCGTTGCAAGCGCTTCCCCCATCGAGTCGATTTCTTCGAGTTGACTCGAATCGATTGTTTTCGTTAATCTTCGACAGATGTTCGCTTTGGTGCGGAGAGGTAAAATGAGTGAAACATCCAAAATAGAATGGACGGATGCTACGTGGAATCCAGTTCGAGGGTGCACAAAGATCAGTCCTGGCTGCGCGCATTGCTACGCCGAAACATTCGCGGAGAGATTCCGCGGCGTGCCCAGGCATCCATACGAGCAAGGCTTTGATTTGCGTCTAGTGCCCGACAAGCTGACGCAGCCGTTGCTGTGGCGAACACCCAAGAAGATCTTTGTTAACTCAATGAGCGACCTGTTCCAAGAGGATGTGCCTGACGACTACGTCGTGTCCGTCGCGCGAGTGATGACGGCGGCGAGATGGCACACGTTTCAGGTCCTGACCAAGCGGTCGGAACGTATGCGTGATCTGTTGAACTCTAAGATAGAGTTCGCGGCGAAAGAGCGGCATATCTGGTGGGGTGTGAGCGTCGAGAACAAGAAGCACGGGCTTCCACGCATAGATCATCTCCGCCAGTCATCCGCACTGCTGCGCTTCCTTTCTATCGAACCCCTCTTGGAAGACCTCGGCAAAATCAATCTCGATAATATCAACTGGGTAATAGTCGGCGGCGAAAGTGGAGCCGGAGCAAGGCCGATGGCGAAGGCTTGGGTCCGAAACATTCGAAGGCAATGCCGAGAGGCGCGGGTGCCCTTCTTCTTCAAGCAGTGGGGTGGCGTTCGAAAGAACGAAGCGGGACGGTTGCTTGATGGCCGAACCTATGATGAGTTTCCACAACGCGTCCGTGATTCGGGAATTGATCGAAGCGAGTCCCTTAATCTTCTGAACGAAATCCGGTCCGCATACGCTCTGTAGACAGCGCTATGAGCGAAGCAAATCTCTACGAAGGCCGGGAACAGACGCTGGTCAAGCATCTGATCCTGGGCAAGTATCTCGAACGCTTCGCGATCATCATAGGATTTAACTGGAGCTCTATCACTTACGTAGATTGCTTCTCAGGTCCGTGGAAGTCGCGCTCGCAAGAACTAAAGGATACCTCGTTCGCGATCGCATTGGCAGAGTTGAGGAAGGCGCGGGAAACACACCGTGCGAGGGGCAGCGATATCCGGCTGCGTTGTTTCTTCCTCGAGAAGAAGCCTGCCGCGTATGCGAGGCTCGAGCAATACGCTGATCAGATTACCGACGTCGAGATTAAGCCGCACAAGGGTGAACTGGAATCTTCTATCCAAGCGATTCTCGATTTCGTTGGACAGGACGCGAATACTTTTCCGTTTATTTTCATCGATCCGACCGGCTGGACAGGTTTCGCGATGCAAGACATCGGGCCCTTGTTGAAACTCAATCCCGGCGAAGCGCTGATCAATTTTATTACTGGTCACATCAAGCGATTCATAGAGTCACCGCAGGATCAGACGCGAGAGAGCTTCATTAGACTGTTTGGCTCGGCTGACTTTAAGTCCCGGATCGAAGGACTGGCAAAGCAGGATCGGGAAGATGCCCTTGTTGCCGAGTACTGTGAAAGCGTGAAACGGACTGGCCGTTTCAAGCACGTATCTCCGGCAATAGTGCTCCATCCAGAAAAGGACCGCACTCACTTCAACCTGATCTATGCCACTCGCCACGATAGCGGCCTCGATGCATTTAAGGATGCTGAGAAGAGGGCAATGAAGGAAATGGAGCACGCCCGAGCGGAGGCTCAGAGACGGCGGCGTGAGCAGATGAGCGGGATGAGAGATCTCTTTTCAAGTGATCTGTCACAAGACTCAAACTACTACTCAACCTACTATGAGTCTTTGAGAACTCGCTATCTCTCACCAGCACGAGACTCGGTTGAACAGGCATTGAGGGCTAAGCGCCGGCTACCTTACGATACCGCCTGGGCGCTTGCACTCGCGCACCCGCTGACCTGGGAGAGTGACCTGAAAGATTGGATCGCGGCGTGGGTTGACAAGCCTGCGCTGAAGATCGAGGGACTGATCGGTAGGCAGAGGGTGCCACAGCGTGAGAAGGGACACACCTTGGTCTGGATAACTGATTGAATCCGCAGAGCCGAATCTAATGAGCAAAGTGAAGCGCGGGCAAGGTAAATATCGTCCCCTTCTGGCTCAGGACAAGAGCTTCGAAGATAAATGCCAGGCTCCCTCCTCTTGATCAGTTCGAAGCCATACGCGGTGACGTGCGAGTATCCTAGGGCACCGCTGCCAGAGTGACCGATCGCACCAAATCTGCTCGAAAACCGCTAGACACTACCTGCAGTTTGCTATAACCTTTGGGCCTTCGCGGGAAGGCGGGTTCGGCCGCATGCATCGCACACACACTCAACCCGCGAGTGACCTAACTACCGTTTACAACCGCGTCTTGCAGGAAGGTCTGCGGTCATGCGTGATCAGGTCTTCATAAGCTATAGCCACGAAGATCAGCGGTGGCTTGAGAAACTGCACACCCACCTGAAGCCGTTCGAGCGCACTCACAAAGTTCAGTTTTGGGACGACACCAAGATAAAAGCCGGCGCCAAGTGGCTCGACGAAATCCAGAAGGCGCTCGCCTCCGCAAAAGTTGCGGTGTTGCTGGTCAGCCCTAACTTCCTCGCGTCGGACTTCGCCGCCGAACATGAGTTGCCGCGTCTTTTTGAGGCTGCCGAAAAAGACGGGCTCACCATCCTCTGGGTAGCCGTGAGCGCGTGCGCTTACAGCGAAACCGACATAAGGAACTACGAGGCCGCAAACGACCCGGCGCGGCCGCTCGATAGCCTTAGCCCCGCTAAGCTGAATAGAGAGTTGGTTAAGATTTGCGAAACGGTCAAGCAAGCTCTCGAGCCCTCCTTGCCTGCGGGCCGGCCAGTGTCCCTCGCGGCTGGAGCGGGCGGAGGGACGGCTGTTGCAAGGACGCCGCAACCAAGACGAACCAGACGAGCCGAAGAGCGGCAGGAGACGAGCGCCACCACCCCCGCAACAACGCAAGTTCAGCAAGGGCTTGAGAAGACCGCGCCCAAATACCGGACCAGGTCGAAGGTTCTTCTCGCCGCTGCCGTTATGATCGTCACGGCTGTCGCGGCACTTGCGATCTTATCCGGTTTGATCCTGACTACCTCGACGACCGTCGTCGTGCACGCTCACGACGCGCACGACCAGCCGCTTAGAGGAGTCAAACTGGGAACAAGAGGCGTCAATTCCACAAGTCAGCCAACCGACGGCGCTGGCAACACCACGCTGAAATTCCCCCGAACGATCAAACCCGACCAAGAGGTCTTTCTCGTCGCAGAACAGGAGACGCCCTCGTCGCTCATCATAGTCTCGCCCTGGAAAGGCCGGGTTAAGGTGAAGCGCCTGGGTGGCGACCCGTTGGATTTCGATGAGGTGGTGCTGATACCGCTTGGCGATAAGGCAGCGTTGCAGACAAACCTGGTCCGCAGAGCGCTCGCATCCAAGGTCAACGCTGCAAGTGCCCCGAAGACGCCCAGCGAGAAGCTAACCCCCGAGGGCCGCCAGGCCGCACTGTCGAAAGTGGCCCAGGAGCACAGTTACAACCCGGACGAAATGTATAAGGAAATATTGGCGCTTGATAAATCAGAAGACGCGTTGGATCGAGGACTGGCAGCCCAACTCAAAGGAGACTATGCCGAAGAAAAGAAGATTCTGGGAGAACTGCTCCAGCAAGTGGAAGCGGGGGCGAGTCTTGGCGGGCTAAGAGTCCCGCTTGCAGCATTCTTTCTTGGCGCGGGTGCGCTCGGCGGCCACCTCAGCCAACAGGAGCAAGCACGGATCACCGATGCAGCTTTCTTCCTCGGCCAGGCATTGTACGAGGTAGCGGAGTACACAGAGGCGGCCGAGGCATTTCGGAAGGCAATAGCAATCCGGCCGAATGACAGCGATATTCTCAACAGCCTTGGGTTGGCTTTATACGAGGCCGGTGACTATTCAGAGTGCGAAGAGGTATTCAAACGGTCATTGGACATTAGGGAGAGCGACCTGGGACCGAATCATCCCGATGTTGCTCTAGGCCTCAACAATCTAGCCGAAGTTTATCGAAAGCAAGCCAAGTACGCCGAGTCGGAACGCCTTAACCAGCGGGCATTGGAAATCAGACGCAACTCCGAGGCACCGGACCCGCTGGCTGTCTCCGAGAGCCTGAATAATCTTGCAGCCGTCTATTCCGATGAAGGCAAGTACAAAGAAGCGGCGCCGTTGTACGAGGAGTCGCTGAAGATCTTCGAAGCGCATCTGAAGAGCAACGATCCCGATCTTGCCAAGAGCCTCAGCAATCTTGCATCGCTGTACCGCATTCTGGGCAAGTACTCAGAAGCCGAGGCCCTTTTCGAGCGATCCTTGGGGATCATCAATCAGTTCCCTGACGCTGAAGCTTCCGATGGCGACATCTGGCTGAATCTCGGCAGGCTGTATAGCGACCAAGCCAAATACGATAAGGCCGAAGCGTTGTACGAGCGCACCCAAAAACTCCTGAACGAATATTCCCCGCCCGACCAGGGCAGGCTTGCGGATACCCTCGCCTCTCTCGGCGGACTCTATCTCCGACAGGGCCGATACGCCGAGGCACGCCAGCGACTGAACGAGGCGTTTGCAATACGGAGCGCGAGACTGTCACTCGACCACCCCATTATCGCCGGCATCCTTTTGAGCCTCGGTATGTTGGACCGCATCGAGGGCAGATACTCGGACGCGGAGCCGCGCTTAGACCAGGCGCGTCAAGTCTTGGAGAAAAACTTTGGGCCCGAGGACTCCAGGGTCGCATCGGGTCTCAACGAGCTCGGCAAGCTTTATTTTCGACAGGGAAGATATTCGGAAGCGGAACCGCTTTACGAGCACTCACGTCAAATATGGGAAACCTCGCTAGGCTCGGAGCATCCCTCGATCGCCGGCATCATCAATAACCTGGCGGAACTGCGCAGGGCGCAAACGAAATATTCGGAAGCCGAGCAGTTGTCCGCGCAATCCCTGGCTTTGAGCGAGAAGGCTTTCGGCCCGGATCATCCGGATGTAGCGGAGAGCCTTCGCGGTCTGGCGGAGGCATACAGCGGCCAAGGCAGGTACGTTGAAGCCGAGCAGCTTTTCAAGCGCGCTCTGCGGATTGTAGAGAAGAAATTGGGGCTAAAGCACAATCGCGCGGCGCTCATACTCAACGGCTTGGGGCTGGTTCACGTTCGCCAACGCGAATACCAAAAAGCGGAGGTTACGTACAAGCGGGCTGAGGCGATTTTTGAAAACGCGTTTGGCTCAAGTCATCCCGACGTGGCTATGGTACGCGATGAACTCGCCGAACTGCGCCGGCTTCGGAGCGAGGGCCGGCGCAAACCTGTTTCTTGAAGTACATGGTGACTTGTCGGCCGGCGTTTCCTAGCCTGAGGCGTATCACACATAGCGCGCCGGCCAGATTCCTCAGCGGCTCTCGAAGAGAAAGCAAAATGGTAGTCTCAAGAACTCACACGAGGCAGTTGTTCAGTTTTGCGGCAGCGGTTCTGCTTTCCGCTGCTCTAGCGTTCATCTCCTTTGCGTCTTCATTCCCTAACGAGGATGTTTCGTCCGAGGATGAGTACTACGTAGACCTCGCCGTTCTCCAACGTACCGGAGTGCTAAAGGTTGTTAAAGGCGGAGTAAAGGTTAACGGCAATCCGGCGAAGACCGGGCACACCATCCTCAGCAACGACAAGATTGTGACGGACCCAGACGCAATTGCGGAGGTGGATCTCGCTCCGCTGGGACGCATAACGATTCGCGAGGGAACGACCGTAACCCTGGACTTGAGCGTATCGGTACACGTGAAATCCGAGTGCGCTCGCACAAGAATCGAGGTCTTCAGCGGACACGTCGAGGTTGAGTCGCCGGAGAAGGAAACCCTGGGGCCGGGCAAAGCCAAAAGGTACGGCGGTTCGGTCCAAGCGACCTCGCGGGTTGCGGTGTTTGAGATCCGTTGTCTCAGCGGGCGGCTCGGAGCTTTCGGGCGGGCAGGAGCAGGCATTCTTGCAGCGGCACTAGACGGAGACGCACCCGGTCCCGTACTTGCGCAAGAACCTAGTCCAGTGTTGCCTTGATACGGATATCGGGAAGTTGTCGTCCTCGCGTTAGCGCTCTTTGCTCTTTTCTTCCTTCTGCTGGTGCACGTTGACCCAGATTGCGTTCTCCCGTGAGATCAGCGACTCAACTCGATCCACAAACAGCGCTAGCTTATCCGGCGCCGCTGCATATGCACCAATCTCGGCCTCGTAGAAATACCTTTCCTGCTTGAGCGTCTCGGCGATCTGGCGGAAATTCATCCAGTTCTCCTGGAACTTGAAGGCCTTCAGCGCCGACGTGCCGATGGCCAGCAGCACCGACAGTCCCGCCGCCGCCCACCTGAAGTAGTCTGTCTGGTTCGTAGAAACAACCAGCACCGGCATGACCGCCGAAATGATAATCACGCTCCATTGAAACCGGTTGTACATCCTCTTATTGGTTGTGGCCTGCGATTCGTAATATCCAATCGCCGGCCGGTAGCGTTCATTCAAATACTCCTCGAACTTCTCGTCGGTCATCACGTCCTCCAGTCCTGCGCGTTGTGATTGACGGCCGGTCTCCCTCAGTTGGATCAACCAGGTTTCGAAATCGTGAAACCGGAGCGGGTCTCTGCGCGCAACCTGACCGGTTAGACGCTCGTCAAGCCGGCCAACTCTAAACGGCGAGGCTGTTGGTGTCAATTGTGAGAGGACTGCCCGTCACCTTGGGGCGGCGACGCACACCGGCGCTGTTGAACCGCGCGAAACCGAGAAACGAGATAGAAGCCGGACGCCGTCCGATTCGCTCAAAGGGAACTCCGCGCCTTGGCAGCGAAAAGTGGACGGCAGTGCCGCTTACGATCTTCCTGTAACCAACTCATCGCAACGACTGAGACGCTGTTGAAGGGTAGTGGGTCAGTTTGAGGACGTAGCATAGACTTTAGTCTGTGTCTCCAACCGGATAGACGCGATGATCATCGGACACAGACTAAAGTCTATGCTACGTCCTCAAACTGACCCGCTACCTGTCGAGGGCGTCGCTTGCAATTCCATCGAGAAGGGTTACAATCGTTTCACTTTTAGGTCCGGACTTGGTGGCCAAATCTCTGTCAACCTGCACTCCGGAACGAATGCGTTGGATCCTCCGTCGGCTTTCAGTTCGTGTGGGTGAGTGAGGGGGTTCCTTTGAGTCGGTGAGGAGGCTGAAATGAGTTATGAAGACGAAATATTCATCAGCTACGCTCACATCGACGACGAAGCTCTTGCTGAAGGCCAAAAGGGCTGGGTCGAGTTGCTTGATGAGAGGTTGCGGAAGCGCCTGGCGCAGCTTCTAGGCGAACCGGCGAAGATATGGCGCGATCCAAAGTTGCAAGGCAACGATGAGTTCTCCGAAGTCCTGGTGAAAAGGGTCTCGAAGGTCGCTCTCCTGGTTTCGATCCTGTCGCCTCGCTATCTGAAGTCCGAGTGGTGTCTCAGAGAACTCGATGAGTTTTGCCGTAACGCTGCGTCCCAGGGAGGTCTGACTGTAGACGGCAAATCGCGTGTCTTCAAGGTGGTCAAGACCTTTACTCCGCGCAACGCTCATCCGAAGCAACTGCATGGCTTGCTGGGCTACGAGTTCTACGAATATGACGAGGTCTCGGAGCGAGCCCGAGAGTTCAGACCTGAGATCGATCCCAACCGCGATGCCAGGTATTGGGAAAAACTGGAAGACCTGGCGTGGGACATCAAACAACAGATCGAAAGGCTGCACAGCTACGAAGATTCAGGAGCAGTAACGTCAGTCGATTCATCCACGCCCGCCATCTATTTGGCAGAAACAACCTCCGACCTGAGTGAGCAGCGCGACAAGATCAAACGCGAACTACAACAACGCGGGCATCTGGTGCTGCCCGACAAGGAACTTCCGTTGAGAGGCCCTGCGATTCAAGAAGCCGTTCGCGAGTATCTCAAGCGGAGCCGTCTTTCGGTGCACCTGGTTGGCGAGTATTACGGCATCATTCCCGAGATGGAGAGCGAGCGTTCCATCATTCGCTTGCAAGAGGAGATGGCGGTCGAGCGCGGTGATGATGCCGAGTTCTCAAGGTTGGTGTGGCTGCCTCCGGGCCTCCAGCCTAAGGACGAACGCCAGCAAAAGTTTGTCGCTGAGTTGCAGAACGGCTTCACTTCGCATAACGGTTCGGAGCTGCTCCAGGTCAAACTCGAAGACCTCAAGACCATCATTCAGACGAAACTCGCTCAGAAGCCGAAGCCCGAGCCGATCCCGAGTGAAGCGGGTGGCGCAGCCCGTCTTTATTTGATCTGCGACCAGCAGGACGTTGATGCGGTCGAGCCGCTGCAGAACCATCTGTTCGAAAGAGGTTTTGAAGTAACACTGCCGCTGCTTGACGGAAGCGAGGCCGAGGTCTTGCAGGACCACAAAGAGAATCTGCTGCTCTGCGATGCGCTGCTGATTTTCCAGGGTCGAGCGAGCGAAGGCTGGCTGCGGATGAAGCTGCGCGAATTGCTGAAGCTCCCGGGTTATGGACGGACGGCCCCACTTCTCGCCAAAGGGGTTTACATCGGCGCGCCGGAGTCTCAATCGAAGGACCGATTCAAGACGCTAGAAGCCCTGGTCATCAAGAGCTACACCGAATTCGAGGCTGGCTCGTTGGAGTCATTTCTCGCGCGGATCAACAAAGAGAAAGGAGGGTCGCGATGAGCATGGAACTCACCGAAGCCTCTGCGGAAATCGGAACGCCCACCAACCCCTTTCCCGGCCTGCGGCCGTTTGACTTTGAGGAGAGCCATCTCTTCTTTGGGCGCGACGGCCAAAGCGAACAGTTGATCAGCAAGCTCGGCCGCACGCGTTTCCTGGCGGTCGTCGGCACTTCGGGCAGCGGCAAATCCTCGCTTGTGCGCGCGGGACTTTTGCCCGCGCTGTTGGGCGGATTCATGCCGAGCGCCGGTTCGGGCTGGCGGGTTGCGATCGTGCGCCCCGGCAACGACCCGGTTGGCAATCTGGCGCGAGCTCTGAACGCTCCCGAAGTGTTCGGCTCGGAGATCGAAGAGAACGTTGGAATTCAGAACGCGATCACCGACGCAAATTTGCGGCGGGGCAGTCGCGGCCTCGTTGAAGCCGTGCGCCAAAACGCTATGCCCCAAAACGAAAACCTGCTCGTCCTCGTCGACCAGTTCGAGGAGTTGTTCCGCTTTGCGCGCGAGGCATCACGCAAAACCAAAGACGAGAGCGAACGCTACCAGAACGACGCGGCAGCCTTCGTCAAGCTGTTGCTCGAAGCCCACAGTCAGCGCGAGGCTAACATCTACGTTGTGCTGACAATGCGTTCCGATTTTCTGGGTGATTGCGCCCAGTTCTGGGATTTGCCCGAAACGGTCAACGAAAGCCAGTACCTGACCCCGCGCCTGACCCGCGATCAACTCCGCGAGGCAATTACCGGCCCCACCGCCGTAGGCGGAGGCGAGATCACACAGCGTTTGGTCAATCGGCTGCTGAACGATGTCGGTGACAACCAGGACCAGTTGCCCGTGTTGCAGCACCTGCTGATGCGTGCCTGGGATGAGTGGAAAGAGAAGCGCCTTGAGGTCGAAGTCAAACAGGGAGAAGGGACAGTTAGAAGGCCGCACAGAGAAGTGCATGAGGGCGAAGCGATTGATCTGTGCTGCTACGAAGCTGTGGGCGGAATGGCCGAAGCGCTCTCTCGTCACGCGGACGAAGCATTCAACGAATTGCCTGATGACCGTCACCGCGAAGTGACCGAGAAGGTCTTCAAGGCCTTGACCGAAAAGGGTCCGGACAACCGCGAAATTCGCCGCCCGATCATGCTGGGTGAGATCTGCGCGGTAACCCACTCCGCCCTAGCTGAAGTCGTCACCGTCGTCGATACCTTTCGTTTACCGGGAAGATCATTCCTGATGCCGCCTGCCGCCGTTGCATTGAACTCCGAATCGTTGATTGACATCTCGCATGAGAGTTTGATCCGCGGCTGGGAGCGACTGAGAAACTGGGTGGAAGAGGAAGCGCGATCGGCACGGATTTATCGCAGGTTGGCTGAGACTGCAGTGCTGTACGAGGCCGGAGAGGCTGCTCTTTGGGGCGACCCCGATTTGCAAATGGCTCTCAACTGGCACGATCACATTGAGCCTAACAAAGCTTGGGCCCAACGTTATCATCCCGCGTTTGAGGCCGCGATCGAATTCTTGGAGAAGAGCAAGCAACAACAGTTTGAAGAGATCGCGGAACGAGACAGTGAACAGAGGGAGAAGATCGAGCAGGCAGAGGCACTGGCCGAAGCGCGGCGCCGGGAGCTCGAGGTGAAGGCGCGATCAGCGTCTCGTCTGCGCCGCCTCGCAGCAGCGCTGGTTGTCGCTGCGGTTCTCGCGTTAGTTGCCGCGGCAATTGCTTTCTCAGGCTATCGCCGGGCCAATGATGCAAAACGACAGGCGGAAGACCAACGCCGGTTGGCTAATACTACGACCTATGTTGCAAATATGAACCTGGCACGTTCTGAGTTTGATAGCGGCAATGCACCAAGAGGATATGATTTGCTGAATTCTTACTTACCCCCCACTGGAGCTAGTCCTGGAGAAGATTTGCGGAGCTTTTATTGGTATTACTTATGGCGCGAGAGACACAATGAGAAAGACACGCTGGGAGGCCACGCGAATACTGTCGAGTCAGTCGCGTTTTCGCCCGACGGACGTATGCTGGCTTCGGCGAGTGCTGACCACACGGTCAAGCTATGGGACGTAGAGAATCGGCAGGAGATCATTACGCTCGAAGGGCTAAGTGATACGGTCTTTTCAGTAGCGTTTTCGCCCGACGGAAACTCGTTGGCTTCGGGGAGCGGTGACGGAATGGTGAAGCTGTGGGACGTGAAGAGTCGGCACGAGATCAAGACGCTGGAGGGGCACAGGGCCTTTGTCTCCTCAGTCGCATTTTCGCCCAACGGGCGGATACTGGCCTCGGCGAGCGGTGACTGGACAGTGAAGCTATGGGACATGGAGACGCGGCAGGAGATCAAGGCGCTTTATGGGCACAGTAGGTACCTGCGGTCAGTGGCGTTTTCGCCTAACGGGCGGACTATTGCCTCGGCCGGTGATGACAACACGGTGAAACTTTGGGACGCACAGAGCCGACAGGAGATCAAGACGCTCGCAGGGCACCGCGATCATGTCCAGTCAGTGGCGTTTTCGCCAGACGGGCGGACGCTGGCTTCGGCGAGTTCTGACCATACGGTGAAGCTATGGGACGTGGAGAGTCGAAAGGAGATCAAGACGCTCGCAGGGCACAAGGAGGCTGTCACATCGCTAGCATTTTCGCCCGACGGGCAGACGCTTGCCTCGGCGAGTTATGACCGGACGGTGAAGCTGTGGGACGTGGAGAGTCGGCGGGAGATCAAGACGCTCGCCGGGCACAAGTTTGCTGTCTTGTCGGTGGCGTTTTCGCCCGACGGGCGGACACTGGCCTCGGCCAGCGAAGACCAGATGGTGAAGCTGTGGGACGTGCAGAGCCGACAGACGCTCGCAGGGCACAAGCTTGCTGTCGAGTCAGTTGTGTTTTCGCCCGACGGGCATACGCTGGCCTCGGCGAGTGCTGATCATACGGTGAAGCTGTGGGACGTGCAGAGCCGGCAGGAGATCAAGACGCTTGCAGGGCACAACCTTGCTGTTTTGTCAGTGGCGTTTTCGCCGGACGGGCGGACGCTGGCTTCGGGGAGTTCTGACCACACGGTGAGGCTGTGGGACGTGGAACGCCAGCAGGAGATCAAGACACTCGAAGGGCACAAGTCTGCTGTCCTTTCAGTGGTGTTTGTTGGTAGGGATATGCTGGCCTCGGCCAGCGCTGACCACACGGTGAAACTGTGGGACGTGAAGAGCCGGCAGGAGATTAAGACGCTCGCAGGGCACAGCTCTGCTGTCTTGTCAGTGGCGTTTTCGCCCTATGGGTATTGGGTGGCCTCGGCGAGTGCTGACGGAACGGTGAAGCTGTGGTTCGTGGCGAACCCGCAGGAGGGGGAGACGCTGGCTGGGCACAAGTCTGCTGTCTTGTCAGTGGCGTATTCGCCGGACGGGCAGACACTGGCTTCGGGGAGTGCTGACCACACGGTGAAACTATGGGACGTGAAACGCCAACAGGAGGTCAAGACGCTCGAAGGGCACAAGTCTGCTGTCGTATCAGTGGCGTTTTCGCCCGACGGGCAGACGCTTGCCTCGGCGAGTTATGACGGGACGGTGAAGCTGTGGGACGTGCAGAGCCGGCAGGAAACCGAGACGCTCACAGGGCACAAGTCTGCTGTCATGTCGGTGGCGTTTTCGCCCGACGGGCGGACGCTGGCCTCGGCCAGCGAAGACCAGATGGTGAAGCTTTGGAGTGTGCAGAGCCAGCAGGAAACCGAGACGCTCGCACGGCACAATCTTTCTGTCGGGTCAATGGCGTTTTCGCCCGACGGGCGGACCCTGGCTTCGAGGAGTTCTGACGACACGGTGAAACTATGGGACGTGGAGCGCCAGCAGGAGATCGGTACGCTCACAGGGCACAAGGAGTTTGTCGTATCAGTAGCGTTTTCGCCCGATGGGCGGACGCTGGCCTCGGCGAGTGCTGACCATACGGTGAAGCTGTGGGATGTGCAGAGCCTGCAGGAGATCGGTACGCTCGCAGGGCACAAGGAGGCTGTCCTATCGGTGGCGTTTTCGCCCGACGGGCGGACGCTGGCTTCGGCGAGTGGTGACCGTAACGGGAGTTCTGACAATACGGTTAAGCTTTGGGACCTGGCGAGCCGGCGGGAGATCAAGACGCTCGAAGGGCACACAAATGCTGTCTTTTCTGTGGTGTTTTCGCCCGACGGGAGGATGCTGGCCTCGGCGAGTGCTGACCATACGGTGAAGCTGTGGGGAGTGGAGAGCCGCAACGAGATCAAGACGCTCGAAGGGCACAAGGATGTGGTCTCGTCAGTGGCGTTTTCACCTGATGGGCGGACACTGGCCTCTGCGAGTTATGACAATACGGTGAAGCTCTGGGACGTGCAGAGCCAGCAGGAGATCAAGACGCTCGGCGGGCACGAGTATTTCTCGTCAGTGGCGTTTTCGACCGACGGGCGGACGCTGGCCTCAGTGAGTTCTGAACATACGGTGCTATGGATCGGAGCTACGGATGAAGAGATTGCACGACAGCGGAACAAGCCATAATGCAACTTGTTGCCGGAGTGAAAACCTTCGCGTTCGTGCATTCAGCCGGTCCAACGGTGGTCTAAGGACGCTGCCATAGGAAGCAGGCAAGTTGATGGCATTGATCTCGACATTGCCTGTTTGGCTTGAGGCACTCGAAACAGACAGCGTAACCCTCCGGCTCCGACGGAAGATAGGACCGAGTGCCACGTTTTTATGGCCTTCTTGTCCCGGTTCGTCGGACGCATAACCCGCTGCCCGAAGCTCCAACGCACAAGACACAATCTTCTACTGATCACCATCCTGATCGTGGAAGTCGTCGGCACGGCGCTGGCTATCAGACAGCAGCTGTTCGGGCCAAGGACGCAGATGGCAACCTGGCACTGTCATCTCCGCTAGCCTGGCACAGTTTTCTCGGTGACTGCGCTCAGTTCTGGGATCTGCCCGAAACGGTCAACGAGAGTCAGTACCTGACACCGCGACTGACACGCGATCAACTCATCCAGCTTCTTCACATCGAGCGCCGAGAATACCCGGCTTAGTGTTTGCTGGTGTTACTGGCGGGTTCTTCCTACTCGGCAGATACCTCACCACAATAAGTGATAGCAACACTGTGCGAGTGTGGTTCTTGCGGCAAGACGACCTGATCGAAGAGGCATGCCGACGGTTGCCCCGTAACCTGTCCGTAGAGGAGTGGCATAAGTACGTTCAAGACGATGCGTACCGCAAGACTTGTCCTAAATTACCGTGACGCGACGGGCCATTGGGGTGTCCTGCCAAGCTCAAGAACAGGCGAAATACAGTCGCGCCATGGAGTTATCGGAGTATCGGATAGACGAATGGTGACCAGCGCCAACGTCCGTACATTTCTTCGAGATTCCTCTGCCGCTCCAAAAGGACGGAATTACCGCGATAGTCGGGTCTTGCTCGAGCGCTCATCGGTAATATCAAGGGTGCAATTGAGGACTTTCAGGAATGCGTCGACCGCGCTGAGGACGAGGAGCTACGCCTCCAACGCCAACGCTGGATCGAGGCCCTACGCGCAGGCAAGAATCCTTTCACGCCCGAAGAGCTTAACGAAGCTACGCGATCACTAGCCCCGAAGAACCTGGATATCCAATTCAACCTGGGAACCTAGCGCTTCTGCGAGTTACTGGCGGGTTCTTCCTTTTGCTGGTGCACGTTGACCCAGATTGCGTTTTCCCGTGAGATCAACGATTCAACCCGATCCACAAACAGCGCTAGCTTATCCGGCGCCGCTGCATATGGACCAATCTCTGCTTCGTAGAAATACCTTTCCTGCTTGAGCGTTTCTGCGATCTGGCGGAAGTTCATCCAGTTCTCCTGGAACTTGAACGCCTTCAGCGCGGATGTGCCGATGGCCAGCAGCAGCGACAGACCAGCCGCTGCCCACCTGAAGTACTCTGTCTGGTTCGTAGAAACAACCAGTACCGGCATGACCGCCGTTCATGCTCCATTGAAACCGGTTGTACATCCTCTTATTAGTTGTGGCCTGCGAGTCGTAGTATCCAATCGCGTCGCGGTAGCGTTCATTTAGATATTCTTCGAACTTCTCGTCGGTCATTACGTCCCTCCAGTCCCCCTCGTCGTCATTGATTAGCAGACGGGTTCCTCCGATGGATCAACCAAGCGTTGCGAATCGTGAAAGAGTCTGAGCGGTGTTTATCTTCTCAGACGGACTCATAGATCCGGTCGCTGGGAGCGGCCAACTCTAAACCGCGACGCCATTGTTGTCAATTGTGCGAGACATGGCTCTCATCGGTGGCGGCGAAGGACACAGCCGCTGCTTGCCCCTGGCTAATGGTGGACTGTACAATCCGCGCCGATAGAGGAAACTACAATGCCTGAGCAAGTCCGCGATCAGGTCTTCGTCAGTTACAGTCATAAGGACAAGAAGTGGCTCGAGAAGCTCCACACCACGTTGATGCCCCTGGTGCGTCAGGGAACGGTCAGCGTCTGGGTGGATACAGAAATTCAGACTGGTGCAAAGTGGAAGGATGAGATTGAAAGGGCGCTCGCATCAGCGAAGGTAGCCGTACTGCTGGTCAGCCAGAATTTTCTTGCCTCGCATTTCATCGTCGAGCAGGAGCTGCCGCCGCTTCTGGAAGCAGCCGAGCGCGAAGGCGCAACCATCATCTGGGTAGCCGTCAGCGCGAGCCTCTATGAAGAAACCGACATCGCCAAGTATCAGGCCGCCAACGATCCGACCCGCCCACTGGATAGCTTAAAGGGCGCTGACCTGAACAAAGAACTGGTCAGCATCGCCCGAAAGATTAAGGCCGCCGCAAACCCTTTAGCCGGCCCGCCGCACGAAGTCGAGCCGGGTGCGGCGGGTCTTTCATCGGCAACCGGATCGGCGGCTCTGCGAAAACGTAGCGGAGCGCGGCCGCCCTCGCGCCCGGCTAGTCCGCCTGCCGCAACCGCCCAAAGCATCCCGCAGAGCCAGCCACTATCGGCGCTTGAGATAGCACACGTCTTATCGGCGGAGATCGTCGACTATGCGACGCTCCCGATGGATCAGCAGGGCCGCTTGCTGGGCCGGCTGATAAGAATCATGTCGGAAACGTCTGAGTTTCGGCGTTCGCAGTCGGACGATCAATTGATTGGCATGCCGACCGATCACGGGATGACGCTGGTGTTTTTTGGCGACCCGGTGAGGCCAGTGCGATGCGCCACGGAAATCGCTCGCGGGCTTCAGAGCTATCCCGAGATGAAGCTGCGAATCGGAATCCACAGCGGACCCGTGTATCGCATGGCGGGCATCGACGCGCGCGCAAACGTAGCTGGTGAAGGAATCAAAACTGCGCAGCGAATCATGAACTGCGGCGACCCCGGCCACATACTTCTCTCGAGGCCCGTCGCCGATACGCTGAGCCAGCTCGGCAACTGGTCAAAAAGTCTTACCGACCTCGGCGAGCGTGAAATTACACCCGGCGCTCGGCTCCAGTTGTTCAACCTCTGCACAGGCGAGGTGGGAAACCCCGATCAGCCTCGAGCGATAACCGGAGCATTGGCCTCACCGACGGCTACTTCTGCAGCGGCGTCATCCGTCACGAAAAAGGTGAGACCTGTTTTTATGCTCGCGGCCGTTTTGGTCGTCGCGGCTCTGATCGCCGGCTACTTGATTCTAAAGGGCGAGAAGCAGGCAGTACCTCCGCTTCTTAGCGCTGAGTTCGCAGAGAACTTCATGAGTCTTGAAAAATGGGAGGCGCCGCCCACCGGTTGGAGCTTTGCGAATGAGAGTCTTCAAATCGAAAACCAGCCGCTGCTCGGCTACCCGCGCGACGTGCACTGCGGCGACTTCACGATGACGTTTCACTTGAAGCTCATAAACGACGGCGGCGCTGCGTGGGCGCTGCGCGTAAATGACCCGGCCAACTATTACCTGTTCTACCTTTGTGGTCCCAGCGGAATGAGTCCGAACACCTTTCTCACGTACGTCGTGCGGGATGGCAAGACAATCCAGAAACTAGCCGACAAACTAGTCGTTCACCTTGTCGCTGACGGCGAATACCAGATCACCATCGCCGCGAAGGGCAATCAAATCAGCCATAGGATCAAGACGGACAAAACCAGGCCTGAGTATGAGCTGGACGAAGCGGGTGAGTTTCGAAATCTGGGTTTGTTCGTGGATGTCGACAACACATACCCCACCGGCGGCGTTGGGTTTCGAACCTTCGCCAGCGAGAAGTTTGCGGTCCACGGTCTGTACGTTCGGCCGCCTGGGCTGGAGCTGCCGGAGTAGGACCGATTGCGCCCCGCCAACCGATGACATATGATACCGGCGTCTCGCGGCGCCCCGTGATGTGGTTCTCTAACAGACGATCTACTAGGTAGCAGATAGAGGAGCAGCCGCAGTTTGGAATTGTCACACTGGTCCTTAAAAATGGGTTGAAGCCAAGATACGGAACGTCCCGCAGGGGCTAAGCCCGCCTCACTCATTGCTGATTGCCGCGGCGCCTGAAGCGCTGAAAGGAACGCGGTGAATACGATGCGAACCTCGGGAAAACGCCCCAATGAATCTGGCGCTTCATCGCTTGCCAGCTTTCGGATGAAGCTCTGTTTCGCGGTCTGCGTGATTCTGGTAGTCGCGCTTGGGTGGAGCGTTGCTCGCTTCTCCCGGACTGGCAAAGCTGCGACAATATCGCGCGCGCGGCTTAGCGAGACCACATCTGTTCACGCCAGTGGCCGCGGCAATCCGACCATTAACCTGAGCGACGGCCGCGACGTTCTTACTTCCTATTCAGGCCCGGCAGCGCTCATACGCGTCCTGGAACAAAACCTCGCTCAACCGCTCTCGCTTGCTTCCGCGGATTTCGATGAGGACGGAGTTCCTGATTTGATCTGCGGCTACGGTCACTCAGGGACGGGCATCGTCTCGATGCTGGGAGGCAATGTTGATTCGATTCATCCCAACTCCGCAGAGGCCCAGGAGCGAAAGATCAAAGGCGAGTTCACAGATTCACCTTTTCTCTCGCCCGCGCGTGTCTTTGCGCTGCCGATCAAGCCTGATTTTACTGGAGCGGGAGACTTCGATGCCGACGGCCACTGGGACGTGGTGGCGGCATCGCGTTCTAGCAGTGCGCTTTACTTGCTGCCGGGAGATGGAAAGGGGAACTTCGGCGCGGTGAGGCAAACTTTTCTGCCGGGAACAGTGAGCGCACTCGTAACGGGTGAGATCAACCGGCGAGATGGATTGGAAGATGTCGTCGTGGCAATTAAGGGAGAAGCCGGCGCGAAGGCGCTGGTGTTTGAAGGACCTGAGGGGGCGCTGCGAGCCGAGCCCGAAGTATTCGACTTGCCCGAGAAAGCTAATGCTCTTGCTCTTGGCCAGTTGGATGACGAGTACACGATAGACCTTGCTGTTGCGGCGGGCCGCGAGTTGATAGTCGTGCGCGGCCGAGATCGGCAGCTTAGTTTGAGCGAGGTAAAGCGAGCTAAAGTACCAAAAGCACAGTTAAGCAGACGAGCATTCCCCTACAACATCAGATCGGTGGCAGCGGGGCAATTCGCAGATGGGAACGGCACCGGTCTATCGATGCTGCTCGAAGGCGGAAGAGTTGAGCTGTTGAGCGTAATGCCTGGAGGAATCACGAAGACCGCGGAGCTTGATTCAGCAGGCTCGTCAGGAGCGAAGCAGTTGATAACAGCCAGGGTGTCGAGCTCGGCGCGTGATGACCTGGTGATAATGGATTCAGCCGCCAGGCAGATCCATATACTGAGTACCGGAAAGCAGACCGCCGGACCGAGAATGAATATGTCCGCGGCGCTTGAATCGGAAGCTGAGCCGGTGGCGATGCTGACAATGAGATTGAACGAAGATGCTTTGACGGATTTAGTGGTCATGAAGTCCGGCGGAAGCAGCCCGGCTGTCCTGATAACTCTCGCACCGGCGGTTTTCGGCGTCACTGAAAACGCTGACGGTGGGCTTGGATCACTAAGACAGGCAATCATCGACGCCAATAATAGTCCAGGAGCAGACACAATAAACTTCGCGATTCCAGCCTCGCAAGAAAAGGTTATTTTACTGCAAAGCCCGCTGCCCGAAGTGACGGAAGCGGTTACGATCGACGGGACAACTCAGCCCGGTTATGCAGAATCGCCGGTCGTCGCTATAAGAAGAGGAGGCACCGGATCAACTTTGAAAATCTCTGGTGGCAACTCTACCGTGAGGGGCTTGGATATATGCAGCCTGTTAAGCGGGCGTGTAGTTCCTCTGTCCGATCTGGAGATTGTCGGCGTGGGAGGGAACCGAGTTGAAGGAAACGTTTTCAGCGCAGCAGGAGCAGTAATAAGGAGTTCCGAGAACATAGTAGGCGGCACTGCGTCCGGGGCAGGCAACAGGTTTGCGGCCAACCTCAATTTATTGACTTCTTTACGACTAACCGGTCAGGGTGCATTCAACAATCAGATTCAAGGCAATTCCTTTACTCAACGCGAAACCTGTCTGGTTGAACCCTTGTTCCAGTGCGGCACCGGCATTGTCATCGATGCGCCAAACAATGTTGTCGGAGGGGCTACGCCTCAGGCGCGAAATATTATCTCCGGGCCGGGTCTATTCAATAATGTAATTGTGTTCTCAGGAGCCGGTAACCTGGTGCAGGGCAATTTCATTGGGGTCGATGATACAGGCGCACGTGCGACAGGAAGTTTCAGTGGAGTCAATGTAAGAGCTAACAATACGACCATAGGAGGGACCACGCCCCAGGCTCGTAACGTCATCTCCGGCAATTTTAACGATGGGATATCCATACTGGGCCTGGAGGCGGAAGGAGACACAGGCATTCTGATTCAGGGAAACTTTATAGGCACCGACGTGACAGGGACAAAGGCCCTGGGCAATGGCGTCGGAGTAACCCTTGTCTTAGCAAGAGGGACGATTGTCGGAGGTGATATACCCGCAGCGCGTAACATAATCTCCGGCAATCGTGGTAAGGGTGTAGGAATTGGCTTGGCTTCATCAAATGCTTGTTTTGGGACTTCCTTTCCTCCTGGCTCACGTTCTGAAACCATTGGGAATTTTATCGGCACCGATGTAAGCGGTACTCAACCATTGGGAAACGGAGTCGATGGTGTCAACGTACGTGCAGATGCATTCAGCCACTTAATCAAGGGCAACCTCATCGCTTTCAACGGCGGAAACGGGGTTAGCGTTTCGGGCGGCGGTTCCGGAGTGGATCCGGGCGCGCCTGCCTTGAGTATTCAAATTCTCGAAAACTCTGTTTTCTCAAATGGTGGCCTGGCGATTGACCTTGGAGAGGACGGCGTTACACCGAATGACCCGCGCGACCCGGACGAGGGGGCAAACCTGAGGCAGAATTTCCCTGTCTTGACCAGCAGCACAACCGACCTCTCAAACACAACTATTCAGGGAAACTTCAACAGCAATCCTAACCAAACTTTCACAATCGAATTCTTCTCCAATCCAGCCGATGAAAGCTCTGGTGTTCAAGCTTTGGCCATCGGTCCATGCGTTCCGCAGGGACAAATCTTTATTGGTTCTATTACCGTCACGACTAATGCCAGTGGCAACGCGCCCATTAGCATTGCTGTGCCCGCCGTGAATCCGGGCGGGTTCATCAACGCCACAGCTACAAGCGTCACGGGCAATATAGGCAATACATCTGAGTTCTCCGCTTGTGTTCAATCTACGTTAATACACGCCGACCTTTCAGTTGCCGTAGAAGGCCCTAGTCTTGTCGTTCCAGGCGGCGATTTGAGCTATCAGGTCACGGTTGCAAGCAGTGGACCAGCATTGGCTACGAACGTGACGCTCAGCGCAGCGGTGCCGGCTAACACCACTTTCCAGTCTCTTACCGCGCCGGCCGGTTGGACCAGCAGGCTTCCCGATGTAGGCGGAACCGGGTCGATCATCTGCTCGACTGCGGGCTTGCTTCCTGGCACATCGGCATCGTTTACGATTGTGGTAAAGGTGAACCCAGGGACGGCGGACGGAGCAATAATCACTGCGATGGCTCTTGTATCAAGCGGTATTCTGGACTTGAATCCGGGCAACAACTCCAGTACTGCAACCACGATTGTCAGCCTTACTACGCCGCCGGTCCCGCCTGGCGTTGCGGCTGATTTGGCGGTCGATCTGACAGGCTCGCCTGCCTCGGTCTTCGCGGGCGATGGCATTACTTACACTTTGACAGTCAGAAACCTCGGCCCAGCCGTAGCTAAAGACGTCGTGCTAAGGCAGGCGATGCCAATGAACACGAGTTTTCAATCGAGCAGTGAAGTCAGTGGTTGGAGTCGAGATGGTCCGGCTGTTGGCGGCACGGGCACCATCACTTACATGAATGCAGGCCTCGGTTCGGGCGGGTCAGCCACTTTTACTATCGTTGTAAAGGTAGATTCAGATACGCCAGTTGGCACCACACTTCTCAGCACGGCCTCGGTTTCAAGCGCGGCGGACCCGAACTCGGGCAATAATTTCAAGACCGTTACGACGAGCACGCGGGCCAGACCTCAGGGACCGAGCGTTCAAAGCATTACGGTGGGTTCGAAGATAACCGTCGTTGGGTCTGGTTTCGTAAAGAAGGTGCAAGTCTTCATAGACGGAGTAGGATTCTCTGATGCGGCGAAGAGGAAAGGCAGCACTCGGGTTATTCAAAAGGGGAAGCTCACGAACGGAAAGAGCATCTCCGACGCCGTGCCTCCTGGCAAACTTGTAATGATCAAGCTCCTAAACGGTGACGGAGGCGAGATCGAAGTCTCGTTCAGGAAATAGTGCGTATGATTGCATTGCAACCCGCCAAGAGATGACATATCATCCCCCCGTTTCGCACGGCCCGTAATTCGGCTCTCTAACAGACAAGATAGCGGATAAGAAAGCGCCGCAGTTCGAATTGTCACATTGGTTCTGAAGACGGGTTGACACCAAGATACTGATCATCCCGCAGATGCCATAGAGCCCGTCTCACTCGTTGCCGGACGCCGCAGCGCCTTGAAGCGCCGAAAGGAACGCGGTCAACACGATGCGAACCTCAGGGAAACGTCACAATGAATTCGCTGCTGCATCGCTGAGCAGCCTTCGGACGAAGCTCTGTTTAGCGGCTTGCCTGACCGTGGTACTCGCGCTGTCTTGGAGCTTTACTCACTTCGCCAGCGCCGGCAAAGCTGCGACAATACTTCGCGCCCGGCTTAGCGAGACCGTCGCTGTTCACGCCAGTGGCCGCGGCAATCCGTCGATTAATCTGAGCGACGGCCGCGATGTCCTAACTTCCTATTCAGGCCCGGCAGCGCTCATACGCGTCATGGAACAAGACCTCGCTCAACCGCTCTCGCTTGCTTCCGCGGATTTCGATGAGGACGGAGTTCCTGATTTGATCTGCGGCTACGGTCACTCAGGGACGGGCATCGTCTCGATGCTGGGAGGCAATGTTGATTCGATTCATCCCAACTCCGCAGAGGCCCAGGAGCGAAAGATCAAAGGCGAGTTCACAGATTCACCTTTTCTCTCGCCCGCGCGTGTCTTTGCGCTGCCGATCAAGCCTGATTTTACTGGAGCGGGAGACTTCGATGCCGACGGCCACTGGGACGTGGTGGCGGCATCGCGTTCTAGCAGTGCGCTTTACTTGCTGCCGGGAGATGGAAAGGGGACCTTCGGCGCGGTGAGGAACATCGTTCTGCCGGGAACCGTGACCGCGCTCGTAACCGGAGAGATCAACCGGCGAGACGGTTTGGAAGATCTGGTCGTAGGAGTCAACGGGCAAGAGGGCGCGAAGGCTCTGGTGTTTGAAGGACCGGATGGTGCTTTCCGAGCCGAGCCCGAAGTCTTCGACTTAACCGACCCAGCTACTAGTCTTGCCCTTAGCCAGTTAGATGACGAGTACACGATGGATCTTGCCGTGGCGGCGGGGCGGGAGTTGATAGTTGTGCGCGGCCGAGATCGGAAGCTTTCGTTGAGCGAGGCCAAGCGAGCGAAGGTACCCAAAGCACAGTTAAGCAGAAGAGCATTTCCTTCCACTATCAAATCGCTCGCAGCGGGACAATTCTCAGACGGGAACCGGACCGGTTTATCGGCGCTGCTTGAAGACGGAAGAGTTGAGCTATTGAGCGTAATGCCTGGAGGAATCACGAGGACCGCGGAGCTTGAGTCAGCAGGCTCGCCAGGAGCTACGCAGTTGATAAGAGCAAGGGTGTCGAACTCGGCGCGTGATGATCTGGTCGTAATGGATTCAGCCGAAAGGCAGATTCAGGTATTGAGCGCCGTAAGGCAGACTGCCGGACCGAGAATTACTGTGTCCGCGTCGCTCGAATCGGAAGCTGAGTCCGTGGCGATGTTGACAATGAGATTGAACGAAGACGCGCTGACTGATCTAGTAGTCCTGAGATCGGGCGCAAGGAGTCCGGCTGTTTTGATAACTCTCGCGCAAATGGTTTTCACCGTCACCGTAAACAGTGACAGCGGGCCCGGATCACTAAGACAGGCAATCAACGACGCCAATAACAATCCAGGAGCAGACACGATAGACTTCGCGATTCCGGCCTCGCAAGCAAAGGTCCTCCTACTGCAAAGCCCGCTGACTGAAGTGACGGAAGCGGTGACGATAGATGGGACTACTCAGCCCGGATATGCAGGCTCGCCGGTCGTCGCCATAAGAAGAGGAGGCACGGGATCAACTCTGAGAATCTCCGGCGGCAACTCTACCGTGCGTGGGTTGGATATATGCAGTCTGCAAAAAGGCCTTCCGAATGGAAGTCCAGAGGAACCCGGAGTCAGAGAAAGACTGGCTGACATTGAGATTGTTACTGCGGGAGGCAACAAGATCGAAGGCAATACTCTGAGCCAGGTGGGGGTGATAGTAAGGACTTCCGAAAACATATTAGGTGGCACGGCTCCCGAGGCAGGCAACAGGTTCGCGGCCAATGAAGGAACCTTTGGCGTCTTGCTGTTGACGGGGCAGGGTGCAACCAAGAATCAGATCCAAGGCAACACGCTGACCGGAAACAACCAAGCTTGTGGTTTGGTCGGCGATAACTGCGGCGAAGCCGTTGCCATCCGCGATGCGTCAGAGAATGTTGTGGGAGGTACTCTGCCCGGGGCGCGAAATATCATCTCCGCTTCCGGCAACTTTAGTAATGTTTTTATTGGCGGTGAATCGTCAACTGGGAACCTTGTACAAGGAAACTTCATTGGGGTCGGTGCAATTGGCGCAAACCCTGCTGGAAGCTCAGAGGGGGTCGGTGTATCAAGTGCGCTTAACGTAACAATAGGAGGGACTACGCCTCAGGCTGGTAACGTAATATCCGGCAACAGCGGAGGGGTAGATCTTGAAGGGGACGGAACGTCGGATATGGGCATTCTGGTTCAGGGCAACTTCATAGGCACCGATGCAACAGGGACAATATCGGTGGGCAATTCAACCGGGGTAAGCATTCTCTTCGCAAAGGGGACGACCGTTGGAGGTGATATACCCGCGGCGCGTAACGTTATCTCGGGCAATACGGTTCAAGGCGTAACCATTGGCTCGGGTGGAGCGGGGGTCCATTGTGCCCAGGCCTCGGGAGGACCAGAACCCGGCGGGTCAGATTTTGAAGTTATTGGGAACTATATCGGCACCGACGTCAGTGGTACTCAACCCCTGGGAAATCGCTTCAGCGGGGTTATTGCGATCTCTAATGCTTTCAGTCACGAGATAAGAGGTAATCGCATCGCTTTCAATGGAGGGAACGGAGTTATCGTCTCGGATGGTAGGCCAGCTACCCCCATATTTCCAGCGACATTTCCTGCCTTCAGCATTCGGATTCTCGAAAACTCGATTTTCTCCAATGGTCTCCTGGCGATTGATCTTGGGAGTGATGGGATTACACCGAATGACCTTCGCGACCCTGACGTCGGACCAAATCTCAAGCAGAACTTTCCGGAGCTGACTACAGCAACATTCACGACTGACCCGACGATCAGCACTGTGACGCCCGGGGCTGTCGGCAGTGTAAGCATACAGGGAAACTTCAACAGCATTCCGGGGCAAACTTTTAGAATAGAGTTTTTCTCGGATACACCCGAAGCAGGCTCGTCGCCGCCCTCGGGTCCGTGCCCGGGTCAAGCCAGAAATTTCCTGGGCTCCACGACGGTCACGACTGATAGTTCTGGCAACGCAGTCATCCGCGTTGCTTTCCCCGTTTCAAATCCAATCGGAATCGTCAATGCGACCGCTACCAGCACCGACGGAAATACATCTGAGCTATCGGCCTGTGCGGCGACAGGTGCGCCCCAAGGTCCTACCATAAGCAGAATCACCGTCAATTCGAAAATAATTGCCGAAGGATCCGGATTCGAGAAGCCTGTCCAGGTGTTCATAGATGGACTGGCGTTCAATGAACCATCAAAGGTCAAAAGAGGCAAAAAGGTGATTCAGCGCGGCAAGGTCATACAACCGGATGGAACAACCAGGAGCATTGAACAGGCTGTCCCGCCAGGCAAGACCGTCAGAATCAGATTCCGCAACCAGGATGGAGGCGAGACTGAAGTCTCATTCAGGAACTAGCTTCCCTGCGACATTGTTGCCGGCCGCAGTGAGCCAAGATGGGCTGGCTGCTGAGATAAGAAGGCACTCTTCATGCTTAACAATCCGATATCCTCGTTCAGGCTAACCGTCTCAGTCTTGGTTGTCGCTTTCATTCTCTCAACTCTCGTTCAGATGCCTGCTGTGGCGCAGACAACGTCAGGCACAGTTGTCGGCACAGTCTATGACAAGTCAGGCAAGGGAGTGTCGGCGGCGCTGGTGATCGCGGTGAATGAGACAAACGGGTTTCGGCAAACAGCGAGGTCAAGCGACAGCGGGGCTTATAGTGTTGCCAACCTTCCGCAAGGCTACTACTCGCTGACCGCCCGCAAGCAAGGATTCGTCGATGACACGATCGCGCATTTTGCCGTGCAGTTCAATCAGAAGAACCCCGTCCGGTTGCCCAAGCTCACGCTGCACACCGTCGCGCTCGCTGGCAAAGTAGTCGATCGCGCCGACAACGGCTTGCTTGATGCGCAGGTTGTCGTGACGAACCAAGGCGATGGCGGGAGCCGCGCGGCTACGACTGACGAGTATGGCGACTATTTGGTTTCAGATCTTCCCGCTGGCCGGTACATGGTCACCGCTTCGTATTCACGCGAGGCTGGCGTGCCGGGCGAGAGCATCCTTCTCACCCTCGATCAAAAGCTGATCAACGCGCCAACAATAAAGATAGTCGCGGCTGTCAGCACCGCGCCGCAGCCCCCGCCCCAGCAGCCAGCAGCGGTCGTCCCGGAAGAGAGCAAGTACGGCGCGCTGATTCATCTCGCCGATGCGGCGCGGGCGACTAACTTCACCGGACGACAGATTGAGTCGTTGCCACTGGGCGGCTCGACTTATATGCGCACCTTCGACGACCTCGCGCTGCTGGTAGCCGGCGTCGCTCCGCCTCCGTTCACGCCGGGAGTGCACGGGCCCGGCGTTGGATTTGGCATCGGCACCGCCGGCCAGTTCTCAGTCAACGGCATGCGGGCTCGCTCGAACAACTTTTCAGTCGATGGATCGGACAACAACGATCCCGACGTCGGCGTGCGCCGGCAGGGTTTTGTTGCTCTGGTGCCGCAGCCCATCGAGTCGGTGATGGAAGTTTCCATCTCGACGTTGTTGTGGGATGCAGAGCTTGGGCGAAACTTCGGCTCGCAGGTGAACGCGGTCTCGAAATACGGAGCGAACAAATATCACGGCCAGGCGTTCGGGTTCTTCACTGATTCCAGCTTGAACGCGCGAGATCCGTTTGCGCGAAGGAAAGAGCCGTTTACGCGCTCGCAAGCGGGGTTTGCGATTGAAGGACCGATACGCGGCGAGAGAACGCAGTTTTTTGGAAGCTTCGAACACCAGCAGATCAACGCTTCTGCTGAACAGCACTTTGCGACACCGACGCTGGCTGAACGAAGATTTTCCGCGGTGAACCGGTTCGGCAGCCTACCCTCTGCTGATGGACAGGTCATCGGACCATTCCGAGGAACATCGCCGCTGGGCGACAACGTGCTGTCGCTATATCCCGAGCCCAATGATCCCGGCGGTCCATTTGGTGCGAACACGTTCACCCAGATACTTCCGGCGGACGGACGAGGGAATGTGTTGTCCTTCCGGTTGACCCAGCGACTAGCTGCGATACATACGCTCGACGGACGATACAACTTCACGGACGACGATCGAATTCTGCCGAGCGTGAATCGCGCGATTCGCTCGACGCTCGAGGCAAGGACGCGCTCGCAGAACCTTTCCTTGATCCTCAACAGCGCGATCGGACCGCGGTTGTACAATCTGGCGCGATTCTCATTCGGTCGTACGCGGTTGAACTTCTCAGATTATCCCGGCAGCCCACTCATCTTTTCTCAGAGTTCCACCGTCCAAGTGGGCCAATTTACTTCACCGTTTTCATCCCAGACAGGACCTATGGGAGAGCTGGTGATCGAGCCGTTCAGCCCGGTCGGCATCGGCGCGTTTACCTTTCCCCAGAGCCGCGTGAGCAACACCTTTCAATATGCCGACACCATGTCGCGTGTAGTCGGTGAGCACCTCGTTAAGTTCGGCGGCAATCTCAGACGTTATCAACTGAACAGTCTGTTGGATCGTCTCTACCGGCCGCAGGTAGTCTACGGCGGCGGGCTGCTGACGTTCGGCCGGATTGTGCCTCACCCAAGTATTCCAAACGCGGTGGTCTTCGATGTCGAGCCCGGGCGCTCGCCTATCTCGGGAGTTCAGCTCGCAAGTTTGGGGATCGCGTCTTCGGTCTTGCAGACAATCACCAGCGGGGTGCCGGATTCGACGCTTGGTCTCCGTTTCACTGAGTACCATCTGTTTGCTAACGACACATGGCGCATTCGTCCTACGCTGGCCCTCGACTACGGTTTGCGGTACGAGTACAACACCGTTCCGCGCGACGTACAAAACCGCATAGAGAACGCGTTAGGGCTGGTGGATCTGCCTACATCAGGAACGTCACGATTCGATGACGCTGCGCGCTCGTCGAGGTTCAGCAGCGCCGTCAACGCTTACAAAGCCATTCTCGATGGCCGCACGGAAATCTATGAGCCGGACCGCAACAACTTTGGTCCGCACGTTGGTATCGCGTGGGCTCCAGGCAACAGCAATATGGCGATTCGCGCGGGATATGGGATTTACTACGATACGATCCTCGGCGCGGTGGTCAGCCAGTCACGCAGTGTTTTCCCGACCGAAATACCGATCAACGTTGATCCGACGTTTCTCCAGGGCAGCGTGTTCCGTCTCAATAACCCATCTCTCCTGGAGATCGTCAAAGACGCTCAAGGCAACTTCACCAACCCGATCAGCTTGCTCAAACCTGGAGAGTGCAATCGATTCGGTTCGTGTAATCAGTTCGGCGGCAGCCGCGAAGACTTCGTAGCGGTGATTGGTCAGCTCTTCATTCAGAATCCATTTGGCGGCCTCGCCTTCACGCTGCCCGAGAAAAATCTTCGCACTCCTTATGCCCAGCAATGGCATTTGACGATCGAGCGCCAGGCGTTCGATGACTATTTTTTCTCGGCAGCTTACGTGGGCACTAAAGGAACGAAACTGACGCGGTTGACGACGCCAAATCTTGGTACTAACGTCACGCCCTTCATTCAGCTAGCCCGATCACGGCCTGGAGAAACATTTGTTTTCCCCGTCATTTTCAATCCAGCGGTGGGTAGCGCACTCTTCATACCTTGCGGCGACGATAGCAGCGGATTATGCACCTTAGCCGACGGTCGGCCGAATCCCGATCTGGGCGCTTATCAGGTGTTCGAGAACTCGGCCAGCTCCAGCTATCACGCGTTGCAACTGGAGGCGCGCAAGCGATACAGCAAGGGCTTCCAGTTCACGGCAAACTACACCTGGTCTCACGCGATCGATGATGTGTCGGACGTGTTCCCCATAGCAGGCGCGCCGGTTCTGGCGCAGGACTCGTTCAATCTCCGAGCCGAAAAAGGCAACGCGAGCTTCGATGTGCGTCAGCGTGCTACGGCGTCGCTGGTCTGGGACTTGCCATTCTTCAGAAGCTCGCAGCGCGGGCAGAAACTGGCCGGCGGCTGGCAGATGACTTCGATATTTCAGGCCAATACCGGTCAGCCGTTCACGTTGGGTGTCCCGTTCGATGCCAACCTCGATGGGAATCTGACCGATCGTCCTTCGACTACGGAGGGGCTTGCCTTCTTCAACGGTCACGGCGCGCGGAAGGTCGCCGTGGCACCAGGCCGCGCAGCCAGTGACTTCTTCAATCTCACTAAGGCGGGATCAGTCGGTCGCAACACTGCTCGGGGAGATGCATTCATCAATCTCGATTTAGCGATGCGCAAGAGATTTCAACTCAGCGAAAGACACTCGCTGGATTTTCGCGCCGAGTTTTTCAACGTTCTCAATCGCTCGAACTTCGGGTTGCCAGTTCGCGTCATCGGAGCGCCCGCCTTCGGATCCGCAGTTGAGACTTCAGCTCCCGCCCGTGTTGTGCAGTTCGCACTGAAGTATGCCTTCTAGTCTCACGCCGGCCGTTAGTTATTGACATACAGGTTAGAATGAGAATCGGGCAGTAAACCTAACCGCCCAATTTCGAGTCTCCGTTTGGCCCCGCACCAGAAGCAAGCTCGAAGCTCAAAGTACGCAGGAAGTCCCTGAAGCGATTGCAAGGGCTTGAGACCTTGCGCGCCTTTTGCCTGAAGTCAATGGGAGGTCGAGCAATGTTCGGCAACGGTCCGGTTACTTTTTCAATAAGGGATATCAGACAAAACTATCCAAACGAGTGGGTTGCGATTCTGGTCAGCGAAACAGACTCGGACGGCTTTGCGCTCAAGGGCGAACTCATCGTGCACGATGCCGATGAGAAGTTTGTCTGGTCAGCGGTCAAACTCGGCGACACAGAGGAGCCGGTCTACGTTTTTCACACGGGCTCTGGGCAGATTGTCTCAGCCGTTGCTTGATCGAGCACGCTTCGCGTCACCATTTGCATCAACCAACAGCTCGTAGTCACGCCTGCAAGCGGAAGATAGTAGTCCGCTCTGTGCCAGTTCATTCTACAAACATCCGGCTGGAGGCAGGCAGGAGTTTGTTGCATCTCTCTGCGCAAGCCTCTGCGTCTTTGCGTCTTGCGGTTAGTAGTTCTCCCGTGATCAGCTCACCGCAGTGACGCAAAAGACGCAGAGGCTTGCGCAGAGAAGACCATTAATCCGGCAGCCTCCTGAAGGCGGGACTACGAGCATTCTTCATATGAGGAATTGAAGTTGCTGCGAGCAGACTTATCGGCCCGAGATTACGCGCTCAAACAAATCGAGGGTGATGTTGCGGCCGGTGATGATTGCGGCGACGCTTCGGCTTTGAATGGCAGGATCGGCGAGTGCGGCGATGCCGGCGGCGGCGGAGCCTTCGATCATCAAGTGATCTTCGCGCGCCACGCGCACGATGGCGTTTCGGATTGCGTCTTCGGTGACGAGAATGATGCCGTCGACCAACGCCTGCACAATCGGAAAAGTGATCGAGTCCGGCTCGACATTGCCGGCCAGGCCGTCTGCAATAGTCTCGTCTTCTTCGATCTGGATCAACCGGCCGGCGCTAAGCGCCGCAGTCATCGTCGGCGAAGCTTCGGGCTCGACGCCGTAGACTTTGATGCTCGGCTTGATCGCTTTCGCCGCTATCGCAACGCCGGCGATCAAACCACCGCCGCCCACCGGGACTATGATCGCCTCAAGCTCGGGCGCGTCTTCGAGCAACTCGAGCCCGATCGTTCCTTGCCCGGCTATCACGTCTTCATCGTTGTAAGCCGAGACAAACACAGCGCCGCTCTCGCGTTCCATAGCGCGAGCGGCCCGCTCGGCGTCGTCATAGCTCGCGCCTCGTTCGATGAGCGTGACCGGGTAGCGGCGTATCGCTTCTACCTTCGCTCGCGAAGCAGACTCTGGCACTACGATCGTCGCTTCGATTCCAAGAGCTTCGGCGCAATACGCTACTCCGAGTCCGTGATTGCCGGCCGAAGCTGTCAGCACTCCTCGCGCCCGTTGATCCGCAGTCAGCCGGGAGAGTTTGGACATCGCACCTCGAAGCTTGAAGGAACCGGCCACTTGAAGGCACTCGAGCTTGAGCAGCACCTCGCGCCCATGTTCAGACGAGAGCAAGCGCGAATGTTCGAGCGGCGTGCGACGAGCCACGACGCCGATTCGCGTTCGGGCTTGTTCGATGTCCTTGAGTGTCATCTCAACCATGAAGGCGAAACCGGGGTTAGGATCGATGAAAGCGACGATTGCAACGACTGACGTCTATGCTACGACTTAGGCGGGCCAGTCTTGAGTCGCGCCCACAATCACACCCATATCTAGCACAGACTGAAGAGCCTCTTGCAAAACTCGGCATTACGGAGACTGAAGGCTAACGCGGAAGTTC
>JBBPIE010000038.1:0-62799 GCA_038040485.1 Candidatus Onstottus arcticum
ATCACGGATCACGCATCACGGATCACGCATCACGGATCACGCATCACGGATCACGGATCACGCATCACGAATCACGCGTCACGAATCACCGTTATGCACATTCAAGAAATCGGCGAAAACGTTTTGATGGCGCTGGACACGCTACGCACGCACAAGGTGCGCTCGGCGCTCACGATGCTCGGGGTGATCGGCGGAACGATGACCGTCATTGCCATCTCGTCGTTTCTGACCGGACTTCGCGAGTTCGTGCTGGAGCAAACCAAACGCTTCGGTCCGGACATCATCTTCGTCACCAAGTGGGACAACATCGGCATTCGTTTCAGCCGCCCTTCTCAATCCGAGCGCTCGCGTAAGAACCTCACCATCGAGGACGCGCAAGCGATATCCGATCTTCCCGCCGCCGAGAGCGTTAGCCCCACCTTGATTGTCGGGTCGTTCGGGCCGATGGGCAATCAACCCGTCGTCAAGCACAAGGGCATAGAAGCGAACCGCCCGCTGATCTTCGGAGTTTGGGCCAACTACGATTCCGTGCGAAACGTCTACATCAGAACCGGCCGGTTCTTCACACAATCCGAGCAAGACCACCGCTCGCAAGTCGCCATCGTCGGCTCGGCGATCGGTGAGACGCTGTTTGGCGCGCTCGATCCGCTCGACCGCGAGATCGAAGTAGATGGCAAGGTCTACCACGTGATCGGGGTGATGGAGAAGGCGCCGGGCGGGCTGTTCGGCGGTGATCCCGTCGAAGACCGCCAACTGATCGTGCCCTTCGAAACGCTCAAGCGCGATCACCCGGAGATCGACGACATCACCGTTAACGTGAAGTCAAAGCCGGATCAATTCGGCCGGCTGGTAGACGAGATAACGGAGTTGATGCGCCGCCGCCGAGGTGTGCCCAACAACAGCCCCAACGACTTTGGCATAAGCACGCCGGGCAGCATATTCGAAGTGATCGCTCAGTTCGCCGCCGTCGCAAGTTTCATAGTTTTTCCATTGTCGGCGGCTGGACTGCTGGTGGGCGGCATCGGCGTGATGAACATCATGCTTGTGTCGGTCACCGAACGGACCAAGGAGATCGGGGTGCGACGTGCCATCGGCGCTAAGAAGGCCGACATCATCTGGCAGTTCTTGACCGAGGCAATAACACTTACGGCGGTTGGTGGAATGATCGGAATCCTGGTGGGCTGGCTTGTGAGCCTGGCGTTGCACCAACTGGCGCCTACACTGCCAACCGTGATTCCGCTGTGGGCGGTGCTGCTCGGTTTCTTTGTGTCCTGCTTCGTAGGACTTGTGTTCGGCTTGTGGCCGGCGGTCAAAGCGGCTCGCCTCGATCCAATCGAGGCGCTTCGATATGAGTAAGTCAGCAGCGGCTCAATACCAATGCCGGTTGTGCGGTTGGGATGCTACTCGGACGCCTAATCAAGTTCTGAAGACCCCCGCTAGTCCTGCCTTGATTAAGGCCCAGACAACCCACAGACTAATGATCAGTGTAGCCGCTCGGCCATTTGTCATCCGTCGCTTGCCAGAAATCGCCACAAACCCGATTACGAGCAAAACAATTAGCCAGATGGTGAAGATGTCTATCGACCCGATCAGCGAGGAGAGGAACGGCGACATGTCTTGAGGAAGAACAATCCCAAGGTTGGTCGGAACCAGGCTGGCAATCTCGGTCGGCTTGATGTCTCTAAAGCTCTCCTGGTCACGGACCATCAGCGCCCCGACAAAAACCAGCGCGCCTACCAGTCCGGTTCCGGCGGTGCTCCAGGCGACAACCGACAGAATCTTCTTGAAGGTTGTCTGCGCCTGCATCAGCATAAGTCCCAGTGCGTAGATGCCGGCTGGTATCAAGCATGTGAATAGCGTGTAAACAAGGATTTTCACCACACTCAACGCCACCGACAATGGCGAAGTAAGATCGGTCTTCGCAAACTTAGTCTGCATCGCGACCTGCTGGTCTATCTGCTCCGGAGTCATGCTCCCCCCGGACTTCTCCACTGACTTGGTGATCTGGGTTCGAAAGAAGCTCTCCCAGTTGGGTTTAGCTCGCCACTCAAAGAAAACCGAGGCCGCAAAGCCGATCAGCGTCACGATCAAGAGCGGAGCAAGCCACGTGGGCCTGCGATTGACGTCCTCGAAAGTTTCACCGGGAGAGAACAGCACGCCGACTAGTCTCTGCAATGGGCCGAGCCGAGCCGGCTCTTGAACGACGGGAACATCTTGAGGACGCGGAGCGCCGGAGGCTGGAGCCGCGGCGTCCGGCTGGAGGTCGGTTTCGCTCATCGTATTTCTCCTGAGGGCATGTCGGCCTGGCTCAGCGCTTGGAATACCGCCGCTTGTTAGGCGGCATCTTCCGCCTAACTAAAGCCAGGTCGCCAAATTGGAATCCAAAATCGCCGTGAGCCTACTATCTTTTCTCTTCAGGCGCAACCAACCAGCAAGCAACGAAATGATCCTTGCTCACTTCAACCAACCGAGGCTCCTCCTCCGCACAGTCGGGCTCAGCAATCGGGCACCGGGTGCGAAACCGACAACCCGACGGCGGATTAATCGCAGTCGGTATGTCACCGGCGAGCGGAAGCCGCTCTCGCTTCGCGTCGGGATCGGGAAGCGGTATCGCCGAAAGCAACGCGCGCGTGTAAGGATGCAGCGGGTTGTGAAAGATCTCTTCGCTCGAAGCGACTTCAACCAGCTTGCCCAGATACATTATCCCGACTCGTGTCGAGATGTGCTCGACCACCGACAGTCCGTGCGAGATGAACAAGTAGGTCAGCCCTAGCTGCTCTTGCAAGTCCTGCAGCAAGTTCACCACCTGCGCTTGCACCGACACGTCGAGCGCCGAGACCGGTTCGTCGCACACGATGAACTTCGGGTTGAGCGCAAGCGCGCGAGCGATTCCGATCCGCTGGCGCTGCCCACCCGAGAACTCGTGCGGGTAGCGGCCGGCATGCGAGGCTTCAAGCCCGACAAGGCTCAGCAATTCAGCGACCCGCTGACGCCGTTCGCTTCGATTGCCGACTTGATGAATGATCAGTGGCTCGCCGACGATCTGATCGACGGTCATGCGAGGATTGAGCGATGAATACGGATCTTGAAAGATTATCTGGATGTCGCTGCGCAAACTCCGTAGCTCATTCGGGCCGACCGCGAGCAAGTCGCGGCCATCGAACCATACCTCGCCCGAAGTCGGCTCGATCAGTCTGAGTATGCAGCGTCCAGTTGTTGTTTTGCCGCAACCCGATTCGCCGACTAATCCGAATGTCTCGCCTCTTCGGATCGCGAAGCTCACGCCGTCAACAGCTTTGACCGAGTTCGCCCCGCCGCCGAAGAATCCTTCGCCAACCGGAAAGTACTTCTTGAGATTTCTGACCACGAGGAGATTGTCGTTGTTGTTTGTCATCCGATGCTTCGCTGCTTATCAAACCCTTCGTCTGCTCGACTCACGAACATCTGCTAATCGCAGAGCCGCTGACACGCCGAGGGAACGCAGAGTCTCTGCGTCCGGCTCTGCGTCTCGGCAGCTCTGCGGTTAGTCAACGCTTCGCCTTCAAACTCATCGAAGAACTTAATCCAACCTGAGGAAAAACGCCGCGAGCTTCTCTTCATCGAGCTTGCCATTCGTCCGCACCCCGCTGCACAAGTCCACCCCGAACGGTCTGACTTCGTCGACTGCTTCTCTCACGTTTTCCGCCTTGAGTCCGCCTGCAAGAAACACGGGCAGGTCGACCTGCTCTCGGATCCTCCTGCTGATGTTCCAATCGTGCGCGCGTCCAGTACCGCCGAGTTCTTTCACTGCAAGCGACTGATTCCCTGAGTCCAACAAGATCGCGTTCACCCACCGTGAGACCAAAACAGCCTCGTCGATCGACTCTTCTCCGCCAACATGTACGACCTGAACCAGCGAGATGCCGGGCATCGCGTCCCGCAATTCGTCGTAGCTACCTTCCTCGAGCCGGTCGCAAATCTGAATCGTGTTCACGCCGCACCGCCGCTGCTGAGCGATGATCGATGTCGCATCCTGCTTGCTGGTTAGAAGAAACGTCGCGACCCCGGGCGGCACGATGGCAGCAATCTCGGCGATCAAGGTTTCGGGGATGACCCCTGGACCGCTCGGCATTTCAGAAACAAGTCCAAGCGCCGACGCTCCGTAGCGTATCGCCATCCACGCTTCTTGAACGCTCGATATGCAACAGATTTTGACCCGAGGTCTTGCAGCCGCTTTCATCTTCAACCCAAAAACCTAGCCACAGATGAACACCGATGAACACAGATAGAAAAAGGCAAGCACTTACCCACGCGCCTCTCCCCCTTTCCCATATCGGTGTTCATCTGTGTTCATCTGTGGCGCTTCTTCTTCGCCCACGCAGTCGAAGCGAATGCAGCGCGACGCATGCTCCGCATTCACCGCGAGCAACGCCGGTTCGTCTTGCCTGCATTCGTCGATGACATACGAACAGCGAGGCGCGAACTTGCACCCGGGTGGTAGATCGAGCAGGCTCGGCACTGTTCCGTCGATAGTTGAAAGCCTCCGGAGCTTCAACCCTTCCTCGGTCAAACGCGGCACCGAGTGCAACAAGCCCTCGGTGTAAGGATGCTTAGGGCTGTGAAAGATCTCGCGCGCGGGCGCTTGTTCAACGATGCGGCCGGCATACATCACCGCGACACGGTCGGCGGTTTCGGCGACCACGCCCAGATCGTGCGTGATGAGCAACATCGACAGATCGAAGTCGTCCTTCAACCCTCGAAGCAATTCGAGGATATCGGCTTGAATCGTCACGTCGAGCGCCGTGGTCGGTTCGTCGGCTATAAGCAGCTTCGGATTGCAAGAGAGCGCCATCGCGATCATCACTCGCTGGCGCATTCCGCCTGAAAGCTGATGAGGATAGTCGCGCGCGCGTTGCGCGGCGTCGGGGATCTTCACGCGCTCCATCATCTCGACAGCCTTCGCCCAGGCTTGCTTGCGGGAAAGACCCTGGTGGAGCTCGACAGCTTCGGCTATTTGATCGCCGACGGTGAAGACCGGATTCAGCGAACTCATCGGGTCTTGAAAGATCATCGCGATCTCGCGCCCTCGCAGCTTGCGCATCGATTCACGATCGAGTGTCATCAAGTCCCGGCCGTTGAAGTTGATCTCGCCGGCGACGATCTTTCCCGGAGGCGGGACTAGTCTCAAGATTGAAAGGCTTGTGACGGACTTGCCGCTGCCCGACTCTCCGACGAGGGCGAGCGTTGAGCCGCGCGGAATAGCGAAGCTCACGTCATCGACGGCTTTGACCACGCCCGCGCGCGTGAAGAAGTGTGTGCTGAGGTTCCTGATCTCAAGGATGTGTTCGGCCATTCGTCTCGTTTCAGCCCGTCCCGGCCGACAAAGACTCGACTCAAGCTTACGCTGCAACTGACACTCTGTCAGCCTTAGTTGTTGGCTCAGGAATCGGCAGGCCCTCAGCCTTCATGCCTTCGAGGTGAAGCTGAATCGCTTCGCGAATGTTGTCCTGCGATTCCTCAAAGGTCTCCCCCGTTGAAACACAGCCTGGGAGATCGGGAACATAAGCGCTCCAGTTTTCCTCGTTCTCGCTCCCTCGCTCGTAGATGACCACATACTCTTTAACCATCTCTTAACTCCATTCGGCCTGCTTCGATATGCTGGCAAGCGTGCCCTTCGCCAAGTCTTTCGAACCATGGACAGGAACTGTTATCAGGCTAGGCTTGTCATCATGCTTGAATTGTTTGTGACTCCCCGAGTGGCGTACTTCTTTCCAGCCCTCGCTCTTCAGTCGCTTGATGACCTGCTTTGCGGTCATTCCGATCAACTCTCCTGATGAAGGCAATGGTACTCTATTGGAACTGCGGACTCACCCATGACTCGTCCCTGTATACTCCCCGAAGACCGCGCGTAAGCGGTCGGATATCTCTCCAAGCGTCGCCGATGCTTCAACCGCGCGGATGATGTGCGGCATCAAGTTCTCTTCCCCACGAGCCGCTTGTTCGACTCTGCCAAGCGCTTCACGAGTGGCGCTCCCATCGCGACGGCCGCGGACCGCGTTCAATCGTTCGATCTGTTGCCGCTCAAGCTCAGGGTCGATTCGCAACACCGGCACAGAGGTTTCTTCATCAATCGCAAACCGGTTGACACCGACAACTACCTGCTCGCCCGACTCCACCTCGCGCTGGTAGTCGTAAGCCGCGCGCTCGATCTCGCGTTGCACGTAGCCGGTCTCGATCGCGCGCAGCATCCCGCCTAAATCATCGATCTTTCCGATGTAGTCGGCGGCGAGTCGCTCAATCTCGTTGGTCAGGTGTTCAATCGCGTACGACCCCCCAAGCGCGTCCGCTGTCTCCGGCACTCCCGACTCGTAGCCGATCACTTGCTGAGTTCGAAGCGCAATGCGCGCGGCGTTCTCGGTCGGCAATCCCAGCGCTTCGTCCATCGAGTTGGTGTGAAGCGATTGCGCCCCGCCCAACACCGCGGCCAGAGCTTGAATCGTCGTGCGCACGATGTTCACTTCGGGCTGCTGCGCGGTCAGCGAAGAGCCGGCTGTCTGCGCATGGAAGCGAAGCATCTGAGAACGAGGATCGCGCGCGCCAAACCGGTCGCGCATGATCCGGGCCCAAAGCCTGCGAGCCGCGCGGAACTTCGCGACCTCTTCCAGGAACTCGTTGTGCGAGTTGAAGAAGAAACCTATTCGGGGCGCGAACTCGTCCACGTCAAGACCGCTGTCGACGGCGGCCTGAACGTATGCGATCGCGTCGGCAAGCGTGAACGCTACTTCTTGCGCCGCAGTCGAGCCGGCTTCGCGGATGTGATAGCCCGAGATCGAGATCGTGTTCCAACGCGGGACCTCGCGCGCGCAGTAAGCAAATATGTCCGTGACGATGCGGAGACTCTGTCGCGGCGGATAGATGTAAGTCCCGCGCGCGATGTACTCCTTGAGAATGTCGTTCTGGATCGTGCCTGAGATCTTAGCAGGCGACACGCCTTGTTTTTTGGCTACAGCAATGTACATCGCGAGGAGTATCGCGGCAGTCGAGTTGATGGTCATCGACGTGGAGACTGTGTTGAGCGGTATCCGATCAAACAGGCGCTCCATATCGTCGAGCGTGTCGATCGCAACTCCCACTTTTCCGACTTCGCCGCGCGCAAGCGGGTGGTCCGAGTCGTAGCCCATCTGCGTCGGCAAATCGAACGCGACCGAAAGACCGGTCTGCCCCTGTTCGAGCAAGTACCGATAGCGCGCGTTCGATTCGGCCGCCGATGCGTAGCCCGCATACTGGCGCATAGTCCAGAGCTTGCCCCGATACATCGAGGCGTAAGGCCCGCGCGTGAACGGGAACTCTCCGGCGTCGCCCAGGTCTCTAGCGTAGTCGATCTGCGCGTCGGTAGGCCTGAGCACCTCTTTCATCTCGATGCCCGAGCTTGTTTCGGCTTTTCTCTCAGTCCGCTCTTTTGTGCCCATCGATGATTCTCCGGCGCGCTTCTCGATGAGATTAGCAAATCGACAGAAGGCTTACCAATGTGGCCCTACATGTATGGGCGGCCCTCTGTGGCCGCCCCTCGATGCAAATGCGTATCGCGGCCTGCGCTAGAAGGGGCGGCCACGGAGGGCCGCCTTTACATGATGCCGTTCGATCAACAGAAATGCTGCGCTCAGTGTTTTGGTGCAAGCCGCGACACCCAGACCGATGCGGCAAAGATCAACAGAGCGCCAATGAAACCGAGCGAGTGTTCGTCGCCCCACTCCGCGGCTCGCAAGCCAAACACCCGCAGGCCCGTCACATTGAACAAGACAAAGACGACGACCAGCGCCGCTATCAGTATTTTGCGCCGCGCAGCGTGCGAGCGTGTGGCTTCCGCGACGAGCCCGGCAACAGGCAGGATCAACACTACAAAGTGAGCCTTCCAACTGAGCGGCGAAAGCAGCACGAAGCAGCAAACAAACGGCGCCGCCGCGACTAGCTCACTGCCGGCTCGATTCGCTGCGATCATCGCAACGGCTAGCAGCGCCAGCGAGATCAGCAGCGTGATAGTGTCGGAGGGTCGTCGGGACGATTCTCCAGTGGCTTGATCGCTGTCGCTGTTTGACGCTTGAGTCATTCTCGCGACGACGCCTCGCAACGACTGATTGCCTGCATAAGCCAGATCGAAGCCCTGTTCATTCTTGATGGTTCGGTTCACAAACTCGCCGAACGCGGCGGGCGCTCGCGAGCCGAACGGCGCGAAACTCAGCGCGGTTAATCCGACAAACATTCCCAGACACACGGCGGCGAATCCCCCTCGCCGACGCGCAAGGTGGTAGCCGATCAGGATCAGGGGCGTCAGCTTTATCGAGGCTGCGACTGCCAGCGCCAAGGCCGCCGCTGCCTTTTTGTCTTTCGAGTACAAGTAAACGTGCGCCGCGGCAAGCGCCCCGACAACCGGGTTCACTTGTCCCATGTTGAAGTTGTCCAGCAGAAACCTCGCGACTACGAGTAGCGAGACCGCGGCAACAATCAGCACACCAAAACCGGGGTCTGGCTTACTTCTTGATTCACGCACGCCGCAAAAAGCGAGACGCGTCGACAACCATGCCGCGCCGATCGCGGAAGCAGCGTTGATCAAGAACCAAACGTACGCCGCTGCCTGGAGCGGCAAGAGCGCCAGCGGCGCAAGCAAAAGAGCGAGCAGCGGCGGGTAGAGATAAGGAGTCCAATCGCCAAGCCTGCTTTGATAAGGATCACTCCCGGCGAGCGCCTCACGCGAGGCATGATAGAAAACGTTGAAGTCGTTGCTGTAGACCTTTGGGTCGCTGCCGCTTCTCCTGGCGAAGTAGAAACCGCTGACGACGATCACCAGAGCAATCACCGCCAACACCGCGCGCAGCCTCCAGTCACGCGGGCGTTTCCCTCCCGAACTGGCTTTGAGGTGCGATTCGCTCTGTGGCATCACATACGCGAGATGAACAAGCGCGAGTAGTAGTAAAGTAGTGGCGCGCAAAAGAGGATGCTGTCTACCCGATCAAGCACGCCGCCGTGGCCGGGCAATAGCGTGCCAGAGTCCTTAACACCGGCGCCTCGCTTGAGCATCGACTCGGCCAGGTCGCCGATCGGACCCAACACGCCAATCAATGCCCCAAGCACCAATGCGTGAACAATCGGGATTTCGTGAAAGAAGACCAGCCTGGAAAGCGGCCCGGCCGCTATCGAAGCAACAAGTCCGCCAACGGCGCCTTCGATCGTCTTGCCCGGGCTCACCCGAGGAGCAAGCTTGTGCCGCCCAATTAACCGGCCGGTGTAGTAAGCGCCTGTGTCGCCGAAAACCACCATCGCAAAGAACATCAGCAGCAGCTTCGACGAAAGACGCGGCGTCAGCGGCGTTGTCAGCATGTCTGGCATCATTCGAACACCAACCAGACAACCGGCGAGCACTGCAACGTAGACGACGCCCGAAACTGTTACCGCAACAGTCACCAACGACTTCTTGATCTGATCGGGCTTTGCAAGCGCAAGTGTCAGCGAAGCCATCGTCAGCGCCACGATCACAGCAACTATCCATTCCGATCGCTCGATCACAAAGCAGGCAACGACCAGCAACGCGGCGACAAACCCCAATGCCGGCTGGGTTGGGCAGCCTGCTTTTGCGCCGAGGTTGTAAAACTCGCCGAGCGCCAGAACGATTCCCACCGCCGCAAGCGCTACAAAGAAGTAAGGCGTTTCGCTCCAGACGGTAAAAAGCAAAATAGGAAGAGCGACGGCGGCGGTTAGGATTCGTTTCATAAGGGACGGGAGACCCGTGATTCGTGATCCGTGATCCGTGATTCGTGATCCGTGATTCGTGATCCGTGATTCGTGATCCGTGATTCGTGATCCTTGATGCGCAATCAAACAGGGAATGCACTGGCATCACGCATCACGAATCACGGATCTCGCATCACGCATCACGCATCACGCATCACGCATCACGCATCACGAATCTCGCATCACGCATCACGCATCACGCATCACTATTTCATATTCGCGGCGACCGAGGAACTCTTGCGCGGGGGCTTGACGTCGCCGTAGCGCCGCTCCCGATTCTGAAAATCGACAATTGCTTCGAACAGATTCCCCTGTCGAAAATCGGGCCACAGCGTTTCAGTCACATATATCTCGCTGTACGCAATTTGCCACAGCAGGAAATTCGACACGCGCATCTCGCCGCTGGTTCGAATCAACAGGTCGGGATCGGGTAGCCCCTGGGTAAACAGCCGCCGTTCGAAGTCGTCCTCGGTTATCGCCGCAGGATCGCGCCCTTTTGCCAAGCACTCTGTCGCGAGAGTGCGGCACGCCTCAATGATCTCGGACCGCCCGCTGTAGTTCAACGCAACCGTTAGAACCGTTCCAGTGTTGGACTCGGTTTCGCGGCGCGCGTGTTCGATCTCGCGTGTCACCGCCGACTCGAGCGCCTGCTCGCGGCCAATAGTCTGAAACCGTATGTTGTTATCCTTGAGACTGCGAATCTCCTTGCGAAGAAACTCGCGAAGCAATCCCATCAACGCTTCTACTTCAAGCCGAGGCCGCTTCCAGTTCTCGGTCGAGAACGCATACAGCGTCAAATAAGGAATCTTCAGACGAGCGGCAGCTTCAACGGTAGCTCGGACCGCGGCGGCGCCCGCGCGATGACCGGCGACTCGCGGCTGATTGCGCTTCGCGGCCCACCTGCCGTTGCCGTCCATGATGATCGCGATATGCGCGGGAAGTTTGTCCGAGTCGATCTGGCGGAGGAGGAATTCTTCGTTGGAGCCGCTTGCCAATGCGCTGTCGAATTCTTTCAGCAGGTTTTCGCTCATCACTCTGGCTTCACAACGAGAAAAGTGACAAGCGACAAGAACTCAAGGCTCGCCACTTGTCACTAACACGGTCAATCTAATAGTCGACGCGGATCAAAGTCAACCCGGCGGCGGAAACGGTTGGGCCCGCACGATCGCGGTCGCGGCTCTCGAGAACATCGCCAATGCTTGAAGCGGTGCGACGGCCCCGGCCGACCTCGATCAACGTGCCCGCGATAGTCCTGACCATGTAACGAAGGAAGCCCTCGGCCTCGACTTCGATCCAGATTTCGCTTCCCTTTTCAACAACATCGAGCCGCGTGAGCACGCGAACGTGATCCTCCGCCTCGGCGCCTGCCCCCGTGAAAGCGCTGAAGTCGTGCCTGCCAACCAGGGCCGCCGACGCGAGCCACATTGCTCCAATATCCAGCGGGTCGCGATGGTGATACACGTAGCGAACAACAAACGGAGGCACGACCGCGCCGTTCCAGATTCGATAGCGATAGAACTTTCCCTTCGCAAGAAACCGCGCGTGGAACGCATCATCGACCGCCTCGGCTTCCACCACTCGAACGTCGCGGTGAAGATTTCCGTTGATTGCGTCGCGCAGCAAGTGCGGCTCGAAGCTTCGCTTCAGAAAGAAGCTCGCGACCTGACCTTCGGCATGAACGCCGGCGTCGGTGCGTCCAGCCCCGTGAACGGTCACCTCTCTTTCATCAAAGAGCGAAAGCACCCGGGTCAGCTCACCTTGAATCGTTCGCTCATTGGCCTGAAGCTGCCAGCCATGATAGTCAGTACCGTCGTATTGGATTTTTATCTTGAAGTTCTGCACGGCTATGCGAGGGACTAAGGATGGAGGATAGAGGATGGAGAATCGAGGATTGAGGATCGAGAATCGAGGAGTGAGTTCGGGACTTGCGTACAAGGCTAACCAATCTCGGCTCCGCGCCATTAACTCCAGATTCTCGATCCTCGATTCTCCATCCTCGATTCTCCATCCTCAATCCTCAATCCTCAATCCTCGATCCTCAATCCTCATTCCTCCTCTTCCTGCTTCCCGGTTTGATCGCGGGAGTGCCTTGCTTGCAAAGAGGGCACTCAGCCGGTTCATAGGCTGGCACTTCGAGAGTCAGCAGAGCTTCGCGGCGAACGCCCAGATCAACTGCGCCGCCGCTCCGATCGACAACCGATGCTGCGCCTACGACCAAACCGCCCGCGCTTCGGACCGCGTCGATCGTCTCGCGAGTCGAGCCGCCCGTGGTCACAACGTCTTCCACAACAAGCACCCGCTCGCCAGGATCCAGGCGGAAGCCTCGCCGAAAGGTCATTACTCCGGCTTCGCGCTCAGAGAACAGCGCGCGCGTTCCAAGTGCTCGCGCGGTTTCGTACGCGACGATGATCCCTCCGATCGCTGGAGCTACGACCGCACTGACGCGTTCGTCGCCGAAGCGCGAGCTGATCGCCATGCCGATCCACTCGGCTCGCAGTGGGTGTTGAAGAACAAGCGCACACTGGAGATAGCGCGGGCTATGCAACCCCGACGTAAGCTGAAAATGGCCTTCGAGCAACGCGCCCGTTTCTTGAAAGATCGCGAGCAACCGCTCTGACACTTCACCGCTTTCGTTTGAAGAGAGCATTCTTGAGTTGTTCCCTGTTCGGCGTGGCAGATGTTATCACGGGCGTCGGCCGACAGTCAGTATCGGCCCGACGAACCAGGCACACCGACTTGATGTGCATACCTGGGAGCGCAGGCATCCCTGCCTGCTTGTTCGTCAGAAATTCTCTCGGGACCGGGGAGCAGGCAGGGATGCCCGCGCTCCCAGGACAGAGAATGGATCGCGGCCGCTGGTATACTCCGGAGGATGAAAGCTGCAGGATTCGTGACAGCGGGCGGGCGAAGCTCACGAATGGGCACGGACAAGTCGTGGCTCGACCTTGGTGGTCAGGCGATGATCGAGCGTGTGATCGGCGCGCTCGCCCCGGTCACGTCATCCGTCTCGATCATCGCGAACGATCCGCGGTACGCGCGGCTGGGCTTGCCAGTCTTAGCCGACACCAACTCGGGAGTTGGACCGCTGGAAGCGATTCGAACCGCGCTCGCGAACTCGACCACCGAGCGCGTGGTTCTCGCCGGATGCGACCTTCCGTTTGTCACTTCCGAACTCTTCTCATTCCTGCTCGATTTAGAATGCGAGCATCAAGCCGTCGTTCCGCTGAGCCGCGACGGGTTATTGGAGCCGTTGTGCGCAGTCTACCCTCGCGAAGCGTTGACGCCCGTGACCGAGCTAATCGCGAGCGGCGAGCGAAAGGTCAGCCGTCTTTTCGATCGAGTGCGGGCCCGGTTGGTGGCTTACGATGAGATCGCCCATCTCCCAGGAGCGGGGCTCTTCTTCGAAAACATCAACACGCGCGAAGAGTATGACCGGGCGGCGCGGCTTCTGGATCGTGGGAGCCCTGGCGGTTGAGGCTTTCCTCAGCCGCGCACCGGATTGAGCCCAATCTGGAGCAAAAAAGTCTTGCCTTGCCAGGGTGATCTGCTTATACTTGCGCTCGCTTTGGTCTCATCCCCTCGGTTCGCTTCCGTTTTTGGGATCTTATCTGCCGGTAGCGATGATCGCGGTTTCCGATCTTCGCAACTCCTTGCGCGGCTGAGAGGGATCAAGTCAGCAAGCATCAAATCCCCCGAGAGGAACGGATCCGATGTCGTTTTTTTGCCGCTTGAGTAGAAGACACTACTGGTGCACGCCTCACCGTTCATCCGACAAAAGGCTGATCCAGGTTTGTTACGAGTGCGGAGCCGAACGCCCCGCGCGTGAGATCCTGGACGATCTGGCCCCCGAGCGTCTCAATCACAGCCTTGCTTCAGCCAAGAGCCAGTTGGCGAGGTCTGTCGGCGACGCGGGCACGCAAGCTCGCCCGAAAAGGCTCGCACTGGTCAAGTAAGCTTACTCTTGCCTGAACCTGGCTTGACCGAAGAAGCACGGGTGAACGATAAGAAAGTTGCTTCGCGGCCTCCGCCGTAATCACGCGCAAGATTCCATCTGAACAGTATGACCTCGACCCGTTGATCAAGCGGGATCAATGCTTATGCACGATAGCCAGGCGTTAACGGGCACGGCGCTGTCTGCTCCGCCGGGTTGAATGAAGTGTTTGAGCAGATGCTTTTCGCGCAACGTCGATAAGCGAGTGCAGAGCTTCGTTAACGGACGCCGAGTTGGGAAAGACTGTCGCGAGGGCATCGTCCAGAACAACTACGTTAGAACTGGCCCTGACGCGTTCGTAATACTTGCCGCGTTCAAGCTTCTTGAAATCAGATCGCCTATACTCCGCGCGTAACTCTTCAGATGTAGTTTTAGCCTTCTTCATAAATGAGGCGTTCCTGCCTGGTTGCAACACGCCCGCTGATGACTCGTATGGCGTCACCTCGATCGGTGTGGGCTACGACCAAGAGCCGACCAGCCGATGATACTCCGAACGTTACCAGCGCACGAGCAACCCCAGAGAGTCGGTGTGTTGCTCGCAAAAGATAGCCGGATGCAATCAAGCCTGATAAGTCCAAGAGTCGCGCGTAGGTGACGCTTAACCCCGCGTGAATCGCTCATAGCTTGCCGGGAGGATCAACAACGTCAGCAACGTCGACGTCACCAGCCCGCCGATCACTACGCTGTCTCCTACCGGTTAAGTCATGCGAGTTGCGAGGAGACCTGAGCCTGATCATAATCGAGTCCATAGACGGAGGACACTATGTCGGGACTCAAAAGACGAGACGCGATCAAAGGGATGTTTGTTGGAGGCGCAGGATTTGCGGTCGGCGGGCTGAATGCTCCAGACGCGGAGTCCGTTACGAGTAGCAGTCGGCAGAACGCCGATGCCGCTCAGGCTGCGAGGGCCTTTCGAGGCCAGCATCAACCGAAACCGCTGCCGTTCGATCCCGCGAAACTGCGAGGCCTCTCGGAAAAGCTCATCCGCTCTCATCACGAGAACAACTACACCGGCGCGCTTAAGACGCTCAATGCTGTCGAACAGCGGCTCGATGCGATGATGAAGGACAAAGACCTCCCGGCGTACATGTACGGTGACCTCAAGCGCGAGGAACTGGTCAGAACCGGCTCGGTGATTCTCCACGAATACTACTTCGCAAATCTTGGAGGAGACGGCAAACCAGGAGGCGCGGTGCTGGATCTGATCAAACAGTGGTTTGGCAGCTACGAGCAATGGGAAGCCGAGTTCAAGAGGACTGCGAACGCACTTGGTGGAGGTTCGGGTTGGGTGATATTCGCCTACAACTCACACACAGCCGAAGCGCACAACTACTGGGCGTGGGACCACACGCACAACGCGCCGATGAGCCGCCCGCTGCTGGCGCTGGATATGTACGAGCACGCGTATCACATGGACTACGGCGCGGCGGCAGCGAAGTACGTCGATGCATTCATGCAAAACGTGAAATGGGAAGAGGTGAATCGCCGAGCCGAAGAAGCGCTTCGAAAATGAGGCTCTGGCCCTCGCGCCTTTCGCGCGACCGCTTAACGAGAAGCCTTATTTATCAGCGCCGCCGCGAATCCGGCGTTACCTGAAAGCACTCCCGATTGGCGGCGCATTCCTCAAAGGCTCATCCCATGGGAATCATCTTTGTCCTTACCCACACCGCATCATCTGTTCTATCATTCGGCTCATATTCAGCGAAGCGTCAGGCGGGCTTCCGTTTCGAGCAACACTGCACGAGGAGATGGAGACGAACCATGAAACGAACCATTGCTATCGTAGGCGCATTCGCCGTGTCGCTGCTGATCGTCGCGGCGTGCGGTGAGAATCAAGCCTCCTCCGAAACGAATACCACAATGCCCGAGACACCGGCGCCGGTTCAGCCTGCGGGCAAGGAGTTCGTCTACAACTTTGACGAAGATGCCGTGGGCAAGATGCCGGCGAAGTTTCACGACGCCCTAAGCGGCCAGGGAGCAAAGGGACAATGGGTTGTGAAGGCCGATCCTTCGGCGCCGTCTAATCCCAACGTGCTCGCACAGACTTCGACCGACAAGACCGACAATCGCTTTCCGCTTGCGATCGCCGACGAAGGCTCGTTCCAAAATCTCGAGCTGAGCGTCAAGTTCAAAGCGATCTCCGGCGAGGTGGATCGAGCAGCAGGATTGGCGTTCCGGCTGAAGGACTCAAAGAACTACTACGTCGTCCGCGCTAACGCGCTCGAGGACAACTATCGGCTCTACCACGTAGTCAACGGGCGGCGCGTTCAGTTCGCGGGCGCCAACTTCAAAGTCGCTCCGGGTGAGTGGCACGAGTTGCGAGTCGAGTGCGTGGGCAATCACATCGCCTGCTTCTTCGATAACGAGAAGAAGATCGACGCGACGGATGAGACTTTCAAAGACGCCGGCAAAGTCGGCTTGTGGACGAAGGCTGACTCGGTAACCTACTTTGATGATCTGCGAGTGACGGCGAAGTGAACCCGCGAGGAGCCCTGTGATGAAGTGGATTACTCGAGAACACGTGAAAGTGGATCGCGTAGCCTGTCCGTGGTTGATCAAGAAGTTTGTAGATCCTGAAGCGCAGTTTCTCTTCGTGGCCGCTGATGATGTTATGGAAACCGCCGAACGTGAAGAAGCTATTCCATTCGACGTGCCCGGAGTAGAACTAGGACACCACCAGGGCAAGTCAAGCTTCGAAGCGATCGTTGCGAAATATCAGATCAAAGACGCGGCGATTGATCTGTTGGCTGAGATCGTGCACGGGGCTGATGTTCAGCAGGATTTGTACGGGCGAGCCGAGGCGCCGGGTCTGAAGGCCATTGCCGAAGGCTTCAGGTATCTCGGGTTTGAAGACGATCACGAGATTCTGCGGAACGAATTCGTCGTCTACGACGCCCTCTATGCCTACTGCCAGCGGAGGGTATTGGAAACGCCAAACTGATCGCGGCCGGAGGAAAAGAATATGCGCATCAAGAAGCACGGTTCATTGACTGCCCTGTTTGCGGTCCTCACTCTCGTTTCCTGCATAGCTCAGCCCTCACATAACCAAGCCGGGGACAAGAACGGCGGCCCAAGCGTTGAAGGTTCCGGCTCGAAGACGGTTCGAAAGGTCGGCACGATTCACATGCCAGGCAACGGCGGATTCACTGATTACATGATCATCCATCCGGAGACTCACCGTCTCTATGCCGGCTATCGGACCGAGAACAAGCTCGTCGTCGTCGATACTCAAACAAACACTGTCGTCGCATCGATTGGTGATCTCGCGAAGGTCTGCAGCGTTGCGCTTGTTCCTGATCGCAAGCTTGGATTCACCAGCAACAGGGGAGATGACACGGTCGGCGTTATTGATCTGACAACCAACAAATTGCTGCGCAAGCTCCCTGGCGGCCACGGACCCGATGCGATCATCTACAACGCCGCGGCGAAGCTCGTCTGCGTTTCCGATCACGAAGGGCGCGGCATAACGCTGATCGATGCTGCGACGGAAAAAGGCACAACGATTCCGTTGGGCGGGGTTGCTGAATACGTTCAAGCCGATAAGAAAACTGGAACCATCTACCAGAATCTCGAAGACACGAGTGAAGTAGTAGTCATCGATCCGAAAAAGAAGGCGGTCATCGCGCGCTACAAGACAACGCCGGGACAGGAGCCGACCGGACTGGCGCTTGACTCCGAGCATCATCGAGTGTTTGTCGCCTGTGGCAACGAGAAGCTAGTCGTGTTGGACGCGGAGAACGGCAAGGTGATTGCGACGCTTCCGATTGGCGCAGGCGTAGATTTCGCCGCCTACGATTCCACGCTGCGGCGAATCTATACCGCGAACGGCGAGTCTGGAACGATGACCGTGATTCACCAGGACTCAGCCGATCAATACTCGGTTCTGGAGAACGTCCCTACACATCGCGGCGGTCACGCTCTCGCGATTGATCCAGTGACCCATCGCATCTATGTCACGTATGGAGGAAGCGAAATTGACGTTTACGAAGCCGTGATTCCTTAATCCGATTGCGGACTGCGTTTGTACTGTGGAGGCTATGACCGCAACGGCATAACGCTGCGAGTCGAAACTTGCCAGCAACCGAGTTATGAGATACCTGCTTACCGTTTTCACCGCGCTCTGCGCGCTGATTCCAATCCATGTTGTGCAAGCGAGCGAGCAGATTTCACCGACGCCAGCAGCGAAAAGCGCCGAGGTCACGCGCATCAACTCTCCCATCTCGGTTGACGGAATCCTAAACGAGACTGATTGGTCCACAGCTCAGCCGATCGGAGAGATACTCCAGAGAGAGCCACGTCCCGGCGAGAAAGCCACCGAACAGACCGAAGTCAAAGTCCTCTACGACAGCGCGAGCCTCTACATCGGCGTGATGTGCTATGACTCGGAGCCGGCACGTATTGTCGCTACGCAGATGGCGCGCGATGCCGACCTTTCAGCCGATGACCGCATCGAGATTCTTATCGACTCGTTCCACGACCGTCGTAACGCGTTCTACTTTTCGACCAATCCGCTCGGGGCCTTGGTTGATGGTCTGCTGATCGAGAACGGAACTCTCAATCGTGACTGGAACGCTATCTGGAACGTTCGCACTCATAGGTCCGCCCGGGGATGGAGCGCCGAGTTCGCCATTCCGTTCAAAAGCATCGGGTTCACGAGCGGCGGCGTTTGGGGATTCAACTTCTCGCGCACCATCAAGCGCAAGATCGAAGAAGACAGATGGGCGTCGCCTCGGCTCGACGTAAAGTTCTTTCAGGTCTCCGAAGCGGGTGAGATCGCAGGCCTCACCGAGATCAACCAGGGACGTGGGCTCGACGTTCGCCCGTTCATCTCGAGCAAAGCGCTTCACAACGTCGACACCGGGAACGACTTCGGCGCGAAAGCGGGCGTCGATATCTTCTACAACATCACTCCAAGCCTCAAGTGGACGACGACGTTCAACACCGACTTCGCCGAAACAGAAGTCGACAACCGCCAGATCAACCTCACTCGATTCCCTCTGTTCTTCCCCGAGAAGCGCGCGTTCTTTCTCGAGAACGCCGGCGTGTTTTCTTTCTCAAACACCAGCCCCGAGATCATTCCGTTCTTCAGCCGGCGAATCGGCCTCCTGGAAGGCAACGAGGTTCCGCTTCGTGCGGGTACGAAACTCACGGGCAAAGCCGGACCGTACAGCCTTGGCGTTCTGGCGGTACGAACCGGCGAGACAGATTTCGAGGACGGTACACGTACCGTCGGAAAGAACCTGTTTGTGGCTAGCGCGAAGCGAGATTTCTTCAAACAGTCGTACATAGGAGGAATGTTCACAGAGGGGAATCCTGCCGGCCCAGCGTCGAGCCGAACTTACGGCGCTGACCTGCACCTGTTCACCTCGCGCTTCCTGGGCAGAGACCAGAACTTCGGCATCGACGCGTTCGGTTTGAAGAGCTCGAACGAAGGCGTCACAAGCAAAGACACGTCATACGGCGTCAGCGCTCAGTATCCGAATGATCTTTGGGCGCTGGCTATTGACTGGAGGCACATCGGCGATCGCTTCGACCCGGCTCTAGGATTCGTGCCGCGCTCTAACGTAAACAAGCTGGCGATCTCCGCCGAATTTGATCCACGTCCCAAGGACTTCCTGAACGTGCGGCAAATGTTTCACGAATGTTTCTATACGCGATTCACCAGACTGGACAAAGGCCAGGTCGAGAGCTGGCGATTGTTCACCGCGCCGATCAACTACTCGCTCAATTCAGGCGAGCATGTCGAATTCAACTATGCGCCGCAGTTTGAAAGATTGTTCGAGCCGTTCGAGATAGCCTCCGGTGTGGTTCTACCGACCGGCGACTATCGGTTCACGAGGTGGCGCGCCGAGATAAACACCGCCGCCAAGCGGCCCTGGAAAGTTGATTTGACCTGGTGGTTCGGAACCTACTGGTCCGGGCACGCCGATGAACTTTCAACCTCGTTTCAATACAAACTGGCGCCGCGCTTTCAGGTGAGTCTGGCGCTGAATCAAACTTTTGCGAGACTCACCGAAGGAAACTTCGTCGCGCGGATCTTCAGCTTTCGAGCAGATTATTCCGTCTCGCCGTTCCTGACCTTCTTTAACCTCGTGCAATTCGACAACGAATCAAAGAACCTCGGCTGGCAGAGCCGCGTTCGATGGATCCTCAAACCTGGCAATGAGGTCTTCATTGTGTTCAACCAGGGCTGGCTTCAAGACGAGCGCGGCGGTCTTCATTTTCGCGCGACTGATACGAGACTCGCAGGGAAGATGCAGTACACGTTTCGGTTTTAGTAGAACAACGAGCAATCAACGCTTGTGTGAGCTTGAACCCTGGAGCGTTCTCTACTAGCATAGGCACGCCCTTAGACGGGTCGCGATCGCGAAACGCAAACTCCACGTGCACTCGCAAAGGAGGCTCCCGCAAATGAACAATCAACGACACTTTACCGCTGTTGTTATTGGGTCTGGCTTTGGCGCAACCATGACCGCGCTTCCTTTGGCGAAGAAGTTCCTGGAACGCCCCAATGGCGAGACCATACTAATGATCGAGCGAGGGACATGGTGGACCACGCCTGTCAGCACCGTTCAGGATAAAGAAGTAAAGACCCGCGACTTTCTGGCGAGAAGGGGACAGCCCGTCCAGTACTGGTCGTCGCTGAATCGGTTCCGAGGTTTCATTGATATTTTTACTCGATGTCTCCGGCGGAAGAACAACGAAGACGGACTCTATGATATGACCAGGCTCGGCAAGCCAGGTTTCCTTGGCTTATTCGGAGGCCAGAATGACGGGGTCAGTATCATCCGTGCGAATGGCGTCGGCGGTGGCTCCTTAGTCTATTCCAACATCACTATTCGTCCTCCTGATTTCATATTCGAAGATGAGCGCTGGCCGATTGGCTGGTCCGATGACGAACGAAGCACCTATTTCGACTACGCGCGCCATGCGATCGGTTATGGGGTGCTGTCCGCCTTCGACAGGCATAGGGACAACAACAAGTTCTTCTTCAGGGGCCAGCCTCTGCCGGATGGTTTGCCTTACACGGGCCTGAATAACATCGTAACTCGCACGGCGCGACTCGCCCCGAACTGGGACAAGAAGCAAGACCCTCTGAGCAGCCTTGGTGTAAAGCGGATTCATCTTGACGCAGGGTTCTCGCCCGGACAGCCGCTGGCAGACACTGATAAGAACAGATACTGGCTCGACCGCGCCCGCGTTTTCCAAACTGCAATGAGCCAGCTCACAAGCGACTACGGGGCAGTAGACCTATCAATTTCCGACCTGACCCCCGAACTACCCCAAGAGCAGCTACCAGACCCGACGGACCCTGCTGCCAACTACCCTATCGCGAAACCAAAGAATTATTGCGAGCGCCAAGGCCGATGCAACATCGGCTGCCTGCCTGGAGCAAGACATACTCTCAACAAGCAGTTGATGCGAGCGATCCTCGGAACATTCGATCCTGCGGCGCCTGATGATCCTAAGAAAGACAAGAAACCTGATTTGCCCAATGTTAGCCTTGAAACGCTATCCGAGGTCGATATGATTCGCACGCTACCCGGAGGCGGCTACGAGGTTCAATACGTCCAGCGGCAGGAAGGCAATCTCTCAAAAACAACCAAGAGGACTGTGACCGCTGACATCGTGATCGTTGCCGCGGGCTGCGTAGGCACCAGCGAGATATTGCTGAGGTCAAAAGAACGCGGCGGTCTTCCGAATCTCAGCGACAAGGTTGGATATGGCTTTTCAACAAATGGCGACTACCTTGCCTTCCTCGAAAAGACGAAAGAGCGAGTAAGCCTCATTCGTGGTCCGGTCACTACCTCGTTCGGTCACTTTAATACGGCCGACCCCAAGACCGGCGGCGACGCTGCGAAGTTCCACACTCTTGAGGATCAGGGCATCCCGCCAGCGCTCGCCTCAGTTGCAGGACAAGGCGTTCCCCTCATCCGTTCGCTTGCGAAAGGCAATCAGGGGCGGCTCTTCATTCTGCTCGCCATACTTAGATTCCTGTGGAAGCGGTTGCTCCAGTCTATTCACGCCTTCTTCACGAACTATCGTGAGAGAGGAGACATCTTTCGTTCGGAGGAAGAGATAACAGCCAAAATGATGTGCGTCGTGGGTATGGGCCGCGAAGCGTCAGTCGGGCAGTTTCGCTTAGGGAAATCTGGCGAGACCTCATTGCGCATCTCTAGAACCGACGGCAAGCAGTTTCATGATGATCCGATTTATGATGCAATTCGACAATCGCTTGCTCGGGTAGCCACAACACTGAGGGACCCCAATGACCCGACGAGCGAATTCGTCAATCCGTTCCTCACGAACACTGCAGGTGCTTTCGATGCGACTTCAATCGGAGTAAGCCATCCTCTGGGCGGGTGCATTATGAGTGCGGATGCGACAAAGGGCACTGTTGATGAGTTCGGTCGAGTGTTTGACAAGTCTAAGACCGGAGCGCGGCCGTTCTACGAGAAGTTATTTATCGCGGATGCTTCGGTGATTCCGACTGCGCTTGGCGTCAATCCTACGCTGACGATTTCAGCGCTGGCGCTCAGGATCGGCGATCAAATCATCAAAGAACTCTAGCGGGCTTAACTTCGCCAACCATCTTAAGGCTTCGCGGAGACCGGCAAAGCCACCGGCGCCCGATCTAAAGATGCGGCGCGCGATTCAACTGGCTCAGGTCTACTAAGGGAGATCATCGTGATCTATCTCGTGATCGCTCCTACCCGCTAGGGAGTCATCGCTTTCCCGCCCCGATGATCTCCTCCGTGCTGCCGTAATCCTACTAATAATCAGCACAGCAAATGTAAACACCAGCACCAGTACCACTGCTATTGATGTCCATCCTACATCGTGTCGGTTTAAGATCGGGGAGATTAACGCAAGAAGGATTATTAGAGGGATCAGTAGCCCAACGAGGAAAAGAAAGGACCGCCTAAACGCGAACCTGCAACCAAGCAAAAAAGGACGTGGCAATGGACGCTTGCAAGCCCGGCACAATCCGGTAGGCGCGTTCTGTATCAACGCGTCTCTTATTGTTCCATAAGGTGTGCCGCAGCTTGGACACCGTGTCGGCATGACAAAGCCTCGAAAAACTTAAGAGCTCTTCTACACGTTAGACGCTCTGCAATCATTCGTCAGTGATCGGCGCTTTCCAATTCCGTCTCAGTTTTGTGTTAGCGACACCGGACTCCGCTAGGGAGCTGTTAATGCGCCGAGGATGAGAAGTCGAAAGGATGAGGTTGTTACACATACGTCTTATATTGGAGTGATTCCTTCCGCCTGTTGAAGCTATCTTACAAGAAGCACCCGAGTCTGTATATCAATCCGCGCTGCTTCTATTGTGGCAATTCCAGAACTATCATTTGATAGAATCCTCGGTTTCTGGGTTGCCGATGAACGGTGACGGGATTGTATGAGTGACATCGAGTATTACGAAGAGATGAGGGATGCCGTACTTATGCGACTAGCAAGCCACTTCTCGCAGAACTATCATCGTGTCGCGCATGATTGGGGACAATTTGTAGTTCTTCTTCTAGCGAGCGGTGAGGAACCGGACGACGTTTACGCAAAAATAGTAGGTACTCTTTCTGGTATTGAATCGGACGCTACCGAAGAGCCCTCGTAATCCCGGCTCACCATTGCTGAGCCTAGTCACGGCGAGGATCTGTTCACTGAGGAAAAGTTTGGAGTCAGGGGAGAGGTCATACCGGAAACAGAAAGGCTCTGCTAATCACTGTGAATTCGACAAGTAATAGTATAATCTAATATTTACAGTACTTCTTTAGACGCTACACGGGAGAATATCAATGACGCCTAATTCCAAAACGCACATAACATCACTCATTGTTTGGTCGCTTGTTTGGGCATTTGCCATCATCGCCACTGCTTTTGTGTTCAAAGGGAATCCAGTTAAGGATTGGATTGAAGTAGTCCTCTTTATCGGAGCATTCACCTTCTGGCTGTGGAAGTCACAGCAACGTACTTGCGCCCGCTAGCTAGATCTCGTTGAGTATTAGGCTTTCCGAAGAGTAGAACGTTCTCAATCAGCTACCGCAAAGCAAAACTTCGAGCGGATGTTCCAACAACGACGCAACAGGGTCTCTGAGTTGGCTATAGGTCAATAGAAGCAGAATAGCAAGTGTCTCGCGACTACTAGCAACTCCGGCCGCAAAACGAATGCGACGGATGCGGCGGCCCAGGACCCGCTCAACCGTGAAGCGTGCGCCCTCGAATTCAACCGATTCGCCTACGCGCATTATCCGCCCGCTTTGCGCAAGAACGAATCCGGCCATTGTTGTGTAAGCCGCATGCTCGGGCAGCCCCAAATCAAGGCGCCGGTTTGCATCGCGCACCGTGAGCATGCCATCCAATAGAAATGTGCCATTCTCTTCGACGATCTGTGATCGCGCTTCTTCATCATATTCATCGCTGATTTCTCCTACGATCTCCTCTAGCAAGTCTTCGAGCGTTACTATCCCTTCTACACCACCATGCTCGTCCACAACGATGGTCAAATGGGTTCTGGATGACTGCATCTGCTTGAGCGCGACGCCAAGCTGCACGGTTGCTGGAATAAACACCGGCGGGTGCGCCAGTCTCTCTACGCTGAACTCCTCTCGCCCAGGCTCTTCCAGATATGGCTCTAGGTCCCTTCTGAATAACACACCTACGACATCGTCCAGTTGACCGCGATAAACCGGCAGACGCGAATAACCTGAAGTGCGAAAAGCAATCTTTGCCTCTTCCAGTGTTGCGGTCACTGGTAATCCTTCAACAGCCATACGTGGTACCATCGCTTCGCGCACCTCCGCATCGGAAAACTCAAACACACGGTGTATCAACTTCCGTTCGTCCGCTTCCAGATGCCCGCTCTTGTGCGAGGCGTCCACCAGTTGACGCAACTCTGCCTCAGTATAGATGGAACCATGATCGGTTGAAGGATGAAGCCCAAACACTCGCACGGTTCGTGTGCCCGCCCAGTCTAGAAGGCGTATGGGCCAGCGGAATATCTTGTAGAACCATTGCATCGGCAGTGCGATCGCCAACGCCGTCTTTTCAGCACGCTCGAGAGCGAGTGTCTTTGGCGCTAATTCTCCCAGCACGATATGAAGAAAGGTGATGACAGTAAATGCAAAAGCGAAAGCAATGGTGTGTCGGACTGCATCTGAGACAAGACCTTGAAGCGGAGCTTCAAGCAAATGCGCGAAAACCGGCTCGCCTATCCAGCCAAGAGCAAGCGATGCCATCGTGATGCCGAGTTGCGTAGCTGAGATGTACGCGTTGAGATTGTCAATCAGCCGCAATAGCCGCTTTGCGCGAGCGTCCCCTCCATCCGCAAGAGTCGCAATGCGCGAACGGCGCACGCCTACAAGCGCAAATTCAGATGCAACAAAGAACCCGTTTGCAAGAACCAGTAAGAGAATTACTATGATGTTGAGAAACGAAATCATTCTTGTTTTGAATGATAGTCGCTGCGCTCTCACCGCTGCAAGAACGCGCTGGGCTTATTACTGATGGGGTTTGTCGGGGGCCAACGTTGGGGATTCCTGGGTCTAAATCTGCAATCGGCGTTGACGGCGTGATTCGCCGTCTGCTCTCATTAATTCCGGCGAGGCTATTCCGCCTTCGCTATCTGCACCTTTGTGGGTTGTGGTCCTCAAGGGTTTTACGGGTAATTGACGGGGGTTTAAGTGCGAGAAAATCTCTTACGGGCTCGCTTTGTCCAAGCCCTGGTTGGAGCTGTAGTTGCGCTTACGGTAGGTTTTGTTTCCGAGTGCGTCGCGCAGGCGGCTAACCTGCAGGTGAAAACGTGGGATCTTAGACTGACTGCGGTGCGCGCGTGTCCTCCGTCCGCTGTTGCGGTGCAAACAGAAGAGATGTCAGACGTTCCGCTGGCGCCCGAACAAAAGAAACGACTGGAACCCACAGCCCCCGTTCTCTCCGCTGTCGAAATCTTCGAGGGCAAGAATAAGATCGATGGCCGCCCGGGGAGCCCGTCCGCCCAACCAATAACGGCAGATACACCGGCCGCTGACAACTCCGGTGCGGCAAACGGCCAGCCCGAGGAAAGAGATGGTTTTCGATGGGGAGGCGCGGTCAGGCAGTCACTGTTCTTTCTGGGGATCCTAAACGGCGTTAGGATGGCTACCGAGCCGGAATCGCGGGCCGGCTTGCGCGGGCCCTTTTTCAAGGATTACTTCGCTACGGCAAAAAAACTGCGAGGGTGGAGAGATGGCGATCGGTTCCTCGTGAACTATATCGGCCACCCGATGCAAGGTGCAGTAAGCGGATTCGTCCAGATTCACAATGACCCCAAAGCGCGCCAGGAATTAGGCATGAGCAAGGCATATTGGCATAGCCGGCTGAAAGCGATGGGTTGGGCGGCGCTCTTCAGCACTCAGTTCGAACTCGGCCCGATCAGTGAAGCCTCGCTTGGCAACGTCGGATTGAACCAACGCGACAATACCAAACACCCTATGGCTTGGGTTGATCTCATCGTGACTCCGACCGTAGGGACAGCGTGGCTGGTTGGCGAAGACGCGTTGGACCGCTATGTCGTGCGTCGCGTAGAAAGCAAAGTATCAAATCGGGTGGTGCGATTGCTGGTCAGAAGCTTTCTCAACCCGAGCCGGAGTATGTCTAACGTCCTGCGTCTAAAATACCCGTGGCACCGCGATAGTAGAACGCTCGGGCCATAGCTCGAAATGGGCGACAATAGATGAGCAATAAGTCCTCGCTTGCCTTCGTCATAGCGTCCTCTGTAGCCGCAGCCAACTTTCTTTCTCCAATAGACGTGATGGCATTCGTGGCGGATGAGATGAGTTACGAAGACGCCGCAAAGTTGCTCCACAGCCACGAAATGTTCAGCGCCGTGCAGACCATCACGCTTTAACTACTATCGCAACGAGAAAGGTTGCTGAAGTAATAAAGATTCACAGGCAGAGCGAACTAATCCACGGCATTGAATTCTCATGGACATGGACTCCAAATGGAATTGGTAATGCGCTCAAATTAAGTTACCCACGGCAACAGGGTCACAGAAAACATGTCAGAAGAACCTCACAGTATAAGTGAGTCGCACGCCGCGACCGATCTCCGGCGCCAAGTCTTTGATGAAGGAGAGGTGGTTGCGATACAGGCGGTCACCGAGGTTGAAAGCGTTGACCGAAAAGATGTGCGCGGCGTGCTGCTGCGCGAGCGTGTAAGACGCGAGGACGTTGAAGACTGCATACCCCGCGGTGCGCGTCTCCAGCGGGAACAGCCTGTTCTGATCCTTCGCCAACACGACTTCAGGCCGAATGCTGACACCTTGGTAATGAGCGTCGAATCCGACGCGGCCGCGCAGCGGCGGGATGCGAGGCAGAGGGGTGCCGTCCTTCAACTCGGCGCGCACGTAGTCCAGCCCGAGGTTGATATCTACATTCGGGTGCACCGTGAAATCCGCAGAGACTTCGGTTCCCAGATAGCGGCTGTCGTCTTGGTCGTAGCGCTTCACGGGTAGTCCATCCTCGAAGTCGATCTCTCCGTCTCCGTTCGCGTCCTGCGGCGCCAGGAACACAAAGTCGGTGATCCTGTAGTAGTACACGTTGCCCTCCAGATGCACGCGCTTCGACGTGTGTCGCAGTGACAGGTCAATGCCGTTGCCCAGTTCGCGCGGGAGGGTCGGGTTGCCGATCTCAAACGTCAACGTGCCGACGTGAGGTCCGAAAAAGTACAACTCTTCAAGCGCGGGCGCGCGGTATGAGCGTGAGTAATTGGCGACGAACGCGCCGCCCTTCCACAACTCAACGCGGACACCGGCGGCACCCGAGAATCCTGTGAATGACCGCCGCAAAAGGCTGGCATCTGTCGGCCGATAGCGATTGTTTTCGACCCTGCCGCCAAACTGGAACTTGACCCGCTCGAGATTGAGTTCCTCCAGCCCGAAGACGGAGAACGCCTTCTGATTGATCGTTCCCGGCACCAGAGACTCTGCGCCGGTGATCGCGAAATCACGACCGAGGCCTTCAAAGCCGAAGCGGCCGGTCAGCCGCCCCTTCTTCCGCTGGTCGAACAAGCCGCGATACGAGAACGCGTTATTAGTGAAGACCGAGCCCACCTCGCCGTTCTCCAGCTCCTGGCGGCGGTAGTTGTTGTAGGTGAGAGTAAGGCCGAAGCCATTGACGAATGAATCTAAATTGCGGAAGCCGCCACTCGCGCGCAGGTTGTGATAGCGGTCCGCCGCCGTGATCTGCGCTTCTTCCTCTTCGGCTTCGCCCCCGGCCTCAAACCTACCGGCGAAAGGGATGCCGTAGAGCCGGTTGTCGTAGGTGTAGCTGGCTTTGAAAAAGGCCTTCTCGGCGTAGTAGCCTACGCCTCCGCTGCCCACTCCCTCGCGCACACTCGAGTTTGGTATTCTGCCGATGGGGGTGTTGTAGTCGCCAGTGCGCTGTCCTGTGCCATTTGCCCGGAACATCCAGCGGCGAAAACCGAACTCGACGCCGCCGCTGACCGCAGCTTGATTGTTAGTCGTGCCGCCAATGCCAGTTAAGTAACCGACGGCCGGATGGACGTCGTCGTCATGACCGGTCACTGCGTTGACCACGCCGCCGATGGCGTTCGAGCCGTAGAGCAGCGTCGCCGGCCCCCTCACCACTTCGACGCGTTCAAGCGAGAGCACGTCGATCGGGTCGGCGTTGTCGGCAGACTGCGAACCGATGCCGCCAACGCGGATCCCGTCCTGCAGGACGATAACCCGGTCCCCATCGAAGCCGCGGATCACCGGACGGGCTGGGCCAGGGCCGAACCCGCGTTTCGCCACGCCCGGCTCCTTCTCCAGCACTTCGCCGAGGGACGGGTGGCTCTCCTGGGTGAGCTTCGTGGTGTCGAGCGCCGCTACGGACTGGAAAGCCTCAAGAGTCGACTGTTCGCTGCCCGAAGCGGTGACCGTGACTTGCTCGCGCAGGCCGGTCAATTGCAACTGGAAGTCGGCGGTCGTAGGCGCACCTCCCGAGACTGATATGGTCCGCGCAACGTCAGGGAATCCTTCGAAGTGCACGATGATCGTATAGGAACCCGGGGGCACGTCGGGGAATTCGTACACACCTTGTTCATTCGTTTCGACACTGCGGCGCAACTGCACGATGCGGAGTGTGACGTTGTGCAAGGGCTTGCCGTTGGTTTCATAAGTTATCGTGCCGCGTAGTGTGCCATTCGTCTGGCTAAAGCTCTGTATGGGCAGACTACCCACCAAAACCACAAGAAGTGAAAGAGCGGAAATTGATTTCTTTACTTGCATAACCAGTTCTCCTATGAAAGTAGAATTAATTTCAGACCATCGCGCAGGTGCAACATACGAAATGGCCGTCATAGGCGCCTTGCCGCGAGTTCGTTTTCATGCGACCGATGCTCGACATGGAACGCCTCCCCAAGAGAGTTCCTAGCGTCCGCTGGAAATGAGTCGGTCCGGTCAGAATCTACGGGAGATGCAAGGCTGCCGGCGGTAGGAGTTATGCAAGTGGCGGTGCCCGATCTGATGGAACAAGAGCCGAACAATGCGCCTGGGCACTCACTAAGTGAAATTCAGAGCACGCCCGCTGCCCGATGAACTCGATTAATAACAAAGAACCTGGTTTACCCGATGAAAACACGCGCTGCAATTGACACAGTTGACATCGCAGGTGATCATTCTGACTTTGATTTTGCTCTGAACGTCCATCACCGTCTGGTCTCAAAAGACGCGCTTGAGATTCTGCCTCGCAGGAATTGATGGGATGATGATGAAAAGTGCTTACGAACAGCGCGTGGGCTACGAGGCCGAGCATTACGAGAGTCGTAACACTCGATGTAGGCTTGCGTCTGGTTGTGCGGTTTGCGCGAAATCTCAAATCGCAGGCTCTCCAAGCCTCTGAATCAGTTGGGGCGTCTGGCCCGAGACGAAAACCATACCTACGCCATCCATAACAGACCGATTACCGACAACTACAAGGTAAGTGCGGTATTAATGCGAATGAACAGGTAACGCATCATGCGCATGCTCCTCAATCCCATGGAACCGCTCCCCTGAAGCATTTGGCGGGTCGATGTGGATTGTTGCGCCGGACAGAAACTGCAACTTGTGCAAGAGCGCATGGCGCGCCTTTGTGGCAATATCATGTCCCTCTTCCACGGTAAGCCCTTCGGCCACGGTCAGGTTTACCTCGGCATGCATCCGGTGTCCTAACCACCGTACCCTCACTTCGGTGACATCCTCTACTCTATCGGCGCGTTTTGCTTCAACTTTGATTTTGTCAACGACATCGGGATCGACTCCATCAAGCAGCCGGGTGAAAACTGCAGCGGCGGATTCCCACACGATTCGGAGGATGAGAAGAGTTATAAGAATGCCGACGATAGGATCGGCCAACGGGTAGCCCAGCCAGACCCCGAGCGCGCCGAATAATACCGCCAAACTGGTGAAGCCATCTACACGAGCATGATAACCATCGGCAACTAATGCGGCGCTTCCAATTTCTTTGCCGACCTTGATGCGAAAGATGGCCACGCCCTCATTTCCCAGGAAGCCGACTATTGAAGCAACAACAACAGCCCACAAATACCCAATCGGCTGCGGATGAAGCAATCGCTGTATAGATTCGTAAGCGGCAATGATCGCGCTGGCCAGGATGGTGAGCACGATGGCGACGCCTGCCAGATCTTCAACGCGACCGTAGCCGTAGGTGAACCGCTTGCTGGGCTTGCGTTTTGCCAGGGTGAAGGCAATCCACAGTGGGACAGCGGTCGCGGCATCACCCACGTTGTGAATCGTATCGGCTAGCAAAGCCACACTCCCCGAAAACCAGACGATCACAAGCTGGAATACGGCGGTGGCGAATAATACAACGAACGACCATTTAATAGCCCAGATGCCACGTTGAGTGGTGAGAATAGCCGGATCTATCGTTCCGTGCGTGTGACCGTGGGGAGCATAGTCCTGTCCGTGTTCATCAGAGGTGCGTGGCTTTGCATCATGCGCATGTTCTTGATGGTCGTGCGAAACGCCATGTTCATGCGAGTGTTCTTCGTGCGAATCTTTATTACTCGACATCTCTATTCCCTATAAGCCAACCCTCATGCCTAATCATCTCCACGCGACTGCCGGTCATAAATTGCCTACGCCTTAGCGCAGGAGACTAAGGTGTTCATTTCATTCTTTTCGCTTCGACCGTGAAGGTTACCGTCGTAAGCGTGTCGCCGCGAAGGAACTGAGCCCAGATGCGAAAAATTCCCGGGTGTGGAAACAGCGCTTCGAAGGTCACTCTAGGTCCGGCCAAGAACAGACTTTCATCAATTATATCCGGGTCCAGGGGATCAGGCGGCAACTCTTCCGAGTGCGAGTGAATATATTCGATCTGGTCTTTGCTTAGAATCAAGGCATGCCCGAAAGAGCCAAGGTACGGCGAGAGGTCTTTGATCGGCTCACCGGTTTTTGCATCGGTCAGATGGTATACGAGATGGGTTGGATATCCGGTAACGATTTCCGGCGGTTCAAGCTTCAATTCTACTTTCAGATTATTTAGCGTCTTCGCCTTCAAAGAGGAAAACTCGACTCCGAGTCTTTCAGCGTTCTCTTTGGTGATTTTTTCGCCCTCGCAAATCTTCGTCAGGATCGCATCAGGCTTAATGCTCGGAATCCCGGCAGACAAATCGGTCTTGAAGTCCACCGTTGTAATGCTTCGTTGTAACACCTGCGGTGTGCCCGCGAGCGGGTAAAAATCCGTGTAAATCTTATAGTGGCCGCGTAGCGGCAAGGAGGTTTCAATCGCGAAGCTGCCGTCGTTGTTGTACGCCGGGTGAATGTGTTGGAATTGGGTTAAGTCCTGACTGATGATAAAAAGGTGAAGCTTCTTTTCGTGAAGAAGCCCGAAGTCTTTTACCAAGACGCCTGTTTTCGGATTAAGAATCCGGAATTTCAACTTCATCTTTTCGTTGGGCTTCGGAGCGGCCGGTGAGACTTCCATCTTCAAATCGAAATCGTCCGCGACTTCAGGTAGCACAGGTATGAGTTCCATTCCGCACTTGGGACATTTGCCCTTCGCGTTGCTGCGGACTGACGGGTGCATCGAACATGCATACTCTCCCTCTACAATGGCGCCTGGCTTTGATTGACTATCCTCGCCCTTCGTAACTTGTCTCTGACTTCGAACAGGAAGGTGTTCTTTAACTCCCGCGTCATAGCCCGGCGTTGCCTGACTCGCGACTCCTGACTCTGTACTCCGTACGCTCTCTGCTGTTACCACAATTGGGCGAGGAAAGCTGAGCCCCGATGAAGAAAGTGTGATGATCAAAACAGCACGAAGCATACCGGCTCCTGATGAATTTAAGGTTCGACTCAGCCTCAATCGCCGGCAGGCAAGAGCTCACCCTCTGCCGGATAGTCCGATGCCGGTAACGAGGCAACAGCTCGCCCATATTTGAGATAGAGAGCCGGAATCACGATCATATTCAGAAACGTCGAAGTGACGATCCCGCCAAGGATAACAATCGCCATCGGCTGCTGAATCTCTTTGCCTGGTTCTCCTTTCCCCAGGGCGAGCGGCAGGAGCCCAATCCCTGTAACAAGAGCCGTCATCAAGATCGGACTGAGCCTCTCCATTGAGCCCTGGACGATTGCATCCCGAAACGCAACGCCTTCCTCCTCCATCAGGTGGGTGTAGTGACTGATGAGCATTATGCCGTTGCGCGTTGCAATGCCGAACAGGGTAATGAACCCGACAAGCGAAGCAATCGAGAGCGTGCCGCCCGAAAGAAAGACCATTACCACTCCCCCGATGAGCGCGAGGGGCAGATTTGCCATTACCAGAATGGCTGAACGAGCGGACTTTAGCGCAATGTAGAGCAAGAGAAAGATACCGGCTATGGCGACGATGGAAAGGAGCGTGATCTGTCGCGACGCTTTTTCCTGCGACTCGAACTGCCCGCCGTACTGCACAAAGTAGCCCTGCGGGAGCTGCACTTTCCGGTTGATTGCCGAGCGCACGTCCTCGATGACGCTGCCGAGATCTCGATCAGCGACGTTCGCCTGGACGATGATCCGACGCTGCACGTTTTCGCGGTTGATCGTGTTCGGCCCCTGGTCGACGCGCACGTCGGCAACCTGAGAGATTGGCACTTTTGCGCCGGCGGGAGTGTCGATCAACGTGCGGCCGATCGACTCGACCGATTGGCGGGCCGAGTCGTCGAAGCGCACAAGCACGTCGTACGTTCGCTGCTCTTCCAACACCTGAGAAGCCACATGCCCGTTGAAAGCGGTGTCCACTGTTTCAGCCAGGTCCTCGGCTCGCAAGCCCACGGCGGCGGCGGCCTGGCGGTTCATGTTGACTTGCACCTGCGGCACGCCGACCTGCGGTTCGACTAAAAGATCGACAATGCCCGCCACTTCTGCCATCGCGTTGCGGATCTCCCCCGCTTTGCCGCGAAGCGTGGCGAGGTCGGGGCCGAAAAGCTTAATGGCGATCTGGGCACGGGTACCAGAAAGTAGATGGTCGATGCGGTGCGAGATGGGCTGGCCGACCTCGACATCAACGCCGGGGATGCGGGCAAGATTCTGCCTGACCTCATCCATCACCTCGGCATGCGGCCGGTCGCCTTCTTTGGTCACGACCTCTATTTCACTTGTGTTGACGCCCGCCGCGTGCTCGTCCAGTTCGGCGCGGCCGATGCGCCGGGTCGTCGAGACCACCTCCGGCGACTGATGCAACACGGTCTCAATGATGTTGCCGATGCGGTTCGACTCCTGAAGCGACGTGCCGGGCGGCAGGTTGGCGTTGATGTTCAAGGTGCCTTCGTTAAACGGCGGCAGGAACTCCCGCCCCATCAGAGGCCCCAGCAACACAGCAATCAAGAGCATCGCCGCTGAGGCCCCGATGATCTGGTAAGGGTGGCGCAGCGTCCAGTTGAGCATTCGGGCGTAATGGCGCTTGAGCCAAGCGACGAACCGCGAGTCCTTCTCGTCGTGAATTATCTTCGAGCGCCCGAGCAGGTAGTAGCAAAGCACGGGCGTCACTGTGAGCGCGACGACCAGAGAAATGAAGATCGAGATTATGTATGCAAAGGAGAGCGGCGCAAACATCCGGCCCTCGAAACCGCCGAGGCTCAACAGCGGCAAAAAGACCAAAATGATTATGAGCGTGGCGAAAAGTATAGAGTTTGTGATTTCGCGGGACGCTTTGAAAACGACCTCGGCGATGGGCCGCGGTACTGGCAATTGGGCATTCTGCCTCAGCCGGCGAAAGACGTTCTCCACGACAATGATTGCGTCGTCCACCAGCGCCCCGATTGCAATCGCCAATCCGCCGAGAGTCATCGTGTTGACGGTGATGCCGAAGTAGCTCATCACAAGGATGGCCGTGATGAGCGAGAGAGGAATGGCCGTCAGACTTATGAACGTCGTGCGGAAGTTCCAGAAGAACAGAAACAGCACCACCGTCACCATGATCCCGCCTTCGACGAGCGACGCTTGCACGTTCCCTATGGCGCGCTTGATGAAATCGGCTTGCTGAAACGCCTTCGTGTCGATCATTACGTCAGGCGGCAGCGTCGCCTTTAAACTAGCGAGCGTCGTCTCAATCTTATCGGTAAGCTCAAGCGTGTTGGCATTGGGCTGCTTCTGGATGGTGGCGACGACGGACGGCTGCATGTTGAAGCTGCCGTCACCGCGCTTGAGCGTCGCGCCGGCCTGCACCGTGGCGACATTCTTGATAAGAATAGGCGTGCCATCGCGGACAGTAATCACAGAGTTGCCGAGGTCTTCGGGGGTGTAGACTCGAGCGCGGCCACGAATCAAGAACTCCTCGTTGGGTCGCTCCAGAAATCCGCCCGCCGCGTTGGCGTTCGAAGCGGTGACAGCCTCGACCACTTGCTCAACCGTAAGCCGGTAGTCGGCGAGTTTGGCTGGGTCTACAAGCACCTGAAACTGTTTTGACTCACCGCCGATGATCATCACCTGCGAAATGCCGGAGACGCCCAGCAAACGCGGGCGGACCACCCAGTCAGCGAGGCTACGCAACTCCATCGGCGACGTGCTTGTGCTCGTCATCGAGATAAGCATGATTTCGCCCATGGTCGAGGAAATAGGGCCGAGTACAGGAGGCGGAACGCCCGCAGGCATCCGCACCTGCTGCAGTTTCTCCGTGACGAGCTGGCGCGCGCGGTAAATGTCCGTCCCGAACTCGAACTCGACGAAGACGATCGAGATGCCGATAGCGGAGTTGGAGCGGACACGAAACACGCCGGCCGTGCCGTTCATCGCCGCTTCAATTGGCAACGAGACAAGCGATTCAACCTCTTCAGGGGCAAGGCCATGCGACTCGCTGAGGATCGTGACGGTGGGCGCGGTCAGGTCAGGGAAGACATCGACGTGCGCGCGCAACGTGACGATCCCGCCGTAAACGAGCAACGCGACCGCCCCGACAATTACGAGCAGCCTGTTGTTGAGCGACCACTGGATGATCTTGTTAAACATAGATTATCGTTTGAAACCATGAGAGCAGCTGCCAGGGTTTTCGGTCATAGCTCGCCACTCCAATTACGTCTCGTGTGAATGCGCGCCTGCGTCCGCCGGCCGAAGCTCTTGCAGCCTGATCTGATAAGCTCCCTGAGTGACAACGCGCTCTCCCGGTTGTAGACCCGAAAGCACCGCAACCTTGTTGCCGTATTCATCGCCAACCGTAACTTCACGGCGTTGGAACTCCTCGCCCGAAAGCATGACATAGACAATCTTCTTGCCTTCATTGTCTAGGACAGCCTCCTTCGGAATGATCAAGGCATCGGCCCCCTCTCCTGCATCAAGCCGCACGTTGGCTTGCATACCAATACGCAGCGTGCCGTCACGGTTCGGCACCTCAAAGGTGACAGTTGCGGCGCGCGACTGCTCGTTGATTACAGCTCCGATATCCAGGATTTTGCCGCTGAACTCAACCCCCGGATAGGCAGAAGTCGTGAAGACGGGCTTAGCCTGACGGCTTAGGAAAGACAGATCGCGCTCGAATATTGGCGCTTCAACCCAGACAGTATCGAGGTTTATTATCTCGACGATCTGCTCTCCTGGCGCGACCTGCTCGCCCATAGCCTTGCTGACCTTGACGACCATCCCTGAGATCGGCGCGCTCACTGTATAGCTGGTTGAAACACCAATTCCGCCCAGTCTCCCCTCAGACCCTCCTAACGCTTTGGCCTGCTCGGTGGCGGCGGCGAGGTTGGCCTGCGCCGCTTTGTAGTCAGCCTCGGCTGCCTGAAGCTGGCGCAGCGAATAAGCTTTGCGGTCGTAGAGTCGCTGTGCGCGCTCGTATTCGATCTTCGCCTGGTTAAGCCGGACTTGCGCTTCGTTCGCAACCTGGATGAGACGCCGGCGCTCCCCATCTATGCGGGATTGCTCAATGCGTAGCTGGGCATTGCCTGCTGCGATCTGTGCGCTCTCAGCGGCTGTAGGTCTCTGGGTCAACACGGCGAGCGTTTGCCCTTGTTTGACCTGTTGCCCGACGCGAGGGAGTTGGCCGCCTGAGAGGATGCCGCCGACAGGCGGGGCTACGATTGCTTGATTGTGTTGCGCTGGAATAACCCGCCCTGTCGAAGTGATCTGTCGCGCCACCCATTCCTTTTCGGCTTTGGCCAGTTTCATCCTGATAAGCCACTGCTGCTCCATGAGGAACTTAACTGTACCGGTAGGATTACCCGCAGCAGGTGCGGCGTCTTGCTCTGCTGGCGTAGCGGTCTGCCGCAAGAATGAAAAACTGATTATCGCAACGATGGCGACCGTGATTGCACCCACTATGATCCACCGATTCCGGGTCATGGTAAAACGTTGGCTCTCCGTGTAGCCGAAATCCGGTGACGCTTCATCTAGGTTCACTTCGGCCGCCCGTGCGCTGCGTTCGACCTCATCTTTGCTCTTTGTCATAATTAGCAATTCTCTGGGTATCTGTCTTCAGGGCTTAAGCTGTTTCCCGACGGCTTGCTCCAACATCAAGATGCTGGTCTGGTAATCGAAGAGTGTGCGGTAATACTGCTGGCGGATGTCCGCGCGCGTTCGTTGTGCTTCGAGCAGGGGTAGCAACTCGGTTGCACCTTCCTGATACGCAGCAAGACTGATCGTATAGGATTCGTTAGACTGTTGTAACAACTCGCGCTGGAACGTGGCCACTTGATCGCGCGCCGTTTCATATCCACGATAGGCTGATTCTACTTCTGCGAGAGCGCGATTGCGGGCAATGGTCAGCTCTGTGTTCGCAATCTTCTCCTCAGCCGCGGCGCGAGCTATTCCGGCTTGGTTCCTGTCGTTGATTCGTAACGGGATCGTCACGCCGAATAGTAAGGTGTTATCTATCCCGACTCGCTTCACTCCTGCGAATGGCGTGATGTCCATCGAATTGCGAGCGTCCTCAAGAGCAATGCGGCGCTCAGCCAGCGTTACGCCAAGCTCCGCTGCCTTTACGTCAGCGCGATTCTGAAGCGCCGTCTCTTTTAGCGAAGCGAGATCGAGATTGATCGGCGCAAAGTTAAGCTCTCCCGCGACGGCTTCAACTCGTGAGAAGTCAGTCTCTCCAAGGAGATGAAGTAGTCTGATCACAGCCTGCCGCTGCCCTAGCTCCGCCTGCGCGAACGCCGAATCAAACTTCACGCGCTCAAGCTTAACCTTGAGCAGCTCGCCTTCTGCGATTGCGCCCTCCTCGAATCGAACCTTGTTGAACTTGATAAGGTCATCAAAGCTGGTGCGATTCTCCATAGCGTTGAACTGCGCGTAACGCGTCAGCACCGCTTCGTAGTAAGCGCGCTTTACTTCAAACATCCGCTGCCTAAGCACGTCGGCCAACTTCGCGTCGGCGACCGAGACGATGAGATCGGCCACTTCGCGGCGCAATCTTCGCTTACCGCCAAGCTCGAACGTCTGCGCGTATGTTGTCGAGACTTCATAGAGCCTGTTGAACGGCGTATCGCCCGACACTTTGAGGTTCTCGGCTGAGAAAGTGAAGCCGGGGTTAGGCCGGATCCGGGCTGCGATCTGTTCCGCGCGCGCTACATCAACTTGATAGCGCGCAGCCTCGATTGAGAGATTGCGCTGCAAGAAGCGGTCGATCACGCGATCAAGCGTGAGCTGGGATGAGAAGAAGTCTGATTGAGCTTGCGGGCTTGCGGCCGGCGTTGAGATGAATGGATTCGTAGCCGTTTGCGCAACCGCGTTACAACAGACAGCCAGCGCACCTAATAAAGACATCGCGAAGCGTGAAACCTGTCTGGTCAATTGCATCAAGTCACTCCACTTTGAAATCAGTCAGCGGCATGCGCTCGTCGAGCTTCTCATTCTTCACGTGAAACTCGACCGCGTAGTTGCCAGCGTTCGGAACAACAACATCGGCAACGTAGATCCCGGTAACTTTGCCGACCCGCGCTTTGGTCTGGGCGACTTCCGCGCCGCTGCCCTGTGAATGGATGGTCAACGTCACTTCAGCTTGCTCGACCGGAGAGCCATCCGATAAGTCAGTGAGGTGGATTAAGAACTGACTTTTCTTCCCGGCCTTCAGCGAGTCATACTCGAAGAAGTTTTCGATTCGCTCTGTGAATTCCGTGCGCGATAAAGCCTCTTCCTCATCCGCCGTACTGGCTTTCTCTGCGCGAGAACATGCGAAGCCGCCAAGAACGGTCAACGCTAACAGGGTCAGCAGCGTGCCTGACGAGGCTTTCAACATTTCCTTATCCTTCATCTTCAAACTACCAGCGGTAGTTTTTCAGTCGATCAAAAAAGCCAGCCGCGGTTCCCGAGTTCAGGACGCAACCGGCCAAGGTTAGAAGACGTGCAAAATCAATTCGAGTAAACGATGAATCGCAAGCGGCGATACCGCGAACACGGTGGCGAGAGTCAAGAGGAACGCCGCGCAACACAGTGTTGTTGCCTTCACCCACGAACGTGACATAACAACAGGTTCAATTGTTTGCAGCCCGCTCAAAGAAAGAACGCGCTCTACACGACGCTCCAAGATAGCCTGGTGCTCGCCGAAGAAATTTGATTCCGTTAGTTGTGAACTGCGCGGCATACCTAGGGTCAGTCGCGTGAGTCGCACCAGCGCGCCCGCGACTTCGACCGGATCGTTTGTGCGCCGCGCTGCGACTTCATCACATACCATCTCAACCTGCTCGCTCCACCAACGATACAGGAGTCCCGTCAAAGGGAATGCAGGGGAGAGGTACCTACAAATTATGAGCATCCACTTTGAGAGATTATCGCGCCGAGTGTGATGTGCTGCTTCGTGCTCCAGCAACGCGGCTAGCTCCTCAGATGTTAATGCGTTGATTAGACCCGTCGATACGATTAGTTTGGATCTAAAGTAACCCCAGACGAATGAGAAAGGGTAGCGGCTTACGACGAGACCAATACTAATTCCATAGCGCCCGCAGGCATCTTCAACTTGCCGGATTCGCTCGGGCGCAGCAGGCTCCGAGTCAATCTCCAACCGGCGCACGACGCGGCCGATTCTGAAATAGCCCTTCGCTACAGCGTGGGCGGCAACGACCAACGCGATGGACGCAAACGAAATCGCCGCATAACTGAGCGCCGGGTCCAGTGAAACAGTCAGCGCGCTGAGTAGGTGATCGGTATGCGCGGCGCGATGCTCTTGTACCCACCGCTCCGCGGCAAGCCACATTACAGGCAAGAGAGACGCGCTCACCAGCCACATCGATGCGAGCGGCGGAGCTATCAACGCTACGGCATAAACTCGCGACAACCTCAGTGGATGCCAGGCTCGAGTCCGCTTGCTCGTTCGAACTATTGCTGCCGCGCCAAACAACGCAACAGAAAGCGCCGTGCTGATCAGCATGAAGTTCTCAGCGCTCGTGAGAATAAGCGGCCAGTAGCTCTCCATCACTTCCGCCTTTCACGCCTTTGCTTGATCAAGGCTTCAAGCTGATTCAGCTTTGCGCTGTCCTCGCCTACTAGATCGACGAATGTAGAGAGCACTGGCTCGCCCAGGCCTCCAAGCAGCGCGCTCAAGACCTCCTGCGTCAGCGCGCGCTCGAATTCCTCTCGCGTGTGGCAAGGTGAATAGACGAATGCCTTACCTTGTTTTTCGCGCGACAGATATCCCTTGCGGTGCATACGGTCGAGCGTAGTCAAGACAGTCGTGTGCGCAATCTCTCGCTTGCGCCGCAGCCGCTCTTCGACTTCGACAACAGTCTGATTGGGTTGTTGCCACAGCACGCTGATCACGTCAGCCTCAAGCTCGCCCAGCACTTGCTTGATGCCGCGAGCGGTCGGCCGGAACCCGCGCAACGTTACTCTCGGTAGGTTCATAGTTGCCTCAGGGTTGGTTAGGATACTGGACGGATAAAACTACTGTCAATAGTCGGTGGCTTTTCGGTCGGAGACTGGCGTCGGCCGCGGACCAGTGCTGCGCGGGCGACGCCTTCTAGTTGGATTGCGCGTTGACTCATTCGCTTAAAACGAAATGCTGTAGCTGACACCCGGATTCTTGCTCTGGGCGAGCAGGAATGTGAAAACGTGCCGCCTTCCGAGGGCGTAGGTCAGCGTCGGGTGAACCTTCACCCCGTCGAAGATCACCAACGAAGACAGGTTCTCTCTCCAATTCACGGTCAGCCCAGCTAAGGGCAGGAATCTGTCTTCATAAGTACCATAAGCCACACCGGCGTATGCGGCGATCGGCAGCTTCACTGCACTAGACAGGTTCTTGCTGACGGTTGCGTAGAATGACCTGCCGCTCGGAGTGCCGATTCGATCTGAGCTTGTGCCGAAAATCAAAGCCGGTCTCTTCTCCGTTTCAGTCATCGCCACGAAATTGGCTAACAACCCCACGTCATCTGCGCGCGGATTGTATTCGACGCCTAACGAAAATCGTGGATGAATGCGATAGGTTAGAGTCGTTCGGACACTGGCACGCGGAATCTGGTTGCTAAGCACCCGGATCCCCAAGGTCCACTTCTCAGCTTCTTCATTCGCGGCCCCGCTCACGGCGCGGCCCTCGCCTGGTCAGAGTGGTCAACTCGGGACGCTCGACACTTTGCCTTGTTTCCTGGTTACCGCGGCGGTATCCCGCGGCGCTTCCTTCTCAGCTGCGGCAAGCAATAGCTCCAATTGTTTCTTCATCTCCGCGAGCTTGATGACTCCCTTAATGCTGGCAACGATTCTCCCGTCGCGGCCAACGATGACAGTGCCCGGTAGCGCCGATCCAAGTCCGAACCGCTGCATGTCTTCGGCTGAGGCGCCCAACCACACAGGGAAGTTGAGTTTCGTGTCCTTTATGAACTGCAGCACCTTCGGCTTGTCTTCAGCGTTATCGGCAGCCGCGCCGATAACCTGCACTCCCAATGCGGCGTAATGGTTTTGAACCGCAGCGAGGTCCGGCATCTCCTTGCGGCAGGGGACGCAGTAGGTTGCCCAAAAGTTCAGCACGACGATGCGCCCGCGATAGCCGCTGAGGCGCTGCTCGACGCCAAACAAGTCTTTCAACGCAAGCTCGGCCTCTGTGCCGATCACGTTGACCTCTGGCTCACTCGCCGCGATCGCCTCCGCTAGAACGGTAAGAGTGTCTACCTTTATGTATCTCGTTTCTTTCCTTTTCCCGGCCGATCCTGTCACCTCAAGACGCTTGCCGATATATTCAAGCCAGTTCTTACCGGGTCGCTTGAACTTTCCAAGCTCGAGGCGGTGCATGGTGAAGCCACCCTTGCCATCCGCCACGGCGAGCAGTGTTGGGTCTCCGTTTGCCACGCACTCAGCCGACTTCTCAAGATCGGCGCGAGTGCCATACGGTGTGGTTTTGCGGTCTGCTTTCGCCCAGCAGTCTTCGCAGCAGACCACCTGGCCTTCGAGCGTGACGGGGCCCGAGCCTTGCGCCCTTGCCGCAGAAGAGAACGCGACCATGAGCGCGATGCATATTATTAGTTGTTTCATTCAATTCGTCTCCTTCAGTGAATGCAAAAAGGTCGAGACATACTTCCAGAAGGGAGTATGCGCTTCAGCATTAGGTCGCGCTTGGACGTTTTAGATACGGAGGGTACACAACCGCTCAAGTGGTGGGCCCGTACAGGCAGCCGGAATCGAAGTATCCCTCTGATGGAGAACCACGAAGGTGCCTAGCGGCGCGGTCGGAGCCATTGTTAATTGTAGCCCGCCGTTCGTTTGCGTAGCGGTCAGGCGGCGGTCGGGCATAACACTGACCGGGGTCGCCGTTACCGAGCAACAATCAGATTCATCTGGATGCGTGGACGAAACCTCGTGTGAGGAAAGGACCAAATACAACGCTTCTGACTCTGCATGGTTGGCGCAATTAGATACACAGACCGCGAACAGCCACATGAAACATAAGGGCAGCCCAATAGCGATCGATCGTAGAAGTGGGGTTCGCCGCGAAATCATTGCGTTTAATATACCGGATTAGCTCTTGCTACTCAACGAAGTCAAAGAAGAGACATTACCCAGGTCAATCCTCTTCAGGCTGTCCGATAGGTCTACTTCTCAGGCTTCTTGAGCCCGAACTTCTCGAGCCGGTACTGGAGCGTGCGGAATGAAAGCCCCAAAAGCTTGGCGGCGCGCGTGATGTTCCAGCTTGTCTGTTCCATCGCCTGAGTGATCAGCGACCGCTCCACGTCTTCAAACGAAATCCCCTCGGGCGGCAGCTTGAAGTCAGCCGCGCCCGCTGCGGTTCCCTCCTGACGCAGCTCGACCGGCAAGTCTTCAGCTTCGATCTCATTGCCCTCGCAGAGAAGTATCGCGCGCTCGATGGCCGACTCTAGCTGCCGCACATTGCCCGGCCACGAGTAAGTCATGATCAAGTTGCGCGCGCTGGCTGTGAGGCCGCGGATCTGCCGGTTGGCGGTGGTGCTGTGCTTGGCGATGAAGAAGTCAACTAGCGTTGGTATGTCGTCGCGCCGGTTGCGAAGAGGCGGAATCGTGATCGGAATGATGTTGAGCCGATAGTAGAGGTCTTCGCGGAAGCGCCCGTCCTTGACCATCGCTTCAAGGTCGCGATTGGTCGCGGCTATCACGCGCACGTCAACCTTTGTGGTTTTTGTCGCTCCAACGCGCATTATCTCCCGCTCTTGCAGCGCGCGCAGAATCTTGGCTTGCATGCTGATGTTCAAGTCGCCGATCTCATCGAGGAAGAGCGTTCCGCGGTCGGCTATTTCGAACTGCCCCTTCTTCTGGGTGTGCGCTCCGGTGAATGAACCCTTCTCGTGACCAAACAGTTCAGACTCGAGCAGGTTCTCGTTGATCGCGGCGCAGTTGACGGCTTGAAAGATCTCGCTAACTCGCGGGCTGGCTTTGTGGATAGCGCGGGCGACCTCGCACCCGTCGCCGCGCTAAGAGTAACTCTCCTTCTCTGCTGGCATCAGATCGCATTCTAGTCTGAGTTTCTTAGGGTCTCACCTTACACTGACATCGCATTGACCTTCCACTGCCCGTTCCGACCCGGACGCTCAAGCGACGAGCGAACCTAGGCGACAACCTTCATAAGCTTACTCGGCCTCCTGAATGAAGCTGCGAGGCTAAAGCCCGGCCGTATGGAGCGATGGATTGGATCACCGCCCGTCGGCGGTGGCAAATTATCCTCACGGCCAAAAGCCAATGACTTTCTTGGTTTTGTTTATTTCAGCCGGTAGATGTAAATGGAGTGGCCAATGATGGCATCAGGCTTCCTGGCCCGGAACCAGGCGTATAAGTCATGCTTTGGGAATAGAGCACCCTGCAAGTTGGTGACGCTGATGGCATAAACTCCTGGCACCGGACTTGACAGAACCTGGGGGGTGCTGTTGTACGGCCATGTGTGGCGGGGATAACCGGGCAAAGGTTCGTAAGCTATTCCGTAGGCTTCAGGATAGGCGCTGCCGAAATAACTTAGCTTTACCGATTCAATCCCTTCGCGATTCATATAGTCTTTTAGCCCTATCAGATCCTGCCCCCAATCCAGATTCGAATCCACCAACACGCGGTAGCCACCGTCCGGCCCGCCTGCGATCTCGTTGAAGTAAGCAAGGTAATGCGGGAACGTCGACCAGGTGCCGATAACCAGCCAGATGAGCAATACCGCCCCTGCCCAGGCTGGTTTTGACTTGATCTGCCAGCGGATTTGTCCCAACTGTCCCGTGAAGATGAGCAATATCGCGACCGCTGGCAGGAGGTGACGATAGCCAATGTTGAACGAGCCGATCATAGAGAAGCCAAAATAGATGGCAACAGGAATCAAAAGCGGTAGCCCTTGCTGCCAAGCTCGCCGACGCCAGGCATAAATAAGGCTCGCCACGACGAGCAGCACCGTCGGCAGCGGCGTCTTCACGGCGAAGGCGACAGGAAAGTAGTACCACCAGCCGGTGGTTGAATATGACCCCAGCAAGAAGGTCGGATGGCCAGTCCGGATTTGTTCTATGATTTTCTGCAGCTCATTGAAATAAGCCGACGCCGGAACCGTAAGTTCTTGATCGCTCAGCGGACCAAGCTTGAACCCATACACCGCCCACAATGTCAGCGCCGCGGCCACTCCTATCAGAGCTAGCCAACCCAAGAGATGGAGCGCCGTCCGGGGGCGCCGCTTCTCAGCCGGCATCAGCAGCCAGTGGATCAGGGCAGTGACCGACAGCGCTGGAATCAGGAAGATGGCCGAAAACTTGCTAGCCTGGGCTAGTCCTAATGCGAGGGTGGCAACGACAGCCCGACTCCAAGTGGGCCAGCGCAGCCATCGCCAGAAGGTGTAAGCCGACAGGGTAACAAAGCAAGCCAGCCCCATATCGTTAGTCGCCAGACTGCCGTGAGCCAGCACGTTCGGATCGAACGCCAACAGCGTCAGCCCCAGCAATCCAGCGCTCCGCCCATAAAGCTCTCGGCCCCAGGCATAGACTATTACTCCCAGCAACAGCGTGAGCGCAATTATCGGCAACCGTGCTCTGAAGACGATTGAGTGGCTGTTTGGGTTGACCTTCCAAAGAAACTCCCTGGCGAAGAGGTCCAGGTTGCTGGTGTGCCAGGAGGGGTCGTCCAGCGGCAGCACCAGGTTGCGATCCGGCAGCAGCGGCAGGGCGCCGATGAGGTTGATCAGGGGCGGATGTGCGTGCCCTAAACGCAGGTCACCGGTGCGCAAGTAAGTTACTCCTCGCGTGATGTGGTTTTGCTCGTCCATGGTTGCTGACTTTAGGCGGGCAATCAATACCATCTGGACCACCATGAGCGTCAATAGGATTACAACACTGAGAATCTCCCAGTTCACGCGGAAGCCGCGCCCGGCAGTCATCTTCTGCCCATCCTGTTTCTTATGTCTTCCACCCGGCGAAACTTGAATCTTTTCCGCATCTTTTTCGATGGGCCGGCCCGTAGGTTTTGATCCTTTTCTTCTACCTTTCTTAGCCAAAAGGATCGTGGGTCCTAACTCGGCTGGAGCCAAAGTTCTGGGAAGCTTGAGCAGATTTGAACTTACAAACGAACCGATATGACTGATGAAGGTTCGCATTTTTTTGGCTTTTGTGAGTGGGACAACCGCAGCCAATTTACAAGAATCTGGGTAATCGAGCAAGTCTATCGAATGTTCTCTCTGCGTGACCTTTGCGTCCTCCGCGGCTCTGCGGTGAAAAAAACGCCGAGAACCACGCCTTCTAGTTGGATTACACGTTGATCCATGCGCTTAAAACGAAGTGCTGTAGCTAACACCCGAGTTCTTACTCTGGGCGAGCAGGAACGTGAAAACGTGCCGCCTCCAGAAAGCGAACAGCCACATGAAACATAAGGGCAGCCCAATAGCGATCGATCGTAGAAGTGGGGTTCGCCGCGAAATCATTGCGTTTAATATACCGGATTAGCTCTTGCTACTCAACGAAGTCAAAGAAGAGACATTACCCAGGTCAATCCTCTTCAGGCTGTCCGATAGGTCTACTTCTCAGGCTTCTTGAGCCCGAACTTCTCGAGCCGGTACTGGAGCGTGCGGAATGAAAGCCCCAAAAGCTTGGCGGCGCGCGTGATGTTCCAGCTTGTCTGTTCCATCGCCTGAGTGATCAGCGACCGCTCCACGTCTTCAAACGAAATCCCCTCGGGCGGCAGCTTGAAGTCAGCCGCGCCCGCTGCGGTTCCCTCCTGACGCAGCTCGACCGGCAAGTCTTCAGCTTCGATCTCATTGCCCTCGCAGAGAAGTATCGCGCGCTCGATGGCCGACTCTAGCTGCCGCACATTGCCCGGCCACGAGTAAGTCATGATCAAGTTGCGCGCGCTGGCTGTGAGGCCGCGGATCTGCCGGTTGGCGGTGGTGCTGTGCTTGGCGATGAAGAAGTCAACTAGCGTTGGTATGTCGTCGCGCCGGTTGCGAAGAGGCGGAATCGTGATCGGAATGATGTTGAGCCGATAGTAGAGGTCTTCGCGGAAGCGCCCGTCCTTGACCATCGCTTCAAGGTCGCGATTGGTCGCGGCTATCACGCGCACGTCAACCTTTGTGGTTTTTGTCGCTCCAACGCGCATTATCTCCCGCTCTTGCAGCGCGCGCAGAATCTTGGCTTGCATGCTGATGTTCAAGTCGCCGATCTCATCGAGGAAGAGCGTTCCGCGGTCGGCTATTTCGAACTGCCCCTTCTTCTGGGTGTGCGCTCCGGTGAATGAACCCTTCTCGTGACCAAACAGTTCAGACTCGAGCAGGTTCTCGTTGATCGCGGCGCAGTTGACGGCTTGAAAGATCTCGCTAACTCGCGGGCTGGCTTTGTGAATAGCGCGGGCGACTCGTTCTTTGCCAACGCCGGATTCACCGCGAATCAACACCGTCGAGTTCGAGCCGGCGACCTTCAGGATCATCTTCTTGACGCGGTCCATCTCTTCGGATCCGCCGATGATCTCGTCATCGATTCCCTTGAGTCGTCCGAGAGCGCTCTGCACGACCTTTAGCAATTCGTCGCGGTCCACGGGCTTACCGAGATAGTCGAACGCGCCGCCGCGCAGGGCTTCCTTCACGGAATCCACGGAGCCGTGCGCCGTCATCATCACGACTATGATCGAAGGGTCGATCTTAAGAAGCTCGTTGAGCAGTGTGAGACCGTCCATCCCGGCCATCTTGTAGTCGGTCAGGACCAGATCGAAGTCGTTCTCCCTGGCAAGCCGCAACGCCTGCTCACCGCTTTGCGCGGTTGTGACGGCGTAGCCATCGTCTTCAAGGATGAGCGTGTAAATCTCACGCTGGTTCTTTTCGTCGTCGACGACCAGCACTTTGTTTCTCAGCATCAGTCAATCTCTCCATTCAATCAAATCAGAATCCCTGCCTACTAGTCCATCAGTCGATCGCGGCTGGCAGTCTCACCGTGAAGGTCGTTCCGGCACCCGGAGTGCTTGCTACAGTTATGAATCCTTGATGCTCCTCTACTATCGTTTTGGTGACTGCCAAGCCGAGGCCGAAGCCGGTTTGCTTTGTTGAGAAGTACGGCTCGAATATTTTGCTGAGCGCCTCTTCGCTTATTCCAACACCGGTGTCCGAGATGCTGACCTCGACGAGGCCGTCTTGCTTGGCGATCCGCGCCGAAAGCTTTCCGCCGTTTGGCATCGCTTGAAGCGCGTTAATCGCGATGTTTGATAAGCACGACCTCAACCTCTCCCGATCGCCTCGCACCTCGACCGCAAGCTCGTCCTCCTCAACCGTCACTTGAACTCTTTGCTCATCAGCCTGTGGCCGAATCAGCGCCATCGTTTCATCCAACAGCCTGCTGATGTCCACATTCTCGACCGCAAGACGGGGCGGCCGTCCGTAGTTGAGCAAGTCGTTGACCAATCGCTTTAGCCTTTCAACTTCGTCTTTGATCGTCGAGAGGATGCGGTTCAATTGGCTGCGGCGCGGTTCGTCGTCGGGTGCGTACTTGCTGCCGACGTGATCGATCGACAGATTGATGACGTTAAGCGGGTTGCGAATCTCGTGAGCCACCGACTGGGTCAGCCGCCCGATTGCTGCCGAGCGCTCGGCTTGATTGAGTTTCTCTTCCAGCTCGCGTTTCGACTTCAAGCCGTCGATCATCTCGTTGAACGTCGTCGCAAGCTGGCCCACTTCATCTCGTCGTTTGACGTCGATTCGAAAGTCCAGATTGCCGGCTGCCACTCGCCGAGCCGCAAGAGCCATCGCCTGAATCGGCTGGGTAAAGCGCCACCCGATCACAACCGCAATGGCGAGAGCCATCACCAGCAGTCCGCCCGTCGCCAGCAACCGGATGTTCGACAGGTCGCGGCTCTTCTCCGTCAGCGTCTCGGACGCCTGCTGGATCTTGTTTGTGATCGCCTCCTGCTTGGTAACAATCACAATCCAATAGAGCCCTTTGTCAGAGGTGAAAGGAATACTATAGGTCTTGGACTGCCCGCCCTGGATTTCGACGCTGCCCTCGACAGGATCGGCCCCACCTTCCTGGATGACCTCTTCCTTCGGCACCGGGATGAAACCGCCATCCAGCTCGCGGAGAGTCGTATCGCTGACCTTGCCGTTCTTGTCGGCGACGATGATGTGTCCGACCGTATCGGGAAGCTTCACTTCACCCGCTTCGATTTGCTTGTAGAGATAGCGCTCAGAGCTGAGGTTCTCTATTGCGAGCCCGATCGCCTTTGCGAAGTCGCTGAAGCCTTCCTTGACTGCGTTCTTCACCTCTTCGCTTTGTACCTGGACCTCCTCGTTTGCTCGTTTTCTTGTCCAGTTATCGAGAGCCAGAACGAGTACGATCGTCAGCAACAGAAACGAAGTCAGCAACAGCATAAGCCGCGCTCGAAAGCTCATGAAAAACTTGACCCTGTCTGGCATGTCCTTGCCCGCTTAACTTCTGATGCGGAGAATCAGCCTTCTTATGCGCTGATTACTTCGATTGCTGTTTCGAGAAAATCATAGCACAGACATTTTGTGATCGCCGATTTGGGTGGTGTCCTAATTTCAATTCTCTGTGCTGTCTCCGTGTCTCTGTGACTTTGTGGTTAGCGAGGTTCGAAGACTATTCAACCACAGAGGCACAGAGTACACCGAGCCAACACAGAGGACACTCGAATTAGGACACCACTCCGATTTGGCGCGGCTTGCTGACGCTCGCTGCCGAGGAATAGAATCACGGCACACTCACCACCGGCCACTCCGCGACGGCGGCGAGAAGAAAGCTCCCGGAACCGGTAAGGAGAAATAGTATGACCAGATTCAAGATGCCAATAGCCTTGATTGCACTCGCTGCAATGTGCGTGGTTCACGCTGAGGCGTTGGCGCAAGACTCGGCTGAAAAGCCCGTTCGCTCAACAATACGCGTCACGGGCGAGGCAACGGTCACCTCAAAACCCGACCAGGCCGAGATAAACATCGGCGTCGTGACTCAAGCGACGACCGGCCAGGCTGCGGCTACCCAAAACGCGCAGAAGCAAGACGCCGTCCTCTCGGAGCTTCGCAAGGTCCTCGGCGCCGCAGCGGAGATCAAAACCATCAGCTATTCCTTGAGCCCAAACTATCGCTATCCGAAAGAAGGCGGCCAGCCAACGATAACCGGTTACACCGCGAGCAACATCGTTGAGGTAAAGACAAGTGACCTCGCGCAGGTCGGCAGAGTTATCGACGTTGCGACTCAATCGGGGGCTAACACGGTGCAGTCGCTTCGCTTCACTTTGAAGGACGAGCAACGGGTGCGGGCTCAAGCTTTGGGCGAAGCGGCGATCAGGGCGAGAGGCAAGGCTGACGCGCTCGCTTCAGCGCTTGGCTTGAAGATCCTACGAGTGCTTCACATCGACGAAGGAGGCGTCGCGATGCCGTTGCCGATGAACACCCGAGCGTTTTCAGCGGAAGCGGGCGCGGCGGTCTCGACTCCGGTCGAGTCCGGCACCATTGAAGTTCACGCGACAGTCACGCTCACTGTCGAGATCGCTCAGTAGCAAAGTCAGATAGACGCCGAAACATTAAGGCTGGCCTTCAGCAGTCGAGAACTAGACGCTTGATGGATCGGTTTAAGAAATGGAGCGGGTGCTTCAAGAGCGGGAGATAGTTCCCTTGAGTCGTCCGAGAGCGCTCTGCACGACCTTTAGCAACCTGCTGATGTCCACATTCTCGACCGCAAGACTAAGGCACTAGGCCGCACCAAGCCGGTTAATGAATCAGTTCTCTGCTTTTTGCTTCTTCGAGTCTTCGTGGCGTCAACCGAAATAAACTTCTGTTGACCTGATACATTTTGTTGTTGACAAGCTTACAGACCCGTCGTATCATCGGCGCGCTCTTAATCTTGAATCGTGGGCCTTGGTAGCAATCGGCATCCGCGATGAAGCCAAGGAATTCAAATCTCGCTTCCTGACACGAAACGGCACCCTACCTGTGGAGGTTGTTATGCTTCAAAGCAAGACTGTTCGCCGCAACTCACGTGTTTTGGTTGTTACAGTTGTGTGTATCTGCGCGATGGTTCTCAGCACGGGCTGGATGACCCGCAAGGGAGCCAATCGGCCGCCACAACAGAATTCCACGCCACGACTACATAACAGGACGCGTTCCTTCGAAGTCATTCAGATGAAATTTGAGAACAGCAGCGCCGTCGTGTTAACGCTCAAGAATGGGTATACGAAGAATATTACTGCCTTCGCTGTTGCGGTAAATAGAAGTTCCACTCAATCCGATTTTCTTTACAGCGAAGGTGAGGATTGGAGTGGAATCGCTCCTGGCGCGGTTCATACGGTACACGTCGGAATGGAACGCTCCAGCAATCCAGAGGTCGCCGCACAAGAAGGCATCAATATCCGTGTGCTCGCCGTGGTATTCGATGATAGGACCAGCGACGGGGATCAAAAGATGGCTGCAGAAATCCTGGATATGCGAGAGGGAAGCAAAATACAACTTACACGCATCATCGATTTGATAGATAGGGAGCTAAAATCAACCGCAAAAGTTGATGATGGCGCCGTCGATCATCTGAGATCGCAAATCTCGGCTCTTCCGATTGAATCCCCGGGCTCCGTCGCGGAATCCACCAGCCTGCGAAGTCAAAGATATGAAGCTTTACAGCGTCTCGATTATCAGGCGAATCCAAGCGTTGAGACTGCCAGGGAAAGAATGATTCGCCTTAAGGCGGCCTACAAAGAACTTCTTGCGAGACTGTGATTGAGATTGTGAGCAATGTCCGTGGGAGGGTTAGACATTTTTCATTGGAGGGCGATATGACTAAGGGATTCATTACCGTATTGGGATCGCTAATCCTGGCAATGTGCCTATCGGATAGGGTGAGCGCAAGTTGCTTTGATGCCTCGTGGTATAACTACCCAGACACAATTAGCTCTTGTAGTTCGGGCGACTTTCACAAAGACTCTCTTTGGGGCATTCAGTGGGATTGTGAAACATCTCAACGTTTTAAATATGTTACCGATTACGGGAAGTGCAATTGCTCTGGCGGCGTATGCTATCCAAGCTTTCCGCCTCCGTTTATTAATGGCAGTGGGAATTGGGTACAGATCACAAGAAATGGGCAATGCAATGGGTCCGGATGTAGCCTTGGCGGAATGCACACAACTACCCTTACTCGCCCGGGCTGTTGTTACTTGACCGCATGTGGACAGTGCAATTTGCCCCCAGAAGCAGAGTATGAGTGCTATCAGTGCAGTGGCGGCGCGATGTGGTATCCGGAAACTGGCTGTTGCTTCTACGACACGCCGATAGTTATCGATGTCGACGGGAACGGTTTCGATCTTACCAGCGCCCAGGACGGCGTATCGTTTGATATAGACAACAATGGCAGCCAAGAAAACATTGCCTGGACCTCCGCGAGTTCGGACGATGCATGGCTGGTGCTCGACCGCAACGGCAACGGCGCTATAGACAATGCGTCGGAGTTGTTTGGCAACGAAACTCCTCAACCACCTTCCTCTGAGAAGAATGGGTTCCGGGCGCTTGGCGAGTATGACAAGCCTGCGAATGGAGGAAACGGTGATGGCAGAATAAACCGATTCGACGCCGGCTTTGCCTCTTTGAGGCTCTGGCAAGATACTAATCACAACGGCATATCGGAATCCGCCGAGCTGCATGCATTACCGTCGCTTCACGTCGTGGCAATAGATTTGGACTACAAGGTGTCCAAGCGGACAGACCCCTACGGAAACGTCTTCAGGTACCGGGCCAAAGTGCGCGATGAACGCGGCGCTAGCGTCGGCAGATGGGCTTGGGATGTATTGCTCAGGCGCGAATAATACCGGTCCCTTGCTTTTCGCCGTGCTCTTTTTGAAGCATATCTGCCTGAGAATTGGAGCGGGTGACGAGGCTCGAACTCGCAACTTTCAGCTTGGGAAGCTGACACTCTACCATTGAGTTACACCCGCTCGCGTCCATTCAATGGGCGGTATGTTAAAGCTTGCTCGCGACGGTTGTCAACGAACACGCCAGCTAAACACAAGTACGCCAAACACTCAGGGTTGACAGCAGCCGCAAGCGGCACTCAACCGACGATGACCACATGCTTGCAGCTCCTAGTTAATCGACGTTTTAGTCTGGCTTGGTATTATTGTATATATACTGATGCCCCAACTAAGGCGCTACCGGCACAACCTGACACTGCAGAACCGGCTAGGGACAGCCCCAGACTAAGAGCAAATGCGCCTGCGTCGGCCGCCACCATAGCCGTACCACCTATGGCATAGAAGAACCTCTGCAATCGCTTCTTTGACTTGCGCTTTTCCTCTCGCTGGCTCGGAAGATCGTGGAGATGCTTAGCTATATCGCAAGCTTCGTCCCGCAGTTTCTTAAGGTCCCCCAGAACCCGATCAGGGTTAATCTTCACGTTCTTCATAGACTCACGTAGGCGAATCGCCTCTTTGATGAGCGAGTCTGCTGCGGACTGATTGATCCCGCCGGCGATCAAGACCTTTTTTTCTATGGCGCAGAAGCCACGAACAAAGTGGTCAACATTTCCGCATATTTCTCTATACTCGGCCCAGAATTGCTCTTGCCTCATCGCCAGGTTTCTCAAGTCCTCTAAGACCTCCGTTTGAGCAGCAACTTGCTTGAGCGTGTTACAGCCGACTGCGAACACTTTGCGGAAATCATCCTCGCCCGGACTGATGGTTTCGAACAATATTCGATGCATGTCATTCGTTGCATCAGCGATGTAGCGAAACTGATCTCTTTCCATTCTCAGTCCCTCCTTTTTGCGCTCCTACCGTTTTCAGCTTCTGTGTGGTTCCGGGACTCCAAGAGCGCACATCACTTATAGACGCAATTCACCAGAAAAAGTATTCGTTTGGCATGGCTTCATAGTGACAATGCTGGCGATACATGAGCCTCTTTCTCGGCTGAAACGACAGCCCGAAGTCCATCCTACCTCAATGCAATCCGGGCACAGCGTACCGAATGACGAAGAGCGCGGCGAACAAATACACCAACCAGTGAGCCTCGCGAGCCCGGCCAGTCGCAAGCTTCAGCTGCGCATACGCGATAAACCCAAACGCGATCCCATCCGTCACGCTGAACGTCAATGGAATGAGTACGAGCGTGAGAAATGCCGGCAGCGCTTCGGTCAAGTCATCCCAGTCGATGTCCCGCAACGATTTGATCATGAGGCTTCCAACCACAATCAACGCCGGAGAGGTCACCGGATAGAGAGTGAAAGTTCGAGCCACCTCGTGGCCTTCAACGTTGATCACATCTTGAATCGGAAAGCCTCCGCTGATGGCATGAACCAGCGGGGAAAAGAAAAGAGCCAGCAAGAACAACCCGGCAGTCACCAGCGCCGCCAGACCCGTCCTTCCGCCGGCAGCAACACCTGAAGCGCTTTCGATGTAGCTCACCATCGTCGTGTTCCCGGCCAGCGCCGAGCCCACGGTGCCGATCGCATCCGCAAGCAACGCGCGGCCCGTGCGAGGCAGCTTGCCGTTCTGCATCAAGCCGGCCTGTTTGGCAATGCCAATCAACGATCCGACCGTGTCGAACAAATCGAGAAAGAAGAAAACAAAGATGACTGCGAAAAGGTTCTGGGTGACGGCACCTATGATGTCAAGCTTGAAGGCTGTCGGAGCAATTGAGGGCGGCAGACTCATAAAGGCACCGGGCTTGCTGACAACGCCAAGCAAAACGCCGGCTACGGCGGCGACGAGTATGCCGATCAGTATCGCGCCTTTGACCTTGCGAGCCAGCAGCACAATCGTCGCTGCGACACCCAGCAGCGCGACGATCACCGGCCGGCTATCGAGGTGTCCGAGCGTAACGAACGTGTTCGGATCAAGCCTGACCAGCCCAGCCCATTCGAGGCCGATCAACGTGATCAACAAGCCTATTCCCGCTGCTATTGCTGACTTCAGAGATTCCGGCACGGCTGCAACAAGCTGCTCGCGGAAACCGAACGAAGCCGTGGCCACGAATATGAGCCCTGAAACAAACACCGCGCCGAGCGCCACCTGCCACGGCACCTTCATAGTCAACACCACGACGTATGCGAAGAAGAAGTTGTGCCCCATCGCCGGAGCTACTGCAACCGGGTAGTTCGCAAGCAGCCCCATCAGAATCGTGGCAAAGGCCGTGATGAGACAGGTCGAGGTGAACACTGCGCCAGCATCCATTCCAGCAGCCCCCAAGACAACCGGCTGGACGAAAACTATGTAGGCCATTGTCGCGAAGGTAGTGGCTCCGGCTAGCAGCTCCCGCCGCACAGTGGCGCCATTCTGCGCGAGCTTAAAGTAATCGGTGAGCATAAGCGAAGAGTGAAAGGGATTTCCGAAGGTCTATCTTGAGACGCGAGGCGTTTAGTTCTGGCCTTCGCGCCGCTTGGTGACTTTGGGAGCCAACTTGGAGTAGCGCTCCAGGACTTCTTGTTTGTGGTGTGGGCTGGCGTTATCGAGGACAACATGGCGGATCATGACGAGCAGCTTCTCGCGCTTGCCGCCGAAGCGACCCGTTAGCGGGTGCTGGCCCGTCACGTCCACAAGTCCTTCACGCACCCACTGCCAAAACTGTCGCTGAGTGGTCCAGAACTCGTTGTCGTTCGCGCAGACGATTCGCGCAGTTTTCTTGGCGCTTCGTTTGGCTGGCTCGGACTCCATAAAGTTTGAAGGTTTCCCGATGAACACCGTACGGGTCCATCATCTTTTTTGAGCGTGACTGGCTACTTGACTACTTCCTTGATCTTCGCTCCGATGTCAGCGGGACTCTTCACGACGTGAACGCCCGCGGCTAGCATCGCAGCCATCTTCTCAGCCGCTGTTCCCTTCCCGCCCGCGATGATCGCCCCTGCGTGTCCCATTCTCCGGCCCGGCGGCGCAGTCTGGCCGGCGATGAAACCGACTACCGGCTTTGTCATATGATCGCGCACGAATTCAGCCGCTTGCTCTTCCGCCGTGCCGCCGATTTCGCCGATCATTACAACCGCGTCGGTCTCGGCGTCTTCCTGAAAGAGCCTCAATGCATCGACAAAGTTTGTGCCAATCACCGGATCGCCGCCGATGCCGATCGCGGTAGACTGGCCCAGTCCTAGATTGGTTAGCTGATGAACTGCTTCGTAGGTCAGGGTCCCGCTTCGCGAGACAACACCGATGCGCCCTTCCTTGTGAATGTGAGCGGGCATTATTCCGATCTTGCATCTGCCCGGCGAGATGATGCCCGGACAGTTCGGGCCGATCAGACGTGTCGCTCGGTCTTGAAGGTAATCAAACGCTCGAACCATGTCGACAGCCGGAATCCCCTCCGTTATGCAAACGACCAGCGCTAGTCCCGCGTCGGCAGCTTCCATAATCGCGTCAGCGGCAAACGGCGGTGGCACATAGATTACGCTCGCGTTTGCTCCGGTTTCCTTAACCGCGTCCGCAACTGTGTCAAAGATCGGAACTCCCTCGTGCGCGGTCCCCCCTTTGCCGGGAGTCACTCCGGCGACGATCTTTGTGCCGTAAGCGATCATCTGTCCGGTATGAAACGAGCCCTCTTTGCCTGTGATTCCCTGAACCACAACGCGCGTGTCTTTGTTGACGAGTATGCTCAAGCGATTCCCCTGATCGGTAAACTCCTCAAACGGAGGAGCAATATAGCACACGGTTAGAAATGTTGTCAGCTAACCCCGTCGAACGCCGAAGCGCGCCGAGGGTCCTGCCAGTCGCGGGCGTAAACAACCAGGATCAAGCGTGAAGTCCTTAGCGATGAAGTCTTTCGCGATTGACAATCGCAGTTCGTTTGGAGTAGAACGCTCAACGAGCGACCTGATCGAATGGGGATTGATTCTATTGGCATCGTTCGACCGGCATCTACTCAGGCTGCTAAAGCGGCAGCGCCTATTCCAGGCGCTCCGACCGCCCCGAGGTAATCCGCTTGGTTTCAGAAGAGATTTCTCACTATCGCATTATCAAGAAACTGGGCTCGGGCGGAATGGGTGAGGTGTTCCTCGCCGAAGACATCATACTCAACCGCAAGGTAGCTATTAAGATGCTGCCTTCCAGATCAATCGGAAATGAACAGGCTAAGAAACGGCTTTTCCGAGAAGCGCAGGCGGCGGCTACACTCGACCACCCGAACATCTGTCCAATCCACGAGATCGGCGAAGAAGGTGACAGCGCCTTCATCGTTATGCAGTACATCCAAGGCACGACTCTGGCTAGCAGCATCCAGAACAGTCCTCTCTCGGCGCTGGAAATTGCCGATATCGGAATTCAGGCGTCAGCCGCGCTGGCCGAAGCACATTCTCACGGCATCATTCATAGAGATATCAAGCCTCAGAACATAATGGTCACGCCTCGCGGGCAGGTTAAGATCCTCGACTTCGGTCTCGCGAAGATCCTCGAAGATGAGCGCGCTCTGGATAAACCGGAGGAGGCGGGCAGCAGGCTGACGGATACGGGAGAAGTACTTGGCACTGTCGGATATATGTCCCCCGAGCAACTCAAGGACTTGCCGATTGATCCTCGCAGTGACTTGTTCTCGCTTGGCGTAACCCTTTATGAGTGTGCAACCGGGAAGGCTGCCTTCTCCGGATCCAGCAGAATACAAATATGCATGCAGGTTGTTCAATTCGACCCGCCGAGGCCTTCTCATCTGAATCCGGAAATACCATTCGAGTTGGATAATGTCATTCTGAAGGCGCTCGCGAAGGATGCCGATGAGCGTTACCAGTCGGCCGACGAAATGCACACGGATCTTTCCAATCTAAGAGAAGCGCTTCAGGACGGAAGCGCGTTCAACACCCGGCCATTGACTCCCGCCCCGGGCTCGTTTCCGCCACAGCTTGCGATTGGATTGTCGGGTAAGTTTCGAAAAGCGTCAGTCCGTTCCAAGGCCGGGCTTCTTCTCGTCCCGCTAGTGATCGTCGGAGCGTTGTTGGCCATACTCCTCTGGCAGCCCACTTCGCATCAACCGACGCCGGATGCCAAACGCATGTACGACCGGGGCACAACTGCCATACGTGAGGGCGCGTACTACCAGGCGAGCAAGGCGCTGGAGAGCGCGGTCGAGCTGGACGACAGATTCGCGCTCGGGCATGCGCGCCTCGCTGAGGCGTATTTTGAAATGGACTATACGGACAAGTCGCAGGAACAACTGATCCGGGCAACCTCACTGGTGCGCGACCGGTCGGAGCTTCCAGACGTCGATTCGATGTACCTGGACGCCATCGAGGCGACGGTAAGACGGGACTTTTCAAGTGCGATCGAGTACTACCGGAAGATCGCCGAGCGCGCATCGGACTTGGAGAAGTCCAGCGCCTATGTGGACCTTGGGCGCTCATATGAGAAGAATGAGAACATCGACAAAGCGATAGAGTACTATGCGGAAGCAGCCAGGGCGGACTCGCAATCCGCTGCGGCCTTCCTGCGGTTAGGCATCCTCTACGGGCGACGCCAGGATATTAAGAACGCCACGGAAGCGTTCGACAAAGCCGAAACGATCTATCAGGTTGTGAGTCAGGAGGGAGTTGCGGAAGTGCTCTACCAGCGCGGCACTCTCTTCAGCAAAATTAGAAGACTGGCCGACGCGAGAGTCCAGTTGGAGAAGGCGCTGGAAATCTCGCAAGGCGGCAGCGCCGACAACAAGTACCAGTCGGTGAGAACGCAGTTGCAACTGAGCACGGTCTACTTCGCGGAAGGGAATACCGAGCGAGCTAAAGACATCGCGACTAAGGCCATAGGTCTGGCGGAGCAGAACAACATACGAAACCTCGCGACCAACGGTCTGATAGACCTCGGCTATACGCTTGTTTCTCGCGGCGAATTCAACGAAGCCGCCAACTACTTCAAACAAGCGCTCGAGTTCAGTCGAGCCGGTAGAGCGCGCAGGACTGAAGCACGGGCTAAGATGGGCCTTGGCAGCGTGATTGTGCAGCAGGGTAATCCCGATGAAGCAATTGATCTCCTACATCAAGCGCTTGATTTCTATCAACCCGCCGGCTATCGCAAGGAAACTTCGATTGCGCTGGTTCTACTCGGACGTGCCCATCGAAATAAGGGTGAGTATGGGACTGCTCTCGAGATCTTTGAACAACAGCTTCAACTTGCCAGGGAACTCGGCGATCCGGCGCAGGTCGCCGCCTCGCATTCAAGCATTGCCATTCTGCTGGGCGTCGAGCAGGAAAAATATGCTGAGGCGCTTCCACACCTGAATGAGAGTTACAACATCAATAAGACGACGGGGGCGAAGATCGGCATGGTGTATGACCTGCTGAATCGTGGGATCCTGCTCTGGCAACTTGGACGGTACCAGGAAGCGCGCGAAGATCTCGATTCAGCCTTCTCGATAGCCGACCAGCCGGAGGCGAGCTATAAGTTTGTGCCCGCATGGGTGCATTTGGTAAACGCTCAGATGGCGCTCAGTGAGCAGCGGTTCGCAGAAGCCAAAGCAAAGGGTCAGCGGTCTATCAATCTAGCCGGCAACCAATACCCGGACGTGGTGCTCCAAGCAAAGCTCGCTCTCGGGCTGGCCCAGGCGCTCTCGGGTTCACCTAAACCGGCAAGAAGGCTATGCGAGGAAGCAGTTGCATCTGCAAAGGAGTTGAACAGTCCGCGCCTGATTTCCAGTTCGCTTCTGGCGCTCGCTGAGGTACTGTTGCTCGGCAACGACGCACCGCGCGCATTAGCGACTGCCTTGCAAGCGCAAACAATGTTCGCGCAGTCCGGTCAGCAAGACTCAGAGTGGCGAGCCTGGCTGATGGCGGCGCGCGCGAGCCAGCTCGAGGGCAACAAATCTACGATGCAGGAATACGCATCCCGGGCAGACAGTCAATGCTCGGGGCTTCAGCAGAAATGGGGCGGCGAAGCATATGAAGGATACTTGCGCAGGCCAGACATTCAGACCTATCGCAAGCAGACCGCCCAGATACTCACTCGCAGCAAATGACGAGACTCTCAAACTCTAAGGAGAAAACACCAATGATGCCTCAAACTGAGATACCGATGTACAGTGGGAACGGAATGTACTTCCTACCCGAGGGCCCTCCCGACGGCGGCAGCGGCGGCGGCGGCAAGCGGCCCGCCGGCAAGCCAGCAAAGAAGGGGACACCTAAGAAGGCAGGCGGGGGGAAAGCAAAGAAAGGCGCCAAACGTCGATAGGAATGTAAGGACCCTGTCCTTGCTCCAGGCGCAGGTTTGAATCTCTAAAGTATATCCGTAAGCCCGTGCCATCGGCCTCAAGCAACCACACAGGGATCAACCGCATTTCGCCAGCGTAACGGCTTCTCGAGCGGATACCCAATCACGAGCAGCGGCTTCGACGCTCGCATTTGACAACCGCTGCGGGAGCGCGCCCGGCTGAGCCCGAAATGATTGCTACAACCGAGACGGGTTTGGTGTGCCCGAACTCCCGAGGTGAGTGCCGGGTTATTTATCTACTCGCGCGAAGACCTTCAGCTTTTGAACTGCGGACCTGGTCGTTCACACTGGCGCTCGATCATAGTCCGTATGGAGGGAACAATGCCTGAGCACGGCGAAGAAACCGGAGCGAGAGCCAGACTAAGGGAGGCCGAAGACGCTGTTAGGGGCAGGCCAGCAGCGGCCATGCGGCTATCAACATTCCTTCAGTCTGTTGAGAAAAGAAGAAGATTGTCCAGGAAGGACCGGCTTCGAATTGTCGAGCAGGCGCTCCTTCTGCTGAACATGAACTATGTCCACCTTCCACTAAAGCGCGCCATGCATGCCGTTGATCCAATCCAGCGGCTCAAGCTACTCAGATTCCGGCTTCTGGAGATGAAGGAAAGCCAGATGCCAAGTGAAATGCAGTTCCACCAGAGGATGATAGAAATCTTCGCATCAACTCGCGATCTTCATACTATGTACTTGTTGCCGGCGCCGTTCAAAGACCAGGTGGCCTACCTTCCCTTCCTCATCGAACAGTATTTCCAGACGAAGAAAGGGGGAAGAACGGAGAAGTTCATGGTCTCGCGGGTTGTCACGGAATTCTACCAATCGATTCCGAACGCTGGTCCTGAGGTGCTCTCCTTCGAGCCCGGCGTCGAGGTGCTCTTCTGGAATGGAGTGCCTATCAAAAGGGCAATCGAGATTAACGGAGAAACGCAGGCTGGGAGCAATGTCGAAGCGCGGTTTGCCCGCGGACTTGATAACCTCACGATAAGGCCGCTGGAGACTTCGCTGCCGCCTGATGAGGTCTGGGTGGATCTTACTTACCGAGCTAAGACCGGAAAGATCCTGACGCTTAAGCAAGAATGGTTGGTGCACACAGCCAGTGTGGCTGAGGCGGCCCCGTTGGCATCAAAATCCACTCGAAAGCAAAGAGCTGCTATAGACGTCAAGAAAACAAAGATCAACCAAGTCAGGCAAACACTGTTTGGCCCGCAGGATGTGCGCGTGCGAACGTCGCTTGAGCACGCACTTCATGCCGAGATCAGAACCGTACACGGGAAAGAATTCGGGTATATTCGCCTTTTTAGCTTCGATGTGGTCGACCCCGACGAATTCGTTGAAGAGGTTGTTCGTTTACTCAGGTCTGAGGGATTCCCCCAGGAGGGTCTTATCATCGACGCCCGAAGTAATGGAGGCGGGAAGATCAGAGCGGGCGAGCGGTTGCTTCAGTTGTTCACCCCAAGGAGAATCAAGCCCGAGCTCTTTGAGTTTCTTAACACACCTTTGAATCTCGAGATTTGCCGTCACGCCCCAAAGAGTTGGTTCCTGTCTCAATGGGCCGAGTCCATCGCAGAAGCTGTCGTTACCGGAGCAACTTATTCCAGCGGGTTTCCGCTTAATTCGGAAGAATCTTGCAATGACATCGGCCAGGTTTACCATGGCCCAGTCGTGCTGATCACTGATGCCCTGTCTTATAGCACGACAGACATTTTTGCTGCCGGCTTCCAGGACAACGAGGTAGGAGAGATTCTGGGCACAAGCGACAACACCGGAGCGGGCGGCGCAAACGTCTGGTGGTACCAGCACCTGATTAGCGCGATTGGAAATAGCTCCAAGTCCCCATTCAAGCCCCTCCCAAGAGGCGCCGATATGTTGGTAGCGGTTCGCCGCAGCATACGCGTCGGCCGGCACGCCGGAAGACCTCTCGAAGAACTTGGGATCATCCCCGACCGCCGCCACCACATGACCAAGCGAGACGTGCTGGAGAGGAATGACGATCTGATTATGAGGGCCGCGAGAATCTTGATGAAGAAACCCACGTATGCCCTTTCGGCCAAACCTTTCACGCCGAAAGAAGGGACTCGCGGCATAGTTATCAACGCGGTCTCGAAGACTGAGCCACCGGACCGCAGCAAGAATATCTCGCGAGTGGATGTCTACCTGGACGGGCGGCCGTACAGATCTCTCGACGCAGAAGACGGTTCGATACGGGCTAAAAGAATCGCCCTGCGAAGAAAGCGACGTAAGAAAACCGAATTACTACTTGAAGCCCGCGACGGTGCTAACAACCTGCTTGCAGTCTGCCGCCGCTCAATCTGAAACGTCTGCGTGTTTTTAACCTAACCTTTCTTCATTGTGTCATGTGTCGATCTAGTTATCCGCCGTCGAACCTCTGACCAATTCATCGTTGAGCGGGACTTCGCGAGTTCTTGTGACGACCGCTTGCTTATAACCCGACCCGTGTGTATAGTTGCGCCCGCAAAGGGAGATTGTCATGCAAGCCCCCGTCTCACGTGTCGTGCCCGATAGCAGGCAGCCGCCGCAAGCTGGCACACGTAAACCCAAGCTCCTCGATCAGGTGGGCCAGGCGATTCGCGCCCGCCATTACAGCAGACGTACCGAAAAGACCTATGCAGATTGGATTAAGCGGTTCATCTTTTTTCACGGCAAGCGTCATCCGCTGGAGATGGGCGAACCCGAGGTATAGCCCGTTTTTCATTTTTCATTTGCAATTTGCCATTTGTCATTGAAGATCATCCGCTCCTCAATAGACAAAGGAATCGAACAATTATGATGAACTATGAGAAATGAGCCATTCGTAAAAAGCTCTCAGACCAAAGCCGACGAACTGGAAGAACGCCTGATTAACTTTGCTGTCCGCATCATCAAGCTCTCGGCCAATTTGCCCAAGACGCCGGCAGGAAAGCACATCGCTGGACAGATTCTGAGATCGGGAACTTCTCCGGCACCCAACTACCCCGAAGCGCGAGGGGCGGAAAGCCTGATTTTGTGCACAAGCTCGGTATTGTCTTGAAGGAGCTGAATGAGACGTTTGTCTGGTTTCGCATGATCGAACGCAGCGAGATTCTTAAGTCTGAGCTGCTGGCAAGTATCATCGAGGAGAACAAGGAACTCTGCCGACTTTTCACGTCATCACTCAAAACCGCGCGCGCCAATAAGAGATGAATTGGAAAATCGAAAATGGCAAATGGTAAATGTAAAATGGCAAATGGGAAAATTGGCCGATTTACACTCACGTGTTGAATAAGGGTGGCCGTGGCGTGCGCAGCCCGGCAGATATGTTGTGAGTCGCAGCCACCTGATTATACGAAGATGGGAATATACGGAATGAACGGTCGGGCTAACACTTCGAGAATTCACATCAGGTTCTGTGAGGTAATCTGTTGAACGGTGAGAGAATAACACACCCAAACGGTCTAGGATCGCATTGGATTATGCGGAAAGAATCCTCTGGCATAAAAGGATTATGCGGGGCCGTATAATTCATGTTGAACTAAACCGCTTCGCGGTGGCTTTGAGTTCTTGATTGATGCCA
>JBBPIE010000067.1:0-3933 GCA_038040485.1 Candidatus Onstottus arcticum
TGATCGGGACAATGAGCGCGAGAGGCCGGGAGCCACCTTAATGATGATCTGCGAAGCTCCGACAAAACGCAGGAGCCTGAGGACGCCGATTTCACTTGGCGTGTAGATAGAGGTGTGCGCCTGGGCGAGCCATAAGGTCCATATCGGCATTCACGAAAGGGACTGGGTGAGGCCAACGATGAAACTGTAGAGCAGGCCGCCGGATCTTGGTAATGGAAAGTTAGCCAAGGGCGCAAGCAGCCAGCGGAAAGCAACCGAAACAGGGCGAGTCGCAGAATACGCAGCCCCCTGATCAAAGTCCAAACGTCCTTCGAGTCCCGGCTTAGTTCAACATCGAACTATGCGGCGGCTTGCTGCTGCGGGAGGTAATGGATTCGAACGCCGCGCCGCATGAATTCTTAAGTTGTTGTTAGGCACGTTTGGGGAAACCAATAAATCTGTTCAGCCAGCCACGAATCCATTCGCAAAGCGTCTCCATCGACATCGCGATCACTGCCGCGCCTTGAACGCGGCGATTACCGATGCTGGTATTCGCGCTACGGTGATGTGCTTGGGGCCGTCGCCGATCGGCAACCGCACGATCTCGGTGCGCTCAGGGATCGAGATGATTGACAGGTCGTCGCTGCGGGTATTGGCAATGAGACAAACGCGGCCCTTATCCGCGGTCTCCGCCCAACCCGGGGCATCGCCGACCGGGATGGTGGCGATCAGCGTAAGTTCCGGAGCCCGGACAAGCGCGGCGTAGTCCGAGGCGCGACCAGCGAGGCAGAGGGTCTTGCCGTCTGGGGTGAGCGCAAGGCCGTGATGCGGCGCCTCGAAGTCCCAGTCGGCCACCGTGATGCCGGGCTTCACCGGCAGGTCGAGGCGCTTGACCACCTTCCGCACGGCGAGGTTGTAGGCCACAACTGCATGCTCATTCGACAGTTGCGCGTAAAGGCCCTTCTCGTCCGGGGTAAACTGCCAGGGGCGGATGCCCTTGTCGAACCGTATCCGGTCAAGAGTCTGCAACGTGCCTACGTTGGCGATGGTCAACTGAAAGGGATAGCCCGGCGTCTCCGTCGGTCGCGGAGCGCTGGCCTGACGTGGGAGGGAGGAAAGCGGGCCGATGCTGGTGTTGTAGAGTCGGCGGCCATCTCGCGAGACCTTGTTGTCGTGCGGATAGACGCCAGTCACCAGATGGCCCGTAATCTCGCCCGTGTCAGTCGCAACCTTGTAGACTCGATTGTCCAAGAGCGCCGATACGAACAGGCTTCGTCCGTCCGGCGTGAGCGTCATGTGGTCCGCACGCCCAGTGTCTAAGGACCGCCGCCACAGGAGGCGGCCACTCGCAATGTCGAACGCCGCGACGTCGCCTAGATAGCCGCGAGAGACATAGAGCGTCCGCCCGTCGGGAGAGATATCAGTGTCTTGAGCGTAGTTCGTGGCGCCCGGTCCCTCGCCCTTTGCACGTGCCGGATTGACATCGATGGTGCCGAGGACAGAGCGTGAGGCGACATCCACCAGGGCGACCGTGCCAGCCCCCGCGTTGGCCACCAGCGCAACCTCAATTGATCGCGGCTGAACTTGGGCCGCTCCCGCTATGTTCCCTTTTACATCGTTATCAATATCAGGCTTAGTAAATGGTGCGCCGTTGTACGCTCCCTTAAGATCATCCGCCAGCAATTGCTTTGCTTTTGATGCACCCTGTGTCAGCAATGAATGTTTTGCCAACTCACGAACCGCGTCGCTTATTTCTTGGTTCGCTTTCACGGAAGATAGCACCGCTGCAGGTGAAGGGGACGGGTTACTTGTTTTTGCTGACTCTGAAGTTGTTGCACATGAATTCAAAAGCATCATTGCAACGAAGAGAGTTGTTCTGCTGAGAAGTTGTTTCATTGGGTTGCTCTTAATCAGTTTCATACTGCTGAGTTGTTTGTTTTTGCTAGGTCCCGAAAGCCTAACGCCGGCGTAACCGGGCCGCCGCCGAACACTCAAAGTAACCAGGCGAAATCCGCTTCGGCGGCTCCGGTTCACGCCATGTTAGGCAACAGGATCAATAATTGGACCTATCCAGTTTTCACTCGCAGCCGCCATCTCTTCAGAACGGATTGAAGAGATCGAGTAAGTCCATGGCGCGAGCAGTGACGCGGGGACGCCCCTTGTGGCCGCCGGGGATGTTCGAGACCTGTCGCGTGGCAAAGAGTTCCTCCCCGTTCGTAGAGAACCCGCGGACGAGAATGTCTTCTGCTCGACCGTCGTTGTCCGCGTCGTCTTCCCAGGCCACGGTGAACCGCCCGTTGGCTTCCATGGCAATTCCCGGCCGGCGCTGTTGGCCGTCGCGATCGGTATTCACCGGCCGCTCTGACAGGCGCTCGTTGCCATCGCTCTCAAAGCCACGCATCCGGATTTGAAAAAACCCGTTCTTGTCTCTGTCGTCTGCCCAGACCACGACGGGCCGGAACACATCGTCGACCGCCACGTCGGGCTCAAGCTGCTGACCCCGAGCGACTACGTTGACTGTGCGCTCGGAGAACTTTTCGTTGCCGTCTGAGTTAAATGCTCGCATGCGGATCTGAAAGAAGCCGTTTTTGTCGGCATCGTCTTCCCACACCACAACGAAGTCCCCAAACGGCCCCATGGCAATCTGCGGCCGACGCTGCTGTCCGCTGGAGCGCACGTTGACTTGCCGTTCGCTCCAGCGTTCGGTGCCATCGGATTGAAAGCCGCGCATGCGGATGTTCGTGAATCTGTTCCCGTCTGCGTCGTCCTCCCAGACACCGACGAAAAAGCCATCGGGTGCGATCGCGACGCGCGGGGCGGTCTGTTGTCCGCGTGGGTGCGTATTAACCGTGCGTTGTGAGAAGCGCTCCGAGCCATTGCTTTCGAAGCCGCGTGCCTTGATCTGAAAGATACCATTTTTATCTGTGTCGTCCTGCCAGACGACGACGAAGCGTCCATCGTTGGCGACCGCAACATGCGGTGCGATCTGCTGACCCGCACTGTGCACATTGACCGTACGCTGCGAGAAGTGTTGACGACCATTTGCGCCGAACCCGCGCATCTTGATCTGGAAGAAACCGTTGCCATCACGATCATCAGCCCAGACGAAGACCATGTTCCGGTTGCCGGCCATACCGACCTCGGGCGTTCGCTGTTGGTTCGCCATCAGCTGGTGGACCCTCAAGGGACCGCAGCAACGACGCCCATTCTCGGCGAAGCCAGAGGCGTGAATATCGAATAACACATCGCCGTCCGAATCGTCTTCCCAGACGACCACCGAGTGCATGGGGACCTCATAGAGAAGGCTGGCGCCCCACACGTCGCGGCCACTGAGACGCACTGTTTGGCCGATTCCGCTACATCCGCTGGCGATGGGGCTGATACCCCCGCAGCCGCTCGCGGGATAGTGCATGATTGAATCGCAGTCGTAGTCCGTTAGCAGGCGCTCGCCGTTCTTGACGCCGCAGTTGACCGAGTCGGATGTCGAGCCGACTGACACGAAGCTGTTGCGGTCGGGCCGTTGCTGCTCATGGTGAAAGCCGACCAGGTGGCCAATCTCGTGCATCAAGCTGACGGCCGAGAAGCCTACCCCCTCGAGATCGCACGTAACCGTCTGGCGCCCTGCCCTCCGGCCGACACCGGAAGCGCAGGTCGTGCCGGTGTCCTCGAACACAATGAAATCCCACTCGTCCAATCGGGGGACGAGGCGAATCACGGTATTGTCATTCCACTGGGCGATCGCCTGCTCGATAGCCGCGCGTTCCGGGGAGCCGACGGGGAAGTCGGATGAATCGATATCATAGGGAATTGTTGCGTTCTGCCAGCGCTGGCCGTTCGTCCCAAATGCCATAAAGCACCTCCTGCTGTTTATGAGGTTCGCAGTCCCTGTTCGAATAGTTGCCTAACGTATAGGGTTTTATCCACAATGCCCGTGAGGACTGACTGAGAAGAGAA
>JBBPIE010000068.1:0-3887 GCA_038040485.1 Candidatus Onstottus arcticum
CAATCTGCCGCCAGTCGGTCACAGCGGCCGATTCCGCCTCCGCATGAACGGCCGCGATCGCGGCCTGCAGTGTGTAAGGGCCGAAGCGGCGTGACTTCAGGGCTTTCTCCAGCAACGCCACTCCCTCCGCGATCTGCTCTCGGTTCCAGAGCGAGCGATCGGGTCTCGTTCACAGACGCGACATGCGCTTGCAGCAGTCTCGCCCGCCAGCACGCCACACGCGGTATCGACGTGGGCTTCGGCAACGCGCTGAGCCCTCACTATGATACGCCCCGTCTGTGCCTTTGAATCCCTTGATCGTTTCGCTCGTTCAACATTGTGGCGCAGGCAGCCGAACGTCTGAGTTGACGCGGCGGCGCGAATTCAATCAAGCATCGCCGGAACAATCAAGTTGCGAAACACGCTCCCGCCGCTCGCGTCCAACGATTTGTTGGGTCGCGCCGCATGCAGTCATTCCCTGTAGAGCCAGGCACCGACCAGCGCCGCCACGATCATTTCCGGAAGCGATACCGCCGGGAGTGGCAGAAGTGCTTTGACCGGAACCAATCCGAATGATCCCCAGGTGGCGTGGGCCAGAGTACTTACGACCCACCATGCAAATCCGGCCACGGTGGGCGGTCGCGTGCATGCGGTTGTTAGGCAGTCCCACGATTGATAGGACGCAGACTCACAAAATGATGTTCGGAATGTCCACGCGACAACGCCAGTCGAAAGTAACGTTCGGCGCGGGCGCCCCATTGGCATCCCACGTGAAGACCTTGATCTCCACATCCACCGCCTTCAAAGCGTCAGTGTTCACCAGAGAATGGGTGACCGTAAGAAAGCACGGCGTGATAGATCGCGGCGTTGCGACGACGTTGATGGGCTGTTGGAACCGATTGGCTGCGGGGGGAGAGGAGTGGCAAATGAACTCGCTCAGCTTGAACACGCGCTGGCCGTTGTTATCGGTCGTTGCTAAACCGCTGATGTCCAGCAAACGGGCTGGGCGACATTCGTTGGGCCTCGGAAAAAAAAGATTCCGCAGGGTCGTGAAGGTGTTCTCATCAGTGGTGACGGTGTGTGAGGCAACCGGGAGGACTAACTGGATGAGCTGAACTTCGTCGTCACTGAGCTTGTGACCCAGGATTGCCTCAAGATGCTTCTTAGTATCTGGTTTGGTAGCCATGCCTCACTCCTTTAGGTAGGGTTTCCAAAAATGATTCCAGCTCGGGTGTTAGGCCGCGACTCGACGCTGGGTTGACGCGGAGCGCGCCACTTCATGACGCGCAACAGGCGGCTCAACCCGTTGAATTTAACCACGAACCGCTCGCCACACGCAAGTGTTTGCTCCTCTGGGAAGCAGGCCCGAAACCTTTTCAGATTTCGCCTTCGCTACCGAGCGGCCCAACGCTTTGCGTCAGTGGGCGCGGCGCGGAACACTCAAAGTACGTTAAGAAACTCGCTCGCCGCGCTCCACTGCACGCCATTGTTATGCGCGGTCGTCATTGGGACGCCTACCAATCGTACGAAGACACCAATGTGGTTTGATTTGCCTATCGGATCTTCCTCCAATGATCGACGAATTCACCGCCGATCCTCGCGGTGAAATCCTCTGCCCCGAAGCTGACTTCCACGCCTTCGCCAGGTGGCAAAAAATTGAATCGGCCATTCTTCGAGGTGACGGGCGTGCAGTGATTGGTCACCGCAGGTGTTTCGTTGGTGACCCCTGGCTTATCAAGATTGTTTCTTATCGTGTAGACGATCCACTCGCAGTATTTGTTCGCGCTGAACGTGTAACGGCCGATCGTCGACTCGGACGCGATCGTTCCATCGCGATTCTTCACGAACAAATTCAGATTGAACCGCCCGTGAGCCAGAGTATACAGCGCTACGACGGAAGGAGGACGAAGAACCGTGCCGTCGGCCATGACGCGCTGGGTGAGTTGGTAAGTCCCGTCAATGGACGGTGGGGATGATGGCGCGGAAATCACAGGCTCGGAATGCCCTGCCCACATTGCCAAGAAGGTCAGAAGGAGCAGAGCGCTATAAGCGCGAGTTGCGAACAGTCGTGTTTTCATTTGTCCTCCGAGCGCACGCGAGCCGCATAACGGTTGAGTTGGGCGGGCCCGTCAAAGCAATCGGGCGACGGGCCAAGACCCCGACAGTGAGCGAACATTAGGTCAACGAATTGGAGATGGCCCACGCTTCTCGAGTCATGTGCCAAGCCTCTAACTAAAGTCCGAACTTCGCAGTACGACCAATCAGGAAAAATAGGAGCATAATCGCCATTGCAACAACAACGAAAATCAGGCACCCAAGGCCACAGCCCAAAGCTACCGAGCTTCCGGCGCGACCCCATTCGGTATCTCGCTTGGCGACCCGATATTCTGTAACGATAAACCAAACCACAAAAGGGACGCATAGCACTCCGGCCGCCGTTTCCCCCCAAAGTGCCCCGAGATAATTGCTCAGGGCGATGAGCACGGCCATTGGCGCGTGGAAGTAACATTGAAGTGCAAAATGCCGGCGAAGCGAGTTTCTGGAGATACCCTCACGCCGGATCAAAACCGAGGCGAGGGCAAATCCGAGCGGCAGACCAAGCCACATCAATGAAGCTGTAGCCATCCGCTCCGTCCAGTCTGCACCGTACGCAGCAAATGCCTCTTTTTCCATTCGCGCCATGATAATGAGCAGAGAGACTGGCGCTAGTAAGATCCAGAAGAGCACGGGAGAAAGATATTCATCATTACGCTCGTCTGGCCGTATCGTCTGGATCCGATCGAAGTAGTTTGCCAGTTTCACCGGAGTGAATATCACGGCGAAAAGAGTTCGAGGAAGAAGAATGAGCCAGAGAGCTATCTCAACCACGAGATCTTCCAGGCTGCTTAAGAGTTTGAGAAGGTCCATAGCCTCGATTCGAAAGTAGTCGCGGTTGACCGCGAGCGCGAGTTGTCCGGCCACTTAGCTTTCCGATTCGCCATCTTGGGTCCCGGTGTTTAGACTAGGTTCGTGAACCGCCCAACGCCTGAATTAAGCCGAGCCGCGAAGCGGCTTCGGCTTGAATGAATTGTTAGGCCTCAAGCGCGTCAATTGGTGACCCAGGTTTGTGTATGGCGCGTAGCGGCATCGTCATTCGAAGAACTCAATCCAAACACCTCCGGCCGCAGTCGGGGATACGAGAATACTCTTCCCGTACAGTCCCTGATACGGCCGAGTCGAGAGGCGGTGCTTCGCCGCTAGCAGTTCTCCGGCAATGGCTACATTCGTGACTTTGATGCTGAGTCCCATTAACCGGTGAGGGCGATCCCCGAGCCAAGCGCTGGCAGGGCTGCCGATGTTCGCGGGTTGCACCAGCAGGATAGTGCCGCGACCGGCCGGGAGCTCTCGTGCCGTTGCATTGACTGCGGCGAATTTGAGCATGCGTCCCCTCTCGAAGCCCATTCGCTCGTACGTCTTCATCGCCTCATCCAAGTCCTTGACACCGATCCACACGGAGTGGATGCCCTCCGCACCATTGGCATGCGTCTGGCGGCGGACAGTCGCGGCAGGGTCCTTCCGTCGCGATTGCTCGATGAGCGGCTCGTTGTACTCAATAAAGTAGACGTCCCGACCAGGCACTGCCGAATCCACGATGCCGCCGAGCTTGAAGTACCAAGGTGTCGGCTCGGCTTTCCCTTCTTCGGGCTCCGGAAAGCGGAACGGCCCAAACGGCTGGAACCCCCGCGCCCTGAGATGCGTTATGGCGGCATCAGCGGAAGAAGCGTTAAGGTTCAGCCACGTGATGCCATCGGGCGCTTCGAGCACATGGGCTTGCTCACCCTTTGCGATCAGGGTGCGGTCTCGAATGCCGTACAACGTATAGGGTTTTATCCACAATGCCCGTGAGGACTGACTGAGAAGAGAACTTG
>JBBPIE010000007.1:0-262592 GCA_038040485.1 Candidatus Onstottus arcticum
GCAGTAGGGATGCGCGTCACGATTTGGCGTGAGTAAAGCCGTCCGGTTTGCAGTCAGGAGCTAGGTGGCGCGGTTGCGGTATGGGCTTCATCGGGGTTGACTGCCGCTGCTCAACAAGGAGCGATGAATCAACAGATATACTGGCTGTTGTTTGATGGAACGGGCGGGCTGACGATCGGGGAGGTCACGTCGAAGGCGAAGGCTTCGGTGAGTGACAGCGACATTCGGCGAACATGGATTCTGTTCGGCGACCGAACAATGGTACTGAAGTAAGGCCTGGGCTTTGTTACCAGGGGATGGATTGGCGCATCGAAGCTAACGCTCCCACATCGAGAAATCTGAACCAGTATGTATTTTCCCGTCTGATGTCCGCTCTCTTAAAACGGGTAAACATCTCAGGTCCTCCTTGGGGACGCAGGCTCGACCTGCGTCCCCTTTTTTTTCCCCACGTTGACCGAACTATGCCCGCTGCATAGAATGGTGTGGCCAAATTCAGGCAAGTCATCATTTCAGAGCGCTGGATCTTAGAGAGCGCTGACAATACGAGCTATTTAACCAGCCGGGGCGTGAGACGCTCCGCCAGGAGGGCGAGATGATCAATAACATTGAACGCATACTGGGCGACGAAGCTGAAAGCCTGCTCACCTATCAAAGCAAAACCGTGCCACGCGAAATGCTGCACCTGCCCGGGCCGGACTTTATTGACCGCGTGCTGGTCGGCAACGATCGCCCGCCTACGGTGCTTCGTAATATCGGGTCGATGTTTAACCACGGACGTTTGTCGGGCACTGGTTACCTGTCGATACTTCCCGTAGATCAGGGCATCGAGCATTCGGCCGGCGCTTCGTTTGCGCCTAACCCCGCTTACTTCGATCCTGAGAACATAATCAAGCTCGCCATCGAAGGCGGCTGCAATGCTGTGGCTACGACGCTCGGGGTGCTCGGCTCGGTTTCGCGCAAATACGCCCACAAGATTCCGTTCATCATGAAGTTCAACCACAACGAATTCATCTCCTATCCGAACAGCTTCGACCAGATCACGTTCGGCTCGATAGATCAGGCCTTCGATCAAGGCTGCGTCGGTGTGGGCGCGACGATCTACTTTGGTTCCGAGGAGTCCAAGCGCCAGCTTCAAGAGGTAACGCAGGCGTTCGCGTACGCGCACGAGCTGGGGATGTTCTGCGTGCTGTGGTGCTACTTGCGCAACGAGGCTTTCAAGACCAAGGAGGCTGATTACCACGGGGCGGCGGACCTGACCGGGCAGGCGAACCATCTGGGCGTCACGATCGAAGCGGACATCATCAAACAGAAGCTTCCCGAGAACAACGGCGGCTACAACGCGCTGAAGTTCGGTAAGACCGACAAGCGAGTCTACTCGGAGCTGACGACGGATCATCCGATCGATCTCACCCGCTATCAACTTATGAACTGCTATATGGGCCGCGCGGGCTTGATCAACTCGGGCGGCGCTTCGGGCGAGAACGATATTCAGCAAGCGGTCAGGACCGCGGTCATCAACAAGCGGGCCGGCGGCACGGGCTTGATCTCAGGCCGCAAGGCTTTTCAAAAGCCGATGCCCGAAGGAATCCAGATACTCAACGCAATCCAGGATGTTTATTTAGCCAAAGAGGTAACCGTCGCTTGAGGCTTGAAGAAGGAGGTCCCGAACCATGGCGGAAGAAGAACCTAAGGAAGAACCTAAGAAGAAAGTCACGATCGAGACTCTCACGACTGCGCTCCAAAGGCTGCGGATGCGGGTTTCGGAGTTTCAGGACAACATCCAGGCGTTCATCGTCTCGCTTGAAGAAATGAGCGTCAGCATCAAGTCACGGTTTGCCTCGATTGAAGCCCGCCTCGCTTCTCTGGAGGTGCGGCTGTCCGCGTTGGCGCCGCCGGACTGGGACGGCGAGGAACTCGATGGCATGCTCGTCGAGTTGGATGGGGTTGGCGAGGATCTGACGATGATGCGCCAGACGTGGAACGCTCTAACTCAAGGTGTTCGAGAGCGCGTCAACTGAGAGGCGGCCGGTCCCCTGATTCGAGCGCTTTCTCCGCGCAAACCTCCGCGGCTCTGCGGCTTCGAGGTTAGCTACTGTCGAAGTCCAGCTAACCGCGGAGGCGCCGAGACGCAGAGACCACGCTAAGAATTGAAGTTAGAAAACCACTGCGTCGCGAGATTACTTCACTTCCTTGATGCTGGCCGGTTTGGCGAACAGCTTGTCAGGTACTGCCTCATTGAAGCCTACGGTGTCAAAGCTCACCCGGGCGCTCTGCTTTCCATCGCGGTAGGAATCCTGCAACGTCGGAAACTGTATTCCGCCAAACTCGACCCACCTGAAAAAGCGCGACTCGGTGTTTACAGTTCCCTCGGGTGTGAATGCCTTGTACTCAATCATGAGCGGGAGCTTCGAGCGCGAATCGAAGTGCAGTATGGCGGAGCCGCCGTCGTCAAAGTCAACGCGCACCGCTTCCGAGAAGTTATTTTTCCACGCCTCGCGCCGCCCAAGATAAGCGAGCTTGACGCCCTTCGCGTTCGCTACCGTCCTTAGCAGGTTGTCGAGGTCATAACGCAGTCCCTGCTGAAAACCCTTCACTTGTTCGTCTGTCTGGTCGCGAATCATCTTCTGGATGGCTTCGTAGACCCAGTTCACGGTCTCGGAATTGGTCTGAATGACTTTTGAGTCGCCCTTGCCGAACTCTGTGCGCTCGCGCCCGGGATAGACGACGTAGTCTACGAAGGGCGCGGGGTTGCCCGACAGCCCCTTTTCAAATGGCGTGTATTGGCCTCGTGTGACGACGGACCGAACGTTCATAAAAGCATCGCCGCCCCTTGCCTTGATCGCGTCCCGGACCAGCGCCGCGGCCTTCGCCGGGTCCTTATCGTCGCCATCCTGAGCCGGCGCAGTTTGAGCGATCACTACCACCGCAAGCAATAGCAGAATCCATGATCGGTTTGTTCGCAACACGGTTCCTCCGAGCTTGATTCGTCTGATCGAAAGTATAACACGTCCGGTTGCAGCATCTGGGAACGTCCGGCTTCCGGAGTAGTGTCCTATTTGTGTGTTGATTGGAAAACCGCCAAGACGCCAAGGACGCCAAGGTCAGACCAAGAATCCGTTGAGAATCTTGGCGCTCTTGGCGTCTTGGCGGTTGGGTCGATTCGCCGACAAACGAGCAACACAACTTTAGGACACTACCTCTTCCGCCGCCGCCATTGAAAAAAGCGGCCCGTTCCCCGGCGCCGCTTTGGCAGTCTTGAATCTCGCAAGGCTCAATAGGGATCGATCCTGATCTCGCCTTCGATGAAGTCAACCGTGAACTGATTAGCCTCTTTCCATTTCGTAGTGACCGGAAGCTTAACCAACTCGTCGATCGTCCGCTTCAGGAAGCGGGCCCCATAGGCCGGACTAAAACCCTTTTCCACGAGGTGTTCGATCGCGGCTTCGCTTACCTCGATAAGCTTGCCCTGGCGTTTCATCTGGCGCGTCAGAGTGGCCAGATACAGCTTGGCTATCTGTTTCACCTCGTCCTGAGTGAGCGGCGAGAACACGACAATCTCATCGATGCGGTTCCGGAACTCGGGCGAGAACCTTTCGTCGGCGGCTTTGATGACCTCGCGCTCGATCTGTTTGATGTCGGTGAGCGTCTTGTTACCGAAGCCGAGCGGCTTCATGTACTTTTTGAAATTATCCGAGCCCAGGTTTGAAGTCATGATGACGATGGCGTCCGACAGATAAACCTTCTTGCCTCGGCCGTCCGTCAGCCAGCCTTCGTCGAAAGCTTGAAGAAACAGATTGAGCAAATAAGTGGAAGCCTTCTCGATTTCGTCCAGCAACAGGACGGTATACGGGTTGTCGCGCAATCGTTCAGTAAGGATTCCTCCTCGCTCGCTGCCTACGATGCCGCGCGGCATCCCGATAAGCTTCTCGATCGCGATCGTCCCGTCCTGATACTCGGACATGTCGATTCGCACCATCTTCTCTTCGTCGCCGAACATGAACTCGGCGACCGCCTTTGCGAGTTCGGTCTTCCCTACTCCTGTTGGGCCGAGGAAGAGCAGCACGCCGTCGGGCTTGTAGAAGTTCTCTTTCAGCGGGCCTTTGTTCAAACGCAACCGCTGAGCGACAGATTTGATTCCAGGCTTCTGCCCAATCACTCGAGCGGAGAGGGCCGTTTCCATATCGATGAAGCGCTCGTTGGTGTCCCGAAAGATCATGTCTCGAGGGATTCGGGACTCCTGACTTATTACGTCGATGACGTGTTCGCTGCGGACCTCTGAGCTCTCGAGCTGGCTGATCTCGACTTTCACCGAAGCCGTGTCGAGCCACCCGATGACTTTATCTGGAAGATGGAGATTGCGAACATAGCGAGGCGCCATCTCGAGCGCAGTCTCGATAGCCTCGTCGGAAATTGTCACCGAGTAATTTCTCTCCAGCCTCGGGCGAACGCCGGCGATGATCTTGCGAGTATCCTCAACCGAAGGCTCATCGACTTTCACCAGCCGGAACCGGCGGGCAAGCGCTTCGTCGTCGGAGATGTACTCCTTGTATTCGGTCATCGTGGTCGCGCCGATGATGCGAATCTCGCCGCGCGCCAGCGATGACTTGAACATGTTAGCCGCATCCGAACTGGCCCCCAGAGCCGACCCCGCGCCTATGATCGTATGAGCTTCGTCGATGAACAGGATAAGGTTGTCCCGTTCTTTCACTTCGCTGATGATGCCTTGTATGCGCTCCTCGAACATTCCGCGCAGCATGGTGCCCGCGACTATGCCGGACATCTGAAGCTGAACTACGTGCGCGTTGCGAAGCCGCTGTGGAACGCTGTCGGGCTCCAGTTCGATCTTCCGCGCAAGCCCCTCGACAACGGCCGTCTTGCCGACCCCAGCCTCGCCCACCAGCATCGGCGAGTTGGCCCGCTCGCGGTGGCAAAGTATCTCGACGATCTGCCGAATCTCTTCGCTACGGCCGATTACCGGAGGCAGCTTGTCCTGGCGCGCAAGCCTGTTCAGACTGACGCCAAAATGTTTCAGATAAGGCGGAAGCTCGTAGCGGCGGCGGTACTTCTCTTCTTTTTCCTCGTGGCTGCGAACCCGCGTTTGAATCTTTTGCATCACGATCTCGCGGTCAGCGCCCAGGCGCCGAAGCATATCGACCGGATAACTGTGAACGTCCAGAAAGAGCGCAACAAAGAGATCGGTTGCTTCGATCTTCTGCCGGCCGCGCTCTTTCGTGTTTCTCAGCGCGTTGGAAAGCAGTGTTCTCAGCGAATCGGAAATCTTCATCCCGCGGCCGAGGTAGTCGCGCTGGCTGAGTTTGGTTTCGAGCGCCTGCAGGACAACTTGCGGGTCCAGGTTGAGGCTCTGCATGACCTCGTTGAAAAACGGCCGTTCCACCTCGGCGATCGATATGAACAGGTGCTCGGGTGCGATCTGGTTATGATCGCGCGACTTGGCCTCATCGTATGCTTTGCGAATCAGCCTTCGCCCGCTCTCAGCGATCTTGTCGGTGTAGATTTCGAGGTCGATCATTCTTCACTTCCCATCCGGCGGATGCCGCGGAAACCATTACTCAGGGGTAGTCGGGTGAGACTGGCGTCCTCTCTCAGCCGTGTTCAGTATATCAAAGAAGAAAACCCCACTCAACAATACACTTCTGAGCGACCCGGCAATGTGTGCGATCTGGAGCGCCTCCTACTGGCGCGCGGCAACGCTCGACACCGAGTCACCGGTCCTGCCACCGTGGAGCGAGTGTGGTAGGATTGGTGTCTAATCGTCACAAAGATAAAAGAGGGAAACGTGAGTCCAAACCAAGCCCTGATCCCGCCAGCACTAGCGACGTTGGTAGATTCTCTTTCGTCCTTCGACGAAGTCAGGTCCGTGATCCTCTTTGGCTCACGAGCCTATGGGGATGCCGATCCACGCTCAGACATCGATCTGGCAATCAGCGCGCCGGGCATAAATACTCGACGCTGGCTGGATATGAAGCTCCTTGCTGAGGAGGCTCCGACGTTGTTGTCCATTAGTTTAGTAAGGCTCGACGATAGTCCTTCTGAATTGCGAGATCGAGTTTTGAAGGAGGGAGTCGTTCTGTATGAGCAAGAGAAAGGTCGAGGATAGCCTCACCAATCTGGGAAGGGCGATGGACCGGCTCAAAGAGGCGCTGGAAGTGCCAAGGACTAGTCCGCTCGCCCTCGAAGGAACAATTCAACGATTCGAGTTCGTGATTGAGATTTTCTGGAAGGCACTCAAGCGCGCGCTGGAATACGAAGGTATCCTCGTCAAGACTCCAAGAGAGAGTCTGCAACAAGCCTTTACCGCCGGATGGCTAAATGATGAGACGGCATGGCTGGAGATGCTCGATAGTCGAAACGCAACTTCCCATCTTTACCTCCACGAGAGTCTTGTCGAAGAGGCTTACGACAACATAAGGAAGAACTTTCCGGAGATGGAACGAACGTATGACCTTTTGAAAACCCGATACGCTCCTCCGCCTCCAACACCCGCCCATTAATAAGAACAACTAGACCTTGGAATCCAGCGCGTGTTTTGAAAGGCGTCCGCTCACAAGCTCAGTTACCGCTTGATACAACTGATCCAGCACGGCTTCGCGCGTCGATCTCTCGCAGAAACCAATCGCTTCAAGCGTCAGCGCATCAAGTCTTCGCCGGTCCGGGCGCTTCACTTCTTCAAAGATGGAACCCACCGGCCGGAGAGTTAGCACTGAAAGAGCTGCTTCGAGTCTCCTCTTCATCGCTGAAGACAGCTCGCGCGGGTCGGGCAGCAAGATCTGTTCTGCGACCGACACATCGATGTCCGCGATGGCTTGCGCGCCGGTCATCTGACGGCAAGTAACCTCGGCAAAGTAGCGCGCCCAAGTTGAGTTGAGCAGCGCGGCAAGCACTTCGGCCGAGACTCCCCGCGCAGGAAAAACTCCGTAGAGCTTTTTGTCTTCGAAGACTCGCGCGCCATTCAAAGCCACCAGCCAGCGCTCGCCGACTTTTGATGGAAAGATCAGCGGCGCCGGCTTCAGACCGCGCGCGACTGAATACCAGGGTTCGCGCGATGAACAGGTCGGCCGCAGATTGTAGCCCGCGCGCTCGCCGCTCTTGATGTATTCAATCGCGCGAGTGCCCGCGATCTCTCGAGGCGCAAGCGAGCAGTTGAACAACATGCGTCGCGTATTGATTCGATCGAGCAGAATTCCGGGAATCTCTTTTAGTGAAAAGACAACCGGCGAAAGAAAGCGCGATTCGACGGCGTGACGCGGTGGCCTATGACCAGCGCCCCGTTGGTTCGCGCTCGCGGGCCGCAAGTAGAAAAACTCATTCGCACCGGTAGTGATTCCGCGGCGCACCGACGCCACTTCGCGCAACGCTCGAAGCCCGCTCGGCCGTTGCTTCTTCCCTGCCTTTCCCACTCCACCTTTAACCTTTGTCCTTGCTGTGACCGCGTCGCTCACGTAGAAGAACTCGTTGGCGCCCGTCTTAACACCAAAGCGGACTCTCGCCATTGTCGCCAGACTTTGCAGTCTCGAGCTGCCACGTTCGAGCACTCGGAAGAAGACATCGGCCGCACGCAAATACCTGCCCCAGCCGTGCTCTATCGGCGCGCGATCCTTCTGTTGTTGGTCTCGCGGGGCAGCTCCCGCCAGCGCCGACTGAGCGATAACCCGGATGCGATATGAGTCGTTTGTCGCGGAGCCCTGGTGGCGCTCGATCTCCCTGGCTAACCTTAGCGTCGCGCCCGCCTCCGGATCTTTGTCGAGAACCTCGCTCAGCGCGCGGTTGAACCGCACAAACCTGATCGAGTTTTTTTGCCGCGCGCGTGGATCGGATGCTCGCTCAAGCACCGTGACGCAGGTATTGATCGACGCATCAGCGAAGAAGCTCTCGGCGGCGGACTCGATCACCGCGATGACTCGAAAGTTATTCAGCAAGAACTCGCGAAGCGCCGCGCCATATCCCGAATCAAGCCAACTGCTCGCGGTGAGAAAGACGAGCCGTCCGCCCTCTTTCAAAAACCGAATCGAGTGAGCAAAGAAGTAGACGTAGATGTCGGATCGCCCGGACCAGCGCGGCCAGAAGACCGCGGGCGAGGCTTTGCGATCACACTCGAGCCGCGCGCCTATTCGACGCTTGTCTCGCGAGCCGATCAACTCCTGTCTGATGTATGGGGGGTTTCCGATTACGGCGTCGAACTCGCGCGGCAACCGAGTTGCCCTATTCAGTATCCGGCCAGGCTCAACGTCGAAGAAGTCGGCCGCGGCGACGCGCGCGCCCGTGCGTTTGGCGATTTGCGCGGCCGGCTTCGAGTGTTCGACCCCGAAGACCTCGGCCGAAAGAGATGATGCCGCGGCAGAACTCGGCGCCGCGAGTCGCCTCTTGAGCTTCAGGGCTTCTTCGAGCAGCCTTCCATCTCCACAGCTCGGGTCGAGCACCAGGTCGCCCGCTGAACGCACGGCGAAAGCCGCAAGAAGTCTTGCCACTTCGAGCGGCGTATAGTGCCGGCCGTAACGATGCTTCTCGTCTTCCGCCTTCGCACGAGCCTGGACCATTGTGGTTGCCACTCGCTGTTGACCTTGCTTGGCTGAACGACCGGCCAGTAGACTGCTTGCGGTCCCTCGCCGCCTGCCAGGCAGGCGCGGGCTGAGTGTACAGCACGCAACGCAATGACGAAAGATCGCATACTCGAACAACTCGGGCGGACTCCGTTCATTCCTCCGCCAAAGCTGAGAAACGCGCACGCGCAGACGCTTGCGGGCACGTTCCTGCCGCGCCGGTTCAAGCCTGCCACTGAGAGCGCGGAGCCGCGCTACTTCGACACAGCAGACGGCGTTCGAGTGCTTGCGCATTGCTCGTGGCAACAGGAGCGCCAGTCGCGAGCGACTCTCGTCATTCTCCACGGTCTGGAAGGCTCCAGCGAATCGCGGTACATGCTTGGAACCGCCGAGAAGGCTCTGGCAGCCGGTTTCAACGTCATCAGGCTGAACATGCGGAACTGCGGCGGGACCGAGCATCTGACCTCGACTCTTTATCACGCGGGCCTGACTGATGACTTGCGGCAGATAATCGCGGAACTCGTAGAACGGGATGGTCTTCGGGAGGTTTACATCGGGGGCTTCTCGCTAGGCGGCAACGTCGTTGTGAAGCTTGCGGGTGAGTACGGAGACGCGGCGCCTGCCGAGTTGAAAGGCGTAGTCGCAGTTTCTCCGTCGATAGATCTGAACGCATCGGCTGACGCGATCGAAATGCGATCTAACGCGATCTACAACCTGCGTTTCGTTTTGAGCTTGAGGACCAGGCTGCGGCTGAAGGCGCGATTGTTTCCGGAGCGCTACGACGCTTCGAGTCTGCGAGGCGTGTGGTCCATTCGCAAGTTCGATGACGTGTACACCGCGCCTCACGCGGGGTTTGGCAACGTCGCCAACTACTACGAGAAGGCAAGCTCGCTTCAGTTCATCAGCCAAATCACCGTCCCAACGCTGATCGTTCACGCCCAGGACGATCCGTTCCTCCCGTTCGCGTCGTTCCGCCATCCGGACATCGAAGCCAACCCCAATGTGGTGCTGCTTGCGCCCGAGCACGGCGGCCACGTCGGTTTCATCTCGGCTGACCGCGAAGGCGAAGACCGCTTCTGGGCTGAGATCACGGCGGTTGAGTTTGTTAAGCTGATCAGCATAGATCCTGCAATGAACTTCTAAACACTAAGACACCAAGCCCACAAAGTCTTGGTGCCCTTAGTGCCTTTGTGTTGAAATGAGCTCAATGCTGAACTTCGCTATCCGAGTGGCCCAGGATGCCGGGCGTTTGCTTCGCGACCGAATGGGCACGAGCTTTGACATCAGCCACAAAGGCGCTATCAACCTCGTCACCGACGTCGACCTCGCAAGCGAAAAACTAATCCGCGAAGAGATCGCAACTCACTACCCGCGCCATCAAATCCTCGCCGAAGAAGGCGGGCTTGCCGAAACGACTTCGGAGTACCGCTGGGTAGTCGATCCGCTCGATGGGACCACGAACTATGCGCACGGCTATCCGGTGTTCGCGGTATCGATCGCGCTCGAGTACCAAAGCGAAGTCGTGCTAGGTGTAGTCTACGACCCGGTACGCGACGAGTTGTTTGCGGCTGAGCGGGGCGGCGGGGCGGTGCTGAACAACCGGCCGATTCGCGTGTCAGCGACGGACAAGCTGATCCGAAGCATGCTCGCGACAGGTTTCCCTTATGACATCAAGACGTCGAGCCTGACCAACCTCGATCACTGGGCGAACTTCGCGATGAACGCGCAGGCGTTGAGACGCGACGGCGCGGCATCGATCGATCTTTGCTATGTCGCAAGTGGAAGGTACGATGGCTTTTGGGAATTGAACCTCAGCCCGTGGGACACAGCGGCGGGCGCGCTGATCGTTCAGGAAGCCGGGGGGCTAGTGACTGATTTCAACGGCGGCGAGTTTTCCAACTACAAGCCTGAGATTGTGGCCAGCAACGGTCTGATTCACGATCACATGATCGAAGTGATCAAGATGGGGAGCGGAGGAGCGTAGCATAGACTTTAGTCTGTGTCTTCGACTCGATAGAAGAGACCTCCGCGGAACACAGACTAAAGTCTATGCTACGCTCCTCACTCCTCAGGAGGCGCGGAATGAGCAACACCCACATAATCATCCCAGCATCGACGTCGAATCTCGGCGCGAGCTTCGATGCGTGCGGGCTTGCGCTGTCGTTGTATCTGCGAGTCACCGTTGAGCAGCGCGGAGGCGGCTTCGAAGTCGTGCCTTCAGGAGAAGGCGCTGATCAAGTCCCGACGGATGAGTCGAACCTAATCGCGCGAGTCGCTCGCCACGTCGCCGAGAATCGAAGCAAGAAGCTGGACGGCGCACAGTTGATTGTTCAAAACGATATACCCCTGGCTCGCGGTCTGGGCAGCAGCAGCGCCGCGATAATCGCAGGCATTTCGGTCTACGAAACGCTGAGCGGCGAGCGATTGACCGATGAAGAGATTCTCAGATACGCCTTGCACTTTGAGGAACACGGTGACAATCTAGCGCCGAGTTTGCTTGGAGGTCTCGTGGTCGCGTGTGTTGTTGAAAACGGCGAGGTCCGCAATCTCACGACGATCAAACGCGCGTGGCCCGAACAAATAAAACTGGTGTTGGCCATACCGGACTATGAGATGAACACTCACGAGATGCGCGAGGCCCTCCCCCAAAACGTTTCCTTGTCCGATGCGGTGTTCAACGTCCAGCGCGCCGCCCTCCTGCAAGCGGCGATCTCGGAGGAGCGTTTCGATCTTTTCAGCGAAGCGCTCCGCGACCGGCTGCACCAGACTCATCGAGTGCCGCGCGGCCCCGGTCTTGCCGAAGTGCTTCGAATGAACGACGAAACCGATAAGCACCCCGGTTTGCTCGGCGTGGCTATGAGCGGCGCCGGTTCGACGATGATTGCATTCGCAACCAAGAATCTGAGCGCAATTGGCGAGACCATGTCTGAGGGCTTCCGCGCGTACGACGTTCGGGCTCGCACCGTCGAAGTCGAGGTCGATAAACACGGCCGAAACATTGCTATCAGTTCTTGAGGTCAAAACTTGCGCTCCGATACACTCATCATCTCAACGATCCTCGCGCTTCAACCATTGGGGCTCGCAAGCGCGAAGACCCACCAGACCGCGAGCCAAACCGTGCAACCTTCCGCGCCGCCACAAGTCAGCGCGGAGTTTCAATCCGAAGTCTCGCAACTTGTCTCCACGGGCTTGAAACTCAAAGAAGCCGTGGAAGCCAGTCTGGACGGAGTCTCGAAGCATCTGGCCGTAGTCTTCGAGCGCACAGCGACCAAAGATCCGACGCAACGATTCGAGTTCAGAATCCTCGAGAGCGATGGCAAGACCAGCAAGACGATCTTTAGGCGATCCGATTTTTTCTTTTCGTTTGGCGGAAACGGCGCGGGCAGAGTGAACGCGCCTGACATCAACGGAGACGGCTTGAAGGAGATCATCGTGCAGAGCTCGAGCGGCGGAAATTGCTGGGGCTGCAACCCGACTGAAATCTACCGCGTGTCCGGTCACAAGGCCGAGTTGATCGCGGCCGGCCCGATTCAAAAGATAGCCGACCTGAACAACGATGGCATCGCGGAGTTGCTGGTGGCCGACGCGCGCTGGGAGTCTTACGACGATCTCTCGCATGCTGCATCTCCGGGCGCAGTGATGATCTACGCCTGGAAAGACGGAAGGTACGTTTATGCGTCGCGCGATTTCACCGCGTACTATCGAGCGGAGATTGAGCGAATTCGCTCGTCGATCGACGAAGCGAAGGCATTCATCACGACTGAAGAGTCTTCCGATGAGGGTTATGTCGGCGGCGCAATCGGACTCGCCGTCACTTACGCGCACGCGGGTGACGTCGAACGTGGGATCACTGAGCTGGAGAAGCTTCTGAGTCTGAACGCAAAGTCGGCTGCGCAGAAAAAGCATCGAGCGGTGATCCTGGAAGACTTTCGCAACGGCGAGAGCGCGAAGAAACTTAGAGCGATGAAGTACGGCGATGCGTTTCCATTGGGATGAGTGCGCCGGTGCGCGTTACACGCCGCTCTTAATCGGGAAGGCTTCATTCCCTTTCTCTCCGGGCACACTGCCAGGACCAAGCGCGCCAGCCACCACGTCGTGAGTCCTTCGCGCCAGCCTCCTCGCGTGCTCTTTCAACTCGAGCCGGCTCATCTCCTCCGGCAATCGCTCGACTTCAATCGGCGGATGATAGGTGACCGTAACCTTCCCCGTTCGCGGGAGCATTTGACCGACGGGCCAAACTCGTTCCGCGCCTTTGATCGTGACCGGCACGATGGGAACTCCGTGAGTCAAAGCGAATCGAAACGCGCCCATCTTGAAAAGCATCAGCTTGCCGGTCTTGGTTCTTCCGCCCTCGGGAAAGATCACCAGGGCGCGGCCGCTGCGCAGAACCGCCTTCGCTTCGCGCTGAGCCGCGCTGTCGATCGAATCGAGATTCACCGGGAACGCGCCGAAGCTTCGCATCAACATGCCCAGACCCGGAACTTCGAACGGCTTGTCCCAGGCCATGTAAAACACTCGCCGCTCTACCGGTATCGTGATCCAAATCGGATCGAAATAAGTGAGGTGGTTTGGCGTGATGATGCAAGCGCCCGACGCTGGAATGTTTTCGACGCCAAAGAACTCGATCTTAAACAGCACGCGGCACAGCACGCGCGTGACCGGTCTAAGCACCTTGATCAAAAACTCCATTTCCGTGGCGTCTCCAGGTTGAGTGCTCATTAGACTACGTGACGTTGCCGAGCATCAAGGCTGCAGGGAGACGGCTGACCGGCGCCGCAACGTAAGTGACCACTATCTTCCTTTCTTACGAGTCGCATCAACCGCAGAGCCGCAGAGACGCAGAGACGCGGACTCTGGTTCTTGCACATCGCTTGTTGTCTGTAGTTTTCGCGCTCTGTTAGAGTTCGATCGGTTAAAGGATGAACTACGAAGAGATATTTCAGCGATTGACTGAGCGTTTGGCAACGGAGTTGACGGACACGGATCTTGCTCTTGTTGGGCAAGCATTCGACGTCGCCCGTGTTGCGCACGACGGACAGGTCCGCGACGAAGGCACGCCATACATCGTTCACCCGGTGCGAGTGGCGGCAGCGCTGGTGAACGAGGTTAAGGTCTTCACTCCGAGTCTGGTGTGCGCGGCTTTGCTTCACGACGTGATCGAAGATAGCGCGACAACTCGCGAACAGCTCGCAGAGATGTTCAACAAAGAGATCGCCGAAGTCGTGTGGCTGCTGACCAAGCTTGAAGACGTGAGTCGCGCGGACTACCTCGGGGCCATCGAAGCGGCGGGTTCAACTGGCGCGCCCATTGTTAAGCTCTGTGACCGGCTGGACAACTTGCGGTACCTCACCTGTTCATCCAGGACCGAGAAGATACGTCGCTACATCCGCACAACTGAGGCTTACTACCTGCCAATGGCGGCGCGAACAAACGCGTACGTTCACGATCAGATGGAACTCCTGCTCGACGTAGCCCGCGAAGCAGTCCGTAGTCGGTAGTCCGTGGTCAGTAGTTCGTAAGCGCGCGGCCGTGAGATTCACAGACTTTCGCCGACGAGCTACGGACTACTGACTACGGACTACGGACTTCCCTGTAAGTGCCTGATTCTTCGCCCGGTTTTGCCTCGTTTCCGCTTTGAAAATCGCGCCTGAATCCGATACAATTTCACTTGCTTAATTGGGTTAGAAATTCCAGTACACCACGGTTCGAATAGACCGGGCAAGATGTCCGGATCGGTAGAATAATGTCCGCCCGCGAGGCGCGGACTGGGCGAGTCGAGAGAAAGAAAAATGTCAGAAGCCGCACACAAAATACCAGTCAACATAGAAGAAGAGATGAAGCGTAGTTACCTCGACTACGCGATGAGCGTCATCATCGGCCGCGCGCTACCCGACGCGCGTGACGGGCTTAAGCCGGTTCACCGCCGGATACTTTTTTCCATGCACGAGATCGGTCTGAATCCGGGCAAGCCGTTCAAGAAGTCGGCCACCGTAGTCGGCGCCGTGCTTGGCAACTATCATCCGCACGGAGACTCAGCCGTCTACGATGCGTTGGTGCGAATGGCGCAAGACTTCTCGATGCGCTATCCGCTGGTGCACGGACAGGGCAACTTCGGCTCGGTCGATGGCGACCCGCCGGCTGCGTACCGGTATACAGAAGCCAAGCTCACTCGGATTGCGACCGAGATGCTGGCCGACATCGACAAAGAGACAGTCGACTTCGTCCCCAACTACGACGAGTCGCGCGAAGAGCCGACCGTCCTGCCGACTCGTTATCCGAACCTGCTGGTGAACGGCTCGTCGGGCATCGCAGTCGGGATGGCGACGAACATCCCTCCTCACAACCTCGGCGAGGTCATCGAGGCGACGATCTACCTGATTCAGAATCCAAACGCTCGGCTATCGACGTTGATGGGAATGATGCCCGGCCCGGACTTCCCGACCGGTGGATTCATCTACGGACGCGAAGGGATAAAGAGCGCTTACGAGACCGGGCGCGGCTCGATCGTGATGCGCGCACGGGCGGCGATCGAACACATAGGGCGCACGGCCGATAAGATGGCCATCATCGTCACCGAGATTCCCTATCAGGTCAACAAAGCCCGGCTGCTCGAACGAATCGCCGAGCTGACCAACGAAAAGAAGATCGAGGGCATCTCGGATTTGCGCGACGAATCTGACCGCGACGGCATGCGCATAGTCATCGAGATGAAGCGCGATGCGATGCCGGACCTCGTGCTTAACAACCTCTACAAGCTCACGCCGATGCAGCAGTCGTTCGGCGTCATCAACCTGTCGATCGTCAACGGCCAACCACGCGAGTTGAACCTGATCCAGACGCTGAACATCTTTTTCGAGCATCGCCGGGAGGTGGTCATTCGCCGCACGAAATACGAGCTAAAGAAGGCCGAAGCTCGTGCGCACATCCTGGAAGGCTTGAAGAAGGCGCTCGACAACCTGGACGCGGTGATCGCACTGATTCGCAAGTCGAAGAACGGGCCCGAAGCTCGTGAAGCCTTGATGGCCCGCTTCCAGTTCAGCGAGCTACAGGCGCGCGCGATCCTCGAGATGCAGTTGCAGAAGCTGACCGGACTCGAACGGCAGAAGCTGATTGACGAATACAAGGAAGTCATTCAGCAGATAGCCGAGCTGAACGAGATACTCGAAAACGAATCGGTGTTGCGCACCTTGATCGTCAAAGAACTACGCGAAGTCCAAAAGGAGTACGCGGACAAACGCCGAACCGAGATCATCGAAGCGGGCGGCGAGCTGTCGCTAGAAGATTTGATCGCCGACGAAGACATGGCTATCACGGTCACTCACTCGGGCTACATCAAGCGGACGCCGGCGTCGGTCTATCGCGCGCAACGCCGGGGCGGCACGGGCCGCAAGGGTGCTTCGACGAGAACCGACGACATCGTCGACCACATATTTGTGGCGTCGGCTCACAGCTACATCATGATCTTCACCGATCGCGGCCAGGTGTATCGCTTGAAGGTCCACGAGATTCCTGACGCGGCGGCAGCCGGACGAGGCAAGGCAATCGTCAACCTTGTAAACATTCCAAAAGAGGAGAAGCTTGCCGCAATCGTTCCGGTGCGTGAGTTTGTCGAAGGCAGACACGTCGTGCTTGCGACTCGAAAGGGCACGATCAAAAAGACCGAGCTTTCAAAATTCGCCAACATCCGGGCCGGTGGGATTATCGCGATGGGAGTCGAAGCCGATGACGAGTTGATAGCCACCGAGATCACCGACGGGAAGAAGAAGATCTTCCTTGCTACTCACGAGGGTATGGCGATTTGCTTCGAGGAATCCAGGCTGCGATCGCGGGGACGTCAGGCCTATGGACAGCGGGGAATTAGACTTAAGAAGAACGACTACGTGATAAGCGTCGCCGCGGTCAGTGACGATGCGGAGATGTTGTCGATCTCCGAGCACGGTTTCGGGAAACGTACTGAGCTCAAGGAGTATCGCGTCACGTCTCAGGGCGGCAGCGGCGTTATCAACATGAAAACCAGCGACCGAAACGGACTCGTGGTGGCGGTGCTACCGGTCAATGACGAAAGTCAGCTCTTGATCATAACCAATTTCGGCAAGCTGATTCGCGTCGACGCCAGAGGCATACGAGTCTCGGGCCGCTCTACTCAAGGCGTGAAACTGATCGACACATCGGACGGCGACCTGGTTTCGTCGGCCTCACTGATCGAACGCCAGGTGGACGCGACGAACGGAGCCGAGGAGGAGTAGCGGGAGGGGAGATGGGGCGACGGTGCGAAGGGGAAAAGGGGCGAAGGGGCGCTGAGGCGAACGGTATTCCGAGACTCCCCTTCTCCGACTCGCCGCGTCGCCCCATTTCCCCTTCTCTCCTTCCCCCCGTCGCCCCTTCTTCCTGTCGCCCCTTCGCGCCTTCTCCCCTTCCCCCCGTCGCCCCTTCTCCCCTTCCCCCCGTCGCCTCTTCTCCCCTTCGCCCCTTCGCGCCTTCTCCCCTTCCCCCCGTCGCCCCTTCTCCCGCTCTCCCCGTCTCCCCCTCTCCGCATCTTCTCCTCCTTCTCGCGATCTGCCTCGCACTCTCCGCATTTGTGGCCGGGTGCAAACGCGATGCAAAGCAATCGCTGGAACGCGCCGTCGAGGCGTGGGACTCGCGGGACTACAAGCTCGCCGCCGAGGAATACGAACACTATCTATCGCTCGATCCAGCGAGCGAGAAGGCTGGCGAAGCGCGGTTTCAACTTGCAAACATCTACTACTTCAATCTTCACCAGTACGACCAGGCGCGCGGTCACTACACCGCTTTTCTCAACGACAACTCGTCAAATACAAACGCGCCGCTTGCACGCGAACGGCTTGCTGAAGTGCTTGGCGAGATGGGCCGGTCTTATGATGCGATAGCCGAGTACGAGAACATAAATCCCCAGGATTCAGACGAGCGGCGCCGGATCAGGCTTAGAATTGCAGACCTGTACTTCGCGCACAAGAACTACAGTCAGGCGCTAACCGAGTACGAAAGAGTGATCGAGGCTTCGGCTTATGACGATCTAAGCGAGCGGGCTTATTTGCGCGAGGCTTCGATCTATCACATTGAGCGCGGGCAGTATGAGCAAGCGCTGCCGATCTATCAGAAGCTGGCGTCCGAGAGCGGTGACGCCGGGGTGAGGCTTCGAGCGATGTACGGTTTGGCGGATTGCTACGCCGGGTTGTACAGGTTTGACGAGTCGATCAGGACCTTGCGAGAGATCAAGGATGACGGCGAACAAAAGCACATCGGCGAGCGGATCGCCGGACTGGAAGCGCAGAGGCGAGAGGCGGCTCAAGCGAAGAGCGGACTGCAACGTTGAAACCTTGGGCAGGAAAACAACTACATTGAAAAATGAAAATTGCAAATTGCAAATGTGAAAACTGGTCGCGGCCGATTAACCTTGCTGCTGCGATCTTCAATCTGCAATTTGCATTTTTCAATTTTCAATTTTCAATTCCCGATTAGCCTCCTCGTTCGAGACCCACACCGCTCCGTCCTCGAAATACTCCTTCTTCCAGATCGGCGCGATCTTCTTCAACCGATCGATTGCATAGTGGCAAGCTTCGAAGGCGACCTTGCGATGCGCAGAGGTCACGACGATCACGACGCTCGATTCGGTTATCTCGATACGGCCCAGACGGTGAACGATCCCAGCGCGGTTAACTGGCCAGCGCTCGTGAACTTCGCGGCAGATCTGCTCGAACGTGCGCAACGCCATCTCGGTGTAGCCTTCGTATTCGAGGTAAAGCGTTGCCCGGCCTTTCGTGTTATTGCGCGCGACGCCATCGAAGATGACTACGGCCCCAGACTCGCCCGCCAGCAATCGCTCGCGGAGCCCGCCTATGTCGATCGGCTCGCGAGTGATCTCGACAAAGTCTCCATCCGGAGCCGCGCCGCCGCTCACCGGCGGAAGCACCGCAAGCCGGTCGTGATCGGCAAGCGGCTGCGAGGGCGAAGCGTATTCTTCGTTCACCGCAAACAACAGGCTGCGTTCCATTGCTGCGAGTTTGGGGTGTTTGGTCTTGAGCGCGTCAAACGCGGTCGCGACTGTGGCAGGCGCTTCGACTTCGAGGTCAAGCGTCGTGGCGCCGGCGAACTCGCGTGCCTGCCCAAATAGTAGCGCGGTGACTCGAATTGTACCTGGCATTCGCTAACCCTAACCACCGAGGCCTAACCTTGACGCTTAACCACTGACCACGACCGATTCTAACACAGCGCGGCGTCTGGTCCGGGCTGCCAAGGGGCCGACGCATTAACATTTTTCTTGTTGCCTTCCGAAACCAATCGCCTTAGTATGACAAACAGCACAACAGCCGGGAGGTAACATATCGCCCCCTGTTGCCTTGTGCTCTCGCCGGAACTGGGATGAACCACTACACAAGGAGGAACGTTATGAAACGAAACAAGGGACGGTTCATGACGTCAGTTCATTGTCTCGGGGTTGCGTTGCTGTTGGTGCTCGGCCCACTGTCGCTGCCCGCATCATCGCAGAAACCCAGTGCTGCAAAGGACCCAATTGGCCGCCTGCGCAGTGGGAACGCGCGCTTCATGAAGGATAAGCGCCGGAACGTAAGCTACGCGCTGGAGCGCAGTACGCTGATAACCGGTCAAAAGCCATACGCGACGGTCTTGAGTTGCGCGGACTCTCGAATCCCGCCTGAGATAGTTTTCGACGAATCGCTGGGCAAGCTGTTCGTGGTTCGGGCCGCCGGAAACGTCGTCGATCCCGTCGGACTCGGCAGCATCGAGTACTCGGCCTACTACCTCGGGTCGCAGCTATTGCTCGTGCTTGGGCACGACTCGTGCGGAGCGGTTGAAGCGGCTTGCGGAGTAGAAAGCACTCGCCCTCCACCTGACGGACACAGCATGGGGGCATTTGTCGAGCTGATCAAGGACGCTGTAGAAACAGCCCGGCGAGCGCACCCGGGCATCGGCCCGAAAGAGCTCGTTCCATTCGCCGTTGAGGAAAACGTCCGGCTTCAACTCGAGAACGTGAAAAAAAGCCCGGTCATTAGGGATCTGATCAAGGCGAACAAACTAACCCTCAAGGGCGCGGTGTATCGACTGAAAAGCGGAAAGGTAGATTTGTTGTGAGGAGAGTTTGTATAGCCCGCCATTGCCGGCGGTCCGAGAACGGGTTGAAGCTCGGCTGCCCAGGATCGATGACGCACGTAATCCTCAAGACTACTACCACTAAGTGAGGATTATCTCGACATTGTCGATCTTCGATCCCTCGATCTTGAACGCGCGCAGCTCAGCGCTATGCTCGAGCGAAATAATAAAGTAGACAGCTTCCGGGTAGAAAGCCATCTCCACATCCGATGCTGAGGGATAAGCCGCGGTGCGCGGATGCGAGTGATATATGCCGAGCAACGACTGGTTGGCTTCGCGTATCCTCCGCATCGCCGCGAACAAACCTTCCGGCGTCGCAAAGAACCTGACTTCCGGTCTGTCAGCTTCGTTCGGCAGCGGGTGAAGATCCGTGATTACGCCGTTCCCGCCGCTCAACAAGCCGCAGCACTCAGACGGCTGAGCCTCGAGCGCGTGGGTCTCGATTTCGCGTTTGACTTGATCCGTGATGTGGACTAAAAGGTCGCTCACTCAAAAGCCTGTTTCAAATGACGTTCGCGAGCCGCGATTGTACCACGACGGCGCAATCGAGCAGCATCGAGCGGCCTCCGGGACTTATCCCGATTGAGGATCCGTGCGGCGCGCGACGAAAAGCAACACGAACAGCCCCGCAATGCAGACGGCGGAAATCAGCTTGCCTGCCGTGCGCGGCCACGTATCCTCGAAGCTCAATGTCAAATGGTGCTCGCCGGGTTCGACTGTCAGTTGAATGCTCCCGGCTCTATTTGGGCCAAGCGCTATTGGGTTTCCGTCGACCCGCGCAACCCATCCCGGAAAATATAGCTGTCGGAATCCGAGGGTCGAACTTGTGCGCGCTGTCACAACGTAACTCTGGCGGCTTCCTCGATCGTCAGCCGCCTGCACGTCGCCATCTCCGCTGAGGATCTCTGCCGGAGCGGCCACCAATTCGTGTTTATAATTTTCGTCTCGCCACACAGGCATATACATCTGAACCTCTCGGCCATGGAGTTTCCTTTCTATTCCTGCCGCGTCGTAAGGCGCTTGCACGACCTGATGTGCGCTGATGACCAGATTGAACGCCACCGCGATGGCGAACGCCGTCCCGTAGAGTATGCGCCTTCGCTTCGCTTGCATGATGGCCGCGAGCGCGGCGGCAGCGATGAGCGACGTCCCTGCGGTGCTGATGACAAGCCAGCGATTCGGAAACTGTAAATACGCAAGCGGTGGAATCGCGCGCCAAATAAATGCGCTCCGCCGCGTCGTCATGAACAAAGTCAGCGCCGTAACGACCCAGATAGCCCGCCGCCACGCAAGCCCCGAGGGATCTCGCGACTCAACCCCTCGTTCGCGCCATAACAGGAAGGAACCGACGAGGAACAGAATGGCTAGCGTCCCGGCGACGAGCGTGGCTTCCAACAAGTAATTCCCATTGTAAGGAACCTGGCTCGGGGAGAACAGACTGACATTCCAGATCGGGCCGGTTCGCCGAAAGAGAAAGTGACGCCTGTAATCCTCGTCCAACGCAAGGGCGATCTTCACATACTGGCGCTCGAATACGACGGAGATCAGAAAAAAGGCGCTCAGCCCAAGTCCGAGCGCCAGCCCGCCCGCTACTTGAGCGAGACGACGCCAGTTGCGAGTGAGTGCCAATATATAGATGGGCAGGATGAGCGCCGTCGCAAATGGAATCAGCACGTGGGTCAGGATCAATAACGCGTAGCTCAAACCGAGATAAGCCGAAGCGCGCCAGCCCTCCCCTTTGGCGATACGATAAGTGGCGTCGAGCACTAGCGGCAGCCATACGAAGGACCAGAATTCATTGATCGCCGACCCCGGATAGAGATCAAAGAAATGATAAGCGGCCAGAACATAAAACCCTGCCGCAAACAGGCTGACGCCGCGCGATAGCACCGACCGGCTGAAGACATACATCGTCATCCCGGAAAGCGCGAAAGCCAGCCCGCAACTTAGCGTCATCGCTTGCAGCGTGTTGTGCAGGAGCAGGTTGAACGCCGCGGTCACATAAAGCGGGAGCGGTGAATAGCAGTTCATTACCGGGCTGCCGTGACCGTGATTGGCTCCGGCAAGCCAGCGCGGATAGACAACGCCTTCGCGGAGCGCTTCGGTGAAAAAGGCCGACCAGCGATAGTGCAACGTGGCGTCCGAGCCACGCGGAAAACCGAAGATCAAAATCGGTAATAACGCGGCCGTCGCGAGCGCAAGGCAGGTGACGATAACAATCCACGGACGCTTCGCCAGCATGATCGAAAGCCGCTGCTCCCAGTTGAGCGGCTGTTCTGTCCCATTCTGCACACTTGCGCTCATCACTCGCTCGCCGGCGCCGCTTTTCATTCCTGGTGAGTATCCGGCAACGAAGCCCCTTTGTTCAATTCATAGAGATAGACGGCAACGCCCTTTTTCCGATGCGCGACGAGAAGCAACACAAGCAGCCCCGCAATGCAGACGGCGGAAATCAGCTTGCCTGCCGTGCGCGGCCAGGTATCTTCGAAGCTCAAGGTCAACTGGTGCTCGCCTGGCTCCATTCTCACTTCGATGTTCCCACCGCTGCTCGGCCGGATTTCAATAGGCCGGCCATCGGCGCGCGCGACCCAGCCAGGAAAAAAAAGCGGCCGCAGCCGAAGCAGCGACTCTGACTGTGCGTTGAGATGATAGCCCTGGTTTATCCCGCGATCGTCTAAAATCTGCACGGCGGCATCGCCGCTATCGACCACCACGGAAGCTCGTTCCAGTTCGTCGTGCCGCTCGCCGTCCCACCAGACCGGGTGATACTCAGGCGCTTCTCTGCGCACGAGTCTCCTTTCGAGTGTCGCGGGCTTCAGCGGCGCCCGCGCGATTGCCAGCCCGCTGACGGTTAGCGTGAATGCAGCGATGAGACTCAACGCGACAACCTTGAGCGTTCGGCGTTCGGTGTCACGTGCCAGAAGGGAAACAACGACGGCGGTCAAAAGCGACACACCTGCGGACGACACCAGAAGCCATCGAAATGGAAATAGCAGGAACACTAGACCGGGAAGCAATCGGTAAAGCGGCGCCGCAATCCGCGTTGTCATAAACAAGCTGAATGCGGTGACAACCAGCGATGCGCGCCATAGTCTGAAGCGGCCGCCCTCTCTCGGCTTCTTCAACACCAGCAGACCGGCAACGATGAGCAGAGCCAAAACGGCCAATGCCGCAAGCTCGGCCTGTAGTGAATAGTTGGCCCCGTTTGATGAGGACAGAATGCTCTTGAAGGCTGAGCCCGAATGCTCGAACAGAAAATAGTCCCGGTAGGCGCGCCTGAGGATGACCCTCCCAATCTGGATGTATTTCCTCTCGAACAAAACAGGCACGACGAAGATGGCGCTGATTCCTGCGCCGAGTGCCAGGCCTGCCGCAATGCGCAAGAGCCGGCGCAGGTCGCGAGTGAGCGAGATCGCGAAGATCGGCAGCGAAAGCGACGTGAGAAACGCGCTGGGCACGTGCGTTTGAAGCAGCAGTGCGTAACTAAGAGCAAGCCCGCCGGCTGCGAACCAGTCGTCGCGGTCGCTGACACGATAGATGAAATAGAAGATCAGCGGCACCCACGCGAAGCTCCAGAACTCGGAGATAGCTGAACCAAGATATAGATCGACGATGTGATAGGGCATGAGCATGTAGAACACTGCGGCTATCAAGCTCATCGGGCGTGAAAGCGTTAGGCGGCCGAACCCGTACATAGTCAGCCCCGAAAGCGCGAGCGCAAGCCAGCAGCTTAACGAGATGGCTGTCAGCATGTGCCCGGCGGCCGCGTTGAACACAGCCGCAACATAAAACGGCAGCGGCGGGTAGTAGATCGGAAGCGGGCTCCCTGCTCCCCGATTCGCTTCAGGGAACCAGCGCGGGTACGGCGAGCCGTCCTTGAGCGCTTTGACGAACTCAGTCGACCAGCGGTAATGCTTGATCGCATCGTCGCCTCCCGGAAATCCGGAAACAAATAGTGGAAGCGTTGCAATCGCGGCGACCGCACAGCAGACCACACCGGCGAGCCATCTACGCTTCGCCAGCATGACCGAAAGCCGCTGCTCCCAGTTGAGCGGCTGTTCTGTCCCATCCTGCACTCTTGCGCTCATCACTTGCTCGCCGGCGCCGCTTTTCATTCCTGGTGAGTATCAGGCAACGAAGCGGTTTTGCTCAATTCATAAAGATAGACGGCAACGCCCTTTTCCCGATACGCGTCGAGGCGCGTCCCTATGCCGTCGAGGTGTCCCAGAGACAATTGCTCCTCTTCTATTTCTCTTTTGTTGAAGACGTTCAATAGCGCCCAGACGCGTTCACGCGCGCTGAAATTCTCCGCCACCTGTTCGACTTTGCTGCGCCTCTTGTGCCCGCCGCTCAGCAAATCAAACTCCTCGAAGCCGTAGCGCGCCGCGTAGTAGTGAAATGGATGCCGAGTGATTCGCTGCACGAAGATCGCGTCGCCCTCTTGCCAGTGATCGCGGACGTAGGCGAGAGCGGGCTTGATGTCTTCATGCGGAGGCGGCGCGGCGATGCTGCGAACCATCGGTTGAACCAGCAGCACGACGGCTAGTGCCGCGCCGATCACGACCGACTTGCGAGCTACTGCGTTTATGCCCGCCGCGATCAGCACCACGATTAAAGGAACCACCCAGAGCAAAAGTCGTTCGAGAAACGGATACTTGTGCAGGCCAGACGCAAGCAATGCGAACGGAATCGGCGCAATCAACAACAACAGCTTCGCGTTTCGATTCACGAGCGCCGCGCAACAGCCTATAGCGAGCGCCAACCCGGCTATCACCGGGAAGGCGAAGCCAGCCGGGTCTTGCAATGTCACAAAGAACGATTGCCAGAGCCACTTCAGCGCCGCTGTGGAAAACTGCAACGGCATGAAGGCGTCGTAGTCGCTCCAGAACCTCAACAGGAATCCCGACTCGCCCGCCGATCGCAGCGCGAAGGCATAGTTCGCCTTGAAGCTCAAAAGCCATAGCGCACCGGCGCAGCCAAGCAGCAAAGCGCGCTTCCAATCTCTTTTTATCGCCGCGTACAGAAACAAACACACGCCTGCACCGGCAAGCACGAACACCGCGGGATGTGAGAACCAGACGGCGGCCGCCCCGATCAGCCCGAATCCCGCCGCGCGCGCGATCGATATCTCTTGCGAGTGAATCCTGAAGGCCATCAAAACTATGAGCAACGCGATTGCGACGTCGAGTGAGTATTGCTTCAGTTCCGAGGAGTAGTAGATCAGCTTGTCCGAGAACGCAAAGAACGCCAGCGCAATCGGAACGACGGCGGGGCGCAGGCACTGGGCGGCAACTTGTTTGAAGAGCAATAGTGAGATGATTCCCGCAAGCAACGGGATCAACCTGAGCGCGTACTCGCTGCTTCCGAGCGCAAGCACCGCGGTTTTCTCCAGCATCAGAAAGCCCAACGGCGCGGTTTGATAAGATTCGAGCGGCTTGAGCAACCCGCTGTATGATCGCTCGATGATGTTCATGGCCAGCGCAGCTTCATCGCGCCACAACGAACGATTGCCCAGATATGCGATGAGCCGCAGCGCGCCCCCGGCTGCGACGATGCCCCAACACAGCTTATCCGAAACCCAAAACGGCTCGGCTCTCGCCAGCCATTCGTTGATTGCCAGGGAGGCGCGGCCAAACAACTTCGGCGGCGCCGTTCTCCCATTGGCGTGTTCGTTCACTGAGGGAATCCAGCTTCAGATTTGATTCGTTTGATTTGCCCGACGTGCCTGCCTTCGTGCCCGCCCGCAATCAATATCCATTGGTACATATCAAGATCGCCAAGAACCGGATGAGGATACTTGAGATGGGTGAGATCGTATGGGGAAAGCTGCTCGATCGACTGGAGCATTCGCTCGCGCGACGCCGCAAGCCTTGCAAGCGACTCGGGCGCGGACAGGTGTGATTGAGGCCGGACGAAGTCAGGCGCTGTCGCTTTTACGTTGCTGATTCGCGCCGCGGCTTCGTCGAGACAAGTCAGCACTGATTCCTCCGGCGTCGGGTCTGGCGGCACGTTCTTTTCCGCCGCGTGTTTGAGCGCCCGCGAAGTGAGCTTGCCGTTAGCCTCGTCGGTCAATGCCAGGTGGTGAAGGATATCGTTGAGAGACCACTCGCCGTCCTCCGGCTTGTAGCTTAGCTGCGCATCGCTTAAACCTGAGACGTGTTTGAGCAGCGATTGCCGGCTGCGCGAAATTGCGTCTACGAGTTCCTGTGTTTTCTTTGAAAAGGCCATTAGTCCCCACCTCGCGATATTGGAATCGCGAATAGAATATTGGCTGACGACCGATGTAGCAACCTTGTCTGTGACGCTCAATTGCGTCCAGCTATCAAGCGGCGTTAAGATACGGTCGATTCCAATACGAGAGAGTAAACGGCTCAGGGGTAGTCTATGAGCGGTATCCGAGAGATTGAACAAAGTTTGATTCCTAGTGCCGCATGGCTGCCTGTGCCAGACATAGAACAGGTACTCGTCGCCGCTCCAGTAATGTTCCCGGTAAGCTTGCGGAAGATCAGGCTGCTTCAGGTCGAATTTCCTGAGTTCGGTGGCGCGTTTGGCGGCCCGGTTACCGTCGACACATCGAACATCGATTCCGGGGTCGTTATTGCTACGGCTCGGATTACTCCCAATTTGGACTTGGTAATGCAGCTTGTTGGTGACTCGGAGGATGGGCCGGGTTCGTCTACTGAGGCTACCGTAGAGATTCGACATCGTGATTCAGAACGCCGACGTGCGCTTGATGTGTTTGTTACCTACACTCTTTTTGCGCTTTTTGGTCTCTCACGGCGGGTCGATCTGCAGTTGCATATCCCTGGCATCGAACCACTCGTCTCGCTCAGATTCGACACACCTCTTTCGACAATCAGTCAGTATCTGCAAAGCAGACAAATCGCTTACAGAGCTATGGTGATCGAACAAGCAACCCACCAACAATTCGGCTTTCCGGCAACTCGATCGGCAATCGAGGTCGCGACGATTTCGTTCATTTACGAAGCGATTGTCAAACGCTCATTCCTTTGGCCCGACAACTATGAAGGTGGCATTATTCGCCTCCCCTCCTCACCGGAAGGATTGAATGAACTGCTTGCTTTAACACAGGGAAACGATCTGAAGTCCCCGCCGCATCAAGTTAGTCGGACCCTATGGGGAAAGAGCGTCTACTTGGGGGTGGGTACGGTTACGGTTCTAGATGCAGTGATTGAAGACGGTGACAAACTCAAAGCGATGATGGAACGCGGCGACGGGCGCGAGGTTCAGGTTCGGATCCGCTCCCGCAGCGGTCGAATTAGATATGACCTCCCAGAGGCGCCGCGAATAGGCGATGAGCACTGGGACCCCAATACCCTAGCGCTGATCGATATCGAATCACGATTGGATGCTGCCCTCGTTGAGCGTTATCACACCTTGGCTGCAGCCACACTTGCTGGCCTGACCGAGGAAGAGAAAGCCCAGGTCACTGCGCGAGTGGACTTCGGAGCAGCATTCTTAACGAGAGAGATCAACGGAGATAACGGTCTATGGCAACGGCTCCTCCGCTTCCTCAAATTCCGCTAGTCCTCGACACTAATGTGTTTCAGGCGTGGAGTCACCAGGAAGAGTCTGTCAGACAGAACATCGCCGATTACGAAGGCTTTCACAAACGTTTTCCTGCGCTGACATCAATAACGGTGTACGAAATCCTCTCCGGATTTGAGAAGACGATTGCCAAACGTGGTGGAACTGATGAGCGGACTGTGAGGGGCCGCGATGAAGCTCTGCGCTTGATTCAGCTTTCTAGCATGCTCCCGTCTGGGCCATCGCCGTCAGGTGTGTTGCCATTCGATGAAACCGCTGCGACCATCGCGGCTTTCGTTGCCGGACGGCTGTTTGAGCGGGTTGCCAAGAGAAAGACCGGGCCAAGCTTCTTGAGGGACATCTTCCAGGCAGCGGCTGCGCTGGCCCATCGCCATGGTGTCGCAACTCGAAACGAGACGGACTTCGAACTTATAGGCGAGCATCTACCACCAACCCACCCGCTCCTTCATTTGGCTCTGTGGAGACGTTAGGGAGGTGTTAGCGCTGGTTCTAAGTGCTTTGATCTGGGCAAACGGGATGTTCAGAATCGGGTACTCTTTCCAATCTTTGTAGTCGTAGTGCCACCACTCAGGCTCATACACCGCGAAGCCTTCGGCTTCCATCGCCGCGCGGAGCATATCCCGAAGCCGTCGAGACTCGTCCGCGCCGCCGGTGTAGTTGATGTGCGACCGATCAGTCATCTCGTCGTAGCCCGAAGGCATCTCGACAACCTTGCCCGACTTCAGGTCGAAGATAGACAAGTCAACGGCACAGCCGCGATTGTGTTTCGAACCTTGCGCGGGATCGGCGACGAATTGCTTCTTATCCTCAGGCGTCGCATCCCAGAAGACTTTGGTCACCGACCACGGACGGTAGCCGTCGTGAATCACCAGCCCGTAGCCCCGTTTCCGCAGCGACTTGTTCGCTCGCACAAGAGCTTCGGCGGCAGGGCGTTGAAGGAACGCGCGAGCCTCGGTGTAAACCGGCCGGCTAAGAAAGTTGTTTGCGGTGGCGTAGCGGATCTCGAGGTGAATCGTCTTGTCGAGTTTGATCAGCTCGACAAGGTCGGGCTCGCGAAAGGGACCTGCTTCCTTCGGCGGGCCTTGTGCGAGCGCGGTCAACGACAACACAACCAAACCTAAGAAGACCCACAGATGTGTCCCGCGTGCCCTTTTCAACCGATGTCCCTTCCGTCCCGTTCGTCGTTGACGTCCCGTGGGTCGTTTTCCGGCTTCGCGGGACCTAATTATTTCAAGTGAATAGCTCAAGCCTCTGCAGGATCTCCTGCTTCGGCATAAGACCGACCAGCCGGTCAACTTCGCGGCCGTCCTTGAAAACAAGCAGCGTCGGGATGCTGCGCACGCCGAACCGAGAAGGGGTCGCCGGGTTGTCGTCTATGTTCATCTTTCCGACGATCACCCGCCCCGCGAGTTCAGTTGCGAGCTGCTCGATCGTGGGCGCGATCATACGGCAAGGACCGCACCACTCCGCCCACATATCCACGAGCACCGGCATCGGCGCACGTTCAACTACTTCCGCGAAGTTCGCGTCTGTCAACGTGATGGGGTGAGCCGAAGCAGCCGAAACAGACAGCGGCTGTTTGCAGTTCCCGCAAACAGGTTCGAGCCCCTCTTCGACTCTTCCAAGCGGCACGCGATTCTTCGTGCCGCAGGACGAACAAGCGATGACTTGGGTTTCAGATGTTGCGCTCATAGAAACAGTTTAGCGAGCTTTCGCGCTTCACGCATCCTTGTACGGGTGACACCCAGTACGGGTGGCCCTCGGTGGCCAACCCTTCCCCGCTAATCTAAATAGCCTCGGCCATCGAGGGGTGGCCACGGAGGGCCACCCCTACGGGTCTTTCATTTGTCTTGTTGCTTCTTGTCCCACTCTTCCTTGGTCAGCACCTTTATCGCATCAAGCTTCTTCCCTGCCAGCTTTGCATTCACGCCCTTGAGATCCTTGCCGATGATCGTCTCGAACTGCGAGTTAGCAGCGTCGATCTCTCTCTCGAGCACCGGTATCCTCGCAAGCTGAGACTCGCTTGGCCGGCCGCCGTACTGCGTCACCCAGCCATAAATTTCAACGATTCGTTCACGCAACTGTTCCTCTCCGGTGATCGGCCCTTCCTTTGTCGCAACCAGCGTTTTGTGAAGCGCGTCGAGCTTATCGGCAAAAGCCTCGAGGTCTTTAGCAACCGGGTCGCCTTCGATTTTCTTCGCGCGCTCTTTGGCTTGATCGCGCGCGCTGGTGACTACGTCGTCGACAAAGGCCAATCGCTCCTGCATATCGTAAAGCTTGCGGATGGTCTGCGCTTGAAGCGCGCGGTCGGCCCCAGAGTGCGGAGACTTGGGGTCGGCTACGACGTTGACCTGGCCGGTGAACGTCTCTTTGTCCTTGATGAGCTTCACCGTGTACACGCCTTCCGGCACCATCGGTCCAAACAGCGAAGGCCCGGCGAGGTTCGGTGACGGCGGGACTTTGGGCGGCTTCTGGCGCATGAACCACTGCACACGGTTGATGCCCTTGCGCTTGCCCGCCGGCAGGGTCGCCATCAGCTTGCCTTCCGAGTTGTAGATTTCGATCTTCATATCGCCGAAAACGTGACGGTCTTTGAGGTAGTACGTAATCGTCGCAGACTCCGGCGGATTGGCTCCTACGAAGTCGCCGTCGCCCGGAAAGTCCTGCGCGCCAACCGGAACCGCGATCGGCGACGGCCGCGAGTCCATTATGTACGCCGCCGATTCGAGTATCTTCGGGCTAAGCTGGCGAAGCGGAGTTATGTCGTCGATGATCAGAATTCCGCGTCCGTGTGTGGCCAAAATCAAATCGTGGTCGCGAGGATGAATCGCTATGTCGCGAACCGAGACGGGCGGCACGTTGCCGGTGAACTGAGCCCACTGCGCTGCGCCGTCTATTGAAACAAACAAGCCAAACTCAGTTCCAACAAACAGCAGGTCGCGATTCACCCGGTCTTCGCGAATCACATGCGCGTGGCCTTTTACCGAATCCGTAGCAATCGACTTCCACGTCTTGCCGAAGTCCGTCGTCTTGTATACGTAGACCTTCATGTCACCGGTCTGATGACCATCGAAAGTTGCGTACGCCGTAGCCTTGTCAAACCGGCTAGCTTCAACCCCGCTGCACCATGTGTTCGCCGGCAGCGCCGGAATGTTGCCGACGACATTCGACCAGGACTTGCCGCTGTCGCGTGTGAGCTGCAAGTTGCCGTCGTCGGTTCCTGCCCAGATGACTTTTTCGTCGAGCGGAGATTCGCTGATCGTGAAGATCGTGCAGTGATTCTCAGCGCTCGAGTTGTCCAGCGAGAGCCCGCCCGACTCTTCCTGCTTCTGTTTCGCCGGGTCGTTCGTCGTCAGGTCTTCTGAGATTCGCTCGAAGGACTCGCCCTTGTTCGTCGAGCGAAAGAGGAACTGCCCCCCAATGTACAACACTTTTGGGTTGGTCGGGCTGAGATGCATCGCGGTGTTCCAGTTGAAGCGGTACGGCGGCTCTCCCTGTTTCGGAAAGACCTTGATGAGTTTTGTCTCTCCGGTCGATTTGTGAAACCGCATGACGTTGCCGCCCTGAAACTCGCTGTAGAGTACGTCTTTGTCGGTGGGGTCCGGATAAACATGAAAGCCGTCTCCGAATCCGACGCTGCGCCAGTCTTTATTCTCGACTCCGTTCGGGCTTTGCGAAGGTCCCATCCACGAGCCGTTGTCCTGCAACCCACCGTAAACGTTGTACGGCCGCTCCATATCGTAGCCCACGTGATAAAACTGACCGACGGGCAAGTTGCTCAGAAACTTGAACGTGTTGGCTTTGTCTCGTGACACGTACACGCCGCCGTCGGTTGCGACGAACAGGTTGAACGGATCTTGCGGGTTCACCCACGCATCGTGATAGTCGCCGTGCGCTCGGCCGCCTCGGCCGGTGAACGACTGGCCGCCGTCGGTGCTGACCGAGAAGCTGTAGTCGGGCTTGTAGAGCCGGTTGTAGTCCTTCGGATCCACGACGAGGCGCGAAAAGTAAAAAGGCCGTCCGATCGCGGTTTGAGACGAGCCGGCCCTGGTCCAGGTTTCTCCCATATCGTCGGACCGGTACACACCGCTCTTCTTTGCTTCAACGACAGCGTAGACCCGATTCGGCCGCGAAGGCGCGACCCCGATCGCTATTCGGCCAAGCTCGCCGTCGGGCAATCCGTTGGAGAGTTTCTTCCACGTCTTTCCGGCGTCGGTGCTTTTGTATAAGCCGCTGCCCGGCCCGCCCGAAGTGAAGAAGTAAGGCTTGCGGCGGAACTGCCACATGCTGGCATAGACGATCGAGGGCTCTTGCGGATCGATCGCGATGTCCGCGCACCCGGTTTCTTTGTCAACGAACAAGACACGGTTCCATGTCTTGCCGCCATCCGTAGTCTTGTAGACTCCGCGCTGGTCGTTGCTGTTCCACAAATGGCCGGTCGCCGCGACGTACACTACATCGGAGTTCTTCGGATCGATGACGATTCGCGCGATTCGCTCCGAGTCTTCAAGCCCCATCAGCTTCCACGAATCGCCGGCGTCAGTGGTTTTGTAAACTCCCGTTCCGACGGACACGCTGTTGCGGGTCCACGATTCACCCGTCCCAACCCACACTGTTTCCGGGTGAGCTTGATCGACGGTGACCGCGCCGATTGATTGAGAGTACTTGTCGAATATTGGTTTGAAGCTCGTGCCGGCGTTGATGGACTTCCACACACCCCCGCCCGCGCTTCCGACATAGAGGATTCGCGGATCGCTCGCGACGCCGTCAACGGCCGCGATACGACCGCTTGTGACCGCCGGGCCGATGTGCCGGGCTTCGATGGCGCCGAAGCTGTTTGAATCGAGCTTGACTGTTGTCTGCGCGGCGACGCTAACCGTCAGCGAGGCGGTGAGGCCAACAAACAACGCGGTCATGGTCAAGGAATGAGAGCGCATTGAGTTTCTTCCTTTCGTTGAGAATGAATGAACCGGTGATTCTGGCTGACTGACGTGCCGCTGGTAGTCGCACATCTGCGCAGATCAGCATGCCGATCGGCAGCGCAAATCAGCGGTTGATTATTCCGTCCTCGCAAAGTTGCTATTCATAGACCGGCGGCTTTTTTTCCTCGGTCTTCGGTTTCTCAGCGGGCTTGGCCGGCATCTTGAACAACGAATCGTCGATTGGCACATCGATCTCGATTTTTTCTATGGTGATCTGGTTGGCGGTCTGACCTTTGATCTTGGTCTCGAGCGAGAAGGGGAACAAGACTCCGTTGACCGGCTTGTAGTTTCCCACGTATTGATCGACCTCGATCTCCCCGCCCGGGGTCTTTCGCTTTAGATTGACCTTCAGCTCGAGGTAGTTCTCGGCATCGAGATAGATGTTGCGCACGTCGCCGTTCTTGAGCGTGAGCTTCAGTTTGTAGACTGGGGTGCCTTCCATGTCTTCCTTGCCGACAAGCTCGATCTTATGGCCCTTGTCTTTGTAGTCGACAAGCGCGCCGTCGAGATCGGATTGCTCCTCCGCTTCTTTCAGCTCGTCGCCCGCGATCTTCTCGGGGTCCGAGGAGCCCTGAAACGGGTCGGTCTTCCAGCCGCTCTCACCATCATAGGCCATAGTCTGAGACTTGCCCTGGAAGGTCACATCAACTCGAACGAAACGGGGCCGCTTCTGCTGGATGATGAGTGGGATTTCGAGCCCCTGCTGAATGATCTTAGCGGTGATTTTGACGGACTTGATGGCTTTGATTTTCTGAAGCCCACCCTTCGCGTCGAGGTTTTTTGTGATCAGCTCATCGACGGTCTGAGCTGACGCCTGCGTAGCAAGCAGGACGCTCGAAGAGAGGACAAGCGTGAGTGCTCTTAGGATCATAGATGTTCTCCTTATGGAAAAGAAAGCTCGCCAAACTTGGTTGCGCTTTAGTCTACGCCTCGCTTCCGGAATTAGTTTCTGGCCGTCCCGAGTGGAGAGTATACGCTGGTACTCGATGAGTTCCAAAGAGTGAGAAAGTCACATCTTGCTCAACGATCACCAGATTGGCGTAGGTGTAGTATCGAGTCGATTTGATGACTGGGCTGCATCGGACAGCTCTTGGTGTTGAATCGGTGTTCTGAAAACGGTAATCGAAACGAGTGGAAACATAACCGGCTTCACGAAACGCTAACCTCACCAAAAGATGGCAGCATTGATGCGCTAATCCTTCTGAGGTAGGCGCACAGAAGCAAGTGAAATGGTGAAAGCCTGAAACGAGGCTGTGGTAGAATCTGTCGCGAGGTGGAACAAGAATGCATGAAACCAAGCATGTAAAGGAAGAAGCACTGAGGCTCATTGAATCGTTGCCCGACAATACGACGTGGGAAGACCTTACGCGGCTGATGCTCGAGCAGCAGATGATCGAAGAAGGGATCGCAGATCTGGAAGCCGGGCGAGTTTGGACCAGCGATGAGATTCGCGAAAAGCTGGGAATGTCTCAATGAAAGTGGTCTGGTCAGACCGCGCGCTAAGATCCCTGGCCGCTATACACTTGCGCATTTCGGCTGATTCAGAAACCACCGCTCACCAAGTTATCGATCGCATACTGAAACGCGGGACCAAATCTCCGCATTCCCGCTCTCCGGTCGCATCGTTCCAAATCCACGTCGGTCAAACATTCGCGAACTGATCGAAGATCCGTATCGGATTGTCTATCGAGTCCGGAGAAGCGATGTACAGGTCATCGACGTATTCCACTCGAAACGCCGCGCACCTTGGGACTAGGTAGGACGGGCGATTGAGGTCCAGCATTGCGGGCGGGACGTCCGCGTCCCCAGGCCGTTTCACTGCTTGATAATCGCCTCGATCAACTCGACGCGCTCGACGGGTGTCTCGCCGTTGCGAGCCACACCCTCGATCTTCTCAAGCGTGTCGAAGCCATCGACTACTTTTCCAAACACCGTGTACTTGCCATCGAGATGCTCGGCTCTTCCGAGCATGATGAAGAACGAAGTGTCCGCGGAGTTCGGATCGTTGGCGCGCGCCATCGATAACACCCCGCGAATGTGCAACGTCGGGTTGAACTCCGCTTTGAGCTTGCGCACCCATCGGTCTGCCGGATGAGCAGCGCCGGCCGCGCGAGTCGAGCCGGCTCCGCCTTGTGCTACGAAGCCGGGGATTATCCGCTGAAACGCGGTGTGATCGTACCAGCCGGCCGCCGTCAGTTTCAGAAAGTTGCGGACGTGTTCGGGCGCGAGGTTCGGGTCAAGCTCGAGCGTGATGTCGCCGAGGCTTGTTCTCAACAAGACTTCCTTCCGCATCTCATCGACGGTTGCATTCTTGAACGGCTCGAGCTTCTTGGGTTCGATCTTGATCGAAGTGATCTTCACCGGCTTGAGGGTCAACTGACGAGCGTCGGCTTCGACGAGCGAGATCTTATCGACGACGTCGAGTCCCTCGGTGACCTGGCCGAACACCGAGTACTGTCCATCAAGCTGCGGCTGCGGCGACGCGCAGATGAAGAACTGAGCGCCGCCGCTGTTCGCCTGGCCTGGTATGCGGACGGTCGAGACTGTGCCGCGAGCATGCTTCAGGTCGCTGAACTCATCGGCGATTTGCTTGAGCGCGCCTGTTCCCCAACGCTCGCGCGGAGTCTGTGGATCTTTTAGCAGAGGGTCGCCGCCCTGGACGACTCCGCGGGCAATCACTCGAAAGAACGCCGAGCCGTCATACGAGCCCGAGCGAGCGAGCTTGACGAATTGCTGAACGTGCTTTGGCGCTTTGTCGAAGTAGAACTCAAAGCGGATGACGCCGAGGTCGGTTGTTATGACAGCTTCAAGCTGCGCGGCCTGTTCGGCGGTGATCGCGGCTGCGGGCGCCGGCGGCTGGATGTCTTTCTTCTTCTGCTGGGCTGCTGACTCACACAGAAATGCGAACGCAAGTAAGGCGAGGGATGCGATTGCTGAGACAATCCGCCGTTGCGTCGCGCTCTCAATTCCGGTGCTTTTCTTCTTGGACGATCTGACCGGGCCGTGCATTGTTCTTTCCCCCGTTGAGTAAGTGCGATTCGGTTTGCGAATAGCCATGCTCTTGGCTTCCTCAATCTCTGTCAAATCAAATGGTAAACGCGAAGATGACGCCACCCACACCCTGACTCCTGATCTCACGTCGAAGGCATTGCGCGAGCGCGGAATCTCAAGCCCGAAAAGAACTAGTTCCAGAGTCGGGGACACGGCTCAGATCGACTCTTCAGCCGCCCGCAAGTTTACGTAAGCGCGCGATCAGGCCCCGCAGATATCTGACTATGCGCGGAACTAACATGATCGAGACAATCACCGCTATCACAACAAGGACGATCACCGCGGCCGGATACACCCACGCGAGAACGATCGAGCCAACGGCAACGACGTCTTCCGCTAAGCTTGCGGCGATGTTCGAAGCGGGCTCAGGGCTTGTGTTGATCGCCGCCCGTGTTGCCGCCTTTGTCCCGTGAGAGCTCAATGCGAGCCCGCCTCCAATCAAAAACGCAATGACCTGCACTCCTTTGTCGAAGTCGCCGAAGCTTGCGGCTGCAAGGACCGCGCCCGCCGGGACGCGGATAAAGGTGTGAACAGCATCCCACGCGCTGTCGATCAGCGGAACTTTGTCGGCGAAGAACTCGATCACGTACAAAACGAGCGCCACGCCGATCACCCACCAGTTGGTCACGACGCCGAGGTCTCCCGGCAACTCGAGTCCGGCGAATCGGCCGAGCAAGCCAAGCGTCGCGACTGCAGCATACAGATTGATTCCCGACACCCACGAAGATCCCATTGCGAGCGCCAGTGTGCTGAGAAGACTCATCCATCTCCTTGAAATGCTACTCTCGATCGAGCCTTTTATCTCTCTTCTTGTAAGGCAAATCAAGGTCAATAGAGCAAGGCACGCTGAGAGCCATGCCTCGCGCGCTGCCTGCCGAGCGCGCTTTTCAGCCTCGACCCGAGGCTTAGGCTCTCCACCAAAGAGCCTCGCGGGAGCGGACTTGCAATCTCAGTCGCGAGCAAATACTGTTCGGCGTGACGATGTTGGAGGAAGCCATGAAAGAAAGAATCAGGACGTCTCTGCTGGCCAGCTTTATCTCTGCCGCGATGTGTCTCACGCTGGCAGGCTGTTCTCGCGGCCCAACGGGCGAGAGCGCTTCATCCAACAGCTCCGCAACAAACGCAAACTCGAGCGGGCAATCTGATGCGGCAGCCGCAACCTCGTCAGAACAGGCGACAGCGCCGCTGGGCGAAGATCCAGCGACCGACGCGAGCAAGGGGGACCCGCTAGCGGGCTCGGAAGCCGGAAAGACGGACCCGCTTGCTAATGTGGACCCCAGGAAGTCGGACCCGCTTGCGAGTGCGGATCCAAAAAAGCCGGACTCTCTCACGGGTGCCGATGCCAGCAAGGCGAACTCGACCCCGAGTGCCGCCACTCACGACGAGAAACCACCGCCGCCTCGAACCTACACAATAGCGGCTGGCAGGCCAATATCCATCCACACCTCAAACACTCTATCGACAAAGGCGAACAGGGCGGGAGACTCGTTTGTCGGGACTCTCGCTAATGCGATCGTCGATAGGGACTGGGTGATCGCGAAGAGAGGCGCGACTGTACATGGCGTGGTCACCAATTCCGATCCGGGCGGCAAAGTGAAGGGCGTAGCCTCGCTGACGTTGGTGGTGAAACGGCTGCAATTGGCCGACGGGCGCAACGTCGAAGTTTCGACAAGTTCGTTTACTAGAGAAGCGAAAACAACAACGAAGAAGGACGCGATCAAGATCGGAGGCGGCGCGGTAGCTGGCGCTGTGATCGGCGCGATCGTTGGCGGGAAAAAGGGCGCTGCGATCGGCGCCGGCGTTGGCGGAGGCGCGGGAACTGGGGCCGTGTTGGCGACTCGCGGAGATCCGGCGACGATTCCCGCTGAGACGGCGTTGACCTTCAGATTGCGAGCACCCGTGACGGTGGTCAAGCGCTAACGGCGAGGATCAGACTTCAATAAATGCAAAGCGAACAGGGACGAGAGCCGTCCCTGTTCGCTCTAGCGACTTCCTCAGAACCGATGGCTGCTATCGCCGATAGCCGCCGCCGTACTGACGATACCCTTCCTGATAGCCTCGACGGAATCCATCGCGGTATGCGGAGTTGCCGTTCCTGTAGTGGCTGGAGTTGTTAGGATTGAAAGAATCGCGGTCACGAGCGTCCTCCTGTCCTCGATCCAGTCCGTCGCGGTAGCCCTTCTGCTGTTCGTATCCGAAGTTTCCACCGCCGGATCCGCCTCCGTAGTAGCCACCGCTGTTGTAGCCGCCGTTGTTACCGCCGTTGTAGCCGCCGTTGCCGCCGTAGTACCCGCCACTATTACCGTAACGCGGATAGACGCGCGGAGCCGTGTACACTCGCGGATACACTCTGGGATAAACCCTCGGAGCGACATTCCGTGGGCGGTTGCGGTCCCAGTTTCGGTCGTTGCTGCGGTTCCGATCCCAGTTTCGAGCGCTACTCCGATTCTGATCCCGGTCGTTACTACGGTCCCAATTCCGGCTGCGATCGCCCTGGCGATCTCGGCCTCGATCCTGGGCCTGAGCCGTAATACCTGTGACCATTCCAGCGCCGGCGAGAAGCATGACGCCCAGGGCCACTCCTACTATTGCGTTCTTCACTCTAATCAATCTCATATCAGGTCACCCTCTCTTTCTCTAGCCCCCATTCCCATCATCCGTTTCGTTAGACTACAACCGAGCCCCAAAGGTGGCCTGTACGGATTTGCTCGAGCGTTTTGCGCTCAGCCCGGGGGGGAGTCAAGAGGATGGCGGCGGTGGTAGGTGCGGCGCGAGCCGGCGTTTTCGATCGATCATCTCCGGGTGAGTTCCCGCGCCGAGGCGCCGCCACTGGTGAAAATCGTTCTGTTTCTGGTATAGAAGAAAGACCATGAAATTACGAGTTACTCGCCTTCTGCTCCTCTCACTGACCCTGCTGCCGCTGCACTTCTCCGCAAACGCGCAGACGCACCGGGGTTCGATTCGCGGCAACATTACCGATAGCTCACGGACTGCGCTTTCAAGTGCTCCGATCAAGGTGGTCCACACCGAGACCAACGAATCGCGAAGTGCAAGAAGCGGCGATCAGGGTGAGTTCATCGTCACCGCTCTCCCGCCCGGCCTCTACCGGATCGAAGTTGAACAGACGGGATTTAAGAAGTATTCACGACTGGTGACGCTTCAGGTGAATCAGGAACTCCGACTGGACATCTCGCTCGAGGTTGGTCCGATAACCGAGGAGCTTATTGTCAACGCGCCTGAAACCGCGCTGAGAAAGGACTCGCCGGCGATTGGCTCGGTAATTGAGAACCGTCAGATCACGGGGTTACCGCTCGATGGCCGAAACTTCCTGGAGCTCACCCTGCTCGTGCCGGGTGTGGTTCCGTCAGCTCCGGGTTCCGCCAGTTCAGTGCGGGGCGACGTCGCCTTCAACGTAAACGGAGCGCGCGAGGACTCGAACAGCTTCTTGCTCGACGGAGTCTACAACTTCGATCCCAAGCTCAATTCGGTGGGCGTGAATCCGCCAATCGACGCCATTCGCGAGTTTGAGCTGCTGACCAGCAGCTACGACGCGTCGTTTGGCCGCAACGCAGGCGGGCAGGTTAACGTTGTGCTCAAGTCCGGCTCCAATTCGTTCCATGGAGCAGGTTACGAGTTCTTTCGGAATGGCGCGCTCGATGCGCGCAACTTTTTCGCGCCCGCTGATCAACCGGCGCCACAGTACCAACGCAACCAGTTTGGTTTTGCATTGGGCGGTCCGGTTGTTAAGAACAAGACGTTCTTCTTTGCCGACTACGAAGGCTCGCGGGTGCGCGAAGGCGTCACTCGAGTCACCAACGTTCCGACGCTTGCTGAACGCGCCGGGGATTTCTCTAACAGTCTGTTCGCCGCGCCGATCAATCCATTCACCCAGCAGCCGTTTGATGGAAACAAGATTCCGGACTTCTTTATCAACCCGATAGGAACGGCAATCGCGGCATTGTATCCGTCGCCCAATCGGAACGTTCCATTTGCGAACTTCGCGTCGTCCCCAACTTCGAGAGACCGCAACGACCACTTCGATGTGCGGCTCAATCACTCACTCGCGAAGTCTTCTGAGCTGGCAGTGCGCTACAGCTTTAGCGACCGGGATCTGTTCGAGCCGTTTACCGGCCCGACCTTTCCCGCCGTTCCCGGGTTTGGCGATAACGTGCCGCGAAGAGGTCAGAACTTTCTCGTCAGCGAGACTCACATCTTCTCTCCGGGGTTGGTCAACGAGGCGCGTTTCGCCTTCAGCCGCATTTCCGCCGCCGTGCTCCAGGAGAACAGCGGAACCAGCATCAACAACCAGGTCGGGCTTCCGGAGCTTTCAACCAACCCGCGAGACTTCGGGTTGAGCTTCATAACAATCTCGGGTTTCTCTCCGCTTGGCGACGAATTCAACAATCCTCAACAAAGCGAGACCAACGTGTTTCAAGTGCTGGATGGCGCGAGCTACGCGAGCGGCAAGCACCTGGTCAAGTTCGGATTCGACTTTCGAGCAATTCAGCAGAATGCGTTTCGCGATGTTCAGTCGCGAGGGTTCCTGACCTTCTCAAGTTTTGCGTTCACCGGCAATGCGCTCGCCGATTTGTTGCTCGGGTTCCCGGCAGTCACCGGAGGAGCACACCTGGACAATCCTCAACACCTCAGGACCGAGAGTTACGGGTTCTACATCAACGACAGCTTTAGAGTCAGACCGAACCTGACCTTGTCAGCGGGCCTGCGCTACGAGTTCAACTCGCCGCCGGTTGATGAGTTCGACCGTGCGAATCTCTTTGATCCCGCGACGCGCAGTCTGGTCGCGGTCGGGACGAACGGAGTCCCGCGCGGCGGCTATGAAGCCGACAAGAACAACTGGGCGCCGCGGCTTGGTTTCGCCTGGACGCTTGGAAGCAAAGGCGACACGGTCTTGCGCGCGGGCTACGGCGTGTACTTCGACCAGTCGTCGCTTGCGCCAAGCGAGGGGCTTTACTTCAACTCTCCGTTTTTCGACTTCAATCTGTTCTTTACGATTCCGGGTTTGTTCACCTTGACGGTCAATGATCCGTTCCCGAGCAACTTCCCGTTTCCGTTGCCTAAGTCGGCCTTCGGGTTTCAACGAGATATGCGAACTGCCTACTTGCAGCACTGGAATGTCAGCCTTCAACAAGAGCTTGGAAAGAGCCGGGTGGTTGAACTCGCTTATGTTGGAAGCAAGGGAACCAAGCTGATAACCGCGCGAGACATCAATCAACCGAGGCCGAGTCCGGTGACTCCGAATCTCCGCCCGAATCCCCAGTTCGACGACGTTACCTTTGAAGAGTCGAGCGCAAACTCGAACTACAACAGCCTGCAAGCGAGGTTTCAGCAGCGGTTGGACTTCGGGCTGTCGATCTTGTCGTCTTACACGTGGTCGAAATCGATCGACAACGCATCGAGTTTCTTTTCGAGCGCGGGCGATCCGAACTTTCCGCAGGACAGCTTCAACACTCGAGGCGAACGAGGACGTTCAAACTTCGACGTGAGACATCGCCTCTCGCTGAGCTACGGGTACGATTTTCCGTGCGGGAAAGGCCGGACGTTTCTTGAGAATAGCGGATTGGTGTCCGTGCTTCTTAGCGGCTGGCAGACGTTTGGCATCGTGACCTTGCAGAGCGGGAGGCCGTTCACAGCGGCGTTGCAAATGGACATCGACAACAGCAACACGGGCCGCTCTACGCTTGGGTTTGGGGCTAATGATCGTCCAAACGTGGTCGGAACGGTTGAGCTCTCGGATCGTTCGCCCGACCAATGGTTCAACACCGCGGCGTTTGCGTTTCCTGCTTTTGGGAGCTTTGGGGATGCGGGGCGGAACATTCTGGATGGCCCGGGATACGTGAACTTCAACACGTCGTTGATGAAAACGACAAAGCTCAGGGAAGGGCTCGATCTGCAGTTCCGCGCGGAAGCTTTCAATCTGTTCAATCATCCGAACTTCAACTTGCCGGACAACTTTTTGGGGTCGCCGACTTTCGGGAGAATCTTGTCGGCTCAAAGCCCGAGGCATATTCAGTTTGGATTGAAGCTGTTGTTTTGAAGATACGGCAGGTCGATTGAAGCGACGTTACTTAATCAGTCCAAGACGTTGCACATCTGCCTCCGTCCATCGAGCCTGGCCCTCGATGATGCTCCTCAAGGTTTTCGGCGGAAACGTGTCAGAGAGGGCGTGACAGGAAACCGTCACCCCTCGTCCATCAGAATGCCGGTAGCGGCGGTGACTCCCCTTCGTGCGGGTGTGAAGAAAGCCGTCGTGGGTGAGTCCGTTGATAAGTTCGCGTGCTGTGATATTGCGCAGCTTGCTATAGTCGATGGGCATACTAGACGGTGACGGCTACACGCGGTTCGGGAAACACTTCCACATCTTGCAGAGGGCCAGCGGGAAGTAGTGTGCCTTCTTCGACAAGCTCCTGAACAATCATCTGCACGACTTCTTGAATGTGCTGAAGGGCCTCTTCCTTCGTGTTGCCCCACGTGGATGCGCCGTACTGCTCTAGTGCGGGACAGTAGGCGTGATATGCTTGCCGCCCATCTTCGTGCGAATCATCCTCAATTACAACCTTGAAGAGATATGTTTTATTGCTGCCGTTCATCGCGTCCATAGAATACCACGTACATTCGGAACGTCAGAAACTCTTTTGCCGCCGAAGCAGCCTAGTCGTGCTTCAAGATACCAGCTTTGACCAAAGGTGACGCTGAGTAAGAACGTAAGGCCGCATCCATCTCCAGCAGCGTTGATCCTTCGAAGACCTTAGTGATCTTTCCACCCTTGGAAACTCGCATATAGAATCGGACGATTCTGGCAGTCACCCAACCGGGAATCCACGGATCAACGAATTTCATTAGTCTCACTGCCAGAGATTCGACAATCCCCGGTCTCTCGCTTCCCCAGCGCTCATCATAAGGCCCTCGGAATAGACCTCTCGGCAATGAGATCTTCGCGTAGGGGTTCTCATACACGACGACCCTCAAAACCTTCTCGCTGCTGTCGAATCCTTCTGACTTGAGGGTTTGAATAAACTTCCAAGCGTCCACTGCGCTCTCTACCGTACTGAGTCTTTGCTGCCTATGCTCTCTTCTTTCGTCCAACAGTGGCGAGAGTTTTATTTGTCCGAGCGGAAACTCTTCGAGAACGATGACTGAGCTGAACTGGGTACTACGCGGCTCCTTGTTCCCGAAGTCGATCATATGCCCGGTCAAGAAACCGCCGGGATCGCCGAAGACCTTGTGCGTCACTTTGGATTTCTTCTCAGTAACGTAGCTCAAAGTCCCCAACATCGCTCCCAGCACAATTTCCGGCTCCAAAAAGACTGGCGCAGCGCTGCCGTTGTACAGGACTACAGAGCAGGAGTGTTCCCGGTAATCATTCAACTGTGCCCAGGATTGTCTTAGCTTTGTATAGATGCGCTTGTAAGGATCGAACCAGCCGCCGAGGATGGCTTCGCCTTCCTCGAACTGCTTCACCTCGAAGTAGACATCTGATCCGTCAAAGGATATCCGGTGATCAAGCTTTTTGGTTTTCCCAGGCGGAATCCCCGGTTGAGACTCAAAGTGATAACCGCGTTCGGTCAAGTACTGATCGAACAGCACCTCGGACTCCGTTCTCTCCTCCGCATAGAGTGATCTCACAGAGGTGCTTTGGTGTTCTGCTATTAACCCATCGTCCTTCTGATCTAGCATACGATAGCGCTGTGCCGTGCTTTCCGGAGATGGCGATCATTCGCCAAGCAGGACGTTGAGCGACTTCCGTCCTTCTTCGAGGTCTTGATTAGTCATCTCAAGCGGGACGTGATGCGCCTTCAAGAAAGCGTCAACTTCCATTCTGGTCTCAAAACCCAAAAGCGCTTGCGCCTGGGTAAGCAGTTAGCTTGCCGGTCTTATAGCCCTCAAGCGCGTAACTCTCCAAGAGGGCTCTAGCCAGGTCGCCATTCTCACTCGGAAGTGTCGCAACGGCCCGGTCGGGTATGTGAACAACTAATTCCATCAATGCACCTCTTCAAATCTGATAGACCGGCGATTAGAAGGGCCAACCAGTCTCTGACAGGATACTCGGCCCGGCCCGGCAGAGCAATGGCTGATTTAGGGAGGCGAGGGTACGGGCTGAACGGTTGACAAGTGTTACCTGTCGCGGTAGCGTCTCGTCGTGCCAAAGAACTGCTATGAAGATACGTTCAGTCAAACACAACAATCGCAAAAAGGCTTTCGAGATCAAGGCTTCTAACCGAACGCTACTGTTTCCTTACTCAAAGTTGGACCTTCAACCGAGCGGCGGCGATCCGATTGACCGGGTGTACGTTGACAAGGAATTGGCCAGTGAAGGGTTCACTTATGTCCTGAAGTCAGGCAAGAACGGGACGGTTCACATCGAGCAGGTGCTTGAGTACAACCAAGATCCCGCGTACTTGCGCGATGTTATTCTTTACAAGCTAACGCTAGAGGCACAGAAGCGCCTGGAGAGGAGCTCTCTCTCCAAGCGCGAAATAATTCGCCGGCTAGGGACGTCCGCAACGCAGTTCTATCGCCTGCTGGATCAGAAGAACTATCAGACATCCGTCGATCAGCTTTTGTCGCTGCTTCATGTTCTCGATTGCGACGTCGATCTGGTCATCCGGGCAAAGACTCCTACGCGCGGCAAGGCCGCATAACACGGCGCCAGCGCCTGAGCGCCAGGATTGATCGCTTACGCGCAACTCAGCAAGAGTCGCTTGAGAGTGCTGTTCGCTTGATTGCTATTCTCTTGCGCATCGCAAGGGAACCGTTATGACTCGAACCGTCAGCGTTGATGAAGCCAAAGAGAAACTGCAGGATCTGCTCGCACAGGCTTTGGCCGGGGACGAAGTGATTATCACAGAGCACGGCAAACCGGTTGCGCGTCTGGTTCCAGTTCCCGTAGCTCGGGCCAACAAGAAACGCGTCGCGGGTCTCAATCGAGGCACAATCTGGACGAGCGAAGACTTTGACCAACCTCTACCGGATGAATTCTGGCTGGGCCATGAGTGACATCATCAAGGTCGCTCGACGTGCGCTTCCATTTCAGCCAAGAATTCTTCCGGGGTGACGATCTTTAGAAACCGAAATCGCTTTTGAAACCTGCGTCCCTCTTCCTTCTCCCACTTCATCAGATCGAGCAGATCGTTGTCACGGCTCACAAGGTAGTCGGCTTTCATCGCAACCGCCCAGATTGATGTAAGGCTCGTCTTTCGGATCACGCCGATATACAAAACGCTTTGGAACTTGCCGGATGAGAGTAGCGCGCTGAGTCAATCGTTCAAACAGAGCTTCTACGGCAACGTCGGTGAGTTTGCGGAGACGGGCGCGCACATCAGCCCGATTGAGAACATAACGCGCCTCGGCCAAGATCAGTTTGCTCACATAGAGTGTGATCTTTTGTTCGTCGAGCAGGTCAAGAATCCGGGCGGCCGGACCATTCTCGTTCGCTGCCGCCTGCACAAAGACCATACAGTCAACGACAACTCCGGGCGGCGCGGCGGGCTGGCTCATTCGTCTTCGTTCGGCCTTTCTCGATGGAAATCCTCGCGGGCTTTCTCGACCAGCGCAGCCAGCTCATCATCGGTTATCCCGCTTTCCTGAAAACCTTCGCGAACCGGTGCCAGGATCTCCCTGAACGGCTTCTGAGCCAAAATCTTTGCCTCGAGTACCATTCGGGCATAGTCTTCGGCAGTTTGGTCATTCTCTCGCGCAAGCTCTTCCAGCGCGCGCATCGTACCAACTGGCAGCCCAGTGATCTCTAAGCGTTCGGTCTCACCCTGTGAACTCATAGTCGCACCTCGAAACAATTGTACGGACCAGCCCGCAACAGACAGGATACCCGGCCCTGCCTTGCGGGGCAATGACCGGCTAAGCCGGTTTGCTTTCTTGTTCCTCGCTGAATCGAATGGTACTATCCACGCACATTCACAGCGAAGGAGACGAACATGAAAAGAGCGATCACTTTGCTTTCGAGCGTTGCGTTAGTTCTCGCGATGGCACCAGCGTCTTGGGCTGGCCAATCGAAGGATGGGAGCAAAACGGCTGGCGCGCCCGAGGCGGTTGTCTACGACGCGGCTTCGGCGTTCGCGTTTCTCAAAACCCTGTCCGGTGATTGGGAGCGGGGGAGCGGCGATCACGAACACGGCAGCAGCTCGCGTTCGGCGAACTTCAAAGTGACGGCGGCGGGGAGTACGGTTGTCGAAACGCTCTACGCGGGCCAGCCGAGCGAAATGGTCTCGGTCTTTCACATGGATGGGAACCAACTCCTGCTGACTCACTATTGCGCGCTCAAGAACGCGCCCATCATGAAGTTCGAGAAGACCGACAAGCCAGGCGAGATCAAGTTCGCGTTCCAAGGTGGCACCAACTTCGATCCAAAGGTCGATACTCATGTCCATCAGGGCGTGTTCCAGATCAAAGACAAAAACACAGTGGAAGCGACTTTCGTGGCGTTCGCCAACGGCAAACCCCGCCCGGAAGGCCGCGCAATTCTCAAACGCAAGGTATCGGAATAGCCCTAGACGGCGGGATCTGAATTGCTAACGACGTAGCGCAAGCTGCCAGCTTGCGGACATGGCGTCCAAACTTCGCAAGCTGGCAGCGTGCGCTACGTCGCTCAACCAGACTCTCGAACGCGGGCGGGCGTGGCGGGAGACTCTGTCAGGTGATGAGTTGTTTGTTCAGTGACCGACGGCGGCGGGCTTAGTGGCTCGGCTGTAGATAGATCACCTTTCACCAACAAAACTCGATCTGGCATCTCATCAATCGACTCTCGCCGGGGAGTTTCCATCGAGTGGTCAGGTACGTACTGCTTCGGAACGGTGAACAACAAGGCGTTCACGATAAGACCCAGACCGATCAGAAAAGCCGTCACGCCGAGCCCTGTCAAAAAGAGCACCTCGTGGTCGGATCGACTCATCAAGAAGAAGAACACGCTGGCGCCCAGACCGATGGCGCTAGTAACGATGCCTTCGCGGATGCCTCGAAGCCGTCGCTGCTGCGGGGATTCAAGGAACTTCTCGATCTGAGGAAGCACATCTTCCGCTACTTTGCTTAGATCTTTGCCGGTCTTGAGCTCTCTAATTTTGTCGGCGATGGCGTGTCCGATCTCGTCCCGCGCCGAAACCGCGGAAGCGGTGATTGCATCCGGCTTTTCGAGAGTCACGCGAACGGCACGCAAGTCCACACCGCAAGCGCGGCAGAACTGGCTTACCTGGCGTTCTTCGGATCCGCAGCTTGGACAAAACATTCGACTACCTCTCAAAAGCATCAGCCCGACGATTCATACGAACGACCCTGACTGGCGATTCTATCATTTCAAGATTTACCTCGCTCCCGAAACAAGCGGGACGGTCTTCGAGCTAAGATCCTCCGGGAATGGCCTGTTCATCCCCGCAGCTTGATGTCTTGCGTGCAGCGCCACACGCCCTGTCCATCTTTCTCCAACCGCCGGAGCGAAAAGCCGCTCCACTCATTGGCCGCCTGCTGCCGCACCTTGTCGTCGAGAAAAGGGTCGCCCTCGAAGACGATCTCAAAAATCCGCTCGCTGTAGCCTGCAGCCGTGACGACATAGTGAATGTGTGCCGGAACGCGGCTGTTCGGATATGAACCTGGTTTGATCGTGCTGAATTCATAGCGGCCCTGCGCGTCGGTGCGCATGTAACCGCGCAGACGCGGATTGCGATTATCGTTGGCTCCGGGTGTGTAGTAGCCTTTCACATCCGTGTGGTAGACGTAGAGAGAGGCGGCCGCCAGCGGTGTGACGCCGTCCGGTCTGAAGACCCGGCCCGCCACGATCAAACGTTCCCCTGGCTCCTGTTTGGAGGCGATCGTAATCTTCGACGGCGCGTCTTTCCCCGCCGTGGTCGGAGCTTGCGGCGCCGGATTAAGCCAGGCTGTCAAGACAAGTAAAATGCTGATGCTTTTCATAGAACACCTCAGTCGTATCTGAGCGCGACGATCTCGAATGGCGCAGATCGCCATCTAGCCAAATGAGATTGACCTAGCTCCAGTATTATCGGCTCGAGTGAGCCTTATTTAGCTGAGAGATCAAAGCAAGCCATCTGCGTTCGGTTGCGAATGAGCAATCGCCCGTCAGCGATGGCGGGATAGTTCCAGGTTCTTCCTTCCAGCGCCGGGAACTTCGCCACTTCGGTGTGCTTGTCGGGGGTCGCCTTTACGAGCGCCAGTTCTCCCGTATCGCCGATGATGATCAAGTGGCCGCTCGCCAGGATCAATTGTCCGTAGCCGTAGCGCCCGCCTTTCCATTTGCGTTCGCCCGTCTTCACATCGACGCAAGTGAGAATCCCCTCATCAAGCCCGTACACGTTGTCTTCGAACAAGACCGAGCTGTTGAACTTGTTCTTCATCGACGTGTTTTCCCAGACCTTGTGCGCCGTCATTCCGTCACCGCTGCTCGTGATTTCGACGAGCGCTGCGCCCTTGCCGTAACCGGAAGAGATGAAAAACCGACCTGCGTCGATGACTATCGGCTGCGAACAGTTGATGCCCATGTCCGTGTTCCAGGGTGACTCCCACAACAAGGCTCCGTCCTCGGGCGTCAGGCCCACAACGCGGTTCGAAGTCACGACAAGGATCTGCCGTTTTCCCGCGAGCGTGACAAGCATCGGAGATACATAGGCCTGAATGTCATCGAGCGATTTCCATACTTGCGCACCCGTCATCTTGTTGTACGCGACTATCGATTTGCCGGACCTTCCTCCAGGAAGAACCACTACCTTGTCGTCCACGATCAGCGGAGCGCCGGCCATTCCCCACTGAAGATTGTCAGCGCCGGCGTCCTTCAAAATATTCCTGGACCAGTTCACTTTTCCGGTCTTCGCGTCGAGAGAGCGAAGATCGCCTTCCGCGCCCAATGCGTACAAGCGACCCGCCTCCCAGGTAGGAGTCGCGCGCGGGCCGTCTCCGCCCATCGACTCGATGAACTCCGCCTCGGAAGCCTGCGTCCACAGCTCTCGTCCAGTTTCGACGTCGTACGCGGCCACGATTTCCTGGCGTCTGCGTTGCTCGATCGTGAACGCCACGCCTTCGGCGACAACAAACGACGCGTAGCCGCCGCCGATGGGTTGCTTCCAGAGCAACCGCGGCCCCCCAGCGGGCCACTCAGTGCGAATAGGCGCTTCATCGTAACGGCCATCGCGGGAGGGGCCTCGGTAATTCGTCCAATAGCTGCGAGTGGATCTCGCGGCCGCGGCGACGGGCACGGACATTGGCTGACTGGCGTTCGCGTTGGAAGTCGCACCGGGAGTCGCCTGCTGGTCCGGCGTCAAAACAGCGCCTGAGGCATCTCGTTGCTGAGCGCGCTGCCGCTCAAGTTCGTCGTAGTGCGCCTCCATTCGAGGATCGGGCTTGGCGAAAAACGCGCGGCCGTCAAAGAACAACCCGCTGAAAAAAACGATGGTAAAGTAAGAAACACCGAGCGCGACTATGGCGAGCGAGCCGAAGACCTTCTTTCCCGTCTCCAGGTCTCGACGCGTCCAGAGCAAGATCAGACCCAGCGGCGGCAACAGGATAGTTGCGATTGAGATAACCGCTGACGACCGGTACCAAGGCATTGATGTAGAAGCTGACTCCATGACTGCTGGTTCCCTTCCCGGTTTCTCCGAGAAACCGTGCCCTGCCTCTACGGCGACGAGGCTGTTCGCCAAACCACTCGACCGAGCGACGCCTTTCTCGGAGAGGCGCTCAAGCGATCGATTCCCCGGGGGCCGATTCACGGTTCTGCATTTAAGTTAGCCAGGCTACTTCTTCACGAAAATGCGCTTGGCTTCATAACTTACGCCGCCTGGATTATCGAAGAAGTAGTCAACAGTCAGCGTACTTCCGTCGGCAGAAAGAGTCCACCTGCGCATGATCTTCTGCGTGACCGGCCCGTTCGGCGAGTCGGTAGTTATCTCGTCGCTTATGAGTATGCGGCGACCGTCCGGCAACCACGACGACGTGCGTTTGCCTTTCGCTCCGGGTTGGCCTCCGGCTGGGGTGAAGTCGGATTCTTTGGAGTCGAGGGTGTATGAGTCGTTGATCGTTTGCTCCCCTCGCGCGGTAACAACTTTCGAGTCGAGCTTTATCTGATCGCCGGCGTGAACGATGTTCAGAGTCTGTTCCAAGCCCGGCGGATTGTTGAAGCTGCGGTTCTTGTCCAGGACCCAGGTGCCGCTGAAATCGGGCTTCGCAACAGCCAAAGCGATCTGCAGGAGGCAAAGGACGGGGACTGCGCTACCGATAACCACCTTTGGTTTCATGCAGAACCTCCTCGGGGAGAGCAACCACAGATGTAGTCCGTAGTCCGTAGTCCGTAGTCCGTAGTTGAACGCAGAGTCTCAGCCAGTTTGCCTACTGCTGACTACGGACTACTGACTACGGACTACTGACTCATCTGTGTTTATCTGTGGTTCAAGTTCACTTCGTCGCACCAATGCAATAGAGATTTTGCTCGCCGCGAATGAAGATCATTCCATCCGAGATTGCCGGCGAAGCGTACACCGGCTCGGCTATGGAGTTGGTGGCAAGCACTTCGTGTTTGGGGCCGGCTTTGATCACGAACGTGTCCCCGTCTTCACTGAGCAGGAGGATCTTTCCGTCGAAGGCCACGGGCGATGCGGTAAACGTAGCCGGTATCGGAATGCGCCCGCCTTCGTAGACTATCTTTCCGCTCTTCGCTTCGAGACAGGTGATGATCCCCCGGTCCGACAACAGGTACAGGTATTCGCCGTAGAGAATCGAGGACGGCACATAACCGGTGCCTTTCTCGTATTGCCACACGATGTTCTTGCTGTCGCTGAGATCGCCCGAACCGCCGAGTGTGATTGCTATGGTCTTCTTAACGGGAAATCCGGCATAGACGAAGACCATGCCGTTTCCCGCCAGCGGTGTTGCAATGGCGTTGCTCGCATGGCCTTTCGTTCTCCACAATTCCTTGCCGGTTTTCGGGTCGTAAGAAATGATCAACTCATTGCCGCTTGTGATCATCTCGGTGCGGTGCGGACCTCGAACGATGAGCGGCGTGGACCAGCTCGCCTGGACCTTGCGCGGCGTCTTCCAAACCTCTTTTCCGGTCTTTTTGTCCAGCGCGACGATGAACGACTTTTCACCGTTGTCCTCGTCGCATTGAAGGATCACCGTGCGGTCGAACAACACGGGAGACGTGCCGGTTCCCATCCCGAAGGCAGCAATCGGACCAGGGGAAACTTTCCAGATCAACTTGCCGCTGAAGTCGTAGCAGTACAAACCTTCGGTGCCGAAATAAGCAAAGACGTATGTCCCGTCGGTGGCCGGGGTAGGCGCCGCATAGCTGGACTTGCGATGCCGGTCATCATAAACCGTGCCCTCATAAGCCGTCTTTTCCCACAGCATCGTTCCTGTGCCGCGGTCTACGCATAGAACCTTGAATGCGTGCTTGCGTTCGGCGCCTATGCTGTCGGGATGCTTGTACGGCTTTCCTTCGTCCTTGTGCTCGACGGCTTTGGCGCCGGGAACCAACTCGCCTTCAACGTCAGTGGTGAGAAAGACCCTGTTGCCCCAGACAACTGGCGACGAATGCCCGCGGCCGGGGATCGGAGTTTTCCATTTGATGTTCTTGGAGCCGCTCCACTCTGATGGCGCGTTGGTCTCAGAAGAGACACCGTTACCTTCCGGGCCTCGCCACTGCGCCCAGTTGGGATCCTTTTTGAGCGCGGCCTGAGCGAGGAAAGGCGTCGATGCCGCGACGGCTATCACGACGAGAGTTGAGGTTGTGAGCAGCCTGGAAATACATCTCATTGTGTAGTGACTCCTGGTTAAGAGATCAGCCCGTTATTGGTTCGTCACGATGGTCAGTTGTTTCGCGCTGCGTGGTTGCTGATGCAGAAGAGATTCTTCTCACCTCGAACAAACAGTTTGCCATCGGCGATCGCAATCGAAGTCCGGCTCGGCTCGCCGATTGAGTTCGTTCCCATCACTTCGTGTTTCGGGCCGGCCTTGATAACAAACGTGTCGCCATCATCGCTCGTTAACAGTATCTTGCCATCGAAGGCTACCGGCGAGGCTCCGTAGAACTTCGTTGAAATCGGCACTCGCCCGCCTTCGTAGACCACCTCTCCCGTTTTGGCATTCAAGCACGTGAGGATGCCCGCGTCGCTCATCAGGTACACGTAGTCGCCGTACAGTATCGGGGAAGGAACATAGGCCGTGCCTTTGTTGTAGCGCCAGACGATCTTGTCCGTTCCATCAAGATTGCCCGAGCCTCCAAGCCGAATCGCGACGATGGCTTTGGACGGATAGCCTGATGAAAGGATCACAAGACCGTGGCCGACGACCGGCGTCGCTATCGCGTGGCTCTTGAGCCCCGTTGCCCGCCACAGTTCCTTGCCCGTCGCCGGATCATACGAGATCAGAAACTCATTGCCGCTCGTGACCAACTCCGTTCGCTCGGCCGTTTTGGCTATCACCGGCGTCGCCCAACTGGATTGCACCGGCCGGCGCACGCGCCATACTTCCTTGCCGGTCTTCTTGTCCAACGCGGTCATGAACGAATAAGTCCCGTCGAACTCCTGGTCGCACAGCAGGATCACCAGATTCTCGTAAAGAACCGGCGAAGTGCCAACGCCCATCCCCATCGTCGCGATCCCGCCGAGCTTCTTGTTCCAGATCAACTTCCCTTCGGTGTCGTAACAATAGAGCCCTTCCGAACCGAAGTAGACATACACAAACTTCCCGTCGGTGACCGGCGTTGGCCCCGCATAAGTCCCGCGGCGATGCCGGTAGTCGTAGACTGTACCTTCGTACGCCGTTTTCTCCCAGAGCACCTTCCCCTTGTCCCGATCGAGGCAAAACACCTTGAACGTATGAATCTTGTCCGAGCCGACCCATTCAGGATGCTTGAACTCGCGCTCGCCGATCATATGCTTGACTGCAATGTGACCGGCGGGAGCAGCCCCGCCTTCAATCGCAGTAGTCAGAAAAACTTTCTTGTCCCAGATGATCGGCGAAGAAAAGCCGAGTCCGGGAATCGCCGTCTTCCAAAGCACGTTCTTCGTATCGCTCCATTCGGTTGGGAGGTTCTTTTCGCTCGAGATGCCCTGGCTGTCCGGCCCGCGCCACTGCGCCCAGTTCGGGCTCGAGCTGGCGGATTTTGTCTTGGCTTCGGTGGATAAAACTGAAATCGCTGAGCAAGCCAGCGATGAGTAAAGCAGAACTGTCAGAATTCGTTTCACTTAGAATTGCCTCCCTGTCTTGTGTTCCACTGGGATATTGCAAGGTACACAACTGCCTGAAGAGTGTCTTCTCTGCGCGACCTCGGCGTCTTCGCGCCTCCGCGGTTAGATAGATCGCGAAAGCAACTAACCGCGGAGACGCAAAGACGCCGAGGTTTCCGCACACGATCTCTCATTTTGCCGGCGAGCCTATCGCAAACACTGTGTGCTGCCCGCGCACGAAGATCATGCCGTCCGATATCGCGGGCGTCGCCATCAACACCTCGCCCATCTGGTTTGTAGCCAGCAACTCGTACTTCGCGCCTGCCTTCACAACAAATATCTCGCCGTCTTCGCTGGACAGGTAGATCTTGCCGTCAGCGGCAACCGGCGACGCGCTATAAGAACCGCCCTTGTCTCCAATGCGTTGCTGATAGAGCCGCTCGCCGGTCTTCGGATTGTAGCAGGCCATCACGCCCTGGTTCGCGCACGTGTAGAGGTACTCGCCGTAGACCAGTGGTGTCGGCATGTATGTCCCGCCCCGCTGCATGCTCCACGCAATGTTTTGATTTGTTGTTTCGTTCGGTTTAAGCGAGATGTCTCCCGAAGCGCCGGGACGAATTGCGTAGATCGGTTGGTTCGGGCGATAGCTGTTGCAGATAAAGATCAGCCCGTGCCCGAAGATCGGCGTCGTAGCGGTCACTTCGGGATTGCCGGTCATCCGCCACAACTCTTTCCCCGTCATCGGGTCGTAAGCTCGCGCGGCCCTCGTGGCGTTGGTAATCAACTCGACTCGGGAAGGGCCTTCGTAGATCGTAGGCGTGCCCCACGAAGGGATCTCCTCGCGCGGCGTCGTCCAAAGCTGCTTACCGTCCTTCAAATCGTAAGCCGCGATAAACGAGTTCTTCTGAACGTCGCATTGCACGATCACCATGTTCTTGTAGATGATGGGCGAGCTTGCAGTTCCCCACTGATAGTCGGGATCGTAGAACCAACCCGTGTCGAGCACGCCAAGATCTTTCTTCCAGATCAGCTTCCCGTTGACGTCGTAGCAATACAAACCTTCGGAACCAAAAAACGCGATCACGTTTTTTCCGTCGGTGACCGGAGACGAACTGGCGTGAGTCGCCTTGATGTGACGTTTGATTTTGGGCACGCCTTCGCAAGCTACTCGGTCCCAGACGATCTTGCCGGTGCGCTTGTCGAGCGCGTAGACGTGCCACGTGTGTTTCGAGGTGTCCTTGTCTGAATCGACGTCGCCGTAGAGCCCGTGACGAAAGTACTCGCCGCCTTTGCTGCTAACCGCCGTCGTGACAAAGACCTTGTCTCCCCAGACAACCGGGCTGGCGTGAGCGAGCCCGGGAATCGGGGTCTTCCAAAGGATGTTTGTACCTTTGGTTGCGTCCCAGGTGACGGGTGTAGGCTTTCCGTCGCCGACGCCCGAAGCGTTCGACCCACGAAACGACGGCCAGTTCTGAGCGCGCACGATTCCCGTGAGGCTCAACAACAGACAAAGAAGTAGAAAACGTTTCATTCGCTCTCCTCGTGGCGCAAGCTGCCAGCTTGCGTTCATCAATTCCAAAACACAGGAGCCCGGATTCAGCCCTTCGCGGAGTCGCAATCCAACCGCAAGCTGGCAGCTTGCGCTACGTCACTTTTGCTCGACTCGTTTGAAGACGAACTTCCCTCCGCCCTGGTTCAGCGTGAACCCAGTGACCTTGTCGCCTTCCCTGTTGAACGTGAGCGTCGCCTCGACCTCGAGAATCGAGAATGTGTCCTTGCTCTGCGCGGCAGTCGTAAACGGACCCTGGCCCGCAAGCTTGCCCGCCAGCTTGCCATCTTTTATCTCAACTGTGAGTTCGCCGATCTGTTCGTTCTTGTAGACGCCGGCGTAACTCTTCAGCGTTTCAGGGTCAACGCTGAACTGGGCTGCGGTCGCCCCAGCCTTCTTCAGCAACTCAACGATCTCTTTGTTTTCCGAAGAAGCGCGTATCAGCGCGTTGTTCAGAGTCTCTTGCTTAAGCCCGCCCTTTTCGAGAGCAGCTTTGACGATCTCGACGTTGCCGCCTTGCACGCCAGACACTAGCACTCGTTCAACTCCTGCGGCGCCCTTGTCCAACAGGAGCTTCACAACCTGAACGTGGTCGTGTGACAACGCCCACCCGAGGGGCACTTCCCCGTAGAAGGTGTCCTTCGCATTCACGTCCGCGCCGCGCTCGATCAGCAGCTTCACGACGTCGACGTGTCCTTTGTCGCAAGCGTAAGACAAAGCCGTTGCGCCGTATCGAGTCTTGGCGTTCACATCCACGCCCTTGTCGAGTAGCGCCTTCAGCGCGGCAGTGTCGCCTTTCCGGGCGGCGGCGAAGAACTCCTCGTTGAGGTCTTGCGCGCCGGCAACGAGCGGGCACAACAACAGGAGAGCCACTAACGCCATTCGTCTAGTCAGCATCGTTCACTCCGCTTGTGGACGTAGCGCAGACTGTCCAGTCTGAGCAGGGTTTCAAATTGGACTCGATCCTAAGCCATGCGCAGACCCGACTGTCTGCGCTTTCTCTCGAGTGTATTCGTGGGCACGACCAGCAGACGCGCTCCAAAGCTTGAAAACGCTGCTTCGGTTGAGCAGGTTCAAAAGATTCCCTGCTTGACGCGCTCATCCGCAACATAATATCTTGAAACCAACGAGTCAAGCATGCCTTTGACGTCAGTGGAGAAACTTGCAACGTCCTTGTCCGGTAAACGCGGACTCCATGCATGGCTGTGAAACTGATTATGAAAGCAACTCTGTCGAAGTACCTAACCCGCACACTGGTGTTTTTTCTTTTGGTTGCAACCGGCTATGCGTCGTCGGGAAGTGACTGGCCTGACTGGCGAGGACCCGCGCGGGACGGTCGTTCAGCCGAAACTGGGCTTCCGACTCGCTGGTCGAAAAAGGGAGAGAACCTGGTCTGGAAAGCCCCGTACGGCGGTCGCTCGGCGCCGATCGTGATGTCCGGCCGAGTCTTCTTGTTCAACACGGCGGGCGAAGGCGAGACGATGCAAGAGCGCGTGATGTGCCTGAACGCCAACACCGGCAAGTTGCTCTGGGAGCGGCGACTCAACGTCTACGAGAGCGACGTGCCGCCGCGGCGCATCGCCTGGTCGTCGCCGGCGGGCGACCCTTCGACGGGTAACGTCTATGTCTTCGGCGCTTGCAACGAACTGACCGCCTTATCGAATGATGGGAAGGTGTTGTGGAGCCGCTCGCTGACCGACGAGTTCGGATCCTGGACGACGCACGGGGGGCGCACAACTTCGCCAATCATCGAAGGCGATCTGGTCATCGTGGGAACGATCATCGACGGTTGGGGTGACACCGCACTCAGGCGGCATCGCTTCTACGCTTTCGACAAACGCACCGGCGAATGCGTGTGGACCAGTGCGCCGGGTGGCCGGCCTTACGACACCGTTTATCCCACGCCCATCGCCGCGACGATCAACGGCACACGGATGATCATCGTCGGCGGCGCGGACGGCGCGGTGTACGCGATGAAAGCCCAGACCGGAGAGCCGGTGTGGAGCTACGCGATCACCAAGCGCGGCATCAACAACTGCGTCGTGATCCAGGGGAATACAGTCTTCGCCTCGCACAGCGAAGAAAACCTCGACACAAACGAAATGGGGTTGCTGGCTGCCATCGATGCGACCGGTAAGGGCGCTCTCGGCAAAGACAACGTCAAATGGGCAATCAAGGGCGTCCGCGGCGGGTACTCATCTCCGATCGTTGATGGCGACCGCCTCTATCAGATCGACGACAGCGCAAACCTGTTCGCCTTCGACGTCAACAATGGTAAGGAGCTGTGGAAGCAGACCATCGGCACGCTTCAGCGAGCCTCGCCGGTGCTGGCCGACGGCAAAATCTATGTCGGAACCGAGAACGGCAAATTCTTTATCCTGAAACCGGGACCAACCGGGTGTCAGATTCTCGATGAGGACCAACTCGAACCGGTCGAGAAGGTGGAGCTAAAGACCGAAGCGGGCGACGAGTTGATCACATCAAACGAGCAGGTGCTGGCTTCGGTAGCGGTGTCGCGCGGACGTGTATATCTCGTCACCACAAAAGCGGTCTACTGCATCGGCAAGAAGATTCCTTCGCCTGAGTTGCCCCCAACCAAAGTAACAGTTGAGAACGCGCCGGCAGACGCCGCCGTATCGCACGTGCAAGTCGTGCCAGCCGATCTCGTCATAAAGCCCGGCGAGAATGCATCGTTCAAGGTCCGGCTGTTTGACGATCACGGGCGCTTCATCCGCGAAGAAAAAAACGCGACGTGGTCGCTCGAAGGATTGAAGGGCGCAGCCCAAAACAATCAATTCACTCCCGCCGCCGACGCCGGCGCGCAAGCGGGAATGGTGAAGGCGACAGTCGGGGCAGCCGCCGGCGTCTCTCGCGTGCGGGTGATCCCGCCGCTGCCAATGAGTGAGAACTTCGAGGACGTGCCGGTTGATACTGTTCCAAAGCACTGGATCAGCGCTGGAGGCAAGTACTCTGTCCGCGAGGTTGAAGGCAACAAGCTGCTGGTAAAAAATCCAACGCCGCCGGCCTTCAAACGCGCGCGGTCGTTTTTCAGTCCAGCCGACTGGTCGGACTACACAACGCAAGCCGACTTTCGCGCCGTCGAGAAACGCCGCCAAATGGGTGACGCGGGAGTTGTCGCTCAGCGGTATGAACTCGCGATACTCGGAAGCAGTCAGAAGATCGAGTTGCGCTCGTGGCAGATCGAAGAGAAGCGAACGGTCAGGAAGCCGTTCGCGTGGAAAGCGGACACGTGGTACCGATTGAAGATTCAAGTCGAGAATCTGCCTGACGGCAAGGTGCGCGCGCGAGGCAAAGCATGGCCCGCCGCTGAACCGGAGCCGGCGGAATGGACGCTCGAGCGCATCGACCCGCTCGGAAATCATCACGGCAGCGCCGGGGTTTTTGCCGATGCGCCCAGCGAAGTCTTTATCGATAACATCAAGGTAACACCGAACAAGTAGCATAGACTTTAGTCTGTGTCGGCGGCGTTAGTCTGTGTCGGCTTTTTTTGAAGATAAGGAATCTCGATCGGGCACAGACTAAAGTCTATGCTACGTCCGCCGACTGAAGGCGGTGCTACGAACACGGAGATTTATGAAGATACGCACTGTTAAATTTGTCTTATTCACTGGCGCGTGCGCGCTGTTGATTGCGATTGTCTCGCAACTCGCGTCCGCTTCTGATCCCGGCGGCGGCGACTGGCCGATGTGGGGCGGAACACCAGACCGCAACATGGTCTCGAATCTCAAAGGGATGCCCACAAGCTGGGACGTCAAGACAAAGAAGAACGTCAAGTGGGTCGCAACGATGGGTTCACAGAGCTACGGCAACCCAGTTGTGGCGGGCGGCCAGGTCTATGTTGGGACGAACAACGAAGCCTTGCGCGACCCGAAACAAGGCGGCGACCGCGGCGTGCTGATGTGCTTTCGGGAAACCGACGGCGAGTTTATGTGGCAACACACGAATGAGAAGCTCGCCGCCGGCCGCGTTAATGATTGGCCGTTTCAAGGCGTCTGCTCTTCGCCCGTGGTAGAAGGCGATAAGCTCTATTACGTCACGAATCGCTGCGAAGTGATTTGCCTCGACACCCAGGGCTTTCGCGATAACGAGAACGACGGGCCCTACAAAGATGAGAAACTCACAGGCCAACTCGACGCCGACTTAGTGTGGAAGTACGACATGATAGAGGAGGTCGGGTCGCTTCCGCACAACATGTCGAACTGCTCGCCAGTCGTGTACGGCGACATCCTTTACATCTGCACGTCGAACGGCCAGGACGAAAGTCACGTCAACATTCCCTCGCCGAAAGCTCCCGCGATCATCGCGATCAACAAGAAAACCGGGAAGCTCGTCTGGGAAGACAATTCGGTCAACGATCGCATTCTGCACGGCCAGTGGTCTTCGCCGGCAGTGGGCAAGATTGGGGACGTCATTCAGGTTGCTCACGGTCAGGGCGATGGCTGGGTCCGGGGTTACGATGCGACGACCGGAAAGAAGCTCTGGGAATTCGACAGCAACCCCAAGGACTCAGTCTGGCCAAAAACGCGCAACGAGTTGATCAGCACCCCGGTGATCTACGACAACAAAGTCTACATCGCAAACGGACAGGATCCCGAGCACGGCGAAGGTGTGGGACATCTCTACTGCATCGATGCTACGAAGAGGGGCGACATAACTCAAAGCGGAGTCGTTTGGCACTATGACAAGATCCGAAGGTCGGTTTCGACAGGCGCGATTTACGACGGCATGATTTTTTATCCGGACTTCAGCGGGTTTCTGCATTGTCTGGACGCCAAGACGGGCAAGGTCCTTTGGGTTCACGATATGTTCGCAGCGGTGTGGGGCTCGCCGATGGTAGTGGACGGCAAGGTCTATCTGGGCGACGAGGACGGAGACATCGCGATTCTTGCGGCAACGCGCGAGAAGAAGCTCATCGCCGAGATCAACATGGGAAGCTCAGTGTACTGCACTCCCATCCCGGCCAACGGAGCGCTGTTCATAGCGAATCGCAATCAGCTCTACGCGATCGCGGAGAAGAAATAAGGTTTGGAGTTCGGAGTTTGGAGTTCCGAGTTTTTAGGCGCAGCTCGCCAGCATGCTGAAGCCTGAACTCTGAGCTTCAAGGAGGCTGAACTCCGAACTCGGAACTCCAAACTCCGAAACCTACCTATGGAGCCCTTTGATTTTCAAAGCCGCACACGACTGATATTCGGCGAGGGTTCGCTGGAGCGGCTCGGTGCGCTGGCCTCGGAGCTCGGCTTCCGCCGAACGTTGATCGTTGCCGACAAAGGCATCGTCGCCTGTGGCTACGTTGAAACAGCAACGAAGCTTCTCGCTAACGCTGGAACCACCGCCTTCACATTTCACGAGTTCGACTCGAATCCGAACACAACCATGATCGAAGCCGGGCGCGAGTTCGCCGAGCCGCTGGGAATTGATTCGCTGATCGGGTTTGGCGGCGGCAGCTCGATGGACACGGCGAAGGCTATCAACTTCCTGATGACCGGCGGCGGAGCCATGCAGAACTACCAGGGCTACGGGAAAGCGCGCGCGCCGATGCTGCCGATGATCGGCGTGCCGACGACAGCCGGCACTGGCAGCGAGGCTCAGTCCTATGCGCTCATCTCTAACGGCGAAACCAATGAGAAGATGGCTTGCGGTGATCCGGGCGCTGCTTTCAAAGTTGCGATCCTCGATCCTCTCCTCACCGTCTCGCAACCTGCGAATGTCACCGCGACTGCGGGATTTGATGCGGTCTCGCACGCAGTCGAGACCTACGTAACGACCGAGCGCAATGCAGTCTCGGAAGTATTTTCTCTCGAAGCGTGGCACTTACTAGAAGCTAACTACGAACGGGTTATCCGTCAGCCCGATGACATCGAAGCGCGAGGCGCGGTGCAACTAGGTGCTTATTGGGCGGGGCTTGCGATTGAGAACTCGATGCTTGGCGCGACTCACGCTTGCGCGAACCCACTGACGGCAAACTACGACATCGAGCACGGCGTGGCAATCGGGTTGATGCTTCCGCACGTGGTTCGGTGGAACGGCGCCGTGGCAGGCGAGCGATACCGCCGGCTTCTCGAGCACTGTGCAATGCCTCCGGGTCCTGGCGATCCGGCCGAAGCGCTCGCTCGCAGACTTGAGGAGTTGCGCGGGTTGGGTGGATTGCCGCGTGGCCTGAAAGCAGCGGGGGTGCCTGAAGCCGGTCTCGAGCGACTCGCCGACGAAGCTTCAACTCAATGGACGGGACAGTTCAACCCGCGGCCGTTCAGCGCTTCGGCGGCGCTGACTCTCTACAGGCGCGCGTACGAAATGTGACGCGAAGCCAAGATAGTTCGAAGCGCCGCCATCAGTAGCATAGACTTTAGTCTGTGTCCGTTGGAATTCTCTTCTATCGGGTCTGATGACACAGACTAAAGTCTATGCTACTTCGGCCGGAAGGCGTTACTTCGAACTCTTAAAAGGAGGACAACCGGATTTGCGCAAGCGAGCTTTCAAAAACGCACTCTCACTACTCCTTCTGCCGGTCTGCATTCTGCTGCTTGTCTCACCCTCGAAGTCGCAGCTTCCGCCGGAAACCTGGTCTCAGTTCAGGGGCGGTCACCAAAACCTGGGCGTCTCGGTTTCAAACGTGCCCAAAGACTTGAAGCTCCTGTGGACCTACGAAGCTGGTGAATCAATCGAGTCGTCGGCCGCAATCGTCGATGGCGTCGTCTACGTTGGCTCGCAGTCCGGCGAGCTTGCGGCGCTCAACCTATCGAACGGCTCGGTGCGATGGAAGTACAAAGCTACCGGCCCGATAGGCGAATCGTCTCCGTGTGTCGCGAACGGCGTCGTCTTTATCGGCGACCTCAACGGGACTGTGCACGCAGTAAGCGCTCGCGACGGCAAGGCGGTCTGGACCTTCAAGACTCGTGCTGAAGTCAAATCGTCACCGGTAGTCGTGGGCGACAAGGTTCTGATCGGCTCGTACGACGAGCATCTCTATTGCCTCGCCGCCGCAAACGGCTCACTGATCTGGAAATTCCAAACAGGCGGCCCGGTGCATTGCACGGCAGGTATAGCGAACGGCATGGCTCACGTCGCAGGTTGCGACGAGACGTTTCGCGCAATCCGAATCGCCGACGGCAAAGAAGTCTTCCATATAGCGTCGGGCGCATACACCGGAGCGTCACCGGCGATCCTTGGGCAGAAAGCATTCTACGGGACCTTCAACAACGAAGTGCTCGCGGTCAACCTCGCTACGCGCCGCATCAGTTGGCGTTATCGGAATCGGCAGCGCCAGTTCCCGTACTACTCATCGGCGGGAGTAATCGAAGGCAAAGTCATAGTCGGCGGACGCGACAAGATGGTTCACTGCGTGGACGCGACTACGGGCAAAGAGCTTTGGACTTTCATGACGAAGGCTCGAGTCGAGTCGTCGCCCGCGCTTGCGGACGGCAGAGTATTCATCGGTTCGAACGATGGGAAGTTCTACGTGCTGGACTACAAGACCGGCACGAAGCTTTGGGAGTTCACTGCGGGCGCTCCGTTGTCGGCTTCACCTGCGATTGCGGCCGGCCGAGTCGTGATCGGGTCGGAGGATGGAAGGCTCTACTGCTTCGGGCAGTGACGTGGGGGTGTACGTCAGCTTTTGCACTTACCCACCTCGTGAGAGGTGGGTCCCAGATGCTATGGCCTACAGACCGCGTCCCCGGCCTTCACATTTCTCCATACCCACCTCGTGAGAAGTGGGTCTCTGATGTTCTAGCCTGCAGACCTCAGGTATGCCCTTACCTCAGCCGTAGTAACATCGCCGGTTGTCGCAGCGTAGAACGATGGCTCCCAAACATCCCATGCATCGGTCTGCTTTAGCACGCCCCAGAATCGTCGATTCATCATCGCCCAGGAGTTGTTCATCAATGCAAGAACGCACTCGAGTACGCTCATTGCCGACAGCAGGCGGACTCGCAGATGACAGTGATTGGGCAGAACTCGAATCTGAGCGATCTGAAACTCCTTTTTCTCGGCGACTCTTAGCCAATACTCAATGAGCGCGTTGCCTGTCACATCGTCGAAGACGGGAGCGTGACGCTGCGTATCAAAAACAAGATGGTGCGTGAGATTGAAGGCCGCGTGATTGTGAGACCACAACACTGGCGGAGTCCCGGATTCATCGTATGCGCAGACAAGCGACGCTGAGCTACCCTCGTAGCCATGATGCCTGGCTTGACCAGCTATGTAATTGGCGATGACCGCGTCCTCAACCTTTCCGGTGCTCTTTGCGAAATACCCTCGCGACCATAGTTTGCCTGCTTCCAATCCGCTGTACTCTGCGCATAGCGAGCGCGACAAATTGCCCCTGATCTTCTTCACCGCCTCGGCAACCGAGTGCTCAGGTCTCAAGCTCAAGACGAGACGAAGATGGTTCTCGTACGAATTCCTCTCGAGCAAATGGAACCGACAATGCTCACATATTGCGTTCAGATGTTCTTCGAGCGATGCGCGAATAGAAGGCGTGAGCACGGGCTTGTTTCGCTTGGTCCGGAGACAGATGTAGTAGTGAAGCTGATAGGCAGCGCTCGGAACGCTAAACGGAGCACTCTTCATTGCAGAAGCTTGCAACGCTTTTCCTGATAATATCAAGCAGGCTGGAGCATCAGCGACCCACCTCTTACGAGGTGGGTATGCAGGAATGCGAGGGCGCGCGGCGCGGGATGTAGGCTGGAGCATCAGGGACCCACCTCTCACGAGGTGGGTATGCAGGAATGCGAGCGCATGCGGCGCGGAGTGTAGGCGCAGTGACCCCATCCATTCGTTAGCAGTCATACCACTCACTGAGTATAATTCGCAGTATGGGCATGGCTTTTGAAGAGCTAGAGAAGCACGCTCGGGCGCTAAGCGCGGAAGCGAAGGCAACGCTGGCTCGCATCCTCATCCAAGAGCTAGACACAGCCATCGATCCCAATGCCGAGCAGTTATGGCTTGAGGGGGCTCAGCGTCGTTATGACGCCTTTGTCAGAGGCGAGATTGAGCCGCTTCCCGGCGACGAGGTGATACAGCGGGCGCGGGATTCCTTCAGACGTTAGACCCCAAACGAATTACGCTGAAGTATGAATACAAAACTGATCAACGCCATCTGTATGCAATCACGGCCCCTCATAAAAAAGAAGAGGGATATGGCTGTACAATCCCTAACTAGCGCAGTCAATGAGAAAACCCTAGATGAGATCATGATTGAGGTGATGAATTGTGCACAATGGATTCGCGTAGATTTGGAATTATTGCTTCGAACCGCCTTTTGGCTAACGTTGTCAGCAGATGAACTCCGTGCCAGGGTAGCTGCAGACCAAAGAGACTTAATTCAGAAATTCAAGAACCGACTCAGTCTGAGCGACAACGAAATCGAAGCGCTGTTGAAACGTTCGGATGATCTGTTAGAGGAACTGCCTGCAACCAACAAGCAAGTTGAGAACAACGCACAAATACTTGCGCGAGATATCTGGCATAGGGACAAATTGGCAAAGCTGTACGGGCATTTTCACGCTTTGCTATCGAAACTGGCTCACCCCGATCCGTTTTTTCTGTTCTTTCCTCAAATGCTGTCTGATCAGATTCCAGAGTTTCTTCTGCCAGACCTCTCACTATGCGCTGATGAGCTTGATAGTGAATGGAGAGAATTGCAGAGGGCAACGAAGGGCGTCTAACTTCCAGCGAACCATTCAGCCTTGGCAAGATAGCATCACTCAGGCAGTTCTTCTTGCTTCGGTTCTGGCAGCCAGAAGCTAGCAATCAATCCAATCGCGTAAACCAGAAAAGCTACCGCGGCGGCTCCGTAAGCAAGATGAGCTGCCGGAGTTGTTCCAGGCATCACAGCCGCGAACTGAGTCGTCAACAACGCCGCCGAAGTCCCTAACATTCTCCCTCCAACGTTAGCCGCAAAGCTCTCGCCTGTTCCGCGAAGGTGCGTAGGATAAACCCTCGGCAGATAGTTCCCCCAAAAGCTCAACTGCCCAACCGTGAACAATCCCGCGAAGAAGATTCCCCACTTCAAAAGCGCGAGATCATGCACCGCAGGATAGAGAAACACCAGCGGAACGATAAACAGTCCCGGGATCTGAAACACGCGGAGCAGCTTGCGGCGCGAGACGATGCGAATGGCAAGAAACGCGAGCAGGAACCGGCCGGCCAATCCGCCAAGCTCCTGAAGCGTTTGAACGCCGGCGACTGTCGTCTGCACGATCTTCTGCCGCTCGGGAGGCGTCAGGCTGCTGTCGACTTGAACCAGCGCAGGCACGATCTGCGGCAGTTGCTGGATCGCGCCGAACGCCGCGCCAAGGCTGCAAGCAAAAATCAAAGCGCTGACCAGAGTCGTTCGCCGATACTGCGGTCTGAAGATCTCGGTGAAGCTCGGACGTTTGAGGGTTCCCGCCAGCTTCTTCTGTTGCCAGACCGGTGATTCGGGAAGGAAAGGACGAATGATGATCAGCGGGATTGCCGGTATCAGCCCGGAGATCAACAGGTAACGCCACGTGTCGTGACCACCCTGAATCGCGGGGAGCGAAAAAGCGATCTTCGCGATCAGGAGCGCCATCAGGCTAACCATGAATCCGCCGAGTGAGGAGAACGCTTGTGTATAGCCGATGACCGTTTCGCGCCGTTTGGGTTCCGGGAAGAGTTCCGCAAGCCACGCGACGGCCGCAACAAACTCCACGCACACGCCGACGAACGTCGTCGTCCTTAGCACCAGCAGCATCGGCAACGAAGTCGCAAAGCCGGCGCCGAGGGCCGAGAATGCATACAGCAAGATGCTCCAGGTTAAGATCCTTCGCCGCCCCAGCCGGTCCGTCAGATAACCGCCGAGCAAACCAAAGATCCCGCCGCACACCGCCGGCACATAGAACATTAGATCGCGCCAGCGAGTGAACTCCGGTGTGCCGAACGTCAGCCCTCCGAGTTGCTCGAGCGCCGGCCGCAGAATCAGCGGAAGCATCAGCAGTTCGTAAGTATCAAAAGCAAATCCAATGACTGCGATGATGCAGATCAGCCACTGGATGCGCGTGAGGCGTGGAGGAGTTTCAGTCCCGGGCTTTGAAGTCATAATGGGTTAGCATTCTTTGCGAAGTCGCGCCGAACGTCAAGATGGTGTGCTCCTTGTCAATTTGAGAAAAAGCTGATATTTGCGTTGGGATTTTTGTAGACAGGGTAGACTGTCAATGATATTACTTGGCCGCCTGCCTAACAAGCGGACGCTTCACAACCTTTCTTGAGTGAGGTTCTGCAATGAGCATAAATGTAAACTTACTTCGCAAACACGTTCTTTTCTTTCTCATTCCAATTCTCATCAGCATCGTCTATTTAGGCAGCACAGTTCTATCGTCGGCGGCCAAGAAAGATAAAACTATCGTCACGGTCAACAATCTTACATGGTCTTGTGATCTATTGAATGTCGAAAAACATAAAGACCATATCAATGTATCTGTCCAGAATAACAGCAATAAGGCGATAACAGCCTTTGTTCTAACTTCGAGGATCGATGCGAGAACACTCTTTACGTTTAGAGAAGAGTTTGCTTTTTCAGAAGGTGACAATGTGATACCTCCGGATCAAAGATACGATAAAGTAATTGGTATACCTGAGACATTGAATCGTAAATCCGAAATCACTCTTAGTCTTTCTTGTGTTGTTTATGAAGACGGAAGTAGTGAGGGCGACCAGAGAATCGTCCAGGATGTCGCAGATAACCGCTTGGGGCGGAAGATTCAAATTATGAAGATTCTTCCTGTGTTGGACAAGGTTTTGTATTTGTCTGAAACAGAAATGAGGGCTTATTGGAATGAAACGGCCAAGCAGGAACTTGACGCTGCTTTGAATGCGCCTGATCGAGATTTCGCACTCAAGCTCAATAAAAAGTCGCTCAACAACGATCAACCTCACAATGAATCTGAAGACTTTAGATCAGGGGCTCGGACAGGAAAGGAAACTATCTTTCGAGAGTATGAAGAACTAAAAGATCTACAAGAAAAACAAGGCACAGGTGCGCTTCGGGACAGAGTTATCGAGCTTAGAAAGCTCTATACAAAGATCGTAAACAAGCTCTAAAGCCTCAGCTGGTCAGGAGGACAAATGAAACGCATAGGTTATACATTTCTTGTGGTGTTGGTGTGCCTTAATAGAGTTTTTGCGACTGATTGTACTCCTGAACCTTTCGGTTCACCGGAAACATATCAGGGCTGTAATGGGATAACTAAAGATGTGCACTGGTTTGTCCAATGGCCAGATTCGGAAACCGGTAGCTTCCACTCATTTGGAACAGGCGATTGTGCCAATACAAATGTCTGTTGTTCCTCCGGGCAGGTAACAATAGAATGTTGGCCTGTATTCTGGCCGCCTGTTGCTTCGAGCAACGGAACATTTAGTCAATTGGTATTTAATAGGGGCACAAGGGCTGTTAGTAAGTCCTGCCAGGGTTGCACGAGCCCCATAACCGTTCGGGAATGTTATAAAACTTCAGAGTCTTTTTATCAGGTTTCTCATACATGCCAAGAGAGTGGGGGGGAGTGCGCGGAGTGTATTCATGAATTCGACTGCTTCACCTGTGCGAGTTCATCTTACTGTTCCGCAGGCATTTGCGAAGCCTATACGCCCATCGTGATCGACATAGATGGCAACGGATACCGTATGACTGACGCAGCGGGCGGCGTCGGATTCGACTTCAGAGGAAATGGTGTCTACGATTCTTTATCGTGGACTGCCGCGGGATCAGATGACGCCTGGTTGGCTCTTGATCGAAACGGCAATGGAGCGATAGACAATGGCGCCGAGCTATTCGGTAGTGCCACTCCGCAGCCAAATACAGGCGGTCCTCGCAATGGTTTTATCGCATTGGCTGAGTTCGATAAGCCATCGAATGGTGGTAATGGTGATGCGCTTATTGATAGACGTGATGCGATTTTCGGTAGTGTCCTATTAGTGTGTTGGTCGATTGGAAAACCGCCAAGACGCCAAGAACGCCAAGGTTAAACCAAGAATCCATTGAGAATCTTGGCGCTCTTGGCGTCTTGGCGGTTGCTCGATGCGCCGACAAAAACAAGCAACACAACTTTATGACACTACCCGATTTTCTCCTCACTGCGTTTATGGCAGGATTCAAATCACAATGCGATCTCCGAGCCTTGGGAGCTAGCGACGCTAAGTACACTCAACGTAGCCTCTATTAACCTTGATTACAGGGAATCGAGGCGCACCGACCAGTATGGGAATCAGTTCCGTTACCGGGCCAGGGTGCGGGACGCCAGAGGCGCGCAAGTTAGTCGGTGGGCATGGGATGTATTCTTGCTTATTCAGCGTTGAATGGGTTAGGGAGTTCTTGTAATTCGCTGGCGCGTTTATTTTTTCAGAACGGAATGTCCTAGTTTAAGGTACTGAAAACACCTTCGTTGCATCGTAGTCTCCCACCTTCTCGGCGCTTCACAAGCTCTTCGCCCAATGTGGCTCCCTATCGGCACCGAGTGAGGCGGGCCTGTCGATGAACCAGGTTTTCAGGCTCGCTTCACCCCTGAACTTCTGACTTCCACTTCTAATCGAGCGGTCGGACATGGCTCACAATCGTGCTGCCGGAACGTGCGAATCGCTAACACACCGGCTTCATATAGGCTCCGTTAAAGATTATCCGCGAAGTACCGACCGATCGTCGTGTTCGCCGGCCGCGCTGTAAGCCACGAGACGACAACCAACAAGATCGCTGAGATGATCGTCATCGGAACGACTGGCATCAATCCAAAGACCGCAGTCCCGCCCGGTGTTCGCGACAACACTTCAACTCCCGCGATCGACCACATCACAACAGAAGGGCCAGGCGCCGGCGCGGGAACCATGTATTGAAAGAGAGCGACGGCCGCGACCGACAGCGCCGCCCAGATCGTGCTCGCAAGTGCGCCCCATTTCGTGCTCCGCTTCCAGAACAATGCTGCGACCAGAAGCGGGGACAGCGCCGCGTAGCCCGAGAACGCATACTGCACTGCCAGATCGAAGATGTTCTGCGGGGCTCGGAGCGCGATTGTATAAGCGACGATTGTTATCACGATGATGAACAGCCGGCCGGTGTGAACCTGCGCGGCTTCGCCAAAGCGCTTCTTGCCGCCATAGAACGCAAAGACGTCTTCGGTGAACATCGTTGACAACGCGAGAATCTGAGAATCGCTCGCCATCACCGCAGCCATGATCCCCGCGCCTAAAAGCCCGGCCAGCCAGATCGGCGCATAACGTTCCAACAGCAGCAACAACACATCGTCCGCTATCATCTTCTCGCGCAACGCATCGCGCTCATCGGGTAACAGCTTCGGGCCTTCAGTCGCAAGCGTTCGTCGTGCTTCGATCTTCTCCTGAATCTTCGGGACGTCAGTCGCCCGATTCGCCATCACACCCAGAAAAACACACGGCATCCAAAGCGCCAGCATGCAGATCGGATACAGGATCACGGTTCTCTTGAACTGACTCATCTTGCGCGCGGTCAGGCAGAAGATCGTTATGTGCGGAAACGCAATCGACGACAGCGGTATAAAAGTGTAGCTGAAGAAAAACAGCGGCGAGACTCGCTCGCGCGTCAGAAGCGGCGAGGTAGCGGGCGAAGTGAGCAGCGCTTCGGCCGACTCGCGAAACCCGCCCATCCCAACTCCGATCACCACGAGCGCTATAGCTCCGAAGCACAAGAACAGCACCGTCTGAAAGGTGTTCACCCAGGCGGTCCCGCGCATGCCGCCAAAAAACACATAAGACATCACCACCATCGCGACCAGCGCGCCTCCGAGCCAGAACGGGACCTTGCCGCCGCTGATCGCGCTCAGTGCCGTGCCTCCACCCATCACGCCAATGATGATGTAAGGAATGAGGAACGCCGCCTGAACCACGAAGATGACCGTCCCGATGTGGCTGCACTCCCAGCGGTCCCGAAACATTTGAACGGGTGTGATAAAGCCATGCTTCTTGCCAAGCGCCCATACTCGTGTGCCAACGAAGAACAGCGAAAGAGGAATTATCAACGCCGACGATGAAGCCATCAGCCCGAACGTCACGATGCCGTTGTTGAACGCGTGCCCCGACGAGCCGAGGATTGCGAACGCGGTCATGTTCGTCCCGAACAGCGAAAACAGAAACACGTAAGGTCCGAGCGAGCGGCCGGCGAGGAAGTAGTCTTCGGCCTCTTCGCGATGGGCCGACCTTCTAAATGCAAAGATGCCGATGTAGAGAACAACGGCTAAATAGCAAAAGACGAAGACGGCTGGGATCACCGCTGGGCGTCCTCCCGTGAGGAGCTGAGAGGGTGATCGGGAGACGGGGCGACGGGGAGAAGGGGCGAGGGGGAGATGCGGAGACGCGCTATCGCCCCCTCGCCCCCTCCCCCCGTCGCCCCGTCTTCTCGTTCCTCCTCGCCCACTCCCTCCAGTTGGGAAGGCCAGGCGTGCTTAACAAGCATCCATATCACAAGCGCGGTAACGACCGTGTAGCACGCGTGATAGAAGAGCCCGATGGGAAGGAAGCCGAAGACGAGTGGACGCGCCGTGCGCCAGAACCAGAAGTCCTGATGCAAGGCATAGAGAGCACTCACAATGATCAGCAGCAGTGCTCGCTTCATTCGAACTTGTTCGCAACCGTTGGCAAAATGCCTGCGTACTATGGCATAGCGTCGAGGAAAATTGCAACGCTCTCAGCCGGTTGCTACAATGAATTGCGACTAGAATGACGTCTGAAAGAAACGATGATCAACATACTCGAAACCAAGACCGAGGTCGGCAACTATTTTGTCTCCAACTATCCCCCGTTTTCTCTCTGGCAGCCGGACTACATCCCTGAGGCAATCGAAGCGCTGGATCAACCCCCGCGGACCGACGAGCCGCTCGGACTTTATCTACACATCCCGTTCTGCCGCAAGCGCTGCAAATTTTGCTACTTCAAGGTCTACACCGACAAGAACGCTTCCGAGATCGAGCGTTACCTTGATGCGCTGATCAAAGAGAACGAGATTTATAGCCGCACGCGCGCCTTTCAAGGCAGACAGCTCAGGTTTGCCTACTTCGGCGGGGGCACGCCTTCATACATCAGCGACAAGCAGCTTCGCTATCTGGTCGAAGGATTGAACCAGCACGTGAGTTGGGAGAACGCCGAGGAAGTCACCTTCGAATGCGAGCCCGGCACGCTGCGAAAGTCAAAGCTCGAGACGCTGAAGGAAATCGGCGTTACGCGGCTCAGCCTCGGGGTCGAACACTTCAACGACGCCGTTCTCGAAGCTAACGGGCGCGCGCATCTCTCGCCCGAGATTTATCAAGCCTACCAGTGGGCCCGCGAGGTGGATTTCCCTCAGATCAACATCGACTTGATAGCCGGAATGATGGGCGAGTCGGAAGCGATGTGGCGCGACACAGTAGGGAAAGCGATCGAACTCGAACCCGACTCGGTCACCATCTATCAAATGGAGCTGCCTTACAACACGGTGATCTCGCGCGAGATGATCGAGAAGGGGCTCGATTCGCCGATTGCAGATTGGCCGACAAAGCGGCGCTGGGTTGACTACGCCTTCGAGCAGTTCCAGGAGCACGGCTACCGAGTCGCAAGCGCGTACACGCTTGCGACGACGAAAAAGCCCTGCCGGTTTATCTACACCGACGCGCTTTGGCACGGCGGCGATATGATCGGGCTCGGTGTTTCGTCGTTCTCTCACTTCGGTGGCGTGCACTTCCAGAATGCTCACAGCTTCGAAGAATACGTTCGCCTGCTTGATAACGATCAGTTGCCGCTTCTGCGAGCGTTGTCTTTGACGCCGAAACAAAAGCTCATCCGCGAGATGATCCTTCAGCTCAAGACCGGCGCGCTCGACACCGCGTACTTTCGCCGCAAGTTCGGCGTCGAGATATGGAATGAGTTTCAGCCCGTGTACGAACGCTTGAGCCAGGACGATCTGCTCGCGCGGAACAATGGGACGATCGAGCTAACGCGCAGCGGCCTGTTGCAGGTGGATAGTTTTCTCTCCGAGTTTTTTGAACCAGAATTGAGACCAGTTCGATATGCATGAAACATCAACAGAAACGAATACGAATGTTTTCGATGTGATCGTGATGGGCGGGGGCCCGGCCGGCAGCACCATCGCCAGCATCCTCGCTCGCGAAGGCCGCAGAGTCGTCCTCTTCGAGAAGGAACAATTCCCGCGTCATCATATCGGCGAATCGCTGATGACCGATACTTATTTCACCTTCCAGCGGATGGGCTTTCTGGAGAAGCTCAAACAGAGCCCTTTTGTCGTCAAGTACAGCGTGCAATTCGCGAACTTCGCAGGAAGAGAGTCACGCCCTTTTTACTTCTTCGAAGCCAACCACCACGAGAGCGCGGTCACCTGGCAGGTCACCCGCGCCGTGTTCGATCAGATGCTGATCGAACACGCCGAAGAACAAGGCGCGTCCGTTTATCAAAAGACCCCGGTTAAACAGGTATTATTCGACGGCGAACGCGCGTGCGGCGTCGAAGTGCAGATGCAGGACGGCTCGATTCAGCAGTTCAACGCGCAAGTCGTTGTCGACGCGACGGGTCAGAGCGCGATGCTGTCAAACAAGTTCGCGTGGCGCGTGCGCGATCCCAAGCTCAAGAAGGCCGTGCTCTATTCCTACTTCAAAGGCGCACAACGCGAGCCGGATCTGAACGGCGGCGCGACCCTTGTGCTGCGCACTCCTCCGGGGAGCGGTGGCTGGTTCTGGTATATCCCGCTCGAGAACGACATCACGAGCGTCGGCATTGTCGCCGATCCCGATTACCTGATGAAGGACCGCGGCAAAGACCTTGCGAAAATATTCGACGAAGAGATCGAGAAATGTGAATCGTGCCGAAAGCGCGTCTCCGGCGCCGAGCGCGTGGATAAGATTTATTCGATCGTGGATTATTCTTACCGATCGAAACAATGCGCAGGTGACGGGTTCATACTAATCGGGGATGCTTACGGGTTTCTCGATCCGATCTATTCGTCGGGCGTTCTACTGGCGCTCAAGATGGCCGAGCTGGCCGCCGACGCGATACACGACGCTTTCAACAGCAACGACTTTTCCGGCGAACGGCTTGGCCAGTTTCAATCCAAGCTTGATAGCGGCATCGAGTCCATGCGCAAGCTTGTGCATGCCTTCTACAGCGATGGATTCAGCTTTGCAAAGTTTCTTCAGAAGTACCCCGAGCACCGCGTCAACATCATCAACCTGCTAATCGGCGATGTCTTCAGGGAGGGTGTTGACGCTGTCTACGGGCCGATGTCGGAGTTCGCTGAGATTCCTCCGCCGCTCTATGAGGAAATCGCCAGCGCTGCAACTGCGGAAACGGACGGCGAGTCCGAGTCAGACGACGTTCTTTCCGCTCAATACGCATATTACAAGGATTGAGACGCCCCGGGAGCGAGCGAACGAAAGGGTTCAGGGTGAACGAAAGGGTTCAGGGTGACTCAATCTCATGACTGAAACCGTTTCGCAAAAAGAGGAGGATGATCCTATGAAAACCATCACTCGTTCCCTGGTAGGGCTAATCTTACTAATCGGGCTAGCCGTTTCCGCTCAAGCCCAGAACCCTGCGGTCAAGATGAAGGCAGGACCGCCGCCGGAATTGATCTCGTATTCGCTCCAGAACCTCGGCGCTGCGACGATCACCATTAACACCGCAGTGTTAATGGTATTCGACGCGAAAACCTGCAAGAGACTGTGCGTCTCAAGAAACTCGGTAAACAAGAGAATCACCAAGTGCAAGACCCTGGACGGGCAGATACGCTGTCCGCAGCCGCTGCCTCAAGCTTCCGGGTACATCTACTATCTCAAGATTCTCCACAGCGGGGGCCAGACTGAGAACTGGCTATATGTGCCGTAGCCGGTTGTGTTGAGACTGAGACCCCGTCGCCCAAGAGACGGGGTCTCACGCCGTATTGAGTTTCCGTGACGGTCGCAAGCGAAGGACTCGCGATCTACAACCTCTCGCCAGCACTGATCGCTCGCTGCCCTTGTTCATCGGCTCGATCACCCAGGTGAAATAGAATCCTGACCGACACCCGCTTAGCCAGGCACCCCAACCATCTATGGCCAGCTTCAAGCTGCTAATCCTACAGATCGGGACCATCCTCCTAGTCGCACGGCTTGTTGGCTGGCTGTTCGGTAAGCTTCGTCAACCGCGTGTCGTCGGCGAGATGCTCGCAGGGATACTGCTTGGGCCTTCGCTGCTGGGCTGGCTGGCTCCAGCGCTATCCTCCTCTCTTTTCCCGCCCGACAGTCTTGGCCACTTGACCGCGCTAAGCCAGGTCGGTCTCCTGATCTTCATGTTTCTGGTTGGCCTCGAGCTTGATCTCGGACATCTTCGCGAGCTGGGTGGAGCAGCCGTGATGACAAGTCTGGTCAGCATCGTCGTACCGTTCATCCTCGGCTCCTCATTTGCCGTCTATCTTTATCCAAGACTATCCGACCCGAGCGTCAGCTTCGCCGGCTTTGCTCTGTTCATGGGCGCGGCGATGAGCGTGACGGCATTCCCGGTGCTCGCTCGAATTCTGACCGAGCGCAACATGCTGCGCACCAGAGTTGGCTCCGTAGCGATCGCCTGCGCCGCTGTGGACGACGTCACCGCGTGGTGCATCCTCGCCGCGATCGTCGTCATAGTTCGCGCTTCAAGCCTGGAACTGCCCGTGTGGCTGACCGTGAGCGGCCTCGCCGCATTCGTCCTGGTGATGGTCTTTGTTGTGAGGCCCGTCCTGCGCCGGCTCGAGATGACCTATGAAAGGCGTGGCAATCTAACGCAGGACCTGATTGCCATGATTCTGTTGGTTGTCCTGGCCTCAGGTTTGATAACGGAGTTCCTGGGAGTTCACGCTTTGTTTGGGGCTTTCTTGGCTGGAGTCGTAATGCCCAGGCACGGCGAATTGTCACGAGAGCTTTCGGAAAAGTTCGAAGCGCTCATAGTTGTGCTTTTGCTTCCGATCTATTTTGCGCTTACCGGATTGCGCTCGAGTATCTTTCTGATCACCGGCGCGAGCATGTGGCTCTACTGTGGCGTGATAATCCTGCTGGCGGTCGCTGGCAAGCTGGGCGGCTCGCTGCTTTCGGCTCGCCTGAACGGCATGTCATGGCGCGAGTCCGCAGCGGTGGGCATCCTAATGAACACTCGCGGACTGGTCGAGTTGGTCATTCTGAATATCGGTCTTGATCTTGGAATTCTCTCGCCGCCGCTGTTCTCGATAATGGTTCTGATGGCCCTGGTCACCACGTTGATGACGACGCCCTTGCTGACCTGGATCTACCCGAGCGCGATGCCAGACTCGTTGAAGGCGGAAGGCGTCGCGCGTCCGCAGTGACCGGCCGTCTGTGGCGTTCCAAAGTGAAATGAAATGGAACTCTTCCTGAAATCAACCTGCAGCGCCTACGGAGTTCGTGACTGGCAAAAGTGAAAGCGGGCTGGAGCAACAAGCCCCAGCCCGCATCAGAAACAGAATCCAAAGCCACAACCTCAGAAGGAATAACGCAGACCGAACTGCATCACTCGGGGCGACCCCTGGATGCTGTCCAGTTTTCCGAAGCCGCTCTGCGGATCATTGGTGGTCACCTGTGAGTCCTGACTCAGTCCCAGATTGGTCCTCGTTGCCACCCGAAGCGTCAGCCGCTGAGTGTTTGTAACGTTGAAGACCTCCCATCGGAACTGGAGCTTGTGTTTCTCGTTGTAGGGCATCGAGAAGCTCTTATCCAGTCCCATGTCCAAACTGACATATCCGGGAAGTCTCAGCACATTGCGGTCCCCCGTTTCTCCCGGAAACGCATTTCGAAATGCGTTGTAAGCAGCCTTCGGGTCAGAGAAGAGATTGGGATCTTCCTTCCCGCCACGAGTCGGAGAAGACTGGAAGGGGGCGACTCGAACGCCGTTGCTTTGCACGTTCCAGTTGGTAGCCCACTGCGCTGCGTCGAAGGGCGATTGAACCGGCAGTCCGGAATTCCATCGGAAGATTCCAGTCAACTGCCAACCTCCGGCCAGGGCATCGACAAATCCCGGAGAATCGCCGAGGAATCGATGGCCCCTTCCTACTGGAAGCTGCCAAAGACTGTTTGCGTTGATGATGTGCCTGACGTCGAAATCAGACGCAGCTTTGTTGTCCTGAGGCCGCAACGGATTCAGGATGAACGCGGAGCCGTAAGCACCGCTTACTTGCAGCCCGGACGCATCGTCGGTCGAGTGGGACAACGTGTAGTTGAAGTCGAACTGCAAGCTGTTCCTGTACCGCTCGCGGATGCTCAGCGTGGCTGCATGATAGTCGGAAGATCCAATCGTGCTGAACGTCGAGAGCGCGGCATATTGCGGCTGGAAGAACATGTTCGGGAAAACTCCCAGATCGTCAATCAACAACTGGACGAACGTCCAGTCCAGAACGTCGAAAAAGCCGAAGCCCAGAAAATCCTCTCTCGCTACGATCGCATACACAGACTGCGTGGACGAAAGCGAAGGATCGCCCCAGAAATTGTCTCCGAGGTTCGGAAACAGGTTTTCGAAGTAGGGGATCTTCTGGACATTGTCTAGTGGCGTGTCGGCCAGTCGGAGCCGGGCCACCTTTCCTGCGGCGGAATACCAGTCATCGCCGGACTTGGGATCCTTGAGGTTGTTTAGCGCCATTATGTCGCGAGTCGCGAGAAGGTGTCGCGCTTTGCGGCCGATATATGACGCTTCGGCGAAAAGTCCGCCTTTGATCTTCCTTCCATAAGAGACATTCCAACTGTAATTGACCGGCGCGATGATCTTGTCGTCGAGCGACGATTCGATGCGCTGATCTTCATCGGCCGGAGTGATGAGCGGGAACTGCAGCGATGCGGGAGTATTGAGTTGAGGCAGCCCGCGCACGCTCTGCCCGAAGCCCGTAAATAGCGGTCCCGGGCGCGTGCTGACGTTGAAGGTGTTGGCCGCTATTTGCTGATTGGAAGTGAACCCCAGCGTGCTGTTCAAATCGAACTGGACGGCTAGCTGCTGGCCGATGTGATCGTTGGTCATCGCGAATCCGCCGCGGATCACCGCGTCGCCATCGCTTCCAAACAGCTTTCGCAGCCAGGTTTTTTTGAAGTTCGGCGACCAGGCCGCAGCTACGCGCGGCTGGAAGTTGTTCGTGTCCCAGGGGTAGTAGCCGTCCTTTCCATTTGCAGGTCCCGCAAGGTCAACTTCTATCGAGTCGTTAAACGGCTTGCCCTCCAATGCGCTTGCCTTTCGCTTCTCGAAGTAATCGTTGAGACTGGTCGTCGGTTTGACCTGCAACCCGTTTGTCTCGTAAACCGGACGGCTCAGTCCATAACGAAGTCCGAGCGTGAGAGTAAGATTTGGGTGCAGCTTCCACGAGTCTTGCGCGTACCAATCGTACTCTTCGGTGGCGAAAGTTCTGGCCAGACCCAAACCGGACGGCAAGAGCGTGCCGTCTATATCGAAGTTGAAATTGGCGCCGTAGTCGGAGAATCGCCCAATGACGGCTGAGACGGCGCTCCTCACGTCCGAGGTGAAGCCGCCACCGATTTGCGACGCAAAGGGCCTTGTCAATATCGCGCCCGAGGAATCATAAAAAGAGGGGTTGGCTGACGCGGAGTCGAAGGCGTTCGCTGTCGAATTGCGATTGTTGCGAATGATCCGGATGTTTGTGCCAAACTGAAAACCGTGATCCCCCTTGTTCCATGACACATCGTCGGTGAAGTTGTGCACGGGAGTCGTGCGTGAAAACGTGCGGCTGAATGCCCGCGGCGTGAAGACGAACCGGAAGTTTATGAAGTTCTGGTCCGAATCGCCGAAGCTCGTGAACCCCAGACGGGTAAGGCCATACTTGAAGTCATTGATCAGGCTCTTGTTGACCGCCCAGGTATGCCCAACCACGAAGCCAAAAGGGTGCGACCAAAAGCTCGGCGACGGAGTATCGGGAAACTGCGGAGCAAAGCTCACCAGATCCTGCTGATAGTTCCCGCGGAAAAACAGCATGTGTCTCGCATCGCTGGTCAGGTTGTAGTCCAATCGCATGATGTTGGCGTTGAAGTTGACGGAGGTTGGCGCGTTGAACCGAAACCCTCCCGTATTGAGGCCGTCACCCTCGCTGGTGGCGTTAGCCGGATACTTCGCCGCCGCGGCCGCCAGAACCGCAAGGCCTACGGGATTAACGCCGACAAGCGGGAAGAACCCGTTGATGTCGCTTGCCGTGAGAGTGGTGATGCTGCCCGAGGGACTTGGAAAACGTACTTCGCCGCGGCCAAGACTTGCCAGCGGGACTACTCGCACCACGCTTTCCTCCGCCGCATCGCGCCGGCCTTCATAGTTGTAGAAGAAGAAGAAGCGATCCTTCTTAATCGGCCCGCCAAGCGAACCGCCGAACAGATTCCGCAAGAGTTTAGGGCGCGCGATTCCCTCGCCCGTATCCGGATCGATCGACCGGTTGTTAAAGAAATCGTTGGCGGTTGTTACCGTGTTGCGGTGAAAGGCGTACAGGTTGCCGCTGAATTGATTTGTCCCGCTTTTCGTAACCAAAGCGACCTGCGCTCCGCTCGATCTGCCCTGCGTCGCATTGGGGTTCGTGGTCGTAACGCGGAATTCCTGCGTTGAGTCGGGACTCACACGAAGGACGCTCGAAAAAGCCTCGTCGGTTTGCGGATCGAGGCCGGTCTGCTGTTCGTTGACATCGATTCCGTCCAGCGTGATGTTGGCCTGGTCCGCACGCGAGCCGGTGACCGTCCCGTCAGGAGTGACGCCCGGTTGCAGGCTCAGCAAAGCTACCACGTTTCGCGATTCCAAAGGCAACTGGGTGATCTGGGCGTTCTGAAAGTTGTTGCCGAGCGTCGCGTCCTGTTTGTTGAGAAGCACATCAGCCGCGCCCGCGGAAACCGTCACCTGTTCGGTTACGTTTCCGACTTCGAGCTGAATGTCGATCGATGTGGGGTTATCGACGAGCGCCGATATTGCGTTAAGCACCGATTTCTTGAAACCCGTGACTTCGACCTCGACCCGATAAACTCCGGGCGAGATAAGGTCGAACACAAAGACGCCCTTGTCGTTGGTCGTCTGAGTGCGGGCAGCATTCGTTTCATTGCTCGTCAATGTGACCTGCGCGCCTGCCACCACCTGTCCGTTCGGGTCCAGAACGGTGCCGCGCACAGAAGATTTTCCTGATTGTGCGGGAACGCTTCCGGTTATCATCAACGTCATAAGAAACGCGCTCCAGAAAGACCGGGCGCGCCTTCCAATCAAAGCAGGTCGATGTGATTTTCTTTCCTTCACCGTGTGTGCCTCCATTCCTCTTAGCCGCGATCTGCTTCGGATCACGGCTGAGCCTGAGTGTTGATCTGACTCGTCAAAGTCAGACTTGAAGATGCCTGAAGACTCGGCGCGCAGTGCGCATACTCAAGGCATCAAGATGTAGCCTGATACCAACGTTGCGGGCGCGTCAAGATTCGGGCAACCGATTGCGCCCGCTGCAACTGCACTTCCCTAGATTCACTCAAACCGGGGATCTCAGGGTGGCTCTTTGTGCGTCCACTCTTGGCATTGATAGTCCCAGGATCGATAAGATGGGCACATCATAAGACCGCGCGCCCGTTGAGTCAAATGCGCATTGCGAGTTTTGGAAGGCTCACAATCGAGCGGGCAGACCGCCGAACTGGCCGGCTGGTGCGCTGACTTGCGCGCGGACTTACGCGGCGTGCGCGCCACCCCAACCGAGGCGGTCGCATTACCTTCTTAGTAACGGATTTGTCCGTGCCGGCGGCCCGCAAGAAAAGGGATTCGTTACTACGAAGCCCACTTCATCGGGCGCCGAGTGTTCCGCGATGGAATACCTGTCTCAAGGCTTCTTGTTGGCCTTAATGTACTGCTGAAGCGCTTCCTTCTCCTGATAGTCGGGCCGCTTCGCAAGGAACTGCTCGTACTCGGCGGCAGCTTTTTCTTTGAGACCGGCGCCCTTGTACAACGCGGCCAGGCGCAGGTGCGCCTCAGCCTTGCCGATCGGGTCGAGCCTTAGCGCTTCATTCAAATAACCTACTGCTTTCGAGCCTTTCTTGATCTGAAGATAGGCCTCGCCCACCATGAGGTTCACGTCAGCCGACAGAGGCTGCTCTTTGAGGGCCAGCGTAAGCGACTCGATGGCGCCCTCGAAGTTCTTTCTCGCCAGCCGGAGCTTTCCGAGATTGACCAATGCCGCCAAGTATGAAGGCCGCTCCTGCAAGGCTCGCTGATAGCTCTTGTCTGCGTCGTCCAGGTTCCCTTTCCGGAAATAGGCCGTCCCCAGTTCAGTCCACGCCACGCAATCCTTCGGGTCTGAGGTGACGATCTGATTGAGCAGGGAGATTGCAGGATCGTAGTTTTTGTTCTTGAGGTGATCGGCGGCCTTCTTGAACAGCCCTTCATTTGCGGGCGTATGGTTGCACGCGTCAGCCGCCACAGTCTGTGGGTTGCTGAGCGATCCGGACGCTTTGTTCGCCCACTGAAGCTCGATGTCCTTGCGAATATCGCTGTTTTGAAGCTCCATAACATAAACATGTATTCGCGTGATCTCGTCGTTGCCTACCAGGACAGCGATCTCGTACTCTCCGTTGCCCAGCCCCAGGAAGCGGTAACGGCCTCCGCTGGAAACCCTCTCGCGCCCGATCTCCTGACGGTTGGCGTTGTAAAGAACGAGATGAAACGTCTCAGGCTTTATTCCCTGGACCTTGCTGTCGTCGACTTTGAGATCGCCGAAGAGCGTATGGCCGTTCTGCGGCGCCCCGCCCGCAGACAACACCGTCATCGCGATCAAGAGAAAAGCCAGCACGAGTCGTGTTTTCATGGGCGACATATTATCACTACCCGTCAAGTGCGCTCACCTTGAGGCCATCCCCAGCAAGTCGATTTTCGTTGTTCAGCACGCTCACGAGAAAGTTGAGATCGAAGGTTGAGGAACAATCCCTCCAACGCGGACGATGTGTGGTACAGTCTCAGCCGGAGACAGCTTATGAACCTTTCCGATCGAATCACGATTGATCCTGAAATATGCCACGGGAAGCCAACAATTCGCGGACTGCGTTACCCCGTTGAAATGATTCTTGAACTGCTCAGTTCTGGGATGACTCCTGAAGAGATTCTCGCCGACTACGAAGACCTGGAACATGAGGACATTCTCGCGGCGTTGGCGTTTGCCACTCGGCTAAGTCAGATCAAACGAATTGAGCCTGCGCTCGCATGAAGTTTCTAGTTGATGCCCAGCTTCCGCGTCGTTTGGTCAAGCGGTTCCGTGAGGCCGGGTTCGAGGCCATCCACACATTCGACCTTCCGCTTGGAAATGCCACGCAGGACACAGCCATCAACGCCCTGTCGATTCGCAAACAATATGTCGTGGTCACCAAGGATGCGGACTTCGTCAACTCATTCCATCTGCATCGTCGTCCATTCAAGCTCTTGTTCGTTTCAACGGGCAACATCAAAAACTCAGAATTAGAATCGCTATTCCTTGCGAACCTGAAGACGATCTCTGAAGAGTTCGCTGTATTCGACTTCATCGAGATAAACCGCGATAAGGTCATCTTTCATTCCTGACCCGGTGCGCTTGACGCACGGTTCAGCCAAGGCAAGCTGAGAATGATAGTCCCGGTATGATAACGGCAGTATCAATACCCGACGACCTCTTCGAGAGCGCGGAAGAGTTGGCTCGCCGGATGAAGAAATCCCGAAGCGAGTTGTTCAGCCGGGCGCTGGCTGAATACATTGCTCGCCACGCGCCAGTTCAGGTGATGGAGGCGATGAATCGAGCCTGCGACGAGATCGGGACCGAACCGGATCCGTTCCGTTCAGCGGCTGCCCGGTCAACCCTGGAACGCGTCGAGTTGTGATCTCTCCGGGAGACACCTGGGCGGGGGAAATATCTCTGGAGGAGATTCGTATTGGAGCGTAAGATCAACTCAAACGTATGAGTAGCTGTGGCTCAAACCCGAAGAATTCGTCAGCCTGCGCGCAACCCACCAGTGGTCCGCCTCTTGGAACACTTGAGGCGGTTGTGCAGACGTACCTCGAGACTTGCCAACCTCGTCTGGAGGCCCAACTATGTACTTTCGCCAGCGAACCCACGCTCCAGTCTGCAGTGGCGCGGGCGGCTCTGGCTGAGACACCAGGTGGAAAGCGATACAAGCACCAACACCGCATTAAGCGAGTGGTGCTACAAGCAATCCTCCGCCTACTCTTGGAAATCGACCTTAGCCGGATGCGCAGCTTCTACGAACTTCACACAGCTATCGATCAGGCAAGCGGATCGGTTCGTGGTGTTGGTGAACTACTGGTGTACGATACCGCGCTCCGTATTGGCGCAAAGCTCGGCAAAATGCCGGACCGAGTCTAACTACACAGTGGCACAAGGCGGGGCGCTCGCGCCCTCGGGTTTCCGCGAAAGCTGCGAACAATTTCGATCGCAGAACTACCAGTTGCGCTTCGCAGTTTGAAACCGCACGAGATCGAGGACTGCCTGTGCATTTTCAAGGACCGCTTTTCGGACTGCGAGACCAGAGCCACAAGTGGTTCCGACCTGGTTATCATGAAAGCTTGATCTAGTCGATCAACGCTTTTTGTTGAGGCAAGTATTCGCTAAATAGGTCTTCGCACTTCTTGGCAAGTATCGCATTGTTGAGGGAATAGATGAGACTTATTGCGGTCATGAACTCAACATACAATGGTCCTACTTCGTTGATGTTGATACCGTCCAAGTTAGTCGAAAGAATCTTCCTGATTCGGGAAAGGTCACGTTGCTTCCTCTCGGTTAAACCAAGCTGCTGTACTTCTGATTCCAGCTCACTCAACCAATCCAACAAGGGTTGAACACTCACCGTCATCATCAACACTAGTGCGCAGAGCGCCTGTTGCTGCTTTTCTTCATCATCACGATCTTCGTGTAGCAGCGCGGTCATTTGTCCGAGCACTTTAGCTATGGCCTCAGTCTGACGGGTACTATTGTCGATACCCCTTTGATAAGCCTCGAAGAATAACTCTCGTGCTCTCAGTTCAGTCTGGCCCCGAAGTTCCTGCGTTTTCGTTCTTAGTTGGTAGCGATAGAGTAGCCATGATCCAAGAGCGGTGAAAATGCCCGTAATGATTGCGGGACCCAAAGCCAAGAATACAGTCGGCCAGTTGATCATGAATCCCTACCTCGATTCGAGACTATAGCTCAATTGACGTTTCAGAGCACAAGACTCCCAGAAAACTGCCTGTTCGTGGCATCAGATCAATAGAAAACATTACGCGCTTTTCTTTTTCCTCCGTGATCAACTAGAATCCACCGCGCGATATCCTTTTGAAGGCTCTGAAGGCTTTCAGCAAATTTCGATTTCACGGACTCCTCTATGTCAAAGACCAAGCACTTTCTCTTTCCGCTGTTAATTGCGGCGTTGATGGCGTCGTCGTCGCTCGTCGCGACTGCCGAAGACTGGACTCAATTCCGTGGGCCTAACGGCACCGGAGTTTCTGCCACTACTGGTTTGCCCACTGAGTTCGGGCCGGCGAAGAACGTCTTTTGGAAGACGCCGTTGCCGCCTGGACACTCTTCGCCGGTGCTCACGCGCAACCGGATCTTTCTCACCGCGCACTCCAAAGAGAAAGAGAACCACAAGCTCCTAGTCATCTGTCTCGACCGGCAGACCGGCAAGCTCCTCTGGCAGCGCGAAGTCCCGCGCTCGCTTGCAGGCCGTTTGCAAAACGTAAACGGGCCCGCTTCTCCAAGTCCCGTCACCGATGGCGAGAACGTCTACGTCTTCTTCCAGGAGTTCGGCCTAATCTCTTACGACGCGGCAGGCAAGCAACGTTGGAAGCTCCCGCTCGGGCCTTTCAACATGTTTTATGGCTTTGGTGCTTCGCCGATTCTCGTCGATGACAAAGTGATCCTGCCGGTAGATCAAGACAATCCGGGCTCGTTCCTGATCGCCGTAGACAAGAACTCCGGCCGGTTGCGCTGGAAGGTCGAACGCCCCGAAGTTATCTCCGGCTACTCGACGCCCACCGTCTATCAACCAAAGCAAGGCGCTAAGCAGATCATCATCCCCGAGTCGTTTCAACTCTCGGCTTACTCGGTCGAAGACGGCAAGCGAGTCTGGTTTGTTCGAGGTCTCGCTTGCGAGATGAAGTCGATCGCGAGTCACGACGCCGAGTATCTGTACGTCAACGGTTGGGGCTTCCCGCAGAATCAGCCCGGTGAACAGGTGAGGACGGTCAGCTTTGCGGAGGGCCTCGCGAAGTACGACGCCAACCACGACGGCCAGATCGCCAAGACCGAGATCTCCGGCAAAGCGACGATGGACAAGATGCTGAACGAAGCATTCGAAGCCTTTGACACGAATCGCGACGACAAGCTCAACGAAAAAGACTGGGGCGTCTTCCGCGCGATGATGGCGTCCGAGAACGGGCTGCTCTCGATCAAGCTCGGCGGCACGGGCGATCAGACTGCGACCGCGATTCGATGGCGCTACACAAGGCCGGTTCCGCAAGTTCCTTCGACGCTGCTCTACAAGGGCGTGCTCTACATGGTAAACGACGGCGGCATACTGATTTCGTTTGATCCAGCAACGGGTCAGGTGCTCAAGCAGGGCCGCTTGCAGGGCGCGATCGACAAGTACTTCTCTTCCCCGGTGGGCGCCGACGACAAGGTCTTCCTGATCGGAGAAGGAGGCGCGGTGTCGGTGCTGAAGGCCGCGGGCGACTGGGAAATACTCAAGGTGAACCAGCTCGACGATGAGTGTTTCGCGACACCCGCGATTGCTGACGGCCGAATTTACATCAGGACGCGAAGCGCGCTGTATTGTTTTGGCAGCAAGCCTAGCTAGGGAGTGCCACGCTTCATTAGACGTTTACGTGAAGCAAGCAGCTTCCGGAAGTGCTGCTCCTTATTCATTAACACCCAACTTCAGTTGGGTGTTGCGAGCCTGGCCGATGGGGGGTGAGTTCGGATTAACACCCAACTTTAGTTGGGTGTTTTGGACCTGCGGACTCACGAAACCGTTTCAACGGTTTCGCTACTGCGCCGCGCATCATCGCGCAGAACTAGTACACGACAAACCGCGAAAACTGTTTCAAAGTTTCCACAACTCGGAGTTTAGCGATGTCTCTCCATTCTTACTCGCGATGCTGGTTGCATCTAACTTGGGCGACGTTGCGACGCGAACGAATGCTGGCCAAGCCCGCCGGCGTGAAGGTCTCGAGCTTCCTCTACGACTATTCGCGCTCGAAGGGGATCTACATGAAAACCAACTACGTTAATCCCGACCACGCGCATGCGGTTGTCGACCTCCCAACGAGGTTCTCGATAGAAGAAGTTTTGAAATTATTGAAGGGCGCCTCGTCACATTGGATCAATGCGAATAGGATAATCGCCAGCAAGTTTACGTGGGGACGCGGCTACGGTGCATTCTCGGTTTCGCACTCGAATCTGGACGCTGTGGTGCGCTACATCGAGACTCAGGAGGAACATCACCGGCGGAAGTCGTTCGCTGAAGAGCTTTCGGCTCTTGTTAAGGTGCACGGGCTAGAATGGCACGATGACGAGGCTGATGAAGCTGAGCCGCTGCGCTAGAATGCGGCCTGGAGGCCAAACCGCTAAAACGGTTCGGTACGCTGTGGGCCGCCGGACACCTCACTGAAGTGAGGTGTTAATGAATGCGCATTGTGGTGCCCCGGCGGCCGCGGAGCACCTCACTGAAGTGAGGTATTAATCGGATCTCCAGGAGACGGAAACGAGACGATGGCTGAAATCAATAAGGAGCAAAACAAAAATATGATCTGGGTGATGTTTGCTTTAGGCGCTGCGCTTTCGTGGGGGCTCTACGGACCCGTTCTACACAAGGGACAAACCGCGCTTGGCAATCCGTTCCGCGCGTTGCTGTGCGTTGGAGTCGCCTACTTTCTGATCGGAGTGCTGGTTCCAGTGATCGCATTGGGAGCGCAGGGCGGGCTTAAGGACTTCAATAGCGGCGGCATGACGTGGGCGACCCTCGGTGGGGCGCTCGGCGCAGCGGGTGCGCTGTGCATCATCTATGCTTTCAAGAGCGGAGGCCTTCCGACTTACGTGATGCCGCTGGTGTTCGGCGGCGCACCAATCGTAAACGTGTTGTTCTCGATGTGGCAGCACCCGCCCAAGACGGCTCCAAATCCGCTGATCTATGTCGGCATGGTACTCGTCGCGGTAGGTGCGGGAATCGTCTTGTACTTCAAGCCGCCGCAGTCGTAGTCCGTGGGGTGCTCAATTCTCCGCGTAACCTCCGCGTCTCTGCGCCTCCGCGGTTAGCGAGGTTTAGAAGGTAACTAACCCCAAAGGCACGGAGACGCTCCTCAAAGAACCTGACGTTTTCGAACATCGTTAGTGATTCCAATCGTTGTGCAAGCCTGATCCATTTGAAACACGCGCTGATGAGCTACAATAACAAGCATGTCAGATCAGGCACTTACCGCGAGACGGCTACTCTATCGCCAGAGCTTCGGTGTGTTGTCCACGCATTCGATCGACGTCGAAGGCTACCCCTTCGGCTCGATAGCTCCGTACACGCTCGACTATGACGGCCAGCCCGGGATTCTCATCAGTGAGATCGCTCAGCATACTCGCAACATCAAGCACAACAACAAAGTGTCGCTGACGGTCTTCGACCCGCAGGCCGAAGATCCCCAGGCTGGCAGCCGACTAACCTGGATCGGAGATGCTGAAGCGATCGATCCATCTGAAACCGACATCCGCGAACGCTACTTGCGGTACTTCCCTTCGGCGGAGTCATACTTCGAAACACATGACTTTTCCTTCTACCGGATTCGCCTCCGAAGAGCGCGCTTCATCGGCGGGTTTGGACAGATCTTCTGGATCGAGCCGGACGCGATGCTTCTCGAGAATCCCTTTCGCAAAACCGAACGCGGAATCGTCGAGCACATGAATCGCGATCACCAGAAGGCTTTGTTTCACTATTGCGGGCTCACCGGGAGTGAGACAGTCGGAGCCGTAACGATGACCGGAATCGACAGCGAAGGATTTGATTTGCTCGCTGATAAACGCAAGCTGAGACTGGATTTCGACACACCAATCCACACATCCGAAGAAGCCCGGGCCGCTTTGGTGAAACTGGCAAGGACCTAGGCTTGCGCATCTTCCAGCTCTCAGCAGACCGCCGGGCTCGTCGAACTACTTGAACTTGTTCAGTCGAAACCCCTTAACCTTAGCTTCGTTGTGGATCATCGTGCTACCTCGCTTCGAGGGAGCATGCTATGATGAGGCTCGATGGATTACTCGACGATCATCACTATCGAGCCGGACAAACGTAGCGGCAAACCAGGCGTTCGTGGCACTCGGATGACGGTTACGGACGTGCTGGAATACCTTGCGGGTGGGATGTCACAAGAGGAAATTATCGCTGAGTTTCCTGACCTGACTCTCGATGACGTTCGTGCGTGTCTTGCGTTTGCGGCTGATCGCGAGCGCAAGCTGGCGAGCCTTCCAGCGTGAAGCTCTTATTTCGACCAGAACCTCTCGCCCCGACTGCCGAGTTTGTTGGCCAACCAACCTTTATCCTGACAGCGCGCACATCCGGGAACTCGGAATGCGCGACGCTCAGACACTCAAATCTGGGAATACGCCAAAGCCAACGGTTTCGCGATCGTCTCAAAGGATTCGGACTTTCAGTCGCGCAGTCTGCTGCACGGGCATCCTCCCAAATTCATCTGGCTGCGGGTTGGAACCTGTCCAGTAAGCACCATTGAAGAGCTGCTCCGGAAGCATTCGGCTGCGATTCATACCTTCGATCTTGATCCAGCCCAAGCTCATCTGATGCTTCCTTAGACGCCAGAGAGCGACTCGCAGCCCTTGTGAAGCGAGGGCTTATTTCTTCTGATACTTCGCGATGTAAGCCCGCGCGAATTCCACGAGGTGCGGCGCTTCCCTAAGGCCGATCTTCTTTGCTTCTTCTTCAGCAGCATCAACCGTCCAACCGTCTCGCAGAACGCGCCTGATCATCCAAAACGCGCCGACTCGGATTGCCGCCGTGCAGTGGATGAAGACCGGGCGATTCGCGGGATCGTCGGTTAGCTTCAAGAACTCTGTGGCCTGTTCTTCCTTGGGGTCGCGATACACGACCGGGATGTTGTAGTACTTGATCCCAAGTTCTTTGGCCTTTGCTTCTTCATCGGCGGCGCGATGCTCGCTGGGTTGTCGGAGGTTGATGATCGACTTCACGCCCTCGGACTTCAGCTTTTCAAGAGCTTCGATCCTTGGTTGTCCGCCGGTGCAAAACTGTTCGCTCACCAGTGTGAAGTTGAAGACGCCCGGCTGCTCCTTTTGAATCTGAGCGTAGCCGGCCACGGCTGCGATTGCTCCCACCAGAATTACGCATAGCTTCTTCATAGTGACCTCTATCAATCCCGAAGGGATGTCGGAGTAAAGCCACGGGTGAGTCCGCGAACCCGTGGACTACGTGAGATCAGGCCGAACAAACCCTCGAAGAGGGTGACGCCTGACGCCGATACGCGAAATGGAAATCGTCAACGAAAGCCTGTGAACTCCGAGGCAATCTCCGCCACCCCCTTCCGGGGGTTCGCCTGGCCGTTCACCTCATCCACGGGTTCGCGGACTCACCCGTGGCTCTATTCCGCCGCCCGCTTCGCGGGTTACCGCGGTTACGCCTTCGAAGCCCCGCCCTTCGTTATCCGATAAAGCTTCGACGCCGTCCGAATGATCAAGCTCCCCCGCACGATCGCCGGCGTAGCCATGCACATCTCGTCCAGCGAGTTCTTGCCCACCAGCTTGTAGTCCTTGCCCGCCTGAATCACGAACGTGTCGCCGTCTTCACTCAAACAAAATATCTTCCCGCTGTAAGCCCAGGGCGACGATGTGAATGCCGCCACACCCGGATCGATACGGGCTTTCGGGTAGACCTCGGCCCCGGTCTTCGCGTCGTGACAAGTGAAAAAACCGCGATCGTAGAGCGTGTAGTAGTAGTCGCCGTAAACAATCGGCGATACGTTGTAAGGACCTGCTTGCGGCTGATACCAGGCGATGAAGTTGTTGCTCTGCTCGCCCGGCTTGAGTGATATATCTCCTGAAGCGCCCGGCTTGATCGCGTACACCGGCCTAAGCTGATCTCCAACGTAGCCTGAAGCGATGTAGACCAGCCCGTGCTTTGAAAACGGAGTCGGTATCGCGATCGAAGACATGCCGGTGAACTCCCAAAGCGGCTTGCCGTTCAAGTCATACGACCTGACCTTCTTTGTTCCGGGCGTGATGATCTCGGTCCTCCCTGCTGTCTCCCACACGTACGGCGTCGCCCAGTTGGTGCCCTGCTCTCTTTCGACTCGCCAAATCTGCTCGCCGGTTTTCTTATCCAAAGCGACCATAAACGATTTGGTGTCGTTGTCGTTGACGATGTACAGCCGGTCCTTGAAGAGCACGGGAGAAGCCGCCGTGCCCCAGCCGTACCGGGTCGCGACCGGTTCCCACTTTTTCGACCAGAGCTGCTTGCCATTCATGTCAAAACAGAACACGCCGACATTGCCAAAATAAGCATAGACGCGCTCGCCGTCGGTCACCGGAGTCTCCGAAGCATAGCTGTTCTTCAAGTGGCGCGGGATCTCGGGCGGGCCCTTCATCACTTCCTGTTCCCAACGAATCTTGCCTGTCTTGAAGTCGACGCAGTAGACAACCCAGCGATGAACGTCGGCCGCGGGTTTCCGCTCGCCGCCGAAGTAAAGCCCCTTCTTTGGCTTCTCGCCCTCGACCGAGCTGACGACGGAAGTCACAAATATGTTATTGCCCCAAACGGCGGGCGAGCTCCAACCGGTGCCGGGAATCTCGGTTTTCCACGCGACGTTTTCGGTCGTGCTCCAGGTATCGGGCAGGCTTGGGTCTTCGGCGGTGCCAAGCGAACCGGGCCCGCGGAACTGCGCCCAGTTGTTCTGAGCCATCGCCGTAGTAAGCAACAGCACTATCAGAGCTGTCGCAGTCATTGTTTTCTTGATCATAGCTTTTCTCCCAAACAGAACGTGAAGTCTTAGCGCGCGACGCGCTTGCCTATGCAGTAGAGATACTGAGCGGTTCGCATGAAGATCTGTCCGTCTGAAATCGCCGGCGAGCTGAGCGTGTAATCGTTCAGATTATTCTCCGCGATGACCTCGAACTTCGGTCCCGCTTTCAACACCGTCGTTAGCCCTTCTTCGTTGGTGACATAAAGCTTCCCGTCGGCCAGCACTGGCGATGAACTATACGTCGCAGGTTTGATACGCTGCGGTCCCCAGATCTCCTGGCCCGTCTTCGCATCGAGACACCACATCACTCCGCGATCATCGACGACGTAGAAGTACTTCCCGTCGGTCACCGGAGTCGGCACGTCGGGCCCGTGGTCGAAAGCCCAAAGCCGGTTTGATTGTGAAACGTCGCCTCGCCCACCTGCTCTGATGGCAAGAAGCGGCTTCACTCTCGTCGGCGCGTACACGATGCCTTCATAAACAACCGGTGAAGCGACGATTCGATAGTTGGGATGGTTGTCGGGGTTGAGGCCGTTTGCGCGCCACAATTCCTTACCCGTCGCAGGGTCGTGACCTGTCACGCAGTCGCCGCCCGTCACAACGATCTCCAGACTATTGCCCTGGCGAGCAAGCGCCGGCGTTGTGTAGGAATCGGGCGATTCCATAATGGCGCTAGTCGGGCGTTCGACTTTCCACACGGTCTTGCCGGTCTTCTTGTCGATGCGCATCAGGTACGACGGATCGTCGGTTCTCATTCCGTGCAGCACTTGAACAAACAGCGCGTCTTCGTATAGCAACGGCGAAGACGCATAACCCCAGTTTAATCCGAACCGCCCGTAGTCTTTCTGGACGTCGCGAACCCACAGCTCGTTGCCGCTGAAGTCAAAGGCTTTCAACACCCCAGTCCCGGTCATCACCCAGACACTCTTCCCGTCGGTGACCGGCGAAGGCGATGACATGTTTTGCTTTCGCATCTTGGTGTTGCCGCTGCCCAGCATCTTCTTCCAGATCACCTGGCCCTTTGTTCGGTCAACTGACCAGAGATACAGGTCGTTTCCTTCGGCGACATTTAGAAAGATCCGCTCGCCCCAGATGACCGGAGTCGCGCCGGTCCAACTCGGCATGGTGAGCTTCCAGGTCACGTTTTCTTCGGTGCTCCACCGAGTTGGGAGGTTTTTCTCGCTGCTTAAGCCGTTGAGCGACGGCCCGCGCCATTGCGGCCAGTTCTCCGCGAACGCGGATGCCGTCAACAGAAAAGCTAAAGCACCCGTGAAGAACAATCTTCTGCGCACGTCCCTACACCTCCCGTTTTTTGGTTTGCCTTATGGTAGACCATTCGGAACGAAAGATGAAGCGCGCAGCCGAAGAGTGCTGCGAAATGAGGTGCTTCCAAGCCGGCGCAGCCAAAATGGGGGGTATGCAGGTGGGCGCCAAAATGATCGCTACGGTTCGGAGCTGGTTGGCTCAGTATCAACTGGAATATGAGCGATTCGGATCACGAGTCGAAGGGCTTCGTTCACGGCCTCCTCGGTCGGGAACGCGCGCGCGACATCAGGCGCTAGCAGCACGAGGTTCGTGCCCTCACGATATCGGCCCGCGTACTTGCCCTGCAACCCACCCTTGAGCAGCGTCTTAAGATCATATTCTGGCCGCAAATCGTCTTCGGTCTCAGGTGAAGTCTCCTTCTTCATATGCACTTTCGTCTCGCGTCAGCCACTGCTATCCAATGTCGGGTCAGGTGACCGTTGTGGCACCTGGATATCCAGCCTATCCAACAGCCGGATGAAGTGTTTCCAGCCCTTCTTCTCCCTAACTAGTTTTACGTTTACGATGATTGGATTTACGATTATGTTCCCAAGCCTATATGAGAAGAGCGCTCGGAATGTTTCAAGATCAATTAGCTTCTTCTCGATCAAGATTTCACAATGTTCGAAAAGACCCATGTAGTCCTCGAGTGCAGCCCATTCTCTCGGCGTTGAAGGCCCTTTGCCGGTTGAATGCCATTCACCGCCGGGCCGAAGTCTTAGGTGCACATCGTCATGAGCGGAAAACATTTTCTCCAATTCGAGCCAGAATTGACCTCGACTTACCTTCGTATTCTGATGAACCTGGCGAGCCGTGTACCATAACACAGCGATCGCCAATACACCGCCACAGATAGTCGCGATGCTCGCCCAGTCACTTAACCCCAAGGCCACTTGGATACTCCCATGTCACTTCGATTCTCGTCACTCTGCCTCGAAGCTTAAGCGCCCTCTCCTTCACTTGTCGAATCTCATTCAGAGCGCAGCGAAGGGAGCAACGGCGTCCTCAGCGCAGCCACCGTCGCTACCAGCGACGCCAGAAGTCCCGTCACGAATACGATCAACAGCAATGCGAACGAGAGAGCGGGCACTTGACCGCCTCTCGAAGCAAACGCAGGCGCAATTGCGACCAGCGCCGAAAGCGCTCCCATCCCAAGCCCGCAGCTTACAAGAAACGCGTTCTCCGTAATGACCATCAATGCGAAGTGCCGCGAGTTGTAGCCGATCGCCCTGAGCAGCGCCAACTCTCGTCTGCGCTCCAGCACGTTTCTCAGCAACACCGTCGCAAGCCCTAACGTTCCCAGCACCAGGCCGAGCCCGCCCAACGTTTGAAACGTCGACAGGTACGTGTTCTCCACGCGATGAAAACTCGCCAGCCGCTCCCCGGTTGAGATGACATCAAACCCAAAGTCCGAAAGCTGCTCTTCCAAAACGCCTGCAGCCACCAAAGAGGCTTCCGGAGCCACGTCCATCAGAAACAAACTGTAGCCGCCTTGCTCCGGGAACGAGCTCAAGAAGTTCGCTTCCGAGATCAACAACTCACTCTGGAAGAGGCTGTCGGCCAACGCGGCAACCAACCGCAACCGCACCGGGTCGCCGTTCGTCCGGCTCACGACCATCTCGTCGCCGAGCTTCCGATGAAGCACGTAGGTCATCGAGTTCGCGTCCGCAATGACCGGAATCGCGCCGTCCGCCGGCTCGCGATTCAGCAGCAGCCACGGATTCTCCTTCTCTTCCCTGCTCTCGGCGAGCGAGTCCTGAAACACAAAACGGCCGCTTTGAATAAAACCTTCGCCGGCCCCGAGTATCCTCGGATTGCGCGGCTGATAGAGGTTCAAGCAACTCGCATCGTCGCCCGGCCGCACTCGAAATCGAGTGAAGCTCACACTCCCAGGGTCAAACCCCTTCTGAACCGCGAGGTTCAATGCCTCTCTTCCTTCATTGGTATTCGGGTCGTGATAGATCGGCAGCATTGACTCGGCCAGCAGCGGGAATCCTCCGTTGCCGGATTTCCTTTCGAGCCTCGCATCGCCGGTGTCTCGCTTGAAGGCATCCACCGCGACGATGATGAACGCCGCGGAGGCAATAAGCGCGATGCATAGAATGCTGCGGCCGGGACGGTAAGCCGCGTTTCTGAAACCGAGTCGGGAGACGGGCCACCAGCCGCTGCCCTTGATCACGTTCCCTGCGTTGCGCCGGAGCCGGGCGTATTCGAAACACAGCAACGCCGTCAGCAGCAATGCTCCCGCGCCAAAGAACCCGGCGGTCTTTCCGATCTGGTTCAACGACGCGGCGATCAACAGGAGCAGCGCGGCTAATGCGAAGACGATCGCGAAGACACGCGGCGAGGCGGTTAAGCGTCGCGAAGATTCGCGGCTCGCCGCATCAAGGTTGCCGGTCAGCATACTGCGCGGCGACGCGGCGCCCAGGCTCCTCAGCGTCCAGACTATGCACAACAGCGCGGCTACGATTCCGCCAACACCTCCGAGCGCGAGCGACAGAGCCGACACATGTAGACTGAGCATCGTAGTGCCGACCGCTCCTACCCACCACGTTCGCAAGCCGTACATCATCAGCTCCCCGTAGCCAATCGCACCGATCACTCCGAGAACGCTTCCGCTAGTCGCAAGCACAAGTCCTTCACGCAAAAACAGCGAGCGTACGACTCCAGCCGGAAAGCCAACCGCTCGAAGAGTGCCGATCTCGCGCAATCGCTGTTCGATCCCCAGCTTGAAGAAGAGACTCGCGAGCAGCAATGCGCCGACAACTAAGAAGAAACTGAAGTAAAGGAAGTACTCTCCAAAGTCCGTCGCGCCTTGAGATGCTTCAAGACCCTGCGTTCTCACCGAACTAACCGAAACACCCATCTCAATCGGGTCCAACGCGGCGCGAAGACTGCTCTTGAAAGGCTGCAGGCGTGATCGCGGATCGCCGCCATCCAACGCTCGTATGCGAAGTGACGTGAACTTGCCGTGCCGCGACTGCCAGAGTTTGACCCCCGTCTCGAGCGGAATGAACGCCTTAGGCGTCGTTCGATACTTATGCCAGTAGTCCTCGTCTTTCGGTCGCACCCGCTTGAGATCGACCGGGAAAGGCGGATCCCAATCGGCGATGTTTTCGGTTTCAGTCAGACCGGGATAGTCAGGAACAAGGTCGCGATCCTCGGCTTCATCATCGAACGGCACGATCGCATCGAGAATGAACTTCGCGCTTTCAGTCCTGAGCCGGCCTTCATCTTCCCAGAGGTAATACTCAAGCGTGATCTCATCGCCGCGACTTGCGCCGAGGTCGGTCGCCGCCCACTGGTTCAGCACGATGTGCGGCAAGCCTGAGGCGTCAGCGCGAGCCGTCGCGTCGCCGCGACTCGCGCGGTGACTCATTTCCTCGAATGCTTTGGGGTCGATCGCGGTTACCACCGAATAGGGCACTTCACGCGAGCCCAAGCGGATGCTGTTCGCCAAGTAACTAAGGACAGGAACCACGCTGAGGTGAGCCTTCTCGCCTGCCTCTACAGCTTTCGCATGAACCGGATCGCTAATAATCGCCGTTTCGCTTTCGAGGGCGATGCCGCGTTGCCGGTCCAGCACGCGGAGCTTCACACCGAGGTCTTCAAGCAAGAGAGTATCCTTCAGGATCTCGGCTAAGACGGCCGGGCCGTTCGTCGTGCGATCGGCGCCCGGCGATTTGTCCGCCACGAGAATTGTGTTTATCTTTGCGGGTCTTTCAACGTCTCGTTGCAGTCTCGCGAGCGACACAAAGATCGCTCGCACTTCTCCCTGGCTTGGGCTAAGCGAGAACTCGCCAAGACTTGAGGCCGCCAGGGCTTCCCGAAATGCCAGGCGAATCGTCCGGCCCAGATCATCCTTGCGGCCGTGCAGCGATCCGGCAGGAATGGCCGAGGGCTTCTCCATTCGTAGCAGAACCGTCTCGCCGCCACCTGTGCCCAACTCACGCGCCAGATCAGGGCTGAGCAGGACTTCTCGCTCGCCGGGCGCTTTCACGTCGAGTCCGTGAAACTTCCAAAACCGATCGTCCACGCCATAGACCTGAACGCGCGACGCTCGCCGCCCGCTCTTGTCGTCAATGACCAGACCGCTCGCGACAATCATCGGACACACGCCGCTAAAAGCCTTAGCAAATCGCTGGTCAGCTTGAAGCTCATCAGCGAGCTGCTCTCTAAAGAAACTGGTTGAAGCAATGACGCTGTCGGTTTTGCCTAGCCTTTGGACAAACAGATCGCGCAAGCTGCCGCGCACCGAATCACCCACCAGCAACGCTCCTGAAAGAACGGCCACAGCCGTTGCGACTCCGAGCACGACGGCAAGATTACTGCGCCAGAAGTATGAGAGATTTCGAGAAAGCAGAGTGGAGAGTCGCATCACGTCTTCCTGATTCCCTGCCCGGCCATTTCGTAGCGCACCGGAAACCTGCCGGCGAGTTCCGCGTTGTGAGTCACCACAACCAGAATCGTCTCTTGTCGCGCGTGCAGCTCAAGGAGCAACGAAGCTACTGTCTCGGCCGATTTAGAATCGAGGTTCCCAGTCGGCTCATCGCACAACAGCAGCACCGGCTCGTTGATCAGCGCTCGCGCCAGAGCAACACGTTGCTTCTCGCCGCCGGACAACTCCGCGGGCCGGTGATCGAGCCGCTCAGAAAGGCCGACTTGATCAAGCAAGGCCCGCGCTCTCTCTGACGAGTCCTTTCCCGATTGAGCAACTAGAGTCGGAGTCAAAACGTTCTCGAGCACGGAACACTGCGGCAGGAGACAGTGATCCTGAAACACAAAACCGATCTTTTGATTTCGAAACGCGGCAAGCGCTTTCTCATCAAGCTCGAACGGGTTTGCGCCGTCGAGTGTGACGCTGCCCGACGTCGGATTGTCGAGCGCCCCGATGATGTGAAGTAGAGTGCTCTTACCGCTGCCCGAAGGTCCCATGATAGCAACGGCTTCGCCCCGGGATAAGCTGAGCGAAATCCCTGAAAGCACCGGCAGAGGCCCTCGCGGGGTTGGGTAGTCTTTGGATAGATTTGTGACTTCGAGCAAAGTTTGACCTCGTCCAAACGCGAAATTGCCTGCGACATCATGGAGTACCGGCCTTCGCGCCGCTCCATTCATCCAACAAGGCCTCTAGTCATTAAGGATCGACAGTCGATCCTCGATCTCCTGCCCGGTGATCTCTTTGTATGCTTTCGCCAGTCTATCTTTCCGTTGTCGATTTGGTTCGGTTTCGTAGGCGCGAACCAACCTGTCCAGATCGTCGGCCCAACCTAAATACTTGATTCGTCCAACCGCCTCTTCAAAGGAGCGAGAGTCCTGTTGAGTGAGCAGTTGATTCATGGATCGCGTAACAATCCGTGAGATTGTGAATTCACCGATCGCGGGCAACCCGGCGGCGATCAGCAATCCGACCGAAACCGCGGAGGCAAGAATCGGCCTCCCAAGGATCGGGGTGGCCGATCGAATAGCGCGGAGCGCGTTGCGAAGATAGACGAAGCCGGTAACGAATGGAACAAGACCGAGAATTCCTATGATGAATAATAGACCTACCGCGGTTAGCGGCAGGATGATGATCCCGATTGTGAATGAGCACACGGCGCCTGACACGAAAATCCCTGAAATTATCGCGCCCGCTGCTTTGATGCAATTCGCGAAAGATAGCCAAACGATCAGTGTGAGAATCGCTATCGCGCTTAGACTGTAAACAAGGACAGCGTGCAGAAGCGTCGGAGAGAACAATCGAACCGCGCCATCCCGAATAATGCCCGGATCGAAGTAAAAGCACACAAGGGGCATCAGGATGCCAAACATCACGTCAAACACGACTTGATAAGTAGTGGAGTTCGAACTGAACTGTCGCTGCCAGAATCCGGCGCGGAATGGTTCTTCATCGGCGGTGAGTATGCTACTCATAATCGCTCTTCTTCCTCGCGCTGTTAACCTGTTTGTGGAACCACCAAAGATTGAGCTTAGGCAAAGGGCGCGCGCTAAACCCAGAGTCAGAGCCCAGGGCTCATTTTGGTACCATAGCCAAGATGACTCGCTTGAGTTCCGGGATGTCGCGCTGAACGATCTCCCAAACAGTGTCCAAATCAATGCCAAGGTAGTTGTGCACGAGGACATTTCGGAAGGCCGCAATCCGGGACCACTCTATCTCTGGGTGCTCCGATTTGGCGCCGTCCGACAACCGTTGGGTTGCTTCGCTGAGGGTTTGAAGGTTCCTCAAAACTGCATCTTGAAGTGTATGAGTCTGTCGAAACCCATCGAGGCCAGTGTTTGTGTTCTCTTCGATGCGCCGAATGCACTCCACGATATGGTGAATGTAAACCGCATCCTCTCTCATATCGGAATGGCCTCGGTGAGGACCGCGTCGCGTAGATCGGGATTCAGCGCCTTCTCTGTTACGACCTCCACACGGCAGTCGAGAAGCTTTTCGAGATCGAGAATTAGACCTGCCGGGAACCACGAGCTAGTACGCGGGCCAACGTCTATGAGCAGATCAAGATCACTATCGTGTGTTGTCTCTCCGCGTGCTACGGAGCCAAACACGCGAACGTTGACTGCGCCGTGATGGGCTGCGATGCGTCGTATGTCTTCTCGCTTCTGGTGTACGGTCTCTCTAGTAATCACGAGTCATCCTCAGCCGCGCCCAAGAGCCGGACGGTGTACTTAGATCGTTTCCCGGATTCTCTTTAGCAGATCCTTCATTACTTGCGAAACTGTTCGGCCTCTATCGCCACTCGCTCGTTGAGCTTGAGCAACAGCAAGCTTGCCGAAGAGTTCACGCTTTGGTGCGAGATTCGAAGTCTCGATTGCATTCCTTGAGTCGGAAACTGGTTTTGATTGCCGGCATTCACACGCTTCTTTTCGTGGGTCGCATAGTTAGCCGCGATTTCACTTGTTCCGTTTTTCGAGCCGATTGTGTACTTCCGACCAAGGCTTGGCCGCAGACGGGTCTTGCCGATGCGCGCGCTTACGCCGATCCAGTTCCTTACGCTGGGCAACCGTCAACGGAACCTCTTCCGGGTGCGCTGCGATGCTGTCCCATATCTCCTCGATCAACTCAAGACGCTCTCGCACTCCGAGGTTCAAAATCTCTTCAATGGCAACGCTCATAGATTTCATTCTCTTTCGAGAAATGGGTTTCGGCAAGCCGATTCAGTATTCTCTCAATTGCTCAACCGATACAGATGAGTCCGGCTTCGCACGAAGATCGAGCCGCCCGACACAGCCATCGAAGCCAACGTTTCTCCATCAAGCTCGTTCTTCGCGAGCACCTTCAGTTCTTTGCCTGGCGCGATCACTATCGACTCGCCTTCTTCGCTCAGAAAGTAAATCCGTCCGTCGGCGTAGATCGGTGATGCCGAGTGATTGCCGCCTACTCGTGCTCGCCAATGCTCCTTCCCCGTAGCCGCATCCACGCAGGTCGCGATGCCGTTGTCAGTGATCACGTATAGCTCTTCGCCAATAAGAAGCGGAGACGGCGTCAGCGGCGCGCCGCGTGTAAGACTCCAAGCGACTTGCTTCTTTGTTACGTCTCCGCGTCCTTCAACACGAACCGCCAACAGCGACGGTTGCTGGAATCCCGTGCAGACAAACACTAACCCATTGCCATACACGGGCCGCGGGACGTTAGAAAACCCGTCGCCGTACTTGACCTGCCAGATCTCCTTGCCGGTCCGCGGTTCGTATGCAATAGCACGGAACGCGCCCGGACTTATCACTTGATCGCCTGACGCAAGCCGCACAACTAGCGGCGTCGTGTAAGCATGAGAGCCCTCGCGGAATTTCTTCCAACGGACTTTGCCGGTCAGCTTGTCGAGCGCCGCGACGTACTGGACGTTCTGGCCGTCGCAGCTAATGATCAGAAGATCTTCATACAACGCAGGAGAGCCGCCCGGACCGTGCTGGCCGTTGTCATACTCGAGCCGGGTCTTCCAAACGATTTCACCAGCCTGAGTGATGCAAGCAGTTCCGTTAGCACCGAAGTGCAAATAGACTCGATCGCCTTCCAGCAACGGGGTGGGTGACGCATGGCTGTTTTTTCCGTTCACCTGGCCGGGATTCTTGAGTCGAAAGACCTCGAGGTTCTGCAGGATCGCGCCCGTGTTGCGATCGACCGCGATAGCACGCAACGATTTTCCTTCGTCCGTCGCCGTCGTCAGCCAGATGCGATCCCCCTGGATTGCGGGCGAAGACCATCCCCTTCCCGGAATCGCAATCTTCCACCGCACATTCTTAGTCTCGCTCCAGTTGAGAGGCAGCCCGCGTTCAGCAGAAACACCCTGGCCCGTCGGTCCTCGGAACTCAGGCCAGTCTTCGGCTATAACTGGAAGGCACAAGAAAAGCAGTAGAAGAATCTTCATCAACTCCTCACAGTATTTCTCTGCGTGAACCTCTGCGTCTCGGCGTCTCTGCGGTTAGAGGGTTCCCAGACTTGTAAACCTGGAAGCGCTCTCTAACCGCAGAGACGCCGAGACGCAGAGGTTTGCGCAGAGAAAACATAGTCGCTACCACTTGAGTTTCACTTCAAACAAATCAGGCCGATAGTAGTGGCCGGTCACGTCGAGCGTGAGGCTTTCCTCCGCGATCCGCGACAGATCCAGATCGGCGGTGAGAATTGTCTCTTCGCCGTAGACCGGCCCTGCCAGCAGCGAACCGTCCGGGCCGATGATCGCGCTTCCTCCGCTGAGTACCAACGCGTCCGGGTCTTTCAACGCCTCAATGCGTTCAAGTTCCGGCGGAAGCTCGCTCGACTTCATCACCGAGCCACAGGCAATCACGAAGCACCGCCCTTCGAAGGCATAGTGGCGGCTCGCGACGAGATTCATTTCTTTTACTTGAGGCCAGGCGGCGACGTGAATGTCTTCGCCGGAGACGTGAAGCGTGTGACGCGCGAGCGGCATCCAGTGCTCCCAGCAGATCAAGCCGCCGACCCGCCCGGCTTCGGTGTCGACCGCTTTCAAACTGGTGCCGTCGCCCTCGCCCCAAATCATGCGCTCGGTGTAGGTCGGCATGATCTTGCGATGGCGGTTGAGCAGCGAGCCGTCAGAGCCGAACGTCAACATCGTGTTGTAAAGAGTCCCGCGACCGGCGCCCTCGCGGACTCGTTCGTGCGCGCTGATGTTGAGGACTATCTGATGCTCGCGCGCGGCGGAGGCCAGAGCATCGGTGACCGGGCCCGGCACGACGACGCTGTTCTCCACCAAACGCGCGAATACTTTTTTAGTCGGGTCATGATCCCACAATGCGACGTCTCGGCAGCAGTCGAGCCAAGCCGGATAACCGGGCAGCCATGTCTCAGGGAAAACTACAAGCTTCGCGCCAAGTCGCGCAGCCTCGTCGATGAGGACGATTGCTTTTTTGACCGAGCGCTCCAGGTCCATGTAGACTGGCGCTGCTTGGACTGCAGCGACTTTGATCGTCATAAGAACTCATGTAGGGGAGGCCCTCCGTGGCCTCCCCTCGATTGCTACCTTTAACGTCTCGCGTGGGTGTACCTACGACCAACGCATTCTGAAAATCCTAGCGAGGGGCGGCCACGAAGTGCCTGCTCCTTCAAGCTAAACTCTCTCGAGCGCGGCGAACTTTGCCACAAACTTCTTCTGGCCGTACCCGGGAAAACTCACCGTGAGCTTCGCCTCTTCGCCTGCTCCTTCCACACGAAGCACAACGCCGTTGCCGTATTTCGAGTGACGAACCTTCGAGCCGACGCGCAGTTCGGAATCGCTTGCCGAGCCCGCGCCGCCATGGGTTTCGTTTCGCTTGCCACTGCCGACTGATCCGCCGGATCGTCTCGACGGCGCGCGTCCTTCACCGCCCGTTTGCGCGCGTTGCTTGAAGAACTCGCGAACGCCGTCCACGGAGTTGTAAGTCTTGCCCGTGTAGTTCGAGCTCTTCTTTACCGGCGCCGGGGCGTCGCCTCGCAACGCGGCGGCCGCCTGGCGATTGCGCAGAGTCTCGGGACGCAACGCGAAGCCCAGCCACGAAGGCCCGCGCGACATGTCTTCCAGAAGCTCGAGCGGAATCTCATTCAAGAAGCGCGAAGGCTCAGCCGGCAACTCCTCGCCCCACGTGCGGCGCTGCATCGCGTGCGTGATGTACAGGTGCCTCTGAGCGCGGGTTATCCCGACATAGCAAAGCCGCCGCTCCTCCTCGAGATCGTCGGCGCTCTCGAACGCTCGCGAATGTGGAAAGAGTCCTTCTTCCAATCCGACGATGAATACAACCGGGAATTCGAGTCCTTTCGCTGAATGCATCGTCAGCAGCGTGACTTGCGCATCGGCTCGATACTGGTCGGTGTCGGAGACAAGCGCCGCGTAGTCGATAAAGTCGCGCAACGATTCGCCCTTCTCTTCCGCTTCGACTGCGGCGCTAACCAGCTCCTCGATATTCAGCAGGCGGCCTTCAGCTTCGACCGACTTTTCTTCCTGAAGCGCGCGGACGTAGCCGGTGTCCATCGTCGCGGCTTTGATCACCTCCGAAGGAGTTTCACCGGCAGCCACCATCTCGCCGAGCGAGATCACCACTCTTCTGAAGGCTTCCAACGCGGCCAGCGTGCGAGGTTGAAGCTCGCGACGCGCAACCGCGGCGGCCAGCGCTTCCCAGAACGACAACCCGAGATCGCGCTGCTGTCGCGCGAGCGCTTCAAGCGTTGTCTTGCCGATGCCGCGTACCGGTGTGTTGATCACTCGAGCCATCGCGACGTCGTCGTTCGGGTTCATCGCGAGCTTCAGATACGCGATGACGTCTTTGACTTCTGCGCGCTCGTAAAATGAAAATCCACCGACGATGTTGTATGCAACGTTTCGGCGGCGAAGCGATTCTTCAAACAACCGCGACTGAGCGTTTGTCCGATACAACACTGCGCAACGAGTCCCGTGCGTGCGAGCGAGATGCTCCTGGATTTTTTCCGCAACGAACGACGCTTCGCCGTCGCCGTCATAGGACTGGTAGTAACCGATCTTCTCGCCGGCGCCCAGTTCCGGCGTCGCGTACAGGTTCTTGGGCAACCGCCGCTGGTTCTTCGCAATCACGCCGTTCGCCGCTTCGAGTATCGTTTGGGTCGAGCGATAGTTTTGTTCGAGCTTGATCAGCTTCGTGCCTTCGAAGTCGTGCTGAAAGCCGAGGATGATGTTGAAATCCGACCCTCGGAATCCGTAGACGCTCTGATCGATATCACCGACGACGCAAAAGCTCCTCTCGCGCCAGAGCGCGTCACGCTTCTCTTGTCCGTGCACGTTCTCAGTCGAACCCGCCGCGATCAAGCGAGTCAGCTCATATTGAATTCCGTTGGTGTCCTGGAACTCATCGACCATCACGTGCCGAAAGCGTTCGTGGTAGTAAGAGCGCACGTCGGGGACGTTGCGAAGCAGCACGACGGTCTTGATCAGCAAGTCGTCGAAGTCGAGCGCGTTCGACCCGCGCAGCCGGTCTTCGTAGAGCTTGAATATGCGAGCGATCTTCTCCGTTCGATCGGTGACGTGTTCGCGGTTGGCGTAGGCGGCCGGCGAAACTCCTCGGTTCTTCTCCCAACTGATCGCCGAAAGCGCCTGCCTGGCGGTCAGTGATTTATCTTCGATGTCCAGGTCCTTCATGATCCCGCGCACGACTCGCAACTGGTCGTCTGTGTCGTAGATGGTGAAGTCCCGGGTGTAGGCGGCATTCATCTTTTGAATGTTTCGTCTAAGAATGCGAACGCACATCGAATGGAACGTCGAGATGAGCGGCGAACCCGTTCGCAATCCCGGATCGAGCATTGCCAGGACACGCGACTTCATTTCTCCGGCGGCCTTGTTGGTGAAAGTGACCGCGAGTATCTGCTCGGGACGGACGCCGCACGCTTCGATGAGGTGGGCGATGCGGTAAGTGATGACGCGCGTCTTACCGGAGCCGGCTCCTGCAAGAACCAGAAGCGGTCCTTCAATCGCCTGCACAGCTTCGAGTTGTTTCGCGTTTAAGGCTTCCATCCGAGTTCGAGTTTCTGGTTTCTGGTTTCTAGTTTCTGGTTTCTAGTTTCTGGTTTCTGGTTTCTGGTTTCTAGTTTCTGGTTTCTAGTTTCTGGTTTCTTCGTGCCTTGGCGTCTTAGTGGCAAGAAGACATTTACACGGCTGCTGAGATCGCGAACAGAATCAAAACCAGAAACTAGAAACCAGAAACTATTTGATCAAGCTCTGGATCGCTTTGAACTGAGGCGACTGCGAGGTGCGCATCATCTCGAACAAAGCCATCTCCAGGTTCGACTGGACTGCGCCGGCTTGCGTCAATCGCGCGAGCGCCACTTGCTTGCTCTCGGGCACTCGCGAAGTTATGCAGTCAACCAGCAAGTGCACTTCGAATCCGCCAACAAGCAGATCGAGCGCGGTTTGCGTAACGCAGATATGCGCTTCGATGCCGCAGACCAGCACCTGTTTCACATTGCGGGCGATGAGCTGCGAGTGAAACTCTTCCGCGCCACAAGAGCTGAAGCAAAACTTTTCGATTGGCTTACACTCGGCGGGCAGATGCGGAATGATCTCGGCGGCGGTGCGCTTCAAGCCGCGCGGATACTGTTCGGTGACCAGTACCGGCACTTCAAGCAGACACGCTCCTCGAACCGCGAGCGAGATGCGCGACGCGACTTCGGCGAAGTCAGGTATCGCCGCCCTGAAAGACTCCTGCATATCTATGACTGCAAGCGCGGCTCGCTCGCGCGACAGCAGGCTTATGTTCATTTCAATCCTTGGTTTTCTGCGACAGTTTGCGTAGAGGAGTCTAACGCGAACAACTCGTACTCGATAAAGACGGGTTAGTTAGTCGCGGCCGGTAACAGAAAACGAAATCGTCGACGGACCCATCAGGGTTTTGCCTTGCTCAATGCGGTCAGCCAGAACGCGGAATGCGAGGCCCTGGGCTCTTGAGATTGCTTCTTCACGCGTAGGCTCTTCTGCGCGCACTCCGAACGCAGCTATCTCGGCCAGCCAGCGACCACTGTCCTCGCGCCTCAACCGTATCGTGAAGCTGTGATTGACAGAACGGCCCGCATATCTTCCGCGGACGCCTTTCGGATTGTTGAGATCATATTCGTCGGGCAAACTCGGCGCATCTCCGACCTCATTAACTTTCCTCATATGAATTACCCTCGCCACGTGTCGCTGTGCGCGCGCTGATAACACGAATATTATCACCGCGTTCCGTGAAACATACAACGAGCGTGCGATCCAAGAAAGATTCGCCAACCAGCAAGAAGCGGCGCTCGCCAAATGAGTGTTCAGTGTCTTCGCAAACGATCGCCAGTGGATCGTCGAAAACGGTTTGGGCTTCTTCAAATCCGACTTTATGACTTGCAAGATTCGATTCAGCCTTGACCAGATCCCATTCAAACTCCATAGCTCATTCAACCGTCACCGACTTTGCCAGGTTCCGGGGTTGATCGACGTCGCACCCGCGGCGTACGCCGATATGATAAGCCAGCAATTGAAGCGGCACGATCGACAATACCGGCGAGATCAGATCGCTGGCGTGCGGCACCGGAATTACGTGGTCGGCCACTTCGGCCGCGTCTGCGTCGCCTTCGGTCACCACCGCGATCACAACTCCGTCGCGGGCTTTGACTTCAACCATGTTCGAGAGCGTCTTTTCATATCGGAGCTTCGAGGCCTCGCTGTTCTCGTCGCGAGTCGCGATGATCACAACCGGAAGCTGTTCGTCGATCAGCGCGTTCGGCCCGTGTTTCATCTCCCCCGCGGGATAGCCCTCGGCGTGGATGTATGAAATTTCTTTGAGTTTCAGTGCGCCTTCCAAAGCGATCGGAAAATTTATCCCGCGTCCCAGATACAGAAAATCCTGGGCGCGATGAAACTCCCTCGCCAGCTTTTCGATCTGATCGTCGCAGCCAAGCAGCGTCTCCAACTTGACCGGCAGCCCGTTCAACGACTGCATATGAGCGATCGATTCCGCCTCGCTCAAAGTGCCGCGCTTCTGGCCCAGGTAAAGCGCCAGCAGATAAAGCACGGTCATCTGGCTGGTAAACGCTTTTGTCGACGCCACTCCTATCTCCGGCCCTGCGTGTGTGAGCACGGTCCCGTGCGACTCGCGAGTCAGCATCGAGCCTTGCACGTTGCAGATCGAAAGAACCCTTGCGCCCTTCTCTTTTGATTCACGCACTGCCGCCAGCGTGTCGGCCGTTTCGCCCGACTGTGAAATCGCTATCATCAAAGTCTTGTCATCGAGGATAGGATCGCGATAGCGAAACTCCGACGCGTAGTCGATCTCGACCGGTATCCTTGCCAGCTCTTCGAGCATGTACTTCCCGGCCATCGCCGCGTGAAGGCTCGTGCCGCAGGCGATCGCTTTGATCGAGGTGAACTGCCTGAACTCGGACTCGCTGATCTCCATTTCCTCGAGGTAGACCTGACCCGTTTCTTGCGAAATGCGGCCGACGATCGTGTCGCGGACCGCGCGTGGCTGCTCGTAAATCTCCTTGAGCATGTAATGCTTGAAGCCGCCTTTTTCCGCGGCTATCGGGTCCCAGGTGATTCGCTGAACCTCAGGTGAAACCGAGTTGCCTTCGAAGTCAGTCACGCTCACGCCTTCGCGAGTGAGCACGGCTATTTCGCCGTCGCCAAGGAAGAACACATCGCGCGTGTGATACAAAAGCGGGGGGACGTCGGAAGCAACAAAGTACTCGTTTTGGCCAAGCCCTATCACGATCGGCGGACCTTGCCTCACCGCCACAATCTTCTCAGGCTCATCAGAAGACATTATCGCCAACGCAAAGATGCCTCGCAGATCGGCTGCCGTGCGGCGCACGGCGGACTCGAGATTTGCAGCGCCTTGCTTGAGGTACTTCTCGATCAGGTGCGCGATCACTTCGGTGTCGGTCTCGGTCGCGAAGATGTGATCCTCGGATTGAAGCTTGTGCTTTAGCGATAGAAAGTTCTCGATGATGCCGTTGTGCACGACGACGATTTTGCCCGAGCAATCGCGATGCGGGTGAGCGTTTTCTTCAGTCGGGCGGCCGTGAGTGGCCCAGCGAGTGTGGCCTATTCCGTAAGTGCCATAGAGGGGCTTGAGTCGAATGGCTTCTTCAAGATTGCGCAGTTTGCCTTCGGCTCGGCGAATCGTGAGCTTTCCGGCTTCGTCAACAACCGCGATGCCGGCCGAGTCGTAACCGCGATACTCGAGCTTCTTGAGTCCGTCGAGAATTACGCCAACCACTTGCTTGTCCCCAACGTATCCAACTATTCCGCACATCTTGTTTACCTTCCTTCTCTGTTTCTGGCACCGGCCCCTGCGGTGGGCTTCACTTCAGCTTCTTCTTAACGACCGCCGGTACGCCCACAGCCAAAGAGTCTGGAGGAACATCCTTAGTCACAACCGACCCAGCGCCTGTAACCGAGCCGCGTCCAACTCTCACTGGCGCTACCAGCATGGTGTCGCTGCCGATTTTTACGTCGTCTTCGATGATCGTTTCATGTTTTCGTTGCCCATCGTAGTTGCAAGTCACCGTGCCGGCGCCGATATTCACTCGCTCTCCAAGCGTCGCGTCGCCCAGGTAAGTCAAGTGCGAGGCCTTTGTCCCACGCCCGATCTTCGATTTCTTCACCTCGACAAAATTCCCAATGGCGGCCTTTTCTCCGATCTCGGTTTTCATTCTCAGCCTGGCAAAAGGACCGATAACCGCCCCGCTGCCGATACTGCTGTCCTCGATCACAGTCGAGTTGCGTATGATCACGTCGTCTCCGACCTTGACGTTGCTCAGCCGGGTCCACGAATGGATGGTGCAACCTGTACCGATGCGGCTCGCGCCTTCGATGATGACCTGCGGATAGATCACCGAATCCTGGCCGATTTCGACATCCGCTTGAATGTAGGTCGTCGCCGGGTCGATGATCGTGACCCCGGACAGCATTAGCTCGCGGAGCTTTCGCTCTCGAAGCTTGCGTTCAAGGTCGGCAAGCTCGATTCGCGTGTTCACTCCCGACACTTCCTCCGGATTGTGGTGCGGGACAAGTCCGACCCGCTTCCCCCGTTCGTGCATGATCCGCGGTACATCAGTGAGGTAATACTCGCCCTGCGCATTGTCTGTAGTCAGATGATCGAGCGCCTCGAGCAACGCTGGAATATCAAAACAGTAGATGCTCACTGCGACTTCCCGCTCCAGCAACTCTTCGGGCGAAGCATCCTTTTGCTCGACGCACCGCAAGAAACCGCCTTCCGAGTCGCGAATTATTCGGCCGTAGCCGGTTGGTTCTTCGAGACGAACCGTCAGCAGAGTAACGGCGTTTTGCTCAGACAGGTGAGTGTCTGCAAGCTGGCCGAGTGTGGCGCCCTCAATCATCGGAACGTCGCCAGCCAATACGACAAGGGGTCCTTTCCGGCCCTCGAGCTTGGCGCGCGCGGCGATCACGGCGTGACCTGTTCCCCGCTGCTCCGATTGCAAGGCGAACTCGAGGCTGGGCGCGCTTCCGCCCGGCTCGAGCAAGCGCTCGCATTCAGCGCGCACGGCTTGTTCGACGGCGTCCGCCTGATGACCCACGACCGTGATGATGGCCTCGGGGCCCAGGTGCGAAGCGGCTTTGACAATATGAGCTATTAGAGTACGGCCCGCGATCTGATGAAGAACCTTCGCGCGCTGAGATTTCATCCGCGTTCCAAGCCCCGCCGCCAGAATCAGTACATCTGTCATACGCGCCGGCTGTGTCAGCCACTCCTTCCAAACGAACTCGCTCGGTGAACTGGTAAATCCAGCTTGATTCTACTATCACGCCGGAGGTTCAAGCGAGATGTTTTGCGTGCGACTGGGGCAAGAGCAGTTGATGGACGCCTCAACCAAGAATCGGGGGCTCGATCAATTCGAGCTTTGCTGAGCGGTGGATCTCAAGCACTGCGGTTGCGAGCTTGTGCGGGTCATGACGAACGACTCCGCTCTCGTGAAGCAGGTCTCTGGCGACGACTCGTGGGAGGCCCAGCGGTCCAGTTGGTTCGATTGCACTGGGACCGCCAGATGCGTCGAGCCCAACCTGAACGGAGCCCTCCGCAAGGTACCTTATGCGAAGGTCTTCGCTGATGAGCGCCGAGTTTACGAGCACGCAATCGAGATCGAGGCCGCGGCTGTGCCGGGCGAGCGCTTGCAGATGGTCTTCTAGCGAGAAACCCCCGGTCTCGCCGGGCTGTGTCATGATGTTGCAGATGTAAACCTTTGTCGCCCGAGATCCCTGTATGGCTTCGACGATGTCATCGACCAACAGGTTGGGAATGATCGAGGTGTAGAGTGAACCCGGACCGATCGTGACGATGTCGGCGTTGCTCAGTGCTTCGAGGGTCTCGGGAAGTGGGCTGCAGCGCCCACAGGACAACCGTAGCTTCTTGATGCGCGATCGAGACTTGGCGATCCTGGTTTCGCCTTCGAGGGTTGTCCCATTTTCGAGTTCGGCTACCAGAGAAACGTCCTCAACGGTCGAGGGAAGGATTCTGCCCCTGATCTTGAGGACCTCGCTGCTAACCCTGATCGCTTCCAGAAAATCACCGGTTACGCCGGCGAGTGCCGCCAGAAAGAGATTGCCAAAGCTATGACCGGATAAATCGCCTTCGGACTCAAAGCGATATTGAAACAGCCGCGTCAGCAGGTGCTCGTCCTCGGCAAGCGCGACCATGCAGTTGCGAATGTCGCCCGGCGGTAAGATTTGAAACTCATCGCGTAGCCGGCCCGAACTCCCACCATCGTCCGTTACGGTAACAACGGCCGTTAAGCTCTCGACCCAGGCTGAAGAGACTTCTTCGTCTGACGCTGACTGGCTGCCGACATAGGTTTTCAGTCCTGAAAGGAGCGCCGAGAGCCCGGTCCCACCTCCCAGAGACACAATTCGCAACCCTGAATCTCTCTCAGCAATGGTCATCTAAGCATCCTGGTCGAGACTTCGGCTCATTCGTCCATCAAGTCGAAGCCAAAACCGGTAAGCGATTGGAAATCGTCGTTTGAACGGAGACTGGCGAAGTCAAGGTCGCGCCTCGCGTGCGAGCGGTGAACGGGGCGGATCGCGATGGCGCGGCGCAACGCTTCAAGCGCTTTCGGGGAGTCGTTAAGACGTGCGTGGGCGGCTGCGAGTGAATAGAAAACGTGGTCGGCGCGCGGCTCAATACGGAGGGCCTTATCGAACAGTTCGATAGCTTCACGAAGCGCGCCGCGGTTGAAGTCAAACACCCCTTGATCGTAAAGGGCATCGGCGTTTCGAGGCTCGGCAGGTGCACGCCCTAACCGCTGGTCGCAAATGGCAAGGTAAGTTCGTGCTCGGGCGAGAACCTCCGCCTCGTCGCCGAACTTGGTCTGAAGACCTTCAAAAGCCGACTTTGCTTGACCGTAGTCGTGCCGATTGAAAAACCGAAGGGCTTGCTCGAAAGCGCGAACGGCAGCCAGAGTGCCCGGCGCCGGCGGCTTCTTCGGAGGTGGAGGAGGGAGCTTTACCGGCGGCGCCATTCTGGGACGAACGGCCGCCTTCTTTGCAGCAACCAGCCGCCGCGCGGGCTTACGTGGAGATCTCACCGCCTTCGGCTTGGCGCTGCGCGGCTTCGGCTTAGTTTTCTTGCGCGCCTGGATGATCTTCTTGGGCGCCGACCCTTTCTTTGGCGCAAGCGTCTTCTTTGGCGCAAGCGTCTTCTTTGGCGCCAGCGTCTTCTTCGATTTCGGCGAGGTGGTGATTCGTCCGGGTCTCTGAGGCTTCTTTGAAGGAGCCTTCTTTGACTTGGTAGCAGACCTGAGTTTTCGAGACGCGGAGGAGCGGCTCTTTGCCTTGGTGATAAGGACGCTCATCGTCTCCTCAAAGGTTGAGAATGAACCAGCCGCACGTTTAACTCCTGCACATACGCCAGTTTATCGCTCCTTTTATATCAACAATTTATCGGCAAGTCAAGAAAATAGCTTTCCGCGCATTGATCGGCTCGTTGGCTCCAAGAGAACGCCAAATTGACTCATTCGGCCGTGGCGACTCCCGGACTTGTCCGCTTAACCCCCGCCAAGTAGCCACTTAACGAAGGCTGAATTTGGCTGGCTCTACTTGCAATCCACGGGAAGGCGGGAATCCCGCACTCTATCTCAATTCCAATCTTTGTTGCTGGTGATTGGCACTAAGCCTATACTCTCCCAGAGACTTAGGGTCAGAGGCCATTACAGTGCCCACGAGGAAGCCCTTCAAACGGTTTTTTTGGCGGATCACGAATGAAGCCCCGCAAACACGACGCAAAATCGATCAGGAGCACCGTTCGGATGGCGCCGCCTCCGCTGAACGGCGCGACCGTCCTGGTGACCAGGCCGCAAAACCAGTCCAGCGATCTCACCCGCCAACTCGAAGAACGCGGTGCGACTGTCATACACTGCTCGACCATTGAGATTGGGCCGCCCGAAGGTTGGGAGGATATCGACCGCGCAATCGCCGACATTGACAGTTACGATTGGCTGGTTTTCACTTCCGCCAATGGCGCTAGGTTCTTCTTTGACCGGTTTGAGAAAGTGAGCCGCCGGGCCTTCCACAGGCCCGTGTCACAACTGATCTGCGCAATTGGTCCGGCGACCGCAAGAGCCATCGTGTCCGCCGACACATCTGTCGACTTGATTGTTGAGGACTCGAGGGCGGAAGGCGTCCTGCGCGCGATCCTCGACCGCACGGGCGGCGAGTCAGCGGTTCGCGGACTGCGATTTCTGCTTCCGTGCGCGCGTCACGCGCGAGACTTCCTACCCGTCGAACTCAGGAAGCTAGCCGCTAAAGTTGACGTGGTTGAGGCTTATCAAACCCTGAAACCGAACGTAGACCTGGAAAGCCTGTTCGTGCTTCACAAGATCGACGCGATCACTTTTACAAGCCCATCGACCGTCTCGAACTTTGCGGAGCTGGTTGACACGAAACTGCTTGCGGCCCTCGCCAACGACACACTGGCTGCTTGCATAGGTCCCGTGACGGCAGCCGCCGCGATGGACCATGGATTCAAGCGAGTCGTACAAGCCGAATCCGCAAATGCGGAGGCGCTCGCGGAATCAATCGCCAGATCGATCGGCAACGCGTGAGATCGGGATAACCCGAGAGCGGCGCCGCTCCGTCTAAGATCAACCCATCCGCCTTCGCGCTGCTGATCCGTTGTCCTGCTCACGCCCGACCCCAAAAGCGCGCCGCCTACACTAATTAGTGCAGGACTCGATGTCTTGATCCAAGCGACGTTCTCTGCGCGGAGCGCTCATGTCTACCATTCCCGCTTTTCACTGAGTAGTTTGCCATCAAAACCCCACGCATCGCCTCACGGGAGTCCTTCGGCACGTTGGTTGCCCTGGCCTTGGCGTTCGACAAAGCCTTTGCGGCTTGAAAGGAACAGACAATGAAGCGAACTCTCTCCTTAGTCCTCACGCTGGCATTTCTTCTTGCGCTCTCGCCAAACCAACTTTCCGCTCTAGCACAGGAACCCGCCATCCCGGACGGGCTCGAAGACGCCGACGACGATGCAGAAGTTTCTCGCGTCGCGCGACTCAGCTTTGTCCAGGGCGACGTGTCGTTCTTGCGAGCCGGCGCGAGTGAATGGGCAGAGGCGGTTGAAAACCTGCCGTTGATGTCCGGAGACCAGGTCTACACAGCGAGCGGCGCGCGTGCAGAGATTCAGCTTGCGCGCGGAAGCTACATCAGACTTGCTGAGAAAACTGCTTTGACTATCGCCGACCTTTCGGACTCGCAATCTCAATTCGAGGTCGCCGAGGGCACAGCGATCATCCGCGTCGAACGGTTTGCTTCCGCGTTCCAGCGCTTCGAAGTCGATACACCAAACTCTGCGCTGGTTCTCAAGGAAGACGGCCTTTATAGGATCGAGGTTCACGGCGATGACAGCTCGGAAGTCATCGTTCGAAATGGGGCTGCCGAGGTTTCTACTTCCGATGCGAGCTTCAACGTGCGGGAAGGCCAACGGCTGTTGCTCGATACAGGGGCACAAGGCCGAATCGAGATCGCCGCCGCCGACTCACGCGACGATTGGGATCGTTGGAGCAGCGACCGAGACTCGACGATAGATCGGTCCGGCTCGGCCGTTTCGCCCGACTACGTGAACACATACGAGACGACTTACGACAGCTTCTATGGCGCGAGCGACCTTTCGAGCTACGGCACGTGGACCGACGTCGGGTCTTACGGGCAGTGTTGGGTGCCGCGAGTCGGCAGCGACTGGGCGCCGTATCGCGCCGGTCAGTGGTTGTGGGTTCCGAGGACCGGCTGGACCTGGCTGTCGAGCGAGCCCTGGGGATGGGCACCGTATCACTACGGACGTTGGGCGTTCGCAACAGGATTCGGGTGGATCTGGTCGCCCGGCTTCCAAAGGGTTCCAGACCGCGGCCGTTTCCGTGATTACCGTTGGAGACCGGCGCTTGTGACGTTCTTCAACTGCCCGACGGCGCGAGGCAATTACGTAGGCTGGTATCCGCTCGCTCCTGGGGAGCGCTGGCGCAGGCACGACAGGAACTGGCACGCAGGGGACCGTTCACAGCCTCAACTTCCTGGGAACCGCAACGGCTCGAACCGGCCGGGCAACGGCAGATACGGGATTAACCCGCCCGGGCGTGGAGTAACGGTTGTTCCGCTCGAAGGGTTCACCAGATCGGATCGCACTCGCATACGGCCATCGGCTCCAACAACTGAAGTGTCGGATTGGATCCGCAAAGGCGCGCGAGCCGGCTTGCCTGACATCGCTCCGACTCCCGCTAACTCCGCGCCTGCGTTTGAAGCAGGCGACCGCAGAAATTCGCGCCGTGTTGCCGTGCCTCCGGGCGGAGTGATCAACCGGCCCGTTGTTACGCGGAACCGAACCGATAATCCGGTGGCTGGAAGCCAGCCTCGCGAGCGCCGACTGATTACTCCTCGCACACCAGAGTTCCAAATCGATGTGCCAACGGCGAAGCAGCGAGCCCGCAAGGAAGAACGCAAGACCCAACCGCCGGCCGCCGGGTCGGGCGCGCAATCAAATCACGAGGTCCGCGATAGGCAGAAGCTGCGCACGTCGCCGGCTCCTCCTGCCAACGACGACACTGGGCGCAAGCCTCGCACAATCGCACCGGTGCAGGACAGTGACGACGCGTCGCGCAAGCAGCGCGATAGGGAATCCGGCAGACGCGAGTGGAAACCGCCTGCTGGTGAACCGGCCTCTGGCCAGGAAACCAAACCTCGGCGCCGCACGGAAGAAACAAGGCCGCAACCGGCTGAACGCGAGAAGCAGCCGCTGCCACAGCCCTATGTGGAAAACAAGGATCGTAATCGTCAGCCGCGACGCGAGCCAAGCGAACGGCAGCCTCAGCCGGAAGCAAAGGAACAGCGCCGCGCGCCCGAGCCAAGAGAAGCGCCGCGTCAACCTCAGCCGGAAGCAAAGGAACAGCGCCGTGCCCCCGAGCCAAGAGAAACGCCTCGTCAGCCTGAGGCAAAACAAGCTCAGCCTCAGCAAAAGGAAACGCCTCGCACAGAACGTCGCGAGGAACGCGGCGAGCGCAAGAAACCCTGACCGATACTCTTCGCGAGGGAACGAGGTCAACAGTTCCCTCGCGCTTATTGACATCGATTGCCAGATCGTTTCTGGTGGCGCGGACTGGGCGGATGAAATGCGAACCTGAACAACGAAACACCCCATCTGCTTCATCCTCCTTCGCTCCTTCCTCCGCCTGGTCGGCGCCACCAGAACGCTGACAATACGCGGCCACTGCTTCCGCCGCACATCGAGGCTGGGAGCGCAGGCGTCTCGCCTGCTTGCGAAATGTGTCCGTTAGGAAACCGGCAGGCGAGACGCCTGCGCTCCCAGGGAACCCTGCTGACCGTGCCCGTCGGCAACTCTGAAACGACAGGTGTCACGCCATGAATAAAGACAGAGTCAGTCTCCCAGCTTTGTGTTTCAGCCTCACCGTCATCTCGCTGATCTCACTCGCAGCGCAGTCTCAGGAAAACCCGCCGCTCCGCAGCAAGAACGGACCAGTTTCGGAAGCGAAGCAAAACGAGGCCGGTGTCGAGCCAATAGCAAAGCCGGCTCCTGCAAAGACTGAAAGCGTCCGTCTCGCGGTTGACCTCGTTGTTCTGGATGCGCAGGTGCTTCAGCAGAAGACGGGCCGCGCGGTTGGCTTCATGAAGTGGGAGGACTTTGTTCTTTCCGAAGACGGAGTGAAACAACAGATCACTCACTTCGGGCAGGACTCGCTCCCGCTCTCGGTTTTGTTTCTCATCGATCGAGGCGGATGTCTGGACCCGTTTAGCGAGAAGGTCCGGCACTCAATCCTTGAATCGACTCGCAGGCTCAAGCCTCAAGACGAAGTTGGGCTGATGGCTTTTCACAACACAACCGAACTGGTCACTCGATTCACTCGCAACCAGGACAGGATCATCGACGGCCTCGATCACCTGCCGCCCCACGATGAAGAGGCAAACCACTGTTTCAATCGCGCGTTCTACGACGCGGCTGAGTTCATGAAGCGAGCGGGTAATCCCGACGGCCGCCGGGTGATCATTGTGATCACCAGCGTCACCAGCTACTTCGATTGCTCCGGACCTTCAGGCGACGACGCGCGGCAAGCCATCCTGGAAAGCGGAAGCGTCGTTTGCGGGATCATTCCAAAGACCACCGGTCAGCGAATGGAAAGCGGTATTATGCGTACGATCACCGGGATCGGCGGAGTCTTCAAGGTTCGCAGCTCCAACCTCAATCAGCTTGCTGAAGAAACCGGCGGCGAAGTACTGACTGACAAGCCAGAGAACCTGGACCACACCTTCAACGATCTGATCGGGCACCTGCGCACGCGATACGTTGTCGGTTTTGTTTCAACCAACCCGAAGCGCGACGGGTCCTTCCGAAAGCTCAAACTTGAAGTTGTTCCGTCTCTGCAGAAACCCGACAGTAAGCTGGTAGTCAAAACGCGTCGCGGCTACATTGCGGTCAAGCGGCGAACCACATAGCTCACTAGTCCATGGGAGCGCAGGCATCCTGCCTGCAAGCTCTCGCACAACAAGCTCTCGCACAACGCCAAGCAGCAGGCAGGGATACCTGCGCTGCCAGGGAACTTGACGAGCGTAATGCCCCTCGATACAGTCGCTCGCGGTGACCGCCCCGCTCGAGTTAACGAGAAAAGTCTTTATCAATGACGAAGCCGAATTGCGCTGCGGCTGGCGCATCGCTGTGTTCGTAGTCTGCTTAGTCCTGGCCACATTCATCACCGCCGGCGTAATTGCAACCATCAACCAGTTAATCCCGTCGCTTCCGCTGACGGCTGAGCCATCCGATCCGCGCGAGTATCTTTCAGATCGTGAACTGATCTATCTCATCACCTCCAGGACGGCTAGCCTGATGGCCGTAGTAGCGGCGACTGCGGTTTGCGCGCCGTTGCTCGAACATCGAAGCTTTGGTTCGGTGGGATTCAAGCTGCACCGAGGTTGGTGGCGGGACTTCCTGCTGGGCTGCGCTATGGGAGGCGCCGCAATCGCGCTCGCTGTAGGGATCGTGAAGCTCGGCGGCGCGGTAACGTTCGAACCGGCGCTCGGCGCGCCACTTGCGGAGCGCTCGATGCTTCTTGCCGGCGCGGCCGCCGCGCTGTTCTTCTTAGTCGCGGCCGCATTCGAAGAGCTGCTCTTCCGAGGCTTCGCGTTTCAAGCACTGCTTCATAACATCGGACCAGTTGCAGCGCTCGTGCTGACTTCAGTTCCATTCGGCATCGCGCATCTGATGAACCCAAGTGCCACGGCTTTCTCCACGATCAACACCGTTCTGGCGGGAGTATGGCTTGGCACTGCTTATCTCGCGACGAGAAGTTTGTGGTTGGCGACAGCGCTTCACTTCTCGTGGAACTTTGTTATGGCTTTTGTCTTCGGGCTCCCGGTAAGCGGGCTGGTAACGATTGAACGGCTGGCGCTAGTTTACGGGAGAAGCGGAAGACCCGAATGGTTATCGGGCGGCAGCTACGGCCCGGAAGGCGGGCTTGCGGCGACGATCGTGTTGGTGGCCGCGACCGTCTTCATCTATCGAAGCAGGATTTTTCGTCCGTCTGATGAAATGCACGCGCTCTTAGCGCACGGCAGACCCGGCCCAGAGATGCTCAGCGTCATCCCGGCAACCGACGCTCGAGATCAGGTCAACCAGGCAGAGTAACAAGAACGTCAGGGGCCGGCTCACCAGTGATCCGGCCCCCAAACCCCAACCGCTTACGAGTTCTTCTCGGCTATGTCACCGATGACGGGAAGCTTCCACATTTGGCCGCTATTGGCTTTGATCATCGCCACCACGTGGACAATAATTAGGCCAACCGCCACGCAAAGCCTTATCAGGAAAAGAACGAGTCCACCTCCGGCAGCGACCAAACCAGAATCACCCGGCATAACCGACATGCTTGCCCCAAGGGCAAAGCCAATTATCGTGAATACGATCCATAGCACGAACCACACGCCAAACAGCAACAGACCCTGCAACGCGTGAAATCTGAGCAGGCGATTCTCTCGCGGTTCGGTTGCCAGCCACAAAATGCACGGTATCAAGTTGATGCAGCAGAAACACGTCGGAATGTAGCAAATCAACGCTGCTGCGTTGTAGCTCATGCTCAACACCTTCGTCTTTCCGTCTCCTTGTGGCGGCGGTGGTGGCGGATAGCCACCTCCCTGGGGTTGTCCATACGGCGGCTGGTTGCTCATCGTGTCCTCCTTACGGTGTTCGATCTCAAACTCTCGAAGAATGACTCGCGCGAGATACTACTAGAGACAACGGCTCGCGACAAGCAAACCTAAACACACTCACAGCTTGAACTGCTTAAGCAACAAGGTTGCCAGTCCAAAGTAGAAGAAAAACGTGATCACATCTGTGAACGCCACGACGAACACCGACGAAGCAAGCGCCGGATCGACCTTGAAGCGCTTCAACAGAACCGGGATCAGCGTGCCGAGCGTTCCTGCCACAAACAAGCTCAACATCATCGTCACGCCTAACACTCCCGCAAGCGTTACCCCAAACCTGGCCGAGCCCAGCTTGGCCCAAAACCAAATCGATACGATCAAGAACACCGCGAGGCCGACGATCAGCCCGTTCACCAAGCCGACCAACGCTTCCTTGATCACTACACGGCGGCTCGTCTCCCAGCCCAGCTCTCCAAGTCCGATCCCTCGAACGACGACGGTCATCGTCTGAGTAGCGGCGTTGCTCCCCATCGTTGCCACCACCGGAATCAGCACCGCAAGCCAGATGACGCTCTCGATAGTTGCGACGTAATACTGAACGACCGCGACCGCAATCAACGCCGCGCCCAGCGACAACATCAACCACGGAAGCCGCCGCCGCACCGAGTTCATGGGCGACCCCAACACGCGATCGTCGGCCTCGACTCCCGCAAGAGCGTAAATGTCTTCCGTAGCCTCTTCGCGCATGATGTCGATGATGTCGTCCACCGTAATGATCCCGGCCAGCTTGTTTTCTTCGTCAACCACCGGCACCGCCAGCAGGTTGTAAGTCGCGACCATTCGGGCGACTTCTTCCTGATCGGTGTCGGTCGTCACCTTGATCACGTCACCGATCATGATCTTGCGCAGCGGAGTCGAAGGCGAGTTGAGCAACAGTTGACGCAGGCTCACGACGCCGAGCAAATGATTGCGCGAGTCGACGACGTAGAGATAGAACGCCATCTCGAACTCTTCCGACCGCCGCTGAAGCGCCGTCACCGCTTCCGACACCGTGAGGTCTTCGTCGAGCGCGAAGTATTCCGGCGTCATTATTCGCCCGGCAGTCTCTTCGCCGAAGCCGAGCAACTCGTTAACAACCGTCGAGTGCTCGATCTTCATCCGGTCGAGCAACTCGTCGCGAACCTCCTCAGGCAACTCGGCGATCAGCACTGTCGCGTCGTCTGAAGGCATCTCCTGAAGCAACCGCGAAACATCCTCCTGGTTCAGCTTGATCAGAAGCGCGACAGCGCGCGGGCTCTCCATTTCCGAAAGTGTCTCGGCGGCTTTGCCCAGCTCGTTATGCACGAGCGCTTCGAAAATCGTTTCGCTTTCGTGTTGCGGGAGTTGGCTGAGGATTTGTGCTATGTCAACGGGCCGGAGTTTCGTCAGCAGGTTCACTGCATTCGACATGGCGCCGCGCCGGGCCAGCCGAGCTACAGAGTCCAGCATTAGATTGAGCCGCTGAGCCTGCATCCGAATCGTCTCCGGTGAATGACATAGTTGCTGTTGCTATTGAAGCGTGAACTGATTTGACCGCGTGAAAGAAGCCAAGCTTTTATAGCATAGCTGCGCAGCACTGGCCAGCACGAAGTGGAGCACGGTCTTGTTTGTTTGTTGCTCGACGCGTGAACCGCCAAGTCGCCAAGAACGCCAATTCCAGCGTCAAAAGCCTCAATGAACCTCTTGGCGATCTTTGCGGCTTGGCGGTTAGTGGGTATCGGTTAGCGCCCCGGGGCAGTTTGTGTTGGCCGGCACGCGCCAATGAACTTAGAATCTGTCAAAGATGCCTTACCTTGCCGCCGACTTCTTCGCGCGCGACACACTCACGGTTGCGCGCGACTTGATTGGAACCGTGCTGGTGGCCGGACACTGTCAGGCTCGAATCGTCGAAACAGAAGCCTACACGACCGACGCGGCTTCGCACTCGGTGACTCGCCGACATAGGGCTGTTCTGATGCGCGAGTCGTTTGGCAGAGTCTACGTCTACTTCATCTACGGCATGTACCACTGTCTCAACTTCACTACCGATGCGAGCGGGCCGGGAGCTGTGTTGATTCGCGCGGCTGAACCTGTCAGGGGCATTCAACGAATGATCGACCGCCGTGGAACAAGCGACTACAGCAAACTCACAATCGGGCCCGGGCGATTGTGCGAAGCGATGGGCATCGATCTAAGCTTCAACGGCGTTCTGATCGGGCGTCAGCTCAAGGTCATAGCGCGACAGCACGAGCCGCATGTCTCAACAAGCAGACGCATAGGTATCTCCCAGGCCACGGAATTAGAATGGCGGTTCTTTGAGACCGATAGTCCATTCGTAAGCGGAACTCGCCTGAGACCATAAACAACACAAACTTGAGCCGCCAACAACCCGTTGATAGAATTGGGCGTCAAAAGAAACCGATCTTCCGTAGTGTGTGGGTAGCGTGTCAGTAGCTCGACCGTTAGGGAGAGCTCTCCCTGACGGTCGAGCTACTGACACTCGGCTCTGACCGAAACGCATCCACTGAAAGCGACTGAATGAAAAACGATCTCCTGATCCGAGCTGCTCGCGGTGAAGCCGTCGAGCGAACTCCCGTGTGGATGATGCGCCAGGCCGGCCGCTACTTGCCTGAGTATCGAGCCGTGCGCGCCAACACTGACTTCCTTACGCTGTGCAAGACGCCCGAGCTTGCAGTCGAAGTCTCGCTTCAACCTTATCGAATCCTCGGTGTGGACGCGGTGATCATGTTCAGCGATATCCTGATTCCAGTCGAAGCCATGGGACAGGAAGTCAGGCTCACGGAACAGAAAGGGCCTGAGCTTCCAGATCCGATTCGCTCGCGAGAACAAGTCGATCGGCTGATCGTTCCGGACCCGATCGAGAAGACCGGCTTTGTCATGGAGATCATTCGTACGCTGCGGCGCGAGCTTGATGGCGCGGTGCCGCTCATCGGATTCGCCGGGGCGCCGTGGACGCTTGCGGCTTATATGATCGAGGGCGGGGGCTCGAAGAATTACGCTCAGGTGAAGCGCATGATGTTCGCCGAGCCCGCAGCGTTTCACGCTTTGCTGGACAAGATTGCAGACACGATCATTCTCTATCTGAACGCGCAGATCGAAGCGGGAGCGCAAGTGATTCAGTTGTTCGACTCGTGGGCTGGAGAACTCTCACCAAGGGACTATGCCGAGTTCGCTCTGCCGTATGAACAGAAAATATTCGAGACGCTGAACGGCAAAGCGGCTCCGACGATTCTTTACATCAACGGCAGCGGGACGTTTCTCGAACAGATGGCGACCTGCGGCGCGGATGTCTTGAGCATCGACTGGCGTGTCAATCTGGAAGACGCGCGGGCACGAGTAGGCAACGGGCTGACGCTTCAAGGGAATCTCGATCCGTGCGTGCTGCTTTCAACGCCGGAGATCATAACGGAGAGGGCGCGGGAGCTTATTCGCGCCGGCGGCGGACGGCGTCATATCTTGAACCTCGGGCATGGTATTCTTCCGATGACGCCGGTTGAGAATGCTCGAGCGTTCATCGACGCGGGAAAGAGTGCGCTAGAATGTCTCGGTGAAGAATAGCGCAAGATGGGGTTCAGAAATGGCAAGGCATAATTCAACCACCGATCAGCCGTTGGACGAAAAAACGTCAGAGAACCCGTCATCCGAGCAGCTCAGGGCCAGGGAAGGGCTAAGGAAACTGATTGACGAGCAAGGAGTGACCCCGCTGAGCATTGTTGAGTTAGACGCGATGGGTGACTTGTGGCCCGAAGAAGAGAACCTTGATGATTTCCTTGCTGCTCTCCGCGAATGGCGGAGTGAGAAAAGCTATAGGGAACTGCCTTGATTTCAACACTCGTTGTAGATACCGACGTTGTATCGTTCATCTTCAAGCGTGATACCCGCGGCGCTCTCTACAAACCCCACCTAGCTGGAAAGCTCATGACCATCTCTTTCATGACGAGGGCCGAATTGTTCCAGTGGGCGGAACTCTATGCTTGGGGCAAGAGGAAACGGGAAAGGCTGGAGCAATATCTAACGAGTTTTGTTGTCATTCACTCCACGAATGAGTTGTGTCTTAAGTGGGCAGAAGTGCGTGGCAACGCGAAGCAGCTTGGGCGACCGATTGGATCGGCCGATGCGTGGATTGCAGCCACGGCTCTGCTTCACAATGCCCCACTCGTCACTCACAATATAAAACACTACGCGAGCGTTGGTGGGCTAACGATTATTTCAGACACGGCTTCTTGAGTTTACGTTTCACCTTTCGACACGAGAAGGCCCCAACCTTAAATGGACGGTCAAAACAAAGGTCGAATCGGAGTCCTGCTCTTCAACCTCGGCGGGCCGGAGACGCTCGAAGACGTTCGCCCGTTCCTCTTCAACATCTTTGTAGACCCGGACATCATTCGTCTTCCGTGGCGCGCGCTCCAGAAGCCGCTCGCGTGGCTTATTGCAAGGCAGCGCCACAAGAAATCGCGCAGCTATTACGAGCAGATCGGCGGCGGCTCTCCCCTTCGCCGCATCACCGAGGAGCAAGCTCGCGCTCTCGAATTCGCTCTTGCCGTCCGCAACATCGACGCGCGAGCTTACGTGGGAATGCGCTACTGGAATCCGTTTATCGAAGAAGCGCTCGACCAGATCCGGCGCGATCAAATCGATCATCTCGTAGTCTTGCCGCTCTATCCGCAGTTCTCGGTTTCGACGACCGGATCAAGCCTCAATCGAATGTACGCGATCGCCGCCGAGACGGGCCACAGTTTGCCGGCCACGTCGGTCATCTGCAGCTACGAAGCCGACCCGAACTACATCGAAGCCATGGCCGACGCCGCGGCCGAAGAACTCGCGCGCTTCCCCAATCAAGATCCGTCACAAACACACATCCTGTTTAGTGCGCACAGCGTGCCGGTCAAATACATCGAAGACGGCGACCCATATCTCGACCACACCAAACGAACGGTGGAGCTTGTGATGGAGCGGCTCGGAACGCATCGTCCTTACACTCTCTCGTTTCAAAGCAAGGTCGGCCCGGTGGAATGGCTGACTCCAGCGACGAACGAGACGATTCCGCGTCTTGCCCGAGAAGGCGTGTCGCAGCTAATGCTGGTACCGGTGAGTTTCGTGTCCGAGCACAGCGAGACGCTTTATGAGATGGACATTCTGTATCGCGACGTCGCAGCCGAAGCCGGCATCGCCCACTACCGCCGCGTCCCGACGATGAACTGCCGGCCCCGCTTCATTGAAGCTCTTGCCACGCTGGTGGAACGCGCTCTCTCGGAAGACCCGTCGCGAGCGAGCTGCATTCGATGTCCCGTGACAACAACCGCCGCTGCCCCGGCCTGCGCCTGCGATCTCGTGAGCGCCTGAAGCCTCAATGCCAAACCATCGCGCAGTCGTTGTCATCGGAGCCGGCATATCGGGATTAGTCTGTGCTCACCGCCTCAAGACGCTCGGAGTAGATGTGCTGCTGATCGAGAAATCAGATCGCATAGGCGGTGTGATTCAAAGCGAACGAGTCAACGGCTTTCTTATCGAGCGCGGTCCAAACAGCTCGCAAGGAACCGAAGAGCTGATGGCTCTGGTCGAGGAACTCGCGATCACGCACGAGATTGCTGAAGGCAACCCCAAAGCGCCGGCTTACGTGTTCTTCAAGGGCAGGTTGCATGCGGTCCCGTCCGGCCCCGGCACTTTTATCAGGAGTACGCTGCTCAGCATCGGAGGCAAGCTGGCGATCTTCAAAGAACCGTTCGTGAAGGCACGGCGCGAGTCAACCGAAGAGAGCGTAGCGGCTTTCGCGAGGCGACGAATCGGACGGGAGGCGGCCGAAAGACTCGTTGCGCCTTTTGTCTCCGGCATCTATGCAGGCGACGCCGACAAGCTCAGCGTACAAGCTGCGTTTCCGAGGCTGGCGAACCTTGAAACCGGCTATGGCGGCCTGATTCGCGGGATGTTCGCAAAGGCTCGCGAAGCTCGCGCCGCAAAGAAATCCGCGCCGCCAGTGCTCGACAAGGCCCGCCCACCCCAAAGGCGGATGGTCTCGTTTCGCGAAGGGATGGGATTCCTGCCCAGGACGCTTGCGGAGCGGCTCGGCGAAGACTTGATGACAGGTTGCTCGGAGATTCGATTGCTGACAACCGAGGTCGGATCGTCGAACGAACGACAGTCGCCTCCGTCTCGCGCGGCAGCCGGCTCGGCTTCTGCGAGGCTCGAAGTCGAACTCGATCGGAGGGGCTCCCGCGAGCGTCTCACCTGCGATCGACTCATCATTGCAACACCGGCTCGAGCCGCCGGCGGCCTCCTCCAGAATCTCTCGAACGAACTGAGCCGCTTGCTCGACGAGATCGAGTACCCGCCGCTGGCGATCCTATGCCTCGCGTACGAGTCGTCGTCGATCACTGTGCCTCTCGATGGTTTTGGTTTTCTCGTCGCGCCCAGCGAACGCTTGAACATCCTCGGCTGCGTCTGGAACTCGAGTCTGTTTGCCGGACGCGCGCCCGAGGGCATGGCTTTGCTGACCGTGTTCATCGGAGGAGCGCGCAACCCTGACGCCGCGCGACTCGCCGACGCTGAGTTGGTCTCGACCGCGCACTCCGACCTTCAACGCGTGCTTGCCATTTCGGCTGAGCCGCGGGTTGTCGCGATAACCCGATACGATCGCTCGATCCCGCAGTACAACCTTGGACACGCCGAGCGAGTAAAGCGAATCGATAGCCTGCTCGCTTCGCTTCCGGGTCTGAACTTGATAGGCAACTACCTGCACGGCGTTTCGACGGGCGATTGCATCAAGGAAGCTGATCGAGTTGCTCGCGAGATCGCGGCGGTGTAGGTCAACTCTCTGCTTTGCCTCTGCGTCTTTGGGTAGTGTCCTATTAGTGTGTTGCTCGATTGGAAAACCGCCAAGACGCCAAGAGCGCCAAGGTTAAACCAAGAATCCGTTGAGAATCTTGGCGCTCTTGGCGTCTTGGCGGTTGCTCGATGCGCCGACAAAACGAGCAACACAACTTTAGGACCCTACTCGTCTTTTTGGCTCTGCGGCGAAACCCGCGATACTATCTAACAGCAGAGACGCTGAGACGCCGAGGTTGCGCAGATACGGAAACGAGTGAGTCCGTGTCGCTCCGACTTCACCTGTCGTCGAAGAGGGTTTCGAAATGGCGTTCCGGGAAATCATGATCCGTCCGGCTTCATTGAACGATGCCGACATGATCCGGCGCATCTATCAAGCCGCCCTTCCTGAAACTGCAACGAACGACGAACACTGGGAGAAGGCCTTACGACAAGGCGGGATGTTCATCGCGGAATTGGAGGAGGCGACGATCGGCTTTGGCGGAATAGATTTCGACGCAACGGAGCAGATTCGATACGTCTATGTCATTCCTGAGTATCAACGATCAGGTTTGCAAGTGGGCTTGAAGATTCTGCAAACGCTCGAAGCTGCAGCTCGGCAACGCGGAATCGGATTAGTCAGGCTTCATTCGACTCCGAACGCAGTCAGGTTCTACGAGAAGGCGGGATACGCAGCAGTTGAGCCGGGACACACCATAGGTCATGATCATCCCGGCGTAGAAATGGCTAAGGACCTGGCACCTTGTTGAAAAGCCATGACAGTCAAGTTCCAACGCAATCCCACCAACGCAGTTGGTGGATTGTTCATATTCAGCCTACATGGGACTGCCGCACGCGCCCCGCTCCCGAATCCCACCAACGCAGTTGGTGGATCGTTCACATCCAGCCCCATTGACCTCACCTTCGCAGGTCGTGTATCTACGATTGAGCAATTGGATTGGAGGCATTAGAGCAATAGCGATATCGGCTCCCACATCCCAGGCCGGGTATGAACGATCCACCAACTGCGTTGGTGGGATTCGGGACAGGGCCTGCGCCAGCCGAGATGTAGGCCGAGTATGAACGAATCCACCAACTGCGTTGGTGGGATTATCGGTTTAGGCGGTTGTTGCCTTTGGCAACCTGCTCGCCACGAAGAGCACACAGGGACTCAATGAGGCTTCGTGGTAGATCGCGGAATCCAGCTAGAGGCCTAAGGTTCGAAGTGACGTTAATAAAGACACTGATCTTCACGATACTTGCTCCGGGAACACTCACGATCCTGATCCCGCGCTGGCTACTGGCGTCGTCAGCGGGCCGCGAGTGCTTCAGCATCGGCGTCTTTCGATACTTGGGGCTGGCGGCCATCATCGTGGGAACTTCGATTTACCTATGGTGCGCGTGGGACTTCACGTTCGCAGGCAAGGGCACGCCCGCGCCGATCGACCCGCCGAAGGAGCTTGTCGCGCGCGGCCTTTATCGCTACGTTAGAAACCCGATGTACGTTGGCATGACCTCAGTGTTGATCGGCGAAGCATTTCTGTTTCAGTCGCTCACGTTGTTGGCGTATGCCGGAACCGTCCTGCTGGTGTTTCACCTGTTTGTCGTGTTGTACGAAGAACCGGCGCTGACGCGGAAGTTCGGCGACTCGTACCGTCGCTTTCGCGAAACGGTGCCCCGCTGGATTCCGAGGCTCAGAGGTTGAGCGTTCGTAGTACGGCTGGATTAAGGTCTTCTCTGCGAAACCTCTGCGTCTCAGCGTCTCTGCGGTTAGAGGATTCACAAACTTGTAAACCTGGAAGAGCTCTCTAACCGCAGAGACGCTGAGACGCAGAGAATTGCGCAGAGAGTTCACCGGAACATCCGCTGTACTACGAACCTCAAGGAGAAGCTCGAATGACGCGATTCAACCCGCGACTGATTGCCGTGGCGCTCGTCGCCGGCATCACTCTTCTTTCCTACACGCCCGTTCTCTCATTCGCCGGCCAGAAGTCGCTCGACTCGCGAAACTCGCGTCCGGCATCGAACACGGCTTCGGGCGCGCCCAATGACCTCGACGCCTCCCCGACCGAGATGCGCCCGATGATCGAGCGATACTCCGTGGATCGATTTGCTCTGGGCCGTTTTTATGCAGTCGAGACATCGCCCACTCGCCAGGCTCGTTTGAAGCAGTTCTACACCGACTGGCTAGCGACTCTCGGCCCGCTCAACTTCGATGCGATGAGCCAGGAAGGAAAGATCGACTACCTGCTGTTCAAGAATCATCTCGACCACGAGCTGCGGCAACTCGACCTCCGGGCCAAGGCACTGGCCGAAACACAGACGCTGATTCCCTTCTCTCAAACGATCACCGATCTCGAAGACGCACGCCGGCGGATGGAGAACATCGACTCGCCAAAGACCGCGGCTCTGCTGACCGCTCTTAACAAGCAGATCGAAGCGCAACGAAAGTCGGTCGAGACCTCACTCAAACCCGACCCCAAAGCTGACGCAAAAGCAGAACCCGCTAAGCTCAAAAAGACTGTGGCCAATCGCGCCGCGGTTCAGATCAACGGCCTGCGCAACACGCTCAAGGGCTGGTTCGGGTTCTACAACGGCTACGACCCGGTGTTTACGTGGTGGGCCGGCGAGCCCTACAAAGCCGTCGATCAGTCGCTTCAAACTTACGCGACGTTCCTGCGCGAGAAGATCGTAGGTGTGAAGCCCGGCGACGACACCGCCATCGTCGGCGACCCCATCGGCCGCGAGGCGCTGATGAGCGAGCTTGCCTTTGAGATGATCCCCTACACGCCCGAAGAACTAATCGCCATTGCGAACAAGGAATACGACTGGTGCGAAAACGAGATGAAACGAGCCTCGCGCGAGCTGGGCTTCGGCGATGATTGGCACAAAGCGCTCGAACACGTGAAGACGCTCTACGTAGAGCCGGGCAAACAACCCGACTTGATACGCGAGCTCGCGCTTGAAGCGATCGACTTCGTAGACAAGCACGACCTCGTCACGGTTCCCCAGCTTGCGCGCGACACATGGCGAATGGAAATGATGTCACCCGAGCGCCAGCTCGTCAGTCCGTTCTTTCTTGGCGGAGAGACGATCCTTGTTTCTTATCCTACGAACACGATGACGCACGAGCAGAAGCTGATGAGCATGCGCGGCAACAACCGGCACTTCGCGCGCGCGACGGTCTTTCACGAGCTGATCCCGGGACATCACCTGCAAGGTTTCATGGCTGCCCGCCATCGCCAATATCGAAGCGTGTTCACCACGCCGTTTTGGACCGAAGGCGGCGCGCTCTATTGGGAGATGGTCTTCTGGGATATGAACTTCGCCAAGTCGCCGGAGAACCGAATCGGAATGTTGTTCTGGCGGATGCACCGCTCGGCGCGAATCACATTCTCATTGAGCTTTCATCTCGAAAAGATGACGCCCGAGGAGTGCATCGACCTCTTGGTGAACAAAGTCGGTCACGAGCGCGACAACGCAACCGCCGAGGTGCGCCGCTCGTTTGCCGGGGACTACGGGCCGTTGTATCAATGCGCGTACTTGCTTGGCGGGTTGCAGCTTCGCGGGCTGCGGCGTGAGCTTGTTGACTCGCGGAAGATGACGAACCGCCAGTTTCACGACGCGGTGTTGAAGACGAACCGGATACCGATCGAGATGGTGCGGGCGAGCTTGACGAATCAGAAGCTGACGCGGGATTTCAGTTCGAGTTGGAAGTTCTATGGAGATATCGCGGCTGCACGTTGATCAGGTGGTATGATTTAGCAGAAAAGCTTGAGAGGAAATAGACTCTGGCTATCATTGATGTTATTAGAGAGAAGGTGCGAGATGGTGAGTACGAGTTTGCGATCCCGCACTTCTTTGAGGAGATGGCGAACGACGACTTCCTCTTTGCCGATATCGAAAGAGTAATCGCAACGGGCCGCATCCGGCGAAGGTTCACACGTGACCCGCGAGGCGTCCGTTACGAAATCGTAGGAACCACGAATGACGAACGCGAGGCTGCCGTGATCTGCCGCCTCAAAGAGACCGGCAAATTGCTATTCATAACCACGTACGTGTTGGAGTGAGGGAATGAACAACAAACAAGCCTACGACTACGGAAAGTGCCACGTCTGCGGCGAGCAGATGGAGGAGAAAACGATCAATCAAGACTTCTGGCTAAAGGGAAAGTTGATCGTGATTGAATCTGTTCCTGCCGGGGTATGTCCCCAATGCGGCGAGAAGATCGTGAAGGCTGACGTTGGGAGACAACTCGCAACCCAAATCGCAAGCATCAGGCGTTTGCCCAAGCCAAAAACCATGACCGTGCCCGTTATTCGCTACGCGAAGGAAGTGGCGTGAATTCCGCAGCCGGCCGTAGGCTCTGTTCATCTATGAAAGCGAGTAGATTCTTTCCGAGCTTTAGTGGCGCACGCGCGGCGGTCGTCGTGAGCTGCCTGCTGGTCTTGTCAGTCTTCCCAGTCGTGATCGCTCAGGCGCAGACCGATGAGCGGGGCTTGCACGTGAAGCCCGCCGAGAAGGTCTCGGCGCTGCCGGGGTCCGAGAAACGGTGGGCGCTCATCATCGGCATCGACGCCTATGAAGATCCTCAGATAAACGGGCTCGAAGCCGCATCCAACGATGCAAAAGCACTCGCGGCCGCTCTCATTTCCCACGGCGGGTTCCCTCGAGACCAAGTCATCATATTGGCCTCCGACGGGCCGCCGCGAAATCGACCTTCGCGGGGGAACATCCTCCGGCGGCTATCAAATCTCCAAGGCGTGGTCCCTGCCGAAGGACTGCTTGTCGTGGCATTTGCCGGCCACGGAATAGAGCGCGGCGGCCGGGCCTACCTGCTGCCCAGTGACGCCCAGATGAGCGAAAACGTTGCGTTGCTTGAAGAGACCGCCATCAACGTTGACGTCGTGAAAAACTGGATTCGAAATACCGGCGTGGGCCAGGTCTTGATGATCATCGACGCCTGCCGCAACGATCCGGTAGCGGGGCGAGGCGATGAAGAGAACCGGCTGACCGAAGCCTACACTCGCGGGTTCAGATTCGATGTCCGGAACAAGGAGGTACAGGCGTTCGCGACGTTGTATGCGACCGCAATTGGCTACCGGGCTTACGAAGACAGAGAAAAGAAGCAGGGATATTTCACCGCGGCGCTGGTGGAAGGCTTGAAGGGCGGCGCTGCAAATGAGAACGGCGAAGTAACGCTGGGGCGTCTTGTCAGCTATTTGGAAGAGACGGTGCCGAAACAGATTTCCCGGGATCTGGGCAAAGACAAAAAGCAACGCCCTTTCGCCGTGATCGAAGGCTACAAGGCTGACGAGTTAGTGATTGCGCTCGCGCCGCTCAAAGTTGCTTCCAGCGTAGCTGCCACTCCGGCGGACCAGATGAAAGCCAGGGCGGCCGGCGCCGACCCCGCTAATTTGTTGAGCTCAGTCCGAACCATCTCAGTCACATCCAAAACGAAATTCCTCAAGCCTTCTCAACTCGAAAACGAGATCCGCAAGAGGCCCGAGTACAGGACGTTGGGGCTGAGAATAGTTAACGACAAGAAACTCGCCGACCTCGAGATTCAGCTCGACCGCACTTCGCCGATAAGCTTCTTCTACACCTTTTCGATCTTCAACCCGGAGACAGGCATCCTCGTAACGAGCGGCAAAACGCTGTCCTGGGACGGCCACAAGGCCGCCACGGAGATGGCCACTGAGATAGTTAAACAGATCCAGGCGGCTCGCTCGCCGGCTCCTCAGACCAAAATGTGAAGCGTCTGCATCGGTTGTCTTCCGAGTTTCGTCTATATGTGTTGGGAACATGTATAGCACGGTTGGCTTCGGCGAGCACTGCGCCTCATTGTGAACCAACCACAGAACATTTTATGCGGAAACCGGAAACCCTTGCCGGCTGCCAATCGGGGCCTTAATCAATGAACGCACAATAAGAATAAGCGGAGTCAGCCGAAAATCCGATCAAAGGGTAGGGCAAAACCAAAGCACAAACCCAAGCCAATCATGGCAATAGGAGACCAACTATGCCACTAGGAGATGGAATACGCAGGAGCATTCTTGATGTAGATGCATCTGAAAGACTGTTACTCAAGAATGCAATAGTGGAATTACACAACCGGTTCTTTGCCGGCACCCGGACTGACGACCCAGCGGGTGGGGTGAGCCATTGGTTCAAACAGGATGAGATTCATCAGGCTACGCATGTGCATGGCGGGCCGGAGTTTTTGCCGTGGCACCGTGAACTCGTGAATAGGTTTGAAATCATGCTGAGGCAAGTGGATTCCCGCCTGTCGCTGCACTACTGGGATTTTAATAAGGATCCAGCGCCCCTGTTCACTTCCTCTTTTATGGGATCGGGAAGCGGAGCAGCGGGCAATCCCTGGCTTGTAGCCGGCTTTTACGATCCGGATGCAGGGACTTCAGGGCATCCCGAAGATCGCGATGCAGTAAGCGGCACACCGGCAGACCCTCCAACAGATATCAGCCGTAACCTTTCCTCAGGCGCTCTTTTACCGATCGGCGATCTGTCACCGGGAAGCGCCTTTGGGATCATTTGTCCCGCTATTCCCATCAACAATGATGCTGATATTATCAGTCCTGTCGACTATGCCGATTTCAGGATACGTCTCGAATGCGTACATAACTTCGCACATGGGCATATAGGCGGCACGCTCAACGACGCTCACATCTCGTTCCGCGACCCGATCGTATTCCTGGTGCATTCCAATGTTGACCGGCTGTTTGCCCGCTGGCAAACCGACCCTGCCCATACGGACAGGCTCGAACCAATCACCGTCTATGGATCGGAATCCGCGGCCATGAACGTGAACGTAGAACCCTGGTCGAGCGGAATTGGCGAATTTCATGACATTCGCCCGTGGTCGGCTCCTGAAAACATGGGTGAACCTCATACTTACAAACACCTCTCCGTCGTTACGCCGCCCTGCTACGATACCAACTTTACCAACGTAGTGAGAGCCGTAGTGCTTACGGTTGGTTCGCCTCCCGTCATTCATTTCAACGATGTGCCTGAAACCGAATCGGCAGCACGCGCTGCCACGGTCCGCATATACGGCTGTGGTACGGCTACCCTGCGCGTGAAGGCTACGACCCCGGTGACAGCGCCGTATTCAATTCTTCAACCACCTTCGGGAACCCTGGTGATGGATCACGCATCAGTACCCTACCGCGATGGACGGATTTGGTTCCTCTTTACAGCAGGAGCCATAGCACCAGTGGCCGACCTGAACATCAAGATTGAATGCGTGGAGAGCGGACAGGAATTCGATTTTACCCTGCGGGCAAACATCATTGAGAAACAAACAGTAGCCGTAGCCCTTGCGCTGGACCAGTCGGGCAGCATGAACGATCCGGCAGGCACCTCCGGCAACTTGCGGATAGATGTATTGAAGGATGCCGCGCTGAAGTTTGTGGAACTCATAGGGCGCGACCACGGCATAGCCATCATCCGTTTTGATCACGATGCCTATCCGCCAGGTGACGCCACCTGGCCAGGACTTCCCATCACGCGCATTAACAACGACTCCATTTTTGATCCCGGCAGGGTAGCGGCACGAAATGCCGTATCATCTCACGCCACGAACGCCAGTGGATGGACCTCAGTGGGTGATGGATTGGTACAAGGCCGTAATGTCCTAAACGGAATACCTCTTGACGATTACGACTTCAAAGCCCTCATCATACTGACGGACGGGCTGGAAAACCGCGAACAGTGGCTGGCGGATGTGGGCGGCTCCATTGACAACCGCACCTATGCCATTGGCCTTGGCAACGAGACACAGGTGAATACCTACTCCCTGAAAACCATTGCCAACGGCACCGGAGGCTACCTCCTTCTCACCGGCCTGCTCACCTCGAGCATTGATGATTATTTCAGGCTGAGCAAGTTCTTTCTGGAGATCATGGCACGGGTTACCAACAACAACATCATTGTTGACCCGAACGGATACATTTCACCGGGCACCACCATACGCATTGCGTTCGATATCTCTGATTCGGATATTGATTCCACAGTCATCCTGATGACGGACTTCAACGTGGTGGACTTGATGGTGGAAACCCCTGCGGGCGACATCATAAACCCAGGCAATGCTGGGGGTCTGGGCATTACATACAACCTGGGGGCACGCACCCGTTCCTACAAATTCACACTGCCGGTGGCTTTCGCAAGCAGCAATCATGCGGGGCAATGGCATGTGGTCTTAAAAGTGAATGATGAGGATTGGAGGAAGCTCAAGCCATCAGCCACTCACAACCAGCCCGGTAGCAGTGGCCCTGGAGCAGCAGGTGCCCGCTACAGCGTGGAGGTTCACACCTTTTCCAACCTGAAAATGAATCCGCGGATTGACCAGAACAGCCTGGAACCTGGTGCTGCCATTACACTGCGCGCCAGCCTTACCGAATACGGCATACCTGTGGAAGGCAGGGCTGTTGTAAACGTGAAGGTGACCCGCCCAGATGCCAGCGTGGTGACTTATACCCTTGATGAAGAGCCGGAAGGCAATTTTGAAAGAGTGTTTACCGCAAATATGTCGGGTATTTACAACTGTCGCTTTATGGCAAGTGGCACTACCATGCGCGGCAAACCTTTTACCCGAGAGCAAACCCTGACGGCTGCTGTGTGGAACGGAGGCGATGACCCGCGGACACCCACAGGCAATGAGAATGAAGGTGGCCGGCCCGGCAACGGCGGTGGCACACAGCCGGGTGATGACAACAAGCTGGATTGTTGCAGAATCCAAGTACGCTTGATGTATGTCTTCTTGCTGGTGCTTCTGCTTATAGCCGTTATTCTCTGGATAAAACTATAAGCCAATATGTGGAATGGGATGTGATAGCCATTGGCGCGGGTGCCGCCGGTATTCGCCCTTTTGAACTCGGTGCCGATGAAGTCATCGACGACAAGGTCGGTTTAACGAAGCGACAGGCAATATCGATGCGGTGCTGGACTCGTAGAAGGCGAGACGCTTGAACGATCCAAACGCGTTCTCAAGCGCTCTAGCCGCCCTTGGTCGAAATCTTTTCCGAAAGTACCCACTCGTCGGGATCGAGCTCTACCTTCTTCGGCCTGGCCGGAAATGTTTCTTGTTCCAAAATCTCGAAGTTGCTGGTCGCGCTCCTACCTCTCAGACCAAAATGTGACGTGGCATCCGAACACTGCACCCGGTTGGTCACCGGAGTAAAAACTAGATTGCGGTAATTCATTCGGCTAGAATCTCCAGCATGACAACTGAAACTACAGAGACAGTGATTTCTCGTTCGCCTGATGTTATGAGCGGCGCGTCGGTCTTTGCGGGCACTCGTGTGCCGGTGCAGAGTTTGATTGATTATCTTGCGGGCGGGCATCCGCTGGAGGAATTCTTGGATGATTTTCCGACTGTGCGTCGTGAGCAAGCAGTGGAACTACTAAGGCGGCTAAACCAGACGCTCACAGAAGCGCAGATATGAGAGTGTTGCTTGATGAATGCCTACCCAAGAAGTTGAAGCGCGAAGTTGAGTTAGCGCTGGAGTCTTATCAGGAAACCAGATAGACAAGAGTTTGTTATGCACAAGAGGAATAATGACAACACTCTTTGACCACATTCCCAGGAGATGGCGAAATGATCCGTAGCGGGACCAATGCCCTGTTTCATTGTGACGCAATTTGTCTCCTCGAGCGCCTACCGGACAACGCTGTCGCACTTGCCTACCTCGATCCACCATGGAACACCCACTCCAAGCGTCGTCGGCCCAAAGAAGATTTGGCCGATGACTCCGAAGAACAATATGTGTTGTCTTTGTCCAGAGCGGTGCAACAAATTCGCCGAGTTCTGAACGAAGCGGGAAGTCTATTCGTCCATTGGTCGCCCACATCGCCACTCGATGTCCGACTGGTCATGAATCAAGCGTTCGGGGAGCAACCCCGCTACGAGATCACATGGCATAGGAAAAGCCCTTCGCAACTTCCGCGTGGAGTACCCAATACTGACAACGAGTTCATACTCGTTTACAGTAAATCGGAAACGCCTGTCTACAATGCTCTGTTCCGCGCGCTGTCGCCCGATGAGAAGTCGGCCTATGGGGCGAACGACTCTCGCGGCGAATATCGGCTAGTTGAATTGACGGTGCCATTTGACCGCCCAACTGCACAGTACACTTGGCGCGGATTCAGGCCGCCAGCAAAGAGATCGTGGCGATTTTCATCCGAGAAAATGGGATCGCTGCTTCAAGAGGAAATGATTCACTTTCCGGCATCAGGCGGAATGCCCCGAATGAAGCAATACCTGTGTGAGCGCGCGGGGGTCGAGATTGGCACAACGTGGACAGATATCCCAGCATTCATCCAAGCGCGCGATCGTGCGGGTTATGCAAGTCAGAAACCGATTGCATTGATGGAACGAGTCATAGAACTGGCATCACAACGGGGCGACCAGATTCTTGATCCTTTTTTCGGATCAGGGACGACGCTGGTTGCGGCCCACAATCTCGGCCGTCATTGGTGGGGCGGGGATAGCGCTGAGGAGGCTCATGCCGTTACGGTGAAGCGACTCAACGCGCCCTGCCACTTGGACGCTGGTAAAGACTACCTCGTTCTGTCTCACAAGGACATTGTTGATTGCCCCATTGTATTCGCGACTTACAGGGATGTGCTGGCGAGCGTTCACGACATTGCTCAATTGCAGCGGGAGGTGAAGACTCTCACGCAGCATATTCTCCAATTGAAAAGAGTCATGAACGTCCCCGATGATGCCTCAGACGCCCGGGTTGAGGAAGCAATCAAGCAGATGCAGCACTCGATAGCCACCTCGATCGCCCACCAATCGGTAAGCAGTTACATCGCTGTCGTCTGTTCATGGTTGACCGGATGGGATCGCCTAGAAAAAGCCAGTCAATCATTTCTACCACAGGCGGAAATGCTTTTCGAAGGCATTAGCCAGAGCGATGCCGATGATTACTCACCGTTCATAATCCAATACTGCCGCGCACTTGAGAACGAGATACTGAAGAAGTTGTTTTCCGCCTACACGAATGACGTACACACTAGAATAAAGGACATTGCGACTTTTCTGTCCGAAGAACTTGAAGATGAGAAGACTCGCAAGTTTGCTAAAGCACTTGTGAAACACGACCTCTCATACACACTCGGTGACATGTCATTCATACTAAACCTGCTCAAAGAGGGCGGGAACACGCTTCACCGTAGCGTTCTCCTGAAGGATTTCCGCGCATTCGTCGTTCGGTATTTTGGGGAACGCATCTTGGAGAAGACATATCTTCAACAAATCAATAACATTAATTCCGATTTCCGCCGCAAAGCGGCACATCCATACATTTTGAATGCTGAGGTAGCACAACGGTGTCGTGTAGAAGTGCGGGCATGTCTCAACGAGTTGATTTTGAATTACCGGCGCGGAGACAACACGGGCAATACGTAGAATCCCCGATATCATCCAAATTCAAATCGGGGCTCCAATGAATACAAGCCCGCATAGCAAGCGAATCGAACCGATTGCGGGCGCGGCTGCAAGGCAGCGGTATTTATGTTGAGGAGAAGGGAGTCGTTCTTGTTACCAGCAAGATGGCCGGGGAGGAGTTACATTCTATGACAATATGGTATTGTTGGTTATCACTTCCAAAGGAGGCACCATGTGGATTGATGAACTGAAAACAAGACTCGGAATTGAAACAGATGAGGACGTTGAAGGGAAGCTGTCAGAGCTATTAGATAAATCACTGACCACAATCAGCGGGAACGAACTTGTTCGATTTTTGGAGCATTTGAATGAAGGGTGCTTGGGCTTTGGAAATAAGCGTGGCGTTGCTGGATGTTTATGCGACGGCGAGAATATGCCACTCCATTGGTCAGTCTGGCTTGAGAAACGCGATGCTGATGCGCTTGTTCGCACTGTTTGGGTTAGCCGGAAAATTATCTCTGGCAACCAACGAGACCCAAATATATGGAGCTTGCATTTGACCGACGAAGGAAGACGATTCTTAGAGTTTTATGGCAAAACTCAGCGCACTCAGGATGAACGCTTCTACACAGCAACATATAGCGACGAGGGGCAGGCCAAGATATTCCCATTCATATCGACTGAATCAATCACAGCCAAAGAAATCCTTCAACAGTACGGAAAAGCTGTAGATCCAAATGCTGAATCCCTCAAACTGCTTGGCCCATATGAGTTTTCTTTCATAAAGGTTGAGGCATTTCCTTCCCTGTAGGTGAAGCCTATTGATATCCGGGAAGGCCTAACACCTTAGGCCTTTCGCGTGCGTAGCGTCCGGATTAGTCGCTTCCGTGGTCGCCCCTTCTCACATACTGAGTATCAGAGTATTGGACCAGCCACTTGTTTGATCTGGAAGAGATGGGTCAGGCGTGCCTTTTGCAATTCGTTACACTCGGCCAGTCAAAAGAGTGAGCACCATGTCGGATCTTCAAACTGTCGTCAACCAAATCTTGGAATCTCGCAGATCAGTTTCCGCGCAGCGGAGTGTCCTGGCAGCGATTACCGGGATCGACGCCTGTGGCAAAGGCTATGTCACCACGCGAATCGTCAATAAGCTCCGGGCGAAAGGCGTACGGGCTGCTGCCATCACAATCGATGGTTGGCTGAACCTTCCCAGTAAGCGCTTTGACGCGTCTAATCCAGCCGAGCACTTTTACCTGCATGCGATCCGCTTCGAGGAGATGTTTGCCCAACTAGTCCTTCCGCTGCGTGACCGGCGTTCCCTCCGCCTCGAAGCAGATTACGCTGAAGAAACGACAACGGAGTACCGGCGGCACATCTACGAGTTCGAAGACATCGATGTCATTGCGCTGGAGGGAATCTATCTATTGAAGCGTGCCTTTCAACCCCATTACGACCTGTCATACTGGATCGAATGCAGCTTCGACACGGCGTTGGAGCGCGCCATAGCTCGAGCGCAGGAAGGACTACCACCGGAGGAGACCGTTCGCGCATACCGGACAATCTACTTTCCCGCACAGGAGATTCATTTCCAACGAGACAACCCGAAAGCTGCAGCCACGTTGCTCGTAAACAATGATGCGCGGCTGGGTCCAGTCAGTTGGGCTGAATGAGGGAGGCTGGCTAAAGCGTTCTTCACGCGAATTCGATTGGTGCTGCGCTTGGAAGAACGCGCAGACCGCCAAGCGCTAGCTGATTCAAGATGAGTTGAAATCCTATGGCCGACTTCGGCTCCGCTCTCGATTCTCCCACTGAGGCCTCGCTGGCGGAGTGGGATGTGATCGTAATTGGCGCGGGAGCCGCCGGTCTCTTTTGCGCTATCGAAGCAGGCAAGCGCGGCCGCAAAGTCCTGGTCCTGGAACACGCGGAGCGAGTCGGCAAGAAGATCCTCATCTCAGGCGGCGGGCGATGCAACTTCACTAACGTCTACACGAGCTCCGAAAACTTCATCTCGGCAAACCCTCATTTCTGCAAGTCGGCTCTCGCTCGTTACACGCCCGCGGACTTTATCGCACTCGTAGAGAAACACGGCATCGCGTATCACGAGAAGAAGCTGGGACAACTGTTCTGCGACGGGAGCTCTCAACAGATCATTGACCTGTTGCTCCGGGAGTGTCTGGATGCCGGCGTGTCGATCCGTTGCGGGTGCCAGGTGTCCAAAGTGCGGAAGAATGACTCGTTCCGCATCGAAACAAATCAGGGCAGCTTCGTCTCAACGTCGCTTGTCATCGCAACCGGAGGATTGTCCATCGCGCCTCTTGGAGCGACCGACTTCGGTTATCGCCTTGCCGAACAGTTCGGGTTGCGCATTGAAGAACCAAGACCCGGCCTCGTGCCATTAACCCTGACGCCGGAAATGCAAACAAAGCTGGCACAGTTGAGCGGCGTCTCGTTGGATGTGACGGTGAGCTGTAGTGAACGAGACCTTCGGGAGTTGCGGGAGTTTCGTGAAAACATTCTGATAACTCATCGGGGCTTGAGCGGGCCGGCTATTCTGCAAATCTCATCCTACTGGCAACCGGGCGAGCCGATCTCAATCAACCTGCTGCCCGATGAAGATGCGTTGGAAATACTAACTGGCCGGAATTCCGCGCAAAGCTCCGAAGTTGAACTCGCAACTATCCTGTCGCGTTATTTTCCGAAGCGCTTTGCTCAGGCCTGGTGCGAACTCTACGCAGCGTCCAAGCCGCTCAAGCAGTACGACAGCCGCGAGCTTCAAGACATTGCCTACAAGCTTCACACCTTGGCGATCACACCGTCGGGAACAGAGGGTTTCAAAAAAGCCGAAGTGACAGCCGGCGGCGTAGCCACCACAGAACTTTCGTCGCGGACGATGGAAGCCAAACGCGTCCCGGGACTGTACTTCATCGGCGAGGTGGTGGATGTAACGGGGCAGTTGGGAGGCTACAACTTTCAATGGGCGTGGGCCAGCGGTTACGCCGCCGGTGAGTTCGTGTAGATCTTCCAGCCAGGTGAATGCGGACGGCGGGCCAAAGGTGGAGTTTCTGGATGCGAGCGGAATAGACCACGGATGACACTGATCCCACGGATTTGCACGGATATGCACCTTCACTAGCGAATGTCTGTTACACACCAGTAGTGACTTCTACCGGGCATTTCGCTAGCGATCAAATCGGCAAGAAATCCGTGCAAATCCGTCAAATCCGTGTCATCCGTGGTCTATGTCTTCGTCGCAGGGTTCACGGCGGCAAGGCGAAATTGATTGGGCATACTAATGCCGGTATTATGCGTGAGCCCTTCGCGCGCATTGTTTCAAGTTAGCAGGCTGAATCGAAGAGAGAGTTGGGAGTGATGATGCGATACGTTGCGTTCCTGCGGGCCATCAACGTCGGCGGTCACGTGGTTAAGATGGATCTGTTGCGACAGCTCTTCGAGTCGCTTGGCTTTTCTGGCGTCGAAACTTTCATCGCAAGCGGCAATGTTGTTTTTGACACTGCGTCCAAGAACGCCAAGGCTTTAGAAAAGAAAATCGAGACCAGACTGCGCGAAGCACTTGGCTATGAAGTTGTCACATTCCTCCGCACCGATGCTGAGTTAGCCGAGATAGCAAGCTATCAACCCTTCAGACAACCCGACCTCGAAGCGGCCGTCTCGCTCAACGTTGTGTTCCTGGGCGACAAGCTCGACGAGACGTCCAGGCAAAAGCTTATGGCTCTCAAGACGGACCTGGATGACTTCGACGTGAATGGACGGGAAATCTATTGGCTGAGCCGCACGAAGCAAAGCGAATCCCCCATCTCGAATGCAGTGCTTACGAAGGCCCTTGGTATGCAGTCAACAATTCGTGGAGTGAACACGATCAAGAGGATGGCCGCGAAGCACTCTAACGCCGGAAAGTGATTCATCAGCCGCAGCGGCGTGTTCGGCCTTTTTCTTCGGTGAGCGATCTTCCTCGCCGATTTCACCGCGACGTCGCTGTGGCGCTGAGGTCAGGCAGACAATCAGACTCGCGGGCTCGCTTCTCATTGGAATAGTCCTACACCAGGACTGTAGTATCCGCTCTCAATGCGATTGCAATTCACAGGGCTTTGGCGGCATCGCGACTTCACCAAACTCTGGGCTGGGCAGACGGTTTCGATTTTCGGGACGATGCTCACTCGGATCGCGCTCCCGCTCACCGCTCTGCTCACGCTTAACTCGAGCCCGCTCGAGCAGGGATTCCTGCAAGCCATCGAGGCCGGACCGGTTCTGATAACCGGGTTCTTCGCCGGCGTGTGGGTCGACAGACTGCGCCGGCGTCCCGTGATGATTACCGCCGATCTGGCGCGCGCCGCGCTGTTGCTCTCGATCCCGGCGGCGGCGTTCGCAGGCGCGCTTACGATGGGCCAACTCTACGTCGTGGCGGCGGCAGCATCGGTCTTCACCTCGCTTTTCGATGCGGCCTATCCAGCTTATTTGCCGACGCTCGTCGGACGTGAAAACCTCGTCGAAGGCAACTCGAAGCTGGTCGCGAGTTCCTCAGTCGCGGAGATGGGAGGCTTCGCAGCGGCAGGCGCGCTCGTGCAGTTTCTGAGCGGGCCCATCGCGATGCTGGTGGACGCGTTGACGTTCGTAGCCTCGGCGCTCTCGCTCGCGTGGATACGCACGCCCGAGCCGGAGCCGCAACCGAAGGAGCTGCGCGAGAGCGCAATACGCGAGGCAGCCGAGGGTCTCAGCGTCGTCTGGCGCGACCCCACGTTGCGGGCGCTTGTCGGCTGCTGGACGACGATGCGACTTGCGGGTGGATCTTTTGGCGCGATGTACATGCTCTTCGCGGTGCGCGAGCTGGGTCTTTCGCCGCTAGCAGCCGGTGTGATCGCGGGCTGCGGGGGGTTGGGCTCGCTTGCCGGCTCGGTGCTTGCGCAGCCCGTGCTTCGGCGGCTCGGCGCAAAAGCAACGCTCATCGTGGGCTTCGGGGTGGGGGGCGCATTTCAGGGGCTTGTCCCGCTCGCGCACGGAACGGCGCTCAAAGCGGGGGTCTTTCTTCTCATTGCGCAGATCATCGGCGACGCACTGATAACGATCGCGTTCGTCAACGACGTGAGCCTCCGCCAATCGCTGGTGCCGGATCGTCTGCTCGGCCGAGTGAGCGCGACCGCAAACGTCCTCGGCGTTGTGGCGATGCCGATAGGTGCACTCGCGGGCGGGATCATCGGGCAGCTTGCAAGCCCGCGGCTTGCTCTTGCGGCAGGCGCGATCGGTTTTTCGCTGGCGTCGTTGTGGCTAGTCGCGGCGCCAATCCGTACTCGGGTTAATAGTTTGAGCGCGCCCTAACTGCTGTTCAAATGGAGGGCGCCACCAAGATACAAAGACACGAACCTTTACCAAGTCAGTGAATGCACAAGTGTGGGTTTGTGCTCCTTAGTGTCTTAGTGGCGATGAATTGGTTTCAGCGCAGCCTGCTAAGCGGAACCGTGGAGGGGCCTTGCTGAACTCGACGGTGAGTCTTATCGTATGCGCTCAGACAGGTAAACAACTATGTATTGTTCATTCTGTGGAACAGCGCTGACACCGGGCCTGAGCTTTTGCAATCGTTGCGGCGCTGAGTTGAACGCGAAGGACCGCGACGCGACGAAACCAAAGCAGGCTTCGCAAGACTCTCTTGTCGGGGCTATTGTAGCGGTTACGATTGTTGGTCTCGGGGGTCTCATCGGCTTGATGGCGATGATGAAGCAGGCGCTCCACTTCAGCGACCCGTTGATCATCGCATTCTCGCTGTTGTTTTTTCTGACCTTTCTTGGAGTCGACTCTGTGTTCATCCGGCTTTTGTTGCGCTCAATGAGCGCGGAGAGATATCCGGAGCGCGTAACTCAACCGAGGGCGCCGTCTACGAACGAGCTGATTGATGCGAAGCCGCGCGCGTTATCTGAACCAGCGGCGAGCGTCACCGAGCACACCACCCGCATGATGGATCCAGTAGGCGAAGAGCGACAAAGGCGCTGAAAACATATCGTTCGCGCCGGTACCCTACGGTCGCGGAACAACCAGACGGAGGATTCATGATTCAGTACCTTTACCTGGTTCTTTGCATCCTGGGCACTGTGCTTCCCTGCTCGCAGTTGTTGCCCTTCATTCGCGAGCACGGCCTGAATGTTTCACTAATGATTGAGCAGCTCTTTGCCAATCGGATTTCGGGTTTCTTTGGCCTCGACGTTATCATCTCGTCGCTTGTGCTATGGGTTCTCGTGTTAACGGAAGGACGCAGGCAGCGGATGAGACATCTTTGGGTGTACATCGCCTGCAACCTCTTAGGCGGCCTTTCGCTCGGTCTGCCGTTGTTCTTGTACATGAGAGAGCGAAAGCTCGCCCTTCGGCGTCCGACTGAGCAGATCGCTTAGTCGGCACGTAAGAACAAAGCCGAAAAGCTTCGAAGAGTGCTTGGAAAAGGAGAATCCTACAGGTCATGACCAGAATCGTAATTACCGCGCTCGTCGCTATTCATCTCGCAGCCTCACTTTGGCACGGCAATGCTCACACTCAGCTTGGTATCGGACTGCCTCCAGAGAAGACTGCTTTCGTGTTTGGAGTCATTCTGATTGCACCGATTGTGGCCGCAGTCCTCGTGTGGACGCGCTATGTCTCGATCGGACTGTGGGTGTTTTTTCTCTCGATGCTCGGAGCCCTGCTCTTTGGCGCGTATCATCACTACGTGATGGTCTCACCTGACAACATCGGTCATTTGCCGGCCGGCAGCCCGGAGTCTCACTCCCAATTCATCAGCAGCGCTGCATTGATCGCTTTGCTCGAACTCGCGGCGGCGCTCTATGGAGCGTTCTGTCTGGGCTCACAACACGGTCGCTCCCAAGAGCGCTCCTAGTTAGTCGCCCGGGGTCCTTCGCCGCCGGGGCCATATCGCCCGAGGAGGTGTCGAACATGGATGCTGAGTTGGAACGGCTGACCGACACTTGGATCAGAGCCTGGCTCGAGAAAGACGAAGCCACGGTCGAAAAGTTGATGGCTGATGAGTACATATACATCGCTCCCAACGGCCAGGTGCTGGATCGCCAAGCCATTCTCGGGATCATTCGATCTGAAGGCTATCACTTGGACACTTGGACGCGGACCGAGTTGGTAATCAGATCGATCGCGAGCGATACTGCTGCTCTTGTGCATCGCGGGCAGGGAGAAGGCAGCTTCGACGGCAAGTCCTTCAAGGACGATCACAGGTGCACGACGGTTTGCGTCAGACGCGACGGCTATTGGCAAGTCATCCTGGAGCACTGCTCGCCAAACAACCAGTGAGCCTTCACGCAGAGCTATCTTGAGTGACCTCTCGGCTGGCTAACTTGGCTGCCGCGCGAAAGGGAAAAGCGCGATCGGCGCGCCGGCTCACAAGACGTTCCAGGAGCGAATACAATGGCCGATATTTCTCACGACTTTCCAATCAACGCTTCGCCCAACAAGGTGTTTCAGGCGATCTCCACACCTGCAGGCTTAGACACCTGGTGGACGAAACGTTCACATGGGGAACCGACAGAGGGAAGCGAATATGAGCTCTGGTTCGGGCCGGAATACGATTGGCGGGCAGTAGTGTCGCGATGCGTTCCGGACACCGAGTTCGAATTGGAACTCACGAGTGCGCACGACGACTGGCGAGGGACGCGGGTCGGGTTCTTGCTTGAAGAGAAGGACGGCATGACCCAGGTCCGGTTCCACCATTCCGGCTGGCCGGAGGCTAACGATCATTACCGGGGTTCTTGTTACTGCTGGGCGATGTACCTCAGGTTGCTTAGACGGTATGTCGAGACCGGCGAGACGGTTCCGTATGAAGATCGTGATGCCGCGTGAACAGTTCGGGAGCGGGCCTTACCCGTCCCGAGCTTGAGAAAAAACGGATGAGCAAAATGACTTTGAATCGGAACATGAACGCCAAGTTTCGAGCAGCATTGCGAAACGAATTGCCGATCTGGATTCAGGAAGGCATCGTCTCGGAAGAAACCGCCGAGCATCTCTCATCCAGTTATCAACTCGCCAATCTAAAGGAAGAGTCCTCTCGCTTGTTATCCGCAGTCATCTACACAATAGGCGCGTTGCTGCTGGCCGGCGGCTTGATCAGCTTCGTGGCCGCAAATTGGGAAGAGATTTCAACGCCCCTCAAGCTGGCGCTCCTCTTCTCGGCGCTGATAGGTTTCCACATCACCGGGTACTGGCTCTGGCACGGACGCGGTTGGAGCCGCCTCGGCCATGCTTTGATCTTCTGCGGTTGTCTGGTGTTCGGAGCAAACATCGGCCTGGTCGCGCAGATCTTTCACATTAGCGGCAACTGGTATGCGGCATTCGGAGCATGGGCTCTCGGTTCGCTGGTGATGGCATGGGCTGTCAGGAGCTGGCTAATTGGGTTGCTCGTCCTCGGTACTTCATTGCTGTGGTTTATCGGCTTCCAGGACGACAATCACGAACAGGCAGCTTTGCTTTATCCTCTCGCCTTAGCCATCCGTTGCTTCCACTCGCCTGGATTGTTCGTTCCCGCGTGCTTTACTCAGGCACACTACTTGGCATCATCACTGCGGCGTTTGTCTTAGGGGACTACCATGGCACCACAAACCAATTGCTGGCGATGGCCGGGGGCAGCGTGCTTATGTGGACATTGGGCAAGCTTCATCAAGCCACAGCGCGACGCGGCGAGTTCGCAAACATTACTGCCGGGCTAGGGTTGAGCCTGTTGGCAGCGACAGCCTACATCTGGTCATTTCAGGATCTGTGGCATCCTGTACGACTCGATCTGATCCGGTCGTCGGTGGCGATCCTATTCCTGGCCCTATCAGTCACCGGATCATTCTTCTTGCTGCGAAGAGAACGGCAGACTCAACAGTGGCCCACTATCGGGGTGCTGGCTGTTGGCGCGATGCTCTGCGGAAGTGCTTTGCTAGCCAGTGCGCGCATAGACAACATGGAGGTTCTTTTCATAATTGTCACAAATCTAGCGGCGTTGGTCGTGGCAGCGGTCATTATTGGCATGAGTTTGACGGATGAACGGCGCTCAGTATTTTGGTTAGGTTCTTTGTACCTGGTCCTGCTGGTTCTCTCGCGTTTCCTGGAATACGAAACATCCTTGCTGGTCAAATCCGCAGCCTTCCTTGCGTGCGGCGCGGCAGTCATCCTCGCCGGCATACGCTATGAACAGTACTTGCGCCGCAAAGATCCTCGAACAACAGGCGATAAGGAAAAGGAGATTGTTCATGAGTAAGCGCTCCACTTTAATAGCCTTCGCGGCTGCCGTGGTTGTTCAGCTACTGATTCTTGTTGGTGTCCCGGCTCGTAAAGCGATAACGCTCGCTACTGGCAGGAGTGCCGTTCTCAAGGTCCAACCGGTTGACCCGTACAGCATTTTGAGCGGCTACTATGTGACTCTCGGTTTTGAGATCAGTCGCGTTACTGCCTTTCCGAATGCGCCGGAGTTCTCGAACGGAGATGTGTGCTATGCGGTAATCGAAAAAGGCGAAGACGGGGTGTGGAAACCAATCTCGCTCGAACGTGAACTGCCGAAAAATCTGCCTGAGAATCGTGCCGCTCTGCGCGGACGAGTCAAGTATGGAGGGATTGAATACGGCATAGAAGACTTCTACATCCCTGAAACACAACGCGGGCCGATTGAGGACGACTTGCGAACTAATCGGGATAAAGCGCGCGTCGAAATAAAGATTGATGGCAGCGGCAACGCGGCCCTGGAGCGACTGAGGATTGAAGATCGAATATATGAATGAAGAGGGACGGTCAAACGTTTTTCAACTGCGGAAGAGGCTGGTACAACACGCCGCCGCACTGGCCTTACCGTCCGAGAGCGAATCGAAAGGCTCGAATACTCATGGTTGGTAACATAACAACCTTCGAGTAAGCTAAGCGGGCAAGTGGATCAGCGGTGATTCCGGCAAGCACGCCAGTCAAGGGTTGAGAGCGATGTAAGAGATTATGGGTGACAGATTGCCGCTAAAGACTGTAAGAACACTGTTCTTACCACCGTACGCGATCCTTTCTCTGCTCGCGTTGCTTCTTGGTGGCATAGCTCTAACTTATACCCATTTCCAAATTTCCCAGATGGGGGAAGGCTATAAGAGCCCGCTTCTATTAGCGGATCGTCTGTTTGATTTGTGCTTAGCTACCGGAATGCTGGCAGCGGCTTTTTGTATCGGCCGCAGGAGCGCCGGCTTACTATCACTTTCGTTTGCGAATCTCGCCGAAGAGCTTTCGATTTCGGTCATGATTGGCGTTGGGATAGTTGGCCTATTGGTGCTTTGTCTCGGGCTTGCGGGGCTTTTACTCCCTCTTCCGATTATTGTCTCAATGTCTTTATTGATTTTTCTGTCCCGCCGGCAGGGAGTGAGACTGCTTGAAGTCATCAAGGAGGCGATTGTCGCGGCTACGGCAACGAAGGCTCACGTGACACTTACGATACTGTTCGCCAGCCTATTCCTTATTCTCGCATTACGCGCGATGACGCCACCACATTCTCCTGATGAGGTCATCTATCATCTGTCTGTTACAAAACTATTTGTTCAACAAGGCCGTGTCTTCCCTGTTATCGACAACTACGACGGCAACATGCCTTTTCTGATTCATATGATGTACGCCGTTTTCCTAATGGCAAAGGCCGAAATTGCGGCCAAGCTCTTCAGCCTGTGCCTGGCCGTGATCTGTTCGCTCGCGCTCTACGCGTTCAGTGAGCGCTTTCTTACCCGCCGCGCAGGGATTGTCGCGCTGTTCGGCTTCTTCGCTGCAGGTGCGATAGTTGAAGTCTCGGTCACAGCACTGATAGATGTTTCGCTTGCAGGAATGATATTTCTAGCTACCTACGCAATGATGGTTAGCTTCCAGACGGACCGGGTGCAATGGCTCTATGCATCGGCAATACTCTCCGGTTTCAGTCTCGGAATAAAGTACACGGCAGCGATATACATCGTGCTGCTCGGGATAATGTTCCTGGTAGAGAGTTTCCTGAGAGGCCAGCTCAGGATCTTGGCAGTCATAAAACGCGGAGCAGTCTATGTAGCCATCGTGTCAGCAGTTGCCTCGCCCTGGTATGTCAAGAACCTTGTCTGGTTCAGAAACCCGGTCTATCCGTATATAACGGGGGAGGTCGCAGAGTTCATTCCGGGGCAACCCCGCTACTTCAATGCTGAAGATCAAGTCAAACTGGACGCTCACTTCGAGAATGCTCGCACGCAGATGCCAGACTTGGTAAGGGAGCGAAAAAGCGAGTTGGATAAAGCGGCTTCGAAGCGAGAAGAGCGGCATCCGCTTCGAGTTTGGGAGTACTTCACCAGGCCGGCTGTTTATAACATGGGGGATCACTCTCACTACCCTAACTACCTTTTCTTGTTCTGCCCGCTGATCGTATTAGCCACCAGGAGTCGATGGTTGATATGGCTTTCGGCACTGAGCATGGCGTTCTTCCTGGCAGTTACAAATACATCCTGGTTAGCACGACTTCTAATACCAGTCTTTCCGGCCCTTACATTAATCAGCGCCTACGTCATCACCGAACTCGCTGCTCGCGCCGATTGGGGCGGCAGCCGGCAACCACGTATTCTCAAGGCAAACTGGCTCCCTGCGATCGCCGTTGCGTTTACTCTGGGTTCCACTGCGCTGTCGAGCTTTAAGCAGGTGATAAGCACTAATGATTTGGCTTTTGTCAAAGGTGACGTGTCCCGCTCTGAATATATGATGACCTATTTCTTTTACCCTCCTTCCCACTTCATCAATAATTCACTCCCCAGGGAGTCAAAAGTGATGATGATAGGAGCAGAGACCTCTTATGATCTGCAGCGCGACTACATTGCTGATGTGAATTGGGATTCGACCGAATGGCGGCGTCTGCTTATTCGCAATAGTTCAATGCAGGCTCTCAACGAAGACCTGAAACGACGGGGCATAACTCATTTCTGGGTGGCGTATGGATTGTTCCCGTTCGTCGCAGAGATCGGTCGAGAAAATTACCCGAACCTCTCCGGGATCGTGCCAAAAACCGGTCCGGACTATCAGCCGCAACTCGTCAATTGGGCAACTTTGGATATGTACAGCAGTACGTTTCTTGAACCAGTATACAGTGACAAGTTTGGCAATATAGTTTATCAGGTCAAGTGAGTTTACCTTTCCAATGCCTCCGCCTTTAGTAAGTGTTTGGCTTCAAAGAAGTCGACCAAATGGAGCCGAGCTGCAAGTTTTGATGAAAGAGGAGTCCACCTAAGAATTCGTTTTTCAAGCCGACCGCGAAACGTATCTCGGATGTATCGCTCAGGATTCGGCGCGCAGACCGCTGAGTCACTGGCCCACTTCTGGAAGCACGAGACGCGCGAGATCTCAACCAGGCGCTCGTCGTCCGGCGACAAACGTCTGAGCAACTCGGCCGCGAAGGTTCCATCCTGCAAACGGTGTGTTGCGGCTCTTTGACTTGAAGGCCAGAGGATCGACAGTCCATTCGCGGCCGGGATCGAAGACCGTCACATCGGCGGGCGAACCCTCCGCGAGCGTGCCACCGGGAAGCGAGAACGCTCGCGCGGGACCGCTGGTCAGCATCTCGATTATGCGCCCGAGCGAAACCTCACCCGAATGATGAAGCACCGTCAGCGCGACGCCCAGCGCTGTCTCAAGCCCCACCACCCCGGAAGGCGCACGGTCGTATTCCAACATCTTCTCATCCGAGTGATGCGGCGCGTGGTCCGTCGCTATCGCGTCGATCGTTCCGTCCCGCACGGCTTCGATCAGAGCCGCGCGATCTTCTTCCGATCTGAGCGGCGGGTTCATCTTGGTGTTTGTATCGAAGCCAACTACAGCCGCGTCCGTCAAAGCCAAGTGATGTGGAGTGACTTCGCAGGTGACTGCAAGCCCTTGCTTCTTCGCACGACGAACCATCTCAACCGAACCGGCAGTCGAGATGTGAGCGATGTGAATCCGCGCGCCGGTCAACTCAGCCAGCATGATGTCGCGAGCTACATGATTGTCTTCGGCGGCGCGGCTCATTCCTTTCAATCCCAGCAGCGTCGAATAGCGGCCTTCGTTCATCACTCCTTCGGCCGCCAGGTGCAAGTCCTGACAATGATCCACGACTACCAATCCGTGGTCGCGAGCGTACTCCATCGCATGGCGCATCACCTGCGAGTCCATCACCGGGCGGCCGTCGTCTGAGACCGCAACCGCGCCGGCTTCTTTCATCTCAGCCATTTCCGCAAGCTCTTCGCCTTTGGACTCACGCGTAATCGCGCCGACCGGGTAGACGCGGGCAAGCCCCGCTTCGCGCGCCTTGTCGACTATGAAACGAGTAACCGAAGCGTTGTCGTTGACCGGACTCGTGTTGGGCATCGCACAGATAGAAGTAAACCCACCCGCTACTGCAGCCGCCGCGCCGGAGGCGATTGTCTCTTTGTACTCGTCGCCGGGCTCGCGAAGGTGAACGTGCAAGTCGATAAACCCGGGCGTGACAATCAAGCCGCGCGCGTCGAAGATTTCCGCGCCCTCGTCGGATAGTCCGTCGCCAATTGACGAAACTCGGCCGTCTTCGATAAACAAGTCAGCGGTGCGATCCATTAGCCTCGATGGATCGATAACGCGTCCGCCTTTGATTAACAGCTTCACTGGCCCTCCCCGCGAAGTAGCGCAAGCTGCCAGCTTGCGCCACATCTTGATCAAGAACGCTCTCTGAAACCGAGATCATCGCAAGCTGCCAGCTTGCGCCACATCTTGATCAACCCCGCTCTCTGAAACCGAGACCATCGCAAGCTGGCGGCTCGCGCTACGACCTTGCGCTACGGTCCTTCCGTGCCGATCAACAAAAACAGAATCGCCATCCTCACCGCAACGCCGTTGGTTACCTGATCGAGAATCAGCGACCTGGCGCTGTCGACTACTTCGGAGCTGATTTCGATTCCGCGATTGACTGGCCCCGGGTGCATTACTATGCAATCGGTCGCCGCAAGCTCGAGGCGGCGCAGCGTCAGCCCGTACTGGATCGAATACTCTTTCAGCGAAGGAAAGAAGGCCGCGTTCATTCGCTCACGCTGAATCCGCAGCATCATTACCACGTCGCTTCCGGCAATGGCTTCGTCGATGCGGTCGCACACGGTGAGCGAGCCTTCGGCGTTGTCGATCAACTTATCGTAGCCGATCGGGATAAGCGTTCGCGGTCCCGAGACCCGAACGTGAGCACCTAGCTTTGTTAACAGGTGCGCGTTCGAGCGAGCCACCCGGCTGTGCATAATGTCGCCGACAATCGCGATTTGAAGCCCACTGATGCTGCCTTTGTGTTCGCGGATCGTAAACGCATCCAGCAACGCTTGAGTCGGGTGCTCGTGCGCGCCGTCGCCTCCGTTGATGATCGACGCGCCGACCATACGTGAAAGCTGGTGAGGCACCCCGGGCGAGGGGTGACGTATCACGATCGCGTCGGGTGCCATCGCTTGAAGGTTCTGAGCCGTGTCGATCAGCGACTCACCCTTGGTGACCGATGAAGTCGAAGCGGAAATGTTGACGGCATCCGCAGAAAGACGCTTTGCCGCGATCTCGAACGAGGTGCGAGTGCGGGTCGAAGCTTCGAAGAAGAGGTTGATGACGGTTTTGCCGCGAAGCGCGGGGACTTTCTTGATCACGCGAGCGGAAACTTCTTTGAACGAGTCGGCCGTGTCGAGGATCGTGTTGATCTCCTCGACTGAAAGTTCTCTGATGCCTAGAAGGTCTTTCCTGTTAAACGACATCGCTTGCGTGAAGAGTGAATCGTGATGCGTGACGAGGAAATCACGAATCACGCATCACGCGTCACGGCTTTACTCATTCTCTACAACAACGACTTGTTCTTCTTCGTCGTAGTCGGTCAGCATCACCTTCACAATCTCGTTGTCGGTCGTCTGCACTTCCTTGCCCACGTAGTCAGCCTGTATGGGCAGCTCACGATGCCCCCGGTCGATCAGAACCGCAAGCTCGACTCGTCGGGGACGGCCGAAGTCAACGATCTCATCCAGCGCCGCGCGCACTGTTCGTCCGGTGTAGAGCACGTCGTCCACGAGCACGATCGTGCTGTCGGTCACATCAGCCGGGATGTCCGTCTTGTTAACCACCGGGCGCGGTCCGACGGTCGACAAGTCGTCGCGATACAGCGTGATGTCGAGCTGTCCTGTCGGAGGGCGCTGACCCTCGAGTTGCTCGATTTTGTCGGCGATTCGTTCAGCGAGCGGAACGCCTCGCCTCCGAATGCCCACCAGGAGCAAGTCCTTGGTTCCGCGATTGTGCTCGACTATTTCGGAGGCGAGCCGGGACAATGCGCGGGTAATGCCGGCGGCGTCCATTACGTGCGATTTCAACTTCATGCTTTTTCTTCTCGAGCTTCGAGGCGCGCAGAATATATCACGCGCTAGAATCAGCCTCAAGCTGCCGTGCCAGAAAACAGAAAAAGGCGCAATCCAGATGACTCGCGGCTGCTGCATTCAGGCTGATAGGATGCTCAAGAATGAACAACGACGTCATCATCGCAGGCGGCGGGGTGATCGGATGCTCCATCGCACTCAAGCTTGCCGAAGCCGGATTAGGAGTAACGCTCCTCGAGCGCGGTCGCGTGGGCTGTGAAGCCTCAAGGGCTGCTGCGGGAATGCTGGCGGCACAATCGGAGACAACGGGGGCCGGGCCGTTTTCTGACCTGTGCCTGCAAAGCCGCTCAATGTATCGCGAGTTCGCAGCTCATCTGACGGAGGCATCGGGAATCGACATCGAATACAACGATCAGGGACTGCTCTTCGTTATGCTTGACGGCGAGGAAGCAGCGACGCGGTGGGTCTCGGCTCAAACCGAAGCTGGTACGGAACTCGAACGGCTCTCGCCTTCCGCTGTCCGCGACTTCGAGCCGGCCGTCACGGAATCGGCCACAGGAGCCATCTTCATCCCTGGCGATCATCAGGTTGAGAACCGGCGCTTGATGGACGCGCTCGAAGTCGCGATCAGACGCGCGGGAGTTCAACTGGTAGAAGGCGCGGAAGTCACAGCCCTGACAGCCCATAGGGGCAAAGTAACTGGCGTGGTCTCGAACGGAGATCGCTTCGACGCGGCCGTCGTGGTCGTAGCCGCCGGAACGTGGTCGAGCCGGTTGATAGAGCCGCTCCGGCTCAACGTCAAAGTGATACCGGCCCGCGGACAGATGATTGCCGTGAGAGGTCAAGGATGCTCGATCAACCGAGCGCTTCAGTCGAGCAAAGTTTACCTTGTGCCGCGACGCGACGGCCGCCTCTTGATCGGGGCAACGGTCGAGTACGCAGGCTTCGAGAAAGGCGTCACGGTTGGCGGGATCAGTTCCTTGCTTTCGGCGGCAATCGAGCTCGCCCCCTCGCTTCGAGGATTCGAAATAGCCGAGACCTGGTCAGGGCTCAGACCCGATACCGGCGATCATCTTCCGATCTTGGGACCGGCAGGCATCGATGGCTTGGTACTTGCGACGGGACACTTCAGGAACGGCATATTGCTGGCGCCGGTCACCGCTAAACTGATAGCAGAACTGATCCTGACCGGTCGCGCGCCCCCCGCGCTGAAACCCTTCTCAAACGAGCGATTTCAGGTATCCGGTTTATCCGGTATCTGATTCTGTTTTTTTTGAGTGAAATCGGGAAGAAACTGTTGTACAATGCGGGCCGCCACGGAGACGCAAGTTCCCTTAGCCGCCGTGCAGCTCAGTGGTGACAAAGCAAACTCATTAGGCGTGGGCTAAGTAGCGGGTGAGGCTTAGCCTCGCAATCTAGTCCACAGGAAGACAGCAAGCGCTAGCATCAACGCGCCTGATCCGAAGTCAAACCCAGATGTCCGATCCGCCATAGCCGAGGTGGGGCCTTGATTCGAAGGTGTTTTATTCTGGTTCGCGAGTGTGGCACTGTGGCCACTGGGTTGCTCGCCTGGGTCGCAGATGCAGTCTTGAGTGCCGCACTCGCACCAGCCGCCCAGAAGAACGTGACCGGCGAGGGCGGCCGATTGAAATGCTGCGGCCCCTCTTTGTCCTGGCTCATCGGATGATGAATAGAAGATTGGAAGAACTAGCAGGCAAATGGCTGTGAGAAATAGTTTTTTACCCAAGTTATTGTCCTCCTTCGCGGACTTTGCCGAACCGCGTGCCACAATCGATCACGCCGCATTCTGCCAGCGTCTGATCGCGCTGAACCTTGTGCGAGCCACGCAGTCAAAAGAAATACTCCATCGACTCGCAAGCAATTTCATTCGAATCGCAGAGCACTCCATAGGTCTACGCGACATGCAGGCGCTAGCCGAGGTGAGTGAGATTCTGTTGAACCTCCCGCTGCCCGAGGCCAGACAGGCCGGGACTTACTATCGTGCTCTTGTGATTAAGCGCAGAGGCCAAGCCGAAGAGGCTCAGACCCTTCTTGAAAAGATTGCGGATGGCCCGGCTGCCAACTATCGAGCGCGAGCGATGCAAACTCTGGGAGTGATGCGTCACGAGCATGGCGACCTTCATGAAGCTGGACGGTTTTACCTCGAGGCAGTGCGCGCGGGTGGCGAACACGATCTAATCACCGCCGTCTCAGCGAGCAAGACGATCACCGCAATCAAGAGCGCTAATGGCGATCATCGGGGAGCCTTGGCCGACCTCCAAGACCTTTGGCCGCTCTTCCGGCTCGTAGCACGGCAACATCCGTTTCACTTCTCGGTTTATCACAATGCTCTGGCAGTAGAATTCGGCGAGTTGGGCCGCATCGAGGAAGCAGAGACAGCCTGCGCTATCGCGCTTGCTTCGCCATTCGCTCACGCATATCCAGAGTACACTGAGACTCGCGATGAGCTTGCGGCCAAGCGACTCTCTGCCACGCGATCGGTCGTCGCGATCAATCGCAGGCCGGCGGCCGCCCCACTAGCCCACGCGGAACCAGAGCCCAAGTCAAAGCCGACTGCGGCTGTCGATTTCCGTTCGCCTATTCGTAAAGATTCCCTTCTTCAAAGAACTCCGAGAATTGCTGCTTCCGCAACAGTTCCCCACGATGAAACAACTAACCGCATCCTTGACCGGGTGCTAACCTGCATCAGATCACGCGCACCACCCATCCCCGCCTGAATAAACCAGCAAACAACACATCGATCAGAATTGCGGGATGGGCCGCCATCGCGTGACGGCCCACCCTGCCCCAATGCACGCTTGCGTGTATAAGGATTTGTGTGCCCTGAACACGCCCGCGTACTGAAAGGACGGCCATGAGTATAAAAGAAGGACGCAAAAGAGCAAGCGCCAAATCACCGAGAAGGAAATATCCCGAGGGTTTTGTTGTCCCAGAAAGCGAGATTCGAGAGCTCGCTTCCAGCCTGAGAATCCGTGAGGCTCAAGATGCAGCTTTGTGTTTGCTGGTCATCAATGAGGCAGCGAAGGCGATAGGAGCGGCACAAACACACCAGGCAGACAACGGTGAATTGAATCTACTTCTGATCAAGCAGATGGCCCGCGAAGAAGAGTGCAGGCGGATTCGCCGCATCATCAAGGCTATAATTGCGGCCATCGAGCAGGGCGCAGAGGGCGTGCTCGCAGCCCGTCTGACGATTACGTGCTTCATAGAATTCGCTTTCGAATACATGCCCGATCCCGGCGTCGCTGCGCGTCTATACAACGGCAAGTTGAGCAAGATCAGGCAAGAGGCTCAAAGCAGCAGATGATGTTAACGGCAAGAGGCGCGAACAGGGGCGGCGTCGGGAGGCGACCCAGATTTCGCGAATCACACGCTTCCTCGTAAAGCTCAATCCGTTTGGACAGCAGAATGAGAACAACAAAGGCTGGCGGAAGTTGACCGCCAGCCTTGATGCTAAGGCCGCTCTGACAATGCCGGGGTCGGTTCCGGCATGAGCAGGTTTCTGTTAATGCCGACGCGACGTCGCCGACGAGCGTAGAAGCACGGGCGGCGCCGTTTGAACACTGCTACAGCCTGTACTGATCTGGTTGGCCGTGGCGCCATCAGTCGAGCCATCCGCGTCAAAGACTCTTACTTGAACGCTGACTATCTGCGAGTTGTCCGAAGCTCCCGTGAACTTCTGACTAACCGTGAAGCTCTGACCCTTCGCAAGGTTGCGGCTGGCAATGGCCTGGGTGAGCGCGACGTCAAACGTCTGTCCGACGATCCGGCCCGCGCTGTCCATGAATTGATAGTTGGCGCGATCGACGTTCAGGTTCGGGTCGTAAACCGAGAACTCGACGGTGAACTCGTTTCCGTTACGGCACAGTTTCACAACCGGCGCATTCGACGGGTTTGCCGGATCGATGAGCCGCAGATCCTTGTTGACCTTGCCTGTCAGCGGAACGGTCAGCGTCGCCGGAGTCGAGCCGACTCCGCTGGACCGGATGGAAAGCGCCGAGCTCACTTCATCGGGTAAGACGTCTTCCGCGCTGAGGTTGCCGTCCGGGCAGTTCTTGTTCACGACCGCCGGGACCGCCGGATTGAACCCAACCCTGAAAGCGAGGATCTCTCCGGGCGCGATCGGCACGGTTGAGTTTGGTCCTATCGGGATAACCGTTTGGACATTGGTGTTGATGTTGAGCTGAGTGACGACCCAAAGCTCGCTGTCGTCAGCATTCGCATCGGTGATTTTGCATTTAGCCACGTCGGTGATTCGCTTGATCGACTGGAAGGTCAGCGTTAACGAGCTGCATCCATTGTTTGTCACTGTGAAGGCATGCGAAACCAGTTTCCTGAACTTCTTCGGCTTTCTCCGCGTGTCGCGAGCATTGACCGGACCGAACTCGAGGCTGCCTTGCAGAGCCAGCACCGGCGCAGCATTGCCGCTTACCGAACCGGTCAGCGTCACCACAATCGGCGAGTGCAACAGATCGTTGCTCTCCAAAAACAAACATGCCTTCGCCGGACCGCAGATGTTCGTAGCGAATGTGACGACAACCGTTATCGTTTCGCCCGGATCGATAAACGTGCCCGCTTCGGGACAGCCACTGATCGTGAAGCGGGCGGTGTCGTCGGGGTCTTTTGGATCGCAACGAGCAATGCTGCACTTGGTGATTTGCAGCGGAGCGTTGCCATCGTTTGTGATGTCGATGTTCTTTTTAAGAGGAGTGCTGTTGAAATTAGCCGGCCCGAAGTCGACGGGAGTCGTAAACGTCGCTGAAGGCCCGACCGCCGGCTTGCCGTCCGCCCTGAACATCAGCTCAGAAGTGTTCCCCAGCGAATCGATCACCGTCGCCGTATAGTTTCCGGTGGGCGAAGGCGCAATTCCCGCCGCGCTAAACGTGCACGAAGTACCGGCGGCGGTGATCGCGCAAGTTCCGACAGTCGCTTGGGCGAGGAATGCAACCCCGTCGATAACCAGCTTGCCGTCGAGGAGGTGAGACTTGGTTATCGAGTAGATCTCCACCAAAGCACCCTGCACTGCCGGCCCGCTGACCTGACCCGTTATCGTAACTGTGTTGTCTTCGCCGCTGACGACGCTGATGCTGTCCGGGAAGTTCAACAGCGTGTTCGGTCCCTCGTCGGTGTCTCCTGCGTCGTTTGCGGTGGGCCCGTCACCGCCGAGGTCGATCAACGCAACCTCGGGCGCGTCGGCAGGTTGGGCCGCTCGTGTGGCATTGATCCGCGATATCTTTATCTGCTCATTGAAAAACTCGCGAGGCGCGGTCTTCTCATCCAGCACCAGGACGGCGCTCGGGTTGTTTTCAAACGAGACTTTTTCAATCAAGTTGTGCGAGATGTAGTCGGAGGGACATACCGCTGTTGAGAGAATGCCGGACCGTGTGAAGTTGCTGATCTTCAGGCCGCGCACTGTGACATTGTGCGAACGAATGACTATGCCGTCGCTGATCTTCCCCGCGCCGTCCAGGGTGATAGAAGGCGCGCAGTCCGGTCCATCACATCCGTCGATGACCACGTCGGGCTGCGTGATCGAGAGCGGACTAAGCAGGTTGATCGTCTTCCCCTTTAGGCCGCCGTCCAAGGTTATGTTTGTCGCTCCGCCGTTGCAATTGGCTGCTTCGATCGCTTGTCTTAGCGACAACGGCCCATTAGTCACAGCGCCTGCCGGCGTATCGGCTTCGGTGCCGACCACGATCGACTGCGGCGAAACACCCGGTCGAAGGATGCTGCGGACTCTCGCCGCGAAGTCGCGACTTTGCCGTTGACAGTCTTCGCTCAAAGAGTTCGCGCCTTGCTGATTGCACGGCCCGGCTTCGATTGTGAGGGTCGCCCCCGGCAGGTTGTCGGCCGGTTGCGGAAACACAAGTTGGTCCACTGCCGCCCTTGCGCTCTCATAGTCGGGATTGGGTTGAAGATCGGCGGTGAGCGAGTTCAACCCAACCAGTAAGACATCGAACTCGAACGTTACCCCAATGATTGTAGCCGCCACTCGGGCCTTGTTAGCCGCGTCGATTGCCTGCTCGATATCATCGGGCTGTCCGTCGCTGCTCAGGACCATCACCCGGCGGGCGCCGGGCTTGGGGTTCAGAATGCGCGCTTTGTTGGCGTCGATGTCGGCCGTCTGAATCGCAAACGAATACTTCGTATCTCCAAACGGACAGGGCGGAATTTGGCTTTGGATGTTGCCGCACTTCAGAGCCTCGACCTGATGGGCAATCGCTTCAGCGTCGTCTGGCGAGTTGATGTCCGTCAACGACACAACCAGCGTTGCGCCGCCGTTGAACACAAGAACGGAAACAGCGATTGAGCCGTCACGGGGAATCACCGCCGGGTCGCGAAGCGCGCGCACCACGCCGTCGATCTCGATGTTGTAAGTCTGACCGCGATTTGCGATCGATCCCGAAGCATCAATCATGAACAACAGATCGGTCTTGGGCTGAAAAAAGCAGCCGTCTTTTGGAGGTACAGAGCAATCATCCTCGGCGGCTTTCTGATGCCAGGGGGACATCATGACTGCCGCGACGAACAGCGCCATCACTCCGGCGCGAAGAACTACGCTGTCCAACTGAACCCGCCTCGAACAAGAACGGATCGCCGTTCTCAAACTGTTCGGTGTGTTACTCGATGTTTTCATACAATTATCCCTAAGCCTTGTTGGAGAATCGATTGTCTGATTTCGGACGCGCCTGCATTTCGCCCGCAGCCTACTCTGAACTCTTGTGGCCAGGGCCGAAATTGGTAGCCAAAGTTAGTATATATCGGAAGGCTTCAAAGGCAAGTACAAGTTGTCAGCCGCCCGATGACGGCCTCATATCGATCACAATATCCGGCGGACTGCCGGATATCTCAAGGTCTCGCGAGTAGGGAAGGTAGCCCAGTGCTTTCGCTCTCAACGTGTAGCGCCCGGGCGGGACGGGTTTGTTGAGTTTGAACCGGCCCTCAGGATCGGTCCCGCTCCACGCAACCAGGTTGTCTTCGGTCGCATCCTCTCCGACCGGAACAAGCCCAACTACTGCGCCGGCGATTGCTTGCCCGCTGCCAGCTGATCGAACGAGTCCCAGAACAACGAGCGCCGCAGCGGGCTCGGCCGGCGTTTGTTTAGCTACCGGCGCGCGACTTGCGGTTACCTGACTCAACCCTGCAAGCATCGCCGAGATCAGGTCCGAGGGTCTTAGAAACCCAACCGCCCCGTAGCGTCGTTGGTTGTCGGGCGAGCCGTCACCGTCCTTGTCGATCACTTGATCGTCGGCGACAACCTTGGTCGGGATTCCGATCAGCTTGCCGTTCAGGTTGACTGCGGCCCCGCCGCTGTTGCCGTGAATCAGGCGGCCGTCGGTCTTGATCCACCTGCCGAGCGCATCCTTTCCTTCAACAGTTCCCCTGTTCACAGTTACGCTGGAGCCGCCCTTCTCCGGAAACCCGATTATGACTATGTCATCCAGCAGACGAACGGCTTTCGAGTCGCCGATCTCAATGGCGGGAAAAGTCACCGATCTCGATTTGGAGTTTGGAGCTGCGCCGCCTTGGACGCGCAGAAGCGCGAGGTCGTCTTCTTTGTTTATGACCAACGGCTCGAGGCGGTACCGCCTTGGCGCGGCTAAGCCGTCGGCGGAAAGCGAGAGGAGTATCTCATCGTAAGGCTGACCGCTCTTGTCGTTAATGACGTGCGCGTTTGTTGCGACTATTCCGTCGGGTCGCACCATGACACCCGATCCCCGGGGCCTCGGATTCTGGCCGGCTGGGTCGCTGTAGTTTCTGACCAGTATCAGCCCAACCGAAGCGACTGCTTTGCGGACGCGAGCGCGCGCCGCCGCCGACAGAGGCGCCTCCCTTTTCTCGAGCGGCTTTGGCTGCTGCGCGAGAGCGCGCGCGCCTGGCGCGCAAACCACCGAGCAGACGGCTAGGATCATCGCGACGTTCGCCTTTGCAGCTCGCGGTTCGGTTGGCGCTTTGAGCATTTGCGTGCTTATTTGTGATTCAAGCGGATCTCGAACACTGCGGCCTGCCCCTTCTCGAGGCGGTTGTCGCCCTTCGGGTCTTCGATCGCAACGAATGAGCCTTCTTGTTTGTCCCTGCCCGCTGCAAGCTTGATCCCGCGCGCCCGAACGCCGCCCGATCCGCTCGCCGGAACGACTGCGACTACGTCGTTGACGACGATGCCGCCGTCCTTCTTCTTGGCCGCCTTGTTGGCAAGCTGGGCCGCCGCGCTTGCCGCGTTAGCGCTGAGCTCGCAGCATGGACAGCAGTTCGCACCCTTAATCGCATCGTCTAGAAACTTGATCGGTTCGCGGGAAAGGACCACCTGAAGAACCTCGGTCCCCTTCTCCTCGTCGAAGCCGACCGTCTGTTTGTAGAGCGAGCCCGGAACCATCTCGACGATATCGGCGCGCGAGCACGGAGCGATCAAGCACTTCTTGCCCTCGGGTGTGATGTTCACGAAGTACGCGTAGCCCGGGAAGTTGCTCTCGTACTTTACTTCTATTTCATCGCCAGCCTTGAACACGTCGCTCGGATCGACGGCAAGTCCGTTTTTCAAGAACAGCACGCGCATCGCGTCCGAGCGCTTTTTGACGAACAGCGCCCGGGTCATCGTGGCCGGCTGGGCGTCGTCGCCCGAGAGGTGTTTGAATTCGATTGTGTCGATCAACTCCTCATTGTCGTTGCGATTGGTGTTGCGCACGTAGACGCCGTCGCTTTGGACTGCGCGCCGCGAGCTCAGAACTTTATCGTCGCGGGTCAAGCTTTGCCCGGAGCTCTGTTTGATCGCGTCAATGACCTGCTGCGTGATCGCGCCCTTATCCCTCGAGACATCATCCTCGGTCAGCTTGTTTGGAAGATTGGTTATCTCGTCGCGGCTGAAGATCACTGTGAAAAACTCTTTGCCGTTCGGCGGTGTGATCTCCCACCAGCAATCCTTTGGGTTCTCGTACTCCGGACAGTACTGCGGAACTATGTACTCGCGGTCTTTCTCGACGGTGTTCTGGCCATTGTTGATTCGAGGATCGGGAAAGATGACGTGAGGCTGGTCGAGGACTTTGCCGTCCAAGCCCACGCTTCGGTGGACCACATAGAGAAACCCGTTCTGATTCGGGGTAATCGCGAGCTTGAGCTGGTCGCCGATTTTGAACTGGCCGTTCGGATCGACTCGGTCCGCCGAGTTGCCCTCGCCGCGCTTGAGCGCTTTGTACTTCAGCGTGAGCAGCGGGGCAACTTCATCGCCGTTGGAGTCAGGGGCCGGGCGAGTCTGTGGTCGCTTTCTGCCAACTTTCGGAGTCTTGGGCTGTTTAATCTTGACCGGCTCGTCCCAAATATACGGGTTATCAACCGGCGCGGCGAAGTTATAAGCGATCGGCTGGCAGACCAAACCTGCCAGAGACAACGCCACAAGTGTGAAGATGAATAAGCGTGACTTCATAGTTTTCCTCCGCTACTTATTACGCGAGCGCAAGAACTCCCGGATTTCGGGAGCGTTAGCTGAAATGGCGCATCGAATTCCTACGAGCCACCTCGGAAGTCTCTCGTCAGGCTCGAATGGCAGATAACCTCTAAACGTCGTCCGCGCCTGTTCGATCTTGCTATCAATGCTGCCGCCGCGCACGACCCGGTTCTTTGTTCCGAACTCCGGATCGCTCGCGGAGCTACCTTCGTAGGGCTCGTAAACCGCATCGACCCATTCGCCTGCATTTCCGCCCATGTCGTGTACGCCATAGGCACTCACATCTGATGCGTAAGCTCCCACCGTCGAAAGCTTTGGCTCAGCGCGACTCAGGTTCGCGTTCGAAACGATGGGTTTGTCGCCCCACGGCCACATGCGCTTGGTTGGAGAAGCGGGGTCCCACGATGCCGCCTTCTCCCATTCGTCCTCGCGCGGCAGACGCTTTTTCGCCCACTTCGCATAGGCGGCGGCGTCACCCCAGGGAATCCCTACGACCGGCTGGTCCTCAAAGCCGACGCCCGTGGCGCTGGTCGGACGAGGCCTGCCGGTCTTATCGCAGAATTCTCTGAACTGAGCGTTGGTGACTTCAAACTTGTCGATGTAGTAATCCCCTACCGTCACCTTGTGCTTGGGCTTCTCGTTAGGCTCGTGGTTGTCGTCGCCCATCACAAAGTCGCCGGCGGGAATCAGAATCATTTCCCCGTCGCCGTACTTCATCGCGTTAGGCAGGAGCAATGCTTCAAGCGGCTGCTCTTTGCCCTTGCGACCTTCGACGCTTGCGGAAAAGTCGGCAAAGCCCTCGTGTTTAACTTGCACCATCATCGTATTAGCGGCGAGGCCCGCCACCTTTAGCGTGCCGTCAGCCGCCACCCGGCCTCGGGTCACACCATTGACGAACACTTCGCTCCCGGCCGGCGCTCCATTTACGGCTAGTGTGAACCCGCCAAACGGAATCACCATATAACCTACGAGCGCGACCAAGACCAGCGCCAGCGCGCCACCACCCAACAGCAGAGGCGAGCGTCGTTTCGCTGGTTCGCTCACAATCGAAACCGACGGCGAGGGCGAGGATGCCGCCGCCGGAGAATGCGACACCGGGGGCGGTTTGACCTGCTGAGACACGACTGTCGGCTGAGCGTTCACCGCCGCAATTTGATCAGCGACGCTGGGAGCTCCGTAAGGCGCGTCATACACTGCGCTAACGGGATTGTCCGACGCGGTCGACCGGGTTGCGGGCGGCTGAGATGTTACTACCCGGCCGTCATGGTGCCTCTCAAGACCAGACCAGGCTTGAGTCTCGCGCGGCGGCTGTCCGCCACCCAGCCGTTCAGTAGATCTGCCACCGAGAATCTGCGTGCCGCTTTGAAGCGCGGTGTTGAGCGATGCCGCAAACGCCTCAACCGTGCGAGTTCTTGCAGCCGGATCGCGCAGCAGACCGTTCATCACTGCTTCTTCAAGCGCCTCGCTGATCCCGGGCGCCACCCAACTGATCCGCACCGGCTCGCTTGTAATGCGCTTCATCATGATCGATTGCTGATTGTCGCCCTCAAACGGCAGCCTGCCACTCAGCATTTCGTAGACTATGATCGCCAGACTGTAGATGTCCGATCGCGAATCGAGCTTCTCGCCCAATAACTGTTCCGGCGACATATAAACCGGAGTGCCGAGCACGAATCCTGTTTTGGTAAGGTTGTCGGCGGTGTCGTCGGCGACGGTTTTGGCGATTCCGAAGTCCAACACCTTGACGTAATCCTTCGAAGCGCCCTTCCGCGTGATCATTATGTTGTCGGGCTTCAAGTCGCGATGGATAATCCCGCGCGCGTGAGCCGCCGAGAGCGCCTCTGCGATCTGAGTCGCGATGTGAACGGCGCGAGCCGGCGGAAGCGCCCGCTCCTCGGCAAGCACGCGTGAGAGCGCCACTCCCTCGATCAGCTCCATCGCCAGAAACAGCGTGCCGTCTTCGTTCTGCCCAAAGTCGTAGATCGTTACCGCATGTTGGTTGTCGATACTGCTGGCCATCTTGGCTTCGCGTTTGAATCGGGCCAGCGCGTCATCATTGCCCGGCGACAAAAGTGTCAGCAGCTTGATCGCGCAGGTGCGGCCCATCTCGGTGTGCACGGCCTTGTAGATCGCGCCCATCCCGCCTTCGCCGATCTTTTTCTCGAGGCGGTAGCGCCCGGCCAGCAGTCGCCCCACCATCGGATCGGCCTTCGGACCCGCCGTCACCAACGCGCTCTGATCGTCGGGACACACTTGAAGATGATCACCGTAGGTTTTACTGCATTGTGGGCAAGTCTTCATCGGTTGATCCGGGAGCCAGGGTTCGAGAGTCCGTTACGCCTCGCGTTCTCATCGCTCGCCGAATCATTCGAGCTATTGCCTCGAACTGGCTGGTTGCTGCATGACGATTGCTCAATGAGGACCCGGTCTGCGTGAAAAGCTCTAACCAGTCGAACGCTATAACACGGCATGTGCTTTGTCAACGCTTGCGTTCTGCAAAGACTCACAGACTCTTAGACTCGTGGATTCCCCGAATCGGTAGCTTCCCTTCTTTAGGTAACTTCACTTTTTGTTGAATGTCTTCGCGCGCGTGTGCTACTTTGGCGGCGAGTGCCAAGCTGTCTTACCGGTTCGATGAGGCGCTCGATTCAAAGACAGTTAGGAACTTGATTGATTCTGGCAGTGGGAGCGTTTGATCCTCACGTCATACCGGCAACCTACTAGCCTCGTGGCCAGCTTTCGAAGGCTGCGCATTCATTCCGCCGCCGCACAAGACAACCGGCGCGCGGCATTCCCTTTCGACCATTTTGCTGTAAAGGAAAAGGGCCAACGACGGGCCTCGGTGCACCGGTGAGCGAAGAGATCGCCAGGAAGGCTGAAACCGCACAGGATGAGTCACCGCCTGACAACCCTCTGGCGGCGTGGATGCGGCTTCAACGATCGCTCGCCGAACGGAACAACATTGCTCTCACCACGCTGACCCGCGACAGCGCCGCCATAGGCGGCGTAGAAAACGACAACAGCATTTGTCGCTCTCTCAGAATCTCAGCCGAGTACGCTTCGATGTGCGCGGCCGAGTGCGGAAGGGCTTACAGCAATGCCATCGCGGCCGCCCATCCAATAGAGTTTCGCTGCCACGCCGGGCTTCAGTGTTTCGCCATTCCCATAGATGTTGATGCCAGGCAGCTCGTGATCCTGGGCGGACGCGCTTTCACTTCGACTTCGGACTATTCCAGGTTTCTTGACGAGCACCTCGGATTCGAGGCGGTGGCGACGGGCGAGTGCTTAAAGAGCGTTAAGTTCGCTGATCCTCGCGGTCTGCGCGAAGCGGCCGTCCTGGCCGGCTCCACTGCCCGCCATCACCTGCGCGGCAAAGAGCCGGCTACCGCGCACTCCGTCGAACCGGCCCCGGCTTCGAACGAGATGCTCGATGCCCGCCGCGAGATCGTCTACTTGCGCGAGCAACTCGAGAGCCGCAAACAGTCCTTCAACCAATTCTATGAGTTTCTCCGAACAGTGGCGTCGACGCTCGACTCGCAGCAGACCTACGATTCAGTGCTTGCGAAGTTCAGCGAGATGATGGGAGCCGAGCGCTGCTCGCTGATGATCCTCAACGAGGAGTCGAACGAGCTTGCCCTGGAAGCGGCTTTGGGGGCCGGTTTGGATACCGCGTTGCCGATTCGCGTGAAGCTCGGGGACCCGATCGCGGGCGCTGTACTGGCCAGCGGTGCTGCGATGCTGGTTCAGGACACGAACCTCGATGAGAGGGTCACTCACGCCCATCCGGGGCGCTATAAGACAAGGTCGTTTATCAGCTTTCCGATCGCTCTCGGGTCGCGCAAAGTCGGCGTCGTGAACCTGACCGACCGGGTTGGCGGCGCGCCTTACGATGCGGAGGACCTTGCGCTGCTGGAATTGATGTCACCGCATCTGGCGCTGATCATCGACCGCACTGAATGGCATCGAAAGGCCGAGATGTTTCAGCGCATGTCTTTGACCGATCCGCTTACCGGGCTTCCGAATCGGCGCTACCTCGAAGATAGGCTATTCGAAGAAGTCGAACGTTCAAAGCGGTACAGCACACCCTTGTCGTTCATGATAATCGACGTCGATCACTTCAAGAGCTACAACGATGTCTATGGCCACACAAACGCTGATCGAGTCTTGTCGCAGACCGCGTTGATACTGCGAGGTTCGACTCGCGCGATCGATATGTCGGCGCGCTTTGCGGGCGACGAGTTCTGCGTCGTTCTGCCGGAGACCGAACCCAGGGACGCCGCGCGAATCGCAGAACGGTTGCGCCTGGCGATCAGCAAGACCGAGTATCATTCCGAACAAGGCAAGCTGATGGGGCAGGTCACCATCAGCACCGGCATTTCCTCGTTCGGAGTCTCGCGGCAGAGTCCGCTCTCGATAATCGAAACCGCCGACCGCGCACTCTATCAGGCCAAGACTCGCGGACGGAACTGCGTCGCAATCTACGAAGACAGCGCGAACTCGGTTGTGGCTTCGAGGGTTGAGGGTTGATGGAGATCAGCGACACCGGGCGCATTCTGAGCCGGCTGACCAATTCTGAGTTCATTGGCCGCGAAGCCGAGATGACCCGCATCCGCGACTTCGCGACTGCACGCGGCCGCGGCACCCGGGTCGCGATGCTGCTAGGACCAACCCGAGCCGGAAAGTCAGAACTCCTACGCAAGAGCTTCGACCACTTCTTCAATGAATCAGCGGACGTTCTTCCTTCCTTCTACGCCCTAAAGCCCGGCCGTCTCGATGATCAGTCATTCGCTCGTGACTTCCTTTCGATCTTTCTCGCTCAGTTCATTGCTTTTCGACGGAGCGATCCGAGCCTGTTCGCTCTCGCGTTCGAGCCCATCGCGGTAGTTGCGCGCTCGGCCACGGCTGATGACTGCGTTTTTGTGAAAGAGATTGCCGATGCGTTCGTGCAGGCGGCCGGCGCCGGCGACAGCACCGCGATGTTGCGATGCGCACTGTCTGCGCCTTCGCGAGCGGCCGAGCGGACGGGGCTTGTGCCCCTCGTGCTGTTCGACGATGTTCATCTCCTGGCCGGCGCCTCCGCGCGCGGCGCCAACCCTCCATTCACCGAGCTCAACAGAGTTCATCGTGAGTCCAATGAGCTTCGCTATGCGTTCTTTGATGCGCTGAAAAACGGAACGGCGGACATCGTCTCCCCGCGATACCTGCTGGCTGGGTTTGAACGGCCGATGGCTGAGTTATTGCCGGCGGACCTGGAGTTGTTCGCGGCGCTCGAGATCATCCGCTTCGAGCAAGTGGGCCGAGAGCATTTCGAGAGGTTCATACACGCCGGGGCCGCCGAACGCGGCGTGGAACTAAGCGACTCGGTTGGCGAACTGATGGTTCATCAGTTGAAGTGCGAGTTCTTCTACACGCGCGCGGTGCTGGACTCAGCCGCTTCGGCCGGTGTCGCGTTGCGCACGTTCGTGGATTTTGAGCGCGTCTACTCGGCGGAAGTCGCAAGCGGACGCATTGGTAACTATCTGCGCGCTTCGATTCGCGACGCCGCGCCCGACAGACGATCGCAGCGCGCGGCTCTCGAAGCGCTGGCGCTTCTGGCGGACGCCGAGGAAGGCGCGCCGATTGACTCAGTGATCGAGCGAATGAGTCTCGAGCCGGGCGGCGCTGAAGACTTGCTCGAACGCCTGCACTCCCGCGAGCTGTTGAACTACGGCCACCGACTTGTGAACGCGTCGAGTGATGCGATGCTCGCCGACTATGTGCGTGCGGCGTACCGAAGCGAAATCCTCAGCTTACCGAAGCCTGTCAGCGGACCACCGTTGCTTGTTGAGAAGTTGAAGCGCGCTCACCGGCTGATGATGGACCGCTATCACGGCAGCTTCGCGGCACAGCTTTTGGACGTGTTGTCGCGCTTTGATTCGCAACGAGCGCCGGCGTGCCTGTTCGACGAAGCCGCTTACGAGAAGCGATATCGTGGGATGAGCCGGGCGCAGGTGAGCCGGTCCCTCGACCAGGAAACCGAGCGAGTTACGCTACCGCAAATCGTCGAGGTCGAAGACGCAGGCGGCGGCGAGTACGAAGGAATAAACTGGCGGTTGTTTCTGGCGGCCGGCTTCGAGGCGGGAATCTACAATGAGTCGAACGAAGCACTATGGGTCGCGGCTCTGATCAACTCCAATGAGCCTGTCGATGTCGAAAGCCTCGGGCGAATTGACGATCGCATCGCCGCCGCGCTGCGAGGCAGGCACTCGAAGGCTGCGCAACCGGTTTGTTGGTACATCGGCAAGGAAGGCTTCTCGGCGGCCGCCACCGAGCGGATCGAGTCCGCAAAGGCGCTTCGCTCTACGCACGCGCAGTTGGACGCGATGTCCGACTATCTATTCAAGCTTTCGGCGCCCGATGCGCAGCCGGCGAGCGAGTTCGAGCTCGTGATACCGATTGAAGACGAGGCCGAATTGATAGCCGCCCGCACCATCGAGCTCATCGCTCGGGCTGCTGATTTTGAGGGAGAAGCAATCAACCAAATCAAGACAGCAGTGATCGAAGCGTGCATCAACGCGGCGGAGCACGGCCAGAGTCCCGACCGAAAAATCCATCAGCGATTCGCAATTAGCGAAGATCGGATTATAATCACCGTCTCGAACAAGGGAAGGATCTTCGCAAACGGCAACATCGGCGCAGTGGCCGAATCACAGGCGACGGGGGTCCGGGGACGCGGCTTGAACATTATCCGCGCCTTGATGGACGAGGTGCACTTCCAGCGCACCGACGATGGCACGAGCCTTGTGATGACCAAGTTTCTCAAACGCCCCGAGCAGCAATAGCAGGATCAGCACCAATCAGGCACCAGGTGGACGCTTCAGACGGGAGACTGCCATCCGGCGTTTTCCAGCGGGTTCGTCTGCTTACAAGGGGACCAACGTGAACAACAGCGAAATTACGACCAGGCTGGTCGAGGGCGTAGCAGTGCTGTATCCCGGCCCGTACTTGAATCAGCTCAGAGGCGAACGAATCGAGGAACGATGCCATGAGCTTCTGGCGGCAGGCGTAACTAGGATCGTTATCAACCTTGGGGAGACCGAGCTGATCAACAGCATCGGCATCTCGATCCTGTTGGGTGTGATCGAAGCCGTCAACAACGCTGAGGGTAAGTTGATGCTGTCGAATCTCAGCTCGTCGAATCGTGAGTTGTTCGAGATGCTCGGGCTGATGTCGCACGCTGAGATAGAAGAAACCGAGGAGAGCGCGCTCGCCCGGCTCGGGCCATTCGCAACGGCGGAGGCATAGCTACTAACAGGTGCTACAAAATCCAAAACAGCCGTTTAGACGATTTCCGAAAATCCCACCAACGCAGTTGGTGGATCGTTCAGACTCAGCCTACAAGGAACAACCCAGCGTGCTGTTTGAATCCCACCAACGCAGTTGGTGGATTGTTCATACTCGGCCTAACCTTCCGCTCGGATTCGGTTTCGGTAGGAGAGCCAGGCCAGATATGAACGATCCACCAACGCAGTTGGTGGGATTCGGGAACCTCGCCCTGTGTCCAGTTTTAGGCTGAGTATGAACGTACCACCAACTGCGTTGGTGGGATTGCACCTGAATTTTTGCGTGGTTCACGACCTTGGGCTCCGATCGAGACGTCGCTCTCGCTGGGTTTTGAATCGACGCGACGACTGTAGAAAGGCAACCATGCACCTCACTCTAAGGAAGATGCTTCACAACCTCGGGGCGCTCACCGACCTCAGCGCGCAGATCAGCTCGACACAGAACTTCGAAGAGGTGACACGCGCCTCGTTGCACACGCTGCTGGGCACGCTTGCGATTCCACGCGGTGCGATCGCGCGCTTCACCGAGAGGCCTCGCCAGCTAAAAGTCGTTGCCGCAAAAGGACTGGGCGGAGCGGTCGGCGAAAGGATCGCTCTTGACCGCGACGAAGTCGAACGGCTCGCTTCTCGAGTGCGGCCAATCCAACTAGCCGAAGCGCGCCACGGTCTGGCTCATTTCGTACAGCGAAATGGCGGCACGTTCGAACGGCTGCGGGCGCGCGTCTTCGTACCGATGATCGCGCGCGGCGAATTGATGGGGCTGATCTTTCTCTCCGACAAGCTCACTCGCGAGCCCTACAGCGAAGAAGACATCGAGATCATCGCGGCGATATCGCAGCACATAGCAATCGCTTTCCACAATCACCGGCTGCTGTTGTCGCTCAAGCGAAAAGCCGACGAGAACCGCCGGCTCTACCGCGAGATGCGTCACATCTATCGCGACACGGTCCGAGCGTTTGGGGCGGCAATCGACTTGAAAGACGCTTACACCAGCGGGCATTCGGATCGCGTAGCAAAGTACTCGGAAGCTATCGCTCGCGAGATGGGTTTGACCGGGCAGAGCCTGGAGTACGTGGGCGTCGCGGGGTACCTGCACGACATCGGAAAGATCACCGTGGACCGCGCGATCATCAACAACCCGCGTCCGCTGACCGACCGCGAATTCGGCGAGCTTAACAAACACGCGACGACAGGCTACGAGATACTGGCTAACATCCGGCACCCGTGGGATGAGATTGCCTTTATGACCAAATGCCATCACGAGAAGTTCGATGGAACGGGCTATCCGGCGGGCCTTCGAGGAGACGAGATACCGCTCGGTTCAAAGATCGTGACGCTTGCGGACTCGTTCGACGCAATGATGACTGACCGGCCCTATCGGTCACGCTTGCCGCTGGACCGAGCGCTTGCGGAGATGCGCCGTCACACGGGAAAGCAGTTCGCGCCCGAAGTCGTCGCGGCGTTTTGCAGACTGCTGATGAAAGAAATCCAGGGATTGACTCGCGAGCGCGTGATCATCCCAATGATTGGACTGAAGTTCGACCGCGAAGCTACGGCGAACGAACTCGCTTCAATGCTCGCCGAGATGGACGCCGCTCGACCCAAACACCGATCCGCCGCGTCGTGACCTGCCCGGGAGCGCAGGCATCCCTGCCTGCATCTTCTCGCGCAACGCCAAGCAGCAGGCTGGGATGCCTGCGCTCCCAGGGGACTCTGCTGACAACCTTCAGTTGCATCTGCTAGTCTTTCTCACTGATTCAGAATCGGAAGGATCTACCATTGTCGCGGCGCGCGAAAATCTGCAGCAACGTCCTCGAAACCATCGGCCACACGCCTCTCGTGCGGCTCAACCGCTTGCCGGTTCCAGGCTCCGCTGAAGTTCTGGTCAAGCTCGAATCGTTCAATCCGATGCGAAGCATCAAAGATCGAATCGCGTTCGCAATGATCGATTCGGCCGAACGCGAAGGCCAAATCACCCCCGGCAAGACCACGATCATAGAGCCGACCTCGGGGAATACCGGGATCGGGCTCGCAATGACTGCCGCGGCCAAAGGCTACAGGCTGATTCTGACGATGCCCGACTCGATGAGCGTAGAGCGGATCAGGGTGTTGCGCGCTCTTGGAGCCGAGATAGTTCTGACGCCTGAGAAGTTGCATATGAAAGGCGCGATCGCCAAAGCCGAAGAGCTGCTTCGCGAGATACCCGACAGCTTCATGCCGCAGCAGTTCAACAATCCTGCTAACCCGTCCATTCACCGGCGCACCACGGCAATCGAGATACTCGAAGACACCGGCGCGCGGCTCGATGCATTTGTGGCCGGCGTTGGGACCGGCGGAACGATAACCGGCGTAGGCGAGGTGCTGAAGGAGCGGTTGCGGAACGTAATGCTTGTAGCGGTCGAGCCGAAGGAATCGCCGGTGCTTTCGGGCGGCCCCGCCGGAGCTCACGCAATCCAGGGAATCGGCGCCGGGTTTGTGCCTCACGTGCTGAACACCGAAATCATCGATCGAATCGTGCCGGTCGGATATGCGGATTCGAAGGAGACCGCGCGCCGGCTCTCGAGGGAAGAAGGAATCCTGTGCGGCATATCATCTGGCGCGATCTGCTGGGCGGCGCTAAAAGTCGCGCACGAGCTCGGCGAAGGCAAGCGGGTTGTCGCAGTGCTTCCGGATCTTGGCGAACGGTACCTGACTACTGACGTGTTCGCATTCGACGAAGATCTCTAGCAGGCGGCTGAAAGATGGGAGTGCACCACCAAGCCACAAAGACACGAAGTTCCACAACGTTAGTGAATGCATAAACAATAGGCTTTGTGCTCCTTCGTGCCCTCGTGTCTTGGTGGCGATGATTTGGTTTTTCAGTCCCGTTAGACTCGATCTACACGAAACACTTTGCGCGTCAGGCGACGCGCGTCACTTCGTACAATCTGGGACGTGATGCCGGAAAGCCCTGCTCGCATCTGCGCAGTGATCACCGAACAAACGACTGCCGAAGCTCGTGCTGCAATCTTTCGAGCAGAAGGCCAGGCGGACCTGATCGAGTTAAGGCTCGACTACCTCCGCGACTTTGATTTCACCAGCAACGAAGCCCTTGGACCGCTGCTTGAGGGCAAACCGCTGCCGGTGATCTTGACCTGCCGCTCTGCCGAAGAGGGCGGCAACCAGGTCATCGAAAACGCGATCAGGCTCAAGCTGCTGGTCGAAGGCGCTAAGCGCTTTGGCGACTACTGCGATATCGAAGCCGCGCACTACCCCGCCGCCGCAAACCTGTCCCCCGATCTGTCTCGACTGATCGTGTCGCATCACAACTTCGCAGAGACGCCGGCCGATCTCGACGAAGTCTATGATCGAGTCACTGCCCTGCCTGCCTCGGTTCACAAGATCGTGACGAAAGCGAACAATATCGGCGACTCGCTTGCAATCTTCCGCCTGCTCGATCGCGCGAGAAGCGATGGCAAAAAGGTTATTGCGCTCGCGATGGGAGAAGCCGGCATCGTCACGCGAGTGCTTGGCCCGAGCCGCGGTTGCTTTCTCACCTACGGCTCGCTCGCGCCCGGAAAAGAGAGCGCGGCCGGCCAGTTGATCTGTGACGAACTGGCCAACCTGTATCGCGTCCGGCAGGTTTCGCGTCAGACGGTGGTGACGGGGATCATCGGTTCGCCTGTGGCGCATTCGGCTTCGCCGGCTATGCACAATCGAGCTTTTGCTGAGCTAGGGTTGGACTTCGTTTATCTCCCTCTTGAAGTCGAGAACGTCGCCGCCTTCTTCACGCGCTTTGTGCAAAGCGAAACGCGCGAGATCGACTTGAACCTGCGCGGCTTTAGCGTGACCCTGCCACACAAGACTGCGGTCATCCCGCTTCTAGACGAGCTTGACCCGGCTGCGCGCGAAGCGGGCGCGGTCAACACAGTCGTGATCGACGACAAAGGCAAACTGTGGGGCTACAACACCGATGTCCGAGGCGCGATGGAACCGCTCGGGCGAGTCTGTTCGCTCGAAGGTGAAAGCTGCGCTGTGATCGGCGCCGGAGGAGCGGCTCGCGCGGTCGTGTACGGATTGCTCGAGCGGGGGGCTCGGGTGAGCGTGTTTGCTCGCGATGCCGTCCGGGCCGGCGTGTTTGCAGAACGCTTCGGCGTTAGCGTTTTTCCCCTCGCCCTGTTTTCGTCCAGCGACGCTCGAGTCGTGATCAACACGACGCCGGTGGGAATGCGAGGCCATCACGAAGGCTCGAGCCCCGTGCCTCGCGAGTCATTGCGCGGACGCCGCATAGCTTACGATCTGGTTTACAACCCACTTCGCACTCAGTTTCTGATCGACGCAAGCGATGAAGGCTGCGTGACAATCAGCGGTCTCGAAATGCTGATCGCGCAAGCGGCATTGCAGTTCGAGCTGTGGACGGGTGAGAAACCGCCGATAGAGGTGATGCGCGCCGTGGCGACGGCTAAGATGAGCGGCAGCGGGTCAGCTTGAGGTTGAATCCCGGAAGGGATGTCGGAATATAGCCACGGGTGAGTCCGCGAACCCGGGGAGACACGTGAATAAGTTGCTTGAACCCTCGAAGAGGGTGGCGGCTGGATGGCAAGCACCGACGCAGAGACCTACATATCCGACACATTCCACGCCCTTGTTTCGCGAAGGGTTTCGCTAGGCAAGGCCGCCACCCGCTTCGTGGGTTAGTGCTGCCATACGCCGCCGTCCACGGGTTCGCCGACTCACCCGTGGCTATGTTCCGGCATCCCTGCCGGGATTCAACCGTAAGATTCTGACGGGGACCCCCGCATCCTTAGTTCTAGAATCAAGCTGCGAGAAGTGATATGCTGCACACCGAACAGACCCGTGACCGATCAAACTTTACAAGCCCCACGCTCGAGCTATCCGCCGGAGGATTATTCATGCGCAGTCTCGCACGTCTAATGATCTTCTTCGCGCTCGTTGGCGCCATTGACGCATTTGCGCTGCCAGTATTCTTTCCTCAAGACCGTAAAGACAACGGCGTGATCACCGGACGCGTGACTCTGGACGGCAAGCCCGCGCAAGGCGTGTCGGTAATGGCCACGCCCTCGGGTCCAGATCCCGCGAAGATGGTCGCGCGGATGCTCAATTCGTCGGCCTCTCCGAGAACCACCACTGATTCCGACGGACGCTATCGACTCGAGAGCCTGTCGGCTGACACGTACAACATCAGCCCGTCGGCGCCGGCTCTGGTGACCCTCGAAGCAGCGAGCGGAAGAAAGGAGGTGATCGTGACCGGAGACGCGACAGTCGAGCGAATCGACTTCGCGCTGACCCGCGGCGGCGTCATCAGCGGAAAGATCACCGACAACGAAGGCAGCCCGCTTATTGGTGCGCTAATAACTCTAAAGCCTGGCGGCGATCTCGATTTATCCGCCGTCTACACGAGGCAGGGCGGCAGAATGTTTTTCACTGACGACCGGGGTGTCTATCGAATCTTCGGCCTGCCGGCGGGACACTATCTGGTAAGCGCCGGCGATTCGGGCAACTCACCTTTCGGACAGGTATTCAGCGGTCAAAGGCGAGTAAAGACCTACTACCCCGGCGTGACAGAATACCAAAAGGCAAGACCAGTCGAGGTGGCTGCTGGAGCTGAAGCCCTTGGCGTGGACATAAAGCTGGGCGTCGCTGCCAAAGGTCTCGTCGTAAGCGGGCGCGTCATCGACTCAGCGACCCGCAAGCCGGTCGCCAACACGATGGTCAGCTACGGGCGCAAGCGAGCTGTCTCCGCCAGGAACAAGGATGAGGACGAAAGTGACGAGGACGAAGAGGACGAGGACGAATCGAACGGCTACGCGATGACAAACGCCAGAGGCGAGTTTCGGCTCGAAGTCGCGGCGGCGGGCAGCTATCAGGCGAGAGTCGATTCGATGCGAGACATGTTCGGCGGAAGCGAATACTACGCGGACCCGGTAGACTTCGAAGTGCGTTCGGCTAATCTCGCGAACGTGGAAATAGCGGTTCACCGTGGCGCCAGCATCAGCGGCGTCGTTGTCATCGAGAACACCGACAACCCCGATGCTCGCGAACAAGTCGCGCAGGTTTTTCTCAGGGCGATGGTCAGCGACGAGCAAACAAAGTTGGGCTCGCATGGCACAGGCAAGGTTGCGGCTGACGGGACCTTCCGAATTGGCGGGCTTAGAGCTGGGAAAGCGAGGATCGACACTTCATCAGTAATGGGTCCGGCGAAGCTGTCGCTTGTCCGTATCGAACGCGACGGCGTAGACCAACAAGACGGGCTCCTGGTCCAGACCAACGAGCAGATCACCGGCGTGCGCATCATTGTGAGCGAAGCCAACTGTGTCATCCGCGGCCACGTCACGCTGATCGGCGGTTCGCTTCCGCCGGGCTCAATCTTGTCGGTGACGGCGCGGTCGTTGACCGGAGCTCGCGGCTGGGGCCAGTGGGGCAATCGGGTCGACGCGAAAGGCGATTTCGTCATCGAGAATCTTGCGCCAGGTTCCTACGAAGTCGAGGCGGCAACCTTTGCGCTTTCTTCGGAAGCAACCAAACGCACGGCGTCGGACAAACAAACCGTTTTGATAACCCGCGGGTCGCCGGGCGAAGTCTTGCTCGTGCTCGACCTGAGCGCCAGGTAACGTTCAGGTAACGACAAACATGCGAAGGCCTGGCCCAGCAATCATTCTCGCCGCAATGCTCTTGGTCGCGCCAACGAGTCTTCAGCATGCGCAATCACACAAGCCCGGCCCCGCCAATCAGCCCGCTGTGCAACGCAAGCAGCCGGGACAAGCCAGGTCGCGCGAGTCAAACGAGTCCCTCAAGGGCCGGGTGGTCGGCGAAGGCAATCGGCCAGTTGCAGGCGCTTCGATCCTGGCGTTTCCGGTCAACCTCGCCGGCAACCCGCAGGCTTTGATCGCCTCATTGCTGCGGCCGGTCACCTCTGATGCAGACGGCAAGTTCGAGCTGGCAGGTCTTCCACCGGGAGCTTACACGATGATCGCCAACTCACCCGGCTATGTTCTATCTGAATCAGATTCGCCTGCGTTTCACAGGCCCGGCGAGACCGTCACGTTGACACTTGTCAAAGGCGGAGTGATTACGGGCAAGGTAACTAACTCGTCCAGCGATCCGCTCGTAGGCGCATCGGTGCGGGCCATCAAGATCCGGGAACTCGACAACAAGCCCGTGCGCGCGCGCGGCGGAGTGTTAGCTGAATTCAATGATGCGACTACCGCCATTCTTGGTGGGTTCAAGACTGACGACCGCGGGATCTACCGGATCTTCGGTCTGCAGCCTGGCTATTATCAGGTTGCGGCGGGCGGCCGCGGCGAGGCAGGCTTTTCTACTGGTGAAGGCGCCTACGATAGCGACGCGCCGACCTATTTTCCCTCGAGCACCATCGACACGGCCGCTGAAGTGCTGGTGAAGGCAGGCGACGAAGTCACCGGCATCGACATCCGATATCGTGATCATCGCGGTCACTCGATTAGCGGTCACCTGTCCGGCTCAACCACATCGATTCAGCAGTCGTGCTCTATTCTGCTCACCCGCGCGAACGGTGGGATGGTTGAAGCAACAACCTACGTGCTCCCGCTTCAGAACGAAAAGGGATTCGCTTTCAACGCGGTGCTTGACGGCGAATACTTCGTGGCCGCTATAGGCGGCAACAGCGCTGCATTGGTAACGGGCGCGGAGACTCTTGACGTTATGGTCTCCCAGCCGAAGCGCGTCACGATGAGCGGCGGCGACGTGACCGGCGTCGAGCTTACGCTTGAGCCGCTCGCTTCTATCGCCGGCCGAGCGGTGATCGAACCGGTTCAGGACCCCGCGCGAAAAGTGGATTGCAAAGCCAGCGGCGGCCGCAGCCCGAAAGTCGAAGAAGTCGTCATTAGCGATCGCGGCGAAAACAAACCCCGACCCGAAGACGTCGCCTTTGGTTCGCTAGCGGCCTCCAGAGACACTGCTCCAACTGATAAGGGCGAGTTCTCTCTTGGCTTGCTCCGGGCCGGTGTCCATCGCGTCGATCTGCAGCTTCCCTCGGACGCTCTCTACTTCAAATCCGCAACTCTTCCGCCTGCAAGCTCCAACCAGAAGCCGATCGACGCGGCGAAGAACGGTGTCGTCCTGAAATCAGGCGACAAGCTTAAGGGCATGGTTGTCACAATCAGCGAAGGAGCGGCAGGCTTGCGAGGACGTGTCATGGCCGGCGAAGAGAACAAACCACCTGAGGCGAAGATGAGAGTGCACCTTGTTCCCTCTGAGCCGGAAGCGGTTGATGACGTGCTTCGCTACTTCGAATCAGGCGTTGCCACGGATGGCGCCTTCTCGCTCACGAATCTTGCGCCCGGAAAATACTGGCTGGTCGCGAGAGAGATCTCTGAACAGGAACAATCGGAAGCCGATCCCAAGCCGTTAGCCTGGAACGCAGCCGGCCGGATGGGGCTCAGGTTTGAAGGCGACGCATCGAAAAAGGTGATTGAACTTAGCCTTTGCCAGCGCGTGGCGGATTTCGTCTTGAAGTATACGCCGCTGATCGAGCCGTCGAAGCGGCCGGCTAAGAAACCTGCGCTTTAGCGCCGCAAACTTCTTACAAGCAAACGGCTATTCGAACGCCGCAAAACCAAGGGCCAGCCTACGCGTGACGCCGCCATAGCCTTCTCCAAATATCCCCAACGGATCTCACTGAGCCGTGCGCCCGCACCAGCCGATCCGCGCCGTTTCTTCTTCCTTTACCCGATCGCGCGTTCGGTAGTAGAATCGCGCCGTGAACGGTGATATCTTTCACCCGCAAGCTTTCCTCGCTGATAACGTATTTGAGTCTGTCACAGGTTAAAGGCTGTGCGATTCGGAGAAGCATCAATGCGCTATCTCACACGTGCGGCGATGTCCTTCGCGCTGCTGCTGAGCGCAAGTTCCCTGGCGTGGTCAGCCACTAGCGCTCAAGGCCCGAAAGAAACCGGCACGATCACCGGCCGGGTCACAGTCGACGGCAAGCCCGCGCAGGGTGTGACCGTGATGGCTGTTCCGTTAGTGTCGAATCCCGCGGGCGAGCTATTGCTCAAGCCATCAGCGTCGCTTAAGGCTTCGACCGATTCCGAAGGCCGTTACAGGCTCGAAGGCGTGCCTACCGGAAAATACAGCGTAGCTCCCTTCGCATCCGACGTAGTCGCTAGCGACGACGACACCGCAAAGGAAGCGACGGTAGCCGAGGGCGCTACCGCGGAGCCTGTCGATTTCTCTCTCTTTCGTGGCGGTGTCATAACAGGAAAGGTCACCGACAGCGAAGGGCGTCCGGTCCTCGCCGCGCACATTCGTTTGGAGGTGTCCGGGAAGTTGGTCGACTCGGCGTCCGACATGAGGATGTTCTTCACTGACGACCGCGGAATCTATCGGATCTTCGGTCTTAGACCTGGGCAGTATTTCGTCAAAGCCGGCACTGAGTTCGACGATCACTACCATCCGATCCCAAGACGCATTGGGAAAGATTGGACCTACTATCCTGGGGTTACAGATGGGGCGAAGGCTAAATACGTTAAGGTGACCGCCGGGACGGAAGCCACCGGCGTGGATATAAAGTTTGGCTTGCCGGACAAGGTCTTTACAGCGAGCGGGCGCGTCATAGACGCAGAGACCGGGGTGCCGATCGCCGACGCATGGGTTGCCTTATCAAGAACAGGGAGTCGTTTTCCCGACTGGCACTCGACCGCAAACGCAAGAGGAGAATTCCGTTTCGAATCCCTCTCGCCCGGCGCCTACGAAGTGGAATCGCAGTCGGCGGAACGCGGCGACCGCAGGTTCTACACCGACCCGGTCAACTTTGAAGTGGGATCGGCAAATGTCGACAAGCTCGAGCTCAAGGTTCATCCCGGCGCAAGCATCACCGGTGTTGTAGTCGTCCAGAGTACTGACGGCGCCGCTGCTCTCGACAATCTCGCTTCATTCGGTCTCAACGCCTTGGTCACTGACGCGCAGATGAAGCCGTACTCATCACGTGGTTGCCGGGTTGCCCCGGACGGCAGCTTTCGACTGGGCGGTTTCAAACCAGGCAAAGCAAAGATCGGCGCGGATTCCGAGGGTTCACAGAAGTTCTCATTCGATGACCAGCACTTTGTGATTCTTCGGATCGAACGCAACGGCGTCGAGAAGCACGACGGAATAGACATTCAACCCAACGAGCAGATCACCGGAGTGCGAGTCATCATAGTTCGGGCTAATTGCGTCATCCGTGGGCACGTTACGATTCAAGGCGGCCCTCTTCCCATAGAGGAGTCAATGCGCAGGCCGATAGCGTTGTTTGCGGTCGCGCGATCGCCTAACGTGCCTGGAAGCTCCCGCGATCCGAACTGCCTAGTGGACGCGAAAGGGGACTTCCTCATCGAGAATCTCGCTCCGGGTGACTATGAGGTCGAGGTGACACTAGACCTCTTTCGTCCATCGATTTACCCAGAATCGGAATACGAAAAATACATCACGTCCACGAAACAGGCTGTAACGGTTTCCAGCAAGAGTTCGGCACAGGTAGCACTCGTGCTCGTCGTGGGCAAGCCGCCTGACAAGTAATCATCTGTCAGCGTCTCTTCAGCAGGACGACTCGTCCCGAGGCAATAATGCGCAGACTTGGCTTAGCGATCATTTTTTCAATTCTGCTTGTATCGGCCACGGAGATCGCTTCACCGGCGCAGTCGGATAAGCCTATGGCGAGCGGTCTTCGCGGCACGCAACGAACGCCAACCGCGCAGGAGAAGATCGTTCAGTCAAGCGAGTCGATAAGAGGCCGGGTGATCGGAGAAGGCGGCATCCCGGTCGCCGACGCTTTGATAAGCGCGTTTCTAGTCAATCCTTACGTCAGCCAGCCGCCGCCCGTGCGCTCCGACGCAGATGGGAAGTTCGAGCTAACGGACCTTAAGCCGGGCACCTACACTATATCTGCCTTTGCCGAAGGATACGTTGTGTCCGACTCAAGCTCGAAGCGACTTCAAACCGGTGAGAGCGTCACGCTCACTTTGGTCAAATCCGGAGTGATCACCGGCAAGTTGACAAACTCATCGGGCAATCCGGTTGTCGGAGCGATCGTGCGCGCTACAAAGATCCGAGAGGCTGACAACAAACCGGTTCGGCCGCACACAGAATTCACCGACGCCCGTTTTACTTCTCCCCTCCTGGGGCCATTCAAGACCGATGACCGAGGCATTTACCGAATCTACGGTCTTGCGCCTGGCTACTATCAGGTCGCGGCGGGCGGGCCAAGGGGGATGCATGGATTCGTTCTTCCTGTTCGCGAGATCGCTGAATTCGGGCTCTACGACCGCGACGCACTTACTTACTATCCGTCCAGCACACTGGACACGGCCGTGGAGGTCACGGTCAAAGCAGGCGACGAAGTCGCGAACATCGACATCGGATATCGTGACAACCGGGGTCACTCAATCAGCGGCGCCGTATCGGGTCCGATAGGAGCGTCGCAGGAAAGGATCAACATAGTTCTCAGTCGCGCAAGCAGCGGAGTAGTTGAAACGATTACCAATGCGAAAGAGGGAGGTTTCGCGTTCGAGTCTATCGTTGATGGAGAATACCTGGTGACCGCGAGGGCGGGCGTCATGTTTGGCTCGGGACTCATAATTGGGGTACCGGCGTCACCGTCACGGCGCGTCAGCGTGAGGGGCGCCGACGTCACCGGAGTTGAGATTGTGCTCGAGCCTCTAGCTTCAATCGCCGGCCGAGTGTTAATCGAGCCGATCAGCGCCGCCCAGAAAGCAGAATGCAAAGCCACCAGCCGCGCGAGGGTCGAAGAAGTTGTTATAAGCCCTCGGCTTGAAAACAGACAGAAGCCCGAAGATCAGTCACCTGGCTTCTTCTCCGAATACAGGGATACAACTGCCAACGACAAGGGCGAGTTTGCTCTTGGTCTTCTTCGACGGGGTGTTCATCGCATCGACCTGCAACTCCCAGCGGAGAATCTATTCATCAAGTCAATTACACGTCCGGCACCAAAACCTGATGGCAAGCCCATCGACGCCGCTCGAAACGGCATCGCGCTTAAGCCGGGCGACGAGATAAAAGGCCTGATCATCACGATGAGCGAAGGCGCCGGGGGTTTACGGGGAAGGGTCGTCACCGGCAAAGAAAACAAAGCGCCCTCGGCGAAGATGAGAATGCACCTTGTGCCTGCCGAACCGGAAGCCGTTGACAATGTCCTGCGATACTTCGAGGCCGAAGTAGCTGCAGACGGCAACTTCGCACTGGCCAATATCGCCCCCGGTAAGTACCGGCTCGTAGCGCGAGAGCTCTCCGACCAGGAACTAACCGAAGCAGATCACAGGCCGCTAGCCTGGGACGCGGGCGGGCGAACCTCTCTCAAGTTTGAAGGCGAAGCATCGAAGAAAACAATCGAGCTCAGTCAATGTCAGCGCGTGACCGATCTTGTTTTGAGCTACACGCCGCTAATAAAGCCGTCAAAGCGGCCCGCGAAGAGCTCGGATTAATGGTTGTGGAATCGCGTAATCAGAAGTGTCATGCTTCACTCGAAAATGCCCCGCGTTGCAGAGGAACTCAAGCTGACAGGCTAGAGTCTAGCGGACTGCTGAAGAAGGATGAGAAGCTTCAGGTGTACTTGCTGGAGAATTCATGCGCAGCCTAACACGCGTAGCGATCGCCCTCGCTGTTCTGTCGAGCATACAATCCTTGGCGCGGCCGGCGTCTTGTGCTCAAGACGCAAAGGAAACGGGCACAATCACCGGCCGCGTCTTAGTCGATGGTAAGGCCGTGCAAGGCATGATCGTTATGGCTATTCCGTTAGAGTCAGATCCTGTTAGCCGAGGCAAGCGTATGCTCAACCCGTCCACGTTCCGGATGGCTGCGACCGATTCCGATGGCCGTTACAGGCTCGAAGGCGTGCCCACCGGAAAATACAGTGTAGCTCCGTTCGCACCGGCGTTAGTCAATGCCGACGGCGCCTCGGAGAAAGCGGAGCTAGCGACAGTTTCCGAGGGCGCTACCGTGGAGCGCGTCGATTTCTCTCTCTCACGCGGCGGCGTCATAACCGGAAAGGTCACCGACAGCGAAGGGCATCCAGTCATCGCCGCAGAGATCTCTTGGAAGCCGGTTGATCCGTCACAGCCGCGGGACTCGGGCGGAAGGTCCGACGGGAGAATGTACTTCACTGACGACCGCGGAATCTATCGGATCTTCGATCTTGGGCCTGGACGATACATCATCAGCGCGGGCACTTCGCGCGACCACCATTTCGGTATGGGCTTGAGACGCACCGGGAAAGTTCAGACTTACTACCCTGGGTTTACAGATGAGGCGAAGGCAAAACCCGTTGAGGTGGCCACCGGGACGGAAGTCTCGGGTGTGGACATAAAGTTTGGCGCGCCGGACAAGCGTTTTGCAGTGAGCGGGCGCGTCATTGATGCAGAAACCCGCACGCCGATCGCTAACACGATCGTCGGTTACTCAGCTAGAGAGCGCGAAAGCGGCCCCGATAAGCGCGACGACGGCGAGGATTCCGGGGCCACGACTACAAACGAACGAGGAGAATTTCGTTTCGAAGCCCTTTTGCCGGGCAACTACAAAGCGGAGGCGGACTCGATAGGACGACTCACCGGCGTCGGCGCGTTCTATGCCGACCCGATCGACTTTGAGGTTGGATCGGCAAATGTCGATAAGCTCGAGATCAAGACTCATCTCGGCGCAAGCATCACCGGCGTCGTAGTCGTCGAACATTCCAAGGGCGGCGCTGCTCTCGATAATCTAGCTTCATTCCGGCTCGTCGCGTCCTACACCGGCACCGATGATGAGGACGACTCGTGGAGCAACGTTGCCTCCGGCGGCAGCTTTCGGATCGGCGGTCTCAAACCCGGCAAGGCAAAGATCGGCTCCGGTCCCTATGCTGCACAGAAGTTTTCAGTTCTTCGGACCGAACGCAACGGCGTCGAGCAACCCGACGGAATAGACATTCAGCCCAACGAGCAGATCACCGGAGTGCGAGTCATCGTGGCTCGGGCCAATTGCGTCATCCGCGGGCACGTTACCATTCAGGGTGGCCCTCTTCCCATAGACCGCTCGACGCGCGACCCGGTGGCATTGGAGGCGGTCGCGCGACCGCTGAACGTGCCTCGCGGCGACAGCTATAAGCGCGTCCCAGTGGACGCGAACGGGGACTTCGTCATCGAGAATCTTACGCCGGGTGACTACGAGGTCGACGTGGCAGGAAATTATTTGAATGAATCGTTCTACAAAAAACACATCGCTTCCACCAAACAGACCGTCTCAGTTGCGGGCGAAAGTCCGGCACAGGTAGCACTCGTTGTCGACGTGAGGGCGAAGGAGCCTGACAAGTAGTCATCTGTCAGCGCCTCTTCAGCAGGACGACTCGTCAAGGGGCAATAATGCGTAGACTCGGCTTAGCGGTCGTCTTCTCGACTCTGCTTGTATCGGCGACGGAGATCGCATCGCTCGCGCGGCCGGACAAGCCTGGAGCTGATCTCCGCGGCGCGCAGCCAACGCCAAGCGTACAGGACAAGATCGCTCAGTCAAGCGAGTCGATTAAAGGCCGTGTGATCGGAGAAGAAGGCCGCCCGGTCGCCGGCGTTTCGATAATGGCCATTCCCGTCAATATCGCCTCTAACCGGCAAAGTATGGTGACCACGATCGTGAGCTGGCCCGTCATCTCCGACGCAGATGGCAAGTTCGAGTTGACCGGCCTCCAGGCGGGAGCCTACACCATATTGGCCCGTGCCGAAGGGTACATTCTGTCCGACTCAGACTCGAAGCAGTTTCATCGAGCCGGTGAGAGCGTCACGCTCACTCTGGTCAAACCCGGAGTGATCACTGGCAAGTTGACGAACTCGCTGGACAATCCGGTAGCCGGAGTCGTCGTGCGGGCGATCAAAGTGCGAGAAGCTGACAACAAACCGGTTCGGGTGCGCGAACAACCTTTCTCAAAATTCGCCAACTCGATGAATTCCCTGCTGGGGCCGTTCAAGACCGATGACCGAGGCATATACCGGATCTACGGTCTCGCACCTGGCTATTATCAGGTCGCGGCGGGCGGGCGAAGCTGGCAGGGATTTGGCGCCTATAACACCGGCGTCGGGCCCTACGACGGCGACGCGCCGACTTACTATCCCTCCAGCACACTGCCCACGGCCGGGGAGGTTGCGGTGCGAGCAGGCCACGAAGTCGCGAACATCGACATCCGATATCGCGATAACCGAGGTCACTCGGTCAGCGGAACCGTATCGGGTTCAAAAGGATCGGACCAGGAAGGAATCTCGTTAGTTCTCACTCGCGCAACCAGCGGAGTAGTTGAAAAGACGATTGCTGAAACGAGTGCGTCGGTGAAAGAAAAAGGCTTCGCGTTCGACGCTCTCCTCGATGGGGAATACTTTGTGACTGCGATGGTTCGTTCGGGCAATCCGCTCGAAGGCGCTGAGGGTTACAAACTATCAGTCTCGCCGTCACGACGCGTAACCGTCAGTGGCGCCGACGTCACCGGTGTTGAGCTCGTGCTTGAGCCTTTAGCTTCGATCGCCGGCCGCGCCTTGATCGAGCCGATCAGCGCGCAGAAAGCGGAATGCAAAGCTACCCGGCCCGCTCGGCTCGGAGAAGTCGTCATCAGCGCGCGAGGCGAAGGCAACGAGAAACCCGAGGATCAATCTCTATCATTGGGCCCTATGTTTGAAGACACTTCTCCCAATGAGAACGGCGAGTTTACCGTTGGATTTCTCCGACCGGGTGTTCATCGATTGGATCTGCAGCTTCCCGGAGACAGTCTTTACATAAAAACCGTCACGCTTCCTCCGTTAACTCCCGATGGCAAGCCGGTCGATGCCGCGAGGAGCGGTGTCAAGCTGAAGTCCGGCGACAAGGTGAAGGGGCTCGTAGTCACGATGAGCGAAGGAGCCGCGGGTTTGCGAGGAAGGGTCGTCACCGGCGAAGCAAGCAAGCCGCCAACTTCAAAGATGCGAGTGCATCTGGTTCCCTCTGAACCTGAAGCCACGGAGGATGTGTTGCGCTATGTCGAAGCGGAAGTCGCGACCAACAGGGGCTTTATTTTGACGAACGTCGCCCCCGGCAAGTACTGGCTCATCGCGCGTGAAATTTCCGAACAGGAGCAATCAGAATCCGATCACAAGCCGTTGGCTTGGGACGCCGGAGGCCGGATCGGGCTGAGGTTTGAAGGCGAGGCAACCAAAAAGGTGATTCAACTCTCGACATGCCAGCGCGTAATCGATCTGGTCCTGAGCTACACGCCGCTGATAAGACCGGCTGAAACGCCCATAAAGAAATTTGCCCTGTAACTTCGCCCAACCCTCGAGCAAGCGCTCAACCCGTCAAGCTACGGGCCACGATCGTCTCACTCCGCGGCTTTCTGGGCCGCAAGCGTTTCTAGCAACCGCGTCAAAGCGGGACCGACAAGATCGAGCCCTCGCTCGCCGGCCGCAAAGCTCTTCAGGTTCCCGTTCGAGTCGAAAAGATAGTAAGCGGGCACATAGCCTTGCTCGTTTAGAAACGCGTCTCGCAGCTTGTGCTCGTTATCGATCGCGCAGATCTCGGTGATGCCGTACTGATCTATCGCGTGGCGCACGGCTTCGACGTCGACGTCTTCAGGATAACGCGGCATGTGCACAGCTATTACTCGAAGCCCATTTGCACGATGCTGCTCGCGCCACTCCGAAACAGTCGGCATGTTCTCTTTGCAGATTCCGCAACTCACCGACCAGAAGTGCACGAGGGTCGGATGCCCTTTTGCGAGCGCTTCCGCCTCGTCTTGTGACCCGTTGATCCATTCGGTCGCCCCTTCAAGCCGGGGCATCTCAGTCCCAATTCTCATTGGCATAACTCGACCACCTCAATGATTGCAGAAAGCGATGCAGAGCGAAGGAAACTACAACTCCGCTCTGCATCGCGAACGAAACCCGCCAAACCGTTGCTTAGCTGTTGAGAGTCTTCTGACCTGGTCTCCACTCGGCCTGACAGAGCCCGCCGGTCTGAAGCGCCTGGATCACTCGCAGCGTCTCTTCGACCGAGCGGCCGATGTTCAAGTCGTGAACGACCTTGTAACGCAAGATTCCTTCGGGATCGATCACGAACAGCCCCCGAAGCGCGATGCCTCGATCCTCGATGAGCACGCCGTAGTCGCTGGAGATCTTCTTCGTCGAGTCGGCGGCAAGCGGATACTCGAGCCCTTCAACGCCACCCTTGTCGCGCGGCGTCTGCAGCCACGCACGATGCGAGTAGACCGAGTCGGTCGATACTCCGATGACTTCCGCGCCAATTCCCTTGAGTTCGTCGTAGCGGTCGCTGAACGCTGTCAACTCGGTCGGACACACGAACGTGAAATCGAGCGGGTAAAAAAGCAGAACGACCCATTTGCCCTTGTAGTCGGAAAGCCTGACGGGTTCGTTTAGCTTTTGTATGTTCTTGGTTGAGGCCATTTCGAAGTCCGGGGCCGGCTGCCCTACCTGAGCCCTTTCAATTGCTGAAGCACTTGCTGACATTCTTCCTCCTAATTTGTTCCGGGCGGGCGCCAAAACGCGAGCCCGGGCGGTTGATACTTATAAGACCGGGTTGTGAATGCGCCGATCAATCTGAGCGGCATTCAGGACAAAGTCCGGTGAGAGTCAAATGAATCGACTCCGCCTTGAAACGCGTGCGGCGAGCGGCTGCTCGCATCAATTCCAGAGTTTCCGACAAATCAAAGTCGACCAGCTTTCCGCACTTGGTGCAGATCGCGTGGTCGTGGCGGTCAGTCTCGCGATCATATCGGCTTGCAGCGTTGCCAAAGGAGATTTCATGTACGAGCCCCGCCTGCTTCAAGAACCGCAGAGAGTTGTATACGGTCGCGTAGCTTATCGTCGGCAGAAGCGCGCGAGCCTGCTCAAACACCTGGCTCGCGGTGGGATGATGATGGCTTTCGTTCACGACCCGAAGCACAACTTGCCGCTGCGGAGTGAGTCCCACCGGCTCTTCTTTCTCGCCTTTGGTCTTGATGTTTTGTCTGGTTGGCATTGACAAGATTTAGAATAATTCTAAATCCAGCATCCGTCAACCCGAAAAACGAGCCCCCGGGTCTGCCCGTTAGATTCCTTCGGTCGCTATGACCCGCGTTGTCGAGTTAGTTCGATCGACTAGAAGGATTGCGCCGGTTCCCAACTCCGCAGGAGTTGAATGTTTATAGTAAGGAGACGACCGCGAAGCTCACCCCGTCAGGGGTGATATGGACTTGCGCACTTGGACATAGCACTCCGTGGAGTGCGGCGTGGAATCTGTCGGTGCTCTACAAACATTGCACTGCGCTGGAGTGCCAGAACTCTTCACGCCACCAACTGGCGTCTGGTTTGGGGCGGCGCTTGATCCCTTATCGAGAACCTTTTAACAGCTCTCCAATCTTGCTCGAAAGCCCCGCGCCTCTCAAGCCAACCCCTCTGATAATTCCGTCCTGGTCGATCAAAACTGTGTGCGGGATGGCCGTGACGCCGTACAGCCGCCCCAGTTTGTTGCCCCAGCCGAGCCCGTCATAGTACTGAGGCCACGGAAGAGCTTCCTGTTTCATATAGGTCTCAAACGCCGCGCGGTTCGAGTCCAGATTTACACCAACAATCACCAGCCGGTCTTCGCTGTACTTTTTCCGGATCCTTTTGACCTCTGGCATCTCGACCCGGCAAGGCCCGCACCAGGCCGCCCAGAAGTCCAGCAAGACTACTTTGCCTTTGAACTTTGCGAGCGACAGCTCGTCGCCTGAGGTGGACTTGACATTGAACGGACGCGCGAAGGCTTCACCGGCAAGCTTCGGGTTTGCGATCATCTTCCGCGCATCCTCGGCGTCCGTGGCGGAAGGCTCGCGTTCGACATAGGTCTTCAGCGCAGCAACTCCCTCCTTCTCCTTCCCCGCTTTGATCAACGCGCACCCGAGGTTGTAGTAGGTCTTAATCAGCTTGCCTTTGCTCAACTCGAGGGCGCGATTGAAAGCGGCCACTGCCTCGTCGTACAGCTTCTTGTCTTTGAGAAGATAAAGCGACACGCCGAGCCCGTTGCACAATTCGGCTTCATTCGCGGGCTTGAGGTCGGCCGCCTGCCGGAACGCCGACGACGCCTCTTTGTATTCGCCATACCGAAAGTAGATTTGAGCGATCGACTGAAAGCACTCGGGACACTTGCCGTCGCGAAGCTTCGCCGCCTTCCTAAACTCCTCGATCGCGGCGTCCGGGTCACGGCCGGCAAGTTGACTCGCACGCTTGAAGGTCTGCTTGAACTCGTCGCTCGTTTCAATCGCCGGGTTCTTGAAACCTTCCTGCGCCGCAACTCCACGACCCAGGACCGCGACGGCAAGCATCGCGCAGCAGGACAGAGCGATTGTCTGAATTCTGACTGTTAGCTTCATAAGGTTTTGCGTCTCAACTCGCGCAACTTGGCCACAACATCGGGCGAAACCCTCGAAGTCAATCGAGCCTCACCTCGGCGCGACCTTCCCCCTTCGCGCCGCCGGCATTCGGAAGCCTGCTGACGACCAGTGTGAACGCGCTCCCGCGAGCAGAGTCGCCCGGGACTAGAAAGTAAACCAAGCCTTTGCGCGACTCGCCAGCCGGGGCCGGTGTCTTGGTGTCCAGCCCATACGACGCAAAATCAGCGCGCGACTCTTTGTAAAGACCTTTGCTCCATGCGGAAACGTCATAGTAGGAAAGCGCTTGTTTGAACGCGCGCTCAGAATTGACCGATCCAAAGCCATGCCCATTCGCGGTCTTGAGCTCAAACCTCACCTTACTCAAGTCAATCGGTGCTTGCCCGGCGTTTTTCACCTCGACGCGGACAGGAACAATCCCGGCCAGGATCAGGTTCGCGTCGAACGTGTCGGTCAGCCAATCTTCATCTCTGACCACCGACGCCCGGATGACCACGCCGCCCGCCTCCGCTTGCGCTTCTGTTGCCGCCCCGCGCAATTCGACTTTGGGCTTCACATTGAAAGGCTTGCAGCCCGCCGCGATGACGGTTAAAACCACGACAAGCGCGAGCAGCACTCCCTTGGAGCGCAGGCATTCCACCTGCCTTCTTGCGCAGTCAACCACTCCGGTCTGGACCCACACACTCCCGGATTTCCGGTCTTTTTGCATCGTCGTGATGCTAAGGCACGCTCAACAGGGTGTCAACTTGCGACGCTTGTCGCGGCTATGCTAACGTGCCTTCTTTCGGTTGGCGACTGAATTCGCACCCTTCAAGCGCTTATGATCAGGTCTTACAAAAGGGTCAGCCCTCGAATCGCCGACTCGGCGTTTGTCGAGGCAAGCGCGCAGATCATCGGCGATGTCGAGATCGGCGCGCACTCGAGCGTCTGGTTCAACTGCGTGCTCCGCGGCGACTGCTACCACATTCGGATCGGTGAAAGCACAAACATCCAGGACGGCACGATCATTCACGTGACTCAGGGACGCTTTGCTACAACGATCGGCAACTTTGTCACAGTCGGACATTCAGTCGTGCTGCACGGTTGCACGATCGCAGATCGTTGCCTGATCGGAATCGGCGCAATAGTGCTGGATGACGTGACGATTGGCGAAGAGTCGTTTATCGCGGCCGGCTCGCTAGTGACGCCGGGTACGGTGATTCCGCCGCGCTCGATGGTGATGGGCTCGCCCGCCAAGATCCGCCGCCAGGTGACTGACGAAGAAGTCGCGAGGATTAATGAACACTGGCTGCATTATGTTGAGTATAAGAATCAGTACCTCGCTGAACTGGAAAACGGGAATTGAAAAATGAAAATTGAAAAATGAAAATTGCAAATTGAAGAGTGAGCCCTTGAAGGCTGAGAATTGCAGGGTGAGTTAGAGAAGTATGACACCGGATGAATTATCTGAACGCCTGATTGATTTCGCTGCGAGAGTGGGCAAGGTAGTTGATGCGCTTCCTGAAACCCGAATGGCCGACACATAGCAGGACAACTTGTTCGAAGCGGTACTCCCCGGCACCAAACTACGAAGAAGCATGTGCCGCCGAGAGTCGGGCTGATTTCATCCACAAGCTCGGTATTTGTTTGAAGGAATTGCGCGAGTCTCGATGCTGGATTCGCCTCATCATCAGGACGGAACTACTTCCTGAGCAAAAACTGAGCGAGTTACATGACGAGTGCAATCAACTGTGCAATATCGTGGCTCAGTCGATCGTTACTGCAAAAGTCAACCGGGAGAAGAAGCGATAGTTTCAATTTGCAATTTTCATTTTTCAATTTTCATTTTTCAATTCCCGGCCTTCAATCCGATCGGGTCTTCATATGATCTCCAAAGTCCGTGGCACCCAAGACATTCTCCCGACCCGCTTCACCGACAAGGTTGACGCGCAGGTCGAGCGCTGGCTGCTGGTCGAACGAATCGCTCGCGATGCCTTTCGCCGTTACGGCTTTTCGGAGATTCGGACGCCAATCATCGAAAGAACCGAGTTGTTCGAACGCGGAGTTGGCGCCGAAACCGACGTGAACAAAGAGATGTACACCTTTGAAGATCGAGACGGCGAGCGCATCTCTTTGCGCCCGGAATCTACTGCTTCGACCGTTCGCGCGTACATCGAGCAAGGAATGGCCAGCCAGCCGGGGCTGACCAAGCTCTTCTACATCGGTCCGCACTTCCGCCGCGAGCGCCCGCAGAAGGGCCGCTATCGCCAGTTCGCGCAGATCGGAGCCGAGGTGCTTGGCCAGAGCGACGATCCGGCCATCGAAGCCGAAGTCATCGAAATGCTCGACTGGTACTTGAAGCAGCTTCGCATCACCGACACCGAACTACTGGTCAACTCGATCGGCGATGAGAACTGCCGCCCGGCCTACATCGAGCGGCTGAAAGAGGAAATCGGGAAACGTCTCGATCACTTCTGCTCGAGCTGCCGGCAGCGATACGAAACAAACCCGTTGCGTGTACTCGACTGCAAAGTCGAATCGTGCCAGCCGTATCTCAACGAGCTTCCGGCTATCACGGATATGCTCTGCGAACCTTGCCGCGTGCACTTCGTAGAGTTTCGCTCGCTGCTCGACGAGCGTGGCATCACCTACACGCTTGCGCCGCGGCTCGTGCGCGGGCTCGACTACTACACGCGCACGGCGTTCGAAATAACCGGCGGCAAGCTGGGCTCGCAGAACACAATCGTAGGCGGAGGCCGATACGATGGATTGTCCGAGTTGATCGGCGGACCGCCCGTGAAAGGATTCGGCTTTGCGTTGGGCATCGAGCGGCTTGTGATGAGCCTGCCCGACGATGCGATTGACCCGGCCGGCGAAGCTCCGGCGGTTTATATTGCGTACATCGGAGAAGCAGCCCGCAAGCATTCGTTCGCTTTGGCGCGGCGGCTCCGCGACGCGGGCGTCAGCGTCGTCGTCGATCTTGAAGCGCGCAAGCTCAAAAAGGCGCTTGCGGTTGCAAACAGCCTCAAGGCGCGTTACTCCTTAGTCGTCGGGGATGACGAGATCGCGAGCGCCAGCTACAAACTCCGCGATATGACAAGCGGCGAAGAGAGGGACCTGAAAGAACCTGATCTGATCGCTGCCCTGAAAATCATTTGAACGTGAATGTTGAACCAATTCATCATTCATCACTCATAACTCATCGTTGAGTCAATTATGCTTGATACGCTCGGTAAACTAAAACGCTCTCATTACAGCGGCGATCTGCGGCCCGAACACGCCGGCGAGATGGTTACGCTTATGGGCTGGGTCCATAAGCGCCGCGACTTCGGACCGCTGACTTTTATCGACCTCCGCGACCGCGAAGGGATCGTGCAAGTTGTCTTCGACGAAGAAAAGAACGCCGAATCGCACGCGCGCGCGAAGGAGCTTCGAAACGAACACGTCATCGTAGTCGCCGGCAAAGTCCTGATGCGCGACAAGGACAAGATCAACCCGAACATCAAGTCAGGCCGCATCGAGGTGAAAGCTCGCGAACTCTTTATTCTTAACGACGCCAAGACGCCGCCCTTCGAGATGGACTCGAGCAAGGCAAGCGAAGAAGTGCGATTGAAGTATCGCTACCTCGATCTGCGGCGCGAGAAGATGGCTTACAACATCAAGCTCCGGCATCGCGCCGCGCTTGCGGTTCGGCGCTTCATGGACGAGCACGGTTTCTATGAGATCGAAACACCGATGCTAATCAAGACTACTCCCGAAGGCGCGCGCGATTATGTCGTGCCGAGCCGTCTTGCGCCCGGTACTTTTTATGCGCTGCCTCAGTCACCACAGATTTTCAAACAGCTTCTGATGGTCGCGGGGTTCGACAAGTACTTTCAGATCGCGCATTGCTTCCGCGACGAAGACTTGCGCGCCGACCGCCAGCCCGAGTTCACGCAGATCGACATCGAGATGAGCTTCGTGAGACCCGAGGACATCTACAAAGTCATCGAGCCGCTGATGGTCGAACTCGCCCGGCTGATCGACGTCAAGGTCGACCTTCCCTTCCCTCGTCTGACGTACGCTGAAGCGATGCGGCGCTACGGTTCGGACAAACCCGATACGCGATTCGCGATGGAGCTGATTGATCTGTCTCAACCGCTCGGCGATACTGAGTTCACACCTTATAGAACCGCGCTTGACGCGGGCGGTCAGGTCAAAGCGATCAATGTGAAAGGCGGCGCGAAGTACTCGCGGAGGCAACTCGATGAGTTGACCGACACAGCGAAACGTTTTGGCGCGGGCGGACTCGCGTGGATAAAGACCGCTGAATCCGGCGAGATGACTTCGTCGCTTGCGAAAGCGCTTGGCGTTGAGAAGATCACGGAACTGGCTTCAGCAGCCGGTTCCGCGGCAGGCGATTGCGTGCTTATCGTAGGCGGAAAAGCTTCGTCCGTCGCAGCAAGCCTCGGCGCGTTGCGGCTTGAAGTCGCCGACCGGGAAGGCTTGATTGATCAGAACAAGTTCAACTTTCTGTGGGTCGTCGATTTTCCGATGTTCGAGTATCACGACGAGGATGGGCGCTACTATCCGATGCATCACCCGTTCACCAGCCCGCGCGACGAAGACCTGGACAGACTCGAATCAGATCCGGGATCGGTGCTTGCCAAGGCTTATGATCTGGTGTTGAACGGCACCGAGTTGAGCAGCGGGTCGATTCGAATCCATCTGCGCGAAACGCAGCGGCTCGTTTTCAAAGTACTGGGAATGACCGAAGAAGAGGCGCGGTCGAAGTTCGGATTCCTGCTGGACGCGCTCGAGTATGGAACCCCGCCTCACGGCGGGATGGCAATAGGCTTCGACCGGCTGGTGATGTTGCTGGCTCGCGAGAAGTCGATCCGCGAAGTGATTGCATTTCCCAAGACGACTAGCGCAACTGACTTGATGATCGATGCGCCGGGCCCCGTCTCGGAGCAGCAGCTTCGCGAGCTTCACATCAAGATTGCTGAATGATCTTCTCTGTGTGTGTCTCTGCGTCTCGGCGTCTCTGCGGTTAGAGGGTGTCGCGGGGGTCTAGGGTCGCGGGTCGTCTACTAACCGCAGAGACACAGAGACACAGAGGGTCGCGCAGAGAGTCCCGACTAACCGAGACATGACAAAACGAAAACGATTCCGAATCCTAAAGGTCATACTGGTTCTGGTCTTCTTAGCCGGGGCTTACACCGCGTACGACCTGCTCGCTCCTCGCCAGTCAAAGATGCGCGACTTCAATCCTAACGAAGTCGCTCGCCTCGAGACTGCGATGTGGCGGTCTTATTACGACAAGCAACAAGTGAAACTCTACAACCAGATGACCGAGCTATTGAGGAGCCAATACAACCTGCCTCTCGTTCGCTCAAACGTCGTCGCGTATGACGCCGCCAAAGCCGCTTTCGTGTTCAAAGACGGCCACAACCGAACCGACTACGAGAAAGCGCTTCCCAACCTCGTCACCTTCTACACGTCGATTCGCAAAGTCAGCGACATCCCTTTTGACATAGACCGCGCCGCACGTCTTGAGTTGGAATGGTGGATCATTCACCGCGAGCGCAAGACTCACAAGCCCGGCGATTTGGATCGCGCGCTTGCCGAATTAGCCGCCGAGCTTTATCGAATTCCCGTCGAACGGGCCGCCGAGCACGCGCGTCTCCGAGCCGAAGCAATGACGATTCGCGACAACAAAGCCGAGAACGGAGGCGTGACCGAAAAAGACTGGGCTAAGATCGACGGGCTACTGCACGAGTCCTGGAAGTCGCTTAAGGAAGCGGTCCAGTTGTGATCCGACGTTCTAAATTCTGAATGCAACGAGACGCTTGGAACTTGGTTGCTTGTGACCTGTTCGCGGCGTATAGTCGCGCCGGCCAAGCGAGCGCGCCATCACGTGCGCGACGTCGCGGGCTTTGAAATTCCGCCCTGTCGCACAGAGGTCTGCTGGAGAACGGCTACGACATTCGGACAAGCCAAGACTTGCTTGGGCACAAAGACGTGAAGACTACGATGATTTACACTGATGTTCTTGACCGAGGCAGCCGCGGCGTCAAGAGCCCGGCCGACTCATTGTGAACGAACCGTGGAACATTATGCGGAAACCGGAGTAGCTATCACCGAAAACCAAAATGAGACTGGCTGCAATAGAAAGCGGCCCAACAAACGCATGCAGCGGGGGCCGCGAAGCGAGTTCCGCATGGTTTCTTTAAGTAGTTGAGCTTCTCTTTCCGGAGATATTTTCAGACGCCTAGTAGAACAAAACGGTCCGGGCGCAATCGCGTCACCGGACCTCAAATCTCTAACTAATAGGTTCGGCAGGCAATGAGTTTCTTTAAACGCTTCGCCTGACTATATAATCCGGCATAGGAGGCAACCTTATGAAACGAGCATTGGTGTTGGGTTTTATCTTAGCTGCCCTTTCCATTACTGCATCAGCTCAGACAAACAATAAGGCAGGTGAGAAAGGCAAGACTGAAGAACAAGCGGCGCCACCGACCGTCACCATCAACCCTACGACTATCGACTTTAAGGATCAAGTCACAAAGAAGGCCAGCAAGCCTCAGCGAATCACGCTTACCAACACCGGTGGGAAGGAACTCTATATCAACAGCGCGGTTCTAGAAGGAGACAACAAAGACGATTTCACAATCAGCAGCGATACATGCACCGGGTCAACAATTGTGGGCAATAAGAGCTGCTTCGTTGATGTTGTCTTTACACCGGCAGTAACAGAGAGGCGCAAGGCAACGCTGACGATTACGGATAACGCTGCAGACAGCCCGCAAAGAGTTGTGTTGGGCGGCAATGGGATCAACTCCGCGGCTGTGCGCCCAGGCGATTAGGACACCCAGTTGTAAACCGCGACTGGTCCGGGCAGACGCCCTTTCTAACCTCGTTGTCCCGAAGCGCGGACGTTTGGTTATTAACCGGTGCTTCGACGCCGCTCGAACAACTTAAGACTTCCTCCCCTGCCCAGGCATGCCAGTCGTTGATCTCTGGTAACGTCGAAACATTCTGGTATGATCTCCGCGAATTCTATTGATTGCGGAGCGACAAGAGAATGACTGAATTGAATCTCCCCGAGGCACGGCGGTTCTGCCTCGTGCTTATCAAGCCTTCGCACTACGACGACGATGGGTACGTCATCCAGTGGCTTAAATCCGCGATTCCCTCCAACTCACTGGCCGTCCTGTATGGGCTTGCTCTGGAGTGTGCCGAGCAAAAGGTGCTCGGCGACGACGTCCAAATAGACATCCACGCCTTTGACGAAACCAATACGCACATACGCCCTGCGCATATCGCTTCCCTCGTTGAAGCCGCCGACACCGGAATGGTGATGCTGGTCGGGGTTCAGTCGAATCAGTTTCCTCGAGCACTCGATATTGCAGCTCCTTTAAGCCAGCGCGGCATCATGGTAGCCATCGGCGGCTTCCACGTTTCCGGCACCATCGCGATGCTCAAAGAGCGCGACCCGGACGTTCGCCGCGCCGCAGAGATGGGAGTTTCGCTTTTCGCGGGCGAAGCCGAAGGCCGCTTCGGCCAGGTGCTGCGCGACGCCCAGGAAGGGAGCCTCCAGCCGCTGTACAACTTCATGAACGATTTGCCGGACATGGAAGGCGCTGCGATGCCGCTGCTGCCTGCGGATCGAGTCAAGCGAACCGCAGGCGCAAACACTAGCCTTGATGCGGGTCGTGGCTGCCCTTATCAATGCTCGTTCTGCACTATCATCAACGTGCAGGGGCGCAAGTCGCGTCATCGCTCGCCGGATGATGTGGAGCGAGTTGTAAGAACGAATGTCGCTCAGGGTCTCCACCGGTTCTTCATCACCGATGACAATTTCGCTCGCAATAAGAACTGGGAAGCGATCCTGGACCGGCTGATTCATCTGCGTGAGGTTGAAAAGCTGGAGATGAGTTTCATCATCCAGGTGGACACATTGTGCCATCGCATACCAAACTTCATTGAGAAATCCGCCCGTGCCGGAGTGAAGCGAGTCTTTATCGGGCTTGAGAACATCAACCCTGACAATCTCATCGGCGCAAAGAAACGCCAGAACAAGATCACCGAGTACCGCAAGATGCTGCTCGCGTGGAAGCAAGCGAGGATAGTGACATATTGCGGCTACATTCTCGGTTTTCCCAACGATACGCCAGAGGCTATTCTGCACGACATCGGTATCATCCAGAGAGAACTGCCTGTTGATCTCCTCGAGTTCTTCTACCTTACGCCGCTCCCGGGTTCTGAAGATCATCGGACGCTCGACGAAGCGAATATCTGGATGGACCCGGATATGAACAAGTACGACCTCAACCATGCAGTCACGGGACATTCGCAAATGTCGCAAGGACAATGGGAGCAAGTCTATCGATCGGCTTGGGAGAAATACTACACGATCGAGCACATTGAAACGGTGCTCAGGCGGGCAATGGCAACTGGAAGCAGTCCAGGCAAGACGTTGTTTTTCATCGTCTGGTTCAAGGGCTGCATCGACATCGAGAAGATCCATCCGCTCGAGGGAGGATTTCTGCGCCTCAAGTTCCGCCGCAACCGCAGGCCGAGTCTTCCGCTCGAATCAATCTGGTTGTTCTACCCGAAGTACTTTGCCGAAGCGGTGTGGAAGCAGATTCGATGGATCTCGCTCTATGCGCGGCTGCGGCTGATCTATCTCAAGATCAAGCGCGATCCTCTCCGCTACGAGTACATGGACATGGCGCTGGAGCCGGTGGCTGATGACGAGATCGAGACTCGCGAGTTGTTCCAGTCCGAGGTCGCGCAAAGCTACGTGGGTCGATTATCGCAGCTTGAGGGAATCCGCCGGGGGCGAGTGGTCTGACCTGCGCCAAATGACGGGTTGGCGGCAGGTATCGTGCGCCAGTCGCTTCACTCATTGGACGACGATCCTTTTTCGCGAAGCCTCATCATCGTCGCAAGCATAGTAGCTACGATCTTCTCGTTCCCTTCCTCAACCGCAACAACATCCCCAGAGCACACCGTCAGCGTGCGGCCGGGTTTGACGACGCGGCCGGTCGCAATGAACTTTTCGCCTTTAGCCGGTGAAACAAAGTTCGCTTTGTACTCGACGGTGAGGACTCCCGAATCGGGCGGCATAAGGCTCAGCGCCGCGTAGCCGCAAGCCGAATCGACTATGGCAGTGATGACTCCGGCGTGAACAAAGCCGTGCTGTTGCGTGAGGTCGCTTCTGAACGGCAACTCGATGACGACTTCGCCCGGCGACACCTTGGTCATTCGCGCGCCGATCGTCGTCATTAGCGACTGTTGAGCAAAGCTCGCCCGGATACGCTTCTCAAGGTTTGGATCCGTACTATGCACAGCGATATTCCTCAGTTATTTTTGCACCTCTGAGCAATTATCCCCATTTGATCAGCACCTCTGGTTCGATTCTCAATCTATCTCCCGTATAACGACGACTTGGCAGTTGAAGGAACAGTTGGAGTATCAATTGCTCCTCCAGGGTCGGAGAAGTTTCCAGAATCTGAGCTCAGGAGGCCGAAATGAAAACACAGCTGATTCGTGGAGCGATCCTCGCCGTTGCAGCCGTCCTCGCGATGGCCTCGGTCGGCGTTCCGCGCAACGCTCTTGCGAGTATGTCGGACGTTGAAAAGGGTCACAAGCTGTTCAATCAACACTGCGCGAGCTGTCACGGGTCCGACGGCAAGGGACAAGGGCCAGTCGCACCTTCGCTGAAAGTGAGTCCGACCGATCTGACTGCCATTCAGAAGAAGGGCGAACCGTTCCCTTTCGGCCATGTCCAAGTGGCCATCGATGGGGAAAGGACCGAAAGATCGATAACGGCGCATGGGACCGATAAGATGCCGGTCTGGGGAGTCATATTCCGCCGAACCAAGGGCGAGATGGTAAAGCAGGGCGATATCTACGCTCTGACGAAATACATCGAGTCGATCCAGATGTTCAAGAAGTAGTCGGGATCGATCCGCCTGCTCGTAAAAGACAATCTTTGCGTGTTGAGGAGTAGTGTGCCTCGATCAAGGGCCTCAGATCACGAGCAACGCGATCGGTGCGTCATCCAAGACGCACCGATCGCATGGATATCGAGCCAAGCGTAACTTTGTCTGCAAAGAACTCGACCTGATCATCGTCGTCGCGCAAGCCAGGCACATAAGGCAACGGCAGAAAGTGTCGTTGGTCGTCGCCGGAAGACGAGCGCGGTTCACTTCTCGTCCACGATCAGTTGCCAGGGCACCAGTTTGAAGTTCTGATTAGCTTTGTCATTCACACCGTCCTGGGCGATGAAGACGCCGCGAGGAAACGCAGTCCCCAGGCTTACCGTCGTCACGGATATGCCGTCAGAGTCGGTTACTTCGTCGATCCCGTTCCCCGCCGCGATGCGGAACTTCTTGACGAAGGCATTGTCGCCCTCGCGGCGATAGACCACGTAGCTGTTGTCGCCCTGGCTTGAAGCGATCAGGTAACCCTTGCCGTCCTTTCCGGAGGCGATGGTGAGCCCCTCGACGTCGGCGACAAGATGGCCTGCGGGCGCTACGCCGTCAACCTTCACGCGATCCAGCTTGGCGTCGGGCTCCGCCTGGTACTTCCATATTCCGACCTGTTCCTCGCCTATGTAGAGGTGGCCGAGTTCGTCGTCGGCAACGCAGCCTTCAATCTGAGTGCCAACCTTGAAGCGTCGCACGCTCCGCGCGTCGACGCGGCCCTTTCCGTCGTCGAACAGTTCGAACTGCTCGGCAATTCCCTGTTTGCTTGTGACGATGCAGTAGAACTTGTCTGTCTTTCGGTTGTGATACATGCACGCGCCATACGCCCCACTCGCCGGAATACGACGGGCTGCGACGTTCTCCAACCGCCGGGTCGCAGGATTGACTCGGTAAATGCCGATTGAGTTGTTACTGCGGTTGCTGGATGTGACCAGGGAGACTTTTTCGGCGCCAAGCGTGAAGCCGTCGCGATGATCGACGTTGTTCATGTTTCCATCGGGCAGGAATTGAAGCTGCTTGCCCGTCAGGTCGTAGACCGCCAGGCCTCGCTGCTTGTTTGTGCCTATAATGAGGCTCTGTGACGGATCAGACGGATTAACCCATAGCGTGGTATCGTCCGCCGAATCGCCGCCGGTCGAAACCGGTTCGGTTTCAACCGTCGCGGCGACCTCCAACAAAGGCGAGCGCGCGACGTTGGCCGCTTCGACTTTTTTGTTTGTCTGCCCGAGGTTCGGGGCAACGGAAATGAATAGAAAACAGATGAGTGCGCATATCGATAGGCACAGCAACTGAGCCGGACGGCTGATAAATTCGGATTTTCGTTCCCAGATTTCATTCATAGCAGACATTCTTGCTCCGTGATTCGTGATTTGCGACATCACTCATGATGTACCTAACATTGAAGCGGACTGCAAGGCGGCCTGATTTTAGTATTGTCCTAGCGTATGCGGCTCGCGTCTCTGCGGGTTAGTTAGCGTCGAGGCCATTCTAACCGCAGTCGCCGATAAGCAAAGTTGCGGGGAGAAGACGTCCTGCCTTCGTTTAACCGACTCTCTCTCTACACGACCTCTCGATGAAGCTCAGGGAATACTCGCGACACTTTGCTCAGCAAGTATTCGCCGTACGTCCCATTGAACTCATGAACGCTCGCTCGATCCCATCGCTCTTCCCTGTCGTCATCCACGGGCCAGCTTACTTCAATCGGCTTCACCTCCACGTTGTAGTTGGGGTCGAAGAAGAACGGAAAAGATAGCCGATCGCGCCGCGCCGGATTCTTTACGCGATGCGGAGTCGAGCGATACAAGCCACCCGTCATACGATCCAGCATGTCGCCGATGTTGCACACAAACGAGCCCGGCATTGGCGGCGCGTCGATCCACCCGGACCGGGATTTGACCTGCAAGCCGCCAGAGCCGTCCTGCCTGAGAATCGTCAACACGCCGTAGTCGGTGTGTTCGCCGACTCCCCATTTCTCTTCCCCGCCAGCCAGTGGAGGATCAGCGGGATAGTTGAAGATGCGAAACAGAATCAGCGGGTCGGCGGTGTACCGCTCGGCGAAATAGGACTCGCTCAAGCCGAGACTCAACGCGATGCCTCGCATTAGTACGTGTCCGAGCCTTGTCATCGCCTCCAAGTAGGCGAGCACCGTTTCGCGAAACATTGGGATGTTCCCCGGAAAGAGATTCGGTCCGTGCATCGGAGTGCCGGCTTTTACAAGCGGATCATCAGTACTCAGTTCCCTACCGAAATAAACACCCTCCTTCAAGTCAGGCCGGCCCGAAGTGAGCTCCCTCCCGACAGGAAAGTAGCCGCGCCAGGCTTTGCCGCCTTTAGCCATGCCGATCCCGAGCTTCGTTTCGAGGTTTTGCCCGAAGAACTCTCGGCTACAGCGCTCGAGTTGAAGCTGAAGTTGTTCATTGACCCCGTGCCCGACGATGTAGAAGAAACCGGCTTGGCGACACGCTAGCCCGATCTGCTCGGCGACCGCGTGCTGACCTGCGGTTCCCGACAACAACGGGGCGATGTCGATGATCGGAAGTGGCGGAAAGTCGGTCATCGGGCTACTCTTGGGTGCGGTGCAGAACATCAATCGAGCGAAAGGCGGACACCGGCGATGATACGGCGGCAAGGATTCGTGATCAAGCTGGCGCTGATGGCGCTGGCCTCGGCGATGACGATATGGTCAGCGCAAGCGCGCGTCAGTTACTCTCAACCCATGCTCCAATCAAGCAATGAGCTGAATGCGGGCGAGCCGCCCGCGCTCCCAGCGGAGACCTTGAACTACGAAGCTTGCGCCGCGCGAATCATCGACGCGCTCAAACTGCAAGCAGACGAGCGCGTCTTGATCAGGTTCGATCCCGGTTACTTCAACCAGCTCGTAGCTCCGCTTCGAAAACGTATACGCGCCGCAGAAGCGATCGATGTCGGCGCGCTGGAATATATCGAAACTCAGGCGGTTCGAGACTCGGGCGAGGTGACGGCTGCGGCCGTCAGCTCAGATACTAAAATGCGCGCACGACTCGAAGCTCAAGCCCGCGCTTTCGAACAACTGCTTGATGCGGTCGATGTCTACCTTTGGCTTCCGGTGCGGGACCGCGTTCGCCAAATCGCGCCCGCCGAATCGGTCGCGCTCGCTCGCTGGCTGGACAAGGGAGGCTCGCGGCGCCAGATCCATTTTCACTGGTCGGGCGGGAGCGTGCTGCCGGACGGTCTGGCGGGTGAACACTCTTCGGCGCTTGATGCGGTCTACGCAAGCGCTCTCGACATAGACTATACCGCGCTGTCGGCTACGCAGGATCGCGCTATCGATCTCCTGCGTGGCGGAACGGTTCGAGTTCGAACACCCGCGGGAACGGACATAAGCTTCCGAGTCGGCGACCGGCCGGTCAACAAGCAAAATGGCGACGCTTCTGCTGAGCGGATGAAGACCGCGCGTGTTCGTGTCGATCGCGAGATAGAACTTCCGGCCGGCGTCATTCGAGTCGCGCCGTTGGAAGAAACGGTCGATGGCCGAATGATCATTCCATCGGCTCGCTTTGGCGACAAGACGGCGCGCGGCATCAAGCTCGAGTTTAAGAGTGGTCGTATTACGCGCGTCGAAGCCGATGCGAATCTCTCGTCAGTCGAAGCGGCATTAACGGCAGGCGGAGACGCGGCCCGGCGCTTTCGAGAATTCGCGCTCGGTTTCAACTCCAAGCTTCAGTCACCGGCGGGTGTTTCGGAGCTGGCCTATTACGGTTACGGCGCGGGCGTCGTGCGAATGAGTCTGGGCGACAATCAGGAGATCGGTGGCGCGGTGCGCGGGTTCTTCGCCCGGTGGTTTTTCTTCCCGGACGCGACGGTTGAAGTTGATGGGAAAGTTCTGGTGCGCAACGGAAAGCTTGTTATCGACGAGCGCAAATGATTACGTTTTTCCGTGGGCTGCCCCTATAAGGAACTGGATGCCAGACGCAGATTTCGATTTCATAACGTTCGACTGCTACGGGACCCTCATCGACTGGGAACGTGGCATCGTCAGCGCGTTTCAGTCCGAGGCCGCGCGAAATGGTGTGAACCTCGAACGAGCCGCGATCGTCAACGCTTACCATGTCGAAGAGCCCATCGTTGAATCGGGTGAGTTTCGATCCTATCGAAAGGTTCTCGGTGAAACGGCGCTCAGAGTCGCCGGCCAACTTGGATGGATCCTCGAAGCAGGGCGCGAGGCGTTTCTCGCGGCGAGCCTCCCGCACTGGCAGCCCTTCGCCGACACGAACACGGCGCTCGAGCGGCTCGCGCGGCGCTTCAAGCTCGGCATACTTTCAAACGTCGACGATGACCTGATAGCCGAAACCCGGCGCCACTTCACCGTGGACTTCGACTTGATCATCACCGCTCAGCAAGTCCGCTCGTACAAGCCGTCGCACGCTCATTTCAAGACCGCGCTCGCGCGACTCGAAGGCAAGCGCCTCTTACACGCGGCGCAGAGCTACTTTCACGATGTCGTGCCGTGTAGCGAGCTTGGGATTCCGGTTGCCTGGGTGAATCGAAAGAATGAGCTTGCAGATGTGGGCGGGCCGCGTCCGACCTTCGAAGTGCGAACCCTGAGTGAGCTAGCAGATTTGTTCGGCGGCTAGCGGAAGTAGCGCACACTGCTAGCTTGCGCCACTTCCCAGACGCAAGCTGGCGGCGTGTGCTACCTCAGCAGCCTGCTAGGCCGATGCTTCTTGAATTGCTTTGATTACTTCGTCGTCGCCAGGCCGGAAGACGGGCATAACCGATCTGCGATAGCGGATGACACCTTTGCCATCAATCACTATCACCGCTCGCTGCGAGCCTCCAAGAAACGACTTCACGTTCAGAAGGCGGGTGACCTCGCCTTTCTCGTCAGCCAGCAAAGTCTGAGGCAAGCCGTGATGCTCGGCAAACTTCTTGTGCGATTCGACCGAGCCGACCGAAACTGCCGCGACGACCGCACCGGTTTGCTCGTAGTCCGTCCAGTTGTCGCGCATGCTGCACATCTGTTTAGTGCAGACCGGAGTCTCGTCTCTTGGATAGAAGACAAGCGCGACGACCTTGCCGCGATGATCGGACAAGCGCCACGGCTTGTTGTTCGCGTCTCGCACCTCGAAATCAGGTGCAAGGTCTCCTACTCCGCTTCCTGTCCCGCTCTTTGCTGTTCCGCTCATCGCTTCACCGTAGGTCGCGAGAACCGCGACGTCCTTTCACTGGTCGGTTCCGAACGCGCGAGCATTGTGTAGTCGAGCGGTTGAGAAAGCAAGCGAGGCCATGGTCGAACTCCGTCTCTCTTCTCTGCGTCGGGCTCTGCGGCTCTGCGTCTCCGCGGTTAGAGAATCTCGCGGCTGTTCAACCCTTTAGTCCCTCTAACCGCAGAGACACTGAGACGCAGAGCCGGACGCAAAAGAGAGTTAGAAAGCATTTGGTGGAATATTTTCGTCCGATCTCCGATAATCGACGGCGAACCATGATCTGTCATCACTGCAAGAACGAGGTAAAGCTCGAAGCGCCGGTTGCGCGCGCCGACGAATGCCCGCATTGCGCGGCGGACCTTCACTGCTGTCTGAACTGTCTCCACTACGATCCTTCGATGAGCAACCGCTGCCGCGAGCCGCAGGCCGAGTGGGTCTCAGATCGAGAGAAGGCGAACTTCTGCGACTTCTTCACGCCTAATAAATCTGCTTCGGCCGGCGGGTTAAACAAACCAGCTACCAGCACGCGCGACGCTTTCGATAGTCTCTTCAAGAAGTAACCTAAAGGTGGGAGAAGCTCGCGGAACCTGGCGAATGAATGTCTTAAGCGACTTGCTCGACCTTCGCCGGCAACTTGCTCAAGATTAACTCGTTAATTTCAAGCTTCGTGCTTGCTTCATCTATGTCTATCCCGACGAGATTGCCGTCTTCGGCATAATCCAGCACAACTCCATCGGACACTTCCCGGCTATCCGCGCTCGGTTTAGAAGAAAGGTCTATGTAAAGCGAATCCGTGTCCGGGTATTAGTTTATTCTCATTTGGGTGACAATCCCTAAGCAGTACCTTCAGCAATACTGAGAGGAAGAACAAACTTCTCGACCGCGCGTCTGTCTATATCCGATACTGAACTATCCAAAAACTCCATGTCGTCAAGAACTGCGTTACCTTGCAGATCCACCCGGTCACCTAACGATGCGGTGAAGTCCGGCAGGCGTGAAAGAAAGAGGCGATTGACAATCGCTCGATTGTGAACGATGAGGTTTCTCACCTCGATGATCCGCACGGCACGCGCAAGGGCTTCTTCTCCTTCAAACAGATTAAAGCCTATCTTCGTTGAGAGATCCTTTGATAGATCTCGCATCCCCTTATATGCCAAATCAGTAACGCGCTTCTCCACCAGGAAGGAGATAAGGTCGTCCATTCTCTTAAACTGTAGGATTAAATCGAGTCTTGCCGTTTCGTTGGACTTCAACATTTCAGGACGTGTTCGAAAGGTCAGTGCTAGAAGCTCCGATACATAGGTAAGAAAATTATCGACTGATCGACACAGCATCATCTGTATTAACAGTCGTAGATGCTCATCGACAGCGCCCACACTTAGGTCTGGGCTCTCCTTTTTTGAAGTGGCGCGAATGGTTTCCTCCAGTGCTATTCTTTCCTCTGCAAGAGAGGCCGCGTTTGTTACAAAGTCGGCAAATCTTAGTAGTTGATTATGATCGCGAGAGTACTGCAATCCTGGCTCGGATAAAAGATATGGAGAGGGCGTCTCTTCACCTTCGTTCTTCTCAGACACAATTTCCACTCCAAGTCAGTACTGCCTGTGGCTTCATTTGAGCTATCGCATTGTCAGTTAGATCAATAACCTCTGAAAGATCTTAGAATCCCATTTTTCGCACCATATACTCTCGCCCTGCTGTATTCAGCATTTCCTTCCAATTAGCAAATTGAGAGTGAGCTTTGATAAAAGCATCCCAGTCCTTGTCAGAAATCGCTTCAAAATCTCTTTGCGTTTCTACTTTGAATCCACTTGCATCGACTAAACTTTCAAACGAATCGAAATCGGTATGCTTCTTTATGAACTGCGGGGGGAAGAGTTCTGAAAAAGAGACGCTGCGCCGACCGTGAAGTTCCTTTGCCCGACGCTGTAGGTCTTCCAGTTTGCGTTTTGTTTCTTCTAAGCCTTTCATTTCAACCTTCACTATCACATCTCACTTTCTTCGTCGCCTAGCAACGAAGGTTCTCACCTTCTGACGGCGCCTATATTAACACAGCGAGAGCACCTGGAACGGAGTGATTTAGATGTCTACGGTAACTTATGCGGCCTTTCATCTTGCAAACATGAGGCGCGTTGACCACAACCGCAGGGGGCACTTTTGAGCCCGCCAAATTTGAGAAGGGATAACAGACTAGGATCACTTCACTCTGCGAGTAGTTGGGCATATACGTTGTCTTCGGCATTGTTCCATACGGCATCAAGCGATGATTCGCTGGCACGCCGCCAAAAGTCCGTCTCATCCAGTAGCGGAGTGACCAGCACCTCTGTCCCTTCGGGAAGGTCGATTTCCTCCAACAACTGGATCCTGCCTTCCCTGACGATGGCGCGAACAGTCTTCATCATGAGTGATTACCTCTCGCCTCAGCATACCGCAGCCGACAGTTATGGCAAAGGGATTGAGCCGCGAAGCTCGTTCTTACTATAGCCCCAGTTTTCCTGTCCTCGGTAACCTTTGGACCAACGAAAATATCAAACATTCGCGGGACGAATTGTGTCATCTGGACCGAGCGCGTACTGCAGGGAGGCGAGACGGCTCTGGGCCTTTGCGATGTCGCGCAGAGTGATTATTCCAAGCAATCGTGTGTCATCCGCACGCGATACGACCGGAAGCTGAGAGAGTTCTCTTTGAGCCAGCTTCAAAACCACCGTGTCGAGCGTCTGGTCGGGATGCGCGTGCACGACCTTGCGAGTCATCGCATTCTCGATTAAATCGTCGCGCCGCCCTTCCGCTTCAAACCTTCTCAGATCGTTTGTTGTTATCAGCCCGACCATTCTGCCGTCGCGCAGCACCGGAAACCCGTTGAACTCTAGATGGCCTACGACATTCAGCGCTTCGGCGATGGTTATGTCTTCGCTCAACGTCACGACATCTTGAGTCATCACCGACGCGGCGGTTATTCTCGACAGCGCGTCCGTCTTTGGTCCCGTCCCGAGGTGAATTCCGTCCTGGAACAGGAACGACTCATAGATCGACAACGGCGAGAGTCGCGACGCCACCGCGTAAGCTATCGCGTTCGCGATCATCAGCGGAAGGATGATCTCGTAGTTGTAAGTCATCTCGAAGATCAACAGGATCGAGGTTATGGGCACTCGTACGACCGCCGCAAACATCGCTCCCATTCCAACGAGCGCAAACGCGCCGTGCGCGATTGTCGAGTTCGGCTCTATGAAGATCAGCAAGTGCCAGACCGCCGCGCCCAGCATACAGCCTACAAACATAGACGGCCCAAGCACGCCCCCTGACATTCCCGATCCGTAGCTGATCGCCGACGTCAGCACCTTGGCCAGCATCAGCGCAAGCACTGCTCCCAGAAACATCTGGTCTTCGCCGCGCAACACGGTTCCCAGGAAGTCATACCCAATCCCCAGCGCGTGCGGTTGCCACAGACCGAGCACGCCAACCAATGCGCCACCTAAAGCCGGCTTTGACCAGGACGGAATGTTCATGCGGTCGCGAAAGGCCATCCTCAGCCACAGAATCAGCTTTGAGAAAATCACCCCGACTATGCCCGCCGTGATTCCAAGCGCCGCATACGCGAGCAGCTCCGGCGGCCGATTCATCGCATAGACGTTAGCCCCGAGAAAAAGCGGGTTTGGGCCAAGCAACGCGCGCTCAATCGTTGCCGCGATGACCGCCGCGATGACGATCGACGCGGCGAGCTTCTGGTTTAGATCGCCGATGATCTCTTCAAGCGCAAAAGTCACCGCCGCAATCGGTGTGTTGAAAGCTGCGGCGATAGCGGCAGCGGCGCCGACCGGGAGCTGATTCATTTGTTTGCGCCGAGGTATCGAGAACAAACGCGCAATCGCGTTTGAAAGCGCGGCGCAGATTTGAACGGTCGGGCCTTCGCGTCCAAGGCTTGCTCCCGTGCCCACGCAAAGCGCCGAGATGACCGCCTTCCCTGCCGCAACCTTCATCGAAATCCGGCCCGAGTTCATCGCATAAGCAATCTTTACTTGAGGTATGCCGCTGCCCCGCGCGTCCGGCACGAAATAGTGAATCAGCAATCCCGCAGCGAGCCCTCCAGCAGTCGGAATGATCAACATCCAAGCCACGCGGCTTGGCCCCTGAATCGCAATCGCGCGTTCGATCAGGTTCGCCGAAATCAGCTTGATCAACACGTGATAGCTGACCGCGACGAGCCCGCAGGCAATCGCGATCGTTACGGTGAGAACGAAGTACTTTTGATTGGAAGGTAGACGAACCCTCTGAAAGATTCGAGTCGCGCCCATCTCGACCCGATACCATCGCTTTGTGAGTTCGGCTTGCTGCAATTACTCGCTCGCTCGATAAGATCGCTTAGAGCAGAAAAACGGAATAACCTGTAGGGGCGTCCCTCCGTGGGCGCCCCTCGTTGATCATCAACCTGGCTTGCAACGAGGGGCGCCCACGGAGGGACGCCCCTACAGGTTCAATCTTCAACGCCGAGCCGGCTGAGGCGCTTTGAGTTCGTTGATAACTTTCCTGACGCCGGGCACGCCTTGGGCGATTCGCTCGGCTAACAGTTGTTCAGCGCGCGAGCGCACGTTGCCCGACAAGGTCACCGCGCCTGCGGCGTCGGCTCTGATCGACATTGCAGTCGTGTCGAAAGCCTCGCTGCGAAACAACTCAAATTCGACTTTCTTCCCGAGGTCGGCGCCTGACTCAGGTTGCGCGGCTGCGGGCGGCTCGTTTGCAGCTTGCGGGTTGGTCACGGCCAGGCTGTTGGTCACGCCTGCAACGCCGCTGACCGCGCGCGCCGTCTGTTCCGCGCCGTTCCGCTGAGCCGGTGTCTCGACCGAACCCGCAAGCGTCACGATTCGGTTTTCGACTTTTACCTGGATTTGTTTGCCGCTCAGCTCGGCGCTTCGGGTGAGAGCTTCGAGAATGGATGTCTTGATCTCGAGATCCTCCACGCGCGAGCCCTCGATCGAAGGCTGAGCAGTCGGGTTGACTGCGATCTCGTTCTTGACGTCCTTGACGCCGGGCGTGTCTCGCGCGATCTCGGCAGCGAAGGACTTCACGTCTTCAGAAGGCGCTTGCCCGGTGAGCGTAACGACTCCGTCGCTAGTGCTCGCTTCGATCTCGAAGCCCGCGACCCGCCTCGATAAGCCGAGCGCGGCCTTGACCTTCCTGGTCGTGGTCACGTCGGCTGAGGACGAGAACAGCGATGAGAGACTCTCGGGTCTCTTCCATCCATTCTTATAGACGTAGAACCCGGCACCTCCAGCGATGATTAAGAGCACGACTATTGCTATTGCTTTGCGCATATTGAATCCAACCTCACGCGAGTCGCTTTCGATAATAGCACGCTGACCTCCAAACTTTTAGCGCGGCTCACGGTTGGGCAGTGTCCTGATGTTTTCTCTGCGAAACCTCGGCGTCTCGGCGGCTCTGCGGTTGGCAAGGCTTCGATACTAACTAACCGCGGAGACGGAGAGACGCAGAGGTTAACGCAGAGAAAAACTCGGCTCACGGTTGCGTCAGCGGCATCTCATAAATCCGGTACGTCTTTGTGCGGCGGCCCCCGATCAAACTCGCCGCTCGGTTCATCATCACGTTGTTCTCCAGCACCCAGCTCATCTCGCCGTTCGGAAACCCGGCGGCCGGCCCCCGGCGATATATCTCGTCAAGAAAGACCGCGCCGAGTCCCATGCTCTGATACTCGCGAACAATGCCCATCGTGATGATGCGAATGAAGTCGATCTTCCGCGAGTGCCACAGGAGCTTGATCAATCCGAAGGGCAACAGGCGACCGTTGATCTTTTTGAGCGCGCGATTGATGTCCGGCACCGCGAGAAAGAATCCAACCGGGCGCGGGACGCCGCCCTCTGTCTCTCGTTCGGCGATCATCACAACGCGCGCATCGACGAGTTGCTTGAGGTCTTTCGCCAGGTGTTCGAACTCGGCTTCGCTGACCGGAACAAACCCCCAGTTGCCGCCCCATGCGTCGTTATAGATCTTCCGAATAATCTCGACCTCCCGTTTGAAGTCCTTCAAGTTGACGGTTCGAACGCTGATCTTATCCTTGGTTCTAAGCCGCTCGGCGACACGGGTCAGCTTCTCGGACACGATAAAGTACTTAGCCGCAATGTCGTATGCGTAAAGGTCCATCGCCTTTCTGAAACCGCAAGCCTCGATCAACTCCGCGTAGTAAGGCGGGTTGTAGGGCATCATCACCGCCGGGTCCAGGTCGAAACCTTCGATCAACAAACCGCACTCGTAGTTTGTCGAGGGGTTGACCGGCCCGCGGATCACTTCGGCTCCGTGCGACCGCGCCCAGTCGCGCGCGGTGTCCAGAAGCGCGTGCGCGACTGCCGAATCGTTCTCGACTTCAAAGAATCCAAAGAACCCCGCGCGCTCGTTGTGAAACTCGTTGTGTGCGTGGTTGATGAGCGCCATTACCCGGCCGACTACGCGGCCCGCGCGAAAAGCCAGAAACATTTCGGCGTCGGCGGTCCTATAGAAAGGATGCTTTCGAGTGTTGAGAATGTCTTTTTGGGCGATGCGCAGTTGCGGAATCCAGTGCGGATTGGCGCGATGCAGTCTGTACGGCAGATCGACAAACCGGCTGCGATCGAGTCGGGTGCGGACCGGCCTCAACTCGATGTCACTGTTTGATTGTTGCGATGTTGATTTCGTGTGCTCGCACCTTTGCGCCACTCGCGGCGTTGGCAGCGCATTATAAGTAAATCGCGTCGCATCGCACAACACAGCCTGGGAGCGCGGGCGTCCCGCCCGCATGAATCAGCACAAGAGCGGATCCATGCGGGCGGGACGCCCGCGCTCCCGGGAGTTTCACACTTTGTTGACCGCTCAAAATCGCGCGGCGTAAGATTCTGGTTTCAAGTGACGACTTGAAACGCATCATGAACCAACGCACATTCAAGACTCTCGAGCTCGAAGCTCTGATCGATCTCCTCGCGGGACACGTTCAGTCGCCGCTAGGCCGCAAGCGCGCGCTGGCACTCTTGCCGTCGACCGGCCACGATCACATCAATCGCGAACTCGACACAACCACCGAGTGCGCCGGCTACCTGACAACCGGCGGCGGGTTCGGGGTGTCCGACATAGCTGACCCCGAACAGTCGCTGTCGCAACTCCGGGTCGAGGGCACAAGCCTCGAGCCGCTGGAGCTACTCGCGTTGTCACGGCTTGTCTCGGTTGGAATGGACGCACGGGGCCAACTAAGCGACCTCGAGTTAAAAGCCCGCTTCCCGAGGCTTTCCGGCATCACCTCCTCGATACCTGATCTTCGACGGATGCTTGCAGCAATTCGCGGCAAGATTCTGCCTAACGGCGAGATAGACGACAACGCCAGCCCCGCGCTTCGCCGCATTCGGCGCGAACTCAACGATCGCCGTACCCGCATCTATCGCGACCTCGAATCGCTGATGCGAGACCGCACGCCATCCGCGATTCAGGAAGAGATTGTCACGATTCGCAATGGCCGCTTTGTGATTCCGGTGCGAACGGACTCGCGGACGCAAGTCCCCGGTGTGATGCACGGGCTGTCCTCGAGCGGCCAGACAACCTACGTAGAACCGCTCGGGATCATCGATCAGAACAACGATCTCGTGCGCTTGCGCGAGCAGGAGCAGATCGAGATCGCAAACATCCTGCTCGCAATCACCGACGCGTTCAGGGTGAACCTCGCGGGCATCGCGGCGGTTGTCGAAGCCCTGACTGAAATCGACTTTGCCCAAGCCAAGGCCCGGCTCTCCCTCAAGTTCAAATGCACGCGGCCCGAGATGACCTCCTCGCAAACGATGTTGCTGGATGAGGCTCGCCATCTTCTTCTGGATAACCAGCTCCGGGCCTCGGGCGGACAGGTCGTGCCGATTTCGCTCGAGATGGATGAGGCTCATCAAACCATGGTGATCAGCGGTCCGAACGCCGGCGGCAAGACCGTGGTTGTAAAGACCGTCGGGCTGATCGCACTGATGGCTCAGATGGGCCTGCATGTGCCAGCCGTGCGCGCCGTGCTTCCAGTCTTCGATCAAGTACTGGCCGACATCGGCGACCAGCAATCGATAGCAGCGAACCTCTCGACGTTCACCGCGCATATGCGGAACATAGCCGAGATGGCTGAGGTCGTCCGCCCGCCCGCGCTGATCTTGATCGACGAGGTGGGAACCGGCACCGATCCCGACGAAGGCGCCGCACTCGGCATCGCGGTGGTCGACTTTTTTCACCGCGCAGGCGCGACTACGATTGCGACCACACACTACAACCCCCTGAAGACCTGGGCTTCGCAAACCGGAGGCGTGTTGAACGCATCGGTCGAGTTTGACGAGCGAACGCTCACGCCGACTTACCGGTTGATCGTCGGAGTGGCCGGCGCTTCTTCGGGCATCGAAATCGCGCGACGCATGAAAGTGCCGCCTCAGATACTCACGCAAGCGACGGCGCTCCTCGACCCGGCTCACGTTCAAGCGAGCGATTATCTGAAGCGGCTCAAGGCGCTCGTCGACGAACAAGAGGTCTTGCGCACGGCGCTCGAAGAGGAACGCCAGGCGACCGCCGATAAGTACGCGACCCTCGACCTGGAGTTCGCGCGGCGAGAAGCAGAACGTCGAAACGAATTCGAAAGCGAGCTTGCTCGAACGATTCGCGAGTTCAACGCCGAAAGCGCGCGACTGATCGACAGCTTGAAAGACCGGGTAACCGCGGCGCGATTGAAAAAAGAAACGGAGGCTCGCGCCGCTGAGCTTCGACGGTTGGGAGGCGCGCGGCTTCGCAAGCAGAGCCCCGCCCCCGCTTCCGGCCAAGCCGCACACGAACTACCTGATGTTCGGATGACCGGCTTCAGCCAGCCCTCGATCTTGCACGACGAGAATGTCGCCCCTGCCAAAGCGGGTGACGCGCTTGCCGGCCTGGCCGCCGAGATTAACGAACGCGATCGCGTGCGAATCACATCGCTCAATCAGGCAGGAATCGTCGAGTCAATTGCTGGTGAGGAGTACTCAGTCCTGGTCGGTTCCTTAAGATTTCGAGCCAAACGCGACGAGCTTCAGTTGTTGCGACCAGCAAGTCCTGTGTCGAAGCTCGAGGCGGCACTGCCGCGCGGCGTGAGCGCCTATGTCGACGTCGATCAGAGCTTCGCACCCGAGATCAACGTGATCGGAACAAGGGTCGACGAAGCAACCGACCGCGTGGACAAGTTTCTCGACGAAGCTTTTATGGCGGGCGCCGAGAGCGTCCGTATCGTTCACGGCCACGGCAAGGGCGCGCTTCGCAAGGCGATCGCGGAGCTTTTGACGGGGCACTCGCACGTCGAGCGGTTCAATCCGGCTCCAGCGAATCAAGGCGGCTTGGGCGCTACGGTTGTGGCGCTACGAAAGTAAGGACTGAGGATAGAGGATGGAGAATTGAAAATTGAAAATTGAAAATTGAAAATTGAAAATTGAAACATCTAACATTTCGCATCCTTGATGCTGCCAATTTCCAATTTTCACATCTCCAATGATTTCCAATCTCAAATTTTCAATTTTCAATTTTCAATTTTCAATTTTCACTTCTCCATCCTCCATCTTCCATCTTCCATCCTCGATCCTCAATCCTCAATCCTCCATCCTCAATCTTTTTTTGGGTTACTCCTTGCGCATTTTGACAATTTACTGTTAGAAATTCCGTAGCTCCTTAGAAACCTTGCTGCTCCTTCAAACCTCCGAACCAGATGGGAACCACGAATGCGACTCCCGCGCGGGTTTGCTGATGACGTAAAAAACCAGGGCGACATAGTCAGGGTCGTTTCCGACTACGTCACGCTCAAGAAGCGCGGTTCCAACTACCTCGCCATTTGCCCCTTCCATTCGGAAAAGACCCCATCGTTCAACGTGCATCCCGGAAAGGGATTGTTCAAGTGTTTCGGTTGCGGCGTCGGCGGCAGCATCTTTGACTTCGTGATGCGAATCGAGGGCTGCGGCTTTCCGGAGTCGGTGCGGATCGTAGCCGAGAAGTGCGGAATACCTATTCCAGCCGTTGAAGAAACTGAAGACCATAAGAAAGTCGCGCAGACTCGCGAGCAGGTGTTGCGGTTGAACGAATGGGCGGCCGAGTTTTTTGAGAACCAACTGATGGAACCGTCAGGCGCCGGGGCTCGCGAGTACGTCCAGCAGCGCGGCGTAAGCGAAGAGACTCGCAAGCTCTTTCGCATCGGATTCGCTCCCGACAAGTGGGAAGGATTGATCAATCACTTGAGAGAAAGAGGCGCGACGACCGACGAGCTGGACTCAAGCGGGCTTGCGGTGCTGCGCGACACGGGCGGCTTGTACGATCGGTTTCGGGGGCGAGTGATGTTTCCAATAACCGACTCGCAAGGCCGGGTGATCGCGTTTGGCGGAAGGGTGATGGGAGAAGGCGAACCAAAATACTTGAACTCACCCGAGACGGCGGTGTACACGAAGGGGCGAAACCTTTACGGCCTCGCGTTGGCAAAAAACGAAGTTCGCAATCTTGGTTTCGCGATTCTGGTTGAAGGCTATCTCGACTGCATCATTCCTTATCAAGCAGGAATCGTGAACGTGGTCGCAAGTCTTGGCACAGCGTTGACCGACAGCCAGGTGAGACTGTTGCGGCGATATATGGATCAGCCACAGATTGTCGTGAGCTTCGATCCCGACTCCGCGGGACAGACGGCGACGATGCGATCGATCGAGACTTTGTTGGTCGAAGGCTTCAAGGTCAACGTGCTCCGCGTGCCAAGCGACGAAGATCCCGACGAGTTCGTGCGCGCACACGGAGCAACCGAGTTTCGCGCGCTGCTGAAAACGACTCAGCCTTACATCGAGTACATCATCGACCGCTCGATAGCTGCGCACGACACCTCGCGGCCGGCCGGCAAAGTCGCCGCGATCAACGACATTCTTCCGCACCTCGCCCGAATGCGCGACAAAGTCGCCCGCGCGGACCACGCCGATCAGCTGGCCGACCGGCTCAAGATCGACTCGCGCACTGTCCGAGAGGAGCTCCGACGAACCGCCACCAACCGAAGGCCCGCGCTGGACGGCCAGCGATTGCGCGCGGCCGAAGCGATGACCGTTGCGGAGCGTCAACTCCTTGAGCTGATGCTCGCAAACGAATACGTTCGCCGCGCAATGCTTTCGACCTTGCAGGAAGAGGAGTATGCAGAACTGGCTACAGCAGCCATTTTCGCCGCGATCACAAGCGTCGAGCGAGAAGGTCTCGAGCCGGACTTCGCGACCCTCTCCGCGCGCATCGAAACTGAAGCCGAAAGAGACCTGCTTCCTGCGTTGTTGATGAGCGACCTGGCATGGGCGGGCGGCGATGACTTCGATACGATGCTCAAGAAGGCTACGGAAGCGCTCTCGTCGCTCCGGCGAAGACAACTCGAACGCAGGCTCGACACGATTCAAATGGAAATCGCGCAAGCCGAGCGTGAACACGATGAGGTGCGTTGGCTCAGCCTCTATCAGCAGAAAACTGAAATCCAGAAGCGGAAGCTTGCGCTGTCGGCGAGCGCCTCCGAATCGTGAGCGCCCGGTGCTTTTGACTGAGTCGAGAAGTTAAGAAAGTATTACGATGCTCCTGACGCGAAGACGATCTGCAAAGTTGCGCGATTAGCATCTTGACAGATATTAGCAATGAGGGTACGAATTCATCGTGGCTTCTCGAATGCCCCGTTGAATCGTTACACCCCACACAGGAGAGCGGGACTTGTCAGACATCAACGAAAAGTATTCCGACGAAGTAGAGAAACTTCTCGAGGTTGGAAAAGAGAAGGAGTATCTGACTTACGACGACATAAACCGCCTGCTCCCACCCGACATGAATTCCGCCGACGAGATTGAAGCCATCCTCGACGTGATCGGCGCCGAAGGAATATCAATCTCCGACTCGGACGAAAAGTTTATCGAAGCGGCAGCCGCCGCGGCCGGCAACGGCAACGGGAACGGCAAGCTCGAGGATGCGCTCGACGAAGAACTCGATCTCGACCTTACTCCCGGGACGCTCGACAAGACAAACGATCCGGTCCGGCTATACCTCCGCGAGATGTCCGTAGTGCCGCTGCTGACTCGCGACGGTGAAGTCTCGATCGCTCGGCGAATCGAGCGAGGACGCCAGCGCGCGCTGAAAGCCATTTCGCGCTCTCCGGTTTGCATCGAAGACCTTATTCAGATCGGCGAGAGACTTCGCCGCGGCGAGTTGCACGTGCGCGAAGTCGTCGTGTTCAGCGAGCAGGAGCCCGTCACCGAGGAGCGCGTCGAGGAGTACATGACCTCGACACTGGAAGCGGTCACTGAGCTCAAGAAGAGCTATACGCGCACGCTCAAACTCTACGATCGCGTTCTGGCGGAACCAAAGAAATCGCCAAGGATTGCTCGCATCCGCCGCAAGCTGGCGGTGGAGCGCGTGAAACTCGGCCGGCAGGCGCGAGCTCTCGACCTGATGCTTCAGCAGCACGACCACTTCACCGGGCTGATACGGGATTGCGTGCAACGGACGCGCGAGGCGCGGGCGACCGTTGATAAGGCCCGGCGCTCGCTTGAAAAGAAGAAGTGGAACGAAGATGAGCGCGAGCTCAAACGCAAGCTCCGCGATTCCGAACGCCGCTTCGCCGAGATGGAAGAGTGCTGGCACGTCACGCCGCTGGAACTCGAACGTTCGCTCGCCGCCATTTGCACCGGCGAACTCGAAGCCGATGTCGCCAAGCAAGAGTTGATCGAAGCCAACCTGAGGCTGGTCGTTTCGATCGCCAAGAAATACACCAATCGCGGCTTGCAGTTCCTGGACTTGATTCAGGAAGGCAACATCGGGTTGATGAAGGCGGTTGATAAGTTCGAGTGGCGCCGCGGGTACAAGTTCTCGACTTACGCGACGTGGTGGATTCGTCAGGCCATCACCCGGGCCATCGCCGACCAGGCTCGCACCATTCGCATTCCAGTCCACATGATCGAGACGATCAATAAGCTGATTCGTACTTCGCGGTCGCTGGTTCAGGAACTGGGTCGCGAGCCAAGCTCGGAAGAGATCGCAAAGAAGATGGACATCCCAGTCTCGAAAGTCCGCAAGGTCCTGAAGATCGCGCAAGAGCCCATCTCGCTCGAGACGCCGATCGGCGAAGAAGAAGACTCCCATCTTGGGGACTTCATCGAAGACAAGACGATCATGAACCCTTCGGACGCGATGATAACCTCCAACCTTCGCGAGATAACAGAGGAAGTGCTCAAGTCGCTGACGCCTCGCGAAGAGAAAGTCATCAAGATGCGGTTTGGGCTCGGCCCTCACGGCAGCGAGCATACGCTTGAAGAGGTGGGTCAGCACTTCGCGGTGACTCGCGAGCGCATCCGCCAGATCGAAGCGAAGGCGCTGCGAAAGCTGCGTCACCCTTCGCGCTCACGAAAGCTCAAAGCATTCTTGGAAACTGCCGCCCGCACGTAAACCAAACTGCGTTTCTCTTCGCGCATTTCCATTCCTGCACAAGAAGTCGGATAGCTATTGGCGGGGAGGAAGGCGGGGGCATCAGCGGACTTCACTCTCCGCGCGAGTATTCCAGGCTCCAGACACGCAACAGAGCAGCACATCCGGCATCGTGGCCGCATGTAAAGTCTACGATCTGAAGAAGGGTGAGCGTCCAAGAAAGTCGGCTGAGTTGACAGGGCTGGTAAAGAATAGGAACGATCCGATTCTCAAAACGATCTTGCTGCAGGGCATACAACAGTTCCCGCTTTACCCACACGGATTCAACTGAGTTCGGAGAGAGGATCACGGCGAGCCAGTCTGATCTTTCAAGCGCGGCGCCAATCTCATCATGCCACTGTTGGGCGCCAAGAATATTTGTTCGACTGTACCAAACGGGAACCTGATGTCTTCGTAGGAGTTCAGCGAGAGAAGTGGCGAACTCCGTGTCCAAACTCGAGTGAGATAAAAAGAGTTCGCTTGGCTGCATGGTAGACGGAGAACGGCAAACGCGGGTAATCAGGCCACTTCTTTCAACACTTGTGCGATCTGCTTCAATTGCTCTTCATTCCTGCCGTGTTCCGAAAGCTTCATCGTTTTCAGATGCTTGAAAATCCACGGGATGTTACGAGCGAGAATATCTCCCGGCTCTCCCACAAGCACAGGTATCAGTCGGCGGTCGTACGCGCTTTCACTCAAGGCAAAATCAATATTGGCGCGCACAAAATCAGACTCAAGCGCGTCCGGTGTCAGGAGCACAACCATCGCATCGGATTCCTTTAAGCCCTTGGAGATTTTCCTGGCCCAGTTTTCTCCGGGCATGATCTCGCGTTTGTCGTACCAGGCATCCAGGCCAGCATCCTCTAACGCAGCCACAACCTTGTCCGCCAGGGCCTGATCCTTTCGTGAATAATTAATGAACACCTTCATGTAGGATTTCCTTCTTCAACTGCTTTTGTGCCGCTCAACATCAACCCGCTCCTCCGCTTTACCTCCGGCGCTAATCGATAGGACGGTGCGGGCCGTCGCTTCGACCGAGCGTCTTTGGCTGGCCCGGGTCATCTTCACTTGCCGGTTCAGCTTGCGTTGAAGGCTTAGCCTGAGAGGCTATCGGAGAGGGATCGGGTGTGCGCTCAGCACCACCCTGCTTGTAGCGCGCGAGCATATCGTCAACCCGCGCACGAGCACGGTCGGCTTCCAACTCGCGATCCGCTTCGGCTACGCGAGCGTCAACCGAAGAGTAGCCCGGGCTCTTGATTCGGCTGCGCATCTCGTCGATCGTCGCCGAAGGGTCGGTGCTGCTGAACGGCGATTGAATTCCCGCAAGGTTCTCACGCATCGCCGTCACGTGAGTTTCGTTTGCAAGCTCCTCGCCCGCGCGGCGATTCTCTTCCCTCAACGCGCGAGCTCGCTCGGCTGAACTATTAGCCTCAGCGAGGTGCTGTCTGATCAAGTCCCGTTGCGCTCCAAGCGCGACAAGCTGGCGGCCGGCGTTTTCCGCCGCTGCAGGCTCGCCGCGCTCTCGCATCATTCGCTCTCGCTCGGTCACGCCGACCATCTTAAGTTGAATCTCGGCAAGCTCTTTTTCGAGAATCTTGGCCGAGGCGCGCGTTTGCACTTCCAACTCGTTGAGCCTCGCGATCTCACCGCGGGTGATGTCGCGGACTTCCCGGTCCGGGCTGGTGCCTCGCTCGATCAAGTCGTCGAGATAAGAATTGATCAGCCTTTTGGTTCGCTGCCACATCGTTTGATCGCGATCCTTTCAAACAGTTGAGCAATCCCTGCAAGCGGACGAGACGACCGCGCTCCCAGGATTAGTCGAACGCAGGTGGTTTGGTTGGGTCCTGCTCGACCGGAGGTTTGGTGGAGTCTTGCTGAATCGGACGTGGTGCAGCATTTGGTTGACCGATCACCGGCAGTGTTATCGGCTTCACGAACTTCACTCGAAAGATCGCTCCGGGGTTCACCTGAACTTCCCCGCCCTTGGTCATAAACAGACCCGCGAGCAATCCGCCTCCCAACGCAGCCGCGCCTGCCGCGCCGCCGCCACCCGAAAGAAGGATCACACCGGCGCCCGCTCCGCCAATCCCGCCTCCGCGGATCACGTTGTCAGCAGTCTCACTACCTTTGCGCCCGCCGCTGACCTTGCCTTCTTCGTTAGCCTTCAGCTTTTCATTCTTGTCCCAATCATCGATTGCGGTGATGACGACCGCGACCGGCTCTTCGCCCCACGGCATCGCAATGCGCTCAATCGCGATCGACATGGTCGCCGCTTTTTGTCCGCGTTTCGCCGGCGCCACCTGCGTCACTCGCCCGTGGAACTCGGTCCCGCGCGGAATAACCAGTTGACTGTCTACGTAGATTGGTTCATCAAGAACGACCGATACCTGGTCGCCTACCTCGCTGAGCTTCGAGCTTAGGCGGGTCTGGAGCACCACCTTCGCTTTTGTTTCAGGTTCGACTGTTGCTTCGCGCGCCGCCTGCCCATACCCGAACACGGGCAGGAGCGCAAGCAGAGCGCAAAGGGAAATCATGCGTTTAAACTTTGACACTTTCGGTACCTCCCGGGCTGGAGCTGGTGGTCGTCAGTCCTGATGTTAGTTGAGCCCTCCGGGCGCGGTCAAGAAAAACCCAGTCTTGCAGCTTTGAGGGAGTGTGCTAATTCCAATTCTCTGCGTGGTCTCAGCGTCTCGGCGGCTCTGCGGTTAGGAGGTTTCGAGGCTCACTAACCGCCGAGACGCGGACTCCAGAGCTTACGCAAAGCGATTCGCTTGACGTTCACTGACTCTCACCGATCGCTTTGGAGATGACTGCCGCAAGCCGATGGGCCTGCTCTGCTATCGTCGCCTGGTCTTCACCCTCTATCATCACGCGCGCAAGGTTCTCGGTGCCAGAGTAGCGAACCAACAATCGGCCTCGGCCGTCCAACTCGTTTTTCACTCGTTCCATCTCATCGTTTACTTCCGCGAGCGTTTCAAGCTCCGGTTTGCTTCTGACTCGCACGTTAACCAACACCTGCGGATAACGAGTCATCTGCCTGGCGAGTTGGCCGAGCGTTCTTCCCGAGTCCTTCACCGCGCGAAGCAGCTCGATCGCGGTGATCAGACCGTCCCCCGCAAGCGAGATCCGCGGGAAGATGATGTGCCCGGACTGTTCGCCTCCAAGACTTGCCCCGCGCGCAAGCAACTCTTCAAGCACAAACCGGTCGCCAACCTGCGCCCGAACCAGCTCGATTCCCCGGTCGCGCAACGCGATCTCGAGCCCGACGTTGCTCATAACTGTTGCTACTATCGCGTCCCCCGCAAGCCATCCTTGCGCGCGGAACAGGTCGGCAAGGATCAGCAGCGAAACATCGCCGTCTACGATCTGACCAGTTGCATCTACAAACAGCGCGCGGTCCGCGTCCCCATCGAATGCGATGCCAAGATCGAGCTTGCGGCTGACGACCTCGGCTTGAAGTCCTTCCAGGTGCAACGATCCGCAGCCTTCATTTATGTTCCGGCCGTCAGGCTCGGCGGAGAAAACTCGAAGCTGCGCGCCAAGCTTACTCAGTACCGCCGGCGCTATCTGAAACGCAGCGCCATTGGCGCAATCGATCGCGATCTTCATTCCCTCGAGACTCAAGCCGCGCCCAACGTCGTTCACCAGATAGTCAACGTACCGCTCGCGATACTCGGCTTCTCTTCCCCCTTCACCGTTCGCGTTGGTATCTGCTCGATCCCAAGCCGGAGCCTCATCGCTTTCCTTCAATCGCAAGTCCGCTTCGATTCGCCGCTCCATCGCATCCGCAAGCTTCTTGCCCGACGGCGAGAAGACCTTGATGCCGTTGTCGCGGTAAGGATTGTGCGAAGCCGAGATCACCACGCCCGCATCGAACGGCGTGGTTCGAGTGATGTAAGCGATCCCCGGCGTGGTAATGACGCCTGCCGACTCGACGGTAGCTCCAGCGGCAATCGCCCCGCGCGTCAATGCTCGCTCAATCATCGGGCCCGACTCGCGGGTGTCGCGCCCAACGACGATTTGCGGCGCGCGGCCGAGGCCCTCGGCAAGATTTGAAACCAACGAATGTCCAAACCTGACTACAGTCGCTTCATCGAGGGGGAACTCGCCGGCTACGCCTCTGATCCCGTCCGTGCCGAACAATTTTTGTGTCTCGCCTTGCGGCATCTCCGAATTACTCCTTGCAAAAAGAATCCAGTTTGGAGGGTTTGACTATTGGCTTCGAGGAAAGCGGGAAGATCAAGCTTTCTGTTGTGCCCTTTTTCTAAGGTCTTCTCTGCGTAACCTTTGCGTCTCTGCGACTCTGCGGTTAGTTAGCGTCGAAACATTACTACTCTCGAGACGCCAAGCCGCAGAGACCTCTACGCCTCACCTGATTCGCACCGTAGCAGGCTCGACGGAGCGCACCGTAACCAGCTCCGAATAGCTGGGCGCCAGCGTGACCTTAGGAGTGAACTGCCCGGGCTTCGAGGACTGCTGATTGTGTTCGACTGCGACGCTGACATCCGCGACCGTCATCGCATCGACCGCCGAGGCCGCGCCGAACAACGTCACCTTAACAAAGCGCGGAACCGTCTCGACGCGCGCCGGCGCTCCGAACAAGACTACAGGCACCCGATCCAGAACGCGCTCCTTGCGCACTTCTCCGATGATGACGCTCAGCAAGACGTCGTTCCGGCCCTCGTCGATTATGTTGAGGTTGAGCGCGCCCTTGTAGATGGCAACGGGATCGGTGAACGATTGGGTCCTGCGAGCCAGGCTGACGGTCTCGGTGGACAACTCAGCAACGTCGCGCATCTGGCTTTCCGCGCCGCTCACCCGAACGTTTTGGGGCATGATCTGCCAGCGAATCAACTCGAACCCATCAGGCGGCTGGCCGTCGAATCGTGGCTTGATCGGCACTTCTTTCTCGATCACTCGCTCGACTGTAACACCGATGGTGCGCGGCTCGACGTCGCGCGCTTTCACACTTGCGGGGAGGCGGCCTGCGTCGAGCCTCAATCGAATCACTCGCACTCCGGGTTCAACGTCGGTCATATCCGCGACTACGGTCACCTCGCTTGAGCGCAACGCATCGATGGCGTCGCGCGGGCCTTCGACAAACACTTGCGTGGTAAGCGCGTCAGCCTTGGACACCGTGAGGCTCGGCGAGTCCGGCAGGTTGCGAAACTCGATCGGCACGTCTCGCAGAGTTATGCGGCTGACCGGCCTGGAAGCTATCGAAAGCCAGAGCACGGCCGTGATGAGCAACGCCAGGATCTTTAAGCCTTGGTTCTCGAGAACGTAATCCCTCGCGTACTCTTTTACGGCATCCAGGTATTTCTTCATCTGTCCGGGCTCTTACTTGATAAACGTTTCGGTGACTTGCTCAGCCGAAGCATCGGGTCGCGCGGCGCGTGTTCGCCGCACACGTCGCGCCGGCCGAACTAGGTCCGCCAGCAACCCGGCGGGCTCGAGCGCTTCCTGCAAAAGCTCGCGCAACGTCGTGCTGTTCAGATAGCGCGTGATCTCGCCGTTCTGCACAAACGAAATGACGCCGGTCTCTTCGCTAACGACCGTAGCGACCGCGTCGGTGTCTTCGGTTATCCCGATGGCCGCTCGGTGGCGCGTGCCAAGCTCCTTCGACAGCCGCGGCTTCAAGGTCAGCGGCAGAAAACAACCGGCGGCCTCCAAACGATTGTGACGTATGATCACCGCTCCGTCGTGCAGCGGAGTGTGCGGATCGAAGATTGAAACAACCAAATCGTAAGAGAGCGCGGCGCCGAGCGTCACTCCGGTGTCGATGTAGTTTTGAAGACCGACGTTGCGTTCGATGACGATCAGCGCGCCGATCTTGCGCGACGAAAGAGTCATCGCGGCAAGCACGATTTCGTCGATCATCGCCGGGCCTAGCTTGGCGCGCCCAAACCGGAGCGGGCTTCTAAGGTTTGAACCGACTCGCATCAGGGCTGAACGGATTTCAGGAGCAAAGATGACCAGTATCGCGAACCCGAAGTACAGCAGCGTGTTTCGCATGACGAACTGAAGCGTCTCGAGCCCGAGAATCACCGACAACTGGTAAAGCAACCCGACTCCGAGCAACCCCGCCGCCATTTGAACTGCGCGCGTGCCCCGCACAAGCTTGAGCAAGCCATAGATGATCGCCCACACGATCAGAAAGTCGACCAGGTCGGTCAATCTTAGTTGCTCTAGAAACTTTAAAAGCTCTTCGGAACGGCTCATCTCGATCTCACAACTATCAAGTTCGTCATCGCCGTAGCATAGACTTTTTAGTCTGTGGTCCGCCGCAACGTCTGCGCGAGCGCTTCAGAGTCACCAAGCCCTGGCTCCCGGTCCGTGCGAAGCAGCCGGTGAAATCAACGGCCTGCTGACTATCTGGCAAACAATTCAAACAGTTAGTGCAACGCGGCACATCACGGGGAATCTCTACGGCGGCTCTGTCTCAGCGTTCGCGCCTTGAAGAGGGCTACGAGTGCGCGACGCTTCTTGCGATCTGTTACAACCTGTTAAGCCGGGCCTGCAATCCACTGAGCGGTTGGTCTGAGCCGTAGCCGGCTACTCAACCCAACGGGTCCCTCGCCAGATCGTGTACGTATGTTAGCTACGGATGAAGAATGAAGCAAGGATTTGTTCTTGCTTGTTCGAGAGCTGCCTGCTAACACCGGGGGTCTTGATACTGTCTTTCGGACCGCTCCTTCATGTTAGACCGAAATCTCGCAAGCTATTTGTCAATGACCATGTCTTCATAGTGGACACCGTGCTATTCTCGGCCCTAATACGGGCTATGTTGAAAGTGAAGAGGAGAAAAGCGTGGCTATGAACGAGAATCTTCCTATGTCGCACATCACTAAGTCTATTGGTGCTGTTTTGCTTGCACTGACCATGCTTTCGACGCCGGTCACTTTCTCATCCCCAATACCGCCCACGGAAACACTTTTTTGTGCTTGCTGTGTTGACCGAGGAGCGTGGAGTTTGGAAACGCACAAGATTGAGGATCACGAGATGAAAGAACTCAACAGACTCACACTCAACGGAGTGGCGGATTTCTATCAGACCGATGCGGAGAATGATATATCTGGCGTGGATGCCCCTCCCGGATTTGAATACGGTTATTTTGTCATTTCAATCGTGCGCGAATCTCGGGAATGGAAATTCTTTTTCAAAACGGTGAAAGGTGAAAAGGGCGCTTTGATTCTGACAATCCCCGGAATCGCCACGTTCTTCAATGCGGACATTGAGCAAGGACCAAGGCCGGAACGCGCGACAACGGCGGGGCTGTACAAAGAGATTCGCCTCGAAGGGGCAGTTCGCGGCACGGGGATATTCGCAAAGGGAATGGCCCCGAAAACCAAATACCGGCTTGTGCTGCAAGGAGGAGGGAATTGGTGTTTGAATGCGGAGGACTTCTATCGTTGGAACCTGCGAGTCTCCGGTCCAAAGGCTGGATATTCCATCTACGGGTACTTTGCAAAGCCTTCAGCGGCAATTGATCGTTAGCAATTCTGTTGTGTCGCGATGCCCTAAGATCGGGCTGACAGCCTAAAGATTCTCGGGGACAATCTGAGGTTGCTACTGGTGATTGCGTGCGCGCTTGATGTTGATCGCTGCCTCGACGATTGCGTCGGCGGCCGAGCGTTTTGAAAGCAGCGGGAGTTCGATTGACTCATCCGCTGAAACCAGCGTCACCCGGTTTGTGTCTACCTCGAAGCCCGCGTCAGAGCTCGACACGTCGTTTGCCACTATCAAGTCCGCATTCTTCTCGAGAAGCTTCTTTCTGGCGTTAGCCGCAACGTTCTCGGTCTCTGCTGCAAAACCCACGACAACTCGTGAGTCCTTTCTTAGCCCGGCCGCTGCAAGAATGTCATCAGTCTGCTCGAGCTCCAGAACCATGCCGCCGTTGTTGCTCTTCTTGATCTTTTGGGAGGCAACGTGAGCCGGGCGGTAGTCAGAGACGGCGGCTGACATAATCACCATCGTGGCTGCATCCAGGTTGTCCATCACTGCGTTGAACATCTCGGAGGCGGAGCGCACCGGGATGACTCGCGCACCCTCGGGAGGCGCAATCGCGACCGGACCCGTTACCAGCGTGACTTCCGCGCCACGCGCTAGAGCGGCTTCAGCGAGCGCGTAGCCCATCTTGCCCGACGAGCGATTGGTGATGCCTCGAACGGGATCGATCGCTTCGTAAGTCGGACCGGCTGTGATCAAAACTCGCTCGCCACTCATCGAAGTGCCGTTCGTTTGGCGCCCGTTCATCGAAGAGCCGTTCGTTTGGTCACCACTCTTCGGAGTGCTCTTCGCTTGATCGCCGCTCATCGAAGTGCCACTGGCTGGGTCGGAGCCACGAGCCGAGCGTTCAGCGCGCTCGGTGAGAATAGCCCACGCTCGCTCGACTATCGCATCAGGCTCCGCAAGCCGGCCTGCACCTACCGTCTTACACGCAAGATAGCCTTCCTCCGGATCGACAAACTCGACGCCGCGCTCGCGCAGCTTGCGAACGTTCTCGCGAGTCGCCGGATGAGCCCACATCTCGACGTTCATCGCGGGCGCTACAAGAACCGGCGCTGTGGTCGAGATGTACAGTGTCGATAAGAAATCGTCGGCGATGCCGTTAGCAAACTTCGCAAGCGTGTTAGCCGTTGCCGGCGCGACTAGCAGCAAATCTATTTCCTGAGCGATTTGGATGTGCTTGATCTCGGGATCATCGGTCGGAGCAAACATTTCGGTGATCACCGGGAGTCCGGAGATCGATTGAAAAGTCAGCGGTCCCACGAACTCGGTTGCGTGGCGAGTCATCACCACGCGCACGGTAGCGCCGCGCTTCTGAAGCCCGCGCAGAACCTCGACGGCTTTGTAGGCGGCTATGCAGCCAGTTACTCCAAGTCCAACAATCATCTTCTTCACTCTACCCGAACCCGCCAGTAGTCAGTCACCTCTTACTGACTCTCCAGTTTGGACATTTTGGCCGGCGCCTGCACCTGCCCGTACCGTTTGCCGGAAGCCCAATCCCAACGGGATTGCGTCTTACAGCCCAAGGTTGCCGTACTCGGCTACCTTGGGACGCCGCATTTCGACAGCTCCCAACCCCAACGGGGTTGCGCCACTCGCGGCCGGGCTGATGAACAACGAAACGTGGCGGCCGCGAGGTAACTGATACCGGAGGCCGCAACCCCTTCGGGGTTGTGACCGACTCGGCCTCGCCGCACCACCGTCACCCAGGGTAGCCGAGTACGGCAACCCTGGGCTGTAAGCCCCAACCCCCTCGGGGTTGCTCGCCGACCGTGCGCACGAAGTCCGCGACATGAACTCCGCGACATCTCTCCGCGACATGAACTCGGACATTTCTCCGCGACATGAACTCCGCGAGATCAACTCCGCGACATTAGCTCCGCGACGGCTTCACGACCAACTGATACTGCACCAATCCGCGCTGCACTTCTTCAAGCGCGACTCGCGTGTTCTTTTTCTCGAAGCTGTTCACCCGAGGCTTCGCGCCCTTTTGCAATTGCTTAGCTCGTTTCGCCGCCAGCAGAACCAGCCGGTACTTGCTGTCTATCTCGGTGGTCCAATCTTCGGTATCGATTTCAGCCATGAGCCTAATCACCTCCGAATGTGTTCAGGATTGATTCAACAAGATTCCTTTGCCGAAGAAGCCGGCAGCGCTCGCCGGTTATTATAGCCTCCAACGACGCCAGCGCGCGATCAATGTCGTCATTCACGATCACGTAGTCGAACTTCTCATACAGCCTGACCTCGATCGCCGCATTGCGAAGCCTGCGTTCAAGGTCCGCCGGTTCGTTCAGGTTGCGCGATCTCAAACGCGCCTCGAGTATCTCCCGCGACGGCGGCAGGATGAAAACCGTGATCGCTTCCGCGACTCGCTGTCTCACCTGCTCCGCGCCCTGCACGTCTATATCCAGGATCACGTCGAGTCCCTGAGCCAGCAGTTCTTCTACAGCCGCCCGATGAGTCGCGTACAGATAGCCGTGCACTTCTGCCGATTCGAGAAACTCACCGCGGCCACTCATCGCCCGGAACTCATCCTCGCTGACGAAGTGGTAATCCACTCCGTCCTGCTCCGCGCCCCGCGGCTCGCGAGTCGTGTAAGAAATCGAGAACTTCAGCCCTTCGATTCGCTTGAGCGCGCGTTCCGCAAGCGACGACTTGCCGGCGCCCGACGGCGCGGACACGACGATGAGGTTGCCGCGCTCGGCCGGCCTCGGCGCGGCGCCTTCCAGTTGAGATGGCATTCTAACGGCGTCGCTCTCACTCGACATTCTGGCCTTGCTCCCGCAGTTTCTCTACTTCGGTCTTGATTGCAATCGCGGCATCGCTGATCGCCAGATCGCCGGACTTCGACAGGATCGTGTTAGCTTCGCGGTTCATCTCCTGGAGGATGAAGTCGAGCCGCTTGCCCACTTCTTCTTCGCCGCGCAGCACGTCTCGCATCTGCAGGATGTGACTCTTGAGCCGCGCGATCTCTTCGCTGATATCCGAGCGGTCGGCAAGCATCACCGCTTCCTGCGCAAGCCGCGTCTCATCGACCAGACCGCCGGCAACCGCTTCCTGAAGCCGCTTGAGCAGCTTCTCTTTGTAGATGCCCGGCAGCCGCCCAGCTTCGTTTTCGATTGCCGGCAACTCGGCTTCGATGTGGTCGAGCCTCGAAGAAAGTTCCGCTGCGAGCTCCCGTCCTTCGACGATACGCATTTCGGTGAGCGTAACCAGCGCTTGAGAAACCGCCGCAGCCACGCCGGCCACCAGCGCTTCGTCGAGGCCGCTCGAATCCTGCGAGACTTGCAACGCGCCGGGGAGCTTAGCGATCAGCTCGAGCGAGGGCTCGCCCTCCAAGCCAAACTCTCGCTTCATCTCGGACAGCGCGCTCAAGTAGCCGGAAACCAGCGGCCGGTTGATCTCGAAGGTCGCGTGCCTCGTCTGTTCAACCGAGATCGTCACGTCCACCCGGCCTCGGTTGAGCGCCGTCTGCACTTGCTTCTTTATGGACATCTCCAGGCTGGCAAGCTCCTGCGGCAAGCGCGTGTGAATGTCCAGAAAGCGATTGTTCACCGTGCGAACATCAACCCGCACGCGAAAGGCATCGCCCTGCGCGCTTCCCTGTCCAAATCCGGTCATGCTTTTGATCATTAGGTTCTTGCTCTTTGATACCTGTACGGGCGCCCCTCCGTGGGTGCCCCTCGTCACAATTAGGTCCGTCTCCTTCACCGAGGGGCACCCACGGAGGGGCGCCCGTACAAGTCACCGCTACTTTTCAATCAGACTCATTGCTTTCTCTTCGGTTTCCACACCGAGGTCATCTGAAAACTGTAACTCATACAAGTCGCGATAGATTCCACCTCGCGACATCAACTCGTCGTGGGTGCCCGAATCGACAACTCGCCCACGGTCGAGCACCACTATCTTGTCGGCTCGGTGAATAGTAGTCAGACGATGCGCGATAACAATAGTCGTTCGGCCTTGCATCAGGTTCGAAAGCGCACGCTGAACCCATCGCTCCGATTGCGTGTCGAGCGCCGAGGTCGCTTCGTCAAGAATCAGAATAGGCGCGTCCTTCAATATCGCCCGCGCAATCGCGACTCGCTGTCGTTCGCCGCCCGAAAGCTTGACTCCGCGCTCGCCGATAAGCGTCTCGTAGCCGCCGCGCTCCATAACAAAGTCGTGCGCGTAAGCCGCGCGCGCAGCCGACTCGATCTTCTCGCGGTCAAATCCTGCTCGCCCGTAGGCGATGTTATTGACGATCGAGTCGTTGAACAAGATCACTTCCTGAGTGACCAGCGCCATCTGACCGCGCACGCTTTCAAGCCTGGCGTCACAAATATTCGTTCCGTCGATGGCAATCGCGCCGAGAGTGGGATCAAAAAACCGCATCAGGAGATTCGTCAGCGTCGACTTGCCGGCGCCTGATAACCCGACCAGCGCAACGACTTCGCCTCGATGCACTTCGAGATTGACGTCTTTCAGAATCCAATCGGCCGAGTCGCTGAACTTGAACGAAACATCCCGGAACTCGATTCGATTCGCAAGCGGCGCAAGCTCGATCGCATTCGGCCTGTCAGTCTTCTCGGTGTGAGTATCGAGCAGCTTGTATATTCGCGATGCAGCGGCGAACGATTGCTGGAAGTGGTTTTGAATTCGCGACAGCCGCCGCAGCGGGTCGTACATGCTGAGCATCGCGACAAAATAAAGCGCGAACGTGCCAATGGTCATCGCGCCTGCTGCTATCTCCTGCTGGCCATAGAAAACATATCCGGCGAACATCACCGCGCCGACCAGTTCGAGGATCGGCGACGACAAGAAATCAACTCTTGCCGCGCGGAGCTGGTGGCCAGCCAACCGGTGTAGCGCATCGCGGAAGCGACGCTGTTCAAAGCGCTCCATCCCAAATGCCTTAACAATACGGTGTCCCGATATGGTCTCCTGCGAGACGTCGAGGACATCTTCGGTGCCTTCCTGCGTCCAGTGCGCAATCCGCCTGAGCTTTCTGCCGAACCTGGACGTCAACAGGTAAACAACCGGTCCGACAATCAGGACCGCCAGTGTCAGCTTCCAGTCGAGAATGAAGATGACGGCGAGGAACGACAAGAAGGTCAACCCCTCCCGCAGCATGTCGGCGAGCATCGTAGAAACCGAAACCTGAACTTTCTCGGCATCGCTTATGATGTGAGTCGTCAACTTGTTTGTCGGATGGTCGGCGAAGAACTCGCTCGACTGTTGAAGAACATGATCGTAAAGCCGCTGCCGAAGGTTGACTACTGCGCTGACGCCAATGCGCGACATCAAGACTCTCGAGAGATACTCCGATGCGCCGCGAATGATGGTAAACCCCACCAGCAGCATCGCGATGAAAGGCAGCGCTTCCACTCCCTCCGGCAGGTACCTGCGTGCATCCACAATCGCGGCGGGGCCGGTCGTTGGTTCTTGTGGAGAGCCCGGCAATTCATCGATTATGGGTTTGAGCAGCACCGTGCGTCCGGCTTCGAAAACGGCAACGAGCGTCATCAGGAGAAAGGCGACCGCGAAGAGTCCGGCATAAGGTTTGACGTGCCTGAGGAGTATGCGGAAGTCTTTCATTTACACCATGTCGGCGAAGGCTTGACCTGGTTAATCGAATGATTATACGCGGGAGCCCCTTCGCGTCAAGCGCGGCCTTCAATGCCAGTCGTAGGGTTTCTTTTTTTGTAGAGGCCGCCAAGCGCACTAACCGCCGCGACCATTTGTGGAAGCTGCCTCGCCCGAGCTTGCCGGCTAAAAGGCCGAACTCGGCGCTACTGAGTGCTGTTGTGCCGGGCTCGCCTTCGGACTAGAATCATCGGTACCTGTTAGGTGACGTAAATAGAACCAATTGGCGCGACGACACAGGCGCGCAGTTACGGAGAATGGGAGGAGACCAGATGTCCAGAGAACGAAAGCCGCTCGCCGAGGTAAGCGCCAGGATCGCCGACGTGCGCCCTATGAGCAAAGCGGCGGAGATGGCCGCGCTGCTGGAGAAACATCGCGGCGAGCGTCACGCGATCGTGATGCAAGACTATCCCGACCCGGACGCGATCTCGTCGGCGTGGGCTCACAAGATGATCGCGGCGCGGTTCGGCATCGACTGCGACATCATCTATGAGGGCCGCATAAGCCACCAGGAAAACCTCGCGCTCGCTCAACTCACCGAGGTAGCGATGGTTCGTTACAGCGACGGATATGACTTGGCGCAGTATCAAGGGACGGTCTTTGTCGACAACCAGGGCACGACGGCCTCGCTAACCGACCGCTTCGCCGAGTTGGGCGTCAAGGCGCTTGTAGTCGTCGACCACCACGAGCGCCAGGACCGCGTTCAAGCCGAGTTTGAAGACATTAGAAAGATCGGCGCGACCGCGACAATCTATACTCAGTACATCCGCGAAGGTCTGCTTCAACTCAACAAGAACGACGCCGGACACGTGAAGCTTGCGACTGCACTGATGCACGGAATCAGAAGCGAAACCTCGGGACTCGTGCAGGCCCGTGAAGAAGAAATGGACGCGGCGACTTTCCTCACGCCGATATTGGACTTTGCGCTGCTCGAAAACATACTGTCGGTAAAGCGGTCAAAGCAGGTAATGGATGTGATCCGTCAGGCGCTGGAAGACCGCGAGATACGCGAGAGCTACTCGATATCGGGCGTTGGCTTCCTGCGCATCGAAGACCGCGACTCAATTCCCCAGGCGGCCGACTTCCTCCTCACCGAAGAGAACGTTCACACGGCAATCGTCTACGGCATCATCATCAAAGGCGACCGCGAACTGGTGGTCGGCTCGATGCGGACGAACAAGGTCACGTTGAACCCGGACGAGTTCCTAAAGGAAGCTCTGGGCGCCACCGAAGCCGGGCGTTACTACGGCGGCGGCCGGCGAGGCGCAGGGGGCTTCGAGATACCGATCGGGTTTCTTGCGGCGATCAAGGACGACGAACTGGTGCGAATCAAGTGGCGGCTCTACGACGAGCTGATCAAAAAGAAGCTATTCGACAAGATAGGCGCGCACCCTCCGAACGTCCGCAGCGAGACGCCGCGACCGGAGACCGGCGCCCTGCCCATCCAGGAAGTTTGACGCACCACATTAGGCACACGCGCGAAGCGCCCCAGCTCGCACCAAATCACAATCGCTGTTCTTGTCTGTCTTGATGGCTGCCGCCCAATCAACAGCGACTAACGGTGGCGTCGATGGTAACGACGCTGTCTCGTGTTCCTCCGATGTTGTACAACAGCACCCGTGCCGGCTCCTGCCGCTCCACCGATCACCGCTCCTTTTTTGCCGCCTATCAGCGCACCACCCACTGCCCCGACTGCGCCGCCAATGAGCGCGCCTTTGGTCTTGCTGTGGTGATGTCTGTATGAGCGCCGATGCGCGGAGCTCTCGGGTGCTGCGCTCAAAACCACGAAACAGATCGCCAGAAACATCGCCAGAATGTACTTGCTGCTTACGGATCGTATCATTTTCATACTTCAACTCCTTAGATAATCTACTCGCGTGATGACAGAGAGAATCGCGTGCCATCCATTAGCTTTCAAAAAGGCTTGAAAAGCTCATGCCCTCACCAGTAGCATAGTCCTTACAACAAGAGGTAGCTAGCTGATGTCGAGACCTATCGGTCGCCGTAGATTTGTTCAAGAGCTCGCGATGAGCGCCGCGGGCCTCGCGCTTCTGCCGAAGATCGCGAGAGCCGCGCGGCGGGGCGGACTCAAGCTGAACGGTCCGCCAAAGAACATCGTGATTCTCGGCGGCGGACTGGCTGGTCTCGCAGCGGCGTTCGAGCTCAAGAAGGCCGGTCACTCAATCACCATTCTCGAAGCGCGAAAGTTTCCCGGCGGCCGACTCCAAACAATCAGAGACTTCGCGGACGGGCAATACGCGGAAGCCGGTCCGCTCAACTTCCCTCAATCGCACGAATTCACGTTTGGGTACGCGACGGATTTTGGTCTCCCGCTCCGTCCGGTCTTCACGTTCCTTGAATCGATGGCTAACATTCGCGGCCACCTGTTCCGCGTTCCGCTTTCGGGAAACGCCAACGTGCCGTTTTCGCTGCGGTCTAGCGAGCGAGCGGCCGGAGTCTTCGGGCTTACCGGGCTCTACCTCGGAGACCTCATGCGCAAGGTTGGCGATCCCTTGAAAGCGAACTGGCCGCCGGATGATTTGAGACAGATCGACTCGGTTTCGCTCAAGCAGTTGCTGCAAGATCTGGGCGCTTCAGACGGCGCGATAGACATCATTTCCGCTTCGCAACTTGGCATTCTCGGTTTCGGTTTGGACTCAGTATCGGCGATGGACGGCGTGGTCACCGAAGCCATCGCATCAGATTCCGCCTCCTACGAAATCGTAGGCGGTAACGATCAGCTCGCCACCAAGCTTAAGAAGAAGGTCAAGAAAGCATTCAACAAACAGTGCGTCGTACAGCGCATCGAGCAGAATCAGACCAGCGTGACCATCACTTACCTGAGGAGCGGGGAACTCGAGACCATCACAGCCGACCGCGTAATCTGCACGATTCCCTTCCCAGTGTTGAAGGACATCGAGATTCCGTCGCTTCCGGAAGACAAACGGCAGGCAATACACGACTTGAAGCTGACGCCGGTCACGCGCACGTATCAGCAGTTTCGCAAACGCGTGTGGGAACAATCGGGACTGAGCGGCTACGGCATAACCGACCTGGAGATTCAGAACACCTATTCGCCGACTCTCCAGCAACTAGGTTCGCGCGGGATTCTGGCTGCGTATACAGGCGGACAGCGCGCGCTTGACCTGTCGGCGATGAGCGAAAGCGACCGTCAGAGCTTTGTGCTGCGCAAGATGGGAAATGTGTTTTCAAACTTGAACAACGTGTATCAGTCGGGGGTCAGCCAAATCTGGCACGAGGATCAATTCGCGCGAGGCGCGTTCACCTACTTCGAGCCGGGCCAGATGGCGACGTTGCTTCCGTTGGCGCAGCGTGCCGAAGGTAGGATTCATTTCGCGGGAGAACACACGTCAGCGTGGCACGGCTGGATGAACGGCGCGCTCGAGTCGGGCAATCGGGCCGCGGATGAAGTCAACGAAGCCGAAGCAACCGAGTCAATCACCGTGGCAACTAGAAGGGCCTTGATTCAGAAGGAGTCGAGTTTATGAATTTCTTGCATTATGAGGTGGAGGCCGGACCGGGAAACACTGTTCGAGTGATTCTCGATAAACAGGCAAATGTTCGCCTGCTGGACAGCCTTAACTTCCAAAAATATCGCAGCGGCCAGGAGCACAAATACTATGGAGGACTTGCACAGGTCTCTCCCGTGAGTCTGAAGCCTCCCTACCGTGGGCACTGGCATGTAGTAATTGACTTAGGCGGCGGCGGCGGGTCGGTGAGCGCGTCGGTGCAAGTTCTCTGAGAATAGCTGATGGACGAATCGCAAGAAAGAGACGTTGTCCCCGCGCAACCCCCTCCCGTGATAAGGCGCGGGGTCATTTCTCACATGACAATTTACGAGGTCGCCGAGAATGAACTCGACACTCTCGCCCATGGTAGTCCCGATTCTACTTATCTGAACTTCGCGATTTTCCTCCTATCTGCTGCGACTGCATTTCTGATCTCGCTCTTGACTACACAGATTCCTCCTAGAACCTTTGTTGTGTTCGTCGTCTTAGTTGCCGTTGGATATGTGCTTGGAGCCTTCTTTTCCATCCTCTGGTTGAAGAATCGCAAGTCCATTTCAGTTCTCGTACGAGAAATCAAGGAACGGCTGCAGCCGCCCGAAGGCATTCAAGAGGTATGGACGGTTGTGGAAGACTCTGAAGAAACGAAGAAATGACCCGCCTTCGAATCAATCTCAATCGCAGTCTGATTCAAAGAGAACGCGGAGCAACTTGCCGTTAATCGGGACATGACGCGTTGCAAAGAAATGGCGACGCAGCGAACCTGGACGGATCGACGACCACAACAATCCCAGGCAACCCCTTACACACTTTTCCCTTGGCCTCGATCGTTCTGAAAAAGGTCGGATCTAAAGTGTCGGCGTTCTTGAATTTTAGTTTCTTGGGCGTGACGCCGCCCACTGTGACCGACTGTCCTTCTCTGAAAAGCGTTCCCTCCAGCCTCAGTATGAACGCCCCCGCAGAATTTCTCTTAAGACTGCAGCTCGTAATAAATGGCGCCGGAGGCGGATCGACCGCAACCTCGGGGAAAGACGACCCCTTGCAGGTGAAAGTCACTTGTACGCCCTGCTCATTCCCCAGAGGACATCCTTGCGGCGCTCCCGCCGGAAGCGCGGTCAGGTTGCGGCTGGTCCCGTTTGGCCCGCTTGCGTAAATCAAGAAAGTCTTCCCGGAGCTTGCCGGGCCGAACTCGAAGAACGCATCAATCAAGTTCGTGTTCAGGATGACGACGTGCTTTGACTGAATGACGTGACTCGGGTTGTTTTTCTCGACCGCAAAAACCGAAGTCACGTTCGGTTTGCCGTCCGCCAGCAGGAAACAGGATCCTGGAATCACAAGGTTCTGTCCGACTGCGCAGTCGCCTCCGCTCGGCGTGGCAGAGATGACGACCGGGGCCCTGATCCCCAGGTCAATCGGGCAGGTCTGAGATTGGACAAACGGCCCGAACGCATTGTCATCGCCTGAACCAACCGTTCTTGTCAGCGTGATGCTGGCAATGCCGCCGCAACACGCAAGCGGAAACGCAGTGCCTGGAAGCTGAGGCTCCAGAGGCGGCAGCGTTGCTTCGACGAGAAACCGGTTGACTAACGTGACGTCCTTCAGTTTGATCGCCACTTCCGATAAGCCGTCGCCGTTTGCATCGCAAGCGATCGATATGGTTGTTGGCGAGAAGAGGCAGCCGACTATTTGAAGTTTCACACCGCACAGTGCGTTGATGATGCCTATGGTCGAGGCCGGCTCAATTTCGGGCTGGTTTGGAGCTACCGCAACACCGGGAGCTACCAGAATCACCGGACAGTCCGAGTTCGAAGAAGAAGGGCTCGAAGCTCTAACCGCGCCCGGCGCTTCCGACCCGGCAAGCTGAAACAGTATGAACGCCGCAGCAAATCTAACAGCTAGTGTTCTCACTTCTTCTCCTCGCGCGTTTCGGACCATTTGGATTCGCGTGCTGCGATCATATTGAACCGAGACGGCGGAACAACGCAAGAAACTTCCGCACTATGCAACCCTCGATCTCCTATGCTATTGATTATGGGTCGCGCGAAGATGATGCGGCGAGACGCTTCGAATTGCCGGGCGACGTACCGACCTGAGTTAAGGACTTGAACTCCGAATGCCACTGATTACCGCGATCAAAACAGCAGCAAAACCAATTGCCGCCGGCGTAGCTTTCGCTCAGCAAGCTGTTTCGGCAGCGGGAGCGGCGACATCGGCGCTCTGGACGTTTCCTTCGGTCCTTGGCTCGGCGATGCTCATAGCCTGGGGCGCCGAAGCAGCGCAGTTTCTGGTCTCGCAAGGTTTGGCGCTCGCCATACTCGCGTGGCTCCAGACGCTTCCGGAGTTCGCCGTTGAGGCAGTCATCGCCTGGGATGCCGGGAAAACCGTCGCTGAACATGCAGGGGATCCGTACAAGGTTCTCCATGCAACTTCGTTGATGACCGCAAACTTTACCGGGAGCTTGAGGCTGCTTGTAGGGTTGGGCTGGCCGATGATCTATGCGACCGCCGCTTTCTTCTATCGCAAGCGCTCAAAGAAGAAACTCGATCACATCGTTCTCGACGACGAGCACGCTATCGAGGTCGTCTTTTTGCTTCTCTCGATCGCTTATTTTGTCATCGTCTGGTTCAAGGGCTCGTTGAACCTGGTGGACACGGTTCTGCTTACGGTCATTTATCTTGTCTATCTTTTCTTCCTCAACCGAATTCCGCCACAGTCAGAGGAAAAGGTCGAAGACCTGGACCGCATCCCGCGATTCATTCTTCGCCAGCGGCGCGCCGTAAGAAACTCAATGATAACCGGGCTGTTCGTTGGCGGCGGATTGATCCTTTATTTCGCGGCGCATCCGTTTCTGGAGAGCTTGAAGGCAATCGCCGTCGGGCTGGGGCTTTCTACGTTTGTGTTCGTCCAATGGGTCGCGCCGTTTCTGTCAGAGTTCCCGGAAAAGGTCTCAGCTTTCAATTGGGCAAGACGCGTAACCAGCGCACCCCTCGCGCTGATGAACATGGTCAGCTCGAATATCAACCAGTGGACGATGCTTGCAGCTATGCTTCCGATCGCGTACGGGCTGGCGCTTGGACGAGTGGACACGATCTCCTTCGACGAGCATCAGAGGCTCGAGATATTGATGACGATTGGGCAATCGCTCCTGGGCGCGATGCTGCTTGCGAATATGCGATTCTCGTGGTGGGAGGCCGGTCTGTTGTTTGCGCTGTGGGCCACTCAGTTCGTGTTATCCGGCTTCGAAAAGCCGCTGGCAATCAGCGAAGGAGTCGAAGCGCATAACAGTCTGGCCAGCCAGTTGGGCGGTTTGCTGTCGATAGGCGTCGATCGAATCGAGGTAATGGCGCGGGTCGGCAAAGAGGTGATCACCGCTTTGTACTTCACCTGGACGGGAGTCATTATCGCGGTCGCCGTAAAGCGCCGCAGCATGCCTCAAGCGTTCGTGCTGTTTCCGAAACTCCTGCGAGAGCACAGGTGACCTGGGAGCGCAGGCATCCTGCCTGCCAGGTATCGGCTCGACCGCGACGCAAGCAGGCAAGGATGCCTGCGCTCCCAGGAGTCGTTAGCTTTGGAGGGCGTGACCAATGTCCATCGAGGCAATACTCGTTGCAACTGACTTCAGTGAGAACGCTCAAGTCGCTTTTGAGAAGGCTTACGATCTTGCGCTACAGCTTGGCGCAAAGCTGCACGTCTTGCACGTTCAGGACGAAAGCGCGCTTAGAGTCGCGATTAGAGAGGGCCTGCTTGACGAACGGCAAACCGATGAAGAGCTGGGCAAAGCTGTCGAGGAACTGACTGCCGAGCGGTTTGGGATATTGCTTGCTGGCATTGACCGCTCGAACGTGGCCGTGGATGCTCTATCGCGGCGCGGGGACTCGGGCAAAGTGATAGCCGAGTATGCTAGCGAGACTGGTTCGGGAATCATTGTTATGGGGAGGCGCGGAGCGGGTGTAGTGAACGATATTCTGAAGGCGGTGGTCGGGTCCGTAGCCGAATCGGTCATTAGAAGATCCCCGTGTCCAGTGCTTCTGGTGAGGCGCGACCACAAGTGAGGAAGCGCCGCCGCCCCATAGACTGTGGTAAGGCTAAGTTTGACATGCAATTGCACCTAAGATAGTTTGTAAGCCTGGCAGGATTATCCTCGGACCCTTCGACAAGGGGAAGCTGAATGAAGAAGATCGCTGTTGCTGGTTTGATAACTGCGATCATCGCAATCGCCGCTGGATGTACAACCGAGAGGGCGGCGCCGACTTCAGGCGTTTCCAATCCTCCGTTCCAGGGCGAGGCGCCACAAGATTCCTACGTGTACAAGGGCCAGACCGGAGTGCACGGCGGCAGGCTGGTTCTGGCGACGCCCGACGACTTGAGCAGCTATAACATTGTTCGCGCGACCGACAACGCCACGGCCGACGTTATCTGGTACAACGTCTTTCGATGTTTGGTTGACTATCGGAACGGCGACGACCCCCCGGACTACGACTCCGGTGTCTGCACGCGCTGGGAGGAGTCTCCGGACGCAAAACAGTGGACGTTTCATTTGCGCCGTGGAGTCAGGTGGTCCGATGGCGCGCCATTCACAGCAGACGACGTCATATTCACTTACGCTGTGATTACCGATCCGAATGTTCAAACTCCGGTTCGCGACATGTTCCGCGAAGATCGAGACGAAGGTGGCAATGCCGTCTATCCGGATCTGGTTAAACTGGACGATTACACGGTCCGCTTCGACTTGCACCACGCCAGCGGCACCTTTCTCGACCTGGTTTTCAATCTCTGGCTAATACCCAAACACAAATGGGAGGGCGCCTGGCGGACGGGTAGCTTCAACGAAACGATGCAGCTCGACGACAATCCGGCTAATGTAGTGGGACTCGGACCGTTTGTGATCAAGGAGTACGTCAGCGGCCAGCGCATAGTGCTCGAGCGGAACCCGTACTTCTGGAAAATCGACAGCAAAGGGCAAAGACTTCCTTATCTGGATCAGTTGGTTTACGTCATCGTCAAGGATTTCAACACAGTGCAAGCGAAGTTCGAGGCCGGCGAAATCGACGTGATGACTCGGGTGCGGCCGCAAGACTATGCGCTGGTCAAACGGATGGAGAGCGACGCGGTCAGAGTCGAAGATGTCGGGATAAGCTACGACACAAACTGGATCACCTTCAACCAGAACACCGGTGTAAATCCAAAGAGCCGCAGACCGTTTGTGGCACCCTGGAAACTGCGATTGTTCCGGGACCAGCGGTTCCGTCAGGCGGTTTCGTTCGCCATCGACCGCGAAGCGATCGCCAAGACCGTATTCTCATCCCGCGCGGCTCCAATGTATTCGTTTGTCTCGCCCGGCGACAAGTTCTGGTATACAGACGACGTGATGAAATACCCGCTGGATCCGGCGCGCTCGCGCGAACTGCTGTCCAGCCTCGCGTTGAAAGACAACAATGGAGATGGGTTTCTCGAAGACTCCGAAGGACATACCGTCGAGTTCACCATCTTCACAAACTCCAGCAACAGTCAAAGGGTCGAAACCGCGACGTTCATTGCCCGCAACTTGAAGGATGTCGGCATTAAGGCGAACGTGAGTGCGGTAACGCTTGGAGTAATTCAAACGCTGATGGTCGAGAGTTTTGACTTTGACGCTATCGTGCTTGGCTGGCAGATATTCCCGCCGCCCGGCCCAACCAATACCAAGAACACCCTTTTGTCTTCGGGGTACAACCATGCGTCCTTCCCGAACCAGGTCAAGCCATCGACCGAGTGGGAAGCACGAATCGATGAGCTCATCCTGAAGACCGAAACTTCGCCGGAACTCGCCGAGCGGAAGCAGCTATACGCGGAAGTGCAGCGAATCTGGGCCGAGCAGTTACCCGAGATCAACCTGGTGGCCGCAATCGAAGCCGTCGCCTACAGGAGCAAGTTCGGGAATATTCATGCGTCGCCGCTCCCGCCGCGCGTCACATGGAACTGCGAAGAAATCTACCTGAAGCAGTAAGCGCCGGGGGCAGCCGAAGAGCCGGATCGGCGTCCGCCCTGTCTCTCAACACCGGCTCAAAGTATGCGGACATTTCTGATCAGGCGACTGCTCGCGGCCATTCCTCTTATCATCGTCGTTTCTTTTATTACCAAGGCGTTGCTCGTAATGTCGCCCGGCAACTACCTCGACAACCTCCGGCTGAATCCTACGATCTCTCGTGACTACCTGGCGTCGATGGAGCGGCTTTATCATCTGGACAGCAGCAATGTCTTCGAACGCTACTGGTACTGGCTATGGCCCGCGCTGCGCGGCGACTTCGGCTACTCGTTCACCAAAACAATGCCTGTCTGGACGCTGATAGGCGAGCGGGTGCTGAACACGCTGCTGTTGACCGGCTCAGCGTTGGTATTCTCGTGGACGCTGGCAATTCCGCTCGGCGCCATCGCCGCAGTTTATCGCAATCGCTGGCCCGACAAGGTGATCGGGCTGTTCTCGTTTTTCGGGTTGTCGATCCCCAGCGTTTTCTTTTCACTTCTGATGGTCCTGTTTGCGGCGAAGACCGGCTTGTTCCCCGCCGGCGGAATTCACAACCAGCCTCTTTGGACAAGCATGACTGGCTGGGAGAAGTTCACCGATACGCTTTGGCATCTGGTGCTTCCAACGATCGTGTTGGGCACGATTGGGATGGCACAATATGTCCGACAGATGCGAAGCGAGATGATCGAAACGCTTTCGCAAGACTACATAAGAACCGCTCGAGCCAAAGGGTTGAGCCATTGGCGCGTCGTCTGGAAGCACGCGCTGCGGAACGCTATCAACCCGCTTGTGACCCTGTTCGGGTTGTCGCTGTCGACGCTCCTGTCGGGGGCGCTGCTGACCGAGTTCGTCTTCGGCTGGCCGGGTCTTGGCTTGCTGACCTTCGAGGCGCTCTCAGCCAAGGACGAGCCGCTGGTGATGGCTTCAGTAGTCTTGCTTGTGTTGATGCTGGTGCTGGGCAGCTTGATAGCGGATCTGCTGTTGGCGGCGATTGATCCACGGATCAGAGTCGAATGATTGCTTTGAGTGGCAAGACTACAACCTCCGAGCGGGTGCAGCCGGCCGGGCGAACGCCTTCGCAGCTTTTCTGGCGGCGGCTGAAACGCAATCGCACCGCGATGGTTGGACTGTACGCGCTCGCCTTGCTCTACTCGTCCGCGCTGTTTGCGGGGTTCCTTGCTCCCTACGGCTATGACGACACAGTGACCGGGTTGTCGTTTCATCCGCCAATGCTCACGGCTATCAAGTTGTTTGACGAGCAGGGCCGGCTCTCGCGTCCGTTCGTCTACGGCGCCACGCAAACGGACCCGCAGCTTGCGACCTATCAAGCCGACACCTCGAGAAGATATGCCATTCGCTTCTTTGTTCGTGGAGACAGTTATCACATCCTGTGGATCGTCAAATCGGACATCCACCTGTTCGGTGTAGACGCTCCGGCTCGCATTTTCCTGTTCGGAGCGGACAAGTTTGGCCAGGACGTTTTCTCGCGCATCCTGTACGGCGGGCAAATCTCCTTGTCCATCGGCATAGTTGGGATAGTCATCTCGACCATCATCGGACTGCTGGTCGGAGGAGCGGCTGGATACTTCGGCGGAGCGGTAGACTTTCTTTCAATGCGCGCGGTAGAAGTGTTGTTGGCGCTGCCCGGGCTCTATTTCATTCTGATCCTTCGCCAGATGTTTGGAAGCGGGCTAAGCTCGACGCAGATCTACGTCATCATCGTAATAATCCTGGCGTTCATCGCATGGGCTACCGAGGCGCGAGTGATTCGCGGGCTGGTGCTGTCGCTGAAAGAGAATGATTATGTCATCGCTGCGCGCGCGCTGGGCTTCTCGCATTGGCGGATAATCATCCGTCACATCCTTCCAAACACTTTGTCATTTGTGATAGTTACAGCGACGTTGTCGGTGCCCTTTTATATTCTCGGCGAAGTCGCGCTGTCATTTCTGGGAGTTGGAATTCAGGAACCGGAAGCGAGCTGGGGAAACATGCTAACGGCGGCGCAAACTCCGAGGGTACTGCGGGACTTCCCGTGGATGTTACTCCCTGGCGTGTTCATCTTTGTCGCGGTGATGGCCTGGAACTTTTTGGGAGACGGCTTGCGCGATGCGGCAGATCCGAGGACATTGAGTTGAGACTGCGAGGAGGGTCCGATGACCGGAGAATCTGTTGATCTAACCTCGCAGGCGGTGTGATAATCCGACTCGGGAAACTGTATGAAGAACAAACGAGAGTTTTCACCTAACACCATCACTCCGAAGAAACCTCCGAGGCAAATAATCTCAGACGCTGAATTTCGTCGGCGGCTCAAAGAGATAACAATCGAGTGGAGGAAAGAGCGCCTTGCCGAGCTTCGCTCCAAGAATTCGCGTTGAAGTATATTTGCCTGTCCGTTACGAACCTGCCTATCAGGACACTCGTGCCTGGGTCATTCGACAATTCACCGAGTTGCGCGGGGGATGCACGGTGATCGAAAACGCCGGCGGATATTACCTGTCTCAGTCCAAACAAGTAATCGACGACCGCGTGAGTTTAGTCTACTGTGACTTTCCAATGAACTGGGCGAAGCGGGCGGAACGGAGGGAGACTCTCGAGTATTGCTCGGAACTCCAATCCTTCTTACTCCGCAATCTCTGGGAAGAGGCTATCTTGATCGCGGCGTTCCCGGTGTCGCATAACCTCGTCTAAGTCTCACGCTGCGTGAAGACCGATCGTACGCCTAGATGCAGGAACGAATCGTGACAATCACTAACCGGCTCGGCTTGCACGCGCGGGCGGCCGCGCGGCTGGTTCGCCGGGCCGGCCAGTTCACAAGCGACGTCGAGCTCGTCAGTGAAGACACGGGTGAAACCGCCGATGGCAAGTCAATCCTCAGCGTGCTGCTTCTTGCAGCCTCGCGAGGTACCCGTCTGACGCTAAGAACAACGGGAGAAGATGAGGAGCGGGCCGCGGACGAGATTGTCGAGTTGATCGAGCAAAAGTTCGGCGAGGAGGTTTCAGATGGGGTCTTCTAGCCTGACTCGTTCCCGAGACGTAAAACTGCGAGGCATCGCCGCTTCGCCCGGTGTCGCCGTAGGCCGCGTGCTCAGACTCGATGAGCGAGGCCGTCATCAGTTCTATTACATCGGCGTTTCGACCGCGCAGGTTCGAATGGAGATTCGCCGCTTGCGCGAGGCGCTTGAAGAAGGCCGCGCGCGGCTCCGCGAATTCAAGGTCCGGCTTGCACGCGAGTTAGGCTACGAGCACTCGTTCATTCTCGACGCTCACCTGTTGATGCTTGAAGACGAACGGCTGGTAGCTGAACTCGAGCACGACATCCGGACCCGCCGGGTCAACGCCGAGTGGGCCGTGCGCGCGGTAACTGACCGGGCAATCGAGGCCTACAAAAACGTCAGCGATCCTTACCTTCGGGAGCGCGCGTCGGATCTCGAAGACGTCGCCACCCGGCTGCTTACCATTCTCTCGGGCAAGGACGAGTTCGAACTCTCGAAGCTCGATCAGGACGTCATAATAGTCGCCAAGAATATCTGGCCCTCGACCGTCGCCGAACTCGACTTCAACCACGTGCTCGGGTTTGCGACCAACTCCGGCGGGCTGACTTCGCACACGGCGATCATTGCTCGCGCGCTCGGGATACCGGCGGTGGTTGGGCTGCGGGAGGTGACTCGCTACGCGAAGACCGGCAACGCCATCGTGATCGACGGCGCTGAGGGTGAGATCATCCTCCGTCCTACCCGGAGCGTGGTGAAGGATTATTCGCTCAAGCGCGCGCGCGATGAGAAGCGGCGTGCGCGGCCCCAAACCGAGCCCGCGTCGGCCGCAGAGACACTCGATGGCGTGCGAATCACGCTTCGAGCAAACGTCGAACTCTCGACCGAGATTGAATCGCTCGCGCGGTTCGGCGCCGAAGGCATCGGGCTCTACCGCTCGGAGTTCATGTTTTTGAACAGGCTGCCGGAGCTTCCAAGCGAGGATGAGCAGTACGCGGTCTATCGCAAACTGGCCGAGGCGACTGGCGAGGCCGGAGCAAACATCCGGGTATTTGATCTGGGCGGCGACAAGCTTACGCTCGAAGGCTTCGAGCAGGAAAACAACCCGGCGCTTGGGCTGCGCGCGATCAGGCTATCGCTGAAAGTCGAACACATCTTTCGGACTCAGCTTCGCGCGGTTCTTCGCGCCAATCTTCACGGGCGGCTTCGAGTTGTGTTGCCGCTGATCAGCACAATCACCGAACTCCGCGACGCGAAGCGCATCATCGCCGAAGTAAAACAGGAGATGGCCGAAGCCGGAGTCGATCACAACGCGGCGCTTCCGATCGGCGTGATGATCGAAGTACCTGCGGCGGCAATGATGGCCGACCTGTTCGCTCGCGAAGCCGACTTCCTGAGCATCGGCACAAACGACTTGATTCAATACATCCTTGCGGTCGATCGCGCCAACGAAAACGTCGCGCACTTATATCAGCCATTTCACCCGGCAGTGTTGCGAACTCTAGCCCACCTCGTTCGCGTGGCGGAAACAGAGCAAGTCCAACTCGAGTTATGCGGGGAGATGGCAGCCGACCCACTCCAGGCAATCGCGCTGATCGGATTGGGTATTCGCACGCTGAGCCTGGTGCCGGCTTCAATCCCGCTGGTGAAGAACGCGATCCGATCGGTCGAATTGGAGCGCGTGCGGTCGATGATGCAGGAAGCAATGAAGCTGCCTTCGGCGAGCGAAGTCGAAGAGCTTCTCGCGCGCGAGCTTCCTCGCCAGGCGCCGCGATTCTTTGCAGCCTGGCCTTCGCAGCCATGACCCGTTCAACCCGTACCCTATGCCAAAGACTGACATCCGAAAGCTCATAGCAGCGCTGCGTGCCGGCGACCTGACTGACGTGAAAGTACTCGTGCGGCGCGATCCCGAAGCCGCCCGCTCGCCGAAGGTTATCACCGAAGCGGGGCGACTCGGTTGGAAGGAAGCAATTGACCTGCTCTTGAAGAACGGCGCTGACGTGAACGCGATGTCGCGCGGTTACCGGGCTCTGCACTCGCTGATTCAAGAAGCCCCTCACAAGGGACACGACCCGGCGACTGCTTTGCGGGTCTCGTGTTTGAGATGGCTGCTCAAAAAAGGCGCCGACCCTGAACAGCTTGGCGGTTGGCCTGCCAGTCGCGCGATCATCACCGCGGCATTCGTCGGACAAGCGGCTTACATCGAAGAGCTGCGAAAAGCCGGCGCAAAGATCGACGCCTTTGTCTCTGCCGCCCTCGGCGACAAGAGCCGCGTCGAAAAAGTGCTGGCTAAGTATCCGGCCTTCGCGATGGCTCGCGATCCGGGCGGTTTGACGGCGCTTCATTGTTGCGCCGGATCGCGACTCGGAGCGAAGAACAAGAAGACCAAAGACGCGCTGGTTTCAATCGCCGGTTTGTTGTTGGATCACGGAGCCGACGTTAAGGCAAGTGTGCGCAGTTGGAGCCACGACGTGGATGTAGTCTACTTCGCGGCGTCTTCAGGGCAGCTCGAGTTGTTTGACCTGTTGCTCGAGCGAGGCGCCGACGCGACCGCAGCGTTGCCGGCGGCGCTTTGGAGAGACGGCTTCGAGTTTGCGGAGCTTGCGTTGCGGCAGGCGCGAAGCTCGATCACGCGGTAGACAACGGAAAGCCGCTGCTCAATGAGATGATCCGCTGGGGTCAAATGAAAGCTGTGTTGTGGCTGTTGGACCACGGCGCGAGCGCCAATCGTGGCGACGCGCAAGGCTGGACGGCTAGGCATCAAGCGGCTTCGCGTGGAAACGAAAGAATGATGAAGGCGGTTCTTGCGGCGGGCGGCGACCCGTCGCGCAAAGACCTCGAAGGAAACACGCCGCTCGACATAGCCAAGGCAAAGCGCTATGTGAAACTCGTCGCGTTGCTCAGTTGCTAGAGAAGAGTCTCATCGGAAGGAAGAGTTCGTGATTGATTGCCGTACCGCAGCGTCGGGCTCTGTTTCGATTCGGCTTGTTCAGTGGGGCACGCTGAGTACTAAGAACTCTACGAACTTGGTGCGTAGTAGCCTTGGCGGGCGCGCACTCGCAGGTCGGGTCTACGAGGGGCGCGCACGCTGATGCGTCTGAATCCGCCGTCGGCGCGCTCATCCGTCGAATAGTAGCCCAACAGGTATTGAGCTTGAAGCTCGTCGGCAATCTGGCGAAAGACAGCTTCCAGATCCGTGATCTTCTCCGGGACAAAGGCCTTGCCGCCGGTCTGTGCCGACATCGTTTCCATGAAGCCCTGCCCCTTCAAGCTGACCTTGTTTTTCAGGGTGATCGACGAGCCGCTAGGATTGATCGAGTAAAAAAGACAATCGTTCTTCTGCAAGTCTCGCTGTGCGCTGGCCAGCGTGGAGTGCACGCTATAGTTCTCTTCACCGTCAGAGATAATGATCAACACGCGCCGGCTGCCGGGGTCCGCTGTTTTGCCGAGGTAAACAGTAGCCGCGACAACCGCGTCGAAGAACGCGGTAGCGGCCTTCACGGGCTCAATGGAAATGAGACCTGCGATCGCTTCTTCGCTATTTGTAGTGCGAGCCTTCACTAGGTTCGGCTTGGTTCCTATTGAAAAAACCGACACCGCGTCCGAGGGCTTGAGCACTTCTTTGATGAAACGGACTGCGGCTTCCTGTTCAAACCTGAATTGAGAATGGGTGCTCCCGGAGACGTCGAACAAGAGGGCGATCTCGGTGGGCACTTTTCCCGGTTCGCCCAATGAGACGATCGGCTGCGGGCGTCCTTCCTCTTCAAGTGCAAAATCTTCAGCGGTCAAATCCCGCACGGGTTTGCCGGTAGCGTCCGACGCGGAGACCGGCACGACCACCAGTCGCGAACTCAAACGAATAGCTGGATCCTCCTGAGGCGGAGGAGGTCCTTGTGTGGGTTTTGATTGAGCCGGAGACTGGTTCGCCGGGGAATCAGCCGAAGTGGCGCCTATCGAAGCCACGCCGAGCAACAAAATCAGGCAGATCATCAGGGAGGTGAGACGCACGCTGTGTTCCTTTCAACTGCGAGTTAGCTTGAACTTCAAATCGACAAGGCGTGACCGTAAACTCAAGAGCTGGGTGCCATCCGACCTCGGGGGCTCGGACGCCGCACGGCTTCGAGTTTGCGGTCACGCCTTTTGTTCAGCCCGCCGCTATTGCTTCTAGCGATTAGAGCCGACGGGGCGACTGACGTTGACCGGGGTTGTCAGACCTTTGCTGACGAGAACCGATACTTCGACGCGGCGATTCTGTTTGCGGCCTTCGAGCGTTGAGTTGTCGGCCACGGGCTGCGATTCGCCGTATCCGAATGGGAGTATGATCCGCCGCAGGGGAATGTTGTGGTGCTCGGCCAGGTAGCCCATCACGGCCTGCGCACGTCTCTGGCTGAGCGAGCGATTCAGCTTCTCATTGCCATCGGATGAAGCAAAGCCGCGCACTTCGATCACGAATCCGCGTTCATTCTTTGCCTGAGTTGCAAGGTCGTCGAGCATTGTCTTGGCCTCAAGGCTAAGCACCGCGCTGCCGACCTTGAACATGACCGCTCCGGTCTTGCGCACGTCATAGTCGTCGAGCGACGAGATGCGGTCGTTCGTCTTGTTGACGCCATCAACCGCCACTTCCGCTGTTTCCTGCGCGGCGGCTGCTCCGCCCTTCGCGAGATTCGCGACCTGGCTCAATTCGTCAAGCTGACCAGATAAGCGCTCGGCATTTTGTTCGGTGCGGCCAACGCGATCTTCCGCCTGACCCAACCGGTTTTCAATTGGAACTACGGTGGAGTCAACAGTGAGAGCAACTCTCAAATCGTTGTCATTCACTTTGATCTTGTCGGCTACGAGCGCGCCCGAGGAATCTCCGCGTCCTTCGACCTCGAGGTAAAGTCCCCGGACCAGTTGAGCGTCAGAATACTTCTTGCCGCCGCGGAACGGGTTTCCCTTCTTTTCTTCAATCTTGACGTTGCTGGCCAGACGAACCGTCAATTCCGATCCGGTCTGGTCGCGCATTATCAAGTTCTGTTCCTCACGCCTGATGACTGTGCCTTGGACCTTCATCTTCACGCCGGAGTTGACATCCATCTTCTTGACAGGACTCTTGATTGAGCCGGCGGGTTGCTGGGCCGAAACCGGAATGATGAACGCCACGCTCAACACTACTAATGCTCTTAACATCGACAGTTTTCTCATAACATTCTCCTATAGCCCGAAAGAGGGGCTTACATTGGGTTCGCATGGATTTGAAGACCAGTTCCGCTTGATCGATGAACGGAACCGGCTGGGCTTATGACAACTTGCATTCGGATGCGGTTCGAGACTTAGCGCAGAGGCCAGGGGCAGACACGAAACGCGATCACTCGCCTCTGCAGTTGCAACGCCCCTGCCTGGGCTTGAGAAGTTTTCCTGTGCGATCTTGAACCTAATCATCGGCGAGTTAACTGGCAATTGTCGTGCAAGTGCCCAGAGATCCCGAGCGCAGCATTTTGACGAATTTTGACCTGTACCTGCCGAATCGTCTGCCGGTACCACGTAAGTTTTTCCGATGGATGTTTTTGCCAATGAACTAACTTCATACAGTCGCTCTTGAATTAGCGCCGTATCACAACATAATCGCCAACAGCTTCGAGCGAGCTTGGAGTGCAGACCGGCCGCCAGCGGCTTAATACCGTCGTGGTCCGGTTGATTGACTCGCGCGCTTCGGCTAGAGTTCGCCGAACGTATGGAGAACCGTTCACGAGTGACTCCGCGATGACCGACCTGAACCAGAAGCCGAGAATCACGTTGTCGATCGAAGATCATGGCGAGCGCGGACGCACGGCTCGAATAATGGTAGACAACCAGGCGCGCCTCAATGTTCTCAACAACTCGTTGATCGCTGACCTGGCAGCGGCGGTCAACAGCTTGCGCGATGACGAACGCTTGCGGGCGTTGATTCTTTCCGGAGCAGGAGAGCGCGCATTCATCGGAGGCGCGGACATAAGCGAAATGGCTGGACTCGACCCGGACTCCGCGCGCGCGTTTATCACGCGACTGCACGAGGCTTGCTCATCCCTGCGCAACTTGCCGGTTCCGGTCATCGCGCGGATCTCCGGTTACTGTCTTGGCGCCGGGCTTGAAGTAGCTGCCTCCTGCGATCTGCGAGTCGCCGCAAGCCATTCGACTTTTGGAATGCCCGAAGTACGAGTCGGAGTCCCTTCGGTGATCGAAGCGGCGTTGCTGCCGCGACTGACCGGCCGCGGAAAGACGGCTGAGCTGGTTTACACTGGCGAGGCGTTGACGGCGCAAGAAGCCGCGGCGTGTGGGCTTGTTGAACGCGTCGTGCCGGCAGAGGAACTCGATCAAGCGGTCGCGAGCTGGGTCGAGGCGATCTTGCAGGCCGGGCCGCGCGCCGTGCGACTGCAAAAAAAGCTCCTGGCCGACTGGGACCGCCTTTCTCTGGATGAGGCTATCGCGCGCGGTATTGATTCATTCGCCGAAGCTTATCGCACAGATGAGCCTGGCAAGTTCATGGAAAAGTTTCTCACGCGCAAGCGCGTTGACCCGGAAGCGACGTAGGCCGGGACTTCGACAAGTTTTATGAATGCAACCTCAGCGGATAGCAAACGGCCGGCCGGCCCGCTCGCGGGCGTCAAGGTGCTCGACTTCTGCAGCTTTATCAACGGCGCTTACAGCGCAGCGTTGATGGGCGATCTGGGCGCGGAAGTCATCAAGATCGAACCGCTCACCGGAGACAACGCTCGCGCGTGGGGACCCTTCCTCAAAGGTGAGAGCCGCTTCTACCAAGCGTGGAACCGAAACAAGCGGTGCATCGCTCTAGATCTGACTTCCAGTGATGGGCGCGAGATCGTCTACAAGCTCGTTGAGAACGCTGACGTGATGATCGAGAACTTCAGACGCGGGGTGACCGAAAGGCTCGGGATAGACTACACGGCGATGCGAGAAGTCAATCCGCAAATCATCTACTGCTCCTCGACCGCCTTCGGCACAAAGGGAGTGTATCGCGATCGGCCCGGATACGATCCCGTTCTGCAAGCGCTCAGCGGCGTTGCTAAAGACAACGCGCGCTACAGCGGCAGCATTGCGATCGGCGCGGTTGCCGCTTCTGACTATCAAGCTTCGATGCTGATAGTGGCCGGAGCACTCTCCGCGTTGTATCACCGAGAGAAGACCGGTGAAGGACAAAAGGTCGAGACGTCTTTGCTGCAGGGAATAATGTCGATCCAGTCGCACTACTTCGTCGAGGCTTTGGAATGCGATGAGGAGGGCGCGCTTGGAATCTACCCATATCGCTTCTTCGAGACTAACGACGATCTCATCTTTATTGCTGCGGGGACGGATAAGTTCTGGATGATGCTGTGCGAGATCCTTGGAATTTCCGAACTGGGAAAGGATCCGCGTTACGCCACCAACGGCAAGCGGGCCGAACGACGCGAGGAGTTGACCGCCATTCTCCAGCCGCTTTTCCTGAAGGCGCGTTCCGCCGATTGGGAGCGCTTGTTAGTAGAAAAAGGCGTACCCTGTGGCGGAGTCAAAGACTACCTCGCGTTTCTAAACGATCCGCAGGTCGCGGCGATGGAGATGAATCCAGTTGTGGAGCATCCGCTAATCGGGCCGATGCGAATGGCCGGTGTGCCGATCAATCTCGAGAAGACTCCGGGTGGTATCCAGCGCGCAGCGCCAACCCTGGGGCAACACACCGAGGAAATCCTTCGCGAGATCGGCTTCGGTGAAGACCGCATAGCCAGCTTGCGAAGAATTCGGGTCATTCATCAAAACCAGCCGGCCGAGCACTAAGCTACAGGAGATTCCATGCAACAACTTTCACTAACCGTTCTCGCGCTCACGTTGATCCTTACCGGATCATCGAGTCACACGACGCCGCAGCCCGGCGATGACCCCAAGGTCGCGCCCGGTTGTGAAGGACCGTCGCGCGCTGCCATCAAAGTGCTCGACGACTTCATGGCGGGATTTAATGCCAAAGATATCAAGAGGTTTGAGGCGACCTACAACTATCCGCATGTTCGTCTGGCGGGCGGGAAGGTCGTGACTCTCAACGCGCCGAGCGACAGGCAGGAAGTGTTCGCGCGGCTTCAAAGCGGCATGGGATGGGACTACAGCGGCTACGTCGACCGCAAGATCATTCACTGCGGACCGGACAAGGTTCACGTCGCCGTGCGCGTCACCCGCTACAAAAAGGACGGGACGCCTATCCAGACTTTCGACTCGTTGTACGTTGTGACCAACCAGAACGGCAGATGGGGTATCCAGATGCGCTCGAGCTACGCGGGAGAGTGAAGCCGCAGGATAGATGACCGTCTCCGCAACCCGTTGCGTTGAACACGCTGCTAGCGGACACCGCGAGGCTCGGGACCGCTACTTTGTCTTCGTCCCCTTCAGCTCCTTGTACATGTCCTCAACGTTCGGCTGAGTGAAATTCTGAAACCCGAAGCTCTTGTACTTATCTGGAAGCTTCAACTGCTCTTTCGCTTGTTCGATCGTCAGGCCGTCGGCGCTTCCCTTCTTAACCCGGCTTCGCAAGTCATCGAGATAGTCCCTGAACTCCCGCATCTCCGCCGCTCCCGCGACGTTGCCGTGACCGGGAACGAACTTGGTGTTCGGATGGTTGCTGAGAATCTTGTCGAGAGACGGGATCCAGTCATTCACCGTTGCATCGACCAGATTCGGAAGCGTCTTTGACCAACCCATGTCACCGGTGAACATCACGTCGGCGTCCGGCACGTAGACCAGTACGTCTCCTCCTGTGTGACCGGGAAGCGAAAACAGAACAACCTCACGAGTCCCCAGATAGAGATGCACAACGCCTTCACTGAAAGTCATCGAGGGATTGGTCAGCTTGATCGCGAGCATGGCGTCGAGCCGGCGCAACTGACGTTCGAGTTGCGCGCGTTTGTCTTTCTGGTCTTCCGAGGTCTCGCTGAGTTGCTTCGCTGTGTCCGCTTTTCGCTTTTGAAGCTCCTCGGGTAGTGGAAGAAAGCGCCGGTTCTTTGTTGTCTGCCAAGCCGAAACCCTGTCGTGCGCGATGATGGGCACATTGCGCGCTGCAAGCACTTGATTGCCGCCGGTGTGGTCGAGATGGTAGTGCGTATTGACGGCGTACTTGATCGGTTGCCCGGTCAGCTTCCCGATCTCGGCGATGAGTTCCTCGACGGCGATCGGAGTAAAGAACGTATCAACGATGAGCACTCCGCCATCTCCGACGATGAATCCAGCATTACCCGACGCGAGACCTCCAGGCTTAGCGATGCCGGCGTAGACGCCCTCAGCGACCTTCACTAATTGAAAGTCGTCTTCTGGCTTGAGCATCGCCGGACGCGCCTTCCCGCTTGCGCCCATCAACAACAATCCGACCAGCGTGAGCCTCAATGCCTTCTTCAAGTTCTCATCCTCCCGTGTTGAGTCGTAACGAAACTGCGAGGCGGGCCACCGCCGGGCAATTTCACGCAGCCCGAATAATAATGCAGGCGCGGTCTCAAACGTAAGCGCCCGCTCGAACCGAAACGGGACCCGGGTACTGCTCGCCTGGCGCTAATTCCTGTCAAGAACAAAAGCTCTATCGACGGCTAGACCGCGTACCGGCGCTCTCCAAGTCTAGACACTCAGTATTAAATAACACTTCCCAAAAAAAAACTTGACATCGCGTTGTCTGACATGTTACTAAGAGCGTGCAAAGTCACAACATCAAAAGTAACAACCTCACTTGCATCACAGTCCGGCCTTTTTTGATCCCCCGGGCTCCAGTTGTCTCTCGTAGTTAGATGGGCTTGATTCTAAGTCTCGCTCTCTTACGTCAAGCTCGGCGTCCATTCCCTTCAACCCCAATGTATTGATTTTGGGCCGCTTATCTCTCAGTGGACCGCATTGAATCTGCCTAAATGTGCGGCAAGCGGAGCTTTGTCTTGCATCCGTCGGAAGCTTGAGACGGATCACGGTAGCTCTGTGCGCAAAGCGCAGCCCGGCGTCCCGGGAGAGGTGTGTCCAGTGGAAGAAATGTAACTCAACGTCTGAAGCCTAGATCCTGAAAGGAGGACCAGTGTTATGTCAAAACCCCACGCCAAAAAGAGGAAAGAGGAAGCAAAGAGCAAGGGGAGCCAACTGACCAGAAGAACGGTGCTGAAATTGGGGGCGGCAGCGGGGGCCGGCACTCTCTTGGCGCCAATGATTCTGACATCAAAGAAATCGACCGTATATGCGCAGGGCACGGTGGTGGAACCAGTACTATGCGCTCCAACCCCGGTGCCGCAGAGTCCGCCACACACGCCGTTCCTCGATAACCTTCCGGTCCCATCTGTGGCGGCACCGCAATTCCTGAGTCCAACGCCTACGGAGGCCGCCAACACAACCAACGGCGAGGCCGCGCGCGATCCTCATCAGCGTTGGAACGAATTCACCCCTGCCGTTACGTACCAACTGGAGGCCAGGGCCGGGACGCATCAATTCCACAGTAACTACTCGCCGTCGTACATCTGGGGTTTCAATGGCCAATACCCGGGTCCGACGGTGCTTAACGCCTACGGCATACCGTCGCTCGTACGATTCAAGAACAGCTTGCCGGTGTCTACTTCGAGCTTCGGCACGAACGAGACCACTGTCCACCTGCACAACGGGCATACGGCGTCTGAAAGCGACGGGTTTGCTGGCGACTTCTTCGGGACAGGATTGTTCAAGGACAATCACTACGCCAATGCCTACGCCGGCATTGATGCCTTTCCTGGGAATTTTCCAAAAGGCGACTCACGCGAGGCGCAGTATACCTACTGGTATCACGATCACCTGATGGCTGAGACTGCCAACAACAACTACCTGGGCATGAACGGGACGTATCTTTCGTATGACCAGAAGAGTCCACCGTGGGAGTTCGACACGCCGGGATCTATTCGGCTGCCTTCCTATTACGGCCTGACCGATTTCCCGTTGGTGCTCGGCGCGAGAAGATTCTGCCCGACCAACGCCACCACCGGGCGCACCGAGATGTTCCAGGTAGTGGGTGCCGCGGCTCCCGGGACTGACAAGTGGGTTGTCAATGGCAAGATTCAGCCAAAACTGGCCGTCAGGCGGCGCAAATACCGCTTCCGGATCATCAACACCGGGGTCGTATTACCCTTCGATTTGACCCTACACGGTCCCGACGGCTTGCAAAAGCCGTTGACGGTTGTCGCCGCGGACGGCAATCTCCTTGCTACCCCGGCTACGGTGAGCGCCACCAGTACTCCCTTCACTCGCCTTGAGGTACACGTGTCCTCGCGGATGGACGTGGTCATTGACTTCAGCCAGTTCTCGGTTGGTCAGTCGGTTTACCTGAAAGAGAACACGCAGACTCCGCAGTTCGTCAGTACCCCGACGCCACCTGATCCGGCGCCAGGGCTGCCCATCGGCACCGTGTTGATGCGGTTCGACGTTATCGGGAACGCTATCATTCCTGATACGCCACCGATTCCCAGCACGCTGACTGAATTGCCCCCGATCCCGCCGGCGGCTTCTGGTGTCGACCCCTTCGAGTGGGGGTTCCGGTTCATTCCCGGTCAAGCGGATGGAAACAGCTTCCGAGTCTCTCACTCGTCTACGGCTGAGAACAACGCAAATCACACCGCCACCTTCTTGCCGTTCGACCCACTCCGAGTAGACCATGCGGTGCTGAAGGGTTCGACGGAGGAATGGGTAATCAGGAACGATACGCTTGCGGGCTCCTGGCTCCACCCCGTGCACCTTCACCTGGAAGAGGGTCGGATACTCGAGCGAACTGTGTGCACCGTTCCAAGTGCAACTGGATGCTTGCCGGCAAACAGGACTACTCTCGCGATGCCTCCATGGGAGGACGGCAACAACGCGCGAAGGGATGTGTATCCGGTGCCCGGGCAGCATAAGCTGAGAGTCAGGCTGGCGTTCAGGGACTTCGTGGGGCGTTACCTGATCCACTGCCACAACATGAATCACGAAGACGCCTTCATGATGGTGCGGTGGGACGTTGTCGAAAACATGGCTCAACTACGCGACCGCAGGGAGCAAATCAATGCGGACCGCGTAGCCAGGGGTGACACACCGCTCTATACGAAGGAGGACCTGGGCTAATGAAAAGAAGACGATTTTTCACAAACCTCGGAAGCGACAAGCCGCCAAACGTGCTTCGTGAGCCAGTTCAGGGCGTGCCGCACGTGGCGTCGCCCGGGCCTGCGATCTTCACCAATGCCCGCCTTCGGACCCATGAAAACAAGGAGGTTCGCTTCTATGATGATCTGATCAAGGGCAAGCAGGTGCTGATTAACCTGATGTACGCTACCTGCGAGGGTACTTGTCCAATAGTCACCTCCAATCTGGTCAGAGTTTACGAAGCCCTGAAAGATCGGATGGGTAAGGACCTGTTCATGTGCTCGATCACCGTAAAACCGGAAGAAGACGACCCGGCAGCACTGAAAGACTTTGCTGGGATGCACAGGGCTCTGCGGCCGGGCTGGACCTTCCTGACCGGTGATCCGTATGACATCGAAACCATCCGTTACAGGCTTTTCTCTATGGACCACATCGCCATAGATACGAATATCTATGGTCACACGTCATTCGTGAAAATCATCAACGATGCAACCAACCGTTGGCTTCACGTTGATCCGCAGGCCAGCCTGGCCACTGTGTTATGGAAAATCTCCATGGCCAATCCTCGCAAGTCGCGCGAAGAAGCGATGGAGGCCAACAAGAAGCTCCAGGAGCAAATAGACAAGGAGCGCAAGATGTACGGCTATCGCATGACGACTTGACGAAGGACTTTGGGGGGCTAAGGGGTCGCAACAACCTCTTAGCCCTCAACTGCCCGTTCGATATGGAACTAAGAATAGGAGTTGCCGAAAGGCGGCTTCTATTCTTAGCCCTTTGATTCAAGGAGAGTACTATGAAACGACGTGTCATTATCTCGGCATTGATAATTATTTGCCTGACGGCAACCCCCGCGGCATTGGGCCAGTCGTACGACGTAAAGAAGGATGCCGTCCAGAAAGGTTGCGAGTTCAGTCCGCTTGGGACGTGGAAAGCAGCAACCCCTAATGAAAAAACCCCGATCCTTTATCGTTTTACTCCGGACGCCAAGCTTACAGTGCTATCCGGATCCGGCCAGAGTTCGGAGTTGCGAGAAGTCGCCAGCGCCGGCTATGTGCTGGATAACCCTAAAGCCCCAAAGGTCATCCTTGTCAAAGCAGACAAGGAAGGCGGAGGCTTCGCGCAGGGCATAACCGCGATGGACATCACCGGGTACGATGACACATCTTTAACTTTTGTAAAACCCGGCTCCACGCCTACGCGATGGGTCAGAGTAGACCCTTACAGGTATTTCATGGTCCTCGCCGGACGCATTGGAACGTTCTATGATGGCAGCGGACCAACATTCCCGATATTGATCAAAACGGACGGACAGCAGACTCAAATAGATGCCGTGGGCACTTATACTGCCCGCCCCGGCTATTGGGCTTTTGGCACGATCCCGCCGGAAACTTATAACGAGTTTATGAAAGAACCTCGCAAAGACATGGACGTAATGCTGCGACTTGAAATCACGTTGGCCCAATATGAGCGGGGATTGAAGATAGTGAAGACCTGGGAAAGACGCGCTCGCAATAACGAACTGCTATACCAGGACCTCACTATGAACAACATCCTGGTGGCGAAGCAAGTCACAGAGACCCTCAACCAATGCGGGGAAAGGTTCAAGTTGCACAAGCTGGACTGGAGCATGGAGGATCACATCTCCTCGTCTTCGCCGCTGGATTCTCCGCCGATATCGCGTATTCCGTTTCTGTATTTCAAAGAGCTGAGGCGACTAAACGAATCGCTGCACGTTGGGGATGAGAAGTTTCACGCGGCTTCGCGCCTCGTTGCGTCGCCTCCAGGGCGCTAACCAAAGGGCTTTGAACCACAAACACAGGAGGATGCCATGAAGACCAGAAGAGTTCTGCTGCTATGCACGCTCGCAATGCTCATAGTCGGTTTCTCAGGCGGCAACGACGTTACTGCCCGAAACGTCTCTGAGCAGTGCAGGGCCGATTTCCGCGCGGTCGTTGCAAGCTGCGCGCAAGAATGTCCTCGAGACTTACGCTGCTTTATCCGATGCGTGGCAACTAACTTCCCCGCATCCTGTCGGTAAGGGCGCACGTCACAAATTCAGTGAAACCCTGGGTCTGCGACCGAATGATGGAGCAGCCTGGAGAGCGCCAACGACATCTGATTCTATTTGCCGGTCGTTAGTACTGCGTGAATCATCAGTACTGTAGGAACACAACGTCTAACCTTGATAAGGAGAACTAGTCATGAGCGATACTTCTGCGACCAAAGTAAGTGCGAGCGGTACGACAGGTGGAACCTGTACAGTCTCCGGCCCATACAAGAGCTCCAGGAATACCTCCGTCGTTGTCTACTACAAGAAAGGGGACAAGTTTACGGCAGACCCCGTTGACGGGAGATCGACCACTTGGGTGATGTAGCAAGAACCCGGCGAAGCTTGCTGCTCCGGGTGATATGTCATGCCCCTGTCGCAGTCCCAGCATTTCGCTGCACGGATGTTGAGTCTCGGCGGCTGCCCGCTTGAGATGACAAGACTCCGCGAGGCTTCGGGCATCGCCGGGAAACGGCGGTGCCCGAGCCTTAAATTACACTAGCTGCACGCGCAGAAATGGCGCCGGGCGGGAAGAAGCGTGTATAAGATGAAGCGAGCCATTTTTTCATATCTCCTTGTCCTCATTTCCTTCGGAGGTGCAGCGATCGCTTTCACGCAATCGGTCGCCGAATCTGGCGCCCGGAAGGTTTGTCCCTTCGAGATATCCGGAATGTGGAGGTCGGATGCGACGAACCTCTCAACTCCTTTCTTCTTTGACTTTTCGCCTGAGGGGCACGTCACTCTGTTAAGTCATTCCTCGGACGCGCTGCCACAAGACTTCGAGGTGATAACCTCGGTGAACTACAAGCTGGACAAGCCTAAGGCACCCACCCGGATCGAGTTCATGGCGGCGCGCGGAAATGACATTTTCACGCAAGGCGTGACCGCATTTAACATCGTCGAGTATAGTGCCGACGCTTTTACGGCTCTCGATCCCGCATCGGAGCGACCAACGCGATGGACCAGGGAGCGCACACATCGCTACTTCCTCACCTTCGCAGCTCGCAGTGAAACGCCTAAACAAGGCGGGTCTGCGTTCGCCATGTGGACCACGCTGGACGGACGCGAGGCGAAGGTCGAGGCGCTTGGCGTTCAACTAACAAAGGATGATGCCGGAAAATCGGTGCCGGTCTTCGCGACAATTCCCGCCGAAGTCTACGACCAGGTCACCGAGGCCATCCAAAAAGACAAGAAAACCAAAGAAGAGATTGTGACTGTGCGCTTCGAGCTGACGAAGGCTGAGTTCGCAACAACCCACGAGACATATCAGAAGTGGGACAAGGATGTCAGTGATCGAACGCTTCCAGAGAAGGATCCCTACCAGAACGTAATGGAGTTCTTGAGAAAGACGGCTGAAGGTCTCAATCAATGCGATGCGAAGGCCGGCCTGCAAAGGCCAACTCGGCGCGATCTCGATGAATTCGTTTCCAGACATGTCGCGCAACGACGCCCGCCGGAGTACATAAAGATCCTGAGGAAGTTGAATGACGAATTGAACGTCACTGACTCGACCTTTCCCTGGTTCTGGCGGCCGACGCTACAAGCACCGGTGCAGTAAGATCGGGGTTCAATGCTTATCGCCGGATCGGTCCGCCGATCCTCGAAGCGAGATTATCTGTCCTCGATGCTCCGCTTCGTGCTGCAACAAATGAAGGACAACCCATTCCGGGGTCACATCGTAATCCGGCATATGACGAACCCGTCGAAACTCGGCCAATGTCATCGTGCTTAGAGCCCGCAGCAGCTCTTGACGAACGAGCGCGAGGCGGCGCTCGTGTTGGTTCCCTGTACCGCCGCGGATCTTCGTCAGGGTTTGATCCGACTCGCGGTCTTCAGCAGGAAACAGCGATCCCAGGTCCGCGGTCGTCCGGTGCTGCAGGATCTCAGTGTAGAGCCAATCAGCCTCGATCAGCGCGATGTGATACAGAAGCGCGCCGATAGTATTCGAGTTGGTCGGAGGCTCCCAATCAAGTTCGGCCTGGCTTATCCGGGCTATTGATTTGAGCGTGCGGCTTCTGCACTCAATCAACGCGGCCGACCACTGGGCAATCTCGCCACAGCCAGCAACTACAGGCTCAAGCACCAGCTTGCGTCGTTCCGCCGGGCTCGTTTTCGTCAAATCTTCTTAAGCAAAGTCTTCCATCTAACCCAAGCCTCGTCGCGAGCCTTCGTGTTTGCCTCTTTCATTTCTTTTGCTTCCGGGGTCGCCACGTTGGCAGTCGGGTCTTCGCCTGCTCTCATGAAGCCGTGGCCCGCCCCTTCATAAGTCACAGGCTCGTAAGTCTTGCCCGCAGCCTTCATCAACTCCTGGCTCTTTGGTATGGTCTGGTTGATGCGCGCGTCTTTGCCGCCATAGAATCCGTAGACGGGACACTTGATCCTCGCGATCGCCGCGGGATCCTCTGGTCCTGAGCCGTAAAAAACAAACGCCGCTTTGAGGCTCGGCCGGTTAGTCGCAAAGCGAAACGTCTGGCTGCCGCCATAGCAGAATCCGGAGACCGTCACTTTTCCATTGCAAGCCGGGAGCTTAGCTACGTAGTCGGCAACCGCGTTCAGGTCGCCGGTGACCTGGTCGGGAGGCAAATCACGGATGGCCTGGCCGATCCCGTTGCGATCGAATTCGCTCGACCCGCCGCCTTTCGGCCCCATGCCGGAAAGCAAGTCCGGCGCGATCGCGATGTAGCCCGCTTCGGCCAATTGATCGGTCAAGCTGCGCACCCAATCGCTCATCCCAAAGATCTCGTGGATTGCGATTACCGCCGTAGCTTTGCCCTTGACCTCGGGGTACACGATGAAAGCATTGACGGTGCGGCTGCCGTACTTGACCGATATCCATTCCTGGTGGCGCGGCGATTTATCCGCGCGTGCTTTCGCCCACTCCTGCTCGACTGCGGTAAACGACATATGCTCCAAGTGTTGATGCTGGTTTACCGAATCCTGCGCGAACGCGGAAATCGAAACGAGCAACGATGCAACAGCGATCATCGACAGGTTTTTCATTTTTTTCTCCATTAAATAGAGTGTTGGTATTTCGATTATGCTTGCGCGTTGTTAGATACCACAACAAGCGCCGCCACGCGAGCGCTAAAGAGTCCGATAGAAAATGCAAGCAAGCTTTCTCTTCCCGACCGCTCTCAAGGCTCGACCCCAAACACGACTGCCTGGCTCGCAGTGCGCTTGGATGTCGAGTCTTTGACAGCAACTCGCAGCTCGTAGACGCCGGGAGCCAGATTGTTCAGCTTGATCTCTTCACCGGCGGCTATGCTCTTTTTATCTTTGCCCAACTGACGCTCCGTCACTGCCTGCCAGTTTCCCTCAGCCACGACCTTGTCGCCTTGAAACACGCGAGTCTGCATGAGCAATTGGGATTCTGAGTTTCCCCGCGTCTGATCGACATAGATCCTGAAGTAGTAAGTCAGGAGATCGCTCTTTCGGTAGAACCTGATCCCCTGTACAAACTTTGCCTGAACCAAGCCTTTGGCCTCACCCGGCACGGATGCCGAGGTTTCGTTCTTCGAATCCAGCAGCAAGAGGCTGCTCAAGGCCAGCTTCTGCCGGGACAAGTTAGGTACCTCGACCAACGCCCAGCCAGTCCCGATCCGGTCGGTGCTGGTCTCACGAGTGCCGACCCGAATCTGATAAAGCCCGGGCTTGAGCGCAAATCTTCTGGCGTATCGGTAGCCGGTCTTCTTCGCCAAAGCCAGCCGCTCCGGAAGCAGATTTCCGTTTATGGTCTCGCTGTGGCCGTCGATGCGCTTGCCCGACGAATCGAACACCAACGTCACCACCTGCAACGCAAACAGGTAGTGGCCATCTTGCTCGCGGTACTCGAGCTTCTCAGCATCGAAACTGACCTTGAGCGACACCTGGGCGTCATCGGCTTCGCTCTCGAGATAGTCGGCTTCGACGACGAGCCCGAGCGTCGTGACCGGCAGCGGCGCTACGATTGCCTGAGCCAACCGCTGGTCGGGGGTGACCGCTTGCCCGTCTTTCTTGTCTTTGTCAGGCTCGGCCGCGAGGTAGCCCTTCTGCGTGCGAACCTTATATTCAGGGTGAGTCTTGACCCGCACCGTAATTTGGCGAAACGACTTCTTGTCATTCACACTCGCAGGGTAATATGCCAGCCCGTAGTAAAGCCGATTATTGTCGAGCGCCTTCTGGAGGGCGCCCTTAAGATCGTTTGTGTTGAAGAACGGCTCGCCGCCTGTGTCCCGCGCCAGCGCATTCAAGCCATTCTCCAGGTCCTTTTCAGACGCACTTACATAGCTCATGATTCTCGGATCGCTACCCAGGTTCGGCCGCGATGCGTCAAAGATCGACAGCGGCTGCAGCCCTTTGGCATCGATCGAGTAGATGGTCACACCTGAACGCACAGCTCGGCTCACAACCGATTGAACCTCGCTGGTATTCATTTGTCCGCTGCCATCCCAAAGCGTGAACCCATCCGAGAACAGCACGATCAAGCGTTGACCGGGCAATCCTGCCATCGCTTCAGCGACCGCTTTCAGAGTTAGAAGCGTTGCGCGGCTTTGATAGCCTGCCTCGCTAAGGATCTGACGGGCTCGACCCCGCACATACCCGGGTGGAGGCGGGATTCTGTCTTCGGCGGTAAGGATGCTCGTCGCGACCCTCAAAGCTTCCCGGTCATCGCGATCCACCATCGCGGCAAGATAGGGCGAGAATAAACTGTCGTTCGTGGAAGGTCCCGGACTGAGCTTCTCTATCGCATAGCGAAGGATGCGCCGATCACGAGTGAATTGTCCCACAAGCCCCAATGTCCCAGTCGTGGGGATCAAAGCCACCAGGTCTTGATCCGACAACTGCTCATTCACGTACCGCCTCAAAGCTTGTTTCATCGACAACAAACTAGATGTCGAAAGATGCAGATTGTCGACGAAGAGAGCTATTGTGCGCGAAGGCGACTCGGGCGGAGAGATCTTCGGAGCATCTCTGCCGGCAGCCGTTGGGACGTCGTCTTTTCCAGCCACGCGTGCGACAGAGAAGAAGCTGACCGTTTGAGGGCGGCCGTTCTCCAGCACCTCGAAATCTTCTTTCTTGAGACCGTCTACGAGCTTACCTTGCCGGTCAGTGACGACAGCCCGCACTTCGATGAGTTCAGTGCTCAGCTTGATCGTTTGGTCTTTGTCGCCAGGTTTGGTTTGAGGCTGTGTTCGGCTCTGCGCACTTACTGTGAGCACCAGAGCGAAGAGCGCACCGCATAATCCGATCTTCATGTTGAGCTTCCCTTGCGGTGGCGATGTGTCCAAAGCCACCTCGATGCGCTTGCCTGCGCCAGCCATCATGATTCCACATCACGCGTTGTTTGGGCAATTGCAGCCCGGTACGACGCCGCAATACTCAGCCGTGTACCCTCCGAGGACAAGCGGCGTTGCGCGAAAGATCAAAACCTGGTGAATCGCGGCGTGCGGAAGGTGATGGCTGTGGCGCAACCACTGTCCGGCATGGAATGATGCTGCGCATGTCTTCAGGCGATCTCGCTCCGGCCCAAACACCCGGCACAACCAACCGGCCAAAACGATCTTCCTTCCCTGCGCTGCGTCACCGCGACTTTCGACTCCTGTGGATAGGACAGCTCATCTCGGTCACCGGCACTCAGATGCAGTATGTTGCCATCAATTGGCACGTCTACTTGCTGACGAAATCTCCTTTGGCATTAGGCGCCGTGGGGCTTGTGCGCGTCCTCCCGATTGTCTTGTGCTCGCTCATTGGCGGTGTTGTAGCCGACGCAGTGGATCGGAAGCGGCTGATGTTAATCGCGCAATCGGTGATGCTGATCAGCGCGGCTCTGCTTGCCGGGCTGACCGCTGCCGGCCGAGAAAGTTTGTGGCCGATCTACTTGCTCACTGCCATCGCCTCGGCGGCAGTCGCCTTCGACAACCCTGCCCGCCAGGCGATGCTGCCAACACTGGTGCCATCAGAGGACTTTCCCAACGCGGTCAGCCTCGGAATAGTTGTCTTCAACTCTGCAACGATCGTTGGGCCGGCGCTGGCTGGATTGCTTCTGGCCGTGCGCGGGCCCGCGTTGATCTACGGTCTCAATGCGCTTTCGTTCGTCGCGGTGATCATTGCGCTCCTGCTGATACGGGCGAGCGGGCGCGCCGCTGCCGCAACCCAAGCAGCACAGATGAACTTTGCGGCGCTTCGCGAGGGGCTGCGGTTTGTTTGGCGAACTCCGATTATCGTGCAGACGATGACTCTCGATTTCATCGCGACGTTCTTTGCGTCGGCTACTGCGTTGCTGCCGATCTTCGCGGCAGAGGTTCTGAAAGTCGGGGCTCGGGGGCTGGGCTTGCTTGCGGCCGCGCCTGGCGCAGGTTCGATCGTAACCGGGCTGCTGATCGCAAGATTCGGGGCAATGCGGAAGCAAGGCAGGGCCGTGCTCGTCTCGATCGCCATCTATGGCGCAGCTACGATCGTGTTTGGCTTGTCGAAATGGTTCTGGTTATCGCTTCTGATGCTGGCGATCACCGGCGCGGCGGACACAGTGAGCACCGTCCTGCGACAGACGATGCGCCAGTTGATCACGCCCGACCACCTGCGAGGGCGGATGACATCGGTGAACATGATTTTCTTTATGGGAGGCCCGCAGCTCGGCGAGCTTGAAGCAGGCGTCGTCGCCGCCTTGATCGGCGCGCCGCTCTCGGTAGTCACAGGCGGTGTGGGCTGTTTGATAGCGGTCGCCGTGGCGAGCTTATGGGCAAAGAGCTTGAGGCGGTACGAGGGAGATTGAAAAGAGCAGCCAAACGAAGCATTATCAATTCTCGGTGGGGTACTCGTTCAAATGTCTTCTCTGCGTAAACTCTGCGTCTCAGCGGCTCTGCGGTTAGAGAGTTCGCAAACTTGTAAATCTGGAAGTGCTCTCTAACCGCAGAGCCACTGAGACGCAGAGACAACGCAGAGAATATGTTTAAGACATCGCGCAATTCTCGATGCACCTAGTTTCATACTTCAAGCAGGAGGTCTTTTTCATGAAGAGCAAGTGGACAACAACAATCATCGCACTGATCCTGTCGGTCTCGACGGTTTCAACCGCCTCGGCCGACATCAAGATGAAAACCAAGAACACTTCGCCCGGCAATACGAGCGAAGGCACGATCTACATCAAGGGCGTACGCCAACGCTCCAGTCAGAGTTACGGCGCAGGCTTCGAAATGGTCACCATCACCCAGTGTGACCTCAAGCGGACGGTTCAAATCAACGACAAGGCCAGAACCTACATGGTCACGCCAATGGTCAGCGCGACCTCTCCCTCTACGACAACCGGAGAAAAACAAGCTCCGAGCGCCAACCAGCCAACTACCACGCGACGCGGCGGAGTTGTTACCTACCACTCAACCATCACCGACACCGGCGAGCGCAAAAAAATGTTTGGATTCAACGCCCGGCATATCAAGTCTTCAATGATGGTCGAATCAAGCCCCGACGCTTGCTACCCATCCAGGATGCGTATTGAGACCGATGGTTGGTACATCGACTTTGAATTCAACTTTGAATGTGACTCGGACAAACCTCTTGTAGCCGGGGCTCCGGGGGGAGGAGGTCGGCCCGATTGCCGGGATGAGATTCGTTTCAAGAGGTCCGGGGCGGGCAAAATGGGATACCCGATTCTTGTGACCACTACCGTCTACCTGGACGGCGGGCAGACGTCCGTTTCGACCACGGAGGTCGTTGAACTCACGACCACGCCATCGGACGCCGCCTTGTTTGAAGTCCCAACCGGGTACACCGAGGCGAAGGACTATCAGGAGTTGATGGGAATGCCGTCCGTGGAATCGATCACTCAAAGCGGCCGCCGGCCTACCGTCCCGCAGGCCAACGACGAGGCTTCAGTTGCCGCAGTCAAACAACCGGGCAAGATTCGAGTCGGCGTTGTGACCATCGCCAACAAAACGGATCGGTCGCCTTCGTTGTACAACCTGCGCAGCAGGCTTATCAGCAACATCATCGACGCCGACGTAGACGCTGTCCCGCTCGACTCGCGCACTCCTGCCGAGATCGAAGCCGAAGCAAAACAGAAGAGCTGCGATTACATCCTGTACACGGACATCGCGTTGTTGAAGACGTCGGGCAAGGTCGGAGGCCTGCTGGGGCGAGCTACCGGCGTTGGCGGTGTGAAAGAGAAAGTCGAGGCGCGGCTTGATTTCAGATTGTTCCCTGTGAGCAGTTCAACGGCTGTGTTGACTTCATCGGCCACGGCTAAGGATGAGAGTTCGGAGGACGCTAGCCTGTCGCTGGCAGCCGGACAAGAAGGAAGAGCAGTCGTGGTTGAAGTCCGCAAGAGGAAGTAGTCTCGAATAGAGCACCCTTCGTGGCGCGGGCCGGATGCACTTGCGGGAAGATGGCTACGAGATTCGCACGATTCAGGGCTGCTCGGGCCATAACGATCTCACGACGATGATTCATGTGCATGTGTTGAACAAGGGCGGGCGAGGAATCTGCAGTCCAGCCGACAAACTATGA
>JBBPIE010000039.1:0-55745 GCA_038040485.1 Candidatus Onstottus arcticum
CAACGATGTCGTGGCACTAAAATGTGTCAACGATGTCGTGGCACTTATCAACTACGGACTACTGACTACTGACTACTGACTACTTGTTAAACTCCGGCGCTCGTTTCTCCTTGAACGCCTGATAAGCCTCGCGGAAATCGGTGTTGAGCATGCATATCGCCTGAGTCTCGGCTTCGGCTTCCAGAGCCGATTCCAGGCTCAGGCTCATCTCGCGGTTCAGCGCCGCCTTCGTCATCCCAAGCGCAAAACCAGGGCCCGCCGCCAGCCGCTCGGCCCACCGAGATGTCTCCGCTTCAAGCTCTGAGCCTTCGACAACCTTGTTGTACAGCCCGATCCGTTCCGCTTCAGTCGCGCTGATGAAGTCTCCGGTGTACAGCAGCTCGGTGGCCTTACTCAGCCCTATCACTTTTGGAAGCAGGAAGCCCGCGCCCATATCCGCGCCTGCAAGACCAACCTTGGTGAACAGAAAAGCGATCTTTGCAGTCGTGGCAGCGATCCTCAAATCACAAGCAAGCGCGATCACAGCGCCCGCACCGGCAACTGTTCCGTTCAGCGACGCGATCACCGGCTTGTGCAACGCTCGAATGTTAGCGATCAACTGGCAGGTCATTCGTGTGAATTCCAGCAGCCCGTTCATGTCGCGGCTGAACAGCTCGCCGATAATCTCTTCGACGTCGCCGCCGGAGCAGAAGCCACGCCCGCGCCCGGTTATTACGACGACCCGGACTTGCTCGCGAGACCTTAGCTTCGCAAGCGTGTCGGTCAGCTCGCGATAGACTTCGAAGGTGAGAGAGTTCAAACGGTCCGGTCTATCGAAGGTGATAGTCGCAACCGGACCGCGCTCTTCGTAATGAAAGCTTGAAGGATGGATAGTCATTTCAGAATGCAGAAGTCAGTAGTCAGTAGTCAGTAGTCCGTAGTCCGTAGTTCGTAGTTAGTAGCTCGTATTCGTACTACTGACTACTGACTACGGACTACGGACTACGGACTACGGACTTCTTCAGATTACCGCAATCGCTTCAATCTCTACTTTTGCAAGATCCTCGACCAAGGCACTCACTTCCACAAGCGACATCGCCGGGAAGTGCTTTCCCATAAGCTGTCGGTAAGCCGCGCCGATATCGCGAAGCCGCGCGGTATATTCCTTCTTGTCGGTGACAAATATCAGCAACCTGGCGATGCTGGCTGGCGAGCCCCCGGCCGTGCGAACCACTGTAAGAACGTTCGCAAGCGCCTGCGCGAACTGCTCGGGAAAGTCGTCGCTGACGATCCGGCGCTCGCGGTCCCATCCAATCTGCCCTGCTACAAACAGCAGCTTCCCACCTTCGAACAAAAGGCCGTTGCTGTAGCCGCTCGGCTCACCAAGCGCTTCCGGGTTGATCACAGTCATTGACATCGAGATATGCAACCTCCGTCTATTTGTCCATCGCTTTGAGACCGCTAAATTCTCTTAGCTCCCACGAGGTGCCCTCGTTCGCCGCTCGCTTGACCAGTCCGAGCCCGCGGACGAAATACTCGGTAATTACAGCCTCGCCGACCTTGCGAGTCAACTTTACGGCCTTGAACTTGCCGACCGGAATCGTGACATCGTCATCGCCTTCGACTGTAAACGAGACAAACGTCGGCTCGTCGACCACTGCCGGCGGGTCGCCCGGCCGGTTGAAGACCTTGGTGAAGGAGTACTGCCAGGTTGTGCCTTTCCTCCCCAGCGAAGCCGGATCAACCATCGCTACTGAGTTGTCTCGGTACTTAAACTCGGAGCTGGATTTCTGTCCTGCGACATCGCTTTGAGTCTTCTCGGCGATCAACTGAACGCGCTCGCCGTCGCAGGCATATTTTTTTTCCGTTGTTTGCGCGATCTCCAAACCTCCGCTGCGGTCGATGATCTGCATTCTCTCCGTAAAAACCTTGCGCCCGTTCTCTTCCGACGAATCGACGACTATCGTTGCGTCCGCGATCAACCCGCTCGAGTACGAAATCACATACCTGGCGCTCGATCCCGGAACGAGTGGGAAGAAGGAATTGCATGACTTGAAATTTAGATCGAGGGCTGAAGCGGGTTTGATCGGAGCCGGAGTCTTGAAGTCCGACCGGTTGGCGTTTCCGTTACCGTTCCCATTGCCGTTGACGTTTGTGTTGTTGTTGCTGCAGCCGTTGCAGCCGCTTAGCGCGAGGGTAGCCAGCAGAATGATGCCTGAAAATGATCGAATCAAGATGAGAATTCCTTTCGTTTGTTGAATCATGCAAGCCTGCGGAAGGCGAACACGAACAAAAGAAGTTATTAACACCCCGCCTCCGGTCTTCGCAAGTTAGGGCATTGAGTTTGAAGTAGCGGGTTCAAGAGGCTCTCGCGTTAATGGTCTTCTCTGCGTAAGCCTCGGCGTCTTTGCGTCTCGGCGGTTAGTAGTATTTGGCGACCAGCTAACCGCAGAGGCGCAAAGACGCAGAGGCTTGCGCAAGAGAGACGCTTTGTGGCGCCGTGCCTTTGTGTTTTTATTAGGGTCTTGAATTCTCCGGAGCCGACCGATGAAAGCAAGTGAAGACGAGGAGAAGCATCAGCCCACAAACACTGCAGGTGTGATGACGGCGATGGGGTTTGCCGTCATCGCCCTGGCGTTCTCTTCGATCTTCATCAGCGAGCTGGAGCGAACCGGAGTCCCGCCGCTGGTCATCGCGTTTTATCGAATGGCTATCGCGACTGCGCTGCTGGCGCCCGCGGCGATCGCGTTGAAGCGCCGGGAGATTGCGACGCTTGCGCGCAAAGACCTCGCGCTGCTTTTACTCGGCGGCTTCTTCCTCGCGGTACACTTCGGTGCGTGGATTACTTCGCTGAAATATATCCCTATCTCGACCTCAGTCGTTCTAGTCAACAGCCATCCGCTGTTTGTAGTAATCGCTTCGTATTTCTTCTTAGGCGAAAAGCCGCATCGCCGCAGCCTTGCTGGAACGGCAGTCGGCCTTGCAGGAATGATAGTGATCGCTCACGACGCGTTGAGCGACGTTCATCTCGCGTTAAAGGGCGACGGGCTTGCGGTGCTGGGCGCGTTGGCGGTCGTCGGCTACTTCATCATCGGGCGCAAAGCGCGAACCAGGATCAGCCTGCTCGGCTATGTGACGCCGCTTTACGCGGTATGCGCGGTGCTGCTTCTGCTGTGGGTGCTGGCGGCGCGCGAGCCGCTTTATCCATACAGCGCTACGCAGTGGGCTTACTTCGCGGCCCTTGCGGTAGTGCCGACGATCCTCGGGCACACGGTTTTCAACTGGGCGATCAAACACGTGAGGCCGTCGGCGATCTCGCTGGCCTTTCTTGGAGAGCCTGTTGCCGCAAGCGTGTTGGCGTTCTTCTTCTTTGCCCAGCATCCACCGCTCGCAACTCTCGTCGGAGGCGCGCTGGTCCTGGCAGGTGTCTACTTGAGTATGTCGTCGCCTCAATCAAGTGATCAGCTTGATTAAGGACTGAAGGTGGTCGTCGAGCTTCGCGCTGCGAAGAGCCAGCCACCAAGACAGTCTCCGCCACCTCGATCGCTATAAGAGACGCTCGCCGGTCGAATCTCGCTTCCCAATCCAAAATCCGCAATCTAAAATCCAAAATCAAGTGAGGCCGAGTTGAAGCGACTTCTGCTGACAGCGTTCGAACCGTTTGGGGGCGAGACCTTAAACTCGTCGCTTCACGTAGCAAGACACATCAAGCGTATGAGCCTTCCCGGTGCTTCGGTCCGGGTTGAAGAGCTTCCGGTTGACCGCCATCGCGCAATCGAAAGCGTGCTTGAAGCGCTGCGTGAGAACTCGCCTGATGTTGTGATCATGCTTGGCGAAGCGGGCGGGCGCTTCCGAATCAATCCTGAAAGAGTCGCCATCAACATCGACGACTTTCGAATCCCGGACAACGCCGGTAACAAGCCTTCGGACGAGCCGATCGTCGAAGACGGCCCGGCTGCTTACTTTTCGACGCTGCCAATCCGCGCGATCACCGAGCGGTTGATCGAAGCGCGCATTCCCGCGGCAGTCTCAAACAGCGCGGGGACGTACTTATGCAACCGGCTCTTCTACCGCGTGATGCACGAGATTGCGGCGGAAGGTCTGGCGACGAAAGCCGGGTTTATTCATCTGCCGTATCTTCACGAGCAGACGATTCCCAAGCAGGTTGACCAACCTGGATTGTCGCTCGAGTCGATGGTGGAAGCTGTGAGGCTCGCGATCGAAGTAACTCTCAAGGCGTTAACCACAAAGGCACCAAGGCACTAAGAGCGAAGGGAGCTTGAACCTGTTTTTCTTAGTGTCTTTGTGCCTTTGTGGTTTGCCTCGTTTCGCCCGGCTAGAGTTTGACCTGCTTGACCGAAATTACTCCCGCCAACGAAGCGAGTCCGGCCAGAACGTCTTCGCTCATCGGCTGGTCGATCTGAATAAGCGCGAGCGCGCTCTCGCCGACTTTCTTTCGGCCGAGATAGAGCCTGCCTATGTTTACTCCGCTATCGCCTATGTAGGTGGCTATTCGGCCGAGCACGCCCGGCTGATCGTGATTGAACAGGAAGAGCATGTGGCCTTTTGGTATCGCTTCGAGACTGAATCCGTTTATGCGAACTATGCGCGCGTCGCGGCGTCCGAAAAGCGCGCCCGCGACTTCGCTCTCACGATCGGCGGTCACGGCGCGCACTCGAATCATGCTCGCGAAGTCGCGCGCCCGCCGGGAGAGCGACTCGGACACTTTGATTCCTCGCTGTTCCGCAACCATCGCTGCGTTAACCATGTTTACTCGCTCGATCACCGGGCTGAGCAAGCCCGAAAGCACCGCATGAGTAACGGGTTTCACGTCGTGCTCGGCGACCTCGCCGGAGTACTCGATCGCAACCTCGCGCAGGTCGTGGCCGAATACCTGTCCCTGAAACTGGCCGATCTTTTCGCCAAGCGTAATGTAAGGCCCAATAGCCGCAAGCAACTCGGCGCTCACCGCCGGCATATTCACCGCGCCGCGGACTGTGCCGCGCTTGAGGTAGTCCAACACCTGCTCGGCTATCATCGTTGCGACCCCGAGTTGAGCTTCAGTGGTTGAGGCGCCGAGATGCGGCGTAATGATTACCTGCTCGAGCGCGAGCAGCGGGTTGTCCTTCGGCGTGGGCTCGGCTTCAAAGACATCGAGCGCGGCGCCCGCGACCTGGCCCGATCGAATTGCTTCCGCAAGCGCGCGTTCGTCAATCAAGCCGCCCCGCGCGCAGTTGATCAATCGCACCCCCGGTTTCATCTTGTCGATCGCCGCCGCATTGATGATCCCACGAGTCTCATCGGTGAGCGGAGTGTGAACGGTTATGAAATCCGAGTAGCGTACGACGTCATCCAGCGGGGCCATCTCGATTTCCAGATCACGCGCGGCTTCCTGGGTGAAGTAAGGATCGTAAGCCAGCACGTTCATGCCGAACGCGCGCGCGCGCTCTGCGACTGCCGACCCGATTCGCCCAAGCCCTACGATCCCCAGCGTTTTGCCCATCAGCTCGACGCCCGTGAACTTCGTCTTCTCCCAGCGGCCCGATTTTGTCGACTCGACGGCTTGCGGGATCTGGCGTGCAAGCGCGAGCAGCATCGCCATAGTGTGTTCAGCGGTAGTGATTGTGTTTCCGGCTGCCGCGTTCATGACGACTATTCCTCGTCTCGTCGCGGCCGCCACTTCGATGTTGTCGACGCCGGTTCCCGCCCGCCCGACTACTCGCAGCCTGGCCGCGCGATCGATCAACTCGGCAGTGACTCTGGTCTTGCTTCGGACGATGAGCGCTTCATAGTCGCCGATGATTGCTGCAAGCTCTTCGGCAGTAAGTGCGGGACGTTCATCGACCGTCACGCCTTGAGCTGCGCGAAGGATGTCTACGCCGGTCTTTTCTAATCCATCACAAACGAGAATGCGCATAAGAATCGCGAATCGCGGATTGCGAATTGGGAATCATTAAGCGGTGATTGTACCGGACGTGCCAACTTCCTTCCACCGCGCACGAGCGGAGCGCTCCTCTTTGAGATGACTCCGCGGCGTCATATATTGTTTGCGATGAGAGATTGAGCCCGATGGGAGCCTGCCGGTGACGAGCTTCGCGATAATTCTGGCGGCCGTGGGGTTATACATCGCGGCATATTTTGTTGCAGTCTACTACGGCGTCCTCGAAGCCAGCACCAGACTGATGCCTCGCGTGTGCCGGCTCGAGGAACGAACGTGCCAGACGGTGCTGCACACACCGTACGCACGGGTCTTTGGCGTGCCCAACTCAGTGCCGGGAGTGCTGTATTACGTCGCTGTCATCGTGTTACTAGCGACGGGATGGGGCGTCGGGGCGATTGGCGTCACGCTGGTTGCCGTCGCCTGGTTCACTGTCCTGCTTGGATTCTTTCTGGCGTACTCGCTGTTGTTCATCATCAGAATCCCCTGCCCTCTTTGCCTGACCGCGCACACGATCAACCTGGCGCTGGCGCTTCTTTTAACGCTGATCGTCAGAGCAGCTTCGTAGATAACCGCAATAACGCGAGCCTTATTGAGCAGGCTCACAACAGTATTGCATTGATTCATCGGCGTTACTGACGGGCGCGACGTTGACAGTGTTTCAAGCCGCCCGCTATACTTTGGGACTTTCGTCATGAGCACTTTTTGGGAGGGAGCTAACTGTGGCATACGCGATCATTCAAGCCGGGGGCAAACAGTTCCGCGTGAGCGAAGGCGAGGTCGTGCGCGTTCCGACAATCGACGCTGAAGTCGGCGCGTCGGTCGAGCTTGATGCGCTCTTGCACGCCGACGGCGACAGCATTCAGATCGGTCTCGCCGGCAATCAGGTCAAGGGCAAAGTCGTCGAGCACGGCCGCGCGAAAAAGGTAATCGTCTTCAAGAAGAAGCGGCGCAAGCAGTATAAGAAAATCCATGGCCATCGCCAGAATTTTACCGCCGTGCTCATCGAGTCGGTTGGCGCGGGTTCCGACAAGAACGAGTAATAGCCTGTTAGAGCGTCCCTCTGTTGACGCCCCTCTATAGGGCCTGGAGTAAGCGATCACACGAGGGCGCCCACGAAGGGACGCCCTTACAGGATCGAGAGGATTTATGGCACACAAAAAGGGAGTAGGCAGTTCACGAAACGGCCGCGACTCAAACGCTCAGCGGCTTGGCGTCAAGCGGTTTGGCGGCGAGAGCGTGCTGGGCGGCTCGATTCTGGTACGGCAGCGAGGAACCAAGTTCAAGCCGGGTAACAACGTCGGCAGAGGTTCGGACGATACGCTGTTCGCGCTGGTCACAGGGACCGTCAAGTTCGAAGAGAAGGGACGCAAAGGCAAGTTCATCAGCGTCTACCCAGCGGAATAGTCCGTAGTCAGTAGTCCGTAGTCAGTAGTTTTTCAGCATCAAAGAAGAAACACTGGCTACGGACTACTGACTACTGACTACTGACCAAATGCAGTTTTTAGATCGGGCCAGAATCGTAGTGAAGGGCGGAGACGGCGGCAACGGAGTGACAGCGTTTCGCCGTGAGAAATTCGTGCCGCGCGGCGGCCCTTCAGGCGGCGACGGGGGCAGAGGCGGCTCGGTCTTCATGGAAGCGACCGATCAACTCAACACCCTCCTCCAATTTCGTTTCAACCCGGAATATCGCGCAGGACGCGGCTCGCACGGCGAAGGAAGTAACAAGCACGGCCGCGACGGCGAGGATCGCATCGTGCTCGTCCCGGCCGGAACGATTGTCTCCGACTCTGACTCCGGCGAGCTTGTTCACGATTTCTCTCAATCCGGCGAGCGCATACTCATCGCAGCCGGCGGACGCGGCGGCAAGGGGAACGCGCAATTCGCGACCTCGACGAACCGCGCGCCGCGTCATCACGAAGACGGAGGGCTTGGAGCAGTTCGCGCCCTCCAAATGGAACTGAAGATTATCGCCGACATTGGACTTGTGGGTTTTCCGAACGTCGGAAAATCGACTTTGATTTCGCGCATTTCAGCCGCCAGACCAAAGATCGCCGACTACCCGTTCACGACGCTTCAGCCAAACCTCGGGGTTGTTGCTTACGGTGAGGAGGGAACGTTCGTCGTCGCCGACATTCCCGGACTGATTGAAGGCGCTCACTTGGGAACGGGTTTGGGGCTCGAGTTTCTGCGTCACATCGAACGAACGAAGCTCCTGTTGCACGTGATCGATGTCTCTTCGACCGGACGCGACCCGGTGGAGGACTTTCAGATCATCAGCCGAGAACTCGCTCTTTACAGCTCCGAGTTGATGGCGAAGCTTCAGATGGTCGCGGCGTCGAAGATGGACGCGCTGGACGATCCTGGCAGGGTCGAATCGCTTCGACGGTACTGTGTGGAACGCGGTCTGGAGTTGTTTGAAATCTCCGCGGTTACCGGCCTTGGGATAGACCGATTGGTGAACACGCTTGGTCTGCGCGTCGAGGAGATGCGCCACCCGAGCGAGGAATTGATCCCCGCTTAGCGCGCGTCTCACCTCGGTTTTTTTGCAGACTGCGTGCGGTCTTGTTCGCGCTCCGAGGCAAAGGCGACCAACGAAATGAATGATCGGCGCATAGGAGCTTACGGCGGGACTTTCGATCCGGTGCACAACGGTCACATCGAAGTCGCGCGCGCCGTCACCAAAGAGTTCGAGCTTGATGAGTTGCTGCTGATCCCGGCTCACCGGCCGCCGCACAAGGGCGCGAGTTCGATCTCGAACTCGTATCACCGGTATGCGATGGCTGTGTTGGCAACGCTCGACGAACCGCGAGTCAGCGTCTCGACGATCGAGCTCAAGGCGCCGAATAAGCCGTACTCGTTCGAAACCGTCGAACGGTTGAAGCAGGCTTGCGGGCCGCAAACCGAATTGTTCTTTGTTGTGGGGGCCGACTCGTTCGAGGAGATAAACACCTGGCGCGAGCCCCAGCGGCTTCTAGCTAGCTCGAACCTGATCGCCGTGACGCGGCCGGGATACGAAGTCCGTGTCTCGCATTTGCCGGATTTGAGGCAAGCAAGCATTGTCGATGTGAGGGGCCGGGTGCCGCTCAGCCGTGGACAGGCGGGCAGTCCTCGCATCTACTTGACGGACTGCGTCAACAACGATGTTTCTTCGACTGAGATAAGACGACGGGTGCGCGCGGGAGAGTCGATCGACGGGCTGGCGCCTTCCAGCGTGGTTAACTATATCGAGAAGTACGAACTGTACAGGCGGTAACTTGATGGGTGGAAGCGCAAACAAACAACCGCTCGTGGAGGACGGCTCGGATGCCGTCATACCAGCGGACAACGTGATGATAGCGGCGCGCGCGGCGGGCGAGAAGAAAGCGACGGACACGGTCGTTTTGGACTTGCGCGAGATCGCTTCTTTCACCGAGTATTTCGTGATCTGCACGGGCGCAAGCACGCGACAGGTGCAAGCCATCTCCAACTCGGTTGAGGAGGAATTGCGAAAGGCGGGCAGGCGTCCGTCGCACATTGAGGGCTATAGCAGCGCTGAGTGGATTCTGCTAGACTACGGCGATTTCATCGTGCACGTGTTCAGCGCTGCGTCGCGGCGATTCTATGATCTGGAGCGACTGTGGCGCGACGCCAAGCGATCCGAGGTACCGCCAGACCAGACGGGCGAGCGGTAGAAGAGTCGGCCCGTGGCCGAGACTCGCTTGCGTGCGCATGTTGAAAGTATGAAGATTGCGTCCAGTTCGCCAGCAATGCAGCGCATAGTCGAGATAGTCGATAGGGTCGCGGCTACCGATGCGAACATCCTGGTGCTTGGCGAGTCGGGAACGGGAAAGGACGCGATCGCACGGCTGCTTCACGACAAGAGCCTTCGCCGCGACCGTCCGTTCGTTAAGATCGATTGCGCGTCGCTGCCCGACGAACTGGTGGAGTCTGAGTTGTTCGGTTACGAGAGAGGCGCCTTCACCGGCGCTACAGACTCAAAGCCGGGTCGATTCGAGGCCGCTGACGGTGGAACGCTGGTGCTCGACGAGATCGCGAGTCTTATTCCGTCCTCGCAAGCAAAGCTGCTGCGGGTGATCGAGGAACGAAGCTTCGAGCGGCTGGGCGGCAAGCAAGCGATCAAGATCGATGTTCGCATAATCGCGCTTGCCAACATCGATATGAAAGAGGCGGTCAGGGCGCGCACGTTTCGAGACGACCTTTACTATCGGCTGGCCGTGGTCAGTATTGAGCTTCCACGGCTTGTCGAACGAAGCGAAGATCTTGCGGAACTGGCGGGCGCGTTTGTCAGACAGTTCGCGTCCCGCAACGGGCGACGAAGCGAGGGGCTTTCACCCGGGGCTCTCGAAATGCTGGCCGCCTATGATTTTCCGGGCAATGTCCGAGAGCTTCGGAACATCATAGAACAGGCCGTGCTGAAGTCCGACGGCGAGATGGTTGAAGCGGAGCATTTGCCGGACTATTTGAGATCGACGGCGCGTTTCATGCAATCGCGAGTTCACAAGCCGTCGCTTGCCGAGATCGAAGCCGTCTACATCCGCGAAGTGCTCGAACACACTCGCGGCAACAAGACCCGCGCGGCCGAGATCCTCGGAATCAGCCGCAAGAACTTGTATGAGAAGATGCGTCGCTATAACGTCGGCAAAGTGAGGGCGGCCACCGTAGCGGTAAATTAGTCGGGAGTTTCTGGTTTCGGGTTTCTAGTTTCTGGTCGGGTGAACTAGGGACCACAAACCCGAAACCAGAAACCAGCATGAAACTTCGGTTCGTTTGGATCGGCAAGACAAAGAGGCTCCCGATCAAAGAACTGGTTGGAGAATACCTCGAACGTGTTGCCAGATTCGCGCCGGTCGAAGTTACCGAGCTTCGAGACCGCAACGAAGTCGGGAGCGACCCCCGAGTGATCCTTGAAAAGGAAGGCGCCGACATTCTCGCTCGCACAACCTCCGACCCGTTCGTGGTTGTGCTGGATGAAAAGGGCCGGCAGCTCGATTCGATCAAGCTGGCGGAATTGATCGAAAAGCACCGGCTTGTCGGGACGAAGCAGATTACCTTTGTGATTGGAGGTCACGGCGGGATTTCGGATGTGGTTCGGAACCGAGCAAACTTCGTGCTGTCCCTGTCGAGGATGACGCTCACACACGAGCTTGCGCGGGTGTTGTTGATCGAGCAGGTCTACCGCGCGTTCACAATCATTCACGACCTGCCGTATCAGAAATAAGGCGAGGAGTTTGCGCCGTTGCGCGGCCGGAGATTCATAAAAGGAGTACCAGGAGCATCGATGGACAAGAAGAGAACAAAACAATACGAAGCTAGGTTGACCGAGCAGAGAAGTGCGCTGATGGGCATGGTTGAACGGACCGAAGACTACGGGCGCGAGGCCGACCGGGACGTCAGTCAAGACCCCGCCGACAAGGCGTCGAACTCATACACCAAAGAACTCCTCTTTTCACAAAGCACCAACGAGCGCAACACACTAAAGCTGATTGACGAAGCCCTGGACCGCATCACTGAACGAACCTTCGGCGATTGCATCAATTGCAGCGAGGAGATCCAGCCCAAGCGGCTCGACGCGATTCCGTGGACCCCTCACTGCATCCGCTGTCAGGAAGCTCTCGAGCAGGGATTGCTTGCGGAGAAAGAGGCGTGACGGTTTAACGCTTCCTTGTGAAGCTTCTTCCGCCGAGACTCGAGGGTCACCGCCCGCTTTAACGTCCCTTGCCGTTTTTCAAACTCGGAGGACAAAGCGTGCTTCTCCGGGCGCTGCGAGAACCACGAGACGGAATCCTCGGCCTGTCTTACCCGGCCGCGTGCCGAGTCTGCGACGGCGCGATCGAGTCGTGGGATGACGGCGTAGCTTGCGCCGCTTGTTGGGAAGACCCCGCGATCACTGAAATCATTAGAGGCGAAGTCTGTTCGAAATGTGGAGCGCCCACCCGACGCGCAGGCTTTCGCGCCTCCTCTTCGGATGAGCAAGCCGAGCCATGCTTGGCTGAGAATGAGTCGCGGACTTGCAGGCAATGCCGCTCGCTTCCCTTCTCGGCGGCGCGCGCATGCGGCACGTACTCCGGAGCCCTCGAAGCGAGTATCCTCTTTCTGAAATCCCAACCTCATCTTTGCCGCCGCTTGCGTGAGTTGATCCGCCGAACCTTCTTGCGGCATCGAGCGGCGCTCGAAAGCGACCTGATCATTCCGGTGCCGCTTCACCGTTTGCGCCAACGCGCGCGAGGCTTCAACCAGGCTGAGATTATTGCAAGAGTGGTTTCTCGGAACTTTGAGATGCCGCTTGATGATGGCTCGCTTCTGCGAGTGAGGTCCACCGAACGGCACCGCGCCGGAGTCGACTCGATTGATCGTACCGAGTCGGTGGAGGGTGCTTTCGAAGTCGCTCGGCCGCGTTTGATCGAAGGCTCGTCGCTTCTGATCGTCGACGACGTCATGACGACGGGCAGCACGATCAGTGCCATGGCAGGCACGCTTTTGGAAGCCGGCGCGCGGCGCATCGCGGTTCTGACCGTCGCACGCGTCGCAGGCGAGCCGCTTCCGGTTCGTCCCCGATAAAAGCCGCTCGTCCCCGCCCGAAGACGGTTCCTCCCTGAAACCACGCAGACTGCTCTTGTAATTGCCAGTTGAAAGTTGTAGATTGCGCGCATCTAAGAGGAAGTCTACCGGTTCTTATTCACGGCATCATTTGAAGTACGAAAGTAGTATTCAGGCGCTGGGGTGGCCCGTGGGTTTCCAGACACTCACATCACCGGCCATTCTTTAGAGGTTCGCTCACTTTCAATCTACAGGCCTTCGATCTGTAGAAAATCAGATACGAGGAGGATGCTATGAAGAAACGGTTCACAAGCCGTGTCGGCTTGTTCCTGGTTGTGTTGTCGCTGGTGGCGTCTAGCGTCCCAGCTCAAGTCACGACGACGGGGCGACTCACAGGCACGGTTACTGATGCACAGGGCGCGTTGCTCCCGAAAGCTCAAGTTGTAGCAAAACACGATCAAACGCAAAGCGAATCAAGGAGCACCGCAAACGAAGAAGGCGGATGGAACATTCCGTCTCTGGCGAATGGAACTTATACAGTCACGATCTCGGCTCCCGGATTCAAGACAACGGTGGCTAAGGACGTGAAGGTTGACACCGGTCAAGTTGCAACGCTCAATACCGCACTAGAGGTTGGTGGCGCAAGTGAACAGGTGGTCGTCACAGGCGGCGCTGAGGTGCTGCAAAAGGAAAGCGCGACAGTGGCAACAACCATCGTCGGGCGTCAGATCGGCGAGCTTCCGTTCAGCACTCGCGACGCGCTCACGCTGGTGACTACGCTTCCTGGGGTTAACTCGCCGGGAGTGCCGCGCGGCTCCACTGTCAATGGCCTGCCGAAGGGCTCGGTTAACCTGACACTTGATGGAGCGAACATCCAAGACAATTTCCTCCGGAGCTCGGATGGATTCTTTACAAGCATCCAGGCGAAATCGGACGCGGTGCAGGAAGTGACCGTTTCCACTGCGGTACCCGGCGCTGAAAGCGGCGGTGAAGGAGCGGTGCAGGTTCGCTTCACCACCAAGTCAGGCTCGTCGCAGTTCCACGGCGGAGCTTTCTGGCAGTACCGGTCAAAGACCTTCAACTCGAATTACTACTTCAACAACATTGATGGATTGCCTCGCGATGCGTTCATACTCAGACAGTATGGCGGCAACATTGGCGGGCCGATCTTCATCCCTAAGTTGATGAAGAACCGTGAAAAGGCGTTCTTCTTCATCAACTATGAATACTTCACATTGCCACAGGAATACGGCGCGTTGGGCACGCCCGTAGGCAACATCCTGGTTCTCACCGACTCGGCGCGAAGCGGCATCTTCAGCTACAACGATGCCGGAGGCGTGCGACGCGACGTGAACCTGCTTCAGCTTGCAGGTTCAAAAGGATTCACCGGCACGGCTGATCCGACAGTGGCCTCCGGTTTGGCGCTCATCAACCAGCAGATCCACTCAGCCGGCGTCCTCACTAGCCGGGTCGCAACTCAGGCCGATCTCAACAGGCTCGACTACACCTTTCAGGACCCGGGCAAGAACATCCGGTGGTTTCCAACCGCCCGGCTCGACTACAACCTCTCGGACAAGCATCACCTGGAGTTCATCCACAACTATCAACACTATTTCTCCGATCCCGATGCAGTCAACGGACAGCTCAACGTCTATCCGGGCTCGGGCATAGTCGTCGGGCATCCGGGTACAACAGGATCGATACATCGCAACACATTCTCGTTTGTCGGAGCTCACCGGTGGACGATCAACGATCGGTTGATCAACGAAGCGCGCGCCACGTCGTCGGGAAACGGGACTTCACTTTTCACCCAGGAATTCGCTCCGGGGCTTTATGACTTCTGGAACGGATTTGCGGTTTCAACAGGAACATATCTCGGTTCGCAGGGCCTGGGCACGGGGGCGTTTTACAACCGCCGAACCCAGTCTCGGCGCAACACTCCGGTCAAAGGTTTCAGCGACAACCTCAACATGCTTCGAGGGCCGCACACCATCAACGTCGGATTTGCGTATACGCGGGTCGCATCATTCACACAAGCGGTGGGCACGCAGACGGTGCCGCAGATCGTCTTTGGCATTGCGACCGGCGATCCCATCGCAACCGGCGCGACAAACATCTTCACAACCGGCAACTTCCCGGGCTCGACTGCAGCTCAGCGGACCCAGGCTCAGCAGCTATACGCGGCGCTGACGGGCGTGATCACAGACATCAACAGATCAGCCTCGCTCGACGAGACGTCGCGAGGTTTTGACTTTATCCCGTTTACTGAGCGCAATCACCAGCAAAATTTTGCGTATTACGTTCAGGATACGTGGAAGGCCAGGCCCAACCTGACTCTCACCTACGGCCTGCGCTGGGAGATCGATCCGTCTCCGGTGAACGATAACCTGGTCTACACGCGGACTGGCATCGAAGGGGTCTTCGGCGTTTCGGGCAACGGCAACCTGTTCAAGCCGGGCGTATACACCGGAACGCCTACCTTCAACCGACTGCTGGCGCCGGGGGAAAGGGGCTACGCTACCCGGCATAAGGACTTCGCTCCTTCGGGCGGGTTCGCCTGGAGCCCCAACTTCAAATCGGGGTTACTCCACACCGTGTTTGGCAACGGGGATCAGACGGTAATTCGCGGCGGATACTCGATAGCTTACACGCGTGAAGGCTTCAACGCCTACACCTCGATGTTCGGCTCGAACGATGGCCCTACCATCACGCTGAACGTCAGCTCGGCAAACGGCGACTTCACACCGGGAGCCGTGCTATTCCGCAATCCGAGCAGCTATCCGGTCCGTACGCCACCGGCCGACACCAGTCGGTTCCCGCTGCTTGCAACTGCCTCGAACAGCGCCAACGACTTTGATCCGAACCTCAAGCCCGGCTACACACAGTCGTACTCGTTTGGGCTCCAGCGAGAAATCACCAAGAACACAGCGCTCGAGGTTCGATACGTTGGCACGCACGGCACTCGGTTGTGGCGGCAGTACAACTACAACGAGAGGAACGTGTTCGAGAATGGTTTCCTCAATGTGTTCAATGCAGCGCGGAACAACCTGCAGATTTTTGCGAATCAACCTGGAAGCACTTGCGTGATTCGAAGCAACGGCGGGCTGGTGAGCATCGTTTCCGGCACATGCAACTACGGCAACTCCGGGCTGGCCGGTCAGGTCGACGTGCCTCTCATCACCACGGCGATCAACTCGTCCACCGATCTCACAACCGCAACGCAGCTATTTCAAGGACAGGCGGGCGGACTTGCCAACAGCATCGCGGGTACGGCTGCTCGCATGAATCGGCTGATCGCGGGTAATTTGATCCCGTCAGTCACTCTGCCAAACGGAACGAAGGTCTCGAACTTCTTCGTGGTGAACCCGCAGGTGATAAGCGGCGGCACGTTCGTCATGACGAATGGCATAGACACGCAATTCCATGCGTTGCAAATCGAACTGCGAAGACGATTGTCGCGTGGCTTGCTCGTGCAGGGCAGCTATCAATTCGGCAAGGCTCTCGCCAACGCTTTCGGCAGCTCGGCAGTGGTCGCGATCCAGCCGCGCACGCTGCGCAACTTGAATGAAGATAAGGGGCCGTCGCCCTGGGACGTTCGCCACTCGTTCAAGGTGGACTGGCTCTACGAATTGCCAATCGGTCCGGGTCGAGCTTTTCTGAACGGCAACATTCCCGTGCTCAGCAAAGTGCTCGAAGGCTGGCAAACAGGCGGCGTCGCGCGGATTCAATCCGGCCCGATCTTCCTGCTGACGGGTGGGCGCGCCACCTTCAACCAGAACGACGCGGGTGTCGTGCTGCGCAACATCTCAACCAAGCAGCTTCAGGAGTTGGTCAAGTTCCGCAAGACGACGTCAGCCACTGGGACAGGGGTGGTCTTCTTTCTACCCCAGTCTATAATAGACAACTCGGCGGCGGCGTTTGAAGTAGGCGGCAAGACGCTTAGCGATCTAAATCCGAATGCGCCGTACATCGGACCGCCTACGACGCCGGGCGAGCTTGGTGAACGCATTTACCTGCAAAGCCCGATGACCGCCCGTTTCGACCTCAACGTGGTCAAGCGGACGCGAATCACCGAGCGAAGCAGCTTTGAGGCGCGCGTGCAGTTCCTCAATGCATTCAACCGCGCGAACTTCTTCGTATCAAGCGCGACTGCCGACGCTCGGACTGTAGGCGTCAACGCATCCGGGTTCGGCCAGACTCGCGCCGCGTACCGGGACTTCACCGTGTCGGGCACGAACGATCCCGGAGGCCGCATTATTGAGTTCCAGTTCAGGTTGAACTTCTAGGTTCGACGCAGGCTGGAAGCATTAGGCCCATGAGCAACCGCCCCCGGCTAGGGAAGCATAGCCGGGGCGGTTTTTTCGTTGAGAGACGAAGATCTTGTCGAACTTCGAATCAGTTCTGATTGAGCGCGGTCCGGATTCTCTCAATTACACCGCGCACCTGAGCAGCGTTGGGAGGCTCCGGCACGTCGGCAAGGTATTGCTCAAACGCTCGTAGCGCCCCATCATACTTCTTCTCTATAAAATAAATCTGGCCAAGCATGAGCTGTGCGCCTCCAAGTTGAACACCGCCCAGCCGATAAGCCGCCAGCAGCTCGCGCTCGGCATCATTCAACCGATCGAGTTGAAGGAGCGCGCCGCCAAGCTGCAATCGAATCCGAGCCGCGTTGGGAAGCAGCTCCGCGGCCTGGCTCAGCTCAGTGACTGCCGCATCGTACTTCTGCTTCTTGTTCAGCAGGAGCCCAAGCCTGTAATGCGCGTTTCCAGCTCCCTGGCGATCGAGCTTCGAATCAAGCGCCGCCGCGCGAAGATGTGGCTCCGCTTCATCCAGACGGTTGAGGGCAGTCAAGACGTCCCCCAGGGCAAGCCGCACTTCGGAAACTGATTGGTTCTCTTTGTACAGGGCCTGGAGCATCGCCGCGGCCTCCTTGTACTTTTCGCGGCGGGTGAGGATGATGCCCAGGTTCATCCTAGGATGATAAACTCGCGGCGCGATCTTCGAGGCGCGTTCGAACATCCGCGTCGCGTCGTCGAGCCGGTCCATCCTCATATAGATCAAACCCAGACCGTTGAGCGCGCGGAAATAATCCGGATAGATAGTCAGGGCTTGTTCCAACTCGCTAACTACCTCGCCTTGCTTGCCCTCCCCGAATGCGCGCATTGCCGCTGCATACGCTCGCTTAGCTTCTTCAGGAACCTTTAAATCGAGTTCGCCAACGTCGACCACCCGCGGCGGCGGCGAGGGTCGCTCGGTGAACCGTTTTAGATAAACCGTGATGTAGTAAACGCCGTACTCTTTGAAGGTAACGGTAGTCGTGTCGTAAGTGGCGCCGTCGCTTAAGACAGTCACCCGGTACTCGCCATCCGGCTTGAGGCCGAGCGACCGGGTGAGCATGAACCTGCCTTTGGAATCACTGAAGAACGTTTCAACGCGGCCGTTGTCCATCTCCATCGTGAAGCGCACTTCGCGAGATGGCAGCGACCCGTCCGGCATAAAGAACTGAATGGATGGCGAAGCCTGAGCCTGAGCCAGTGCCGCGAGAATTGCAACTGCGAGCAGCGTCGGGATCAGTGGAAGCAATGGAATTCTTCGTGGCATCCGGCACCTCCTGTCAAACGCGAGCCACCGGGCTGCGCGTTGCTTTTCAACCGGCAACCGCTGCGACGACAGTAGCACAGGGCGAATAGCCAGTAAATCAAATCCTCGATCTGGTTCTAGAGCAAATCAACCTCTGATCACCTTTGGCGGTCTGTTGCCGAAGCAGCGAGGCTTAGCGATTCAGTCCGGTCTTGATGTTCGCAATCACGCCGCGAATCTCGACGGCGTTCGGAGGCGCAGGCACGTCGGCAAGATATTGCTCAAAGGCTTTTAGCGCACTCTCATACTTTTTCTGCTGGAAGTAGATTTGACCGAGCATAAGCTGCGCACCGCCGAGTTGCGTGCCGCCCATCCGGTATGCCGCCGACAACTCGCGCTCGGCGTCATCCCACCGTTCGAGTTGCAGAAGCGCCCCCCCAAGTTGCAATCGAATGCGGCCGTTGTTGGGTAGCAGCTCCGCCGCTTCGTTCAGCTCGACAACCGCTTCCGCGTAACTGTGTTTCTTGTTCAGCAGCAGCCCGAGCCAATAATGAGCGTTCCCGATCGCTTGCCGATCGAGCTTTGAATCGAGCAGCGCTTTGCGAAGATGCGGCTCCGCCTCGTTCAGCCGATTCAGAGCTATCAAAGCGTCCGCGAGGGCTATGCGAACTTCGGAGATTGACTGGTTCTCCTTGTGGAGCGCCTCCAGCAATGCGACCGCTTCCGCATACTTTGCCCGGCGTGTCAGGATGATTCCCAAGTTCAATCTCGGAGTGTGGGCTCGCGGCGCGATCTTCGCTGCGCGCTCGAACAGGCGCGTCGCGTCGTCGAGCCGGTTCATCCTCATGTAAAGCAATCCCAAACCGTTGAGGGCCCGATAATAGTCCGGATAGATCGTAAGGGCGCGCTCCAATCCCGCAACCACTTCATCCCGCCGGCCCTCCTTGAACGCACGCATTGCCGCGTCGTAAGCCTGCTTAGCCTCTTCCGGCACACGCGCGTCGTACTCTGCGACATCCACCAGCTTTGGGGGCGGCACTGCACGCTCGGTGAACGGCTTTAAGTAAATCGCTATAAAGGGCGCGCCGTAGTCTTTGAAGGTGAAATTCGTCGTCGCGAAAATGGTTCCATCCCCAACCGCGGTCAGCCGATACTCGGCCTCCCTGCTGATTCCCTGCGCGCGCCTGAGCAAGAACCTGCCCTGCGAATCGGAGAAAAACGTCTCGACCCGGCCTTCGACTTCGATCGAAAAACGAATCTCTCGCCGCGCCATGGACCCGTCAGGCATGAAGAACTGAATCGCAGGCGACGGCTCTTGCGCCGATGCCAGAGCCGCGAAGAACACGACAGCAAACAGAGCTGTTATCGGATATCGCGAAAGGACGTTTCCGAGCATGCTCATCTCCATGCCCTGCTCACCGAGCCGAGCGTTCGAGCCCTGGGAGCGCAGGCATCCTGCCTGCTGCTTGGTGGCCGTGCGAAGAAGAGGCAGGCAGGGATGCCTGCGCTCCCAGGGCTTCAGCAACTATTGCCGACGGTATCACAGCACGCAGTTTCAGTAAATCATCTGCGGTGAGTTCCGCCACGCGGGCAGACCTCCAAGCCGGACATAATGAGCAAAGCGGGAAACCTCGAGCCGATGCTCGAGTGCCACCGGCTCCGGTGTACGCCAGGTTTTCGCGCTGGTTCTGTCCTGAGTTTTCGGAGCTCCTGCGATTGACCATTTGAAGGATTGCAATTGTGCGCAACCCCGTTCGGGGTTGAATGTTTGTAGTACGGAAGCGACGGACGCTGCTCACCCCGTTAGGGGTGATATGGTCCCGCCGAGTCGGCACATAGCACTCCGCTGGAGTGCGGCGCGGTGTGTGGCTCGCGGTTCTATAAACATTGCACTCCGCTGGAGTGCCTGCACTCCTAAGTGCCGCCAAGTACGAGGTGGTGAAACGGCGGCATCCGCCCCGGCGAGTGCCGCGCGAAAACTTGACGCGAACCCACCGGCTCCCGCGCCTTGATCAGCGTGTCAACCGGCACCTATACTCTTCCGTTATTCGCCCGCTGAAACAGGAGACCGTATGCCGATATCGAAGGCTGACGTGGAGAAGATTGCCGAGCTTGCAAGGCTGGAGCTGACCAGCGAAGAAACCGAATCGTTTACGGAACAACTCAGCTCAATTCTCGAACACATCGACAAGCTCAACGAGCTCGAGACTGCAGATGTCGAGCCGATGTCGCATTGCTCCACGGCTGGCGGCGACACTGAATACGCGCGCCGCGACGACGTCACCCGTCCCAGCCTCGGCCAGCGCCTCGCCGTTGAAAACGCCCCGGACGCCGAAGCCGGATACTTCAAGGTGCCGCGCGTTATTGGCGGGTAGACCTCGTTTTGTCGAGTGACGACGATTGGAGCACGACTTGGAACTCAAGCACCTAAGTGTAGCCTCTCTCCGCAACCTGATCGCTTCCCGCGAAGTGACCGCTGTCGAAGTCTGCCGAAATGCGCTCGGCCGCATCGAGGAGTTGTCAGAGCTAAACGCATTCATAACTACAACCGCCGAGCCTGCCCTCGCTTCCGCCGAACAACTTGACCGAGCCGCCGAAAAGGGCGAGCCGCTTCCGAAGCTAGCCGGCGCGATCATAGCCATCAAAGACAACATGGTCATGCGCGGCGTACGGACGACCGCCGGCTCGCGGATACTGTTCAACTACAAGCCGCCTTACACGGCGACCGCAATCGAGCGCCTGCAAGCAGCCGGCGCGATCATCATAGGAAAAACCAACTGCGACGAGTTTGCCATGGGGTCATCAACCGAGAACTCAGCGTACGGACCGGTCAGGAACCCGTGGGACCCGGCGCGCGTGCCGGGCGGGTCGTCGGGCGGATCGGCCGTGGCGGTGGCGGCAGGTATGGCGATGGGCGCGCTCGGATCGGACACTGGAGGCTCGATTCGCCAGCCGGCAAGCCTCTGCGGAGTTGTCGGGCTCAAGCCGACCTACGGACGCGTCTCGCGTTACGGACTGATTGCTTTTGGATCGTCGCTCGACCAGATCGGTCCCTTTGCAAACTCGGTCGAAGACGCCGCGGCAATTCTCGATGTGATCGCCGGCCGCGACGTGAACGATTCGACTTCGAGCAACGCCGAAGTTGACGACTATTCGGCGGCGCTCACCGGCGATGTGCGCGGATTGCGAGTTGGAGTTCCTCGCGAGTACTACGGCGAAGGGCTCGACCCGGAGGTCAAAGAGAAAACCGAAGCGGCGATCAAGAGGCTTGAAGAGATGGGCGCTAAGATCGTGGACGTGAGTCTCCCGCATACTGAGTACGCCGTGCCCGTCTACTACTTGATCGCAACCGCCGAAGCGAGTGCAAACCTTGCCCGTTTCGACGGCGTGCGTTACGGCTTCCGCGCCGAAGACGCTGGGACTTTGAAAGAGATGTATAGCCGAACTCGCGAGCACGGATTCGGAGCTGAGGTGAAGCGGCGAATCATGCTGGGGACTTACGCGTTGTCGGCCGGATACTACGACGCGTATTACGGCAAGGCTCAGAAGGTTCGCGCGCTGATCGAGCGGGACTTTCGAAACGCGTTTGGGTCTTGCGACGTAATCGCGACGCCAACCGCGCCTACGCCGGCGTTCAAGCTCGGGGAGAAGGCTGACAATCCTCTCGAGATGTATCTCTCGGACATCTACACCATAACAGCAAACCTCGCGGGCATACCCGGCATTAGCTTGCCTTGTGGTCTTTCTTCAAACGGTTTGCCGATTGGAGTTCAACTCATCGGCCGTCAGTTTGACGAGGCGACTCTGCTTCGAGCGGCGCGCAACCTGGAACAGGCCCTGGGATTCGATTCCACGCCAGCTGCAATTCGGAACAACGGTTAGGAGCGTGTACGGGCGAGACATCCGTGGCCGCCCCTCAGCGAACACTGCGTGCCTTGGCGGCGCACATTGCGATGAGGGGCGGCCACGAAGTGCCGCCCGTACGTGAACAACATTGGTTGAAGCGACTGACACAACGCGATTGGCAAAAGCGCCGGCCGACTCCGGGGCCAGCTTCGGGAGCACCGATGCTCTTCTGTTGCTTATGACCGTCATCTGGGGAGCTAACTTCACTGCGATCAAGTACTCGATCGAGGACTTGTTGCCTCTCAGCTTTAACGGATTGCGATTCGCGATCGCTTCGGTTGTGGTCCTTGCAGCCGCGCTCGCTACCGGTCACAACTTGAAAGTTGCGAAGGGGGATGGCTGGCGATTGTTTGGTCTGGGATTATTTGCGAACACCTTCTACCAGTCAGTCTTTATCATCGGGATGGCTCACACGCGGGCAGGCAATGCCGCCCTGATCCTTGCCACCACTCCGATGATTACGGCGATCATCGGAAGATTGTTGAAGCAGGAGTACTTCACCCCGCGCGGCGTGTTCGGGTTGGTGCTTGCTTTCGGCGGGATACTCTTGATCATCCTCGCTGGTGACAAGGATGTCTCACTCGGTGAAACAGTACTTGGCGATTGCTTGCTCCTGGCCGCAACATTTTTCTGGTCGCTTTACACCGTTTGCTCCAAGCGGCTGATTCACACTTACGGTTCGATGAAAACCACGACGATAATGATGGTGACCGGCACTCCGGTGTTGTTGCTGGTCTGCGCGCCGTCGTTGTTGCGCCAAGACTGGTCTCGAGTCAGGCCGATTGCCTGGGCGGGTCTGATCTACAGCGCGCTGCTGGCGATAGCGCTCGCTTACATCATCTGGAACCACGGCGTGCGAAAGATTGGCTCGACTCGGACGGCGATCTACTCGAACATTACGCCGATCGTAGCGATGTTGGTGGCGTGGCCGGCGCTCGGCGAGGTACCAACGCTGGGCCAGCTCGCCGGCGCAATTGTCATCTTTATCGGGATATACCTTGTGCGTCGCGGTATGATCGCAGTCGTTCCCGAAGTAATCGAAGAAGAGCTCGAAGAAGCATGCCTCGGCCCCGGCAAGAATTGAGACTTAGTCTCGACGGCTTCAATACGCGAAGTGTTCGGATGAGATTTCCGTGACGGTCTCTGTCTTTTTTCGTACAAGCTGTCTCTAGGAATAAGCAAGCACTCTAACCACTCGGGGAACGCAGATATGTCCGAGGTCACGCCGCAGCTCACGATTCGCCAGGTCCTGCAACTGAAGCCTGTCCGCCGCCTTTGGTTATCGCAGATTGTCAGCGTCTTCGGCGACTTTCTGGCTATCTTCGCGGTGCTCAGCTACGCATCGTTCGACCTGCACGCTACCGCCACGCAAGTCACATTGATCAGCGTCTCGTTCATGATTCCGTTTGCATTTGTCAGTCCGGTAGCCGGAGTCTTTGTCGATCGATGGAACGTCAAACGGACGATGGTCGCGAGCGACCTGATTCGCGCCGGACTCGCGCTGGGGTTGGTCTTCGCCGGAACGCTAGGACAGATCTACGCGATTCTGTTTTTGTTGAGCGTTGTTTCAACATTCTTTGTGCCTGCGCAGACCGTTACGCTACGAACGATCGTGCCTCGCGAAGGATTGTTGGCGGCGAACTCGCTGATACAGCAAGCGTTCCAGATCATGCGCATCGTCAGCCCGGCGCTGGCCGGAGCGATGGTCGCGTGGTTTGGGGCCAGCTCCTGTTACTACCTCGACAGTCTTAGCTATGTCTTCTCGGCGTCGATGATCGCATCGCTGGTAATCTCGCGCGAGCCGGCCGTTCCAGCGAAGGACAGCCATCCGCTTAAATCGATCTTGAACGATTTGATGGCAGGGCTGAAATTTATCGGCACGCACGCGACGATCTCATATGTGATTCTTGCGATGGCTGCCGGGATGTTTGCTATCTCCTGTTTTGCGCCGTTGATAGCGGTTTACGTCCGCGATGAATTGCACGCGACCTCGTTGGCCTTCGGGGTCATCAACTCACTCATCGGTGTCGGAATGATCGCCGGCACGCTGACGATGAGCCGTCTGGCGCAGAAGGTCTCGAAGACACATCTGGCGCTTTGGGGCTTGCTGACGATGGGAGCATTCGTCCTGGTCCTGGCGGCTTTCAAGACGATAGCTGCGGCTTCGATCGGCATGTTCGGAGTCGGTGTCGGCGTGATCTTTGTATTCGTCTCCGCGCAAACGCTTATGCAGGGACAAACTCCGATGGCACTGATCGGCCGCGTCAGCAGCACCGTCATGTCCGTGTTGTCATTCGCGCAGTTGATCGGCCTTGTCTTCTCCGGCTCGCTGGCGGAGACGCTGGGCACCACCAAGCTGTTCTACGCCAGCGCCGCAATGCTGATGTTGATGACGGTCTTAGGCTACTTTCGTTTGCCTCAGCAAGCCGCAATTCCCCCTGCGCGCCCGCAGGAGCAACCTGCTGACTAGCGGAACGACAGACCTACGCGAACACCGTACAGGTGCGGAGTGTCGCTCGAGAAAATGTGATCGCGAAACTCGACCCTGAGCCCAAGGTGCGGCTTCATCCAGTACTGAACACCACCGCCGAAGTTCCCTCCGCCGCTGGCCCCTGTTTGAACCCGAGCGAGAAGCCGCCGGTGACGAATGGCACTAGCTTGTGATTCGGCTTAACAAAGTGATAACCGACGTTCGTGGATAGAATGCCGATTCCCTCTCCCAAGTCTCCAAGCGGGCTCAGGTAGCCAATCTCGGCGCCAAGACCGAATCCTTTGTGCACCAGCCATTCGCCGCCGCCGCCCACGTGCAATGTGCCCACAATGCTGCCACCGGACGTTCCCCCTACCCCACCGAAGCCGTAGCCCCAACCTCGCGGCTCGCTCGCCGTTTGTCCCAGCGCCGCAACCTGGACGCCAAGCAGAATTGACACAACCATCACAAGTCTTCGCATGATTCACGCTCCTGTTTTTCTTCCTCGTTGTATTGCGCCGCCCGCGATTGGACGAGCAGCCTGGCAACGCTTTCTCTTAGGGCAAGCGCGATGCCAGGACCGTAGCTTCGTCGTTGCAAGGCTTAGCCTGCCGCGACTTCGCACACGGCGCAGTGATTGGTTGCCTTACGTCTTGCGATTGTTGCACTGATGAAAAAAGAAAAGGGCGGCGCTTTGAGGCTTAGTTACGGCGAGTGAATTGGAGTTCTGCGGTTTTCGATAGTCGGCTGACTTAGAATGCTTTCTCTGCGTTTGGCTCAGCGTCTCAGGGTCTCTGCGGTTAGAGGGTTTGGCAAATTGGTAAACCTGGACGTCCTCTCTAACCGCAGAGTCGCCGAGACGCTGAGACCAACGCAAAGAATTGAAGTTACGACACCACACGGATTTCCGTCTTGCGGAAGCCGGGCTCAGTGCTTCTTGTCCACGACCAGCCGATGGTCGAGGTTCGCGACTCGCCAGCCGGTCGCAAAGATCATTCGATCGATCCGCTCCATCTTCTCGAAGTCGATCTTGTCCACGTCGTCAGTCGCTTTGTGATAGTCGCGGTGTACGCCGGTGAAGTAGAAGATGACCGGGATGCCGTGTTTGGCGTAATTGTAGTGATCCGAGCGATAGTAAAACCGCTCCGGATGCTTGTCATCGTTGTATGTGTAGTCGAATCTCAGCCGCGATGTTTCGCTGTTGGTCAGATCGTTCAACGTATTCAACTCGCTCGAGAGTTTGTCGGCGCCGATGACGTAAAGCGAGTCCTTGTCTGTGAGCGATCGATCGCGAAGATCGTTGTCGCCTTCGGGCCGGCTCCGGCCGACCATATCTATGTTGAAGTCCGCCACAAGCTTCGTCAGCGGCACCACCGGCTCGTAGTCGGTGTTGAACTCGGAACCGAACAGGCCAAGCTCTTCACCTGTGTGAAAGACGATCAGTATCGATCGCTTTGGGCGTGCTCCTACTGAAAACGCTTGCGCGATCTCGAGCACCGAAACTGTGCCTGAGCCGTCATCGTCCGCGCCGTTGAAGACTTCACCATTGTCAGCAGTCTTGAGGTGATCGTAGTGCGCGCTGAAGACAACATACTCGTCTTTGAGCACCGGGTCCGCGCCTTCAAGGATCCCCACGACGTTTTGAGCGGGAGGCGCATCCTTGACGCCGACTCGCAGTTTCACTTCGGCGCTTGCGGGGATCTGAACTGGCTTGAGCTGCCTCCTGGCGGGCGAGGTCAGATCGCCGCTCTCCTTCCCCATCGCTTTGGCTATCACTTTGATCAAGTCGGGACCGGCGGTGATCGCCGGCAGCGCCTTTCCAGAAGCAGGGCGGCGCGGCGGCAGGCTCAGTTGTTCCTGGCCCGCGAGATAAGCGATGACTTCGGTCCAGGTCGCCAGCACTTGAGCTTCGGGGATCTTGATGGCCCCGGCCGCTCCGCGTGCGAGCGCCGCTTGATCGACTTGCTCGTCGGCGCTCAGACTGACAGCGGAAAGCGAATCCGGCACTCCGTCGAACGCAACAACAATCTTGTTCTTGACCTTCAGACCCGCATAGTCGTCGTGATTGTTTGCCGGCGACGCAATGCCATAGCCGACAAAAACCAGATCGCCGCTGAAGCTCAAATCCTCCGGGGGCTCGACCGCGAATCCCTTTCCGTAAGAAAACTGCTGCTTCGAATCGGAACTGTTTATGGTGACGCGGCTGTTTGCCAGGTCGACGTTGCGAAAACCGAGCGGCACTTTTTGAAGAAACGAACCGTCGCGAGCGGCGCCACGATAACCGTAGGACTCCAATTGAGAGGCAAGATAGCGGGCGGCTATGCGGTTCGACGGGCTCAGCGTGTAGCGCCCGCCCAACTCGTCGGACGCGAGAAAGCTCAAGTGCTTTTTCAAATCGCGCACGGTGATCGTGGAGGTGGCTTCAGGCGCGGGAAGCGGCAAGTTCGCGGCGCCGGCAATTGGCGCTAACGACAGCGCCGCCAATAAGAGCAGCGCGAGCCCCCTCCGCAAGCGTTGATTGTCACTCATAAAACTCCTTCTCTGTTTTGATGACGTGTCCTGCATCGTCCACCGGCCCGACCACAACCGTAGTCAAGCGCTCCGGGTGTATGTGCTTACGTGTGACTCGATTGACCTCCTCGACGGTCAAAGCTCGAATCAGCTCGGGGTACTTCTCGAGATAGTCGAACCCGAGATCATATGTTTCGGCCTCCAGCATAAACTCGGCGACTTGCCCGTTCCTCTGAAAGCGAAGCACAAAGCTTCCAGTCAGGTAAGACTTCGCGGTATCCAGCTCCTCTTGAGTCACGCCACCTTCCACGATCCGCTCGATCTCGCTTCGCAACCCGGCACGCGCACGGTCGAGATTCGACGGAGCGGTGCCGATGTAGGCGACAAAGCGCCCCGGATCGAGACCCGAGCTGGAAGTGACGTTGGCATAGGTCGAATATGCAAGGCCCTGTTCGTCGCGCAAGACGCGCGGAATGCGCGACGTGAATCCGGGGCTCGACCCGAGAATCGTGTCCATCACCAGCAGAGCGTGATAGTCGGGATCTTTTCGCTCGATGCCCACGTGACCCATGAAGATGTTTACTTGTTCCTTGAGCGCAGTCGCGTACTTCTCGACAGGTTCACCACCGAGCCTTGGGCAAGGAACGTCAGGCGACACGAACCCGCCGGTGCGCGGCCACTTGCCAAGCGCCGACTCGACGCGCGCTACGGTTTCTCTTGTATCGACGTCGCCGGCGATCGCCAACACTGTGTTGTTGGACACGTAGTAGCGTCGATAAAACTGATCGACGGCCGGCCTCGAGACGGCGGCTACGGTTGCTTCGTACCCAACTGCCGGCCGATGCTGAGGCGTGCCTTTGAAAACGATCTCGTTGAAGAGGTCCGACGCCTGCGTGCGCGGGACATCGAGGCGGCTCTTGAGCTGCGCGACACGCCTGTCTACTTGCTGGCGGACCTTGTCGTCGGGGAACACCGCGTTCATCAACAGGTCAGACGCGAGGTCCAGCCCGAGGTTAAAATCCTTCGACAGCGAAACCACCGCCAGCCGGCTCGATTGATAGTCTCCGAAGGTCATCATGTGACCTCCCGTCGCGTCGATTGCTTCTGCTATCTGCTGCGATGTCCGGGTAGTGGTTCCTTCCTCTATAAGCTCGGCTGCCAGAGAAGCGAGCCCCGCCTCGCCGTCGGACTCGAAGCGAGAGCCGGCTCGCACGATGGCGCTGATCGACATCGACGGAGTTGAGTGGTTCTCGGACACGAGCACCACCAGTCCGTTCGGCAAAACGACGCGCTCGACGTTCAGCCTCACCGCCGCAGCCTTTCGGCTAACTGCCACCGTCGTCCTCCTTTGCGTCGGCCGGATGAGCGCGGCCGGTCGCGTCATCGACCAGATATCCGACGGTGCGATTATCTTCGGTGAAGTACCTGCGCGCGGAACTCGCGACCTCATCCACAGTCACTTCGTTTATGCGATCGAGCATCGTGTCGAGGTAGCGGAAGCCGCGCGAGCCTTCAGGAATCCGTTCATCGGCCGCGATCGTCTCGTACTGTCCGAGCAGCATCGCCTGCTGAAGCGGTTCCTCATTGCTCAACACCAGATCGGCTTCGATCAGCCGTTTCGCCTTCGCGAGTTCCGCGGTCGACAGGTCCGCGTGTTTGACCCGCTCGATCTCGTCGTAAATCGCAAGCTCGACTTGTCTCAGCTCAAAGCCCGGCTTTAGTTCTGCCTGAAAGTAGAATAATGAGGGATCAATGTGATCGTGGTACGAGGCATTGACTGAGGTGATTGATTTATCTTGGTCAACCAGCCGTTGGTACAGGCGTGAAGACTTGCCGGTTGAAAGGACGGCTTCAGCCACGCGCAACGGGTAAGAGTCCGGGTGTGCGACCGCAGGCGCGTGATAACCGATCAGCAATCGCTCGACCGGCGTCTCTTTCTTTACGATCACTCGCTTTTCGCCTCGCTGAGGCGGTTCAACAATTTGAAGCGGTTTGGGCTCTGGACCATCCGGTATCGAGCCGAACAGATCTTCGACTCTTGCCAGCGCATCACGGGTATCGAAGTCCCCAACTATTACCAGAGTCGCGTTGCGCGGGTGATACCAGCGATCATAGTAGGCCTTCATATCGGCTGCGGTGGCCGATTCCAGGTCCTGGAGCCACCCGACCGTCGGAAAATGATATGGGTGCTGCCGGAATGCAGTCGCCCAGACTTCGTTCTCGAGCACTTCCCAGGGACCGTCCAATCCGATGCGCAGCTCTTCCTCGACCACCTGTTTCTCTGAAGCAAACTCGCCTTCTGCAAACGTCGTGTTGCGCATACGGCTTGATTCGATCTCGAGGGCGGTCTGCCAACGGTCGGCGGCGAAGCTGAAATAGTATGCAGTGAAGTCCAGCCAGGTGAACGCGTTGTTCATTCCGCCGTTCAGTTGCGTGGTCAGATCGATCACGCCTTTCGGGTAGCGGTCCGTGCCTTTGAACAACATGTGTTCGAGGAAATGCGATTTGCCGGTCTGTCCAAGGTCTTCGTTGCGCGAGCCGACCCGATACCAGATCATCGTTGCCACTACCGGCTTGTCGTGAACTTCTTTGGTTATTACGGTAAGACGGTTAGGCAGAACCAGCTTCCGAACGCCCCGGGTGATGAATGGCGGTGTGTCGGTGGCAGCTTCGACGCCGGAGATAGAAGTTGTCGCAGTCATGATCGATCAAAGCGGTCACGGCCAAGCGCCGGGGGCATTCCGGGTCCAGGCTACCAGCCGCGGAAAAATTGTAGAGGCCCGCAAGAAGCGATGTCAAATCAGGCCGCTTTAGCGCTTGCGGCGAGACAAGGAGGCGCCTGAGCACTCAGCTCAGCTAAACCCTGCGCGCCTCCAACTTGGACTTGATTTCTATCTGACTGCTGTAGATACTTGTGCGTGCCTGCAAGGTAGAGAACCCACATAGTCTTAGCATCAGTTGGGTTGAACTTTGGTTTTAGCATCAGAGTGCAGAGCGTGTTTCGAGTTCGGGCTGCTGGAGACCGCGCCGGGACTCAAACAAACACGCTGACAGAATTCATGTCTGAAGCGAAGCCGCCGGGAGAACGCGGCAAGACAGGAGACCGATGACTAAGGCAGAACTTGTTGAAGAAGTGGCTCGCGCTTCTGAACTGAACAAGCGTGATGCCGAGGTGATAGTCGAAACCGTTTTTGGCTCGATAATCGGCGCGTTGCACAAAGGCGAAAAGGTCGAGTTGCGCGGCTTCGGGAGCTTCCGCACCCGTGAGCGCGGACCGCGACGCGGCCGGAACCCCAAGACCGGCGAACCGGTCGACGTTCCAGCCAAGCGAGTGCCTTACTTCAAACCGGGAAAGGAGCTCAAAGAGTTCTTCACCGAGCGCCCCGGAGCGCCAGGCTCTGCGGACCCGTCGCCACCTGAGCCCCCGCCCAACACCGACTCGCACGAACCCGCTAGCGTTACTCCTACCGGGTCCGGTGAGGGCCCGGCCGGCAGTTCGCTGTCTTAGTAAACAGTCGTTAGTTCTCGCTGGTTGGCGGGCAACTCAAGCCCCTGTGATCCGCAGCTTGAGCAATTTGCAAGTAACAGATTGGTACCGAAGTGCGCTAGTCCGCCTTTCAATCAGGCGTTAGGCCGGTGAGCTATGGCAAAGGATAAGATCGGATCGACGAATGGAAAAGACCGTCGCCTACGCAACGAACGCCGAAAGGCTGATCGCCGCGAACCGGAACGCCAGCCCAAGGACTCGGTGCTGACTACTCGCAAGACTGAGCGGAGAAAGACAAGCCGCAGGTCGAAAGACTCCAAATAAGTAACGCCCGTCCTCCACACTGAAAGTTAAACAACGGCAAAATGGGTGCGGCCATTATTTCAGGCCCATCAGGTTGAATATTCTCGGCAACGCGTAGGAGGCCGGGGCTTATCTCTTCAGAAGCCGTTGCTTGTCCAGAAAAGCGATAACAGCGTCGTTAAACTGCTTTGGCTTTTCCATCATCAGGAAGTGGCTGACGCCGTCCCACATCTGATAGTCGAGGTTCGACGTGATGCTTCGAAAGAACTGCTCGTTATCCGCAGCCCAAAACGGCGACTTAGCCAGCACCGCCAGCACGGGAACGTCGATCTTATCTTGTTTCCAGATTGACTCCTCAGCCATGGCTTCCATGGCGCTGATTGCAACGTACTGCGGTGTGCTGAGCATTGAGGTCTTGATCTGTTCACGCAGCGCCGGTGTGACCTCGGGACCCATCATTCCATCAATGAACTTCGCGGCTTCCAGCTTGTAGTTAGGTCCGCGGAGGGGTGCAATAAAGCTGTCCATCATCTTCTTATCGCCAAAAGGCCGCAGTGGTCCGTCTACGACAACCAGACCGAGAGTTTTCTGCGGGTACTTGCGATAGAACTGGCGCGCAACGGGCGTGCCCATGCTGTGACCAACCAACACGGCGCGGTCAACTCCCGCGTCCCGCATGACCGAATCTACCGCTCGAGCAAACAATTCCATACTATAAGCGACCTCCGGTTTGTCGCTCTGCCCATGTCCTGGAAGGTCGATGGCGAGAACCCGCGCCCGCTTCGACAGGTCAGCAACCTGCCCTCGCCAGAATCCCAGGTCGCAAGTCCAACCGTGGATTAGAACGATTGCCTCGCGACCCTTGCCGTGGTTTTCGTAGTGGATGCGGTGGCCGTCAAGCTTTGCAAAGCGAGACTCACCTGCAAATGTATTGGCCTCAACAGCGCGGTCGACAGTCGAGGAGATTATCAAACCGCAAAGGAGCGCCGACGCGATGAAACGTATTGTCCCGAGCATTTTGATCTCCTTCCAGCGAAAACATTTGGTTTCGGCTTTACGAGGTGTTGTGATCGCCATTCGATCCCGCCACATCCGGCCGGGGGAACTCCTTGCTTTCAAGTTATGTTCCCGCCTCCCAGGTGTTCATATACTCGATCATCTCCGGTGTGAGCCGGTCGATCTTGATCCCCATCGCCGCAAGCTTGAGCGAGGCGATCTCGTTGTCTACCTCTTCCGGTAGCAGATGCAGACCCGGCGCGAGCTTGCCCTCGTTCTTCACAAGGTACTCGCACGATAGAGCCTGGTTCGCGAAGCTCATATCCATCACCGAAGCCGGGTGGCCTTCGGCGGCGGCGAGATTGATCAATCGCCCTTCACCAAGCACAATCAAGCGATTGCCGTTGCTCTTCAGCTTGTACTCCTGGACGAATGGCCGAAGCGTTTGCACGTCCTCGCTCATCTCGGCGAGCGAGACGAGGTTCAACTCGACGTCGAAGTGGCCGGAGTTGGCTACGATCGCGCTGTCGTGCATTTTCGCGAAGTGATGTCGGTCGATGACGTGGCGGTTGCCGGTCACGGTGATGAATATGTCGCCGAGCGGCGCAGCGTCCTCGATGCTCATGACGCGCATTCCATCCATAACGGCTTCAATGGCGCGAATCGGATTGATCTCGCACACGATGACGTTGGCGCCCATGCCGCGCCCGCGCATCGCAACGCCCTTTCCGCACCAGCCGTAGCCAACCACCACAATCGTGCGGCCGGCAAGCAGGATGTTAGTCGCTCGAATCACGCCATCAAGCGTTGACTGCCCGGTCCCGTACCGGTTGTCGAAGAAGTGCTTCGTTTGGGCGTCGTTCACGGCGATCGTCGGCCAGGTCATCCGGCCGCTTTTCTCAAGCGCTCGCAGTCGGACCAGGCCGGTGGTCGTCTCTTCAGTCGTGCCGATTATCTTCTTGATCAGTTCGGGACGTTCCTTGACCATCGTCGCTACAACATCCGAGCCATCGTCGATGATCAGATCAGGCTCGTGGTCGAGCGCCATTCGAACGTGACGATTGTAAGTCTCGGGCGTTTCGCCCTTGATTGCAAAAACCGGAACGCCGTATTCAACGACAAGCGCCGCCGCGACGTCGTCTTGAGTCGAAAGCGGATTCGAAGCTATCAGAACCGCATCGACGCCGGCCGCCTTCAACGCTCGGGCGAGGTTGGCCGTCTCGGTCGTGATGTGGCAGCAGGCGATCATCTTCTTGCCGGCCAGCGGACGCTCGCGTTCGAATCGCTCGCGGATCATGCGGAGCACGGGCATTTCGCGTTCGGCCCATTCGATTCGCTTGCGGCCGGCCTCCGCCAGTGCCAGGTCTTTTACGTCATAGTCGGGTACTTGAGAAGTGGTTGTCATAACTCTCCATAACTTGTGCGGGCGGCCCCTGCGTGGCCGCCCCTTGTCAAAAACATATGGGTGCTTTTCATAGAGCGGAGGGCAGACCCACTCGTGGTCTACAACCCCGCAGCCCTGCGAAGCGCGTCCGCCTTGTCCGTGCGCTCCCAGGTGAACTCGGGCTCCGTTCGGCCGAAGTGCCCATACGCCGCAGTCTTCTTGAAGATAGGCCGGCGCAAGTTCAGGCTTTCGATTATTCCGGCAGGAGTCAGCTTAAAGTGTTCGCGCACAATGTCAGAAAGCTTGCCTTCGTCGATCTTGCTCGTGCCTCGCGTGTCAATCAGCACGCTCACCGGCTCTGCTACTCCGATGGCGTAGGCGAGCTGCACTTCGCAGCGATCGGCTATGCCTGCAGCCACGATGTTCTTGGCCACGTAACGCGCCATATAGCTTGCCGAGCGATCGACCTTTGTCGGGTCCTTGCCCGAAAATGCGCCGCCGCCGTGCGCGCCTGAACCGCCGTAGGTGTCGACTATTATCTTGCGGCCGGTGAGTCCGGTATCGCCTTGGGGGCCGCCAACGACAAATCTTCCGGTCGGGTTGATGTGGAATTTCGTAGACGCGTCCATCATCTCTCCCGGAACGACTGCCTGGATAACGTGCTCGATCACGTCTTGCTGAAGCTGCTCGAGCGTGACCGCCTCGGAGTGTTGAGACGAAACGACAACAGTGTTGACGCGAATTGGTTTATGATTCTCGTACTCGATCGTTACTTGGGACTTACCGTCGGGACGAAGGTAGTCAAGTAACCCTTCATTGCGAACATCGGCTAGCCGTCGCGTAAGTTTGTGCGCCAGCATTATCGGCAGCGGCATAAGCTCGGGCGTTTCGTTGCACGCGTATCCGAACATCATTCCCTGATCGCCGGCCCCTCCAGTGTCCACGCCCATAGCGATGTCCGGCGATTGAGTGTCGATTGCCGTGATGACGCCGCAAGTCTCCGAGTCGAATCCGTACTTCGCCCGGGTGTAGCCGATCTGCCGAATTGTTTCGCGCGCGATCTTGGGAATATCTACCCAGGCTTCGGTTGTGATTTCGCCGGCGACTATCACGAGTCCGGTGGTTAGCAACGTCTCGCAAGCGACCCGGCCGTACGGGTCTTTGGTCAATATAGCGTCCAGCACCGCGTCTGAAATCTGATCCGCAATTTTATCGGGGTGCCCTTCGGTAACGGATTCCGACGTAAACAAACGTTTGTTATTAGTGCCCACTCAAGCCTCCTGTCGGGAATTGCCCTGCGGCGGGTCATCAGCATGATAGCGGGCTTAAGAGCCTGCTGTTTAAGCGCGTGAATTTAACAGACGGCCTTGCGCACAGTCAAGCGAAGCGAGGACTAGCAAAGCGAGGATAAGCGAAGTAATGGCGAGGGGAAACGCCGGGATTCGTGCGGAGGGCGGCTTGGATTCGCGCGCGCAACGAGCCCGATTCATCGGGCTTCTTCAGCAGATAGGCCAGCGCTTGAGCGCTGGTGGCGGGCGGTTGAGTTCGCCCGAGGCCGTTTTAACGGCCTTCGCGCAACTGGCTTTAGCCTTAGGCTGATCGCCCTCCGTTTGAACTCGATTTCGCTTGGGGGCTATTATTGGCCTTCAGTTTGATCCTCTCGACGTTCGACGATGAGCGAATCGAAGGAGAGACGCCATGCCCGGCTCTATCGTGTTCGCGGGAATCGCGCCGCATCCGCCGCTGCTTGTGCCGGAAGTCGGCGGCAGCAGAATAGCGCAAGTAGCTGACTCCCAACGCGCGCTTCGCGCTTTCTCAGCGAGGCTCGTCAGCGCAAGGCCAGAAACCGTCGTAGTCATATCGCCGCATTCGCCGCTCGACCCTCGAGTCTTCACTGCTCGCTCATCCGCTCAGGTGGCCGGCGACTTCCGCGAGTTCCACGCGCCCGAGGTCAGGCTGGCATTTCAGAACGACCTTGAGTTGCTGCGCGAGATTAAGCTCGCGGCGCGCGACGAAAGTGTCGAGGTGCGCGAGTTGGAACGCGACCACCCGCTCGATCACGGCGCGCTGGTGCCGCTCTACTACTTGAGAGAAGCAGGCTGGTCCGGGCCGGTCGTCGTATTCGGTTTCACGCTTCAGTCGAACGAGAAGCATCTGGGGTTTGGCCGCGCGATAGCTCGCGCGGCCGGCAAGCTTGGGCGGCGAGTCGCCGTCGTCGCAAGCGGCGACCTGAGCCATCGCCTGATCGTCGGCGGCCCATACGAGTTCGAACCCACCGCCCACCTGTTTGACGAACAGATTGTCGAAGCGATCGCGAGCGGTGATGCGGGCAAGGCTCTGAGCGTTGATCCGGATCTTCGCGAGCGGGCCGGCGAGTGCGGCTACCGGTCAATCGTCATCGCGCTGGGAAGCGTGGATGAATCGCCGCGCGACCACGAGGTGCTGAGCTACGAGGGACCGTTTGGAGTTGGGTACATGGTCGCAGTCCTGTTGGAGAACAAAAGTGATTAGTGATTCGTGATTCGTGACCCGTACTGAGAGTGACGTAGAATCCGGCAATAGCGGCTCAAGCATCACGTATCACGTATCACGCATCACGCATCACGCATCACTTATGGAACGTCCGGCGAATGACATTTCTCTTCCGGATCTCGCGAGGCTGAGTGTCGAGCGTTTTGTTATCGATGGCACAACGCTGGAACCACCCTCCGACGCTCCGGGTCTGCTTGGTGACCGCGCAGGCGTCTTTGTCACTCTTCGAACGCCGGATGGCCAATTGCGGGGATGCATCGGAACGATCGAGCCCGCTCGTGAGACGGTCGCACAAGAAGTCATCCAGAACGCCATCAGCGCAGCGACTCGCGATCCGCGATTCCCGCCCGTTTCGCGCGATGAATTAGCCGGGATGCAGTACGGGGTTGACGTGCTTGCGCGGCCGGAACCCGTTCGCGGACCGGAAGACCTCGACCCATCTCGTTACGGCGTGATCATAGAGACTCTGGATGGACGGCGCCGCGGCCTGTTGCTTCCGCGCATTGAGGGAATTGACTCCGTCGAAGAGCAGTGGCAATCCGTTCACTTGAAGGCGGGAATTACACCCGGAGCACCGGTGAGGGTAGAACGATTCACAGTCACGCGCTTCGGGAAAGAATGACGCCTTTCAGTTTGCCGCCGCCTTGACACGTCTTTCAGCGGCCCGCTATTCTACTGGTCTTTTTCAAGCAAGATTTTCCCGACAGTGTGAGGAGACATCGAAGTGGCGAACCATAAGTCAGCAGAGAAACGAGTAAGACAAACCGTGCGGCGCAACGAGGTAAACAGCCGCAATCGAAGCCATTTGCGCACTCAGATCAAGAAGCTGCGCGCCGCGATCGAGGGCGGAAACCGCGAGGAAGCGCAGGTAATGCTCGGACAGACCGTGTCAGTCATCGATCGATCGATTCAAAAAGGCGTGCTTCATCACAACGCAGCCGCGCGGCACAAGTCCCGCCTGACTTCCAAAGTGAACGGGATGTCCGCCTAATCACTGATCCGCGGCCCGGCAACTCGGAACGAACATCGAATGAAAAAGAACGGCGACGAACGCCGTTCTTTTGTTGTCTCTGGAACTCTCAGTCCTGCGATTTCTTTCTTCTACCGGGTCGAAGCCCGGGGCAGTATCAGCTCAGCAACAAGAAATTCCATTTGAAGTCTCGGCGTCGCCTCCGCGTTTTTGATGGCGTTATCCACCTGAGCTATCCGGTGAAGCCCGTGCACTATCTCGGCCCGCGAAGTGCGGTTCAAGCGAGTCTTCCAATTCGTCGCGCTCTCACGCCACTGGCCGATTGCCCGCGAGAACTCGTCGAAGCTTGCTCCTCTCTCCAGCAGTTCCTTTCCCGCGAGCATTCGCCTGTACAACCCTGCAAGCGCGCCCAGTATCATCAGCGGCGCGCCCGTGTCACCATCGTCAAGCATATGCTTTATCAGCCGCATTCCGCGTTTGCCGTCCCGCTTGATAATCGCGTCCCAGAGTTCCCAGCTCGTGTGCTCACGAGAACGCGGCACCAGTTCCAAAACCGCTGCCTCGGTGATGACTTCGCCGGCTGAGTAGGCAGCGAGCTTCTCAAGTTCGTTCACCAACCGCGCGAGGCGAGTGCCCGCAAGAGCGATCAACCGATCCAGCGCGCGAGGCTCGATCCGGCGTTCGCGGAGTTTGACGTAGCCTTCAGCCCACCGTCGGGCCTCGTCATCCTTCAGTTCGTCGAACGCCACGACCGTGCAAGCCTTCATAAGCGCGGTCGTGACCTTCCTTCTCTGGTCCGCCGAGACGGCCTGGAATACAACCGTTGTGGTCGGCGAGGGGCGCTTCAGATAGTCCAGCACTAACTCGTGCTCTTCTTCCTTGATCTTGTCGAACTCGCGAACTACGACGATGCGCCGCGCCGACATCATTGGCCACTGATTGGCCGCGTCAATCGCCTGCGCCGCCGTTGTCTTGGAACCCGAGCCCGAGTCCGAACCGACTGTGAACACCCCAACATTGAACATTCGGCCGGCCTCGTCCAAAGTCTCAGTCAGCAACCGGAGCGCCCGCTCTTGAAGGTAAACTTCTTCGCCAAGAAACAAGTAGAGCGGGTCTACGCGATGCTCCTTGATCTGCCTTCGAAACACATCGAAGGTCAGGCCGTCGAGTTTTTTCCTGGGTCGTTTGCTGCTCACAGTCCGTCCATTATTGCGGACACGATCGATTGGGCGAAGTCTTTGGCGACGCGGTCGACGGCGGCGTTCTCCTCGTTAAAGAAAGACTGCGGGTCATCGGAAAGCTCATACTCCCCCTCGAACGCCAGGCGCGGATTCTCGAAGAGAATCTTGTGGCTCTTCAGATCGCGCACCGTGAGACTCACCGTGATTCGCAGGTCCCACACGCGCGTTCGTCCGCGGTCGTCCAGGATCGATCCACTGGCGCGAAAGCCCCGAATGTCGCCGTTCAGCACCGCATCCGCTTCATCGGGGTTCGTCGTTACTCGAAGGCCGCGCGCCCGCTTCAATATCTCTTCTATGACTGCGCGGGTGAATCGCTGCTCGACGCGGTACTTGAGACTCGAGTTCTGAAAGATCGGCACTGCAATCGTCTTGATGGAGACTGGCAAGCTTCTGCCCTTGCCGGCGGGCTTGTAACCGCAAACATCCACAAAGAGCGATAGCGCGAGGGCTAACAACGCGGATTTGAACATCGTGATCGGATATTAGCTTTGGGGAGGGTGAGAAACAAGCAGAGCGGCGACGAACGGCCGCAGCTAAACAAACTCCGCAACCACGATGCGATCGACGGAGTCGGGAGTCACCTGGATGACGCAGCCGCTTACGGTGTAAGGGCGTGGTCGTCGGCTCTGGTCCTCAAGTTGGAGGGCATCGGGAGTTCGAGCCGAACAAACGTTCCGAGTTCGATCGGCCGCGAGAGCCGAAACTTCACGCCGAGAGGACTAACATCGATCGTCTCCGTAACTTCCTGCCAGTGGCGCTCGAACACCACAACGAGCGGCAAGCACAATTGAACTCTTTCCACTCTTCGCCTTTCGCGGCCGTTGAGTGGCTGCGGCTTTGCGCTCGAAGCTTTCGCGCGCGCCATCGAAGAAGCAATCAGCGACGAGCCGGTGGCCGACTGTCCGCGCTCGCGCGTACGCAACGATCCGATGATCTGCCGCTTCATCGTTCCGTCGTAGGCCTGGCGGCGGCTGCGGCTGGAGAGGGTTGAGAAGGCTTCGACGACTCGCAGGTATGCGCAGCTAAGCTTCCAGTGAAGTATGTTGTCCGACTCGAGCAAGTGTCTGTACTTAAGCGGGTGGAAGAACTCGACGGCTCGGCAATATGCGGTGTTTATCTCGGAAGCGGACGCGGCCCGTTCGATTCCAAGTATCGTGTAGTGATCACGCTCTTCAATGACAAGACCAGCCAGCAGCTCGATCTCATCTGGCGTCAACTCGCGATCTTCGAATGTCCCTGCTGCGGCGCTTTCCATCAATGTTCCCGGCGAAGAAAAACCGTGTCGTAGGAGCTGACGGCATTATAACCAACCTTCTCGTAGAAGGCCTGTGCTTTGGGGACACGCTCATTCACCAGGAGGCAAACACTCTCTGTCCTTCTCAAAAAGGTTCCGGTCAGTTGTTTCATGCAGCGCGAGCCGTAACCTTTCCCGCGCTCGCCAGGATCGACCCACACGCCTTCCAGATAGATTACCTCAGGTGTGTCGGCGACAACTTCCGCTTTGAAGATCAGCCGTTCATTCTCAACCAGTACCCACGTGCGTCCATGCTCGATGCGCCGAGCGCAGCGCTTGCGAAATCCATCCCGATCTTCTTCAAGTGGGTCTACGCCGCTTTCGTCGAAGGCGGTTTGAGCGTGGGCGGGGACGATCAGATCGAGGTCAAGCGGTGTTGCGAGTCTAAGACCAGGGACGGATGGCTGTCCTTCGACGGGCCAGCGCTGTTCGAGAAGTACCTCCCGGCAAAAAAGGCGCGGCGACTGACCTCCGTCACTGTAGTGATCCCAGAACGTTTGTACTTTTGTTCGCTCGCCGAGAAGCATGTGCGCTCGCGTGCATTGCTGCGCCAGCTTCGCGAACACTTCAAGTGCGCGTTCGCAGCGAGTTTCAAAGAGAATAAAATGACCGATCAGCGCAACGCCTAAGAGCCTGCCCCCTTCGCCCCGATACGCATAGAAGGTGCCGCGATTGTGCGCGCTCACCATGCCATTGCTGCGGATGAAGCCCGCGAGCCCGAAAGTGTGTATCGGGCGCTCGGCTAGAAACGCGAGCGCTTCCGGCTGATGACGCCAGGTAAGCCGCTCGATGGTCTCCGAACCCCCAGTAACAAGCGAGGATCCTTGACTAGTTAATGCGGCTTGTTCTGAATTCGTTAGAGCGTACACTCGTTCTTCCCGTCGACTCTGGACTTGCTACCACTTGAAATCAGCCTGAATCCTCAAGGGCCAAAACAAACCGTGAAAGGCAACGCGTCACGCTCTGCCGCGCCTTTCCGGCCCGCGTAACACGTCAATACACGTGCCAAAGGCGAAAGAGTCCCCAAACAAGGCCGCCATATAAACGGAATTGCGGAATTGACGCGGCCGGCTTTCAATCAAGGCGTTCCAGCATTTCGCGTTCGTCGCTGTAAACATAAACTGGTTAATGATTTAGGGCGCGCGCGGCCAAATCTCGTGTTTCCGATCTCGCCCGGCGTGTTTTATCGCAGAACTCTAGTTCCACGACCGGTAGAAGAGTACAGGCACAACCGTTCAGTCAGACTGCTGAATCCCTTCGGTCAGAATTACTGGACCACGATGTTCACGAGCTTGCGGGGGATCACAATCACCCTCACAACATCTTGGCGGGCGGTTGCAGCAAGGACTTTCTCATCCTCGAGGGATTTGTTCCGAAGATCGTCGTCGGTGGCGGGACTCGCAAACAGGCGGCTGCGGAGCTTGCCGTTCACTTGAACGGCGACTTCAATCTCCTCTTCACGAGCAAGCTCAGGATCGAAGCCGGGCCAGCGCGTTAACGCGAGGTCTTCCGCGAGGCCATAAGCCTCCCACATCTCTTCAGACATGTGCGGAGCGAACGGCGTCAGGTCGCAATCTTCCATTCTTACTGCCGCGCCGCTTTCCATCAATGCTCCCGCTGCAAGAATACTGTGTCGTAGGCGCTTACGTACTTGAATCCGGCTTTCTTATAGAAGGTCTGCGCGCCGCCGAACCTCTCGTTGACCAGGAGGCAAACGGAATCAGCGCGCTGAAGAAAGCTCCGGTTGAGCTGCGAAAGACATCGCCGACCATAGCCTTTGCCTCGCAACCCACACACCCTCGATGTAAATGACTTCCGGAGTATCGGCTACAATCTCAGTTTTGAAGACGAGCCGTTCGTTTTCGACAAGCACCCACGTGTGGCCTTGTTCGATTCGGTGCGCGCAACGCTGACGAAAGCCAACGGGGTCTTTTTCAAGCGGGTCTTCTCCGCTCTCCTCAAGTGCGGTTTGAGCGTGCGCGGGAACGATCAGATCCAGATCGTCAATCGTGGCCAATCTCAAGGCAGGGACCTCGTACTGCACCTCAATCGGCCATCGCTGCGCGAGCAGCCGCTCGCGGCAGAACAGACGGGGAGCTTGACCACCGCTGGCATAGTAGTCCCAAAACGCCTGAACCTTTTCTTGCTCGCCAAGAAGCATGGAGACATCCGATTGCTTCTGGGCGAGGCGAGCGAACCTTCGGATTGCGGCATCGCTGTGAGTTTCAAAAAGGATGAAGTGGCCGATCAACGCGACCCCTTCCAGCCGACCCTCGCCGTCGCGGCACGCATAGAACTCGCCGCGATTGTGCGGGCTGACGATCCCGTTGCTTCGGATGAATCCAGCCATTCCGAATGTGTGGATCGGCCGCTCGGCAAGGAACGCCAGCACCTCAGCTTCGTCGCCGGCTATGAGCTTCTCCACGATCAGAGGTTTTATCCCCGTGGGACGAAGCACCTGCCGATTCGGTTTGGGCACATTCAATTTAGTCAGAGGAGACATTGCTTTCTCTTCCTCTTTGGAGCCTTTCAGACGATTCTTAATTGAGCGGGTCGGGGTCCGGTTCGGGCGCCATGCTCGAAGTCTGATCACCGCTCAACGCTGCCATGGCCAGAGCTTGCGCCACCGACGCCGGTGTTGAGGAAGCCAATGTTGAGTCAGACAACATCACTCCGTCTGCCAGCAAAGTTCCATCAGCCAGCAGCGTGCCATCTGCCAGCAAGGTTCCTTCAGACAACAGCGTTCCACTTGAGAGGAGTGTGCCATCCGAAAAGATTACTCCCTCGGACAACAACGTTCCGGATGAGAGAAGCGTGCCATCCGCTAAGAGGGTGCCATTCGATAGGAGTGTTCCGCTTGAAAGCAGCACGCCGCTGCCGTAGATGCCCTGAAACTTTGTTATCAGAGCGGACCCGTAGATGAAGTTCCACTTCTGGATGATTCCGCCGCCCCAGTTAAACGAATAGCCTGCGATCGATGTTGAAGCCGTAGGCGTTGCGCCGGTCAGCAGAACATCCCCTAAATATCGCCCTGCTAAATCGGTCCGTATCAAACCGGCAAGCCTAACCGCCCCTTCTATGTTCAACTCGCCGGCTCCCTGCTCGTAGTTGCTTACCCCGGGGAGCGGTTGCGCGGTGTACTCGAGTACGGCCTTAACGAGATTTGGGGTGAGATAGGGATTCCTCTGCAGCAGAAGAGCAGCCGCCCCCGCCGCGGCGGGCGTCGCCATTGACGTGCCGCTCATTGTCATCATCTCATGATACGGCGACGTGCTGACGTTGCCGTCAAGCAACGGATTATCCGCCACAAGGTGATTGTTGGGGGATTCAGCCTCGAGTATCTTGTTGCCGGGTGCGATGAGATCGGGTTTGATCAGATTGTCATAGTGCTTCACCCCGGACGTGTCGGTATAGTATCCGCGAGTCGGTCCGCGGGAACTGAAACTTGCCACTGAGTCATCGGCCCGTGAGTTTGTTCCTAAAGTGTTCGCCGCGCCAACCGTGAGCGCAGAAGGCTCAATTCCTGGCGAGTGAATCGCTCCAAAGACCTTGTTCCCGTTCTGGTCCTTGCCCGAGTTTCCCGCAGCCACGCACACAACTATCCCGGCGTCGAAGGCTCGCCTGACTGCCTGACACAGAGGATCGTTCACATAGGAATCAACAGCCGTTGCGCCGAGGCTGAGGTTGAGAACGCGAATGTTGTAAAGCCCCTTGTTCGCAATGCACCAGTCGATGCCCGCAATAGTATTAGAGAGTGAGCCGCGACCTTGAGAGTCAAGCACCCTGACGTTGATAAGCTTCGCGCGTGGAGCTACGCCGGTATACGCGCCCGCGGAGACGTGGTTGTTTCCGGCCGCCACGGAAGCGACGTGCGTGCCGTGACCAAAAGGATCATCTGTTCTTCCTTCGCCAGTGAAATCGATGCTTGCTACTACTCGGTCGGACGAAAAGGAATGATGAGCAGTATAAATACCGGAATCAAGTACCGCGATGCCGACGCCGTTGCCGTCGATCGTACCAGTCGCCGCCGTGCCGTAGCTTCTTGCGGCGGCGGCGCCGGTCGTTGTCTCAAGATGACCGGCAACCTGAGTCGCTCTATCAAGACAGATATATTTGACGCCGTTATCGGAGGCCAGTGCTCGGATCGCGCTTGCGGCGATCTCTACCGAAGTGGTCTTTCCGCCATTCAAACTCCGGATTACGGTCCCGCCCATCTCGCCGATTCTCGCTCTCAGCTTGCTAAAAGCATTGCTGGTCGGCGAAGGCGTCGTGTCAACGATCACTCGAACAAGCCGTTCTGGAGCATGATTGAACGCATCCTGCAGGTCCGAAGAGATCTTGGAACCCTGCGCGTCGGGCGGTGGGCCCTGCTGCGGCGGCTTCGACTTTGATTGAGCCACAACGGATTGCCCTCCCGACGGAAACCCCATCGTGACAAAAGAGGACACAAGTAAAACTGCCGCTAGCAGTTTTAGAAAGCTGTTAGTTGTCTTCATACTGTTCACTCCGACCTTCCTTCTCGCTTGCCGTATGCTCGCGCCGTCTCACACTCCCTCGTGGTTCATTTGCCCGAACGGTGATTGCCGAGTCGGCCCTCGCGGTCTCAACTAGTCAACGGCCGTGCCACGGTCTGGAGCGAAGGGCTTAGTGGCGGGACGGCGCGCAGCCAATGGACCTCCCAATTTGCTGATCGCGCAATCACCGGAGCCAGGTAAGTCGTTATGACAAGGGTTTAGCTTCTCGCGCGCGGCTCGGAGTTTCGATCGGAGATCAAGGTTTTGAACAATGCTGGTTAGACGGGAGAAAACTACTCGAAGACGTTGCTAACCGAGCTTTCTCCGGTCATTTTGACCTGAGCATTCAATCTTCCTGAAGAAAGGGCCGAGCGCGTAGAAAGGCGCGAAGCTAGCCTGAAAGGGGTTGGCGGAGCAGTGGGAAGGAGAGTGCCCGCGCAGTCTGAACCGCAAACTCCAGTTCGACTCGCCACGAATCATTTGAGAACGACATTCACGAGCTTGCGAGGGATAACGATCACTCTCACAATATCTTGCCCGGCGGTTGCGGCAAGGACTTTCTCATCCGCCAAGGCTTTGCTCCGAAGGTCGTCGTCACTCGCGTCGGGACTCGCAAACAGTCGGCTGCGCAGCTTGCCGTTCACCTGGACGGCGACTTCAATCTCCTCTTCACGAGCAAGCTCAGGATCGAAGCCGGGCCAGGGCGTTACCGCAAGGTCTTCCGCGTGACCATAAGCCTCCCACATCTCTTCAGACATGTGCGGAGCGAACGGCGTCAGCATCGCGATCAATGGCTCAATCGCTTCACGCGCGATACGCACATCAGCTTCGGTCGGTCCGTGGTGCTTCTCGACCGATTGATCGAAAGTGTAAATCTCGTTGGTCAACTCCATCAACGACGAGATGCAAGTGTTCAGGTGCAACCGCTCCTCGTAGTTCTCGGTGATCGAGCGGATGAGCTGATGCGTGCGCCGCAGCAGCTTGCGTTGATACTCCGTCAGTTCTCGCGCCTCGATCGTTAGGCGGTCTTGCGACGCTTCAACAATCCGGTCCCGCCACTTGTAAGCAATGCGCCAGACTCGCTGCAAGTACCGGGAAGCTCCTTCAAAGCCGGTGTCGGACCACTCCTTATCCTTGTCCGGAGGTCCCGAGAACAGCACGAACAACCGCAACGCGTCGGCGCCGTGAATGTTGATCATCTCGATGGGGTCGACCGCGTTCTTCTTTGACTTTGACATCTTCTCAACGCGGCCGGCGATGACCGCTTTTCCGCAAATCGAGCAGGTCTTCTCTTCGGTCACCTGCTCCGGAAAAAGCCACTCGTGCTCGGGACAAAAGTATGTCTCCTTGTTGACCATTCCCTGAGTCAGCAGGCGTGCTATCGGTTCATCCAATTTGACCAGTCCCAAATCGCGCATCACTTTCGTCCAGTACCGCGTGTAGATCAAGTGCAGCACCGCGTGCTCGATCCCTCCGATGTACTGATCGACCGGCAGCCAGTACGCGATCTTCTCCGGATCGAACGGCTGGCGGTCGTTGTGCGGATCGCAGTAACGGAAGTAATACCAGGTCGAATCGACAAACGTATCCATCGTGTCGGTGTCGCGCCGCGCCGGGCCCTCGCACTTCGGACAAGTCACGTTGACGTACTCGGGCACGTGATCGAGCGGCGAGCCGCCCTCGACCTTCAAGTTCACGCCTTTGGGCAACACAACCGGCAAATGGTCATCAGGAACAGGAACGATGCCGTCGCGCTCGCAATGAATCATTGGAACCGGCGTGCCCCAGTACCGCTGCCGCGAGATACCCCAGTCGCGCAGCTTGTAGGTAATTGCACCTTTCCCAAACCCGCGAGCCTCGGCGTGTTCAGTCATTCGGCGGTTTGCTTCTTCGGACGACAAGCCGCTCCATTCGCCCGTGTTTACTGTAGTCGTCCAGTCCTCATCGGGCGCGTCCAAATCATCGGCAGGTATCTCGCGGCCGTCCGGAGTCAGCTTGATTTGGCGAAACGGCAGGTGGTATTTGCGCGAGAACTCGAAGTCCCGCTGATCGCCCGCAGGCACTGCCATGATCGCGCCCGTTCCGTACTCGATCAGCACGAAGTTCGCGATCCAGATCGGCAGCCGCTCGTTGTTGAACGGATTCTCGGCGTAGCCGCCGGTGAAGATGCCTTCTTTCTCGACCTGCTCGAGCTCGCGAGTCTTGCGCTGCTCTTTCAATCTCTCGGCGAAAGACAGGACTTCGTCGCGATTCGGTTTGCCCTCGAGGACCTTCTCCAAGGCGGGATGCTCAGGCGCCAGCACGATTGCGTTCGCGCCAAAGATCGTATCGATGCGAGTCGTGAATACTGCAATCGACTCGACGCTGTCGGCGACCTTGAACCGAACGTGAGCGCCGCGGCTTCGGCCGATCCAGTTGCGCTGCATTGCTATCACTCGGTCGGGCCACTTCCCTTCCAGCTTGTCCAGATCGTCCAGCAACTGATCGGCGTAGTCGGTAATGCGCGCGAACCACTGCATCAACTGTTTCTGAATTACCGGCGAGCCGCAACGCCAGCACACGCCGCCTGACGCTTGTTCGTTCGAGAGCGAGATGTCTTCCCTGGGGCACCAGTTCACGGGCGCGAGCTTGCGATAGAGCATCCCGCGCTCCCACATTCGAATGAAGAACCACTGGTTCCACTTGTAGTACTCGGGATCGCAGGTCGCGACTTCGCGCGACCAGTCGTAGCTTATGCCCATCTTCTGGAACTGCCACTTCATGTAAGCGATCGCATCGCGCGTGAACTTCTCCGGATCAGTGCCGTCCTTGATCGCCGCGGTTTCGGCGGGCTGGCCAAAAGCGTCCCAGCCAAACGGGTGCATCACGTTGAAGCCGCGCATGCGCTTGTACCAGGCAAGCGCATCGCCGATCGCGAAGTTCGAGACGTGCCCGATGTGAGCGCGCCCGGAAGTGTAGGCGAGCATTTCGAGGCAGTAGAACTTTTCGCGCGTTGGGTCTTCGGTTACCTCGAAGGTTTTCTGTGCAGCCCACCGCTTCTGCCACTTTTGTTCGATCTCTTGAGGGAAGTATTTTTCTTTCATGATATCTGACCGCTTTAGAAGCTATAGATTTTGAAAGCGAGTTTGACGGAGCTGTGTGGGCGAAACAAAATGATCGCGCACACGACGCTCAGGCGAGCAACGGGTTCAGAAGGGTGAGTTCGAGTTGTAACGATTTGGAGAACATCGCAGATATGATAGAACGTCGCTTGCGAACGTAGCAACTCAAAGTTGCGTGAACTCTAAACACTTCGTGCCCGGTTTGACAGGCTCAACACGGCTCCTGTACAGAGCTTAGCGCGGCACTGCTTCTAAGCCGCAATGCTCACTAGGGACTCATGACAAGAATCAAAAGAGCCGTCTGCGAAACAGTCCTTTTCGCTTTGACGCTGTCAACAACCAGTATTGCGGCACGACAGAGGTCTGGCAAACTCGCGCCGGGGCGCAAGTACACAACCATTGAGCGTCTCAAGCCTCAGCATCTTCGAGCCGTTCGCGCCGATCGCGTGCGTTTCGCCAGCGAGCGACGACCGGTCTCTGTTAAGACCGGCCTCAATGAGTATCGCGCGGTGCTACATGCTCACGCCGAAGACGCGACGCACACTGGAGGGACTCGGCCTGAACTGCTTGCGGCGGCCAGGCGAGCGGGAGTCCAGATCGTGATGCTCACCGATCACATCCGGCCAAATCGCGACTTCATTGACGACAGTTGGCGAGGCGTCCGCGACGGCGTGCTGTTCATCCCCGGGGCCGAAGACCGCGGCTTTCTGTCGTTTCCTATTAATTCGTTAAAGGAAGGCAAGGCCGACTCGCGCGAGCAATACATAGAGCTGGTTCGTGGTGGCGGTGGAAACATTTTTCTGTCCCACGTAGAAGAGCGGCTCGACTGGCCGGCCGACAAGCTCGATGGGCTGGAGATCTACAACCATCACACCGACATCAAGGACGAGGGTGCTTTCAACCTGTGGCTGCGAGGTACGCTGACGGATCCGATGCGCCTGCCGGAGTTGGCCGCTGCGCTCAATGACTACCCGGAAGAAGTCTTCGGCGCTCAGCAGGATTATCTTGAAGGCATCATCGCCAAGTGGGACAGCGATTCGCAGACTCATCCGCTCACCGGAGTCGCGGCAAACGACTGCCACCACAACCAGGTGTTCACGGTCACCGCGATCGACGAGGCTACCGTCGAAGTCGGCTATATCACCAGCAAGCCGACCACGACTCGCGTGACGGCGGATAAGGTGCCGGGCGTGGCCGAGTTGGTGCGAGGGAGAAAGCCGGGTGAGTTGATAGCACGGCTCGACTTCGATCCGTACGAGCGCAGCCTGCGTTATGTATCAACTCACATTCTGGCTCGCGAGTTGACGGAGGCAGCGATACGCGAAGCTCTCAAGCGTGGCCACGCATTCGTCGCGCACGATTGGCTGTGCGACTCGACAGGGTTTGCGTTTGTCGCTCGGAACGGTCGAAAGGCTGGCGTCATAATGGGCGACGAGGTCCGGCTGGGAAGCGGTCTTAAACTGATCGCCGAGGCGCCCATCAAATGTGCGATGAAGCTGATCCGCAACGGCGAGGTCATTCAGACGAGCAACGCGAGCCGGATCGACTTTGAGGTAAAGACTCCTGGCGTGTATCGCATTGAAGCCTGGCTCGAGGTAGACGGCGAGCAGCGGCCTTGGATTTATGCTAACCCCATATACGTCCGGTGATGACGTCACGCCGATTTGACGATCCTTGTCTTGTCCACCTTCGCCAGTTCTCGCAGCGTTTTTACGTTCCACTCATAGTCGCGCTCCTTATCCACCGGGGTTTCCAAAACAAAGGGAATGCGGCGAAACCTTGGGGCTTGGGTTAGCCGCCGAAACGCCTCAGCCCCGATGTGACCGAGCCCGATGTGCTCGTGACGATCGACCCGCGAGCCCAGCGGCGCTCTTGAGTCGTTGCAATGAATCAGCTTGATCCGATCTGCGCCGAACGAGCCGTCGATCTCGCGAATCGTTTTGTTCAATCCCGCTTCGGTTGAAATGTCGTAGCCCGCCGCGAATGTGTGCGCCGTGTCGAGACAGACCTCAACCGGAAGATCACTCAGTGCCGCGAGCAAATCCCCGATCTGTCCGAAGTCGCACCCGATCGATGAGCCTTGTCCGGCGGTGTTCTCGATCAAGATCGTGAGGGCGCCGTTCTCTCCGCGTCGCTTCGCGGGTGCGGCATGACTGGAGCTCGATACCGTGCCTTTCAACTCGAGCCCGCGTGTCGCTTCGCGAATTGATTCGACTGCCGTCGCAATTCCCCTCTCGGCGCCCGCCTGTCCGGAACTGCCGGGATGAACGACCAGATAATCAGCTCCGAGCGCCAGTCCTCGCTTAAGCTCCTCGCGAAATGTCGAGCGTGACTTTGCCAGTAGCGCCGGGTCTCGCGCTGCGAGATTGATCAGGTAAACGGAATGAATGACAAGCGGCCATAAACCCGATCTCTCGCGGGCTTCGCGGAACTCGCTGATCTCGGCGGGCGTCAACTCGCGAGCTGCCCAGCCTCGCGGGTTGCGCGCAAAGATCTGGAGGCAGTCACACCCGAGCGCTTCGGCGCGCGCGATTGCGTTCGCGAGCCCGCCTGCGATGGAAACATGCGCCCCTACAATTGGAAAGATTTTCGGTTTCATCGGAACTTCGCGGTTCTGCGGCGGCTGGTCAAGACGAGGATAGCGGCTCACGAGTCACGCTGCAAAATGAATGGCGGGTCGAACTCGAATGTTTGCTCTGATTGATGGTTCAGCCCTTTGGGCTTTGGAGTGAAATGAACGCCGAGACCCGCTAACCGCAGAGGCGCCGAGGCGCTGAGGTAGCGCGGAGGCTGGTGACACCGCCGCAAGGATTAGATCGCTTTGAGACAAGGAAATATGAGGTATAATCCGGCTGCAACAAAACTCGTGGGAAGAAGGCTTATGAGCACATCCGCGGCAAGCTATCTGGAAGCAGTTGAGCATCTCCCCGACGGCGCGATGCTCCGGCTTGAACACATTAGTTGGGATGAATACGAGCACCTGCTGGAAGAATTGAGCGAATGGCCCGGAGTGCGCGTGAGCTATGATCACGGGAGGGTCGAGATCATGAGCCCATTGCCCGAGCACGAGGAGTACAAGGATTTCATTTACAGCATGGTTCGGATCTTAGCAGAAGAAATCAACCTCAGCCTGGAGACCAGAGGCTCCACGACTTTTAAGAGAAAAGGCGACTTGAAGGGCGCCGAACCCGATGCCTCTTTTTATGTGCAAAACGCTGGTTCGCTTGTCGGCAACCGCAGGATTGACCTCGACGTCGACCCACCACCTGACATCGTCGTTGAAGTCGACATCACCAATGAATCCCTGAGCAAGTTTCCAATCTATGCGGCGTTCGGCGTGCTTGAGATATGGCGCTACAATGGCCAACAGGCGCGCATCTATCACCTCCTCGACCGCGACTACGTAGAAGCTTCTGCCAGCCGCTCCTTCCATGGGCTGACGGCGCAAGCAATCACCGACTTTGTCGAACTCAGCAAGACGGAGGGACAATCCAAAGCCCTGACAGCCTTTCGACAATGGGTTGGTGCGACGATGCACCCATGAACGATACCCCCGATGAGAGTCGACCCGGTCAAACTCGAAATCTTCAAATCGCTCTACTCCTCTGTCGCAGAAGAGATGGGCGTGAGCCTGCGCCGCTCGGCGTTCTCGCCGAACATAAAAGAACGCCGCGATTATTCGTGCGCGGTCTTCAACAGCAAAGGCGTCCTGATCGCGCAAGGCGATCACATGCCCGTGCATCTCGGATCGATGCCGATGTCGGTGCGCGCCGCGCTCGAAGCGCTTCAGCTCGGTCCTGGCGACATCGCCGTGCTCAACGATCCTTATGCGGGCGGAACTCACTTGCCCGATGTGACGATGGTAGCCGCCGTATACGGCGAGGGGGGGAGGGTGGGAGGGGGCGAGGGGGCGACCGTCACTCCGTCGCCTCGCCCCCTCTTCTACGTAGCCAATCGCGCGCATCACGCGGACATCGGAGGGGCTACTCCCGGCTCGATGGGACGTGCCGATGAGATCTATCAGGAGGGTTTGAGAATTCCGCCCGTGCGCTTGATGATCGGCGGCCAAGTCAACGATGACGTGATGAGATTGATCGCTGCAAACGTTCGGATACCTGAAGAGCGCGAAGGCGATCTCACTGCTCAACTGGGCGCGATCGCGACCGGGCAAACCCGGCTGCTCGAGATAATTGAGCGCTACGGATTCAAAGAAGCTGATCTCTACGCTGGGCACCTCATCAACTACACCGCCGAGATAACGCGTAGCGTGATTCGCAATCTGCCTGACGGCTCATACCAAGCAGAAGACTTTCTCGACGACGACGGCTACTCGGACAAACCGGTTCGCATATCGGTGCGGATCGACATCAAGGGCGACCGGGCCATAGTCGATTTCACCGGCAGCTCGCCTCAGGTTCGCGGACCGATCAACGCGGTTGAGGCAATCACTGTGTCGGCGGTCTACTACGTTTTCCGATGCCTGATCCCGATGGACGTGCCCGCAAGCTGGGGCTTACTCGATCCGATCAAAGTGATCGCGCCAGCCGGGACGGTCGTGAACGCGCTTCCACCCGCGGCGGTTGCGGGCGGCAACGTTGAAACCTCGCAGCGAATGGTAGATGTGCTGATGCTAGCGCTTTCGAAGACTGGCGCGCCGGTTCCCGCGGCGAGTCAGGGCACGATGAACAACTTGACGATCGGCGGGACCGACTCGCGCACCGGCAAGCAGTTCGCTTACTACGAAACCGTAGCCGGTGGGATGGGCGCGCGGCCGGGGTTGGACGGCATAGACGCGATTCACACGCATATGACGAACTCGCTGAACACGCCTGCCGAAGCGATGGAGTACGCTTATCCGATGCGCGTGCACCAGTATTCGATCCGCGGTGAAAGCGGCGGCAGGGGCCAGTTTCGTGGCGGTGACGGCGTCGTGCGCGAGATCGAGCTGTTGACTGACGCACGCGTGACTATTCTATCGGATCGAAGAACAACGCGGCCTTATGGATTGAAGGGCGGTGAGCCGGCGAAGCCCGGCCGCACGACTCTCCTCAAGAAAGACGGTGAGCAACTGCTGGCGGGAAAGGACTCAGTGGACGCCGAAGCCGGGGACCGGATCAGGATCGAGAGTCCGGGCGGCGGCGGATGGGGAAGTGAAAGAAAAACGACGACGGATAAGCAAAACAAGTAAGAGTATTCGCGCGCGCTCGACAAGCCGAATAAATTAGACCAGCATCCTCCATTCATCCAGAATCGTTTGAACCTTGTCCCGCACTTTCTCGCGGGCGAGCTGACGGTCGTCGTGGATGAGTAGCAGTTCGTCGTAGTTCGTGTACACATGCCGGACGTGAGCCCGAACGGCGAGGAAGACCGCGTCGCTGTCGAAGGCCTTAGCGGCGGCGGACCGGCCGACTCGGCCGCTGTGTTTCAAACACGCGTGTTCGGCTATCTTGATATCCGCGCCGGATGGAATGCGCGGAAATTCGTCGCGAATAGCTTGAGCAAACTCGGCCACGTATTTGCGATCGAGATTCTCTCGGCGCGAAGCTTCTCGTTCACGGCGTGCCGCGCGCTCTTCTGAGTCGGCGTCCGACTCCGCCATAGCGCGCTCGATGGCTTCGGGCTCGGCGAGGATTCCCTGCCGCTCATAGCGTTTTCGACTGCGCGACCACTCGACAACGACCGCCTTGAGCCCCGAGTACTTGTTTGATCGCCGAGTGATCGCCGCGTCACCGCGCGGCAGAAACTCGAGGTGATCCATATCGGCGCACTCCAGGCATAGCGCGCGATTATCATCCTGAAGCCTTAGAAGATCGCCTTTATGCAGCTCGGTTCCACACTCTCCGCAGATCGAAGCCGTGCGCCGCAGCTTGAACACCACTAGATCCTGGCGCTTTTCCGCCATCGCCATGCACAGCATCTTGTACTAGAACGAGCGGGCTTTCAACTCACTTCCTGACCGCTGACAGGGAGTTGCAAACATCAGTTCCTTGTCACCATCTCACGGCCGCTGATAAGATTCGGCGCGATGGCCGAAGACATACGAGAGCGGCTCGCGCGAGTGCAGGAACGAATCGCGCGAGCAGCCGAACGAGGCGGCCGAAGCGCCGAAGAAATCACCCTGATCGCCGTCTCCAAAACATTCGATGCAGCGATAGCGCAACAGGCTGTGCTTGCAGGTGCGCGCAACCTCGGCGAGAACCGTGTGCAAGAAGCCATCCAGAAAACGGCTATCGTAAGAGGGGATGTTCGATGGCATCTAATCGGCAATCTGCAATCTAACAAAGCGCGCCAGGCAGTTGCGATCTTTGACGTAATTCACACGATTGACAGCCGCGAGCTCGTCGAGCGAGTCGACCGAATCGCGGGCGAGCTTGATCGACGGCCGGCGGTTCTGGTTCAGGTCGACCTTGCGCAGGAGCCGACCAAGTCGGGCGTCTTGGAAAGCGAGTTGCCGGCGATTGTCGAAGCTGTTGACTCTGCCAGTCATCTTGATTTTCGCGGGCTGATGACCCTGCCGCCGTTCTTTGATTCGCCCGAGATGACTCGCAGCTATTTTCGGCGGCTCAAAGAAATACTCGAAGGCTTAAACCGGCGGCGCGCGCCTGAGCGGAAACTGACCGAGCTTTCGATGGGGATGAGTCACGACTTCGAAGTGGCGATCGAAGAAGGCGCAACAATGATTCGAGTCGGAACGGCGATCTTCGGCGCGCGCGAAAAACGTGTTTAGAACGGGGCACTCTTGGAACTAATTGCGATTTTCCTTGGCTGGTTAAGCCGGTTGGTCTGGTGGGCGGCTATCGCGGTCGCCGGACTTCTGATTCTGCGGGTCATTCTGAATTGGGCCGGAGCGAATCCGTTCAGCCGCCTGAGCTACAATCTCACGCGGCTGACCGAGCCGCTGGTGCGCCCGATGAGGCATCAGTTCGCCGGCCGCATTACGCGATACGATCTGATGCCGCTGTTGATGGGCGTGATGATCCTGGTGACCGGGCTGTTTATCTCGGGAACGATCGGCGAGTTTGCGGGCATTTCGTTGAGGGTCGGGACGGCGGCGCGTCTGGGCCTGATCACTGCGCGGTTTTTGGTGAGCACGACGATCCTTCTGGTTGGCTCGCTTTACGTAGTGGCAATCTTTCTGCGATTTTTTTTGCCTTTGTTCGGAATCAGCTACGCGAACGGCTTCTTCAGGTTTCTGTTTGTGATAACCGAGCCGCTGCTCAAGCCGCTTCGCCGAATCTTCGTCGCCGGGATGTTTGACTTCTCGCCGCTGGTGGCGATGTTCATCGTTCAAATACTGACGCCGCTGGTGGCGAACCTCGTGGGGGGCTGAGGTCAAACGCGCGTGATTGAAATCAGCGAGAAGAAAGGCTCAGTAGTTCTGAGAGTACGAGTTCAACCGCGCGCATCCAGAACGGAGCTTACGGGCGAGCACGCGGGCGCGCTCAAGTTGAAGATCACCGCTCCGCCAGTAGATGGAAAGGCCAACGAGGAATGCCGGCGCTTTCTTGCAAAGCTGCTGGGTGTGGGCGCAGGATCGGTTGAGATAATCGCGGGAGCTTCATCGAGAGACAAGATCGTTCGAATCCACGGAGTCACCGCAAACAGCGTCTTAAAGTGCCTCTCCGATCAACACGGCGCCTGACGATCCGTTCACGCCCGCGACTTTACTTGCTCGGTTAGCACCTTGGCGCTCGCCGAGGCCGCCCCTGAGAACCTCTCGAGGAATAAATCGACAAAGCTGTCTATGCTGTACCCGACAAAGAAGGCGGTCGTAGCTGTGAACCCTGATTGGAAATAATCCAGGCCGATGATGCCAATCCAAAGCGACGCGATGCCTGACATGATCGGAACTTCCGTGACGTGGACCCACATCACCCAATCGTCAATCGCGCGGAACGAAGCGTTCGCCTGCGCGCGAGACTGTTTGACGGCGTCGATCAGAATGTGCGCGAGACTGCCCAGCGCGATAAACAAGTAGCCTTTGAGCAGCGGGCTGCCGAGCATCGCCCGAAATGGCGGCGGACCGCCAGAAACAATCCACTGGTAAAGCCACAGCACAACGACCCCGGCAAGCAGCGTCAAGGCGATAATCAGGAAACTCAACCTGCGCCTCCCCGCCTTGGGCGAGGCCCGGTAGATCAAGCCCTTCGGGACATCTACGATTCCGGTTATCACAGCCGGGTGCGCGTAGAGGTACTGAAGCAGCTTCAGCCGGTCTTCGAGTCTCGGCAACTCGTCCTTGAATGTGTCGTGGAAATCGAGAGTCTGACCCGTCCTCAAAGTCTCCAGGTGCTGCGTCAAACGGTGCGGGATCGTCACCAACCCGCAGTGATACTCAAGCTCAGCAATATGTGACTCGACTCGCGCAAGGCGCGCCAGTATTTCGATAGTCGCGAGATCAGTGGACGGCCAATTATTACAGATTCTCTCCCAATGATTCGCGATCTCGGTGATCTCATCGCCGCATCCGTCGTAGAGTCTTGGCTCGGTCCGAAACAACACTCGCAGATCATCGAAGTGCTTGCGTACGACGGGCTCGTTGGCTGCGAATATCCGGTTAGCGTGGACAAGTGAAGCGGTAACTTCCTGTGCTCTGACCGAGGTGTCGTCTAACGCGCCCTTCTCTTTGATCTCAACAACTGACCTCTCGATGTTTTGCGCCTCTTCGCGGATGTCGCGAACAAGGCCCATCAGCAGCGCAACGTTTCTGTCAAACGCGTCGGGCGGAGCTGCGGCGGAACTGACGGAAGGCGGAGCGGTTCTGCCCGGAACCTTCGGTGGCATAAGACCCATGTGTCTATTCTCCTTTTAACCGGGAAACTCTATCGGAGTATAGACGCGAATGGCCGGGCACACGATGCAACCCGAATGTGGGTAGTGGGTCAGTTTGAGGACGTAGCATAGACTTTAGTCTGTGTCCGATGGTCATCGCGTCTATCCGGTTGGAGACACAGACTAAAGAGCCTCTTGCAAAAGTCCGAGAAGCTTGTGATTTTGAG
>JBBPIE010000008.1:0-199271 GCA_038040485.1 Candidatus Onstottus arcticum
AGCCGACGGGATTCGAACCCGCGACCTCCGACGTGACAGGCCGGCGTTCTAACCAGCTGAACTACGACTCCGCGCTTCAAACCTTTTTGCATCTGCCCAACGGCTTAGGAGCATCGAAAAACTGGTGGGCGGTACTGGGTTCGAACCAGTGACCCCCGGTTTGTAAGACCGATGCTCTACCGCTGAGCTAACCGCCCGCTTGGCAAGTTGGTACTATAGGGATGGGCGTCAACAACTGTCAAGCTACAGTGCGTTTAGTGTAACCTGTAGAGGTGGGAAATCGTCTTGGAACGTGCTAGTGAATCGCTGCTGTTAGTACGCAGATTTGAAACGAGGATCAGATTGTGGAGAAGCTAAAGAGACTCATTGTAGTCATCAAAAAGAGAAAGACGCCGTTAGCGTTAATCGGGCTGGTCGTGGTGGGCGGATTGGTAGCGGCGGCGTTCTGGGGCAAGAACGCAAGCGCCAGCGACTACATCACCGCGAAGGTTGAGCGCGGCAACGTCGAAGTCAACGTTTCCGCTACAGGAACGGTCCAGGCGGTCACAACTGTGCAGGTAGGCTCGCAGGTCTCGGGAACCGTGAGCTGGCTCGGAGCGGACTTCAACTCACAGGTTAAGAAAGGCCAGATCGTCGCGCGACTCGATCCCGCGGTCTTCCAGGCCCAAGTCGACAACTCGCGCGCAAACGTGGTCAACGCAGAAGCCGCAGTCGCATCGGCCGAAACCGACATCAACAACCAAAAAGCGAATGTGCAAGCCGCAAAGGCGAATCAGGAAGTCACTCGCGTTCAGCGCGACGATGCGATCGCGCTTGTTAGACGTTATGAGGAACTCGCCGCGGTCATATCTGGGCGCGATATTGAAGCCGCAAAAGCTCAGGCCGGCGCCGCTGCAGCGCGATACGAACAAGCGGGCGCTCAGGTAGGTCAAACCCAAGCGGCAAGCGCTTCGGCCAGGGCGAAGCTTGATCAGGCGAAAGCGTCGGTCACTCAAGCGAAAGCCCAGCTTCAACAGTCGCAACTGAACCTCGACCACTCGATCATCGCGTCACCAATCGACGGCGTAGTAGTTTCGCGGAACGTCGATGTGGGCCAGACTGTCGCCGCCAGCTTGCAAGCTCCCACCCTTTTCACGATCGCAAACGACCTCACCAAAATGCAGGTGCTGGCTTCCGTGGACGAAGCCGACGTCGGACAGATCAAGCAGGGCATTAAGGCGAACTTCGCCGTTGACGCGTATCCCGGCGAAACGTTTTCAGGCGAGATCACTCAAGTGAGACTCAATGCGCAGACGCTGCAGAACGTCGTCACCTACAGTGCCGTGATCGATGTGGCGAACCCCGACATGAAGCTGCGCCCGGGAATGACGGCCAACATAACGGTTCTGGTCGCGCGAAAGGAAGGCGTGCTGACTGTGCCTAACGCCGCACTCCGGTTCAAACCCAATCTGTCAGAAGAGGTTGTGAAGCAGAAGATTGACGCTCGGAGAAAACAGCGCGAAGCCGAGAAGCAGCCAGAAGAGGGCGCGCAAGGACAGCCTGCCGAGAAGCAGCAAGGCCAGGCTCAAGGTGAAAGGCCGCAAGGCCAACGCCGCCGCGATGCTCAACAAAGCGGTCAACAAGGCGAAGGTCAAGCCTCCGATGCCGCCAAGCCTGCCGGAGACGCTCCCAGGCGGCAAGGGCAGCAGATTTGGATATTGACCGCGGACGGCAAGGATATCGAGCCGCGCTTTGTCAGGACAGGTTTGACCAACGGCCGCGTGACCGAGATCGTTTTCGGCGACGTTCTTCAGGGCGAGATCGTCGTCACCGGACAGAACGACGCGAACGGCGCGAACCGCACGCAACCGGCTACTACTCCGCTGGGCCAGCGCCCACCTACAAGCGGACCGGGCGGCGGCGGCGGACGGCCCAGATAAGCATGCGTTCCCGGGAGCGCTGGCATTCCTGGCTGCTGATTGGCGTGCGCGAGAAGAGGCTGGCAGAATGCCTGCGCTCAGGGGAGAGAGGTTGAGTTGGAAGCTAGAGTGAGAAACGAATCGGTCGAGAGTGTGAGCGATCGAGCGCTTGTGACGGACCCGCTGCTCGGGCCCGCGCTGATAAAGCTCGATCACATCCACAAGACATACAAGATGGGTGACATGGAGATTCACGCGTTGCGCGGCGTGTCGCTTCACATCGACCGCGGCGAGTTCGTCGCGATTATGGGAGCTTCCGGCTCAGGCAAGTCTACGACCATGAATATCCTAGGATGTCTCGACAAGCCGACGCGAGGGCACTACTACCTCGACGGCCAGGATGTGTCGACGCTTTCCAGGGACGAGCTTGCCGACATACGCAATCGCAAGATCGGATTCGTGTTTCAAGGCTTCAATTTGCTTTCTCGGACGTCGGCGCTCGAAAACGTCGAGCTTCCAATGCTGTACCTTGGAACCAAGACGGCTGAGCGGCTTGTGCGCGCCAAGGAGGCTCTGGAAATCGTGGGGCTTGGCGACCGAATGAACAACATGCCGAACCAGCTTTCAGGAGGGCAGCAACAACGCGTCGCCATCGCGCGCTCGCTGGTGAACAACCCGTCGATCATCCTTGCGGACGAGCCGACGGGAAACCTCGACAGCCGAACTGCGGTCGATGTGATGTCCGTCTTTCAAAAGCTGAACGAGGAAAGAGGCATCACCATCGCGCTGGTGACTCACGAACCCGACATTGCGCAATACGCGCGCAGAGTTATCGTCTTCAAGGACGGGCGAGTCAAGAGCGACGAGATGATCAAGAATGCCCGCTCGGCTCGGGAAGAGCTTGAAAGCATGCCGGAGCTCGAGGACGAGGAGGACGACGACGAATGAACCTCTTTCTGACATTCAAAGTTGCGCTTCGTGCGCTTAGCCGCAACAAGCTTCGGTCGAGCCTCACCATGCTCGGCATCATCATCGGCGTGGGGGCGGTCATCGCGATGGTAGGGATTGGCCAGGGCGCGTCGTCTTCGATTCAGTCGCAGATTGCGAACCTCGGCGACAACATGCTTTTCGTGATGTCAGGCTCGATGAACACGAGTGGTATGCGTGGGGGCGCCGGATCTAACAACACATTGACGCCCGAAGATGCCGACGCGATAGAACGGGAATGCCCGTCGGTGCGCGCCGTCAGTCCGGGAGTTCGCGCCAACGGCCAGCTCGTGTTCGGCAATCAGAATTGGGTTGCGTCGAGCGGCATTCAAGGGACGAACGAGAAATTCCCTGACATTCGCAGATGGCCGCTTGCGAGCGGCGAGTTCTTCAGCGAAGGCGACGTGAGAACCTCTAACCGTGTATGTGTCATTGGCAAAACAGTCGCCGAAAACCTCTTTGCCGGAACCGATCCGATAGCCCAAACACTGCGAATCCGCAATCTTCCATTCCGCGTGATCGGAGTCTTGAGCGTCAAGGGGCAGAACCAGTACGGGCAGGATCAAGATGATACGGTGATCGTGCCCTACACGACAGCGCAGAAGAAGATGCTCTCCATCACGCACATCAACCAGGTAATGGTCTCGGCGGTGAGCGCGGCGGCGACGTTTACTGCCGAGAAGCAAATCACCGAGCTGCTGCGCCAGCGACACAGGCTCAGCGCGAATCAAGAGAGTGATTTCTTTGTACGCAACCTGACCGACGTTGCCGACGCCGCCGACCAATCCAGCAAGATCATGACAAATCTGCTCGCTTCGATCGCCGGCGTGTCGCTGCTGGTCGGCGGCATCGGAATCATGAACATCATGCTTGTCTCGGTCACCGAGCGCACTCGCGAGATAGGCATTCGGATGGCAATCGGCGCTCGCAGCGGTGTGATTCGGCGTCAGTTCCTGATCGAGTCGATCACGCTTTCAGTGGTCGGAGGAATCATCGGGGTCGCGTTCGGCGTTGGAATTTCGATCCTCATATCCAAGACGCTCAATTGGCCGACGCTGATCTCGCCGGTGTCGATCGTCGCATCGGTAGTCTTCTCGGTCTTCGTCGGAGTCGGGTTCGGGTACTATCCAGCTCGAAAGGCAGCGGCGCTTGATCCCATCGACGCGCTCCGTTACGAGTAAAGCAGCGCGCGGCGAGTTGGGCCGCTAAGCACGGCAAGACACGGAGGGCCACGAGAACCGCTCGTGGCTTTTGCTGTTTATTCGCGGAGGGATGTTCCACGAATAACGCGAATAATCGCGAATCGTCAGCGGCCTGTGGAGATTAGAGTTGTTGATACAGCTCAAACGTACGGCGTTTCGTGCGACTAAGGGTATAATGAAAGCCGAACCATCGGCCCCCCTGAGCGTTAGTTGGTTTGTTTAGACATGTCTCAAATCCGGCACACCATCAATCCTGGAGCGGCAAGCCTTATCGGCTTGGCGCTGTTAGTCGCGTTGATTGCTTCACCTCAAAGCTTCGCTGCGGCGCAGGACTCATCTCCTCAAGACAACAAGCGCGGTCAGGTGCGGCAGCTCATCAACACTGCTGAGACTCACTACCAGAAAGGTCAGAAGGCTTACGTCGGCGGCGAGTACGACCAGGCGCGCCGCTACTTTGACGAAGCGGTCGACACCATCCTGATCGACTCAATCGACGTGCGCAGCGACGACGAGCTGCGAGTCTACTACCGCGAGCTTATCGAGAAAATCAATCGGTATCAGATCGCTGCGCTCGAACAAAAAGACGGCGGCTTCCACGAACAGCGGTATGAGCCGTCGCCGCTCGACAAACTCGCGTCGCTCTCGGAAGCCGATCTCGAAGAAGTAGCCGCGGCCGACGACGACCTCACTACGCGGTTCAATTTTGACTTCACATCGGCGATGCCGGTTCGCCAGTTCATCAGCTATTTCAGCCAGGGACGCGGGCGCGCGACGATGGCGGCGGGGCTTCAACGGTCGGTCAGGTTTCGCGGAATGGCCGAGCGCATATTCAAACAGGAAGGCGTGCCGACCGATCTGATATGGCTGGCTCAAGTCGAGTCCGGGTGGAACCCTTACGCATTTTCATCCGCAGCCGCGAAAGGCATCTGGCAGTTCATTCCATCGACCGGCTCGCGATTCGGACTCACTCAGAACTACTGGCTGGACGAGCGCTCGAATCCGGAGAAATCGACGGTTGCTGCTGCGCGCTACTTGAAGTGGCTCTCGAAACGGTACAGCGGGAACTGGGCGCTGGCGCTTGCGGCTTACAACACGGGGGAAGGGAATGTTGACTCGGCTATCGCGCGGTCGGGCTCGCGAGACTTCTGGCGGCTGCACCGGAACATAGCGCAGGAAACTCGCAATTACGTGCCAGCAATCCTGGCAGTCATCACGATTGCGAAGAACCCACAGAAGTACGGCTTTCAGATGCCGGCCTCCTATCCTTACCGATACCAGACGCGCGCGGTCACTGCGCAAACCGATCTGCGGCCTCTGGCTAAGAAGCTGAAGATCTCGTATGGAGCTTTGCTGGATATGAACCCCGAGCTTCAGCGCGGGATGACGCCCCCGGGCAAGCATGTCATTCGCATACCGGCCTCGTTAGTCGGCCTAAGTCCAACCGAAACCGAGACCGGCTCGGCGAGCAACAATCAGTAGGTAATTAGCCGCAAGGCGCCGCTCTGTTTGAACGTTCGGCCGGTTGTTGTCCTTGGAAAGCCAACCGGCGTAAGTTTGCCAAACAATACTATTGTCCGCGACAAACCGCTTTGCTATCATCGGCCCACACTAGAGGGGCTCAAGAGCATCTCCCTTTAGCCTGCCCCTCTCTCGTCACAACACAAGTCACCCAGAGTGAGGCCCAGGTATGCTATCCCTAATTCTCCTTATTGTAGCCGTCATCTTTCTCGGAATCGTGGGATCCTTTGTTCCGATAGGCAACGAGAACTCGACTGTGCGGCGGCTGCCCTGGGTCACCTTTTCGATTATGGCCGTGAACGTGATTATCTTTTATGTGACTCTACCTATGATCGGGACTCAGATGGAGGAGATTGGAAGTCACGCAAAAAAACTCGAAACCTTTTTGACCGGGCATCAGGACCTGCTGGCCGACGAAGGCGTAAGAGCTAAGCTGATCGACGCGGGGATGATGAGCAAACCCGAAGCTGAGCTCATTGAGGAACAATTCAAGTCTCATCCGGGGACTGCGAGCGAATACGCGTCGTGGCTCAGAAGCGGCGAGGCTCAGAAGCTTCGCGACGAGTTTGACGAAAAGCTGTTGGCTTTTACGGACGCACGTAAGGAGAGTCTTTGGTACAAGTATGGCCTGGCTCCAAGCGGCGAATGGAAATCCTATCAGCTCATTACCTCCGCCTTCCTGCATGCAGGGAATATGCACTTGTGGTTCAACCTTCTGTTTTTCTTTGCCGTCGCGTTCAGCCTGGAGGACCTGTGGGGCCGAGGCGTGTTCATAGGCTTCTACTTGCTGGGCGCAATTGTTGCGAGCCTTCCCAGCGTGGCGTTTCCGGTCGCCGTGCCCTCGATTGGCGCTTCGGGCGCGATCTCGGCAACGATGGGGGCTTTTCTGGTGAGGCTTCCCACGACAAAGATCAAATTGTTCTGTGTTCCAGTACTGGCGCCGGTCTGGTGGCTTAGACTGCTCATTGGCCGCAAGAACTTGATCGTGATTGTGCCGGGCTACCTTTTCCTCGCATCGTATTTCATAGCTCAAGTTCTTTCCTGGTACTTCGACAAGAAGGCGGGATCAGTTTCGAACGTCGGCTACGCGGTTCACATTGCCGGATTCGTGTTCGGCGCGGCCTTCGCGTTTATGATGAAAGCGACAAAGACCGAGGAGACTTACATCAATCCGAAGATCGAGGGGAAGATTTCGTTCTCGGCGGCGCCCGCCGTGAATCAGTCGATCGACCTGCTGGATCGCGGCGAAGTCGCAATGGCCGAGCGCAAGCTTCGCGCGTACGTCGCGACACAACCGAACGACATCAACGGCTTGCTCGCGTTGATTCAGGTCTATCAGAAGGTCAACAACTTCGAACAGCTAAACGCAATCTACGCGCGTCTGATTCGGCTGCACCTCTCAAAGAACGACAACGAAGCGGCGCTCTACGCTTACGACAATTTGCTGTCGGCGCTGCCGGATAACAACCTTGCCGTCCGAATCCCTGTGCGAGACTGGCTGTCGGTCTGCGAGTACTTGCGCGAAGCGGGAATGAACCGCGAGGCTAGCGTCGAGTACGAGCGCCTTGTTGACACTTACCCCGACGATCCGCTTGTATCGCGGGCCTCGCTTCAGGGAGGCGAAGCCGCGCTTCAGGCAAGCGACACAAAGCGAGCTCTGAAGCTGTTCGAAATTGCCGAAAAGTTGAATCCTTCGGGCCCGATGGCTTCTCGCGCCGTGGCCGGAGCGGAGAAGAGCAGGAGGATACTGGCTGCAAGTCCAAGTTGGACGAAGAGAGCAGGATCAAAACCGCCTGTGGTCTTCGCTAGCGACGAGATCCCGGCTCAGAAGAATGTCGAAACAGAAGAGGTCCCGGTTTAAGAGGCTATTTCCTCCGTCGCCGCGCGCCGGCGATGTCTGCGTCGATATGATTTTGCCGGCCGGTCAGCCGATGGCGCACCTTCTTGTGTCTGGTTTTCTCTCCCCAGATGGTCTTGGTCTTGCCGTTCCAGAAAGTGTCGATGTAGCCTCCGGGCGCAAGCTGGAAAGGGGAGTCCAACACGCCTACATAATCCATCTGCATCGCACCGTCTTTGTGTTCGGGTTCGAACCACTCGGGCAAAACAAAATTGGAGACAACCACGCCGTCGATCTTGTAGGTGTGTGCTTCGACCGGGTCACAGACCTCGTAAGGAATAAAGGCTTTTTTGCGACGGCCCGCCTTGTCTCGATAATAACCCAGCGAGTAAAGGTCGACCCCCGGATCGGAGATCATCTCGAGTAACTCATGCGACAACGTTGACGAGTACTCGCCTCGGTCGGAGATGTCATCCTTTGCAAAGATAACCGTCACGGGCAGCCCATCGACGAAGTGATAGCCCAGAAAGCCGGCGTCCTCGTCCGCGGCCCGATCTTTGATCATGATTTTCATGGCCAGCAGCGGCTGCTCGTTGAAAAGAAGTTCCGCTGGAAATCCCCAGGCCGGGGCGAAATGCTCATCGACCTGCTTCTGCAGCGCTTTGACCACCCGCTCGGCATCCCGGTTTTTTACTGTGTCCGATGCATTGGTGATGGCCACCAGCGGCTTTGTGCGGTCAAAGCCCATTCGCTTCATGAACATTTGTCACCTCCTGACAGGACTGCTTCGAATTAGAGAGAAACCTTCAGGCCTAACTGGATCGAGCGAGGCCGTTGCGTTCGCCTGGGCACCAGAAAGTCTGCGTCGTCGCGGTCGATGAACTCCGATCCGAAACTGAACACCGTCATGTTGAACACGTTGAACGCATCAACTGCCGCGCGAAGCTTGATGTGCTCGGTTATTTTCAGGTTGCGCGAGACACGGAGGTCGATTGACCGCGTCCCCGGTCCGAGACCGTAGTTGCGCGCCAGATTCCCGGTTGATCCGATCGGAGCCAGCGCAAGCTGGTTCTTCAGTTCAGTCGCCGGGCTGCTTCCGGGACGGCGCCATTCGGGTCTGCCTATGTTTGACAAGAAGTTCGGCCGGTCGTTGGCGATGTCGTTCAGGTTGCGGTCGAACCCCGCGCCGATGTTGAATGGTCGCGACGAACCGAACGAAACGATCGATGCCAGGTCCAACTCGACGCGCGGAACACGAAACAGACCGCTGAAAGTGAATCTGTGCCGCTGATCCTGGAGCGACAACGCGCGTTCCGCTCGCCGATCGTTCAGGTCTTGAGGGGAAGCCGTGTTTGTGGTTCCCTCGTCAATGTACTTCGAGAGCGTGTAGACCCCGCGAAAGTGCACGCGGCTCCCAAGTGCGTACCTCATCGAAAAGATCCCGCCGTGGTAGAACGAGTTTCCTGTTGATTCGAGGAGTTCGATTTCGTTCAGCGCCGGGTCTGGTCTCAGCGATCGAACCGCATTCAAAGCCGCCGTTATGTTCGACGAGCGCGGGGCATTCAGCCCCAGCGTAAGCACGCGCAGTCCGTTCTCGACTTTGATCGCCCCGCTGGTCGTCGAAGTGTTAGGTCCTGTGTCGAATCTCACGATGTCCGCGGTAGAGCCCGCAATTGGCCGCGTGCCGCCCGCGTCCGGCCTGTTATCGAAGTCGCGGCTCGCAAGATACTCGCTGAGATTGGCAAAGCCCGAAGGCACCACCGGCGCGTTGACGTTGGTCTCGCGCCAGAGATGCGCGCCGCGCGTGTAGATGTAGTCGGCAGTCACAACCAGTTTCTTGCTGATCTGGCGCTCGATTCCAAGCCCCGACTGAATCGTGTACGGAATCTCCAGGCTCTGATCGACGCGGCGAAGAAACTTCGTCTCGTTGACCCCGAACTGCGTCACCAGCGACCGGTTGATGATTGGCTGAGGGAAACGAACCGAGGAGAGAAGAGCGGAGCTTATGTTCGAGTCGAGGATCGTCGTAGTCCTTCCAAGCGAGAAATCATCGATCGTGCGCAACAGCGCACGGTTGTAGAAGACCCCGAACCCCGCTCGCACCACAGTCTTTCCCGGCTCGGCCATTCGCTTGAAGCTGCGGAAGAGCTTGCCGCCGCCCGGGTCCCAGGCGATCGCAATGCGAGGGCTGAAGTTCCTACGATCATCTAGTATCGTCTCGTTGTCCCATCGCACGCCTGCCGAGAGCGTCAGGTTCGGCCTTAGCTTCCACTCGTCCTGAGCGAACAGGCCGATGACATCGTTCTCGAGCCTGCTCGAGGTGTCGAATCGTTGAACAAAGCGGCTTGGCTGGTTGGAGAGGAAGTCTTCGACGCTGTCAAACGTGAACTCGCCTCCGGCTGCGAACAGATCATCGAACCTCGACCGAATGAACTGGACGTCCCCGCCGAACTTGATCAAATGAGTGCCTCGAATGATCGACAGACTGTCTTGAATCTGGGTTCGCCGCTCTTCGCGGTTGAAAGCGGGCGACGCATCGCTGCCGGTGAACGAACCGGCCGTCAAGCGCGGTTCTTTGATGACCACGCCGATCGAATCTGCTGCGGTTTTGTTACGCGGCAAGAGACGCGAGTACTGAAAGCGTCCTTGATTGACGACGCTGTTCGAGATGACCCAGTTGTCGGTATAGCTTATCGAATCAGAGTTCCGCCCCTGAATCAGGATCGTGTCAGCCAGACGAGTGACTCCGGGAAAGCCGCGTTTGTTTGCGCCGCGCAACAGGTCGAATCTTACGCTTCCATTGCGTGACGCGTTGAAGTTTAGATCGACGCGAGTGTTGATCAGATTCCTGGTCTCGGGTGTCGAGAACTCGTTAGTGAAGAACCCAACCGTATCGCCGGGAAGCACCGGGTTGTTCGGGCTCGGCAATGGAAAGAGAGGATTGGTTGCTACCGGCACGAGAGCGTTCACTTCCACGGAGTCGGGCACGTCGAGCCGTTCATAGCTGGCGAAGAAGAACTCTTTTTGTTTACGGATCGGACCCGAGACCAGCGCGCCTTCGCGACGTTCTTGAAGCGAGATTCTCCCAAGGCCTCGCGCGTTTCGGAAGTACGTATTTGCGTTGAGCGATTCGTCTCCGAAGTAGAAGTAACCTTCGCACTTGTAGCCGTTGGCCCCGCCGCGGGTCCTGATGTTTATCCGCCCTCCCGACGCGCGGCCATACTCCGCCGCGTACTGATTCGTTATGATCTGCAGCTCGGCTACCGATTCAGGATTCAGCGTGATTCGCTCGCGAGCCGTGCGATCGTCGTTGTTGTCCAGGCCGTCGATCGTTATGTTGTTGGAAGTCGCGGGCGACCCGGTCAGCGAGAATGAACCGGCTTCTTCGGGCGAATCACGAAGGAACACGCCTCGGCCCTCGTCGCCCAACTGAGACGTGGACAGCGGGGCTTCGGCGACACCTCCCAAAAGGAAAACCAACTGAAGCGGGTCTCGATTGATGATCGGGAGCTCTTCGAGTTCGCGTCGAATCAGAGTATCGCCGGCAACGGTCCGAGTGGTGTCGATCAACGGAACGGCGGAGCTGACGATAGTCACTTGCTCCGCCGCGCCTGCGGGCGCAAGGGTGAACTCAACCGCTACGGTCCGCCCGCTTGTGACGTCTGTTTGGGTGCGCTCCTCGTCTTTGAATCCGGCAGCCGTGGCCTTGAGCGTATAGTCGCCCGGTGTGTTGACCGAGATTCGGTAGCGCCCATCAGCGTCGGTGAGCGTAGACCGCTCTGCGCCGGTCGCAGTATGAAGCGCACTGATGGTCGCGCCCGCGACAACGGCGCCGGCGCTGTCCCGAACGACGCCTTCGAATCTGGTGTTGTCGAGGTCGTCAGACCGCGACGGAATTGGTGAGTTAACCGCGATCAGAAAGAGTACGAACAGCGCTGGCAGGCAGCGAGAGGACAGTCTTTGTAGCATTGTGGGAGCACCTCCGCGTTTGTACCTCAAGTGAACCCACAACACCGGTCGGTACTATACGACGAAAATCAAATGCGGACAATGCGGATCTCGATCGCATTGCCTCTAAGCTTTCGAGTTCTGACGTGAGACTGATTGGCGAGCCCGCTGCGTCCGCCGGGCTACCAGAATTTGGATTCCGGGCACTCGCGAAGAGTTTGGAAGGCTGAGCCCGCAGATAACCACGGAGATCGGCGCCGAGTATTTATGTGCCTATTCAACGGAACGCCAGCCTGACGATACAAGGTTCCACGCCATTAGCGTGTACGCAACGATACCTGGGCTACAGGTGCGCTCGCGGCGCGGCATTTACGCTAACATGATCGCTCAATGAGAATTGAAAAACGTCCAGCGGAAAGGAGGTGAAGCTGCCGAGCGACCAATACTTTCGCAGTTGCGAGGGCAACGAACTTGTGACGAGAGTCAGTCATCTTTCCTCGATCGAGTCATCCGAATGTAGTGGTGACGGCCATGTCATTCGCGCCTGTTCAATCGAGCGTCTAGCTCCTCGACCACAATATCTAACCCGACGGTGCCTCTCTCCCGGCGGCTCCATATGATCTGAACATCGTTCTCGGTGAGTCGAGACCCAAGCTTCGCTCCGAGCTTATCGTAAATATTCCGACGGCTCGCAAGCGTCGCGTAGCCGGGTTCCAACGCTGAGCGAACCAATTGACCTGATGCGTGAAAGACGATGAGGTGAAATAGCTCGACGGCAAAATGCTCGGTTCGACCCAGGCGTTTGCAGGCCGTGCGAATAGCGGCAAAACCCCCATTCGCCTGGGGTAACGCGCGCGATGCCGCCACGTGACTCAACTCATGCAGGAGGACTTCAACAAGCGAAATGCCTTTGAACTTATCCACGCCAATCACAGTGGGGTGGCTGTAAGCGCCGACCGGTTCGTGGCAAATAGGCACTAACAAGACTTCAAACGGGTCGTTTCCTAGATCGAGGCCAAGTAGGCGTCCTAACTCGGCAAGTAAAACGTCTTTGACCGGATGCAGGCTAGAGTGAAGCTCGCGGAGTGATTCATCTAAAGTGTCGCGATCCGCTTTCCAGAGTCCTCGCTCATAGTCATCAGCCACTGATGCCAGGGCCTCAGCAAGCTCACCAGCCAGCGAGGAAGCGCGATCATTAAGGACCGTCCGTAGCGCTGCCTCACTTTCCACATGGGATAAGGGAGGCTCGAGCCAACTGAACGGGCCAAGCGGGACATAGAGAGCAGCTACGCGCTCGACCGCTGCAGTCCAGCCAGAGTCCTCGGTTCGGCCGGAGAGCCTGAAATCACGCGCTTGCCTCACCACACGATGATAGAGTGAACTCCAAAAGTTATATTGTAGTACCACGGCTGGAGCGGCCCCGGTGGGGATCTCAGCTATTGCAGAGTTGTTGCGACTAAAGGACATCCACAGTTTCCTCACTTACAAACGCACAGAACCGCTTCAGGGCATGGTTGTGGCGGGGACGAAAGTGAAGGTGATAATACCGCGTTGAAGGAGTTCCAAACAGAGGTTACGTACGCGGCCTCGAAGACGCAATCTCGCCCATCTGCCTCGCTGACCAAACAATTCGCCAAGGTGGTCAACGATACGGTTGAAAGAGTCAGAACCGTTAGCAGCGAGCAAGAAAGCCGCCGTAGCCGTGTTGATCGCCTCTTGCTGCAACACGCCGCCCGCTTGCACGTGGAGCAAGATTGTTGAAGGTTTCGGGTTCACATCAGTGGGAGTTCGCGAGCTCGCTGTTTTCTCGCAGATCCGCTCGACATCGTACGAAAACGACAAGACGGCTTGGTAAGGGTGCCGATGAAGGTATACGGGCCGCCCGCTTTTCAGAGCCGCGACAAACTCCGATGCAGAGGCTATTGCCCCTTCTAACCAGAAAGGCTCGTCGTATTCGAGGCGGAGTTGCATACTTGAGAGTTCATAGAGCAAAACGTCATGAAGGTAAGGTGGCCCGAGTGAATCTTGCTCAAGCCGGTCCAGCAGGTAGTGCGCGAACGCGCGGGCTTCGGGGTATTTCCGGTGATCCGCGGGCGGCGAGGAATCATTGAACGCGTACACAACTTCTTGTAGCCTCGATCCCAGCAAGAATGCCGAGTTTGGCAGAGCTTCGCGAAGGCTCCCGAGACGATTGCCGAGCAACAACTCCGCGAACAAGGAGGTGCGTTCGGGATCCAGGCCGCGTAACCGCTCCGCAACTTCCGGCTCGATCTGCCAACGTTCCTCCAGCGGCGCGCCGGAGAGGACGACTTCGCGAAATGATGAGTCTGTCAGAAGGCGCGCGTAAGCGTACTGAAAGGCCAGCTCTGACTGGGCGGTAACGTGAGTGTCAGGCATGGGTGTAACCGGCGTACGGGACCATCCACTTGGGCGTTTGCACGGCCAAATCAGCGTGATACGGTCCCCAATGGTTTCGAACTACATCGCGCACCTGGTCCAACTCATCAAGGAGTTCGCCAAAAGGTGGGAAGTTCTGGTCTCGTTCAATAAGAATACCGCGAAGGTTTGGCATCCGTGGCGCAACATACCTTAGAAGATCGAAAACGTCCGAAGGCACGGGATGGCTATGAGTGTCAAGGAGGACCGAACTGAGGTAGTAGCCACCGGCCAGATGGATTTGTACGACGCGTTCTAGTGGAACCGAGTCGAGGAAGACATAAGGATCGTAATTCATGTTGACAGCGTTGTTTTGCACATTCGTAAGGTCAAGCAGCAGGTAGCAGTCTGCGCCTTCCACTACCCGGCTGATGAATTCCGCCTCGGACATCTCTCGCGGGAGAGGTTGGAAGTAATAGGATATGTTCTCCAAGAGGAAAGGACAATCAAAGGAGCTCGCGGCGTATCGAGCATTAGCGATGATATTGGCGCTGCTGGCTTCGCTGAACGGTACAGGTGTGAGATTCCCGATTGCCAGCCCGGGGACTCGCGTAAGACAGAGATGGTCGCTGACCCAATAAGCGCGTGCCCAATCCGCGACCTGCCGCATTTTTTGGAGGTGACTCTGGTCAACCGAGCCAAACGTTCCTATCGAGAGTTCCACACCATGCAAGACTAAGGGAACCACTTCGGCGAGTTCTTGAACTTCTGCTCGTTTGTGTGGAGGCATATCGATATAGTGCTCCGTCATCACTTCCAGAAAGTCGATCCGGTTCGAGTATCGCAGAAGGTCTTCTTTTATCTCTTGCCGGAAACCAAGTCCGACGCCCAGGAACGGTAAATCGCTGGGGAAACGTCGGCGAGAGCCAGCTTTTCCTAACTGCGGCGTGGCCTCATTCATCGTTTTCTCCTCCCGTCGTTAGCAGGCTCAGGAAAGACGGAGGTTAAACGCTGGCGGGTGGCAACCACGCGGAAAACGGCTTTGTCGTCCTTATGGAGGATTTCTCGAACGCGCTCAAGGGTGACATGGCCAGCCACCTGAAGATTGGGCGGTTGCTTCGATTGGGATCGTTTTTTCTTGGAAGCCATGATCTTACCTCCTCTTAATCCTCGGCGTGACGGAGTCCGGCGCCAATTGCTCGAAACATCGACGAGTTAAGGAGCCGATTCGAAACAAATGGCGCCCTCCCAATACAAACCTTCGAGAGCGGAGAGCACACCAGGTCTTAGACTCTCGGTCGACTCGGTGCGCAAGAGTTCGTGAAGTCGCGAGAGGAGCTCGCTCGTAGCCAGGCGCTCCTGGTCGAGCACAGCAACAAGGGCGGCAGTCGAAGGGCCGATACGCATTGGGAGCGAGCCCTCATGGAAAAAGACGTACACAGGATGCTTGCTAGCAAACTTCAACTCTGCGTTATCACAGACGGGTTCCCCGGCGGCAACGAATTCCGCGACTCGCTCCACATCGAAGGTGAATTCCTGGACTTCCCAAGCGCCTCGCATAACCGGGACTAGAGCGCTTGGATCGCTCGGAAAGCTGCCTTGCGCCTTGCTCTTCTCCAATGGGTCCTTGTCGCCGTACTTAGACCATTGGTGCATCTTGTACTCGTAGCGACAAACGTCTCCGATCAAGCTCGGGTCTGAGTCGCTTGCGAGCGCATCATATGTCTGTTGCCCAAGCTCCATTGCGAGGCCTCGGCGATCCTCTGCATCGACTCCGACTCCAGAGCCCTGAAATGCAAGCCGCAGTCGGTGCTTCTTTTCATCATCCAGCAACGCGTGAACGTACGGATACATTTGACCTATCATTTCGAGCGGCTCTCGGCGCTCTTCGAGAAGCGATTCCGTAACGTGCTCTCCCTGCAGTTGCCCCAGAGCACCGTCGCTGGCAGCCCGTTCCAGAACCCGTTCCAAAGCGCCTATGTAAGAACGGTAGCTGGGAAGTCCTTCGACAAGTTCCGCCCCGGCTCGCCCGATCTCTTGGGAACGCCTTCGATCTGCTAGCGCGAAGCCTATAGCCTCCGCGAGTTTCTTATGATTGCGTGGGTCGGAAACGACGATCAGGTTTTGACGATCGCGGGCTTTCCACCGAAAGAGCTGCTTGCGCAAGACCTCTTCCGAAACGATCAGGCAACCGCCGCAACTTAAGATCTCGGTGGGAATTGTAGGTGTATGCGCCACGATCGGGAAATCCCGCTCAAGGAAAGCAACTGCGTCGCAGGCTCTAATAAAAGCGGGTATCTGCCAGTGCGGTATGAAGGGATGTACCCTGAGATGTTTCTGGACGCCCAGTTCGAGGGCCAGGTCGTAGAATGTGAGCTCTTGCCAGCCACGAGATAAAGCAACGCATTGAACTGCGAACCCGTCTTGTGACAATCGGCCGACCGCATGAAGCAGATCAAAGGTACCTTTGTATTCGCCCATTTTTCCGTAGATGCCCAGTACCGGCAGGTTCGGATCCAGGGAGCGCGCGAAGTTTCGCAGTGGGTCCCCTTCGTCGAGATTCGAACTGTGTTCCCGCAGTAGCGCATCCAGGTTCAGCGGCTTCCGTTCAGCGTTGAAAAACTCTCCAGGGAGGCCAAATCCAACCGATGTTTCGATTCGCTCTTCAGGAACACCGTAAGACGCTACGATGCGGCGCGAAGGTCCGCCGGACAGAACGCAGTTGGCGTGCGTGAGAACCTCACGATAAGCTGTTGTAAGCTCGGTTATAGGCATCAACCGATGAAGATCACTTCCGGCGTGTTTGAAAACATAGGGTATGTTAGTCCAATAGCTGGCTAGCTGAGCGGCCATGCCATACGGTTCGAGATAGTACGAGAATATGACCTTGCAGTCGTGCTTGCGGATAAGATCTGTCGCGCGAGAAGCCAAACGGCTTACGGTGGGATTGCCCATCGGGATGTAGTACAGCGTGCTCCTATCCGGTGGTGTCGTGCTATGCACTTCGACTCTACCATTCGGCGTTGGAAAGGAAGGCGCATACATCCCCGGCTCGGCACGGTCCGCCTCTGGAATGCGGATGCGAAATGTTTCTTCGACCTCCTCGGCATTAGTAACAACGAAGACTTGGTGACCTCGCTCAGCTAACCCCCGCGCGGCCCAATAGCACTGCATACTAACGCCGCCTTGGATTGGCGGGTATTTGCAGATAAAGCAAATATTCACTGAAATATCGCAGACTCAAAGAAGTGAGGCAAACAACTCGATTGTGTTGGTGGACACCGAAGCACCCCCGCCTATTACAAGAGGTCCTGTCGAAGGAAGTACACAACGACGGTCTCGGACGCGACCACGGTCGCGCCCGAGAAGGTCCGCGGCGCAATAAGCGATGCCGAATTTGGTCTTACTGTTAGTACGGCGCCTTATTTTGCGAGCTCCTGACGAAGCCTGATGCCTTGCTCCTTCGCCACTACGGCGCTGCACACGACGCATATGATGCAGATGAGACACACGATGCAGCTTGACGCTAGTTGCCCGGCCCTTACTGGCTTCGTTGCTCGGAGTTCGAACTTGACGTCATTTCCCCCAAGGACTTGAGCTGCCTTGATCTTTTCAATACTGAGCTCACCCCGTACCTGCAATTCCCCTTTTCTTTCAACCATTTGATTCTCCCTTATAAGGCGATTTACCTCGGTTGCGACTCTTGAAGTGTAAGGCATCCGCAGGGAAGCTCCAGCGAGACTGAAGAGCAGAAGAGCTAGACTATGGGTGCCAGGTGCGCTACGCGTCAAACAAGCGGTAATCCGCCCGGTGGGGATGAACAACCACTTGGCGACGGGCAACACTCGCTACATCGTCGGCCTCTAGCACTGGCCGCCTCAGCTATTGGGGGCGACTTGATAACGACGGTTTAATTAAATCAATAATCAGAATTACGCGGTCACCCGACTTCGCAGTGGCACTACAGTTAGAAAGCGGACCGCCGAAACTAGCTGGCTCTCTATTGCCGGCGGGGTTTATATCACAAGCATCTTCCAATTGCAATTATTTTCTATTCTCAAAGCCAGCCACACTACTCGACAAGAAAGTGGTTGTACCGCACGCTCCACAGCGATATCGAATCGACAAATCTACCAGCACCAAGGTGCGAAAGGCTTTCGATTCGCAGCCCGTCCGCAAGAGAACCACTTGGCCGATTGTACTGGATGTGACAAATCTCGACTGACCAAATATAATGCGCAGCCTTGCCAAATAGATTTGTGCCTTGCAACTCAGTTTTTCAGTGCAATCGAGACTGGCCTTTAGTAGATGCCGCTCGCGACAGAGAATACACGCCCCTTGTCCGCCAAACATCACGGAGACGATTACTTAAATTGAAATCAGGGTGGGCCTTGAGAGCGCGTTAAAGTAGCTTTGACCCAACTAGTTAGACTGTCTCGATCCCGTCTTTACTAATTAGTCAACGCGGCCGTGTTTGACTACAAGCTCGATTCGGCGGCGGGGAACAAGCGCGTTCTTCGAGCGCTCGTCTCCGGTGAACATCTCTTGCGCGATGTTCTCGCGAATGTACTGAAGGAAGTTCTCGAACTCGCGCTGCATCTGATTCATCTTTTCTCGCATGTTCAAGATGATCTCGACTCCGGCAAGATTCACCCCCAGGTCGCGAGTCAAATTGAGAATGAACTCGAGCTGCTCGACGTCCTCTTCGGTGTAGTAGCGGGTGCCCTTCGCCGAACGCGACGGACGAATCAATCCTTCACGCTCGTACATGCGAAGCGTCTGCGGGTGAATGCCGTACTGTTCGGCCACGACACTGATGGTGTACTTCTTCTTTGTAGCTTTACCCCTAGCCATCGCTTTCGACCGTGGTGCGGTCCCGGTCGTCCCCTTTTGTGCCTGTCTTTGTCATACCCTGCTGTTCGTCCTTCTGGTATGCAATCGCCTGGCGTTTCTCGTCGATTAGGATCGCTTCCAGCCCGAGCATGCCGGCCCCTATACTCTGGCTTAACTTGCCGCGGCCCGCTGGAAAATCACGTTCCCACTCCGCGGCCGTCTGGCGCCTACGACGATCGTTTTCCCGGACCAGCGCCCAGAAAGCCAGCGCGATGGCTATGAAGACCACTAACCAGGCTATTGTGTCAGTCATAAGCTCGCCTCACGGCCCGTCATTCAAGCCCCATCGCCGCCCGAGGATTCTCCGGGTTGTGACGCGCATACTGCTGCAACAGGTCCTTGGTTTCTTCGCTTATCACTGTCGGCAGAGCGATCGTTACTTCCACGAATTGATCGCCGCGAAGCCCACCCCTGCGCAAGCTCGGCGCACCTCGCTCGCGAAGCCGGAACTTCTGACCTGACTGAGTTCCGGCAGGAATCTTCAGCAACGCTTTGCCGTCTACAGTCGGCACCTCGATTTTCGCTCCGAGCGCTGCCTCGGGCACGGTTATCGGGACTGTGCAGAAAATGTTGTCGCCCTGACGCTCGAAGTACGCATGCGCGCCGACGTTGGTGATCACAAACAAATCGCCCGGGCGTCCGCCGAACAATCCGGCGTGGCCCCTTGCTGCGGTGCGAACACGCGATCCGGTGTCAACACCTGCTGGAATCGGAATCGAAACAGTCTCGCGCTTCGGCACAACACCTCTGCCCTTGCAAGCGAGACAAGCCCCGGGCACTCGTCCTGATCCGTCGCAGCGCGTGCATCGGGAAGTTCCGGACAAAAATCCTTTTTGCTGACCCGTGCCGTTACAGACCGGGCAAGCCGCAGTGTGTTCGCCGGTCTCGCCTCGGCCCTCGCACTGCGAACAGGTATCGCTGCGATCTACCTCGAGGTTTCTGGTAACACCCATCATCGCTTCTTCGAATGTAACGGAGACCGAATACTCGATGTCGGCTCCGCGGGCCGGCTGCTTTTGAGCCTCGGCCGCGGAAGATCGGAGGTTGCTGAATATCTCCGAAAAGATTTCGCGGAAGTTCGCAGCGCCGAAGTTAGCGAAGTCGAACACAGGGCCTTGCTGAGCAGCCTGAGCAGCCCTGTCCGAATAGTATCCAAACCGGTCATAGACCGCGCGCTTGTCAGGATCGGACAGGACTTCGAACGCTTCGGAGATTTGCTTGAAAAGTTCCTCAGATTCCTGGTTGCCCGGGTTGACGTCGGGATGGTGCCGGCGAGCAAGCCGACGATACGCCTTGCGGACATCTTCCGGCTTCGCGTCACGAGCCACGCCAAGCGCTTTATAATAGTCGGTCTCACGCATAGGGATTGTGACAACCAGTAGTAAGTCAGGAATTTGATGAGCACCTGTACGGGCGTCCCTCCGTGGGCGCCCCTTTCCCGGTAAGGAACAGGGTAGCGTGGAGGGGCGCCCACGGAGGGACGCCCGTACAGGCTTATCATTTTGAGGCCTGACCTAAGTACTAATCTACTTCTTCTCGTCGACGTCGACGAAGTCGGCGTCGATCACTTCGTCGCCGCCACTCGAGCTGCTGCCCGCGGCGGCTCCGGAAGCGCCCGCTGCGCTTGAGTCTCCGCCCCCCTGGCCGCTCGACTGCGAGGCTTGCTGGTACATGATCTCCGCGAGTTTGTGCGAAGACTTGACCAGCTTGTCGTAAGCGGCGCTTAATTCGCCGGCGTCGGTTGCGTCCAACTTGGTCTTGGCTTCGGCGACCGCGGCTTCGATCTCGCTTACAGTCGAAGCATCTACCTTGTCGCGATGATCGGTCAGGGTCTTCTCGGTCGAATAGATCATTCCGTCAAGTTTGTTGCGAGCCTCGATGCGCTCGCGAGTAAGCTTGTCTTCTTCTGCGTGCGACTCCGCATCGCGCATCATCTTGTCGATCTCGTCCTTAGCGAGTCCGGACGAAGCCGTGATTGTGATCTTCTGCTCGCGCCCAGTGCCCAGGTCCTTAGCCGAGACGTTCACGATTCCGTTTGCGTCGATGTCGAAGGTGACTTCTACTTGAGGCATTCCGCGTGGAGCCGGCGGTATTCCAACCAGGTGAAATTTGCCGAGCGTGCGGTTTTGACCGGCCATCGAACGCTCGCCCTGCAAAACGTGAACTTCAACAGAGGTCTGACTGTCGGACGCGGTTGAGAATATCTCCGACTTACGAGTCGGGATGGTTGTGTTGCGCTCGATGAGCTTTGTAAACACTCCGCCGAGCGTCTCGATGCCCAGGCTTAGAGGCGTCACGTCCAGAAGCAGCAGGTCTTTGACTTCGCCGCCGAGCACGCCTGCTTGAAGCGCCGCGCCGACCGCAACAACCTCGTCGGGGTTGACACCCTTGTGAGGCTCGCGTCCGAAAAACTCCTTCACCATCTGCTGGACTTTGGGTATGCGAGTCGAACCACCCACGAGCACGACCTCGTCGATCTTGTCGGTCTTCAAGCCGGCGTCTTCCAGCGCGGCGCGGCAAGGGCCGATCGTTCTTTGGAGGATGTCGTCCACCAACTGTTCGAACTTTGCGCGAGTCAGCTTCATCACCAGATGCTTCGGACCTGATTGGTCGGCGGTGATAAACGGCAGGTTGATCTCGCTCTCCATGGTCGAAGAGAGTTCAACCTTTGCCTTCTCCGCCGATTCCTTCAGGCGTTGCAACGCCATTTTGTCCTTGGAAAGATCGATGCCCTGATCTTTCTTGAACTCTTCGATGATCCAATCGATGATCCGTTGATCGATGTTGTCGCCGCCGAGATGGGTGTCGCCGTTTGTAGATTTGACCTCTACGACGCCCTCACCGACCTCGAGAATCGAGATGTCAAACGTTCCGCCACCGAAGTCGAATACGGCTATCGTTTCGTCTTTTTTCTTATCGAGCCCGTAAGCAAGGGCGGCTGCGGTCGGCTCGTTTACGATGCGCATAACTTCGAGGCCGGCGATCCTTCCAGCGTCCTTCGTAGCCTGCCGCTGCGAGTCGTTGAAGTATGCCGGGACCGTGATCACGGCCTGCGTGACCTTCTGGCCAAGATAATCCTCAGCGGCCTGTTTGAGCTTCTGGAGAATCATCGCCGAGATTTCCGGCGGGGACCATTCTTTGCCGCCGGCACTGATTCGAACATCGTTGCCGGCTTGCGACACTTTGTATGGCACCATCTTGAGCTCTTCCGAGACTTCGTCGAATCGGCGTCCCATGAAGCGCTTAATGGAGTAGATGGTGTTTTCAGGATTGGTGACGGATTGGCGCTTTGCCACCTGGCCTACCAGACGGTTGCCGTCTTTTGTGAATGCTACGACCGAAGGCGTGGTCCGGGCTCCCTCAGAGTTGGTAATGACGACCGACTCGCCGCCCTCCATAACAGCCACAACAGAGTTGGTCGTTCCTAGGTCTATTCCAATTATCTTGCTCATTCGAAAAACTCCTCCAGATTTAGAGATCCTTCACATAGTAATATCTGAGCGATGGACTGTCAAGTTTTTTGTCAGTCCGACGATCAAATCTGGTCGATCCCTCGCCAAATGAAGTCCGGAGGTGGTTGGTTGGAGGAATTATCTAGGGTTTTTGGATGTTCGGTCGGGTGGTGAAGGAGCAGGTTGCGACCGGTACGCTCCGGATCGATCGAGGCTTCGCGCGCGTTGCGTTTAGATGCCTTAGTGTTTCGGTCGGTGAGTCACCAGGATTAGACCGCCCTGGATCAGGTATTCCAATCCTGAACCGAGTATCGAAATGATCACAACGGCATACATGCCTGGCAGCAAATAGATGAACGCGCCGGTTGTGTTGAAAACGAGAAACCACACGATCAGCCCAAGCTCAACAAAGGTGTTCACTTTTCCAAGCAAGGTCGGCTTGAATCCTTTGTACCGCGTCACAAGATACACGAGGACCGAGCCGACAAGAATGACGAGGTCCCTGGCGACCACCGCGACGGCAAGCCATACCGGGATCGATGGGAAACCTTCGTGCGGGATCGCCATAACGATGTAGGTCGCGGTCGTGAGCAGCTTGTCGGCCAGCGGGTCGAGGAAACGCCCGAGCGGTGTCTGCTGGCTGAACTTGCGCGCTACGTAACCATCGAAGAAATCTGTGAGACTCGCGATGAAGAAAACGAGAAGCGCAAAACCAAATCGTCCCTGGTTCACCAGGTAGAGAAACGGCAGAGTAAGCAAGATACGGAAGACGGTGAGAATGTTCGCCGGCGTCCAAATGCGAGGGGTTGTCGGCCCGGACGGCGCTCGCTCTGGCGCGGTATCCGTGCTTGGCGTTGTCATCTGCTGTCGAGATCGAATTGGCTTCACCAGGGCATCTTGAGTCGAACGATGTCTTTCATCTGCACGAGGTGATTCAGGTCGTTGCCCTTGATCTGCCGGAGAACCAGTTGCTCGACTGTCATCGGGCCGTCCGTCTCGTGAGCCCCGCCGCGCGACCAGGCTTCGACCGGTGCGCCATCGAGGGTCCGGACGGTTTGCGCGCGAAGGGTCTTGAACTCTGCGAGCGCCGCTTTCATGTCCTGATTGATGTAGTCACTCTCAAAGGCTATGCGGTCCTGGTCTACGTTTGGAAGGGAGGGATTCTCTTCGGTCAGGATCCGCGTGTACCGCCCGTGATAGGCCTCGCGCTCCATGTCTCTCAGGTGGCACATGATTTCTTTGATCGACCACTTGTTTGGGATTGGCCGCCATCTCAGCGTCTCTTCATCAAGGCCGCTCAACAAATCGTCCAACTCATTGGGCAGCGACTTCAAATTCCAGATAATGCGGTCCTTGTCTCGTTGATCCATCGTTTCTCTCCTGGTCTGGTGCTATAAGAGGATGCTCGCTGGCTTGCGACGGAATCAGCCTTCAAGCAATGCATAGCATAGCATCCGGGTCCGCAATACAGGAAAGCCGGTAGTGTCCTAAAGTTGTGTTGCTCGTTTTGTCGGCGCGTCGAGCAACCGCCAAGACGCCAAGAGCGCCAAGATTCTCAACGGATTCTTGGAATAACCTTGGCGCTCTTGGTGTCTTGGCGGTTTTCCAATCGAGCAACACACTAATCGGACAATACAGGAAAGCCGCGGAAGCGGTTTGTCATCCGTCGGCTCGCTCTAAGAAGCTTAGTTGCCAATGAGAAGATACTCGTCCCAACTTCAGGTCATGTAAGGGCGGCCCGAGGGCCGCCCCTCGCAGCGGATCGTTCTAATCATCGCAATGAGGAGCGGCCACGGAGCCGCCCTTACAGGCTGACCAAATCTCCAGGTGCGCACTCTATCTCATTTTAGGGATTGGCCAAAAAATGCTAGATTAAGGCTTCAAATAACACGGCTGGAGAATTGTTGATGAAGTTCTCGACAAAGGCGATACACGCGGGGCAAGAGCCCGACCCGTCTACGGGCGCAGTGAGCATTCCCATCTATCAGACCTCAACATATGCGCAGGAAGGAATCGGCAAAAACAGAGGCTTTGAATACGCGAGGACTCAAAACCCGACCCGCTCTGCGCTCGAAACCAACCTCGCGGCGCTTGAAGGCGGGCGCGCGTGTTTCGCATTCGCTTCCGGGATGGCTGCGACCAACGCGGTGATGACTTTGCTGCGCGCCGGTGACCACGTCATCGTCAGCGATAACACCTACGGCGGCACGTTCCGGCTGTTCGACAAGATTCTCAAGAAGTTCGGCGTCGAGTTCAGCTACGTTGATGCGCGCGAGCCGCAGAACGTGGAAGACGCTGCGAGGCCCGAAACACGAATGGTCTTTATCGAGACCCCGACCAACCCGGTGATGTCGCTTGTAGACATAAAGGCGGTCGCCGAGATCACTCGCCGGCGCGGGGTTCGATTGGTTGTGGACAACACGTTTATGAGTCCCTACTTTCAGCAGCCGCTCGAGCTCGGCGCCGACATCGTTGTGCACTCGACGACCAAGTACCTTAACGGGCATAGCGACAGTATAGGCGGCGCGGTGATCCTGGATGACGAAGAAGACATTCTAGCGATGGCATTCATTCAAAATGCCGCGGGCGCAATCATCTCGCCTCTGGACGCGTGGCTGGTCATGCGGGGGACAAAGACGCTCGCAGTGCGAATGAGACAACATGATGAGAACGGGAGGATCGTCGCTCAGTTCTTATCCGAGCATCCGAAGGTCCAGCAGGTGTACTACCCAGGGTTGAAATCGCATCCTCAGCATGAGCTCGCGCGCCGGCAGATGACAGGATTTGGCGGAATGATCTCGTTTGAAACCGGCTCTCTCGAGAACGCCAGCCGGGTGCTCGAGGGAGTGAAACTATGCACGCTTGGAGAATCACTTGGCGGCGTCGAGACACTGATCTCCCACCCGGCGACTATGACTCACGCATCGGTTCCGGAGGTTGAGCGAAATCGGCTTGGCATAACGGACGGGCTGGTTCGAATCTCAGTGGGCATCGAGGACGTCGAAGACATAATCGCTGATTTGGATCGCGCATTTGGTGCGCTCTAGCTGGCAACTCTACCGGATCGTCAAAGACATAGAGCAAGTTTCGGCGATCCGTTTACGCTTTTGCCGGCGGGGAGCTACCTTCGATATTGCGATTCAATCGAAAATCCAGCATAATCACGGCCAACCTGGACGTGAAGTGTTGTCCATCAGACTGTGAAGGGTTGGCTGCGTCGCCTTGAAGACCTCAGTACGTTGATCATGGTATGGCCGAAGACACTGGATTCAACATAGAGGTTTACGCAAAGACTGACGTTGGTTCGGTTCGGCCGGGCAACGAAGACAACTTCGTGGTCTTGAATCTCTCGACCGCCGACACCTGGAAGCCTGATGAGAACGACGGTTTGCCGACGCGAAACCTCACCAGTTTTACGCAAAGCCACTACGGCGCGCTGATCGCGGTCACCGACGGAATGGGCGGAGCGCTTGCCGGGGAAGTGGCCAGCCGGCTGGCCGTCGAATGCGTGCGAGACCGAATGCTCGAGCTGCAAGCCAGCCCAACCTACTCGAAGTTCCCCTTTAGCGAGCGGCTTCGTCTGTCGGTCGAGCTCGCCAATCTCTACATCTACCAAATGAGCATCAAGCGTTCCGAGTGCTCGGGTATGGGAGCTACCTTCACGGCCGCCGGTCTGCACGGTACTACTGCCTACTTCGGACAAGTCGGGGACAGCCGCGCTTACGTCGTTCGAGGCGGACAGGCGCGACAAATAACCCGCGATCAATCGCTGGTAGGTCAGCTTGTCGAGGCCGGCCATATCACCAACGAAGAAGCCGAGCATCATTCCTATAAGAATGTGATACTCCAGGCGCTGGGCGCGGCCCCAAGCATAAACGTAGTGGTCGATCGCGTCTCGCTTCAGGACATGGACATTCTTGTGCTCTGTAGCGATGGCTTGTCCAACAAAGTGCGCGCCGAAGAAATCACTTCCGAAGTAAATCGGGCCCGATCTCTGAAAGAAGGGTGTGATTCGCTGATAAGCCTGGCGAATGAGCGGGGCGGTGAGGACAACATCACCGTTGTGGTCGCTCAAGTCAGCGGCGGAAAGCTCCGGCACGCCGACGCGAGCAACCCGAGCGAGACTCTCCCGCTCGCAAGCCACACACCCGCTCAGGATCGCTGGGGCGCCGAGACACTCCCTCGCGACCCGAACCTGCCCTATGAAATCGACGACGTGTTGCTTGACGACGAAGAAGAAACGATTCCACCCACCGGAAACCTCGACTCTTGAATTCAAGCGGCTCGACCGATTGATTCCCCAGCCTTTGTTGAAAATCCTTACAAGCCTTCAACGGCGGAGAGTGTTTTTTCCTCCGCTGCGCAAACGATCTGAGCGATCCCTAATAAAACGAATTGCGGCCACGAGTTCTTGACTTGCCCCTCCGGCCGTGATTGAATGCAGGCGCTCCACTTCATATGTATCTATGCCCTCGGGTGCGAAAGCGACTCCTTTGAGAGCCGAAACGCACCAGGGATGTTGTCAGGATGCGCCGGTCGCCTTCCGCTTAGCTTCCTCACCCGAAGCGGGTCTGGTGTCGCTCGGGTATCTGTCTTTTCTAAAAGGGGTATCAAAGACGATGAACCGCTCACCGAGGAAGTTACTGCTCAGCGCTTTTTCTGTATTAGTTCTGTTGTTATCGCCGGTCCCGGCAGCCGCAACCTCTGTAGTAATGCTTTCGGATACCGAACTAGTCGTCAACTCGAGATTCATCGTCACCGGCAAGGTCCGATCCGTGATAAGCGCGTGGGACGACGCGCATTCGGAAGCGTGGACCTATGTGAAGGTGCGTGTTGATCGCGTGCTCAAGGGAGAGCTTGCGCCGCGGACCGTGGTGCTGAAGCAACTCGGGGGTGAAGCTGGCGGATCTGGAATGCGGTTGCTTGGCCAGCCGCAATTCTCGAAAGGCCAGCAGGTGCTCCTGTATTTGAACACCGGTCCGGACGGCACGCTGCGCGTGGCTTATGCATTCATGGGTATGTTCTCCATTTCGGGAGACGGATCCGGAAGCCAGGCGTTTGTGACTCGCACAATCGACGCTCGCGAGGTCGAAGTTCTCTCGCGCCACGACAACGACAAAGTGACTGATCGCGCTAACCTGGGAGATTACATCGGAAATATCGAGCAAACACTGGCGCGCGAAGCATCGAGAATCGCTATCGTCGATGCCGAGCGGTCCGCGAACGTTGTAGTTCCTGTGCCCTCCGAGTATGCGCGAAAGAAGGAAGAGGCTCGCGGGTATTCGGCAGACTTCGTGCTACTAGGCGACGGAGTGCGTTGGCGTCAGCCGGACTCGGGGTTGCCGGTGACGTACCAATTGAATTCGAATCTGTCGCCGGTTGCCGGAGGAGGCACGGCCGAGATTACAAGGGCCATGAATGCGTGGTCTACCCAGAGCGGCGCGAACATTCGGCTTCAGCTCGCGGGTCAAACCACTAGCTGCGGGTTGGTGACGGACGGCCTCAACACCATTTCGTTCGGAAATTGCCTGGGTCAGATAGAACCGCCGGTTGGCAGTTGCTCGGGAGTCGTCGCGCAAACTCAGATAGCGTGGAACAACGAAATCAGTGTCGTGAACGGAACGTCGTTCAGACGTCTGATGGAAGCGGATGTTGTCTTCAACAGGGGCATGGACTGTTTTCTGGGTGTGTCGGCTAACCTTGCTGAGACTGCCTGCCACGAACTAGGCCACTCGATCGGGCTCGCGCACTCGACTGATCCTGGAGCAATCATGTGGGCCTCTGTGCGGGGCCAGGGGCGCGACGCGACGCTGGGCAATGACGACAAAGCGGGAGTGCTTGCCATTTATCCAGGCACGACTGGCGGCGGCGGTGGCGGTGGCGGCGGCGGTGGCGGTGGTGGGCCCGTGAGCATCACGAGTGACGGACTGCCGCGAGGAGTCGTGAACCGAGCTTACCAGCAAACTCTAAACGCGGCGGGCGGCGCGCCGCCTTATCGTTGGAGCTTGATCGGCGGCGCATTGCCGCCTGGTATGAGCGTCTCCTTCGCCGGCGTGATCGAGGGAACGCCAAGGGCAACAGGCTTCTTCTCGTTCACGCTCATGGTGAGCGACTCCACCGGTGGGCCGAACAGCACCAGCACAAAACAACTCTCGCTGTCGGTCGAAAATGATAATGGCGCCTTCCCGATTCCCGTGATCACTCGTGTGAAGGTCAAAAACACCAAGAAGCTTTGGGTGTCTGGTGAGAACCTCGAGGCCACTTCGGTGATAGCTCTCAACGGCATCCTTCTTACGCCGAAGGAGTTCACTGTGGATGGCTCCACAGGAAAGCTCTTCTTCAAGGGCCAGCTCCCTCTGCGGTCTGAGGGCGCGAATATTGTCTTTGTTAGAAATACCTCAGGCTGGTCAGCCGGCAAGATCTTCTGATCCCGGCCGCTTCGAGGATCCTCGGCGACAATAGAAAGAGTCTTCTTCTCGACAGTACGTCGGGACTCCCTTGCGTCAGCCCACTACTCCCAACACCAAACATCGCGGCTTTGCTGCGTTGTTCGTGAGTTGTCGTTTATAATCACTCGCGGAAGAAAAGCTATGACTGAACGAATAACCGAGGTCGAGTTTCAACAGAAAGCGGAAGACGCCATTCATCAGCTTGAAGCGGCGTTTGCTCGCCTTGCCGAAGAGCGCGATCTCGACGTGCAAGTTGAAGGCGGCGTGCTCAACATCGCCTTCGAAGAAGACGAACCCGGCAGGTTCATCGTCAGCCCGAATTCCTCGGTGCGCCAACTTTGGGTTTCGGCGCGAGTATCCAGCTTCAAATTCGATTGGTCTGATGAAGCAGGCGGTTTCGTGCTGGCAGGAACCGGCGAGCCGCTTACTCAAGTCATGACCCGGCTTACCCGAGAGCAGTTGGGAGACGAGACGATTGATCTGTGAGCGGCGGCGTCCGATATGAAGAAGACATCGAGGGCTAAGCCGGTGGGCTTCGACAAACGCCGGGCCGAACGACTGGTCTCCGCTCTTAAAGCCGAGAAGTCATTTGAAGCTGGAATCGCTCGCGTCTCGGGCCTCTTCCTGGGCCGGCCATATGTCGAGAATCCTTTGGGCGGCGGGCCTCGATCTCCCGAACGCTTCCGGATATCGTTCGACGAGTTCGATTGCGTGACGTATGTGGAGATCGTGATTGCGCTTGCTCGTTCGAAGACACCAGCGGCGGTTGTTCGCGAGCTCCGCGGCTTGAGATACCGCGACGGAAAAGTCGATTGGTCCCGGCGGAACCATTACATGATCGAGTGGCTCGCAAGGAATCGAAGTCGCGGCGCCGTCAAGGATCTGACGCGGGGACGCGACACGGTCGTTAAGACTCGCGAGCTGGACATCGTCGCCGGCTTTCCCGCGACGAGGGTCACGTTCCGGCTTTTTCCGAAGCGGGCGTTTTCGCGAATAAGGAAGCGGATTCGAACTGGCGACCTGATCCTGTTTGTTTCCACTCGGAAGAATCTCGATATGTTTCACGCCGGAATCGCGGTTCGCTTGGATGATCGAGTCTTGCTCAGGCACGCCGCGCGCTCGGCGGGCAAGGTCATTGAACAAGACCTGGGGACGTTTTTGAAGGAACACCGGATGCCGGGTTTTATCCTTGCACGGCCGCTATGCCAACCTTAACCGCAGCGCTTGTACACCAGAAAGACGCCTCAAGGCCGCTCGTCGAAGCGCTCGCCGCAAGCCCCGCCGTGTCCGAGTTGGTGTTTATCAATCGCGAGCACATCGATTTGAAGCTCAACCCGCGCGAGATGCGAAAAGCGCAGTTCGTCGAGAGCGATTTCTTCAGCGGCCCGGCCATCGCTCACTTGCTTGAAGCGGTCAAGACCGACTACTTGTTGCTCGTTCTGCCTGGCGAACAGGTCGTGCCCGGAGCGCGAGCGCTCGAACGCATGCTCCAGGTCGCCGACGAGTCCGGCGCCGGGTTGGTTTACTCTGACTTCAAGGATCAAGACGAGGGCGCTGCTTCGGATCACCCGCTGATCGACTATCAGCCCGGCAGCATCCGCGACAGCTTCGATTTTGGACCGATGATGCTTGTTTCAAAACGAGCGGCGGATACTGTCTTGCACAAGCATGGCGGAGTTGACCCGAAGCAGAAGTGGGCGGGGTTGTATGATCTGCGGTTGAAGCTATCGATCGAGTCTTCGCTGCTTAGAATTCCAGAGCCGCTCTACCAGCGCTCGCCGATTGACCGTCGCGCGAGCGGCGAGCGGCAGTTTGACTATGTCGATCCGCGCAAGCGCGACTACCAGCGCGAGATGGAAGATACCGCCAGCCATCACCTGAAACGAATCGGCGCGTATCTGTATCCGCAGTTCAAGAGCGTGCCTCCGCCCGACAAGCGCTTTCCGGTGCGCGCAAGCGTCGTGATTCCCGTTCGCAATCGCGAGCGAACCATCCGCGAAGCGGCTATGAGCGCGCTGTCTCAGAAGACGCCCTTCGAGTTCAACATCGTGGTCGTCGATAATCATTCAACCGATCAAACAACCGACATACTTGCCGAGCTTGCGCGTCATGACACCCGGCTGGTTCACCTCAAACCAACGCGCACGGATCTGGGAATCGGCGGCTGTTGGAATGAGGCGATCTATTCCAAAGAGTGCGGCGAGTACGCTGTTCAGCTCGATTCCGACGATCTCTATTCAGACGAGCACACGCTCGAGAAGATCGTTGCGAAACTCGAGCAGGGGCCGTACGCGATGGTCATCGGCTCGTACAAGATCGTTGATTTTCAGTTGAACGAAATCCCGCCGGGGCTGATCGATCATCGCGAGTGGACTCGCGGGAACGGGCGGAACAACGCGCTGAGGATCAACGGTCTGGGTGCGCCGCGGGCGTTCTACGTGCCGGTGCTTCGCCAGTTTGGCTTTCCCAACACAAGCTACGGCGAGGACTACGCGACGGCGCTGCGCATCAGCCGCGAGTACGAGATCGGCCGCATAATGGAGCCGATCTACTTCGCGCGTCGATGGGAAGGGAACTCGGACGCCGCGCTTCCGTTGGCGACCGCGAATCGGTATGACTCGTACAAGGACTACCTTCGCACGGTCGAGATACGCGCAAGACAGAGGATGAACCAGCGATGAGTTGGGATGAGCGAATCATCGGCAAAAGAGAGCTGAGCCCGTATCTCGCCGGCGAGGAGGGTTCGGATCTTGGCTCGCTGGCGCTGGCTCTCATTGAGCATCAGCGCGAACATTGGCCGCAGCTTGCCGAAGGCTACGCGGGGCTTCAGGAGATCGAAACTAAACGCGTTCGCGTCGAAGAATCCGAAGCCGTGATCCAGCACAATCCCAAACGCATCCGCAGCACCGGCGCCGCCATTGACAAAGCAACGGTCAGCGGACGGCCTTGTTTTCTCTGCGCTGATAACTTGCCCGAGGAAGAGAAGGGAATCGCTTACGGCGACGATCTGGTCATCCTCTGCAATCCGTTTCCGGTCCTGGACCATCATCTTTCGATAGTGCAGCGCGAGCACATCGAACAGAAGATCGAAGGCAACGTCGAGACGCTTCTGGACCTGGCGCGCGATTTCGGCCCTGAGTTCTTTGCGTTGTACAACGGCCCGGAGTGCGGAGCTTCGGCGCCGGATCATCTCCACTTTCAGGTTTGCTCACGCGACGGGCTTCCAATCGAAGAGCACGTGTTCGATGACGAGCCGCAGCTTGCCGAAGATTGCAGCTACTGCGAAGAGACCGCGCGCAACAGCTTCGAGTTGTTTACGCTGGGAGGTTGCGGCCGAAGCGTCGTTGTTTTTCGCGGCGGCAATCGCAGCGAAATGGTTCGGTGGGTCAACGAGGTGCTTCATGAACTTGGGCAAACGACCGACGGGGCCGAGCCGCTTGTGAACATCGTGTGTGTATACGACACCAGGCTCTGGACAGTCTATTTGTTTCCTCGCGCAAAGCATCGCCCGGCTTCCTTTTTCGCCGAAGGCGACCAACGACTAACGGTCAGCCCGGGCGCAATCGATATGGCGGGAGTTGTCGTTGTTCCCGAGCGCGCGCACTTCGACAAGATCGACAGCGAACTGATCACGGGGATCTTCGCCGAGGTCAGCATGAACCGCGACGTTCTGAACGAGTTGATAGACGATATGTGCAGCCTGCCGGAAGCGGGAGAACCGCTGTGGTGAGCCTCAATCAAGAGCCGCTGCTCCGAGTCGGCCTGATCTCCGGCGCCAGCGCCGCGCGAACGCTAAAGCTCACGCTCGCCGGCCGGTACCGAGCTTCAAACGGCGAGGTGCTCGAACGCGGCGACTACATCGCCTCAGTTGACGGCGCTTCGATTCGACTGGAGGGCGGTTCAGCGATCAATGCCGCGCAATGGACACTTGAGCCGATTGATTTCGAAGCGAGCCGCGCGACCGTCCACGGCATAACGATCGGCGTCGGCTTCCACTGGGAGCGAAACGAGCCCCAGGACTTTCAAGGCAGCCTCGTCCTGATTCCACAGTCCGATCGCCTTCTGGTCGTCAACGAACTCCCTCTCGAAGCCTATCTTGTCAGCGTTATCTCCTCGGAGATGAGCGCCTCTGCCCCTGGCGAGCTTCTCCGCGCGCACGCGATCGTCTCGCGAAGCTGGCTGCTTGCGCAGACGACGAATCGTAGCCAGACTAGCAACGCTCTGCAGGACGAAAGCGCCGCCGAAGTCCGAAGCTCCCAGACCGAGATGATTCGTTGGTGGGACCGCGAGAACCACGCGGACTTCGACGTGTGCGCCGACGATCACTGCCAGCGCTATCAAGGAATCTCAAAGGCGTATTCAAAGTCGGCATTCGAAGCAGTGCGAGACACTCGCGGCAAAGTGTTGATGTGGGGCGATGAGATTTGCGACGCGCGATACTCGAAGAGCTGCGGCGGGATGACCGACGAGTTCCGTGCGGCCTGGGAGGATCGCGATGTGCCTTATCTCAGAGCGTCATACGATGGTGAAGGCGAGATGGCCGGCGGCCCGCTTCCACTCACAGTAGAGTCCAATGCAGGAGAATGGATCAGGTCGAAGCCTGCCGCATTCTGCAACACTGATTCAGTCGAGTTGTTGGCGAGGATACTGCCGGGCTTCGACCAGGAGACGCGCGACTTCTACCGGTGGGAGGTCGAGTACTCGAATGATGAGTTGAGCAAGATCATTCTGGATCGAGCGGGTCTGGACCTCGGCCGCCTGGTCTCGCTTGAAGCAATCGAGCGCGGCAAGTCGTCACGAATCGTTCGACTCAAGATCGCCGGGGAGAAGGAAACAGTCGTGATCGGCAAAGAGCTTCAGATACGACGCGTCCTGTCGCGATCGCATCTTTACAGCTCTGCATTTGTTGTTGAACAAGTGAGCGATTCATCCTCAAACTATCCGAAGCGATTCAGATTAATCGGAGCGGGTTGGGGACACGGAGTCGGGCTCTGTCAGATCGGAGCGGCTGTGATGGCTGAGTGTGGGTACAGCTATGAGAGGATCCTGTCGCACTATTTCCGTGGAACGGATGAGCGAACGCTTTACTGAAGTTGGGTAGCGATGGAATCAGTGACCTACAACGAGAGGTTGAAACGGTCGGCCGGTGTTCTGATTCTGGGAACTGCCGATTCCAGAGGCGGACAGTCGGGCGATTTCAAGTCCTGGTTTGCGGAAGATGGTTCGACTCCCCCTGATGAAATCTTGTCTGGTAGTAGCGGCCGCTAAACCATTGAACGACATGGGTTTGGCCCGGCTAAGAAGGCTGAGGTCTCAAGGCCAAGAATCCAAAATCCAAAATCTAAAATCCAAAATTACCGTGGCACGCCAGTTGGCTATAGCTCACCCGTAAGCAACGCTCCGAGAACCCGCCTCTTCGACGGGCGTTACGAAGGGGTGTTAGGTTTCAGGCGAATGGGCACACCGCCTGATTCCTAGCACCCGATAGCATTTAACCGGCTCCCCTCTCTCATCAGTCCGATCTCGAAGGCCAAAAGTTTCCATCTTCGTCTTTGAATCCAACGTCGTCTGTGACGACCCATCCCTCGGAAGGGTTTGTAGCGCTGCTGGGCTGACTCCTTGCCTGTTCAACCGAAGCTCCCAGTTCTTCTCTTCGAATCGCCAATCGACCTTCGCTGCGCGCTGGAAGGAATCCGCCGCGCTGGTCGACGGTCTCTATCGAATACCCTGGCACGGCGCGGCCGAGGGAGCCGCGCGGAGTTTCGTACCAGCGCTTACAGCTCGCCGCGACCGAACCCAACAGCGTGTTGGTGTAAACTGCGTTTATTGAGGCTCCGAACGATTGACTCGCCCAGTCATGCAAATCAGCCGGAACGGGCGAAGCGCAGACGATGTTGCGAAGCTTGAAGCCGCTCTCCGGAATTGACCGCTGGTTTGACTCGCGCAACGCCTCGACCTCGACCACAGTCGCGAACAAATCTGTGATCTCGCAGCGATCGATCAGGCTCGATGCGCCGGCGATTGCCGGGCGAGCTTCGCACGCTGCAACGCGCCAGCCATACCATAGCGCCGGGTAGACTGAGCAGACCGTCGAATCTACCGATGCCCAGTCTTGCGGCGTCCAGAGCGTGGACGGTTCGCCGAGTTGAAAGCCGTCGCCCATCTCAAACGCCGGAAGCTGATAGATTAATGATGCGTGACTCTGCGTCGCGCGAATCAGCCCTTCCGAAGTTGCGACATAGAAGATAAATGCGGGAGCGTAAGCCGTTGTTTCGACAGTCGTGAATTCCGCGCTCGCTTCAAAGACCGCGCGCCAGAAATCAAAGCCAGGCGACACGTCCTGGAACTCCGCGGTCAGGATGTTGACGGCGAAAACTCCCTCAATCGCGACGCCAGTCATTCGCAGTCGGTCGCGAAGTGTGTGGTGAACGACGGCGGCCCGCGGCGCGGAGTCTCTCAACGAAAACTCCAGAGCCGCTGCGTCGAGGTCAAGGCTGAGCGGAATAACAACGGCTCCGAGCTTCAGCACCCCGAGTTGTGCGATGATCGCGGCCGCCGACTGCGGCAAGATCACCGCGACTGAATCGCCGAATCGAACTCCTCGTTTATCGAGTGCATTCGCGAACTTGTCCGAGAGATAATCGAGACCGCCGTAGGTGTAGGTGTTGAGCCCGCCGAGTTTCGCTTCGACCAACGCGACTCGCGTAACTGAGTCGGGATGCCGGGAGAGGATGGCATCCGCGATGTTGAAGCTCTCGGGAACCAACGAGCGAAACTCGCGGCGCGCGTGTTCGTAGCTCACGAAGCGCTCGAGGTTTGGGGTGGGATCGTCCGGCATCACATGTACGGCGGCCCTGCCTGGCCGCCCCTTTTTTGCACCAGCCCTTCTGGCGGAGAGGGGCGGCCACGGAGAGCCGCCCGTACAGGCTAATCATTCACACGTCACACCAACTCAGAAGAAACTCACATGAACAACTGTGCAGGGAAGATGTAGTATAGGGCTGGCTTGAGAACCGGGCAATGAGCAGCGAAAAGAGCGCAAACGACGGCTCGTCGAGAGGAACGCGGGCGCGCGGCGTCGCCGAGTCGCGGTCTGCGCCGGCAGATCAACGCCCTGAGGCGGACACGGAGAGCGGATGCTGAACTCGGACTGGTATGTTGGACACTGAGACAATGCTGATGAACCGCGCGCTGGAACTGGCGCGTCGAGGCGCCGGTCTGGTCAGCCCCAACCCTATGGTCGGCGCCGTGCTTGTAAGGGATGGCCGCGTCGTCGGGGAAGGGTATCACCGGTACGACCTGCTCAAGCACGCAGAGTCTTATGCGATTGAGACTGCGGGAGAGCTTTCGCTCGGAGCGACTCTGTATTGCAGCCTCGAGCCTTGCTGCCATCACGGGCGCACCGCGCCCTGCACTGACGCTCTGATTGAAGCCGGGATTGCCCGCGCGGTAATTGCGGTGAAGGATCCGGACCCGCGCGTCAACGGCCGAGGCATCGAGCAGCTTCGCGAAGCAGGGATCGATGTTGAAGTCGGACTCCTGGCAGACCGCGCGCTTAGACTGAATGAGGGCTATCTCAAGTACATCGCGAGGGGAACGCCGTTCGTCCACGGCGTCATCGAGTACAAAGCCGATTCATCCGCGAACCTGAAGGATTGGAATCCCTCAGGAGAGTTTTTGCGGACGGCGGCTGAGTACGACGCTGTGATGATTGGCAGCAGGCCCGACCTCAACCGGTTGGTAACGGATGCCGCAGCGCGTCGTGAACGCCACCGGCCGCTGGTGGTCGCCGCAAGCAGATCCGCGCGCTCCAAGCTCGAAGGTTTGCAGAAACGCATCGACAGTGAAGTGTTAGTTGTGGAGGTCGAGACGGAACCGGGATCCGCGGTGCGCGGCAATGTGGTGAGTCTCGACGAGGGGACGGCCCACGGCATCGCGCGATCGCCCTTTGGTTCGTTCCTTGCGACGCTGGCTCGAATGCAAGTGACCAGCGTTCTGATTCTCCCGGAGTCTTTCGACGCCAGCGATCCAGCGAACTTCGGGGAGTTCGACAAAGTCACGCTCGCCAGCCCAGGCTCTCGGGAGGACCGGAGCCTTTCAACAACGTGGGTCTTTGACGGTGTCGAGTTTGACGTTGAAGAGGCCGCTGTTTCCGAAGCCGGCGAGTTCACCGAGCTGACCGGCTACCCTTCGATGCGCGGGGCGGCGTAAACCAGATTGATCAAGGCGAAGAAAAGCCTCGGGCAGAACTTTCTCATCGATACGCGAGTGTCGCGGCGAATAGTTGACGCGGTCTCGCCGCGCGACACGGACATCATCATCGAGATCGGACCCGGAACGGGCGCGTTGACAAGCTTGCTCGCCGAACGCGCTGGCCGCGTGCTGGCGGTTGAACTTGACCGGCGGCTTGCCGACGAGCTTCGGTCAAAGTTGGCGCGGTTCGAAAATGTTTCGGTTGTCTGGCACGACGCGCTTACCCTCGAGTGGGAGGATTTCATTCGGCGGGCTGAGTCTGATTTCACGGCGACCCGCGGCGACACGGTCCCGCGCGTGCGAGTGGTCGCGAATCTTCCGTACTACATTTCGACGGCGATTATCGACAAGCTTCTCGTGCAGCGCAGCCGGATCTTCGACATGACCCTGATGCTCCAGAGGGAGGTGGTAGAACGAATCACAAGCGGGCCCGGTTCTCGCGACTACGGCTACCTGTCCGTGCTTGTGCAGTATCATTGCGAGGCTTCGAGGCTGTTTGATGTTCCGCCCGAAGCCTTCAAACCGGCTCCCAGAGTCGATTCGGCGGTCGCGCGTCTATTGGTTCGGGAGCAACCCGCCGTGCGAGTTCAAGACGAATCAAAATTCTTCGCGGTCGTTCGAGCGTGTTTCGCGCAGCGCCGAAAGACAATCCTGAACAACTTGAAGGCCGCGTCTTCGCAGATGACGTTTTTATCTCCGATCGAAGAAGCTTTGCGCGCGGCTGGCGTAGAGCCGCGTCGCCGGGCGGAGACATTGTCGCTCGCGGAGTTCGCCGCGCTTGCCGGCGCCCTCTACCAGATTGCTGAAGAATCAGCGTTTCGCCACTAAGACACAAAGGCAGAAAGCTTCACCAATCCAGTGAATCCATGTGTTGTGGGCTTCGTGCCCCTTCGTGGCTTATTGGCTTAGTGGCGATGAATTGGTTTTTCAAGCCGAAAGCTTCTTAGCCGTAGGTGTGGGTCTGCTGCTATAATCCACGGTCAGCGATCAGACCACCGAGCCGCAGGTCACAGCCTCATTAGAGAATGTCACCATATCGAATATCTCGATAGACTGATCAGCTCCACCTAATATGCCTGAAAGCAAACTTGAAATTATCCCGTTGGGCGGGGTCGGCCTTTTCGGAATGAATATGATGGCGATGCGCTACGGTGGCGAAGCCATCATCATCGACGCGGGTATGGGCTTTCCTGAAGCCGATCTCCCGGGCATCGACATCGTCATTCCCGATTTTTCGTTTATCGACGCTTACCGCGAGGAGTTTTCCGCGATCGTGCTCACCCACGGCCACGAAGACCACATCGGCGCCGTGCCGTTTCTCCTCAAAGAAATCAACGTGCCGGTCTACGGCACACACTTCACGCTCGCCTTGCTGGATCGAAAGCTGGAAGAGCACGGGCTTAAGAACTCGACGGAGGTGCACGCGGTCGAGCCGCGAGAACAGGTCAAGACCGCAAACTTTCTTATCGAATGGATCCACGTTTCGCACAGCCTCACCAACTGCACGGCCGTTGCGGTCACCACTCCGGTGGGAGTCGTGATTCACTCCGGCGACTTCAAGATAGACGATACGCCGGTTGTTGGGCCGTCGATCGACCTCGAACGATTGACCGAATACGGCGACCAGGGAGTCCTGGCTTTGCTGGCTGACTCGACCAATGCTGAACGTCCCGGCCGAACCCAATCCGAGCGAGCCGTGATTCCGGCGCTCGATAAGATTTTCGACGAAGCGACCGGCCGCATCGTCATAAGTTGTTTCACAAGTTCGGTTCACCGCATCCAGATCGTTCTCGATCTTGCGCGCGACTACGGAAGGCGCGTCGCGCTTCTGGGCAGAAGCATGCTCCGCAACGTCGAGACCGCTGATAGTTATAGGCAACTCGACATTCCGGACGGCATCTTCGTCAATCCCAACGAAGCCAGGCAGATGGACGAGGATCAACTCTTGCTGCTAGTTGCGGGGTGCCAGGGCGATCCGATGTCGGCGATGACCAAGCTCGCTACCGATCAGCATAAGAACCTCTCCGTCGGAGAGGGCGATCTGGTCGTTCTGTCGGCTCGGCAGATACCAGGCAACGAGCCCGCGATTTCACGATTGATGTCTCACTGCTATAAACGAGGCGCCCGGGTTATCGACAATTCGCTCGCTAGGATTCACGTCTCCGGCCACGGGAGCCAGGAAGACTTGAAGATATTGATCGAAGCTACGAGGCCGAAGTTCCTGGTCCCGATACACGGCGATCATCGGCAGCTCTACCGCCACAAGGAGTGGGCGGAGACGCTCGGGATAGTCGAGCCTCGCAACATCATCGTATTCGAGAACGGCGATGTGCTGGAGCTTGACGAGTCTCACGCCGAACTGATCGCGACCGAGCACGTAGGGCGCACATTTATCGACGGCTCTTACGGTGAAGTGGAAGACTTAGTCGTGCGCGACCGCAAGCATCTGTCTTATGACGGCGTGGTCTTGCCGATAGTGGTTATCAACCCGAGTTCTGGCGAGCTCGAGTCTGACATCGAAGTCGTGACTCGAGGGTTCATCCCCGACGAAGATACCGGAGAGATCGTCGCTGAGCTGAAACGCATCGTGGAAGAGACCGTCACCGGCGCCAGTCACGAAGAGCGAATCGACTACGCGGTGATCAAAGAGAAGATCCGCCTCGCGTTGAAGCGCTTTATTCAAAAGCGAACCGGCCGCCGCCCGATGATCATTCCGGTGGTGGTTGAGGTATAGCTGTTGAGAGCATAGAGTTCAGGCTTAGGCTGGCCTTGCAGGTGGCGCAGAAGCCAGCGGATACGCTTTTGAGTGGATGGGTCCATGGTTCTATCTGAACAACCCAATAAACGCTGAAGCATTCCAATCCTCCCAGCGACATGCCTGATCCGGCAAGGCGTACCGCAGTAGCAGCCTTGGTTTTATTGGAAAGCGAACTGAGTGCGATTGTTACTCCGGAACCGGATAGGTTCGGGCGCACCCAGCACCGTATCTTGGAGAACCATGGAGACGGAAGAACTTACGATTAACGAGCACTGTAGCAGTAGTCCCAGCAACCGTCCGCTGATCCTGAGTGTGACAACGATCGATAGCGACAAGCCTCGCACGGTAGAGTTCGTCGTCGGTCAGATCGGGCTTCCAAGCTTAACCCGCACGCTGAGGGTGGGCGGAGCAGTACTCTTCGAAACGTCGGAGGATGGGCTCTTCGAGATTCGGATACTGAGCATAACCAAGAGGATGTCTGGCGGCGTGTGGTGCGATTGTGCGACCTTTGGGGTCAGTCAATTGTTAGCCCGCCACGCGCCAACAGGCGGCGTGCCAAACGAGAGCACAGCCAATCATCCCTTTACATCTTCCGAGGTTGAGCGGATTCGAACGAGCCTTGAACCGGTCCACGATGCTATTCGGCAACGGGGGGACATTACGCCAGAACAGGTCGACTACATCTCCAGAAAGCTTGACGAGATCGTCGATGCAGCTAGTCGTGTTGGCCGGAAGGACTGGGTAAACATCGCAATTGGCACATTGACCAACGTCGTCGTCGGCGCGGCAGTTGGCTCCGACGCAGCTAAGTTCCTCTTTCAAACGATGGGGCAAGCCCTCAGCTGGCTACTAGGGCAAACTCTAAAGCTACTCCCTTGAACCGAGGGTCGCACCCACTTGAGCCGGGTCGGCCGTCGGCTTTACACGCAGGGCTAGCCCGGCGTAGCAGTGCTCGCTGCTCAAACTCCACACCGGTAATACCAATCTCCCTTACGATAACTTGCGTGGTCCGTTTACGATAACTAGTATGAACTGAAGGACAGAACGCATGACCGAACTACTTGAGCAAGCTATCACCGAAATTGGCAAACTACCCGCCGCGGAGCAGGATGCTATTGCCTCACGCATCCTGGCCGACCTTGCAGATGAACAAGAATGGACAACCCGATTCAATGCGACCACCGATCAACAGTGGGACCGGCTATCTGAACTAGCGCGGCAAGAAATCAACGCCGGGGATACTGACCCACTGGATGACGTATTCCCAGGCGGTGACCGGAATCCGTGAGATCACGCGTCACAAAGCAATTCCGCAAGCTACTTGAACAGCTTCCAAGCGAAATTCAAGAACAAGCCGATCGAGCCTATAAGCTGTGGCGTACAGATCCCCATCACGCTAGCCTCCAGTTCAAGCGAGTCAGCCAGCGACAGCCAATCTACTCAGTTCGTGTAGGAATAGGCTACCGGGCAATGGGACTGCTAGACGAAGATCAGATTTATTGGTTTTGGATTGGTTCCCACGCTAAGTACGATGAACTGCTCAGACGACTCTAGCCTGGACTAGCTCTTCAGGAATCCTCTCGAGAGATTGCTAGATCAACCCGCCGGCCGCTTTGATCGCATAGTACACGAAGATCAACCCCCCGAAGACCAACAGGAACAGCGCGCCCAGCAACACAAATACCCACGCCCAGTCACTCCAAAACGAGCGGCCCTCGCCCGACGCATACTTGTTTAGCAAGCGCAGATTGCGCGTGTTGACCTTCCATACAAAGTCAGCCGCGTCGCCCAGAAACGGAATGCTGCCAACCACAAAGTCCGCCGCGATGTTGAAGACCATTCGCGCGATCACGATCTTTGGTAAGCCATAACGCACCGACACGAACACGATGTACGCCGACACGATTGCGCCGACGGCGTCTCCGGCTACCGGGAAGAAAAAGCCGATGATCGGATCGAGCCCGAATCGCACATCGGTGCCGGGGATTCGGATCGCCTTGTCCATCAACAGAGCGATGCGTTCGAGATGCTGGTCTATGGGCGGCCGCAAGAGCGTCTGTGAACGCCCGTCTGGCTGGGTCGATGCTGACCGATCAAACGACTCCAGATTTCTGTCTTGGGCGTCAGGGAGCAAGTTGTCCGAGTTGTTCATGCGAGTGCCTCGATCGCGCCGTTCATCAATCGACGGAGTGTCGTGATTCAAATGGTTTCTCTGCGAAACCTCTGCGCCTCCGTGTCTCTGTGGTTAGTCCGCCCTCGAAACGTCCTAACCGCAGAGCCGCTGAGACGCTGAGACAACGCGCAGAGGATTGAACCGTGATTGTAACAGGATGTCCCCCAATTGTTCATTCCGCTCGACCTGCGATAAGATTCGTCCGCTTGCAAGGAGCCCCTCATGTCCAAGATCAAAGTGATGCCCGACTCGCTTGCCAACCAGATCGCGGCAGGCGAAGTCGTCGAGCGGCCTGCATCTGTCGTCAAAGAACTGCTCGAAAACTCGCTCGACGCGGGCGCGCGCAAGATAGATATCGAAGTCGAGGCGGGCGGCAAACGGCTCATCCGACTCGTTGACGACGGCGAAGGCATGAGCCGCGACGACGCGATCACCGCCTTCGAACGCCACGCGACATCCAAGCTTAGGACGGCTGAAGATCTAGAAAGTATCACAACTCTGGGCTTTCGCGGCGAAGCGCTGCCGTCGATCGCCTCGGTCTCGCGGCTCTTTCTGCGCACCAAGGCCGAGCGCGATATCGAAGGCACTGAAGTCGAGTTCAACGGCGGCAAGCTTGTAGCAGTGCGCGACATCGCCTGGCCCGGCGGCGCCGAATTCGAAGTGAAGGATTTGTTCTTCAACATTCCCGCGCGCCGCAAGTTTTTGAAGAGCGACGCGACCGAAAGCGTTCACATAACAAACTTAGTCCAGCACTACGCGTTGGCAAACCCGCCGGTCTCGTTTCTTCTGGTCAGCAACGGGCGCGACTCAATTCGCGTCGCGCCGGCGCGGTCGCTGCGCGAGCGAGCTTATCAAGTGCTCGGGGGCTCGTTGGTCGAAAAGCTCGTCGAGGTGAGCGCCGAATCAAACGGCTTGCGCATCGAAGGCTTTGTTTCGAACCCGCAGGAGCAGCGCTCATCTCGCGATGCCCAGTATCTGTTTGTGAATCGGCGTTTCGTGCGCGATCAACTGATCGGCCGCGCGCTCACGGAAGCTTATCGCTCGATGATGCCTTCGGGCGTCTATCCCGCCGCGGTCTTGTTTATCGAAGCGCTCCCGACTGAAGTAGACGTGAACGTTCACCCGGCGAAGACCGAAGTCAGGTTCCTGCACGAAGGGGAGGTGCTCGCGTTCATCCGCGATGCCGTCGCGGGCGCGTTGCGGAAGACGCACGCGATAACCCGAGTGCCCGGACTTGCGGCAGCCTCAGATGAAGAAAGAGAAGAGGCTTCGGCGAATTGGAAAAGCGGCTTGGACTGGAGACAATCGGCTTCGAGTGTGCCAGCGACTTCGGGCGGATCAAGAAGCTCTCGCGAGGCAACACCGGCAGCTACCGATTCGGCCGGCGACGCGAGGGAGGCGCGAACGGAGCTCGAAGCGGACGATGTTGAAGGAGCGACTTGTCCCGCGCCTACAGCGTTTCCAAACGACGCTGACTTCAAACTTGAACAAGAAGTTCCCGATCAACAACTGAGGCTTTCAAGCGAGCCTCTGCCTGCCGCCGCGAAGTCGAGCGAGCCAAACGGTTCTCCAGCAGAAGGACTTGCTGGTTTGGCGAGCGATGCGCCTTTGCCAGGGCTCGGTCACGGGATCAAGCCGCTCGGGCAAATCCGGGACAGCTACATCGTAGCGACCGACGAAGAAGGCCTGTTGCTGGTCGATCAGCACGTGGCTCACGAGCGAGTCCTGTTCGAACAGTTTCGCGACGGGCGGCTGGCTCGCGCGACGAACATCCAGCCTCTGCTGATTCCGGCGACGCTCGACTTGAGCCCTGCCGAAACTGAATCGTTCGCGGTGATTCAGGAGGAGCTGGAAGCGATAGGCATCGAAACGATGCAACTCTCAGGACGGACGATCGCGATAAAGACAACGCCGTCCGGGGTGGCGTCGAGCGATGCAATCGCGCTGGTTCGCGAAGTGCTGGGTGTGGTCGAGCGAGATCGCCGCAGCTTCTCGCTCGAGCATATTCGCGACGAGATAGCGGCGTCGCTTGCGTGCAAGGCGGCGATCAAAGTGAACATGCCGCTGACTCACGAGAAGATGGAATGGTTGATTGACGAATTGTTCAAGACTCAAAACCCGATGACGTGTCCACACGGCCGCCCGATCATTATGCGAATGGGCCTGCGCGACATAGAGAGAGGCTTCAAGCGCCCCGTGTAAATGAACGTGCCTCCGAACGCTCGATGGAAAAGATAAGGAAAGAATTTGATCGCATAGCGCTTCTATCAGAGCAACGGAACGATACTGGCGGAGTCTATGATCAGTTTCTGCTCAGATTTGTTCCAAACGCCTGTGAACGCGCCCTTGAGATCGGCTGCGGCACAGGTTCCTTCACCCGACTGTTAGCTGCAAGGGTCAGCCTGGTTACGGCTATTGACCTGTCGCCCGAAATGGTTCGCGTTGCCCGGCTTCGTTCCGCTAACGATGCAAATATCGATTACCAAATCGGCGATATCCTCCAATGCGACCTTCCCGACAATCGATTCGATTGCATAGTGATGATTGCGACTTTGCATCACTTCCCGATTGATCCTGTGCTGGAGAAGATAAAGAAGGCGCTTGCGAGCGGTGGCGTGCTCGTACTCCACGATCTGGTGACGCCGAGTGGGATAGCGGACAGAGCTTTGGATTTGCTGAGGCTGTCGGTCAACGCCGTTGTGCGGTGGCGGCGCACCGGTCGTCCGTGGGTATCACGTGCGGAGTGGCGAGCCTGGGCCGATCACTGCAAAGGCGAAACATATCAGACAATGAAAGAAGTTCGTGCGATGTGTGATCGCTACTTGCCGGAGGCCGTTGTGAAAGAGCATTTGCTATGGCGTTACAGTGTGATCTGGCGCAAGCAAACGCAGCCCAACGTTGAGCTTGGCAAGTTGTTGTTTTTGTCTTCGCTCATGCTCTCTGTCGGGTTTTTGTGTTGAACTCGGGGAACTTCGATCCGGCGCCTAGTTTCGCTATCTCTGCGCGAGTCTGATCCAACAGGCGACGCCGGACCGAGTTGCGCAACTGCGCGCTGCGGCCGTCAGTGAAGTGATCTATTAACAGCATCATCCGGTGCCAAGTCGATTCCAACTCATCGGCTAGCCAGGAAATCTTAGTGATGTCATAAGGCACCGCGATCAATTCACAACCCACTCGTGCAAAGACCGCCAGGTACCGCGCCGTCGCGAGATCAGGGCAAAGCAAGCGGCGGTTCCCGATCTTTAGCTCAATCCCAAGCAGGGTGTGAAGCACTTCCACTCGCAGCTTCTTCGCGGGCGCTCGAAGGTCGTACTGGCGGGTCCGTTGGGTGAGTATCTGGCTTCGGTAGATAGCCGGTATGGGTTTGTCGTCGAGTTGGCGAGTGATCTCGGCGACGATGTCTTCGGCTCGGACGGCGCGCGCGGATTTGCCGAGCCGGTCGGTGATGTGTTCGATGTCGGGTTTTGATTGCATAGGCCCAATGGGGAGTCACGAATAAAGAGAGTCACGAATAAAAGGAAGTCACGAATAGAGAGTCACGAATAGAGTCACGAAACAAATGTCGACGTGTGCTAGTTTGCAGATTCGTTGTCGTGGCCTCGCCACCCCAGCGGGGTGGAATGTTTATAGAGTAGCGCCGTGCATCGACGCGCACCCCGTCAGGGGTGCTATGTCGACGCTGCAAGGTCAACATCGAATTGCAAAGTGGACACCTCTCGCCCTCACGCCTCGACCTATTCGTTCAACTGACATATCACCCCTCTGGGGTGAGCCATGCACGCCTCAACCGGTCTATAAACATATCACCCCTAGCGGGGTGACGCGGTGCTCTAAGCATTTGTCTTGTCCGTGATCGTCTGTTTGCCGTTTGAAACCCTCGCCCTCGCTTTGCATGGCTTGGATCACTTCTTCGCCGCTGTGATTGCCGCGCTTGGCTTATCAAGCGCATCCAGCACTCGGCCCGGAAGTATCCCCAGGTAAAGCGTACCCAGCACCGCAAGCACAAGCGCCGTCACAAGCGAACGCGCCAGCTTCGGCGATTTGAAACCCACAGCCGGCTCGGCGAAGAACATCGCTACGATCACTCGCAGATAGTAGTACCACGAGATCGCGCTGTTGATGACCGCGATGATCACCAGCACTTGAAAGCCCGCGGCCCACGCCGATTTGAAAACCAGGAGCTTCCCGACAAAACCGGCGGTCAGCGGTATCCCCGCAAGGCTCAAGAGAAACAGCGAGAGCGCCGAAGCCAGACCCAGCGATTGAAAGCCTATCCCGGCGTAGTCGCTGATCTCGGTCCGTTTGTCTCCCCGACGGGCGATCGCTTCGATAACCGCAAACGCGCCGATGTTGATCACCACGTAGCTCAGCAGATAAAACGCGACCGACTGCCAGTTCAAAGCTACGAGCCCGACAAGCGCGTACCCCGCGTGCGCGATCGACGAATATGCCAGCATTCGCTTGATGTTGCTCTGAACGATCGCGACGATGTTGCCGAGCGTCATCGTCAGGATCGCCATCACCACAAGCACGCTTGTTGACGTGGCTTGGAGCGATGCCAGCACGCCCGTTCCGGTTCCTACGGACGTCGCCGCGAAAGTCAGAATGAATACGCGAGAGAAGGCTGCGAAAGCGGATGCTTTCGAGCCCGTCGAAAGAAATGCAGTGACCGGAGTTGGCGCGCCTTCGTAGACGTCGGGCGCCCAGATGTGAAACGGCACGGTCGCGACTTTGAAGCCGAATCCCACGATCATCATCGCCGCGCCGGCGAACAGCATCTCTTTTGAAAACAAGTGACCCGAGGCGATGCGCTGCCCGATCAGTTGAAGGTCAGTCGTCGCGGCGGGTCTCGCACCAGGTTGATAGGTAGCGCCGTAGACCAGCGCGATGCCGTAAAGCAGAAACGCGGTCGAGAACGAGCCGAGTATGAAATACTTCATTGCCGACTCGTTCGAGCGCGCGTCACGGCGCCGGTAGCCACACAGCACGTAAGTTGATATCGACGTGATCTCCAGTCCGAGAAAGATCATCACCAGGTTGTTCGCTGCCGACATGAACAACATTCCGGTAGTCGCAAACATCAGCAGCGCGAAGTACTCGCCGACCGGAAGCTCTTCATCTTTGATCCATCTGAGCGAAATCAGCACGGTCAGAAACGTGACTATCAGGAAGATCATCGCGAACATCAGGCGGAAGTGATCGTTGATGATCATCCCGCCGTAGGAAGTCTCGCCGTCATGATTCCAAAGGCTCACCACCGCCGCGGCTGCCGCCGCCAAACCGGCGAGCGAGAGAAGACCGGCGACGCGGCGCTCGATCTGGCGCGAGATGGCGTCGAAGACCATTATCAGGAGCGCGACTACCGAGGTGATGATCTCGGGCAGGATCGCGTGAAAGTTGATTCCTACTTTGTCCATCTATCTTTCTTTGATAAGAGACTCTGCAGCCGGGGAAGTTTCCGCGGTTTCGACGTCCTGGCTAAAGCGCGCCTTGATCGCTTGAATGCTTGCATTGCTGCGCGAAAGGAATATCCCCGGGAAGATGCCCATCAGGAAGATCAAAGCAATCAGCGGCGCAAGCGCAAACCTCTCGCGTGCGCTCAGGTCAGTGAGTTTTCGGTTGGCTGCGTTCGTCACTTCGCCGTAGACGACTCGCTGGTACATCCACAGCATGTACACCGCCGACAAGATCATTCCGATCGCCGCGAGCGAGGCGAACAGCTTTGCATGAGGGAGCACCGGCGATGTGTACGTGCCGACTAGAACCAGGAACTCGCCTACAAAACCGTTCAGCAGAGGGAGCGCTATCGACGAGAGAGTCACGATCAAAAACAACGTCGAGTAGACAGGCATCACGTTAGCCAGTCCGCCGAACTCGGCGATCAACCGGGTATGCCGGCGGTCGTAGATCATCCCGACGATCATAAACAGCGCGCCGGTCGACACGCCGTGGTTGAGCATCTGATAAAGCGCACCCTGCATTCCCTTGTCGGTGAACGAAAAAATCCCAAGCACGACAAATCCGAGATGGCTGACCGATGAATAGGCGACGAGCTTTTTCATATCGGGCTGCACCATCGCGACCAGCGCACCGTAGATGATGCCGATGACGGCTAGCGTTGCGACCAGCGGCGCCCACTCGCGCGCGGCGTCGGCGAAGATCGGCAGGTTGAAGCGCATCAAGCCGTAGGTTCCCATCTTGAGCAGCACGCCGGCCAGGAGCACCGACCCTGCGGTTGGCGCTTCAACGTGGGCGTCGGGGAGCCAGGTGTGAAAAGGAAAGAGCGGGACTTTGACAAAGAACGCGAGACCGAACGCCCAGAACAACCAGCTTTGGGCTGTGGGGCTCAAGACAAGCACGTGGGTTTGAACCGCTTCGGTGATTGCTGCGATGTCGAAGGTGTAGTTGAGCGTCGCCTGGCCGTGCAGATAGTAGAGCGCGATGATTCCGGCAAGCATCAACAGCGATGCGAGTACGGTGTAGATGACGAACTTGATAGCCGCGTAGACCCGGCGCTCGCCGCCCCAGACGCCGATCAGGAAGTACATCGGGACGAGCATAACCTCCCAGAACAGGTAGAACAGAAACATGTCCCACGCGATAAACACGCCGATCATTCCGGTCTCGAGCGCGAGAATCGCGATGAGAAACTCGCGCAGCCGGTGATGAATCGAATTCCACGAGGAGATCAACGCGAGCGGCACCAGAAGGGTGGTTAGCAGGACCAGCCAGAGGCTCAAGCCATCAACGGCAACGTGATAGCGGACGCCGAGATCGAACGCACCAATCCAGGGGATGTTTGTTTCAAACTGCCGGCCGCCTTGTGAATTGAAGCCAATCGGCAGCGCGAGCGAGACGACGAATGTCGCGATTGCGAAGAGCAGAGCGGTCCATTTCGCCGCGTTTTCGTTTGTGCGCTGTCCTCGTGCTACAACAAGGAGCGCGCCTGCACCGGCAAGGGGTAGCAGCGCGATGATTGTTAAAAGGTAACTTCTCATGGTTGGCCGGTTCTGTTTACCCGGTTCTTCCTGTGGGGGCGGCCACGGAGGGCCGCCCCTACAAGCGTGTCTTCATTTCATCGCGAAATAGCCGATGATCAGCAAAGCTCCCAAAACCACGAAAGCCACGTAGCTTCGCTCTAGTCCCGATTGCAGCCGTCGCAGCGCGCTACCCAGTTGGCTTGTGAGGTAGCCCGCTCCGTTCACCGCCGCGTCGATGATGTGAACGTCCACGATTCGCCAGAGCACGTTCTTCGAGCCAAGCTTGATCGGTTGAATGACCGCGGCATCATACGCTTCGTCGACGAAGTACTTGCCTTCAAGCAACCGCGGCGGTTCCCAGAGCGGCTTGCGATTGAACCAGAACCAGCCGATGCCAATGCCTGCCAACGCAATGATTGACGATATGACGGTTAACAAGATCTCGGTACCGTGGCCGGCAGCCGTCGAAGGCTCCGGAAACTCTTCCGCCAAAACCGCCTCTGCTTTGAAGTGCGTGACCGGAGCGTTCGCGGCCTCCCTTGCTAGTGTGGCAGAAGCGAGTGACGGCTCAAGAAACCGTTCGAAGTAGTTCGGAATCTTGCCGCCGGAGAGACCTTCGGCGACTCCAAGGTAGCCCGCGAATGCAGCACCCACCGCTAGGGCGACAAGCGGGATCACCATCGGCCGAGGTGACTCGCGGGGCGGACCTGCGTGATGCGTGTCGTCGCCATGTGCGTCGTGACTTGCGGTGTCGCCATGACCCTCGCTGAATCGTTCCTTGCCCCAGAACGTCAGCACCATAAGCCGCGTCATATACACCGCAGTCAGAAGCGCCGTGATCGCTCCGATGAACCAAAGAGCTTTCGGCCAGGGATCGGGCAGCCCCTCGGCGATAAACGAGCGATACAGGATTTCATCCTTGCTAAAGAACCCGGACAACAACGGCACGCCTGAAATCGCCAGCCATCCTACAAACATCGTTGCGAACGTCACCGGCATGAACTTCTTCAGCCCGCCCATCCGTCTCATGTCCTGCTCGTGATGCAGTCCGATGATCACAGAGCCGGCACCGAGGAACAGAAGTGCCTTGAAGAACGCGTGAGTGAAGACGTGAAAGATGCCGGCCGAAAAAGCTCCGACGCCGCAAGCCAGAAACATGTATCCGAGTTGCGAGATCGTCGAATAAGCGAGCACCTTCTTGATGTCCCACTGGGCAAGGCCGATCGTCGCCGCGAACAAGGCGGTCGCCGCGCCGATGATCGCCATGATCATCATCGCCGACGGCGCTTTGACGTAAATCGAGCTTGCGCGCGAGACCATGTACACGCCCGCCGTCACCATCGTCGCCGCGTGAATCAACGCCGACACCGGAGTAGGACCCGCCATCGCATCGGGAAGCCAGACAAACAGCGGTATCTGCGCGCTCTTGCCGGTTGCGCCTACGAACATCAACACTGCTATGGTCGTGATGCCGCCCGCAAAGATCGCCGACCACGTGAGTGGATCACCCGGTTGCTCAATCGCCCAGTCGAAGGCACCTCGAATTCCCCGCGCCGAGTCGCTGAAGTAAAAGATCGAACCCGACTTCAAGAACAGGAGCATCAAACCGATCGCGAATCCAAAATCTCCGATGCGATTGACTACGAACGCCTTCTTGGCCGCGTCGTTGTTAGCGTTCTTCTCGAACCAGAACCCGATCAGCAGGTACGAGCACAGGCCCACGCCTTCCCATCCAACAAACATCAACAGGAAGTTGTCGGCCAGCACCAGCGTCAGCATCGAGAACATGAAAAGGTTGAGGTAGGTGAAGAACCTCCAATAGCCTTTGTCGCCGCGCATATAGCCGGTCGCGAAGACGTGGATCCAGAACGCGACAAAAGTCACGAACATTATGTAGATGGCCGAGAGCGAATCCAGCAGCAGCGAAAAGTCTGCTCGAAAGTTGCCGACGTTGATCCAGGTGAAGAGGTGCTCGTGAAACTTCTGGCCGAGCTCCAGGGCTTCGCGATGCTGTAGGAACAAATAGAAAGATAGAATCGCCGAGGCTCCTACAGTCGAGCAGGCGATCCAACCGATGACGCGCTCGCTCATTCGTTTGCCGAAGAGTCCCAGGACCACGGCGCCAATAAGCGGTGCGAGGATGATATTTGCCAAAGGATGTTTCACAAGTCGAAGGACCCTCTTTAGGTTCAGAGCTTCAGCGTGTCCACTTCGTCGACGTTGAGGGATTCGCGGTTCCTGAAGATCGAAATGATGATGGCGAGCCCAACGGCGGCTTCGGCGGCGGCTACGGTCATCACGATGAAGACAAAGAGCTGGCCGTCCACGTCGCCAAAGAAGCTGGACAGCGAGACCAGCGTCAGGTTAGCGGCGTTCAGCATCAGTTCAATGCACAGGAATATCGTGATGGCATTGCGCTTGATGAAAACGCCCATCGCGCCGATCGTAAAAAGCAATGCCGATAATCCCAGATACCACGACAACGGAACCATGTTTTCCCCGGGCGTACCATAGACTTTAGTCTGTGTCTTCGTGTGTGCGGACACAGACTAAAGTCTATGCTACGTCAATCGCCCTCTCGTCTTGCCAGAACCATCGCCCCCACTACAGCCATCAGAATCAACACGGATGTGACTTCGAAGGGTAGCAGGTAGTCGGTGAACAGGGCCTTGCCAATACTTGAAACAGTACCGACGGCATCGCCCGCGCCGTCAGCCGGCATAGCCGGGAGCGTTATCGGCTTGACCGATCGAATGACGTAGAACATCTCGGCCATCAACAATCCAGCGAACGGAATCGCGAGATAGCGCAGCCATTTCTGTTTCTCGATCTGAGGTTGGTCCTTTGGGACGTTCAGAAGCATTATCACAAAGACAAACAGAACCATTATCGCGCCCGCGTAGACGACTATTTGAATTGCGGCGAGGAACTGCGCGTGCAGCGTCACATAGATCGCGGAGAGCGACGCTAGCGTTGCGATCAACGACAGCGCGCCCTGAAGCGGATTTCGCTGGAGCAAGATGTTAAGCGCGCTTGCTACCGCGATGGCTGCGAATACGATAAAGAGGACCTTTTCCATTCGGGCCGCTTTAACCTCTAAACATGAGCCAGGTCGCCGTTATCACGACGTTAATGATCGACACCGGCAGCAGCACCTTCCAACCGAAACGCATCAATTGATCGTAGCGGAACCGCGGCACGGTGAACCTGATCCACATAGCAATGAGAATGAGAAACAAAACCTTGGCCACAAAGTAGACCAACCCCAGATACGGAGCCCGTCCGACGAACGGGCCGTTCCACCCCCCAAGAAAAAGCGTCGTTGTGATCGACGCCGAAGTGATGAGGTTCAGGTACTCGGCCATCTGAAACATCACAAATTTTATCGACGAGTACTCGGTGTGATAGCCCGCTACAAGCTCCGATTCAGCCTCCGGCAAATCGAACGGCGTTCGATTGCATTCGGCCAGCGCTGCCGTCACGAACACAGCAAACACCGGAATCATCGGCAAAGAGAAGAGGTTCCATCCCAAATGCCCGACCCATCCGCTTTGTTTCTCGACTATGGTCACCAGGTCCAGCGAGCCCGAATAGAGAACCACGCTGACGATCGAAAGCCCGAACGCGAGCTCGTAGCTGATCATCTGCGCGCTCGACCGCAGTCCGCCCATCAACGAGTACTTGTTGTTCGAAGACCATCCAGCCAGCGCGATCCCGTAGACGCCCAGCGACGTCATCGCAAAGATGTAAAGCAGCCCTACATCCATTCGCGTGACATGCAAATCTATCGCGTAGCCAAACGGCGTAATGCGACTGCCGTATGGAATCACAATGAAGGTCATAAGCGCTGGAATGAGCGAGAGGGCAGGCGCCGCAATGTAAAGCCAGCGATTCGCTTCGCTGGGAATGATGTCTTCCTTAAAGACCATCTTGATACCGTCCGCCAGCGGCTGAAGCAGACCCCACGGCCCCACGCGATTGGGACCGACGCGCAGTTGAATCCAGCTCATCACTTTGCGTTCGAGAAACGTGAGGTAGGCGACTGCGGTTACGAGTATGAACAGGATGACGAGGATCTTGATAGTCCACTCGATGAGGAGGTTCGTCATAAGCCGACCAGCGGTGACTTCAGATCAAGCGACGCGAGTGTCCGCACCGAGTCCCTCGGTGATGCTCAGCGGTTCCATTCAAGTATGCCCTTGCGCCACACGTAAACCAGTCCGACAAACAGAACCACGATGAAGAGCATCATCTCAACGTAAAACAGGCGCTTCATAGCCGGGTCGTTGAGCAGTCCGGGAAACACGACCGCCCAGGGAACAAGAAACACAGTCTCGATGTCGAACAGCAGGAAAGCCATCGCGACAAGGTAGAACTTCACCGACTGCCGTTCGCGGGCGGTCCCAACCGGCTCAACGCCGCACTCATAAGGTGCGAGTTTTTCTTTGGTCGGCCGATTGCGGCCTGCTGCCCTCGACAGAATAAGCAGCACGGCAGCCATTCCGATGGCTATCACGAGGATCACGAGTATGGGAAAGTAGTTGCTCATCTTCCGACTGCACGGACGACTGCAGGATACCCGCGCGAGTGCATTAATCCGCTGCGAAACTAAGACACGCATCTTATAGCGCGCTTAAAAATAGTGTCAAGCAAACAAGCTTTTGAGCTTTCAAATCTGGTGAATATTCCAGCATCCGGCTTGCGGAACAAAAACTATTGTGGCTCGATTGAGGCTCAACTATCATTGCCGAGTCCCCAAGGCTATCGAATATTTCGCTTGTGATTTTAGATTCTCAGATGTCATCGATGTGTAGTTATTGCGGCTGTTCGCTGGAAGAGAGCGCTTCGAGGTGTGAAAGCTGCGGCGCGCCGACGGGCCGCGACGCCGCGAGCCACTTGGACTTTCGCTCGTGTCCCTATTGCTTGCGAAAGCTACTTGCTCTTGCGAGCCCATCTTGCAGTTATTGTGGCCGCCGATTGCCCGAGGACTACATCGAGGCTCGCGAAGCCGACTTGAAGCGAATAGCCGAGGTCAGCTCAGGCGGCGACCCAGGAGTGAATCGGAAGGTGGACGAACTTATTCGTCACAGCGTACGGCAGGGCAGGGAAGAGTCGCTTCTGGACATCCTGACCGCCGGCAACTTCACCGATTTGTTATCGTAGATTGTGGGTCCGTTGGCTTGTTAGGACTTCGAGGCCGCGTAGGTAGCCGGATCGACCGGCTGGTCATTCTCGCGAATTTCGTAGTGAACGTGCGTGCCTGTTGAACGCCCTGTGCTCCCTGCGTGCCCAACCTGCTCGCCGCGCTTGATGCGCTGGCCTGCCTCGACAGTTATCCGGGATAAGTGCCCGTAGCGTGTGGTGACTCCGTTGCTGTGGTAGACGATCACCAGGTTGCCGTAACCCGCGTGCGGCGCCGCGAAGATGACGAGACCGTCGGCCGTTGCGGAAACCGGCGTGCCAAAATCCACGGCGATGTCCAGGCCTTCGTGGACCTCGCGGCCTTCGCCGTTAAACGGATTACGGCGCATTCCGAATCCGTCGGTAACGTAACCATTGACCGGTAATCCGGCAGGGATCGACGCCACCCTGAGCAGGTCCGAACGCAATCGTTCATTCAGGCCCCGGACCTCGCGTTCGAGATGATCAGCAGTCTTTTCGAGACCCGCAACGGTTTCAGGCCCGCCGATTCCAACTCGGTCATCGATCTCGGTCGGGCGTTCCGTCTTGGCCTGATGAGCAAGCTCACGAGAGACATCCTCTATGTAGGAGATCTGTCCCTTGAGCTTCGAGTAAGAACTCTGATAGGCCTCGTTCGTTTGCTTGAGCTGCTGGTTTTCCGCTTTGGCAGCCAGGTACTTGAAGTTGAGCGCCTCGTGTGCCGTCAACCGAAAAGCCCCGTAGATTCCGGCCAAGAGCAGGAGCAGGACGACGCCCGCCACGGCGTAGATAGTGTTGTGGGCAATGCTGAACTGGCGAACTTTCGACGTCTTGCTGGGGGCGATCAGGAACGTGTACAGACGCTTATCCTTGGACACTTAGCATCTCCTGCTTATCAGAGTATCGGGATGTCGCTAATGTCCCACAGCAGCAACACCCTGGGCTAATCTCTACAGTCTACCTTCTTGGCGAGGGGTTTTTTGGCTCAAACAGATGCGGAGACTATCACACGGGGAAAAGCTTGGCAATAGAAGCGGATACTACTGAAACGGATTTACGAAAATCGCAACATGTCACGAAGAAATTATGGACCTGTACGGGCGTCCCTCCGGAGGGACGCCCGTACAGGTGCTCATCACAATGATCGGGACTGAGTGCTAGGCCTGCTGCGGACCTCGCGGGCGGATCGCCTTGTAAATCATCCACGCTACAAACGCGATGACGCCGACAACGATCGCGATCCACAGAAGGTGGAGTAGCGTGAATACGATCCCGAGGATCAAACCTACCAGTTTCATGGCGATGATGAACGCCACGATGCCAATGACGAACCTGATAAATCCCATAGTCGAAGCTCCTTTCAATCATTGTCCAGCGAGGCTCAGTTGACGCCTGCGCTGGTTTGAGTCTGACGTGAACCACTTGCCTGGATGATGATGTTCTTGTACGAAGTCCTCAACTTGATGGTCGGCCCGTCCGAGCCTATTGAAGCCTTCAGCGCTTCTCGCGCCTTCTGTGCAAGCTCGGCAAAGCCGATCGGTCTAATAGAGCCGTTTTCGCTAGCTGCGTCGAGCTCAAAACTGCTCGCTTGTGGGAGCAACAACCTGATCTCCCCATGGTTGTTTTCCACCTCGATATCGCCCGCAAGCTCGCCTGCCGGCGTCAGCGACACATCGCGGTAGCTGGTTTCGATCCGAACGCCTTCGTAGAAGTCTTTGACCACGACGTCCCCGTGGGTGGTAGCGACGACGACGCCTCCGCGGATGTCGTCTGCGGTCAGCGAGCTTTGCTCGGCCTGCACTTCAAGTTCGCCGGTTATATCACTTACCTGGATCGTTCCGTTAGACGAGTTCACGCGGAGGTTGCCACCAATGTTATGAGCCCGCACGTCGGAAAACGGAGCGGTGATGCTTAGGTCAGAAGTCTGATCTGCATCCACGCTGCCGTGTTCTGTCTTAAGCTCAGCTTCGCCAGCGAGCCCCTGAGCGGTTATGCGACAGAAGGGGGCGTCCACTTGCGCCGGTCCAGATATCTGGCGAAGTTCGACCGATCCATTGCTGGCCGCCAGATCGAGCGAGCCAGCCACGTTTTGCACACGCGCGCGTTTTGCTCCGGTGACGTTCACATCGCCTTCGATCCTTGACGCGTTGACGTCCGAGTAGCTGAGGACGAGCTGCAGGTCGCCCTTGATGTCGGTCAGGTCGGTTTGTGCGTAGCTTGCTTTGATGACGAGCGGGCCGTGGATGCCGGCCACCGAGATCGAACCGTAGCTATCGTTGACGGTGGCGGTGATGAACGAAGGAACCTCGATCTGAATGTCGGTAGTGAATTGCTGGTTGAACTGATCGCGATTTGTCGTGATGTTATACCCGTCGGGTGTTTGTGTGACGATCAGCTTGATCCGGTCTGCGATCTTGCGCGCGTCATCCTGGCTCCAGGCGCGGATGCCTTTTGCCAGAGTGGCGCGAAGCACCGTACTGCCCCCGGTGATTTTGACGCTGCCGTAGCTGTTGCTCACGGCGATTCTTGAACCCGGCCGAATTGTGCCGGACACGAAGGGATCATCTGTAAACGCGTAAGCTTCACCGACAACGGAATCGCGCACTCCGCTAAGAAAGCGCGGCAGCCGGAGAGCCGAAACCAGGGATGAGTTGCTTGCAGCCCGGTTCGCGAGCACACCGGTGCTCACGATGAGCGCTATGATCACGAGCTTGCTCGCGGTGAAAAGCCTGGGCGCGCTGCCGGCCGTTTGCGGATGCGAGTAATAACGCACCAACTCCACAGCCGCGAAGACTGCCAGTAACAACACCCAATAGCGACCGTAGACTTGAGCCACGTTCAAGTCGGAATGCAAACGGTTGGCAAAGAACAACAGGCCCACGATTATGAGCAGCATGCCGCCCAGGGGTGAGCGGGGCCTTCGTTCGGCCGCGAAGCCCATCACCCGAATGATGCCGGCACAGACCAAAAACACCGGCCACAACCGCATGAGCCAATCAGTCACGGCCGAACGCGAGGACGAAAGCAGAAGCGCCAAGGCTGCGATGAGAAACAAGGCTGCGAGCAGCAGCATCGCTTTGTTGTTGCGCTTGGTCGCCGGCATTCTCACCTCCGGCCGGGACGCGATAATCGTCTCACCTGATCAGAGGCCCTTTGACCGAATGAACCGGGAACCAGGGAATAATGAGCGTTGGGTGAGTTCTCTCGATCTACTTCGTCGCGCCTGCGCTTGAAGTACCTTGCTAGCAGATAGCCGCCCAGGAGGATTAGAAAGACGGGGAAGAGCTTGGCAAGACCAAGGAGGGCTACAGGACGTAGGATGTTCACCACGAACAGGATGCCCGCTACGATGAAGATCACGCCAATCGCCGGCGCCTTTCTGATCAGCGCCTTCTTGAACCGATCCTCATCCGCAGCCGCGCTCTCGCCTCGCGCAATTGCCTGAGCTGTTCGATTGGCATCGATGATCGAATAGATGTAGCAAACGAATCCAGCGAGCGCGAACAGGCCCGGCGCCAGATGAACCTTTGTCAGTTGGAATAGCCCGACGATAGTGAAGAAGTGCACGACCGCCTTCACGTTCTGCCGGTTGTAGACCGCTCCCATCCCGGGAACCAGAGCAAGCAGCGTTGCCATCAATGCTCGGCTTCGTGTGCCGTAGCTCTGATAGCGGTAGGCGGATAGTCCCTCGACACCTCTCAATATGCAGTCCTGGCAGTAGGGGTATCCCTTTATCCGATGATCGCACGCAGTGCACAACGAACGCGTGCAACTGGCGCATTGAACGCGCGCCGCGCTTGAAGAATGATACGAACAGTACATTGTCACATCCTTGAACCAGCATCGGTCCGTTTATCGGACTCATTTGCTAGAACGAACAGCGTCTGTGCTCGGTTCGATGAATCGCTTCCCGCTTAGCGAAGCGTCAAGCTCGGAACGCCGCTTCTACTTCTTTTGAAGCTGGTCGGGCGGACCGTTTTTCGGCTCCTGGACCGCTTGTTTATCCGGAGCTTGACTCGATTCGCCGCCGATAGTGTCCCAAAGCTCCCCGATGCTCAACCCCACGCTCTCGATACGAGCGGCGAGCTGTTCTCTCTCTGCATAGATGTCGGCTCCGCGGCTATAGAGTGCGGCCGCCTCCCTGTGCGCCTGCCGATAGATTCCATGGACTGAGCCGTCGTCTGAAAAGCCAAACAACAGGAAAGCCGCCGACGCGAATGCGATGGAAGCAGCGGTTCCCAGACTCCACGTCGCGGTCTGCGTCCTGGTGGGTATGATGCTTGCCGCAAGCGCCGTCATGCGCGCGGCGATGAGGTGACGCAGACGTCGCTTTCCCGAAGGCATTGTTGTGAAGAGATTGGCCAGCAGGGCATCCGGCGCTTCGAGCTCCTCGTAAGTGTGAACCGAGTGGCATGCGGCGACGGCATATACGACGCCAGTCAGCAAGCTCGAACACTCCCCGCACAGATCCGCGTGCGCTTCGAAGCGGTGGTACGCGGAGGCCGGAACGAACCCGTCGAGGAACTCGGTTATCAGCGCTTCAAAACCAGAGCAAGTCATTGGCGAGTGCTCGGCGAGAATGCTCGATAGCGATCCTTCGAGCAACACCGGAGTATCGAGCTCATCCTCCTGCTTGCAGAGACCCAGCGCCTCTCGCACTTCGTCCAACAGCGCACGGCAGCTACGGCACTGAAGCGAATGCGCTCTGATCTGGTCGGCACGCGGCTTTGCAAGCATCCCGTCGAGGTAGTCGCTGATAAGGGATTCAAATACTTCGCAATCCATAACAATTCGGCGGTGCGTGACCGCCGCTCCAATAAGGCACCCGCCCGATCTCACATCTCTGATCGGTTGCAGTGCGGCTAGCTTTCGCGCAGTGTGACGGCCATTGAGCGCCGCCAGTGAGCCTGAACTGCGGGCCACTGACGACTGGCCGTTAGTCCGGATTCACCTTCATCCTACGAAGCACCTTAGCCAGCTCGATGCGGCCTCGGTTAATACGACTCTTGACTGTGCCTTCAGGTATCTTCAACAGATCCACAATCTCCTGATACGTCAGTTCCTCGATGTCCCTCAAGATGACGCATTCGCGGAGGTCGGGTGAGAGTTTGTGTATGGCCGCAATCACCTGGACTCTGCGTTCCTGGCGTTCAAGCGAGCGGTGCGGGCTGTCGGTCGCTGCGGACAGGTGATACTCGTGCGCGGCCAGGTCGTCGCTCGAGTCGGTCGGTGTCCGTTGGCGCTTGCGATAATCGTCGATGACCAGATTGCGCGCGAGCCGCATCAGCCAGTTCGACAGATCGCCCAGCGCCGCGTCGTACTGACTGAGCGACCGGTAAACTCGGATGAAGACTTCCTGAGTCAGGTCTTCAGCCGCGCCGTGGCTGGAGGTGAACCGGTACGCGAGGTTGTAGATGCGGCGCGAATACGAACGCACCACATCCGCCCAGGCCTGTTGGTCGCCCCCCAGACAACGCTGGACCAATTCAGCATCGCTCGATGTCAACGCAAGTCTTGCTCCCACGTGTCGCCTTCTCGCAAACTGCTCGCCTAGGTTCAACTTCAATCAGTGGATCTCTTCCAACCTCGGTAAACGAGACAATGACGGCTAATGTTTCAACTAAGGCCAGGACCTGACCTCGTCGTTTCTGGAGGCCGCATCGGGATGCCGAGGGCCAAGATTTTGTGCTAGAATCCCGGCTCCGATACAGTACCTAGCGCCCATCGGGAAAAGGCCCGGTCGCGAATTACGCGCCGCGAGTATAACACGAGGTAAGCGTTTAGAAGTGAGCGGAAGACTCAGGAACATAACCAGTCTCATCGCCGGCGCGCTGTTCGTCTACTGGTTCGCGCATACCCTAGACTGGCAAAGAGTTTGGACAGAGGTTCGCACCGCAAACCTGGCGCAACTCGGGCTTGCGCTCGTGCTGCTTGTCGGTACCTACCTGGTACGCGTGCTCAGATGGCGAGCTTTACTGGATCGGATGGCGCGGCCCCCGCTGCTGGCACTGTTTCGGGCGACTATGATCGGCTTCTCCGCTCTGTTTGTCATGGGACGCGCGGCCGAGATGATCGTCAGGCCTGCGGTGCTGTCGCTCAAAGAGCGAGTGCATCCGTCGGCGAGCTATGCCACAGTAATGATAGAACGCGTCTTCGACATGGTGATGGTTGTGGCATTCTTCGCGGTCAACCTCATCTTCTTCGAGTACACTTCCGAGGACGCGGACGCGATGCGACTGTTTGGCTGGATCAAGGTAACCGGGGTTGTGCTGCTGCTCGTAGCGGTCGCTGGCATCTACGGACTTTCAGTCTTCCGCAAACGCCGAGAAAGCGCTCTCAACTACGTCGAGAAGAAGATCGGCTGGTTGCCCCGCCGTGTGGCGAGTGGAGTGATGAGCTTGCTGCGACACATATCGGAAGGGCTGGCAGTGCTGCACGACGCGAGAGGCCTTGCCGTTACAGTCTCATATACGGTGCTCTTGTGGATGATGGTCGCGACCGCGCACTTGCTTGTGGTTCGAGCCTTTGGGATTCACTACGAACAGGTTCCATTCACGGGCGCGGTGTTCGTCATGGGCCTTTCGATGTTGGGTTCGGTAGTGCCAACGCCCGGCGGAGCTACAGGGCCGTTTCACATCGCAACGGCGGCGTCGCTCAGTTTCCTCGGAGTGGACAAAGCGCAAGCCGCCTCGGTCGCTATCGTTTTGCATTTGGTTATATTCACTCCCGCAACCTTTTTCGGAATGTACTACCTTGCTAAGGACGGGCTTTCGCTCGGCCGGCTCAAACGAATGGGAGAACAGCAAGTCGGCGAGGTCGATCAACTCGAGGAACTTGCTCACCGACAGCCGCAGGAAACCACTGAGGCTGCTTCGCCTGGCGAACCAGTCACGCAATCCTAGAATCGGAAATCGAGAATCGAAGAGAAGAACTATGAAATGTCCTTTTTGCACCCATCTGGAAGACAGAGTCGTTGATTCGCGTGAAAGCCGGGAAGGCGACACGATTCGCCGCCGCCGCGAGTGCCTGAAGTGCGAGCGCCGCTTCACCAGCTACGAGCGTATAGACGAGATTCCCTACATGGTGGTCAAGAAGGATGGGTCGCGCGCGCCGTTCGCCCGCGAGAAAGTGCTCTCAGGCGTCATGAAGGCTTGCGAGAAACGGCCAATCCCGACCGCCAAGATCGAGGCGCTGGTTAACTCGATCGAGAAGTATGTCCAGGAATCGCGCGAGCGGGAGCGATCAACTGAGAAGATCGGCGAGATGATAATGCGCCGGCTCAAGGAACTCGATAAAGTGGCGTACGTCCGCTTTGCGTCCGTCTATCTCGACTTCAAAGATGTCTCGGAATTCATGAGCGAGCTCAAGACGCTGGTTCGATCCGGGCGTGTGAGGTAGGGTTCCGGGGAGATGTTGGCGGCAAGCCATGCCAGAAGACTATTTCAGCGATCGTGAGCTGGGACCAAGATTGAGGGATGAGCAGATATCGCGCCAAAGGTGTGGCGAGGCATTGTCGGCGCTACAGAGTTGCATATTAAGAAAGGCGCGTTCGGAATGGACTTTCCTGAGACCTCTTGTGGCCACGGAGACTTGACTACGGGTACTGACCGAAATGCATTCCTCTTAGCTGTACAAGCGGAGATTCCGCAGATTGATTTCTCCTTACAGAATGAGGAAACCACAGATCATGAGACGCTGGAAGTTCGGGTTAGACCCTACGCGCCGCCGACCCCAGCAGTCCTCGACTTACTTCAGTTTTGCCATCGACATATTGCACAACCTAATCAGGGCAGTTCTCGCTGTTATGATGGGTTTTTTCATTTAGACTACGACCGAGAAGCTGGCCAGGCCTCATATCGCTCGCAGATGAACAGTATTTTCTCTAGGAACGGCCTCGCTTACGAACTGCGTCCGACAGGTATTGTGGAACGCTTGGCGCCTCCGGTTCTGCGGGAGAGCTTGCGATCTGCGGTCTTTCAGACGGGCGAGACAGAATTGGATAACCGGCTCGAGAAAGCCCGAACCAAGTTTTTGAGTCATGAGCCCGAGACTAGGCGCGAGAGCCTCGTGGAATTGTGGGGCGCCTGGGAGCGTCTAAAGTCGTTAGACGACCCCAATAAGAAACTGAGCATCACTACAATTCTTAACAAGGTGGCTAGTGAGCCCTTATTTCGGGCCTTGGTGGAAACCGAATCGACGGGACTGACCAAAATTGGGAATACTTTCCAGATTCGCCACACAGAATGAGACAGACCGGCGATCCGGGATAGCGCACACGTTGACTACCTATTTCATCGGCTTTTCGCCTTCATCCTCCTAATCCTCGAGAAAAGATAAAGGCAGCGGCAACCGCATGACTAAGCGTTATAGAATTCGAAGGAGCCACATATGCTAAGATTGCCCCAAGAGGATTAAGATGATGGCCGCGAGAGTTCCCAAAGAACGAAAAGTGATTAAGCTAAAGCTAGTGCGAGACACCCTTAATGGTGAGCCGTACGAATATTATCCTCTGGGCAAGTACATCGTGGCAGCCCCTGGAGTATGCGGTGGGCGACCGACTATTAAATATCACCGGCTGGACGCTCGACACATCATCGGCTTTTTAGAACGCGGAGACACTCCGCAGCAGATCGCGGGCAACTATCGGATCCCTGTTGCGGCGGTGCGTGAAGCAATCGACCTTGCATCACTCTATGACTACGAAGAGAGTTATGCATGATCGTGCTGGACGAGCAGATTGCCGATCCACGAATCATCAGCAGCATTCAGCATTGGTATAAGGGAAAGGTCATAGGCGTTAAGGAAGCGCGGCCCCTGACCAGGATAACCGACGATGTAATTCCGGTATTGATGCGCCAGTTGAAGGCACCCACGTTCGTAACGATCAATCACGAAGATTTTTGGCGAAAGATCCCAGCCGACCCCGCCTACTGTGTGGTTTGCTTGAAGCTGACGTCTAAACGCTCCTCCGAAATTCCGGAAGTCCTGCGAGCGGTCGTGAGATGGCCGAAATGGCGTACCAAACGAGGGCGTCTAGGTACCGTGATTCTCGTCAGCGATCACCGAATCGCCTATTACTCCGCGAACCACGGACCAATTGAACTGATCACTACTTAACCGGACTGAAGCCCAGCTTCCAGGTTCCGTGCGGTAATTCATTCGACTATGGCGGTGTGAAGAAAGTAGAATTGTCCCTCAACCTATGTCATCACTAATAGAAACCCAGGAAGTTCAAATCGAGCGGCCGGACGAGCAAGTCAAGCTGCCTGACTCACTGCCGGTCTTGCCTTTGCGAGACATCGTCATCTTCCCGTACATGATCGTGCCGCTGTTCGTTCAACGCGAGCGCTCGATCCGCGCAGTCGATCAAGCGCTGGCCGAGAACCGAATGATCATGCTCGTCGCACAGCGCGACCTCGAGAAGGAAGAACCTTCCGGTCCCGATCTCTACGGCTACGGAACCGCGGCCGCCATCATGCGAATGCTCAAGATGCCGGACGGCCGCATTCGTATACTAGTGCAAGGGCTGAGCCGCGCGCGAATTACTCATTACGATGAGAATCTGCCGCACCTTGTTGCGCACATCGATCCGCTCGCCGACACCGAGCCCGATGGCGACGACCTTGAGATGGAAGCGCTCATCCGAAACGTTCGGGCCTCGCTCGAACGTGCGATTACGCTCGGCAAGAACATCTCTTCGGAAGTGATGGCGATCGTAGCCAACCTCGAAGACGCCGGGCGGCTTGCCGACGTTGCCGCGTCGAATCTGGAGCTGAAAGTCACCGACGCGCAAGGCGTGCTCGAAAGGCTGAACCCAGCCGACCGGTTGCGCCGCGTAAACGAACTGCTTGCCCGCGAAATCAATGTCCTGCTTGTTCAGCAGGAGATCAACACTCAGGCCAAAGGCGAGATTGATCGCACGCAGCGCGAGTTCTACCTGCGCCAGCAGCTCAAGGCGATACAAACCGAATTGGGAGAAGGCAACGAACTCGCCGAGGAAATCGGACAATACCGCGAGAAGATGGTTCAAGCCGCGATGCCCGAGGCCGTCGAGGAAGAAGTCGATCGCCAGATCAAAAAGCTCGAGCGAATGCATCCGGACGCCGCCGAAGCCGCCACCTTACGCAACTACCTCGACGTGATGGTTGCGCTGCCTTGGTCGAAAGCGTCGGAGGAGAACCTCGATCTCAAACGCGCACAAACGATACTGGACGAGGACCACTACGGGCTCGAGAAGGTCAAGGAACGGATCATCGAATCGCTCGCCGTAAGAAAGCTAAAAGACAAAGTGAAGGGGCCGATTCTGTGTCTTGTCGGCCCGCCGGGGGTTGGCAAGACGAGTCTTGGCCGGTCGATCGCGCGCGCGCTCAATCGCAAGTTTCAGCGGCTGAGTCTTGGCGGCTTGCACGACGAAGCCGAGATTCGCGGCCATCGACGCACATACATCGGCGCGATGCCCGGCCGCATCGTTCAATCGATTCAACAGGCGGGAACCAACAACCCTCTCATTATGCTCGATGAGATCGACAAGGTCGGCGCGGACTTCCGCGGCGATCCGTCGTCCGCGCTGCTCGAAGTGCTCGACCCCGAACAGAACTTTACGTTTCGCGACAACTACCTGGGCACAGCGTTCGACCTGTCGAACGTCATGTTTATGACGACGGCGAATGTGTTGGACACAATTCACCCGGCGCTCCGCGATCGGATGGAAGTGATTCGACTGGCAGGCTACACCGAGGAAGAGAAGGCCGAGATAGCTCGCCGTCACATCATACCCAAACAACTGGAAGCCAACGGCATTACGATAAAGTACCTGAGCCTGAGCCGCTCGGCTTTGAAGGGGATCATTCTCCAGTACACCCACGAAGCGGGGCTTCGACAGTTCGAGCGCGAAATCGCCACCGTCTGTCGCAAGGTCGCCCGCCGGGTCGCCGAGGGCAGCGACAAGCTTGTCCGAATCACCGGCAACAACCTTCAGGAATTCCTTGGCATACCGCACGTTCACCCCGAGGAGATTTTGAAGAAGGATCAGGTAGGCGTTGCTACCGGGCTGGCGTGGACTCCGGCGGGCGGCGATGTGCTCTTTATCGAAGCGCTGCTGACGGCCGGGAAGGGTGCGCTGCTTCTGACCGGACAGTTGGGCGATGTAATGAAAGAATCAGCCCAGGCCGCCTTCTCGTGGGCCAAGGCTCGAGCGGAAGAGTTGGAGATCGATCCGGAGAAGTTCAACAAGTTCGACGTGCACGTTCACGTTCCGGAAGGCGCGATACCAAAGGACGGACCGTCAGCCGGCGTGACTTTGGCGGCGGCTATGGTCTCGGCGCTGTCGGGCAAGCTGGTCAAGCGCTCGGTTGCGATGACAGGCGAGATCACGCTTCGCGGAAATGTATTGCCTGTCGGCGGCGTAAAAGAAAAAGTGCTCGCGGCTCGCCGCGCCCGAGTGACCACAATAGTCCTGCCCCAGCAGAATCGTCGCGATCTGGAAGAGATCCCGAAAGGGCTGCTTAAGGAACTTAACATGGTTTTCGTTGAATCGGTTCAGCAGGTGCTCAAGGCTGCATTGATTGAATCAGACCATGGCTCGCCGGCAAAGAAACTACCCAAATCCCAAATTGTTTCAAATTCGTTGCAAAGGCCTGCCGTCATTGACGCGCGAAAAACGCGCGTGTTATAACCCGGACACTTGCAGGAGTGCGAAACAGTTTTGGGGAGACTGCTTCTCGAAGGCCCGTTGAGAGTTGCAGCGTTCAAAGCAGTAAACAAAATTAGAATTGAGAGGGGAAGCCTGGTGAGAGGACTAAAAGAGCCCGGTCGTAGTGTTGTTGTGTTGCTTCTTTCGTTCTTGCTTGGCGGAATCGCTTTGCCGGTTCACGCGGCAAGCCAGGCTCAGACCAAAGCTTCCTCTGGGACAGACTTCATCATCGTTCGCGCCGACGAGGCCTTCCACCGAGGCGAAGAGGCTTGGACCAAGAGCCTCCCGGACATCGCCCGTAAGATGTTCGATGAATCGCTCGACATCGTTCTTCAATCCGGCATCGATCTCAAAACAGACGCCAGGCTCAATGCCTATTACCGAAGTCTGGTTGAACGCATTCACAAGTACGAAGCCCAACCGGCAGACATTCATCCGCTAGACGACGAGATCGTCGAGCCGTCGCTGCTGGACGAGGTTTCGGAGATCAAAGACGCCGAACTGGCCGCTGTTGCGCCGGATGGCGTCAAGGTCTATGGCAAGTTCGATTTCGAGTTCTCGGTGGCGCCGCCGGTGTTTCAGTTCATCAGTTTCTTTTCCGCGGGCCGTGGGCGCTCAACGATGGAAGTCGGACTTCAGCGATCGGGCCGCTATCGCGAGATGGTCGAGAAGATCTTCAAGGAAGAGAAAGTGCCCACCGATTTGATCTGGCTTGCGCAAGCCGAGTCGGTCTGGAAGCCGGCGGCGCTGTCGCGTGCTGCTGCCAAAGGCATCTGGCAATTCATTCCATCCACGGGCTCGCGTTATGGTCTTGCGCAGACGGCATGGATCGACGAGCGCTCACACCCGGAGAAAGCGACGCGAGCAGCGGCGCGTTATCTGCGGTGGCTGCACGGCCATTTTGCGGGAGACTGGCTGCTGGCGATGGCGGCTTATAACTCGGGCGAGAACCGCGTGGACGGCGCGATCGCGAAGTGCGGCTACGCCGACTTCTGGGAACTGTACAAGCGCGGTCTTCTACCGCAAGAGACTCGCAACTACGTGCCTTCGATTCTTTCGATCATCGTCATCAGCAAGAACCAGAAACGCTACGGGTTTGATGTGAAGCCCGACCCCCCGCTTAACTTCGAGACCTCCGAGCTGCCTGCCCAGACTGATTTGAAGGTAGTTGCCGACCTTATAGGCATTCCCTATGAGGTCGTCCAGGACTTGAACCCGGAACTCCGACGAGGCACGTCGCCGGCCGGTCAGCGGTACTCGATAAAGCTTCCGAAGGGAATGAAGAAGCGGTTCGAGATTGCTTACGCGGACTTGCCCGAAGATAAGCGAGTGCGCAAGGTGGTCGTTCCGGTTGATGACATCGCCGGTGGTTACCGGCCTGCTTATCGAGTTCAGTTGGCTTCGTATCGTGTGGGGCGGGGAGAAACGCTGGCGTCGCTAGCCCGGCGGAACCGAGTCTCAGTGCAGGAGCTTGCGCGGTTGAATCGGATGTCTACGCGCGGTGAACTCCGTAAAGGACAGACGCTCAAGATCCCGATACAAGTAAGAGCCTCGCGCGATCGCCGAGGCCGACTACGCGCCGGGAAGTATCGCGAACAACCGGTCGTCCGCTCTCACCGCCGCGGGAAAGCCGCGAAAGCCTCAAGTCGCGCCCGCGCAAAATCGCGGACCTCGCATCGGCGTCACCGGTGATCTGAAACGCCGCTGATCTGAAACGCTCCTTTGCAGTTCTTCTCGTTGAAGCAAGTCCGAAACTTCCCGTTTCCCTGCGAGTATCAATACGAAACTCGCTTTGCGTGCCGCTGTCCGGAGCCGTGACAGGCTTCGTTTCACGACCTAACCCTGCGCTTAGAACAAGCGCAAATATTCGGCTATTTTGGAATATGCTGTTTCAAAGTGGCTAGGAATGAATTGAGATCTATTTTTTTGTATCCTACCGGCATTTGAAAGAGATCATCCGAAACGTCCAGTGAAATATTCGACAGCGTATAGGACCATCCTTTGCCTGGCGGAGTCGGCTTGTCTTCGTAAAGTTCTAGTATTTCGAATTTTATAAGCAGATTCTTCAGGTCTTTTGCAAAGTAGAAAAAGACCCCGTGTCTAGCACTCTTTGATGGTTTATCGCCTGTCATTGTGATGTGCATTTTTGTAGCTTCATGCTCATCTAGAATCTCTGTACCAAGATTCCTAACTCTTATTCCCTCTATCTTATTCATTAAGTTATCAAGTAATTGCTGTATACCTATAACAGGTGGGCTGGATCCGCCCGGTATTTCACAATAGGTTTTTTGCTGTGGTTCGAATAATATCGTAGATTGGCCAAGGCGTTCGATAGTGATTGTCCTATAGTACGCATTGGCTTTGTCCTTGCCTGAAGCATCCTTAACAGGGTACAAGAATTCCCTTCTGAGGTTGCCTTGTTTCCGGGAGATTTTCATTCTTTGTGGCTCAGCTATGACCATATTTACATCTGCGGTGTAGTCAGGCTGATTACTCAAGATTTCCAACAAGGCTGTAACTGGATCATGCTTAGGGTCTGAAGGTTGGGCACCCTTGTCTTGATTGCGGGCAAGTGTCAAAGATGTTGACGCCGCAACAATAAGGGTCAATATCATTCTCGTCATAATCATACTCTCCCCCCTATCAAAGCCGTCTACACTACAAACGCTCTTTTCGGAGATTGGTGTCAGGCCTAATATACTGAATCAAAGTTACTGCTAGCCGCCACTACTCCGCAGAAGTTTCCTTGGTTCGTCTACAATGGATATGTCAGTCACACAGAGTCACGGAAGATTTGGGCAAGTCTTGCGAAACGGTTTCCCCCGCATGTATTGCTTCCATTCTTCTTCCTGTTTGAGATTGCGAGTGAGTCGAGCGCACGCTTCGTCAATCATATCGTTCGGTTTCAACGCCCAGACACGCGCCGTATGATCAGCGCTTGCGGTGATCAGCCATCGGCTGTCGGGGCTGAAAGCCAAATCCCAAATATCACCGTCGTGTGCCAGCTCGGAAAGCGTCTCCCCGTGTGAAGCCTCTTTCAGCTTGATGATTTGCCCAACCTTCTCAGCTTTCCATAAGCCGTCAGGGCTGGCAACTTCGTCTTCCTTCTTAAGGCTAACCGACTTCCACATGTCTGCGACCGACAGCAATTCGCTCGGGCCTCCTTCTTTTGCCGGGGGGAAATCATCCTCTTCGCGTCTTGACTCCACGGGCGGCCGGCTCGCTGAACTCTTGTTGTTGTCCTCGTCTTCGAGCGATCGCCATGCCACTTCTTTTCCCGTGGAGGTTTCCCATACTCTATCCATTGTGGGACGAATCAGTACCGCCCTTTGAGTGCGACGCTCGGTTCGCGTCAGGACATACTTACCATCGGGACTGATTGCCACTCTCTCTATGTCGCCTTTGTGGAGGATCGGCGCCGTCCATTTCTGTGTGTGAGTTGATAACAGCCGGACAACTTTGTCATATGTCGTTACGAGCCATTGTCCATCGGCGCTGAAACCCGTGGCAGGTTGGCTTGCCGCTTTTGCGGTTTCGTCAAACACGTTGTAAGGGCCCTTATCCAACGTGCTTGCATCATAAACATCTACCCTGCCTGCCGCCGATGCCACTAGCCAACGGCCATCGAAACTGAAGAGCAAGCCGCGGGTCTGCGACGTGCTCTTTATCTTTCGAGTCACGTTCCAGTTGGTGGTATTGAAGGTTCGAATCACGCCTTCGGCGCTTGCTGTTGCGAGCAGATCGCCGGTTGGGCTGAAGGCCGATGCCTGAACTTCATCAGTGTTCAAGCCGGCGTGCTTCTTTTCCGTATTGAGCTTTCCAGACCCGAGCTTCGCCATTGGTTCCGGTTGCAATCCATCTCCCATCATCACTGAACGCCAGTGCTGTCACCTCGCCCGCATGAACCTTTCGTGTTCTTTCAAGTCTATCGCCAAGCTGCCAGATGCGGGCTGTACCATCCGAGCCTGCCGAGGCGAGATAGCGGCCATCCGGGCTGAACGCTACCGTTCTCACTATACTCAGGCTGCTCGGCTTCAATTGGTAGTCATCCCGGAATTCAACGGACCGCCCGTCACCTGATGGCTCAAGCATCCACAACTCCGTAGTGCCGTTGGTGTTCGCCGTAGCCAGGACATTCGCTGCTGGACTGGTAGCCGTTAAGCTCGATGCGACATCCCACGCTTCGCCCGTAATCAATCGAGACCCCAATTGCTTCCTGTCTTTGGTGCTCCATAGCCCCAATTTCCCGACGCCACCCACTATGACCCACTGACTATCTCGACTGAAGGCGATGCTGAGCACCCTGCCGCCGCCTTCCAGCTCTGGCGCCATGATCTCCTTCCAGGATTGGGTCTCAAACACCTGAGCTTTCTCATGCTCGGTTGCGACGCCGAGATACTTGCCATCAGGACTAAAGGTCAGACGGCGCACCGTTTCAGGAAATCGCGGGAATGCCTTGATCTCAGCCAACGTCTTTGAATCAAGGACCCATGCCTCGTGTTCGCTCCCGGCGGCAATCCAACGTCCGTCGGGGCTGAAACAAACTGCTCGAACCGCATTGTCGAATGCTAACTGGTTCACCTTTTTTCCATCGCTAGTCCTGCACAGCGCAAGAACCCTATCGCCTCCGATCGCCAGAAGTTCTCCATCAGGACTGAAAGCGACGGCATAACTGGTGCCCTCTAAATCCATCCGAACATCGTCAGCTCGACTCGGAAGCTTATCCATCGCTTGCGACCACGTTTCGTAAGCATCCTGGATCCACGCCGTCTTTAGGGATTCAACCGAGAGTAATGCGCTGAGCTCCAATCCCGCACCAGTGTCATCCAGAGTATTGCGGGAGTCTACATAAGACGGCGCGCCGATGAGTATCGTTCCTGCTCGACGGCTTTTCTCGCCTCCGTCTCAGCTCTTTTTGCGTTAGCCAGTGCCTCACGCGCTTTCGCCTCCGCCTTGTCGGCGAATTCCGCCGCGTACTTCTTCTGAAGGATGGCCTCGGCTCCTAGCCGCTTGGCGTCCTCTGTCGCCTTCAACGCCTTCTGCTCCTGGTCCGCAGCCACCGCAGTCGCGTTCTCGAGCTCCTGCTGTTGCGCCTGCATCGCAACGTTGGCGACGTTCAGCGCTTTCACCTTTCCCTGTATCAGGAAGATTGCCAGCGCAGCACCTATGAGAAAGAGCGACACCGTAGCAAAGACCTGCCCGCGCACTCGCGTGTTTCGCCTCGTGTATTTGAATAGCTTGTCGATGCTATCGGCGACGTTGGGCGAAGGAACACCTTTGACAAGGGATTCTGCTACCTCATCAATCCACACGATGTCGCGTTCCTTGATGACACGATCCGCCAAAGTGCCTGCAATGTCTATTGGGATAATCGCTCGGGTTGTTTTAGCGAATTCTGCTATCTCCAGCTCCACATAGCGAGATTTGATCGCGCGTTCGGTCCCGACTACAACCAGAGTAGCGCTCTTTCTTATTGCCTTCTTGAGGGTCTTGTTGAGGGAGTTACCGGCAGGCAGTTCGTCATAATCCAGGAAACAGGAAAAGTCCAAAGCTCTGAGCTGGTCTCTTAACTTTAGCGCGTACTCCTTACCGTCGCGGCGCGCGTAAGAGATAAACACGTCGTAACGGAATAGAACCTTGAACAACGATCTGAAAAGGAATTCTGACAACGACGTGGGCCTTGATCCAATCATCATGTTTTCACCCCCAACCACTAACCGGTGGGCGCATCGGAAATTCTCAATCGTAGTGGCAACAAACCCGGTACCTGTGATGGTCAACCGCTCGCTTTGCGGTTGAGTTCAGCTTCGATTTCTTTGAGCCACGACACATCTTCCTGGCGCTTCTCGCGAGCTTCACGAATCAGGCGCAGGTTGCGCGCGGTTGTCTCCGGCTCCCATGTCTCGCGGACTGCGGCGAGAGCATCAGCGACCGCATCCAACGCTCGTTGTTCGTCTTTGGCAAGCACCCCCAGTTCGATTCGCGTTGCATAGTCCCAGTAGTCGGGCTTTCCCGAAGCTATTTTTCGCTCAACGGCGTACGAGACTACTGGGATCAATTGGTTGCGTCGAGGGTCCGGCGGGTTCTTGAGCTCCATCAGTGTAACCGTATTTATTCCCGGATACGCATCGCGCCAATCGGCTTCGAAGCCTCGCAAATAAGCTTCGATCGCTTTGTCGAGAAGTCCTCGCGCAAGCAGGTTCTCGCCGGCCTTCGATGCTGCTTCCCATCGGTCTTTGTAGACTCGGCCCAGAATTCCGCAAGTCTCGCTGCTTGGCCCGCGACGTTCGATCACTTCCTTCAGGACATTCTCAGCCTCCTCGCCGCGTCCGGCTCGATTCAGCGCCATCGCGAGCTGCTCTTGAACCATCACCGTTGCGGCCAGCGGGCTCGGCATGCTGCGCACAAGATCGATCATCTCTTGCCAGGCTTTCACGGCGCGATAAGAAAGGAAGAGATCGATGACGACCCCGGCTTCAATTTCGCGGATCGGCGAAAACTCTTGTTCGAGAGTGCGGAGAGCCTCAACACCTTCTTTCCGCGCCTTAGCCAGCCGCCCCTTCATCTCCGCCGAATAGCGGACCTGGTCGCGAAAGACGTCGGTCTTTGTGTGATCAATGTCCGGGAAACCGTCCACGAGTTGATATATGGGGCTATCAGTCGTGGGGGCTTCGGCTGCCATTCGTTTGGCTTCGACTAGTCGCGTTTTCAAGGCAGCTTTATCAGCCTCGACATTCGCCGGAGTGCCGTCGGCGTTCAATCGGTAAGGCAAGGCTCTCAGAAGTGAAACATCGAACGGAAGCCGGCTGCCCTCCGCGAAGATCAGCGGCGTGCTGTAAGGGCGAACGGCGTGACGGATGCCCAGCTCATAAAAGACGTTTGCGTTCGCGGTGGTCAAATCGGCTACTGCGTACTCGCAGAGTATCAACCGCTCGAACATCGGTTTGTGAATGATACCGCCGGCCATCTCTTCATCGGCGCGAAGCGGATCAAGCCCCGCTTCGCTGATTGCCGGAGCAATCAACTGGTGATACACCGCGTCGAAGTCAATCATTGACCCGGCGGCGTCAGGCTTCTTGCCGAAAGGCATGAGGACGAAACAAAGAGGGTTCATATCTTAACCTGCAGTCCTTTCCACTCTTGGGAGGCCGTGCTGGCGGGGAGAATGGGGCTCGGACTTGTTTCTCCTCTCCTCCCCGGAAAAGCTCATCAATATTGAATGAGGATTGATGAGCCCGCATTGCCCCGGCAGCGAGATACCGACCAACAGATTTGCGTTGTGAACAGTAACGGAAAAACGGCCAATTCGCTATCTGAGGACTGGCTTGTCACCGTCAAGCCAGTCTTGACAGAGACTCGATCAACGCGCGGCAGTGTTACGGGCCCAGCAGACGAAGCACCGAGGTAGGAGCTATTGTAGTGAGAGCAATGTAAAAGAAATGTGACATGGTGGCTATGCTCAAGGCGGCGCGAAGAAAGGCGATCGTTGACGAGGTTCTCAGCACGGTTTCATCCCGCCACACCCGCTGACTGTCAATGCGAGCGAGCGCTGCGTCGGCGAAAAACAGCAAGAAGAAGGTCAGCAAGGCATCAATCCCTAATGTGATCTGCCACCACGGCCAACTTTCAAGCACCACAAAGGTCTCTGCACAAATCCTTGGCTCGGGAACTTTCCGCAAAGTAACTTAGATCAACCAACCCCCAAACCAGGCCGAGGTTAAGCTGCACTTGCGCTGCATACGACCAAGCTACCGCTCCCAATTCCTCACCCTTCGTTGGTAAGAACTTCGGATGCGTCCGACGAGTCTCGGATATACCAGCTTCTGAAGAATATTTCCGGGATGAATCAGTTGGGGTTTCATCAACGAGTACAGCACGCGATCGAATGTCGAGGCATGGGAAGAGTGTCTTCCAAATCAATTGTGCAGGCGTGTACCTGAAATTCTTACTGAGCGAACGGAGGTTGCCAGCTTTATCACCAGAAGGCCAGAGGGTCCAAAAAGACTATTGAGTTTTCTTTCTAGCGGCTATTGCAGAACGGAACAATGCGGTATATCATACGCGCCGGTGGACAGGCCAATGGAACAGCGTCAACGGTTCAGGAACGGTCCACAACTGGGACGGGCACCCCAGAGCGCGAGAACGACGGCCTCTTGGGTACCGAATGTTTAGTTTAACCGGACATAGCCTGCTGAAGTAGATTTCGCCGCTCGAGTCGACGCGGATCCCCTCACAGCAACAGCGGGTAGGAGGCCAAAACAATGAAAGTCGAGTTGCAGATCAACAATAGTGTAAGCCCCAATGCGCGATTCGTTTCTTGGGCTCCGTCTCCATGCCGCATCCGCATGACCAACACGGCAGGGGCCGTCTTGACCCCCGTCAACGTGACCATCACCGGCGTATCGGTCGCCAGTGGTGGCGCGGTCGTGTTCCGCAAGGGCGCCACCGGAGCGTTCTCGAGCTCTCTGACATTGGCGGTCCCAACCAACGGCACCTCCGTTCCGTTTTTCGTCGCCGGCAGGTTTGGGCGACCCAGCGTCAACAACGGAGACGTGACAATTGAAGCCCGTGCCAATCTCGTCCTTCCTATCTCACCCGGAGCACTGGTGGGCGCGGTTAAAGTGATGGTGCGCGTCCGAAAGAACGCCAATACACTGACTCCGGGAGAACGCGACCGCTTCGTAGCGGCGTTCGCGCAACTCAACAACCAGGGGGCGGGGCGTTTCGCGGACTTCCGCAACATGCACACCAACGTGAGCTCGCCGCAAGCCCATGGCGCAGCGGGTTTTCTGCCCTGGCACCGTGCTTATCTGCTCGATCTCGAACGCGAGCTTCAAGCTATCGATCCGAGCGTTTCACTGCCTTACTGGCGCTTCGACCAGCCCGCGCCAAACATCTTTACACTCGATTACCTTGGCTCCTCAAATGCAATGGGCACTGTCCAGTTCGGCCAAACCAACCCGCTGCAATTCTGGACAACCGACGGCGTTCAGGGGATTAATCGCCGACCCCTCTTCAACACCGCCGTGGCGCCGCCTGGCCTGCTCAACGAGGCGCAGACGCTGGCACTTGGTGGTCCTGGTAATCTGTACGCAGCCTTTCGGGCAATGGAAGGTAACCCGCACGGATCAGCGCACGTGAGTTTCGGCGGTTCCATCTCCAGCATCGGGACTGCGGCGAAAGATCCGCTGTTCTTCCTGCTTCACTGCAACGTCGATCGACTGTGGGCGAAGTGGCAGCGACTGAATAGCCGCTTTGATGCGGCTCTGGCGGCCTCGTACGATAGCAATCCTGGGAATCCGATTGGCCACAAGCTGATTGACACAATGTGGCCGTGGAATGGGATCACCGGGCCGCCACGTCCTCCGACGGCTCCAGGTGGCGCACTGGCCTCGTCACCGTGTGTCAGCGCGCCGGGGCCACAACCGCGAGTGCGAAGCAGCCTGGATTACCAGGGCTCGGTCAACGCACTCTCACGCGAGGGGTTCGATTACGACGATGTGCGATTTGCCTAACGTGCCTTGCACGAGGAGATAGTAACCATGACCAAGAAGAGAAAAGCTGCAAAAACGTCGACGTCGGCGCGGAAACCGAAGCGGGCGGCGATGAGATCCACTCGAGCTGCAATGTCAGTTGCGACAAGTGCGCGTGGGACCGTCAAGGAACGAGTCGCGGCTCTGGCGGAAGTGCCTTTGGCCGTTTGTGAGAGCGACAAGGATCTGCAGGCGATGCTGAAGGTCCTGCGCAATAAGGACGAGCCCGTGGAGGTGCGGCTGGCAGCGTTACAATCGCTCGCTGCGGCAGCCTTCAGCGTCATTGCATTCGAATCGTGCCGCAGCGACTACATTGCGACCTTACGCGAGGTCGCGGAAGACCCGAACCCGGAGATCCGTCAGCGCGTGCTCGGCCTGCTCGCGCGCGAGAAGGACGGCTTCGCGCAGAAGAAACTCCTCGAAGGATTGAAGAACCCTGAAAAAGCGTTGGTCCCACCTGAGAAGGCGCTGCAACTCCTCAGTTATGACGTGCATGCGGAGGCCTACTCGCTAGCGCGTGACATCGTCAGCAAGCCACCAAACGCCGATGCAAAGCGAGAGGCCCTCCGACTGCTCGCGGCAGACGCCACTTCCGCACCGTTGTTCGAGAAGCTCCTTCGCGACAAAGACGAATCGGCTGAGATACGGCAAATCTCGGCTTCCGCGCTGCATGCGCTCAAGCCGGAGAAACTCCAGGAGCACGCAAGAGAGATGCTGCTCGACAAGTCTGAGTATGAGGATATTCAAGCTACAAGTCTGACCGCGCTCACACAGTTTGGCGACGACGCGGCGATTGCCGACGACAAGGCGCTGCTGAAGAGCGTCGATCGCTTGAGTGTTGGCAAAGCGTCATCGAAGTACAAACAGAGCGCTCGCCGGTTCCTCAGCAAGTACGGTCAGTAGAGGTGGCGATCCATGCTGGAGGTGGTAACGACGGGCGCGCAGTCAGAGCCGCAGTTCGCGGCGCTGGTCGATGCGCTCACCGCTGATCGGGATCGACACGAGCAGCTAACTGATCTGTTGCGCGAGGATCACTCGCTCTACGACCAGTGCGGTACGGCGACGATCGTTCGGATGCGCGGCTGGGTCCTGCTCGCGCTCGGTCGAGCCGGCGTGTCCGACGCCTCGCTCCTCTTCGTGCTTGAGGAACTCGACGCGGGAACGGATCCGTATCTTGTCGCCGCAGCCGCCCACGCATTACGGTCCTACCCACGCCCAAACCCGGCCCTCGCTCCATTCGTGATGCGCGCGCTCACCCAAATCCGGTATCGCGACGATCCTGTGTCCTTCGAAGACTATGGTGAGTACGCGGTCGCGTCCGCAGGCACCAGTCCTGTTCGTGAGTTGCTGACGACGTTGGCATGGCTCGGTCCACACGCGCGAGGAGTTCTTAGTGAAGTCGAGTCGCTGCGCGCGCAACGTGGAGGGCTCTCCAGGAAGCTGCTGATCGACGTCGACCGAACCCTCGAGGCAATCCGCGGCGCCGATCAAGTCGACGAGTTCGACACCGAAACCTGCTGTACGCTGCCGAGCGGTCTGAGAAACACGATTTCATGGGCGTTCAGTTCCCGTCGTGATTGTGAGCCGATCGAGTCAACCGTTTTTGAGGATCATACGGGCGAGTTGATCACTTTCAAGGAATTCTTCCGAGGGCAACCCTCCATAGTCGTCTTTTTCTACACGCGCTGCGACAACCCGCTGAAGTGCTCGCTCACGGTCACGAAGCTCGCACGGATTCAGAAGTTGTTGGAGGCACAGGGACTCGCCGACCAAATACACACTGCGGCGATTACGTACGACCCAGCGTTCGATCTCCCCGAGCGAATTCGCGGCTATGGGCAGAATCGTGGCGTGCGCATGAACGCCGGCAATCGAATGCTGAGGGCGACTGACGGTGTCAACGCACTTCGCAGGCATTTTAGACTCGGGGTCAACTTCATCGAGTCGCTGGTGAATCGGCACCGCATCGAGGCTTACGTCCTTGATGCCGAGGGTCGGATCGCTGCATCCTTCGAACGCATCCACTGGGATGAGCAGCAGGTTGTGGATCGCACAATCGAGGTTCTGAAGGAGAAAAGTGACGAGACGATGTCTGAGGTCTCTCCGGAGCCTGCGGATCCTACAGCACGCCGTAAGACAGCATCACTGATGTTTGCCACACTCGCGTCCCTCGGAGTGGCGTTTTTCCCGAAGTGTCCGATCTGTTGGGCCGGGTATCTGAGTCTGTTCGGCATCGCGGGTTTGAATCAAATTCCGTTTTCTCCGTGGCTGCAACCACTGCTCATCGCAGTGATGCTGATCAACCTTGGCAGCGTGTGGCTCCGAGGACGCTTAACGGGCCGAATGAGTGGGTTTTATCTGGTGAGCGCCGGTGCTTTTGCAATCGTCGTCTTGAAGATGGGACTGGGTTGGGAAGACGCCGCCGCCTGGGGCGTCGCTTTGACGTTGGCGGGCTCGCTGGTGAGTGCGCTGGGCGCCGGGAACCGCCCTGCCGCCATGAGAGCTTTATCTGTACCGTTTGCGCTGTTCGCGCGACTCGTGAACAGCAGCAGAGGCGATTCACCCAACGATGTTGAGTAGGGTCTCGAGCGGCCGTTGATGAAACACTCGCGGTGCATTCTCGAGAACCTCTTCCAACGTGGTCGCGCCGCGTAGAGCTTTCACCATTCCGTCTTCTTGCATCGTGCACAAGCTGCACGTATCGAGGCTCATCTGGCGGATCTCCTGCATTGTGCGCTTCTGAAGTATCGCGTCGCGAATGTGGACATTCGGGACAAGCAGCTCGTAGATCCCAACTCGTCCGCGATAGCCCGTGAAGTTGCAACTTGAACATCCCTTACCGCGAATCAAGGTGAAGTTGCTCAACTCATCTCGCTTCAATCCGAACCGTCGCAGCACCCGGTCTTCGGGGTCATGCTTCATCCGGCAGCTCGCGCAGACTTTTCGCACAAGCCGCTGAGCCAGCACCGCGCCGATGGTGGAAGCGATAAGCGACGTTTCAATCTCCATGTTGATCAGCCGAACCAATGCGCCTACCGAATCCTCGGTGTGAAACGTAGCAAAGACTTTGTGGCCGGTGAGCGCGGACTGGACGGCGATGTCCGCCGAGAACCTGTCGCGAATCTCGCCGATCACAATGATGTCCGGGTCCTGTCTGACTATCGACTTGAGAGTTTCGTTGAAGCCCAATCCGATCTTCTCGTTGATCGAGCACTGCGAGATTCCGTCAATCACGTATTCAACGGGGTCTTCGCACGTGATGATCTTGACCGTCGCGTCGTTGCAGTAGTCGATCGAGCTATACAGCGTCGTGGTCTTGCCCGAGCCGGTCGGGCCGGTGATCAAGGTGATCCCCGAAGGCGCGGCCAGCACGTCTTCGCTGTAGAGCCGAAGAATGTTTGGAGCGAAGCCCAGTTCTTCCAGCCCGATCAGTGAAGCTTTGTTCAGGATGCGCAACACGACGTTCTCACCAAACACCGTCGCGTAGAACGAAGCCCGGATGTCTATCTCCTGGTTGTCGGTCTTGACGAACATACGGCCGTCCTGATGCTTGCGGCGTTCGGCCACGTCCGCGTCGGCCAGGATCTTTATTCGGGAGACGATTCGCGGTGTGTAGTCGCGCGGGTAGTCAACTTTGTGGACCAGCACGCCGTCGATCCGATAGCGCACGCGAAGCTTGTTTGCCATGGGCTCGAGATGCACGTCGGATGCGCCTTCATCGATGGCTTCGCGGATCAGTTGATCGACCATCTGCACAACGCGGTCCTCGCCTGCCTGAGACTGCGCGTCGATCGTGTGGTACTTGACCTTCTGATAGTCGGCGATGCCTGCGTCCTTGCTCTGAAGCATCGCGTCGATGAGGTCGAGCTTCTGAAGAATCACGCTGCTTGTTGCGACCGCCAAACCAACGCGGCAGTTGAACAGCCGCGCGATCTCTTCGACGAAATGAGTCATCGTCGGATCGGCGACCAGCAACTGGAGCTGGCCGTCTTCGATTCGAATGGGCAGCGCCGTTTGCCGACGAAGGTACTTGAGCGAGACCTGGCGTACCAACTCGAGGTCGATGTGGCTGATGTCGGGATCGAGCATGGGAAGCTTGAGCTTGTCGGCAAGCGCTTCGACAACGTGGCGCTCTTCGATCAGTCCCATCTCGATCAGAGTTTCACCGAGGCGCTTGGAGGGCAACGCGCTCTTGCGTTGAATCTCGCGAGCTGTTGCAACGTCGCGCTCGGTCACCAGCCGCCTTGCGATCAAGATTTCGCCGATGCTTCGATGGCGTCGCGCGAACTCGTCAAGGCGCGGGCCGCTCACCCAGTTCATCTCGACCAGGAATTCGGCGACGGTCTTCTGCCCGTCAAGCTGATCGAGCAGCTTTCGCGCCTTTGAAAGCTGGTCTTGAGTGACCAGGCCTTCGCTGAGCAGTGCTTTTGTTACGCCTTCGTCCCAGGAGAGGTGGAGCATGATGATTTTGGATTTCCGATTTTGGATTAAGTTAATCCGGCAAACTCGACCAGATCAAAAGAGCAGCAGGGGCAGGAATCGGATTCTTGATTTGAGAGTTGGATGGCGGCGGGGACTTCAGGCTCAATCCAAAATCTGAATCCAAAATTGAAATGACAGCGAGAAGATGATAAATGAATGACCTGCGAAAATCACTAGTAATCTTTGAGGCCGGAGTGAAGGCTCTAACGCTTGCCATCGCGCTCTGTAGACTCATTCTCCGAGCTCTTTAGTCCCAAGAACTCAAGCGCAACCGCCTCACCGTAGATGTCTATGGGATCGATGAGGATCTTGCCTTGAAGACCACGAGCCTTGAGTCTCCTGACAATGGGGGTGAACTCGGTCATCGCCAACACCACGTGCTTGCAGGAAGCTGGGACCTCCTCGCGTAGCAGATCGCGCATCCAGTTGAAGCAGAGCGGCGTTGGTCCCCTCTGCTGCACCTCGTAGCCCAGTTCATGAATCTTGTTCCAGCCATCCGGCGACGGCGTGTGAACCTTCAAACCTTCCAACGCATTCTTGTATACGCTCCAGGGTTGACTGAGGTCCGTCACATATCTGGTGCCAAGCAGAGCAATCTCCTGAACACCACTCGTTCGCAGCTTCTCGGCAGTCAGCTCTGCCATCGATAAAAAGCGCGCACCCCTCTCCGCCGCCCGCGTTGCGATGTCGCGCGTGAAATAGTGAGTCGTATGCGCAGGATGGGCGAGAATCTTGGCGCCAGCTGCACACAACTCGTCTACTGCCTGGAGCAGCGCCCCGCGAAGCGGCGCTTCGCGTTTATCCATTTCCATTGAAATCCCGATTTGCGGCGTGGAGATGATCACGATCTTAGGCATCGAAACATCCCCCAAAGAATTCCTCTTCAGCAATCGGCGTACATGAGCATTAACCGAAGCACACAGGTCTAAGCCGGAGTCACAAGGATTACCAGTCAGGATACCAATCGTTTCGGGCTCTCGAACGCCCCAGCGAATTGGATCTTCAGCCTCCATCTCCGGCTGAATGATGTCAGCCCAGCGTGAGTCGGGCAACTTGGGAACGAGTTCGGCGGGATTGAATTCTACTGCCCAGGTAAAGTCACCGGCGTTGGTCATCATCGTGCCGGGCACTCCCACAGGGTGACGCAACTCCTGGTCAAAGATTTGCGGCCCGCCGGCAATTTCCATTAACGGGTTGACTGTGCCGTACCCGACTCTGTGATCCAACCATAAGCGCTCTTCCGTCTTTAATGAGACACGCTTGATGTCACCGACGAGCTGAAGCGCTTGACGAAGCTTATCGAGGTCCAACCTGCGATCGCCACGGCAGTGTGCGAGGAAGATTGTCCGCTGGCCCTGAGCGTCATGATATTCGCCGAGGAACGACTTTAGTTCATCCCAAAGCGGAATACCTTTGTGCCCAAGTCGGTTGCGCTTGCGGGCGGCATCCTGGCAACTCGTCGCGGGCTCGTTGCGGCTGACCTGATGCCAGATACCGAGTCCCGCCAGACGCTCGGCGCAACGACGTACGGACTCTAACACTGGCTCGCCTTCAGCAAGCAGCGCCTCTAACTCGGCGTCGACTGCATCTTGGAAACTCATCCAGAAACTATCCTCGTCGGGCGAATTCAATTGTTCGACTAATTCACGTCATTCAGCGCAGCGGGAGCATCTGGCGGCGGCATCGACTCCAGCGTGTCAAAGAAGTCTTTATCAACTAGCGTAGCTGCCTCTAGCAGAATTGAAAAATCCGACAGAAATGGCTCGATGTCGCGTTGATTCATTATCATTTCGCCGTGCGACACCCTCGTAGGGTCGATGGGATTCGCATAATCTGTAAACACAACAAGCGAAGGTTTGTCGAAGGCAACCCAATCGCGACATCTGTGTTCCTGGCCAACAAGCGTTTCTTTCCAGACAATCCAAAGCGTCAGTCTCTCATGTCCGGCTTGTTGTTTGAGGACTTCGATTCGTTGTCGTGGATTGCCCGTGTAGAACTTCGTTCGGCTGAGCACAAAGATGCGACTGATCGTCACCTCCCTGCTTAGTGCAGCGAAATTAGCCTTGAGGAAGTTGACTTCGCTTGGATCGAGTCTCCACCTCAGCTCGTCTATGACATTGACCGCGTGCACCTGCGTTCCAGGAGGTGCGCGATGCATCCTATACATGATTTCGTGGAAGTAATCTGCGGCATCAAGTGGTATCACGCCACGCTTAATCTTCTCTAGTTCTGTCAGCGTTGCGTCCACCACCTTCTGGGCGCTCAGGAACTGAAGACCGTCGACTTCGCCCAGGATGGTAGCGATTCGGGCTGATCTCCCTTCCGTTTCTTGTCGATTGCGGACGAATTCATGCAGGACGCTAGTAAAGTAGTGCTTCGTCGCGGCGACACTGAGCGGGAGAAGGACTGACATTATTCCAGCAAACCACGCCACGTCAGGAGAAACGCCAATGAAGCGGAGGAGTGCCGAGGTGGCAAGCAAAAGGATGCCACCGATGATCTCGGGGCCATGATTATCTAGCTTCCGGCTTATCATTCAAGGCTTTCCCTGTCGTTCAGTGATCGCATTGTAGTAAATGAAAACAAGACCACTCTTCCAAGCCGGCGGTGCGAGCCACAACATCCTGATTCCAAAGCTGCCTTCCTAGGCGTGCGTTTGCCGCGTCGACCGGAAGCAACGTTCATCAACTCCCGGCATCGTGCGTGGTCGCACCAGCTAGATCCCGACCTCAAACATTACATCGATTTCACCCCGCAGATCATTAACCATCTGCTCGCATACTTGTGAGTAGGTAAGCTCACCCTTTTTCTTCTTCGCCAACAGCCAAGCCAGTTTAGTTGTCTGTGACTCAATACTCATATCATACGCGGGGATGGCCAGTTCGTTTGCCTTCAATATTTGGCCCGGCTCATTCACCTGAAAGTTGCTATTGCCGTTCGGTGCTTGCGTGGTTACGACGATGGGGATCTTCTCCCTCTTAAGGTACTCGAACGCCGACCGGTGGTTGGTGCATGGATCTCCAGCCCCAAACGCCCGAAGAATGAAACCTCTAACGTCATTCCTTTCAACAAGACTGGCGAAGTAGTCTGAGGACATGCCTGGAAATTCAGTAAATGACGCGATGCGCATATCGAAGTCATTCTCACAACGCAAATCCGCCGCCCTACGCGCCTCAGGGAAAAGGTTCCCGCTCAAATAACTGAGATGCTTCTCTAGGTTGGTCTCGTTGATATTGATAATTCGGCCTATTCTCCCAAGGCTTCCCGTGCTGAATGACTTGAAGGCATCGTAGTCAAACTCCGTGTCCTTCTTTACCCTACAACCACTAATGATATGACTTCCGAAAACAGCCATCACGCCCTTGATCGGATTCCTTTCACGTTTCCAAACAGCGACTCGCAACGCATTCTGGAGGTTCGTCAAGCCGTCCGATCCGGGCAAGCCTGCGGGAACTTGGGAACCTGTTAAGACTATCGGTTTGTTCGGATTCGCGAGGGCAAACGAGAGCGCTGCACACGTGTACCCAAGAGTATTTGTGCCGTGCGTGATAATAAATGACTCAAAGTCATCGTACTTCTCTTTGATTAGGGCCGCTAGTTGCTCCCAATGCGTGGGAAGAATGTTCGAGCTATCAACGTCGCATAGAGGCCACGGATCAATCTGAATGTCGAGATTGTGCTTCCTGTTAAGGTAGCCGACCGTCGGTCCGACCAGGCCCGAGAACTCATCTGCAGTGCGTACGATCTGTTTATCGTCCTTTTCGACCGCGACTTGGCCGGCAATCGTGCCACCAGTTGTAATCAGCAGCATTTTGTGTTTATCCGCCATTTGTTTCACCTTTCGCTAAAGTAGTCGATCTCAATCACGCACAGGAAGAACGACCCTAAAGCCGTCAATGTTGTCCCTCGAAAGTGGATTGTTCCTGAGACGAAAACTGGCCCTAACGCAGTCCGGCAAATCGCTCCAGGAGCCGCCACGTAATACTCGCTCAAAGCCAGTCCCGGGACCGATATATCCGACCTGTCGTCCTTCTGGATACGGATTTTCATACCAGTCATTGCACCACTCCCGTACATTACCCAGCATATCGTATAGGCCGAAACCGTTCGCGGCCATCTCACCTACCTCATGCGTCTTTCCCTCGGAGTTCCTGTTGTACCACGCTATATCGTCTATGAGACCGTACCTGTCTTCTTGGGTTCCTCCGCGGCAGCAATACTCCCATTCGGCCTCGGTGGGCAGTCTGTAACCGTTTTTCCCGAAGTCAACCGTCATCTCTTTCCCAATCACATGGTAGGCTGGTTCCAAGCCCGACAGTTCCGACAGCCTAATGCAGAAGGTAATAGCATCAAGCCATGAAATGCTGTCGACCGGGAGGTGCGGGCCAACAAAACGGCTAGGATTGCGTCCCATGACTTCCATGTAATCTTCCTGAGTGATCGGGTATCTGTCGATCAGGAAGGGGAGAGGGATTTCTACCAAGACTCGGCCAGTCTGCTCGTTACCCATCGAGAACTCGCCTTTGGGAATTCGTACCATGCGGTCCCGCAACTCCTTCACCAGATCACGGGGCGCATCGGCGTTGAGCGGCTTCGAACCCCTGTCTGCTCTTGTGTCTGGGGCCGGCTCGACCGTGGTCACCTGGTTGGCGGGCGACAGCGCACCGACCGCGCGGTCAAGGTCGCTCCTCGTCGAAATATCCAGAAAACCGGCGCAGTTCTTATCTATGAAATGATAGACGTCAATCGGCAACCCATGCTTGATTGAAACCTGACTGTATTTCCTGAACTGGGGATCATCCTTTGGCGGGGTTGAGTCTTTGATCTGAGTGTGCGCCTCCTGTGTAAGGAAGATTTGGCGCGGGCCGGCGAGATCCATAACTCTCGCCGCCATATTCACTGTGTTTCCGGCAATATTGAAGTTGTCGTTCAGGTCATTGTAGAGGATCAACCTCCCTTCAGATATTCCACAGCGAAGCCGAAATCCGCTATGGCAGTCGCACCAATCGTGTTCTCGAAAACAACTACAATCTATTTCTTTGTTGGCCTCGTCTACGAGTCGCAGGAGTTCGCAAGCAAAGGAGATGTGCATATCAGGAACACCGTCGAGAGGAAAGCCGATCGCCGCGCCGTCTCCCGAAGGCAACTTGACTACGTCTCGGATCATGTTGAAATCAACCTTATTCGTGTCCTCATAGTACTTCTTGCCAGTGTTGTTCAACGCTTTCTGAATGGAGTTCATGAAGGCATAAATAACGTCCACTTGACGGTACGATATTCTCTTGGAGTACTTAACGATGTCGACGAAGACGACCTGCATATAGCAAATACTGTTCGGCATCGCCATCTTCTTCTGGAGGTAGGCTGAAGTCGGCATTATTTCTTTCCTCCCCCTGACCAGAAGTCCACGATCTGGTCAAGCGATTGTCGGGGCCTGAGGAAGCGGAATCTCTCTCCTCCGCCGTTGTATCCTATGATTGCGGGGAACTGTCGGCTGTTGTACATCGACCACATGCTAAAGCTGTAGGCGCCAGCGTCGTGGATGATAACGTAATCGCCCTCGGTGACGTTTGATGGCAGAGACACGCTGCGGTCAAGGTAGTCGCCCGCAAAGCAGAGTGGTCCGGCGACGCGGAACATCCTCTGAGGTCCGGTACGGAGCCGTCCGCTAGAATCGCAAACACTGATGTCGTGATGCCAGTCGTCGGGGCGGTAAGCCTCGCGCAGGAACATATCTGCTCCGACGTGTACGACGAGCGTCGCCGCAGAGTCCTTATGCTCGATTAGATACTCGATCCTGGATGCGACCCAACCGCAACTTGCATGCACAGAGCGGCCGAACTCAGTGAGGAGGAAGACATCAGGATCGAATAAACCCGGACACCGCTGACGGAGCATAGTTGCATACTCTTTGAATTGGGCTGGCGTGTCCGATTCCCTGTACTTCGCTGGCAAGCCGCCGCCGATGTTGAAGAAGCGGATCTCAGCGCTCTCTCTTAACTCGATGAAGAAGTCATACACGGCGCCGACTCCGCCAAGCAGTTGTTCGAGTGACATCCCTTGAGACCCTATGTGCAGGTGTAGCCCAGTGAGCCATCGGTACTCGGAAAAAGCGCGAGTGAGAGCCGCACGGCACTCCAGCAGCGAAACGCCGAACTTAGAGTGTTGAACTGCAACGCTTGTTGAGTCGATCGACCCTGTCCCCGTCTCTGGATTGATCCGAACTCCCACATGACTTCGAGATCCAAGGCTTGAGTACAGACTGTCGATCCGAGCCAGTTCCGCAAGGCTATTTGCGTTGATTCTGATCCCCATCTTCAGCGCGACTTCCAGCTCTCCGAGAGTCTTCACCGGAGAGTCGAACACAATTGTCTCGATGGGAAACCCAGCGGCCAGAGCTAGCTGGAGTTCGCCCATAGACGCGACCTCAGCACCATGACCGAGCATTCGAATTTGCTTCAGTATCTCAACAAGTGGATTCGCTTTGACCGCGACTGCATGCAGAGTCGTGGGCGGAAAAGCTGCAGAGAGCCTGTCAAGCGTGCTTTCAAGTCGAGACAAATCGTAAAAGACGAGGCTGTTGTCTGAACCATCAAGGAGCCCACTTTCGAGGGCGCGTGAAAGGGCTGCAGCCATGACGCCGGCGCTCAGGCGCTCGGGATGCGTCGATGGAGACCCGACATCGGTATCTGAAGTCCCGACGTGCCTATCGCGACTAGACGTAGTCCTAGTCATAGCGCAGGCCTCTGGTGCCGGCCACAAAGGGGACTCGCGTCGCGTGGCCGATGGCGCAGAAATAGCCGCAGAGGATGGGCCGAGCTTCGCGAGAATTAACATAGATTCTCGATGTATTAGTCAGACCGTTCATACCCGATATCCCGTTCCCGTGACGAGATCGTCTGCGCGCGTCAGAACACGTCGGCCGGCCTGGGCACGCCCCGGCGGTCGTTGAGTGACACACTTGCGTAAATGAGGGTTTCGCGGGTGGTTGGCGTCAGTGACGAGCGGACTGGTCTGCATAGAGGGGCTCCGTTAACATGCGCGACTATACAACGTAATCAAACCACCAGCAAGCGGTCTGGAGTGCTCGCTACGATCCCCCTCGGCAAGCTTTGCGCCCGTCGCTTTGGAAACCGGTCAGTTATTGAGGAGGCGATCTACAACAGCATTGTTTCGGGCTGCTACTACTTCCGACGGGTCACACCGTCGAGGCGCTTCCGATTGACCGAACGATTGAAATCCTGCGCCAGTACGACGCTATCAAATCACAATAGCGCCGTGCTGGGCCGCCAGCCTCGAGTCGGGACTGATCGATCTTTCGCAGTCTGACGCTTTGACAAATCGGCTGCCTGGCCTCAGCCGCCCCCGAAGTTCCCCAATAAGACCCTCCCCAAAGCTCGCGAAGTGTTAGAATTCAAGGGTCGCGGACAACACAGCGATGCGCATGCGGCGTCTCAACACCTGAGATTCGATTGCCCAGTCAGAGAATTCAGTCGTTACGGAGGTCATGGACTATGCGAGGCAAGAAGTTCCTTGAGCCGGCAGCAATCGCTCTGGTGTTCATTCTGTTGGCGGGCATGAGTTCTCGGGCTGCGGCGCAAGACTCGCGCCCGCGGTACGGCTCGCCTCAAACCGGCCGCGGATTGACCATTCCTGAAGATACCGTGATAGCTGTTCAGTTGAACGCGACTCTCACCTCGAGAACTGCGCACGTGGGTGACAAGTTCACCGCGACCGTGACCGTTCCTGTCTATGTCGATGGGGCGACTGTCATACCGGCCGGTTCCATAATCGAGGGGCGAATCACGCAGGTGACTCCCGCGAAACGAATGAGCAGATCGGGCTCAATAGCCGTTGACTTCGACGACGTGGTGCTGCCGGACGGCTCTGCCATCAGGCTGGTCGGAGTGTTGACTTCCGATGACTCTCGAACCCGGCGGCGCATAGACGATGAGGGCCGCGTCTCAGCGGATGGCGACAGCCGCAAGGTCGTGTTCATTGGAGGCGGCGGGGCATTGGGGGCGATTCTCGGCGGAATAGCCGGAGGAGGTAAGGGCGCGGCACTCGGCGGCATATTTGGAGCTGGCGCAGGCGTCGCAAGTGTACTGCTGTCAAAAGGCGAAGAAGCAGTCGTGCCTTCCGGGACACCGTTCGGCGTGCAACTCAAACAGCCGCTCACGATCAACGAAGCCAACGTTGCGAGAGGCAACGGAGCGGACCAGTTTCCAAGGCAGGCAGACGATCCCAACTCACCCGATCCTCAACCACGCGATTCCCGTCAGTACGACCCTCCAGTGCGAGATTCCGGACCGCCCGACTTACGCAGACCGAATGCTCAACCACGCGATGGCCGTCAGGATGAACAACCAGTTGGAGACACTGGGCCGCCGGAATTACGAAGGCCGAATGGAACAGTTGGAGCGCCGCTGCCCGGTGATTCGAGGACGCCCGATAGGCCAACTTCGGCCTCGGAAGAAGTTCCGCCGCCGGATACTTCTGTTGAGCCCGAGCCAGACCTGCCGCTGACATCGCCTGAAATGATTCGCAAAGCTCAGTCGGCACTGAAGGAGCAGGGCTACTACGAGGGGCAGATTGATGGCTCGATGAACCCGCGTACATCGACTGCGCTTAAGACGTATCAGTTCGAGCACAAGCTGCAAGAAACAGGCGAGTTGGATCAGCAAACGGCAACCAGCCTCGGGCTGTTCAACAGGGTTGCGCCGCCGAGCCGGAACCGCGATCCTAACCGGGGTAGCGGTCGTGATTCCGCGCCTGCGCCGCCTGGGGGCAGAGACAATGCAGGCCTTGATCCTGCAAGCGGGCGGACTTCAACGCCGATGCCGGAATCAAGAACCGCTCCGCGCTCGGGGAGCGACGTGGTGCTTGCGAATGTCAGTTCTGCTTCGGCCAGTCGAACCGCCGACGGAGGAATCCACATTCTTATCAACACGCAAGCTAACACCGGCGGCTGGAAGTGGTTCGGCGACAAGGTCGTCAACGGCGACACTCTCGAAGTGTTCGCGCGCGCGGTCAAACCGACCGGCATAGTTACGCAAGTTTTATCAAAGGGCCGCATCGAACTCGACGTCACCGAAGACGTGGACAACATTCGCCGCGTGGTTGTGCATTCGAACAACGGCGATCAGGTTATCGGGTTAGACAGCGCAGCTGGCTCGCCAGCAGCGATTCCCGCGGACAGAAATCCTGCAGACAGAAATCCTGTGGACAGAGTTCCCGTAGAGAGAATTCCCGCAGACAGAATTCCTGCGGACAGAATTCCTGCGTCGTCCGCGCCGGGCGCAAGCTTGCAGAGTCAGGCTGACGACCTGTTGTCGTATTATCAGAGACTCTGCGGCGTACGGCTCACTGGGACCGGCATCGAGGTCGATAACGGCGCCAAGTACGGCGAGTCGGAAATTGAACTGCTGTTTGCGATCGACGGCTTTGCCAACGCTGCTCAGTTGTACGCGAGGGTGATAAACTCGGTCCGAGACACGCAATCGCGACGCGGAGCGACGCTCGATCTGGCTCGCCAGGCGCGCAGGACCGATCGGGTGATCTCAACATCGAACAGCAGAGTAGCCGGATCGATCGCCAGCCGCTGGGACCCCATACGCCAGGACGTGCTCAAGCTGATGAAGAGCTACAACATCAGCGCCTCAGAGGTCGATAACGATTGATCCCGGCTTGACCCGGCAATCAACTCCTTCGTGTGCGAGGGGCGTTTCCTCTTGAAAAGGTAACGTACCCCGCAACGCTTTCGCTCTGCTAGTGAGCTGACCCCAGTTTCAATTGCACACGTTAGATCCAATGCGAGATCTTAAAGAAGACGCGAAGTCGATCTTCCTCGAAACGCTCAAGAGCATTCAGCTCGATTCAGTAATAAAAAAGAGGCTCCGGTTATCCGGCTACGAGCTGATCGTTGACGGCCATCCGCTCGATCTCCACGACTATCGCGAGGTGGTGTTGATCGGCCTCGGCAAAGCGAGCGCGAGCATCGGCGCAGCGCTTGAGGCAATTCTCGGAGACCGGCTGACCCGGGGTCTCCTTGTCATGAACGCCAAGCCGCGGGTGAGCCTGAAGTCTGAAGTGATAGTCGCGGGGCATCCGCTGCCGAACGCCTCCAGCTTGAAGGCCGGCGAACGTCTCATCCAACTGATCGAGTCTTCCGAGCGCGACTCGCTTGTCTTGTTCGCGATTTCGGGCGGAGGGTCGTCGCTGGTTGAGCTGCCGCTTTCGAGCGCCATAACCTTGGAAGATCTCCGCGAGCTAAACCGAGTTCTGATCAGTTGCGGAGCTACGATTCGCGAGATCAACATCATCCGAAAGCACCTCTCCCGAGTGAAAGGCGGACGTCTCGGTTATCTTGCCCGGAATAACCAAAGCCTCGCGTTGTTCGTATCTGATGTCAATCAGGGCGACCTTCGGTCAATTGCTTCGAATCCGCTCTTGCCTGACGATGCCACTTTGGAAGAGTTCGAAGGCATATTGAACCGCTATGGATTGGCGGAGCGGATGCCCGCCTCGGTGAGGAAGCTAATAGCCGCGGACGGGATTCCGGCGCTCCCCAAGTGGCGTATTCAGGGGAGCGATCGCGTCGACGTGTTGTTGCTGGAGAACGCTGATGCCGTTTCCGCTGCGACATTGGCCGCTGAAGCGCGAGGGTTTCGAGTAGAAGTCGATCGGAGTCACACTGAAGAGGAGTACCGGACGGCGGCCGATGCATTGATCGAGAGACTGCTGGCATCCCGTCGTGAGGGGGCCTTCGAGAAGGTTTGCATCGTCTCCGGAGGTGAATTCTCGTGCTCGGTGGCCGGACGGGGCTTTGGTGGGCGCAATCAGGAATTCGTGCTATACTGCGCAGCGCGTTTGGCCGCCCGCGGCTTGAGCGGACGAAGCGCGGTACTTTCCTGCGGCACCGATGGCATCGACGGGAATAGCTCAGCGGTGGGAGCCGTTTCCGACGCCAGCGTGATAAATGCCGCTGGTGGAGTGGGACTCGATGCTTCAATCTTCATAGCGGAGAACAGCTCAACTTCGTTCTTCTGCGAAGCAGGTGGCCTTATCGTCACCGGTCCGACAGGCAACAATGTTCGCGATCTCAGACTGCTGCTAATGAACTGAGACGTGCCGGCCGGGAACACCCCAAGAGTGTGAAAAGGAGAAGATCAAATGCTGAGGTTCATTCCAGTTCTGATGATTCTGGCTCTCGCCGCGTGCCATGACAAACCGGCTCCGGCTGGTAAGCCTGCGGGAAAAGATCCTAAGATTGCGGCGGCCGAAGAGAAGATTGCCAAGACGACGCCCGAAGGCAAGGCGATGATCGAGAAGGTCCAGGCGATGAAGCCCATGGTCAACGACCAGGTATCGGGTAAGACGCTGAAGGAGAAAGCCGACGAGTACGCGAAAGACAATGGGGCTTACAACATAACCGCAATCGGCTGGGAAGCCTCGCAAAAGAAGCCGATAACCAGTGAGAAGGTTGGCCGTTGGAAGATCGTGTTCCACTATCAGACCTACGACAAGCAATTTCTGGCTGCGGAGTGGGAATACAACCCCGAGACAAACGAGTTGTATCCGTTTGAGAAGACCAATGCTCCGGGGTTCTGGTCCCTTGCTCCCACGGATGCTGGTAAGAAGGGCAAAAAGTAAGCGCCTCCAGGCAGTCGGCCGAGCGTCCGTTCTCGCAGGATCGAGGTCAGGAACAGCTATGGTATCTGTAGTTCTGGTGGTTGACGATGATCCCACCGCGCGGTACGGAATGCGTCGCGCGCTTGAACGACAAGGCCACACTCTGCTGGAGGCCGACAGCATCGCGAGCGCCGAGGTCCAGGTAGAAAAGCGATCTCCAGACGTGATCTTGCTTGATGTTAAGCTCGCGTCTGAATCAGGCTTGGAGTACCTGCCGTCTCTTGTCTCACGCAAGAACCCGCCCATCGTGATAGTAGTAACCGCCCACGGCTCCGAGCGAATGGCAGTCGAGGCGATCAAGCTTGGCGCGTACGACTACCTACCCAAACCGTTTGACGTCGACGAGCTGAGAATCCTCGTCAGGAACGCCGCGGAAGCTCGCCGGCTGCGGGAAGAGAACCAACGCTTGCGGATCGAGCTTGCCGGTGCCGGTGACTTCGGTGAGCTGATCGGTTCGTCAAAGTCGATGGCGAGGGTCTACTCGCTGATCGAGAAAGTCGCGCAGACTGACGCCAACGTTTTGATCACAGGCGAATCAGGCACAGGAAAGGAAGTCGTCGCGCGAGAGATTCACGCGAGGGGTCGCGCCCAGAGCGGCCAGTTCGTGGCGGTCAATTGCGCTGCAATGCCTGAAGAGCTTATCGAGTCGGAGATGTTCGGACACGAGAAAGGGGCTTTCACGGGCGCTGCCTCGCAGCGAATCGGAAAGTTTGAAGCCGCCAACAGGGGCACTCTCTTCCTGGACGAAGTTGGAGACATGAGTCCCTCAACGCAGGCCAAGCTTCTTCGCGTGCTGGAAGAAAGGAAATTCCAGCGACTCGGAAGCAACGAACTCAGGACGAGCGACGCTCGAATCGTGAGCGCCACCAACAAGCAGCTCGAGGAGCAGGTCCGGCAAAACAAGTTCAGGGAAGATCTGTACTATCGACTCTGCGTCGTAACGGTCGGCGTTCCTCCTTTGCGCGAAAGGAAATCCGACATACCTGCGCTCGCACATGTCTTTTGTCAGAGGTACGCTTCGGCTTACAAGGGACACCCGATCGAGATCTCAGGAGAAGCGCAAAAGCGAATGCTCGACTATGACTGGCCGGGAAACGTAAGACAGCTCCGGAACTTCATCGAGCGAGCAGTGGTCCTCGCCGAGCGCGCAGAGATCACGTTGGCAGAGTTCCCACCTGAGATGGTTGGTGGCAGAGACGAACTTCAATCACGGCCTGAATCTGAGGTCATCTCGGTTTCCGCGGAAGTCTCGTTCAAAGACGCCAAGAGAGAATTCGAACGGAAATACATAGAAAGAATCCTCAATCAGTCGTCCGGAAACATCACCCGAGCGGCGGCGCTTCTAGGGATGCACCGTCAGAGTCTTCAGCACAAAATCAAGGAACTCGAACTCACCAAGATTTTCAGCGCGTGATCAGAACGGGATGTCGTCTTCGGTGACCGCCGCATCCGGAGGGGCGGATGCTGATGCCTGCGAGGATGCGTCTGCCCGGGGCTCTCGCGGGTTCGATCCTTCTTCTCCTCGAGAACCGATAAACTGAATCTCGGTACCCTGAACATCCAGGCTAGTGCGGGTGTTGCCGTCTCGGTCCTGGTATTCCCTGAGGGACAAACGGCCTTCGATGTAGACTTGACGGCCTTTGCTCAAGTACTGGCTAGCGACCTCCGCTTGCCTCCGCCACAACGTTACGTTGAACCAGGTTGTTACGTCTTGGAAATCTCCCGATTTCTGTTTTCTGCGTTCATTCGTGGCGAGAGAGAAACTGCAGACGGCCGTTCCGTCTGGGATGTAGCGCAATTCCGGATCCCGGCCAAGATTTCCGACCAGTATCACCTTGTTAAACGATGCCATAGTGATCTCCTTCTAGCGTGATCGCTAGCCGCGGCTGACTGGGCGATCAATTCGCACGAGAATGTTGATGCAATGCATCTTGCCGCGCCCACGTCACGGACAGTGATCTCAGATTTCCTATGCCTCATCCACAAAGGTGCTCGGGAATCGGCGGAAGTCCAAGCGGGTCTCTACATCTTATATTCGTTCGCGTCACGAGACAGGTCATCGGGCCACTGATCAGCTTGTGACTGGTCGCTTTCGGCGACCGAGTTGTTCGAGTTCTTGATGACCTCATCCCTTACGTAGATTGGGCAATCCACTCTAAGCGCCAAGGCTATCGCGTCACTTGGCCGCGAGTCGATGACCAGCACCTCTGCACCTCGCGTCATCTCGATAACGGCAAAGAACGTGCTGTCTATAAGGTCAGTGATAACGACGCGCTTAACTGAAGCGCCCAACTCCCAGACGATGTGCTTCAAGAGGTCATGTGTCATAGGCCGTTGAGTCGCGAGTTTCTCGATCTCGACCGCGATCGCGTTGGCCTCGAATGCTCCTACCCATATTGGAAGCATCGACTCCCCATTCACTTCCTTAAGAATGACGATCGGAGTATTCGCAGCCGGATCCATCATCAGACCGCGTATCTTCATTTCGATTTCCATTTTGTATCCCTAACCCGCGTTCTCTGGAGACTCGCAGGACTGCATTAGACCATGCTCCGCCGCCAATGTCTACAAATGAGATCGGGTCTTCGAGCCGGAGATGTCCTGCCCCCAACTAATACGCACTTGACACTCGTTTGCACCCACATATAGGATGCAGGTGCCGTTCGAGCCAGGAGCCTCCACCGGAATGGTTATTGCAATAGCCAATCAAAAGGGCGGGGTAGGAAAGACAACTACTGCGATTAATCTGTCTGCAGCGCTCGCGATTTCCGGTAGAAAAGTCCTACTGATTGACCTCGATCCCCAGGCTAACAGCAGCCTCACTTTTATTGACCACGCTGCAATAAACCAGTCCATCTATGAGTTGCTCACCGACGCACAATCCGATGGCCTTGACGCCATAATCCCGACCTCAGTTCCGGGCTTGTCTGTCCTGCCCTCAACCATCAGTCTCGCCAAACTCGAAAGTAAACTCCTCGGCGAATTCGATGCCCCGTTTAGACTCAAGGACAGACTCGACAAGATAATCAAAGCGTTCGACTACGTCATAATCGACACTCCGCCGACGCTTGGACTGATCACAGTTAACGCATTGGTCGCTTCCGACTATCTGATCGTACCAATTCAGCCTTCATACTTTGCCTTAGAAGGAACAGATGATCTCCTTGAGACAGTGGAGAAGGTCAGGGCAAGACCTAACCCGAATCTTCAGGTCCTGGGGGTTCTCATAACGCTGCTGGATAAACGGACCACCCTGGCGAAAGACATCCAGGACCAGATTCGAACCGTGTTTGGTGATAAAGTGTTTCGCACGGTTATCAGCAAGTCGGTGCGGCTCGAGGAGAGCCCCGCCTATAAGGAATGCATTTTTACGTTTGCGCCCAGCTCGAGTGGGGCCTCAGAGTACTCCAGTTTGTGTGAAGAGGTGATCAGCCGTGTCTAAGAGGGGTCTTCCCGACAATTTTCGCCTTCGCCATGATTCGCACTATGTCGAATTTGTGACCAGTAACATCGGCGGTGCGCCGATCGGCCGAATGATTCCTATCGATAAGCTCGCTCCCAATCCGGGCCAGCCTCGCGTTGAGTTTGGCGACCTCACTGAACTGATCGCCTCCATCAAAGAGAAGGGGGTTCTTGAACCGCTGCTTGTTCGACCGAGCGATGTTGGCGGGAGGTTCATGATCATCAGCGGTGAACGAAGGTATCGGGCGAGCCTCGAAGTAGGACTGTCCGAGCTGCCGTGTATCGAGATGGATGTCGACGAGCAGGGGGTGGCTGAGATAGCGCTGATCGAGAACCTTCAGCGAAAAGACCTTACCGCCTTCGAGGAGGCTGATGGCTTGCGAGCGCTTGGCTCGCGGTTTGGTTATACCCACGAGGAGATCGCAACAAAAGTCGGTAAGTCGCGATCTTCAATCACCGAGGCGTTCTCTATTTCGAGCATACCTACTGATGTCCGAGAGACATGTCGGCGAGCCGACATCTCATCCAAATCGTCATTGCTGCAAATCGCACGGCAGCCAACGGACGAAGAGATGCGACAGTTCGTGGAGCAACTCACAAAGCCAGGAGTGATCCGCGATGAGACGCGACGCAGTCGCAAATCCGAGCCTAACAAGGAAGGGAACTACGTGTTTCGGTACAAGCCAGAAAGCGGAGATTGGACGCTTTCAGTTCAGTTCACAAAGCCTGAGGCCACTTCCGAGGAAGTGATGGAAGCGCTGCTCGCTACGATTGATGGTCTCGACTCTTAGTTATTTGCGCGGCTTCTTGTTCACGTTACTTCGTTGAAGCTCTTCCTTATATTTTCGCGCGAGCTTCTTTGCTATCTTGTCCAGATAGGGCTTGAAGGGCTTAAGCAGTTTTACCCTGATCCCTCCCTGGCTTTCCCTCCAGCGCTCAAAGTGTTTTTCCACGTAGGCTCGGCACGCCGGCTCGAGTTGGGTCTTCTTCACGCCCTTCGCCAGCGTTAGGTGGTAGTGCTGGGCCAACAAGGACAGGATTATCTGGGCCAGGTTTGATTTTAGAGCAAGCCGCGTGACAAGGTTCTGGGGAAACTTCTTCTTTGGCGAAACGACTGACATCGCCACCTCGCCCCAGGCTGCCGATTGGCCTCCCATTCTTGGGTGATACAACGCAGGCAAGGTCGCGCGCTGAACAGGGGAGATTCTCGGTTCAGTCACTGTATCTACGAACACGACCTTATCGAATCCTCGCAGGTGCTCGGCCGGGACGCAGTGTAGGACCTTCTCGGCAACCGCGCGAAGGTTCTTCTGTGGGTTTGCACAAACTACTTCGATCTTTACATTCATCTGAGATTTGTCATTTCTGGGTGAGAATTCAGAAGCGGGTTCATCGCGCTTCAAGCTGACTGATTCGCCGCTCGAGGTCCCGTACTGCTTTCAGTATTTTTGGCAGCTTCGCGAAGGCGACGGTCGAGCGCAGCCAGTCTTTGTTATCAATAGCCGGTGAGCCTGACATTACCTTGCCCGGCTCCACTGAACCGGGAATTCCGGCCTGCGCGGTAACTGTTGCGCCGTCCCCAATCGTAAGGTGTCCCACCACTCCGACTTGCCCTGCCAGCACCACGTTCTTTCCCGTGCGGGTAGACCCAGCAAGGCCCACTTGAGCACAGATCAAATTATTGCCACCGATGATAGATCCATGCCCGATCTGGACCAGGTTGTCGACCTTGGTCCCTTTCCCAATCCTTGTCTCCCCGAGCGCGGCGCGATCAATGGTGGTACACGCGCCGATCTCGACATCGTCTTCAAGTATCACCGTGCCGGTCTGAAGGATCTTGTACCATGACCCGTCTTCTTCGCGGGCAAAGCCAAAACCATCGCTGCCAATTACTGAATTGCTATGTACGATGCATCGCCTGCCGATGATCACGTTCTCCCGAACGACGCATCCGGCGTGTATCAATGAGCCTTCACCAATTCTCGATCCAGCGTAAAGCGAGCATCCTGATCTAATGATCACGCGGTCTTCCACTACTACATTGTCGCCAACGTATGAGTGCGCCCCGATGGCGACCCCGGTTCCCACTCGCGCCGAGTCTGCTATCCACGCCGTTGGATGGATTCCAGCGGCCTCCTGGCTGGGAGGAAAGAACAACTCAACGATCTTCGCGAAGATCAGATACGGATTCTTGTGTCTCAAAAGAGCAGGGCCAACCGGAGGACAGTCCAGGCCCGCGATTATCGCTGAAGCATTCGTGGCCTTCGCTTCGTTGAAATACTTCGCGTTCGTCAAGAAGCTTATGTCTCGCTCCCCGGCTAGTTCCAAGGTCGCGACCCCAGATACCTCGATCCTTCCATCACCGTCCAATTCACAACCGAATTGTCGAGCTATCTCGGAAAGCTTCACCAACAGTCCTTCCCCTTACAGTCGAACTCCGTACGTCCGCGGTCCCGGCAAAATCTTGCCCGGGTCACATCTATGCCTTCAATAAAGGCTTGCCTCTCGTCCTGCAACGTCTTAGGCTGACGGCCGGGCAAAGCAGCCTCTCATGAGTGCAATGGCGATCCTGCGACGATTAGGAAATATGTCAGGCGGATCGCCATACAGTCAACCTTGCGCTGCGTTGCCTGTTGGGGGCTCATGACCGCACCGAAGGACATTCAGGCGGCGTTTATTCACTACCTAAGCGTTGAAAAGGGCGCTTCGGCGAACACCCTCGCTGCGTACGGAAGTGACCTGAGGAAACTCGTGCATTTTGCTGGTCTCAAAAAAAAAGATGTTCTCGACTTGGAGCGACTGGACCTCGTCGAGTTTGTCGGTTACCTGCGACAAACTGGTCTTTCGCCTAGAAGTGCGGCACGCGCGCTCGTAACGGTTCGGCGCTTTTACCACTACCTAGTGTCTGATGGGCATCTTCTCCGCGACCCAAGCAGCAACCTCCAAGCCCCAAGGTCCACAGCGCGGCTGCCAAAGTTCCTGTCCGGAGAAGAGGTGGAGAGATTGCTCGAGAGTCCTGACGTAGCAACTGACGCCGGCGTTCGCGACAAAGCGATGCTCGAGGTGTTGTACGCCTCGGGCCTGCGGGTCTCCGAACTCCTGTCGCTAGGCGTCACCGACGTCAATCTCGACCTGGGGTTCGTCACAGCCTTTGGAAAGGGCAGCAAGGAAAGAACGGTTCCGCTGGGGCAGGAAGCTACTGAGTGGGTGAGAAAATATCTGACCGTTCGAAACCGGCTTTTGGAAGGAAGAAGCAGTAGCCATCTGCTGTTCGTCAGCGACACCGGACTTGGAATAACAAGGCAAGCCTTTTGGAAGCGGATCGTCTTCTTCGGCGAAAGAGCCAGGATTGGCCATGTGACTCCTCACCTGATACGGCATAGCTTCGCAACGCACCTGTTGGAAAACTCTGCCGACCTGCGCTCAGTCCAGATGATGCTCGGCCACAGTAATATCACAACCACGGAGATTTATACTCACGTCACTAACGAAAGGCTCCGCGAGATCTATCGCAAGTTTCATCCTCGTGCATAGCTCGGGTCCCAGTTAATACTCCTGTATGTGCGGACTCCGCGTGAACATCTCCACCAGGTAGTCGTGAAGGTAGTTGTAAAGCTGCCTTTGGAAGTCCCACTGAAACGCTGGAGCGTCTATCTCTCTGGCGATCAGCGTAAACCTGTAAGGATCGTTGTGTGTGTCCTGTTGTTTGAGGTGAACCGTGACTTCCACGCCACTTGCGGAAGCCGCTGCGTTCCAATCGAAGAGCGGATGCTCGTAGCGGCTGAGTTCCCGTTTTACCTTTTCAAGGTGTTCAGAATCCCGCTCGTTCATATGTCTCCCATGGAGTTCAATCGTCTTGAAGGCACAGCGGACGGCTCCGTGGGAAGCCGGTTTGCCTTTGGCCCCACGAGGGGCCGGTGCGCCCGCAAAGCGTCACGCAAAGAATCGACCTGGACACTACTTGAGACAGGCAGCGTTTGACAATGTTCAATACGCTATCTAGCATTGAACGCTCGGAGTCAAACAGGCACTCAGGATTGATAGATCGATCGAACGAATCCAGTCACGCCTAGCAGTCGAACAAAGCGACTCGAACGTTTATTGCTGTTGCGGGCTTGTCGGCAAGGGTTTCTTCGGTCGAACGGAGCAAGTTATCCGATGGCATTAAACAGTGAGTCAGTACTGGCCGCGCTGAGCAAGGTGACGGACCCGGCAACCGGTCGCGATCTGGTGAGTCTCAACTTTGTGCGCGACCTCAGCATTAGTTCTGGAACCGTTACCCTCGCGCTTGTGATCAATACGCCTGCTTCGCCCCAGAAGCGTCTGCTTGAAGAGGCCGCCCGGAAAGCGCTGAGCGCCTTGCCTGGAGTTGCGCGCGTCAACCTCGAACTCAAGATAGAGATTCCCAAACCTGGCGGAGTGGAGGGCAAACAGAGCGTTCCAGGTGTTGCGAACATTGTTGCGGTGAGCTCCGGTAAGGGAGGAGTAGGGAAGTCGACCGTAGCAGTAAATCTTGCTGTTGCGCTCACGCAGTTTGGCGCTCGTGTGGGACTTCTGGATACGGATGTGTATGGTCCCAACGTGCCGATCATGATGGGTCTTAGCCAGGAGCCGGTCGTCAAGGCGCAAAGACTGCTGCCGCTGGAAGCCTACGGCGTGAAAGTGATGTCGCTGGGATTTCTGAATCCTGGAGACCGGCCGGTCGTGTGGCGTGGCCCGATGCTGCACACCGCGGTTCGGCAGTTCCTCTACGACGTCGAGTGGGGAGAACTCGACTATCTGGTCGTTGATATGCCTCCCGGCACGGGAGACGCACAACTGAGCCTGGCTCAACTGGTTCCGGTTCAGGGCGCGGTCCTGGTTACTACGCCACAAGCAGTTGCCCTGGGTGATGTTCGGAAGGCGTTTCGCATGTTTGAACAGGTTCACGTTCCGATCCTCGGGATCGTGGAGAACATGAGCTACTTCGTTTGTCCGAATTGTTCGGAGAAGCACGAAATATTCGGATCGCGCGGGGGAGAGGAGCTGGCGAAAGCCTTTGGTTCAACCCTGCTCGGACGGATACCGTTTTCCATAAACATCCGCGAAGGCGGCGACGCGGGTGTACCAATAATCGCCGGTGCGCCGCAAAGTCCTCAAGCTCTGGCCTTCCTGGAGATCGCTGACAACGTCGCTTCGCAAGTGGGCCTGCTTGCGATGACCGGAAGCCGTTTGCCTGTCATGGACATGAGCGACAGCCGCGGCGATCGTTTCGTCGTTTGAATTCCCAGGGATGTGTTGATAACTGGCAAGCGGTTGCCTATAATCTGATCTTGAATAGGAACGCACCAAACTTCGACATCGGAGTTGTGAAAGCAAGTAACAAGTAAAAGGAGAGTGATTCGAGATGTTGAACCTTACTGAAACGGCCGTTAGCGAAGTCAGGCGATTCATGGAGGCAGAAAGCCCCGGCCCCGAGGCTGGCCTTCGAATTAGGGTTGTGCCCGGCGGATGCAGTGGGTTTTCCTACTCGATGCAAATCGAGGACGCACCACGCCAGGGCGATGAGGTCCTGGACTCCAGCGGTTTGAGGGTCTTCGTGGACATGTTTTCCAAGCAATACCTCGACGGCGTTCAAGTGGACTACGTGAACTCTGTGATGGGTTCCGGATTCACGTTCAGCAATCCAAACGCAACGGGTAGCTGCGGCTGCGGCAGCTCGTTCTCGGTGTGAAGAAACCAGGCTTCCCTGGCGTTACGCAGCCTTGTCTGCACTGACCTAAACCCAGGGTGCGCCAAAGAATCAGCGGATCGGGAGGGGGTTCCAATCGCTTCTTCGGCAACCTCTCCCGGTCCTGCTCGCTCCGCGCTCTAACAAATCTCTAGTCAACTCTGAGGTCAGTCCGCTCCTTCAGCCTTACTCTGGCGCGACGCCTTTTGTCATTGACCGGACGGCTCGCCATCAAACATCATTCGGCGTGTCCGAAAAAAAGCCCCGCAGATTTCCTGCGCTTACTTCCTTCACCGGATTGGTCTATCTGTTTCTCTACGCGCCGATCATTGTGCTAGTCGTTCTGTCCTTCAACAACTCGCGGTTCAGCACAGTTTGGAATGGCTTTACGTGGCGGTGGTATGGTCTGGCATGGCGAGACGCTGAGTTGGCAGCCGCGTTGCGCGCGAGCCTGCTGGTAGCGTTCGCGACAGCGATCATCTCGACTACGATCGGAACGGCGGCAGCGCTGGCGCTCGCGCGGTACCGCTCGAAGCTCAAAAGCGCAGTCGAGGCGGTGTTCTTACTGCCAGTCATCATACCGGAGATCGTGATTGGTTTTGCCACTGCAAGTTTCTTTGGCCTGGTTGGTAAGGCGTTTGGGCTGAGCACGATCATCGCCGCGCACGTCGCGTTCTCGATTTCTTACGTTGTGTTCATCGTAAGGGCAAAGGTAGCAGGCCTGGACGCAACCCTTGAAGAAGCCGCGATGGACCTCGGGGCTTCGCCCGCCGCGACATTCTCAAAGGTCACTCTCCCGCTCATCATGCCGGCCGTTGTGTCGTCGGCCCTGCTTGTCTTCACAATATCGCTGGATGACTACGTGATCACCAGCTTCGTAGCCGGCCCGGGAGCGGCAACGCTGCCGCTCAAGATCTACTCGATGCTGAAGACAGGCGTCACCCCCGAGATAAACGCGATCTCGACGGTGCTGCTGGCTGCGACTGTGCTGCTGGTCTTTGTTTCTGAGCGGCTGACGTCGGGCAGCAAGTCGCGATCGACTATTGGCGGCCTTGCTCTTGCTCTTGCGTTGTTGGTGTTGTTCGCGGTTGGTGGGCGCGGCCACGCTGCCAGGGGCGGAGAACTGAACGTATTCATCTGGTCGAACTATCTGCCGGACTCGGTGATTGCTGAGTTTGAGCAACGCTTCGACGCGAAGCTCAACATCGAACTGTACGATTCCAACGAAGCCCTGCTGGCGAAGCTCCAATCAGGCAGCGCCAGCTACGACATTGTCGTACCAAGCGACTACATGGTTACGGTTTTGCGCGAACAGGGACTGTTGTCCGAGCTAAACCGCGACTTGCTCTCGAACATTTCGAACCTCGATCCCCGATTCGTCGGTCTGGCATACGATCGAAATAACGAGCATTCGGTCGCGTACATGTGGGGCACTACTGGAATCGCATATCGGAAGGACAAGGTGAGCGGTCCGATCGACAGTTGGGCGGCGTTGTGGGACAGCCGGTACAAGGACCGCCTGTCGATGCTGGACGATGTGCGCGAGACGCTAGGCGCCGCGCTTAAGCTCGCCGGAAAGTCTCTCAACAGCACCGATCCCGCGGAACTGGAGCAGGCAGCGCGGCTCCTGTCCGAGCAGAAGCCGCTTGTGAAGGCTTATGACAGCGGAGGTTTTGACCAGTTGCTGCTAAGCGGCGACGTTTGGATCGCTCAGAGCTACAGCGGCCAAATAGCAAAAGCGATGGTTGAGAACCCGGCGATCGGCTACGTCATTCCCAGGGAGGGTTGCACGATCTTCGTTGACAACTTGTGCGTGCCCCGGTCGTCGCGGCGTAAGGAGCTTGCGCACGAGTTCATAAACTTTACGCTTGAAGCTCGGACTGCAGCGAACATAGCTAACGGCACGGGCTACTCGTCACCGAACCTCGCCGCGCGCGCGTTGATTCGTCCCGACTTGCTGGCAAACGAAGCGGCCTACCCGGCCCCCGCAGCGCTGGATCGTTGCGAGTTCATCAGAGAACTCGGGCCGGCAATTAGTCTGTATGATCGGCTGTGGACCGAGATTAAGTCGAGGTAAAGTTTGATTGGTCCGTTGAGCTGTAGCAAGCGGTGCGAAGTGCGCGCTAAACTCGGGGTTTGCCGGGAAGGGGTCCGCGAAACCAACATACCCGCCAAGCGGGTCTCTCCTGCCAGCCGCTGCCGGTCACTGGATTGCTGAGCCTCCAAAGCACCAGATTGAACCAGCTATCGTAGAGTGCGAGTTCCGAGCCGTTCACGTACACGTGCGTCTTGTGGGTTCCGCTGTTTATGCCGGCCGTGTTCAACTCGGTCACCGGCTTCCCGCCTAACACGCTGGAGCGCAAATAGTAGATCGTGCTGATGTAGCCCGCCCTGTTCTCCACTCGTTTCGCCGCCCGGCTGTCTCCGTCATAGCTCTGGTCGATGTTGGTGGTAATGTCGTGGGCGTTCGTCTGCCTCGACACCACGTCATAGGTGTGAGACATCGTGTCGTCCTTGATGTTCCCCGCTGAATCGTAGTTCCAGGCGATGTTTCGATCGTTCACATAGGTCGCTGTGTAGCCGTCATCGGACTGCGTCCAAAATCGGTTGGTGCGGCTGGTCAGGTTGTCAAACGAATCGTATTGATAGACCTGCTTGTAAGGGCCAAGAGCGCCTGCGTCGGCTCGCGCCTCGCTTCCGGTCAATCCTTGAGTCAAGCGGCCAACGTGATCGTAAACGTACTTGCGGTCGAAAGCGTTGTTGAGAAAGTTGCTCGCGAATTTGACTCGACCGTCATCGTAGTATTGATAGTCAGAGCCGGAATTGCCCAACTCAAACCGAGTCATCAACAGCCTTGTGTTGTAGCTGATGTTGAGATTGGCATTGTTGCCGTAGCTGCAGCGTTTCACCCCGCCCCAGGCACGGTACTCGGTCGATGAGGCGAACTGCGACACGTTCGGAAACCCCGACCCTGTCACTGAAGTCAATTGGCCCGCATCATTGTAGAAGTAGTTGACTGCTGCACCGAAAGGATCGGTCAGCTTCTTGAGTCGGCCCGCAAGGTTGTACTCGTAGGTCAGAGGATACGACCCGGACAAGTCATTGAAGGTCCGTGTCTCGGAGGTGAGCCTGCTCCAGGTATCGTACTGGTAGCCGACGGATCCGGCGCCATCGGTCATCGAGGCGCGGTTGCCGGCAGAGTCGTAGCTGAAGGAAACCGGGGGAGCCGGTGATATGCCTGCCGGTTCAGGCCCCAAGCCCGGCTGATTCAAGTAGGTGATGCCGGAGACGAGATGGCGTGCGTTATAGATGAAGTTACTGTTAGCGCCTCGCGGGTCGGTCACTCTTAACACGGTATCGTCGGAGTTGTAGGAGTAGGAGGTCGCACTTCCTTCTACGGGTGTCTTTCGAGTAGCAAGCCGCCCGTGACCGTAACGGTGGGCCGTCCTTTCCAGTCATACGCCTGGTTTGTGTAGACCCAGCCGGTCTCGGCGTCGTCTCCAGCCGGAATCCACTGGTTGGTTATTTCAAGCGGATTGGACACCTTAAACTGACGCCCCATTATGTCATAAGCCGTGAACTGGCCGCGATACCTGCCGGTGCTCCCGGGAAAGTCGCTTGTTGCGGTAATGACCCGTCCCGCTCCGTCGAGGACTTGCTCCGAGTAGAACTCCGCGCCGCCAGTTTGAATCAACGTGAAACTGATCATCCCTTGAGCGGTGCTCGATGCATTTGGATACACGAATCTGGTGTAAGCGCCATTCGACACGTCGTTGCGAGACACTCGGCCGGCTGCATCGTAGGTCACCGAGCTGAACGCGCCTTTCGGGTCCTGCGCTCGCGTGACCGCGCCGTGGTCATAGTTGTATTGCGAAGTGGACGAAAAGCCGTCGCCGTCCGTCACGGTTGTTGGATACGCATAGGCCGCCCCCGGAATCGAAGTCCCCGTCTGGGCGAACGAGTCGAAGAAGCTCAACGTGACCTGATGTCCAAGCGGGTCACGCGTGAAGACCACCGATCCCGCGCTGTTGACACCTACTTGAGACTCGACAAGCGATGCTGTAACCACATCGTATCGCCGAGTGCGCGACGCGTTGCGTCGGCCCAGAACAAAGCCCGAGCCGTAGTTGGCCTCATCGTGCTGCACCGGCGCAGACGGAGTGGACTGCATAAGAGACGCGTCGTCGTAAGTCGTCTCGACCTTCGACATTAGACTTCCGGGACTGCCGTCATAGAGGTACTGAAAAGTGGGCAGCCCGATGATGCGCCGAGTCGAAGAGATGTAGGTCGAAGTGAGGTTGTAGTCAGTGTGCGTCCGCCTGAGCACGGTCGAGGCGTTGGCTGCATATTCATACAAATCGCTGGGCACACTGCACGGCTGACCGCTTGGCAGAGTCCGCGTGGTGGGTGGTTGTCGACGGCGTCAGCATCGGAGCTGCAGTCGCGAGGTCCGGGTTTGTGCGTGTCCACCTGACGAGCGATGGATCAAGCGGGCAACTGCTTCCGCCGTCACTCAGGCCGGTGATAAACATCAAGCGCGTCGAGGTGCTCGACTCGAATGGGTTGTTAGTCTTGCAAGGCGTCTTCCCGGCCGGCAAATGATTGAGACGCGGTGATCCAGTCGCAAACTCCGCCTTGCATCAATCTCGTAGACCACTCTATTCCCTCATAAGGAAGACATCAGCGGCCCAACGGCGACTAAATGGTCCAGGAGGTGAGAACTCTACCTTAGCTCGATAGCGAAATAGATTTCCATATCGGTCCTGCCGTCTTGATTCTTTGTAATCGAGGTCAATCGACACGACACCTTTTGAGGCTAGCGGGTGCAGTTCGCTGGCATCTGACACACCATCATGATTTGCATCTTGCCACAGCCGTAGTAAGGCAAAGACGGCATCATTTTCGTCAATCTTGCCGTCTCCGTTGCCGCCTTTTGCGGGCTTATCATATTCAGCTAAAGCAATAAAACCATTAGGGGAAGACGACGCTGTCTGTGGAGTCAGGTTACCGAAGAGTTCTGTCCCATTGTCTATTCGTCCGTTGTTGTTCCTGTCTAAGACCAGAAATGCATCATCCGAATTAGGCATCGTCCAAGCGAGCCTGCGTGGATTGCCTGTTCCGTCAAAGTCGAACACCACCCCATCGGCTGCGTTGGTAAGATCAAATTCATTCCCTTCAACGTCTATAATAATGGGCGTGTCGTATAGGCATTCACAATTTCTGTTGATCCAATATCCTCCGTCGGCCTGGCAAAATGCCCTGTCCTGCGGGTTGCATCCTCCGCCAATTGTGCCAGGCGACTGGACAACAACGCTGACGTTAGCAGTTAGAGGCGCAATCACCGCAGCGCCCGTCGCACTATCAAGGCTGAATTGGAGAGTAACGGTTCCGGTATTGGTATTCTCTCCGTTAGTGGTCATCCTAAAAGTGAAACCTGTTGATTGACCGCCGCCGCCCAATACTTTCGTTTGTGTGCGCGCATCAACCGCATAGGCAACGCTGCTAGAATTGCCGAAATCGAGAAAATCAACCTTTGCAGTGGCCGTATTGGGAACATCTGCAGATGTTACGACTTGTACTGTGAATTGTACGGAATCGTTGCTTGCATAAACGGCCACTTTATTCTGTGATGTATTTCCTAACTTTACGTTAGCAACTGGACGGCAATACGCTAAAGGACTACTAGAAGGCAAAAGGACACCGCCAGAGACCAATAAGATGCTTAAAAGTGAAAGGCCAATATGCTTAGACATTTCCAATCCCTCCTCCCAAGGTTATGTGGGATCAGTCCTACTGAGTGCTCCCAGCCTACAGATGGAGTGCGGCCCGGTCAATGCTGAGTGTCCCGCTTTGTCACTATTTCTTTACGAGCAGATTCTTCCTCAAGCGCATGCGTCGGTCTTTACCAGACATCCGCTACACACGCGATAAGAAGTGCCCGCAACTTTGACAGTGTATACTTTGCCTTCTTCGATGTAGCGGTGGATAGTCCTTCTATGCACATCAGCAAGTTGAGCAGCGCTTCGGATTTGGATGAATTTGGAGTACTCCTTGGACAAGGGACACCAGATTTTGTCGCCTTCAATTTGTGAACTGGAGATAGCTTTCCTCCTCAGCGGTCTAACTCTTGTTTATCTGCTCTCCAGTTCGTAGTCCCGCCTTCAGGCGGAATCTCGAACTGCGATGACTTCGCGAGTTGCTCCGTTTCCGACGGTCTCAAACACAATTCCCGTCAGAATTCCGCCTGAAGGCGGGACTACGAACCTTCAGCAGCCTGTCAGGCGCGCGACCTCTTTGGGGCGCGCCAATTCCTTTGACGCTGGAAGCGCGCGAGATCGGCGAGTTTGGGCTGCCCACCTGGCAGCCCGTCCCGCCTGTTGCTGTTACATCATCTGCTGCTTTGAGCCGCTTGCCTGATCTTGCTCAACTTGCCGTTGTACAGACGCGCGGCAATTTCGCGATCCGGCATGTACTCGAAGGCGAATTCGATAAAGCAGGTAGTCGTTAGACGCACCGCACGGACGCCCTCGACGCCCTGCTCGATAGCGGCGATCATCGCAGTGATGATGCGTCGAATCCGTTTGCACTGTGCTTCGCGGGCCATCTGCTTGATCAGGAGTAGATTCAATTTACCGTTGCCTGCTTGTTGTCCACGTGGTGCGTTAATGGCCTTCGCAGCTTCATCGATGACCAGCAAACACAAAGCAGCATCTTGAGCCTCACGAGTTTTCAAGTTGGCGGCGAGTTCTCGGATTTCGCTTTCGGGGACAACGAAGCCATCGGGAAATCTTCGTCTTGGTGATTTAGCGCTTGTTCTTTTGCTTCTTTCTTTTATACTCATGGCCGTCCTTTCGGCGCGATGGCGTGTTTAAGGCAGACGAATCCTAGGGCACGCCGCCGTGCTGTTAGACAGGGTGGGCCGTGCTCGTCAAAGTGCGGCCCAACCCGTAGTTCTGATCGATGTTTTGTTTGCTGGTTGGTTTAGGAAAGGACGGGTGGCGCTCGAGACGCGATGCAGGTTAGCACCCGGTTAAGGATGCAGTTAGTCGTTTCATCGTAGGGAATTGCCGGAGTTGTGGTATTCGGGTCTCTAGCTCTTTGGAAAGAAATGTTTGGATGTGCAGGCCAAGCTGAGGCGGGCACTCTTGATGGCTCGCGATTCGGTTCCGGTTCGACGTCTGGTGACGGTGCCTTTTCCGGAACACGACTGACGGCGACTACTGACGGCGTGGCGGCGAGGCGCTTGGCTGCGATCTCATCGCGAGTTTCGGCCCAATTCGGATAAGCCGGAGCATAAGGCGAAGCGAGAGCCGGCTCTAACACCGCTGAGGCTTCGGCGATGCGGCCTAACTCCCCTAGTTCAACTGCCAAATCGTTGCAATATTCGTAGAAGTAGTAGGGTTGTTGTTTTGCGGCCAGATTAACAAGCGGTCTTAGATTCTTAAGATCGGACACAGCGCCTCTATGATCTCCATCAAGACCTCTGATCGTCGATATTTCCCAACGCGCAAGCAACGTGGTTTGCAAGCCGCGTCCATTCCGATCCGACGCCGCTCGCAATGCCTCGAGTTGAAATCTGAGGGCTTCATCAAGGTGTCCGAGATCGTGGTGAACCGCGCCCAACCCTTGAATCGCTCGCGCCCTGTAGGTGGGCGACGCATTGTCAGCAACGGTTTCAAGCAGCTTTTGGGCTTCGTTTATCCGTCCCCTTCTTTTGATGTTAAGAGCAGCGTAGTAAAGACCTATTTGCCGCGACGCCTCTACGGGCAAGCTCATCAATACCCTGCTCACGTCTTCGAGCGTGTCCAGGTCACGCCGGATGTAAGCTTGCTCCGCAAAGCGAATCAATTGATTGGTGAGCTTGACGAATAGTTCGTGTGAGTGGAGGGTCTGGGCCAAATGCCAGGCAACAATATGTCGAAGCAATCCATCGTGGCTGACTACGATCTCCGAGTCAGCTAATTCCACATTGGAGGAACAACCCGTGAGAAAACGACTAGTCATTGCGGCTGTCTGCATCCTTGCTCTTCCGCTTTTTTTTTCCGCTTCTCAGACTGAGAAATCAAGCAATGCGAATCCATTTGCCACCTCCGCGCTCGCTGGACATAGCACGATGGGCGGCTGGTGCGGCTGCGGCACTGAAGCCTGCATCTGCGATCCCGGCGAGGAACCGGGTGGCAACAGCACCACACCCGCGTCTGATCCCATTAAGAAGTCTTCGATTCACGGCGCTACCTCAGCAAACGCAGGTCGAACGACTGGACTGGACTTCGGATCAAGCGCCTTGATGTTTGCGCTCGCGTTCTTGCTTTGGACTAGATTGCGAGCCTGAACTTCCAGCGAGTCCTGGCCCACACTTCAGCAGCTTTACCTCTTCGCCACTTGCGAGACGCGGTGGCTAAGGGACCTTGCGCCCCAGTGGCGGCTCGCATTCTATTACAATTGTTTCTGATTTGCACTATGAAAAGTGAAGTTACTTTAAGGGTGTCTCACTCTTAAGAGGATGCGTCTAACACGTTTCTTTTCGGGGCAGTCAACATACCCAAATCTCGCCCACAGGTTTCTTTCTGATAACTTTCGACATCGGTTTTTCGCCACAATAGCGCTACGCCGGAGAAAACTAATAACTCAGTCACATTGAAGTGATGTTCGTAGCCTTGCCTTGAAGCTGATGTTCGTAGTCCCGCCTTTAGGCGGAAGAGCCAAGCGGATTCCGGCTGAAGCCGGTACTACGAACATCCATCAATAACAACGTGACTGACTACTAGTGGCCAATGATTACGCTCAATTGCGGAGTTTCGAAACCATATCATCGCCAACGTCGAGCCTGCTAAGCGGGCTCGACAACTCGCGATTGATGCGGCCGGTTCCTTGGCGCGCAGGACTCTCGATAGGGTTAGGCGGTGTTGGACCGGCGTCGGTTTCGGTGGGAAGGCTGACCGGCTGAGTGTGGGAACGTTGTCCGGCAGGTTTGGCGGGAAGTTCAGCCAGCCGCTGGCTCGGACGAATCAAGCCGCTTGCCGCAAGCTGTGAGCCGTTCAAACCGCCCGTAGCTCGCGGCTGTAGCGCCGGATCGAGCAGCTTTGGACCCACCTTCGCATCGATGATGCCGCCGATGCTGCGGAAGAGCTTTACGACTCCGAGAAGAGCCAGCGCCAGCGACCAAACAAGAAGCCACGACGCGAGCGGTTTGACCAGAAAGTAGGGAAGGGCTGCTGCTAGTAGAATGGCGGCGCCAACCGCTGAACCCTGGATGCCGTCACTGATTTGCTTGCGCGCGTGTTTGAACTCGCGGTCGCGTATTGGGTCGGAGACCACCGCGACCCCGCTGAGCGCTTGCGTAATTGCGCTCAGATTCATCCCACACACTTTGCAAAACTTTGCTCCTTCGTTTGCTTGAGTAGAGCAGCCAGGGCAATACATGAGCCTTCTCCGAGTCTCACAACATAACTCTCTTGGCAGGGGCAAAAGCCTTCAGGCGCGTCGTTCATCAATCACGAGGGCCGGTTGGCGGCGTTTGGATGGGGGTCAACGGCAGGAAGTATAGCACGAAAGGTTTGCGGGCTCTACACAAAGGTTGACGCGCTTTTGGCCGCTCGTTAGACTCGACGTTAATCCAGTTCGGGAGGGGTTCTTTGGTTGTAACGATGCGGTTGGTGCTTGCGTGCGTTCTTGTTGCTCTTGTACCGGGTGCGAATCCATGCGCGGAGCGTCGCGTCCAGATGCAGCGGCAAGCTTCGCCCTTCCTATTGCCCATTGTAAAGCGCGATTCACTTTTGAACGGGCTTCAGCTCATCGTCCTGGAGCAATCGGGAACAGGCAGCGTTTCCACACGACTACGAATAAACAGCGGCGCCCTCTTTGACCTTGCTGGCAAGGGCGGGCTGGCAGACCTGACTGCGGGGATGTTGCTCCGAGGTGGAGGCGGGTTTGATGCAAAGGGCATAAGTGAGATCGTCGAGCGCTCAGGATTCACGATCAACGTCTCGGTCGGCTGGGACACGACCAACATAGTGATTAGCGGACCGGCCGATTCACTCGAGGGGATATTCGACTTGCTCGGCCGGTTTGTTATTGCGCCCGCGTTCGATCAGAAGGAACTCGACAAGCTGAAGCCAATCCACATAGCTTCAGCCAAACAGGAGCTCTCGGATGACGCCGAGGCTCTGCGTCGAAAAGCGATCGAGGCCGTCTTCGGAACCAATCCGTTTGGAAGACCTCCTCGCGGGACGCCGGAATCGATCGCTCAGATTACACGACAGGATCTCCTGTACTATCATTCGCGGCTCTACCTTGCTAACAATGCCGAGCTGGTCGTGAGCGGCGACGCCACTGCTGAACAAGTCACAAGGCTCGGACGCGCCAAGCTAGGCGCGTGGAAGAAGGGCGAAAAGGTCGCGCCCACGTTCAGGCCGCCGGTCCCGCGCTCGGCGAGAACGGTCTCAATTCTTGACCGGCCCGATTCTCAGGTCACGAAGGCGGCGTCCGTACAAATCGGTTTCTCGCGTCGAAGCGACGATTACTTCGCGGCGGTGATCATGCTCGATCTGCTTTCGCGCAGTTGTTCCGCTATTGCAGACGGCACGCCCGGCGCAACCGTTGACCTCGAACACGAAGCGGGCCAGCTCGCGGGACCTCTGTGCTTGAAGCTTAAATCCAACACTTCCGACGTCGCGGTTCTTTTGAATTCGGTGTACGCCGCCATGGCGAGCTTGCAGACGCAGCCGCCGGCAAGCGAAATGGTCGAGTCGGCGAAGTCGCGTTTGATCAATGCAATGACGGAGAGGCTTAGGACTAATGATGGTGTCGCGGAAGTGATTCTCGATATCGAAACCTATGGCCTGGGCCGCGACTACTTGATCAATCTCGCCGATAGGGTGGCGGCGTTGACGCCTGCCGAGGTGCAGCGTGCCGCGCAGAGCTATCTGAAACCCAAGTCGGCGGCAGTAGTCGTCGCCGGACCCGCAAGCAAGCTCGAACCCGGCCTCAAGGCGCTCGGTGCGGTCACGGTGTCCAAGTGATGGGTGGATCCGGCCCGTCGGACCCGATGCAAACAAGAACAAATTCAGACGATCTGAAGGGCGAGGGAAAAGGCGCGCGTGTGCGAACGATGTTTGCCGAGATCGCGCCCCGGTACGATCTGCTGAATCACGTTCTCTCGTTGAACATCGACAAGCGTTGGCGGCGCTTCGTGATAAGGAAGGTCGCGGGTGGCTTGCGCGAACCGGGGTCGAAGGCGCTCGATCTTTGCTGCGGCACAGCCGAGCTGTCGATCGCGCTTGCTGCGCTGGCGCCGACGGTGGGCGTCGATTTTTGTCATCCGATGCTGGAGATTGGGCTCAAGAAGCTTCAGGCACGAGCGCTTCCCGTCGAGCTGGTGGAAGGCGACGCGCTTATGTGTCCGATGGGTGATGAACGCTTCGATGTTGTGACGATGGCGTTTGGGCTGAGGAACCTTGAGAGCGTCAGCGCCGGATTGCGCGAAGTGTTCCGCTTGTTGAAGCCTGGTGGACGCGCGGCGGTGCTCGAGTTCTCACACCCTCAGATGCCTGTTTTTCGAAGCCTCTTTCACTTCTACTTTACGCGCGTGCTTCCTCGCATCGGAAATGCGGTCTCGGGCTCGAGCTTCGCGTATCGGTACTTGCCGGATTCGGTGCTTGCGTTCCCGGATCAGAACGAGCTTGCGCAAACGATGCGAGCGGTTGGTTTTTCAAGCGTCAGATATTACAATCTCGCAGGCGGAATCGCCGCCGTGCACTTGGGCGACAAATAGACAGTCCAGAGTTCAGTCTTGAGATTGCGAGGCGCAAGGCCAGCTACAGCTTGAGCTCTGAACCAATTCGCAAAAAGGAAAGATGAGTACAGACGCAATCAAGTTTTTCTTCGACCGGTACGGTTTGACCGCCAGCGATGTGGACAAACTACTGGCCACTGCGCTCGCGCGTGGCGGCGACTATGCCGACCTTTACTTTGAACACCGCGTCGGCTCGTCAGTCAACATCGAGGAACAAATCATCAAGTCGGCGTCCAGATCGGTAATTCAGGGCGTCGGCGTTCGCGTGATCATCGGTGAGAAAACCGGCTACGCCTACACCGACGAAATTGAGTTCGAGGCGATTCGCAGGGCGGCCGAGACCGCAAGCCACATTGCGCGAACAGGAGGCAGCAAGACTCCGGTTGCTGTCAGCGCGACGACCGGCGAATTGAACTTGTACCCGGTTGAAACGCCGCTCTCTTCGGTTGAGCTGGCGACCAAGATCGGCTTGATCAAGCGCGGAGACGAAGTGGCGCGTCGTTACGACCCGCGAATACGAGAGGTGCAGTCATCGATCAACGACGAGATGAAGTACGTGATGATTGCCTCGTCTGACGGAAGGTTGATCGGCGACATTCAACCCATGGCGCGTTTTGGGCTTAGCTGTATCGCAGACGACGATGGAAACCTTCAGGTCGGCCGGGCCGGGGGCGGCGGCCGAATCGGGCTGGATTTCTTCGAGAACGAGTTGACGGCCGAGCATCTCGGTGAAGAAGCCGCGCGCCAGGCGATCACTCAGCTCCAGGCGGTCGATACTCCCGCAGGCAAGTTCGAGGTGGTGCTGGGGCCCGGCTGGCCCGGCATCCTGCTGCACGAAGCGGTAGGCCACGGGTTGGAGTCGGACTTCAACCGCAAGCAGACCTCGGCGTTCTCGGGTCTTATCGGCCAGCCTGTTACTTCGGAGTTGTGCACCGTAGTGGACGATGGCGCGATCCCGAACCGCCGCGGCTCTTTGAACATCGACGATGAGGGTCACCCTACGAGCCGAACCGTGCTGATCGAGAAAGGGATTCTTCGCGGCTATATGAACGACTATTTGAACGCCGGTCTGATGAAGTCCGAGCGCACGGGCAACGGCAGGCGTCAGAGTTACAAACACCCGCCCTTGCCCCGAATGACCAACACGTTCATGCTCGCGGGAAACGACACCAGAGAAGACATAATTCGGTCGGTGAAGCGAGGCCTTTACGCCGTTCAATTCGGCGGCGGGCAAGTTGACATCACGAGCGGCGAGTTCGCGTTCTCAGCTTCCGAGGCGTACCTGATCGAAGACGGAAAGGTCACCGCGCCGGTCAAGGGTGCGACGTTTCGAGGAAACGGGCCCGAGGCGCTCAAACACGTGACCGCGGTCGGCAACGACCTCGAGCTCGATCCGGGCGTGGGAATGTGCGGCAAGGACGGGCAGAGCATCCCAGTGGGCGTTGGAATTCCTACGATCAAAATAAGCGAGATGACGGTCGGCGGCACGCGACGATAAGACTCGTGCTGCCTGAACTCACCGTCCCACGATTCGCTCGCGGTCTTACGACTCAAAGTTCTTCATGAAACTCGATCTAACGAAAGAATCTGCCCTTAGTCTGGCCAACGAAGCTGTTAGACGAGGCGCGAGCGAGGCCGAAGTCATCATCAGACATCGGACCGAGTTCTCGGTAAGCGTCAGGTTGAACGAGATCGAGACGCTTCAGCAGTCAAGCGATCAGGGATTCGGGTTGCGGGTCTTGATCGAAGGCAAACAGGCCTCGGTCTCCGGGTCTGATTTGAGACGCGACACGGTGTTCTCTTTGATTGACGAAGCGATTGAGCTTGCGCGCGCAACTTCCCCCGACGACACAGCGGGACTGCCTGAGCGCGACGAGCTTGCAACGTCAATCCCGGACCTCGATCTCTACGACTCTGCCATCGAACAGTTGCCAACCGAGGAGAAGATCGAGCTTGCGCTTAGGGCCGAGCGCGCGGCGAGCGATTACAGCGATCAAATAATAAACTTTGACGGCGGCGGATTTGACTCGGCGAGTGGGACAGCGATCCTCGCAAACTCGCTTGGGTTTGCCGGCGAATACCGAGCCACCTCCTGCTCGCTTGTAGCCGTTCCGGTCGCTTCCGAGAATGGGAAGATGCAGCGCGACTACTGGTACGACGTGCGCCGCAAGCTCTCTGAGTTAGACACGCCCGAGGCGATCGGGGTGATGGCGGCGAAGCGTACCCTTCGCAAGCTTGGCGCGCGTCCGGTCCCAATTCAGAACGTGCCTGTGGTGTTCGAACCTAACATCGCGCGCGATCTGATCGGAGATATCTTCACCGCCGTATCGGGTGAGTCGATTTTTCGCAAATCCAGTTTCCTTGTCGGCCAACTGGGCGAGCGCGTAGCTTCGGAGCGGCTTACGGTTGTGGACGATGGCACGAGGCCCAGAGGGATTGGCTCGCGGCCCTTCGACGGAGAAGGACTGTCTACGCGCAGGACGGTTGTGATCAACAAGGGAGTCCTGGAAAGCTATCTTCTAAACACCTACACCGCACGCAAGCTCGGGTTGAAATCCACGGGCAACGCTGGCAGAGGCCTTGTCGGGGCGCCGAGCGTTGAAGCCGGCAACATGTACGTCGAGCCCGGTCCGCATTCGCCAGAGGAAATCATCAAGTCGGTTTCCAAGGGTTTCTACGTGACGGAGTTGATTGGCTTTGGCGTAAACATCGTGACTGGAGATTATTCTCGTTCAGCTTCGGGCATATGGATCGAAAACGGCGAGTTGACTTTTCCGGTACAGGGCGTGACCATCGCAGGGAATCTCAAAGAGATGCTGAATGACGTTGAGATGATCGGAAACGATCTGGACTTTCGAGGAAGCGTTGTCTCACCGACGCTGTTGATTGGGCGCATGACTATTGGAGCTTGAGGAAGTGTTCGAGCAACCCAACGGAAAAATAGAACGAGACCGCTCGCGCTCGATCATGGTACTGAGCGGCATTGCAGTAATGGCAGTAATAGTGATGATAGTTGTCGTCACACGCCTGAAGCCGACGGCTAAAGTCGAGATGGAACAGGTTAGCCCCGTGAGCCAGGCTTATCCGGAATCAGCTCCAGACTCTAAGGAGTTGCCTTGTCCGCCCCAAAGCATTTCACAAAGCGAAGAACAAGGTTATGTGGCGAATGTCTTGTTTAGAGACATTGACGCGAGAAGCGGCGAGTATTCGACCTTGAACAGCAAATACATTCGAATGCTTTGCACCGTCAACAACGCGGGAGATCGAACTATCACTGGGCTCCAGGTGCGTATGGTGCTGTTCGGATTCAATTGCGAAACGCTGAAAGAGAAAATCATCAGCGTTGTCCCCGAGAAGAGATCAGCTCTCGGGCCTGGAGAGTCCCTGAACCTTGATGTTTCGATCGATCGCACCCCACACCGTTCGGACATAATGCACGTGAGAATCGAACCTTACGCGCTCAAGCTCAACTGAGATACCGAAAGTTCGCCGGGCTTCCGAGCCAGGCAGTCCTTCTCGTCGGGACACCTAGTGCTTCGACTGTCATGCTCATTGTGCATTCTTCACGGTGACCCCCGCCGGCGGCGTGAACTGAAACTCTGAGTCGGGCGCCACGAAGTTCTCACGCACGTTCGACAACAGAAAATCCATGCGCGCTCCGCTTCGTTCGAATATCACCAGCCGGCGGACCTCGTATGAAGCAGGCGAAACCTCAACCAGCAACTGCTTGAACTCTTCCGGGGCGCGCCTGGGCACAAGCCTCAGCACGACGTTGCCGGCCGAGACCGGACGCTCGGTGCTCACCAGCTCGATTCGAGAAAAGTCACGACGCAGGTTTCCTCTCCCAAGCAGGAAGAGAAATGGAATCTGCGGATCAACCGATTCTTTGATCGCCGATCTCGTCGCGTGTTTCTCGCCGAGCACATAGAAGAAGACGTTCTTGCCGTCCGAGACGAACAACTTACGCTCCGGCTCCGAGTAATCCCAACGAGCCTTGCTTGGCCGTTTGAGCAGCAGCCGGCCCGACTCGCGAATCGTTCTTCCATCATTGCCCTGATAAAGCTGAGCGAAGTCTGCGGCAATTCCTCGCATCCGCGAGTACTTCTTTTGAACTCCGTCGATCAGCGCGCCGAGGTCGGGAGCTTGAAACGCCGCCGGATCGGTCTTTGCCGAGCGAGTCGCCGCGAACGAAACGCACACCGCAAGACAGCACAACGCGCTCGCAGCCAGAAGCGGCCGGCGCTCGCGTGATGGACGAAGGAGAAGGGCGGATTGAGGTAGCATAGACTTTTTAGCCTGTGTCAGTAGCATAGACTTTAGTCTGTGTCAGTAGCATAGAATTTAGTCTGTGTCAGTAGCATAGACTTTAGTCTGTGTCAGTTGATGTTTCGAACGTGAGGACACACAGACTAAAGTCTATGCTACGGGCGATTGCTCTGCGGGTGAGGATGGGCATTGCGAGACGGATCAACTGTTATCTTCGGAAGTAGAAAAAATGTCCTCGAGGGACTGCCTCCTCGGGTTGATCGACACCAGCTTGCCTCCGGACCTGCGGATCGCGGCCAACGCTGAGTCAACTTCGGCCTCATCGCTAAGCACCAGGCGCACGCCGTTTGGCGTCGCGGTAGCCGATTCAAGCGACGACATCGATTCGGACAACTCGCGCAGCGTAGAAGGATCGACACCGATGGCCACGACCTCGAGAGACGAGTCTTCGGCGCCGGCCATCTCCTGAACGGTCCCGCATCGAATGAGTTTGCCACGGCTAAGAATCGCAACTCGATCGCACAGCACTTCAACATCCGACAGAATGTGAGACGAGAAGAAGACCGTCTTGTTCCTTGCGCGCAGCGACAGCAGCAAGTCTCGAATCTCACGCCGGCCGATGGGGTCCAACCCGGACATCGGCTCGTCCATGAAGACGATCTCGGGGTCGTTCACCAAAGCCTGGGCGATTCCAATCCGCTGAAGCATGCCTTTCGAGTACTTGCGGAGCTGGCGGTTTGCTCGCTCGCGTTCGAGTCCTACCAGATCAAGCAACTCGTCAGCGCGGGATCGGGCTTTTTGTTTGGGAATGCCAAAGAGCGCGGCGGTGTACTCGAGGAGCTCGCGGCCGGACAGGTAATCATAGAAGTACGGGTTCTCCGGCAGGTAGCCCACGCGCGCCCGCGCCTCAACATCGTCAATGGGCCTGCCCAGTATGCGAGCTGTTCCTTCTGTAGGATAGATCAGGCTGGTGAGGAGCTTGAGCGTTGTAGTCTTGCCGGCCCCGTTTGGCCCGAGGAAACCGAATATCTCTCCGCATTCCACTTTCAGCGTCAGGTGATCGAGCGCGCGGACTTTCCTCTTCTTCAGGAAGCCCACCTCGTAGTCTTTGGTGAGCGCGTCGATCTCGACGGCTGCCGGCGTATCGGCACTTGAGGTCATCTCGCCCTTCTTTCGAGACACTTTCCCGCCGCGCGCAAATAGGCCGCGCGAATCTCCGGATCTTCTATGCGGTCGGCCTGTTCGCGCAGGGGAAGCGCTTGTTCTTCGGGGGCGATGAATTGAACGGGTTGAGGGAGCTGCAAGTCGTCTACGATCACGCTGGGGTTTACCACAAACTCGAGCGAAGTCACGATCGGATTGCCCAACAGCGAGTTGAGCTTGAAAACAAACGGCCCTCTCATCTTTGCCAGCTGAGTTCGCCAGGTCGCATCCGGCACCGCAACGATCAACGTCTTTCGCTCGAGCTTAATCGGCCGGGTGATCCTCCGCACGTGAGCGCCCGCGCCTACCACCCACGCAGCGAACGCGGCTTGTTCGCGTGCCTCATCCGAATCGCCCGACTGGCGAATCATCCGTGGAAGCAGAGCGAAAAACTCGGTCAACATAGCGGTAGCAGGAACTCGCCGCTCACGGCGCTTTGGCGCTCGCGAGGGGTTCCTTGTTCCCGTGTCTTATCTTCGGCCAGTTGATTGCAAAATCAAAGCTATCGTCGTTAGGCGGAGCATGGCACTGAACGCACCCAGCCGGCGTCACCATCTGCCCGTATGGTTTTCCACCGGGGTTGCCGGCGTGCTCGCGGCCTGGCCCGTGGCACGACTCGCACTGCACGTTTGCAAACTGCGGCGTCGTGATCAGCGACTGGAACCCACCCTTCTCAAAACCTACGACGTGACATCTGATGCACTCGTTGTCGAACTGCTGGTTCTTGTTTTCCAGCGTAGCCATCGCGTGAGCGTGACCGGTCTTGGACCAAACCTCGTCTTCAGCCGCGTGGCAGCCGGCGCACGTAGCGCCCCCAACGAAAGGAGATAACAATGCGTTCTCCAACGCATTGGTTCCCTGGGTGCTAGGCGGCGTGTTGGCGGCTTTGCTCTGTTCAGCGGTGAACTCATTGTGCGCGGTTGTCACCGCTTCGAGCGCCGTCAAATCGTCGGGGATCTGCGAATCAAGCGCGACGTAGCGATTCACCTGGTTCTCAACGGTGCCGTCGTTCCGGACATAGACGCGCATCTCGCCGAGGTACTTGGTCTGGTTGTAGGCGTAAGCAATCGTTGCTCGATTGAAATGCTGCGGCTCGTCCAGGCTGTTGAGCGCCCGAGCGCCGATGATTGTGTCGATCTCCGGGTTCTCACTTGCCAGGCGTTGCGCCTGGTCCTGGGGCATGTAAGCGAGAGCGACAATGAAGTCGGTCTTCTGCTTCAGCTCGGGCAGCACGCGTTTGGCTGCCTCGAAGATGTCGCCGACGCGAAACCCGCCGTAGACGGTTTGTTTGTCTACATTGTTGATCTGCTTGGCTTCGGTAAACCCGACTATGCCGACCCTAACCTTTTGGCCCGGCGCGCCCCGCTTGAGCGTGATCTCGCGAATGACATAAGGAGCCGGCGCGCGCCGCTGGTCGTCAACAGGCTCAATGTTTGCGGATATAAGCCGCTCGATAAACGGGTACTCTTCGACTCTCTTATCGTAGCCTTCCTTCTTTAGGAGTTCACCAACATACGGCAAATCGGCGTACGCGATGTTGGCCGCGTCCTGATGCCAGTTTCCGTATTCCTTGACTACCCATTTATTTTTTGTCATAAGCTCAGCGGACAACTGATCGCCGATGGCGCGATCATCGCTGAACAGATTGCCCGCGTCGACGAAGAGCGCCGGGACTTCCAAATTCGATCTTTGCTTGAATGCTTTGATATAGCTGACACGCCGTGCCAGTCCACCCATAGGGTGGCTCGGTCAGCCACAGGTTTCGAGGCTGCCGTGAACGTCGGCGCCGTACATTACAGCGAAAGCATAGCCATCATCTTCGCCGAGCCGTTCTTTGAGCTTTGGATCGCTGAGATCGAAATCCCCCCTGCTGTCATCCGCGTCCGAATCCGGAGAACGCGAACAGCCGTGATTGATCGTTGCGAGACCGGCCACAAACACAGCTATGATCAAGAGCGAAATCTTACGACGCAAGGTAACCTCCAGGTCATTTAAGGTGTCTCTGACTTGGGCAGTGATACGTTGAAACCGGGGCCTGGGAGCGCAGGCATCCTTGCCTGCTCCCATGTTCTAAAGCTCTCAACTGGCGAACTATCGATATGGATGAAAGCAAACCAACGATCATTCTTGCTTCTGCCTCGCCCCGGCGCGCCGCTCTGCTCCGAGCCATTGGAGTTGAATTCGAGATCGTACCCAGTCAGATCCAAGAGCGGCCTCATCCTGATGAACCGCCGGGCGATTATATCACACGCCTGGCACGCGCTAAAGTTGTCGCTGTGGCGAAGCAGCGCGAGTCGGGCTTAGTGATCGGCGGCGACACGGTAGTGGTTCTCGACGGAGTGTTGCTGGAAAAGCCCGCCGACGAGCAGCACGCTTGGCGGATGTTGAGGGCGTTGTCGGGCCGATGGCACGCAGTGCTGACCGGTGTGGCTCTTTACGACGCGGCAAGTCGTAGAGAGCTTGCCGACTACGAGAAGACGCTGGTCAGGTTCGCCCAGTTGACCGACCGCGAGATCGACTGGTACGTCGCCAGCGGCGAGCCGATGGATAAAGCGGGCGCCTACGGCATTCAAGGACTGGCTGGGATGTTCGTCGAAGAGATCGCCGGCAACTACTCGAACGTAGTCGGGCTGCCAATACCTCTTGTCTACCGTCTCGCGCGACAACTCGGTTACTCTTTGGCCGGTGGTGGGTCAGCCTAAGGTCAGGGTTCAGAGTTCAGGGTTTAGCGTTTTGGGTTGAGAGTCTAGCGTTCAAGCTTCAGCTTGGCTCTTTCCGCCGCATGAACGTGAGAGCAAGCTGAAGCTTGAACTCTTAACTAAAAACAGTTCAGTAGCCTTTTGCCGGATGAAGGAGACGTGGGTTCTTAGCCACTCGCCCATCAGGTTACCGGGCGACGCGAGCACGAACTATGAGCAACATTGAAGACAAGTCAGCAATCGTCACCGGAGCCACACGCGGAATCGGACTGGCCATCGCGCGAGCGTTCCTCAATCGCGGGGCACGGGTCTTTATCTGCGCTCGAACCCCGGCCGATGTCGAACAAACCGTAGCAACGCTGGCCAAACAATATGGTGACGACGACGTTCACGGCGTTGCGTGTGATGTTAGAAGCTCAGACCAAGTCAAAGCGATGTTCGCCAGAGCGAAGGAGACGTTGGGCGGCATCGATATTCTGATCAACAACGCCGGCATAGGCTCGCGCAGCTACGTCGAGAGCATGCCTGTCGAAGAGTGGGACTCGACGATCCAAACAAACCTGTCGGGAGTGTTCTACTGTTGCCACGAAGCTCTGCCGCTGATGAAAGAGCGAGGGGGCGGCTACATCATAAACATCGGGAGCCTTGCCGGGAAGAACGCGTTCCCCGGAGGGGCTGCGTACTGCGCATCAAAGTTCGCGCTGATTGGGTTTTCAGAAGCGTTGATGCAAGAAGTCCGTCACGACCACATACGGGTGAGCTACGTGATGCCCGGGTCGGTAAACACGAGCTTCGCACAAAGCGGCGAGCAAGACCCGGAAACCTCCTGGAAGCTCGCACCGGAAGACGTAGCGACCGCTGTGATGAACTTGCTGGAGATGGACCCGCGCGCGCTCGCAAGCCGAGTTGAGCGGAGACCTTCTGAGCCTAAGAAGTAGCCATATAAGCGTCGGTTCCTCCTCTGTCGTTTACGGATGACGCTCGTCTTAGAAGGGGGAAGAAGGATCATCGTCGAAAACCTATACCTTCATCTCTTGCCCCCTGCGTATGAGTTGAAAAGCTCATAGGTATATTGACGGAAGAACTTCAGATACCTGTAAAACAGGAGGAGCGCGGCAACGATCGCGGTCACACCGTATTCGAGGTTCGCAACATCATTCGAGAGACGTCCTTTGATAACCAAAGCCACACCCACGAAGAGACACGTGAATGCCAAGTTCCTCGCAAAGCCATACTGATTAAGAAATGCTTCAAGTCGGGCCATTAGCTTTTCGTCTTGCCGGGTAACCTCGTGAAATCGAATATGAAGAAAAAGCGCCTCTCCGGTCTCGGTGGTGCCCTCGCCCTTAGCTCGTTCGATTACTCGTTGTCGAATAGTCTGAGGCAGCGCCGTGTAATAGCCAGGGAAGAGCAGCCTTCGCCAAGGCTGTCTTTCCCTGAGCAGTACGGTGTGTGGGCGCTGAAGCACCTTGCTCACCACAAGGTCTTCCAAGAAGGCTCTCGAGGGTGAAGCGATCACCTGACCGCCGACATAGATGGCAAGGATTAGAAGCGCGCCTTCGGCAACAGTAAGCTCTCGCCCGGTAACTTGTGGGAAACCTACGACACGTTGCATGCCAGCAACGAGTACAAGTCCTGATGACAAGTACCCAAAGAAGTCGTAGCTCACGAATGGTATGCGGTCCATCTTGTCCCTCGACAAACCAATAGGAGCAAACCTTGGTGTTTACATCCTAACAGCGATCAATTGCCCGCCTCGCGAGAATTGGCACGCAGAATGTCAGCCACCTCAGGTTGCGAGAGCCAGCCGGTAATCAGTTGGCGTTCGAATCACGACCGCCGATGGCGTCAGGCGAGAAACTTCTAAAGCCCGCGCTGTTTCATAGTCCCTCGCCGAAGGGTCAGACGGGCTCAGATGGCTGTGCCATGTTCCAAGGCAGTACAACGCGTAATTGCACGACCGAGCGTAATCCCTGAGCGACTGTCGTAATCCCAGTTTTCCGAGCACAAAGTGAGTTGCAGACCGGAGGCTGTCAGGCGGAGCGGTAAGTACGTCCACTACATAAAACGTCTCTGCGGCGTCGGAGAATCTGCCGACGAGGACACCCCCGGTTTCTTTGCCCGGCCATCGTCCAATCTCTTCAAGGATTCTGCCGTGGGCGAGTTGAGAAATACGGACCAACGGGGATGCCGAGTCCCGCCTCTCTCGAACAACCTTGCACGGCAACGCTTCAAACTTTCTCCACAAGACTCCTATTCCATCATCGCTAAGCTTCCCGATGAGGATTTGACCTGAGCCCGGTAGCCCCTCGATCTGCAGCAGGCGTATCGCTTCGGCCATTGACGCCGCAAAAATGGAAACTCTACCATCTGGAATCGCCATAGTTGGCGAGCCGCAACCCAACCCGGTATCCACCCTTCGTACGGAGTCTGGCTCTTCGAACATAACCCGACGGAGATCGCTGTCTCGTAAGGCAAGCTCATAAACGGAAGAGATCAAATCACCACAATTTGGATTCCGATCTGGGCCCTCGACCGCCACCAATCCTATTCTGCCATCCGAGAACAAGGAGGTCTCGATTGTTCGAAGCCGGAGATTTCTGCAGGACGCAAGTGCTTCCCTCACTGAGAGCGAGGCTGTCGAGTTTACGGCCGCCCACGCGCGCCTTGGCAGCAAGCTATTCATCTGCTCTTCGTTTCTGAGGACATCGCGAACGTCCAAGTTGAATGGCGCACAGTCTTGCGCTAGCTGACGAGCAGCGTTTGAAACTGCCTCCGCCTTTCCGAGAAAGCATGCCCGGTCCGGCCGATCGCCGACCGGGGGCAGCGCATGGCGAGCAGCGTTGTGAGGAAATAGGTAGCCACTGTCGACAACCGTTGAGGGAGCCGCGCCTGAGCGTGCCATGTGCAGAGCAATCTTCGATCCGACACTTCCAACGCCTATCTGAATCCATCGCGGGTTCTCTCGTGACGAGTCGGTGTCCGACATTCTTCTCAGCAACCTCACAGATATCGCGTCCCTGTGGCCAGCAGGTCGCACACCGGTAGCCCCGCTGGCCTTGAAGGAAGATTTCGAATCGAGCTCGGCTATGTACGGGCACAGCTCCAGGTCGCTATCACTTCGGATCAAGTGAAAAGGCCTGCGAGCACAGAGAATGATCGCGACTGGGACAGTTGCGTCCGAGGTAACACCTCCTTTCAAGCAGTTCGCCACCCATTTCAATCCGTTTGCAAGCTGCGTGTCGCAGCCGTAATCTTTCGCTCTGGCAACAAGACTAGAAATGTCACAAACCGTCTCTGGACGATATTCACCAGCCAGCCACAACTTTCCTGTTGCCCTCCTCCCAGGCCACACAAAAAGCGCGACAGATACTCCATACTGAACACCATCGCGTAGTATCACCTTCCGGAACGCGTCTTTTGCGGACGTGGGACTTAGTGTCGTGCTGTCTGTCACAGTTCCGAAGATAGCTGAACGACCGCTGGATTGCTTCAGCACGTATTCGAGCCGAAATAGCCGATGTCCAGCATCGCGATTCACTCGCGACCTCATAGTGTCGGCGTCGAAGACAAAGACGTCGCGCAAACTGTCGCGACGAACAGGCTCCCAGCCCTGGGCTGGGTCGATCAACCGCCCTAGTGCTGCGTTTTCGAGCCAAACGACGAGTTGATTCAGGATTACGGCAATGCCCGCGCGTTGCAGTAATTCGTCGAGGTTGCCGTCATAAATGCAGGGGCTGGGCTGCTCGTTTGGTGGCCCGGGATTAACGTGAGCGAGAGAGCGATCGAAGTCCTGTCGTAAGAGGATCCGTGGCGCTCGCAGTGGGAAACCTTCAGGAAATCTGAACAGCACAGGCTCAACCGGGAGAACTCCATTCGGACTTCGCCCCGGCGCTAGCCATCTCGAGGGAAGACCGACGCTGATGGCGGCCTCCACATCAATCACGCCGTTCCTAACCTGTGGAACCCGCACGCGCTGAATGTTAGGGTGTCGCTGCATTAGGCTGACGGCTCGCCCCAGTGCTATCGGCGCGTATGTAGCCTCATTCTTCATCACGATCAACCGTGCGCCAGTGGTTGGCCGCCTATCGCGCCTGCACCACGAATCACCGATACTCTCATCGGTCGGGAAAGGTGCCGCGGACCAGCCGTCGTGATTTCAAACTCAAGCGGTTCGGGATTGTCCTCGGATGGGCGTTCGCCAACGCAAACGAAGGAACCCCTCACGCTCTTCGCGATCTCTTCGTATTCTCGCTTCGCTCGAATGCAAGGCGGGTCGCAGTCGTCATCCTTAACAGGTCGGCTGCCGGCTATGATGAACGCGCCCTCCAGCGCCTGGGCAAGAGCGTTTCGCGCGTCTGAGCTAACCGCCGCACTTTCTCTTAACTCGCTCCAGCTATCATATGAAAGCGCGTGCCACGAGCAGTGATGAGGGCTTAGAAGCATATCGTACTGAAGAACCTCCGGCTGCGCCGCGTGTTTTTTCCACAACCGTTCCCAGATCCCGACTTCGGCATCACCTGCAGTTAAGAATATGCAGGCGTTTTCGTTGCCATTCGCCGTCAAGCCGATTCTGAGGATCACGCTGGAGTGGTTTTTGCTCAGCGATTCCTCGACCAAGTCATCCTCGCTAATCGTCAATGGCGCGAGGAGCTGGATGTTGGCGCTGCGATCGTACTCCCCGTTGATTCGCTGAATGGCGTCGTCGACCTTAATAAGAATGTCACCAAGGTCATCCGTCTTCCCTCCCTTGTCCTCGCCAAGTACGAGAATACGATCACCCTCCACCAAAGGCCCGCGACTGTCACGGAATCTCTTGACCCGGCGTTTGGCTTCCGCTTGAAGAGCCTGTGCATCGTCGCAGAGCGTCAGATTCCTAGATGCTCGCCGAAACACGATGGGGGAAGACCACAACTCCCGAATGAAGATCTTGTCACTGTCGTCAGGAAACTCGCTCGGCGGTCCTAGATAGAAGTGTTCACGAAGCCCATTGCAGTGATCGGCATCCGGATGACTTAGCACGAAGGCATCGACGTATAGCCTTCCGGCATCATCCTGGTTGAGCCGTTCTCGCAGCTCAGCTCCTACGTCCGGCGTGTCGTCCTCTGGATCATCCGCTGCGTCGCGAATGTTCACGTCGATGAGCAACGTACGGCCGCTCTCGAATTTCAGCAACGTCATGTCGCCGTTGCCAACTGGGAAAAAAGTTACAGTTGTTTTCATTTGAATTGATCAACTCCTTTCGCTGTGGTTCCACACTGGTTTGCTATTCTTAGATCGCTGCGCTTCACTCGCCGTGCTCCGGGAGACTCAGCAATTCTGATCCCTGTTTCAGCACACGGCAGACGACCCCTTGCACGACCAAATCCTTATCAAGAATGATCGGGCTGTATTTTGGATTAGAGGAAACCGGCTTCAGCAAGCAGTATCCTGGGCCGCAGGTCAAACGCTTGATTGTTGCCTCACCGTCAACTAGTGCGACTATGATTGCGCCCGAGTCGGCGGTAGCTTGCTGACGCACTAAGACTAAGTCTTTGTCTTCGATCTTCTCATTCTCCACGGTTGCCCGATTCATAGAATCGCCTCTTACTCGGAGCAGAAAGAACTTCGCGCTCGGTGGTCGTAAGAAGCTCTGTGGTAGGCGCACCCAACCTTCGATGTTCTGTTCTGCAGTCATAAGCTGGCCGGCTGGCGCCTGACCAGCGATTGGGACAGCCTTGGTTTCTACACCTTTGCTGCTGGACTTGAGCGCCCTCAAGCCGCGCGCCCCGACCCAACGCTCGATATCCCCTTCGTCTTCGAGCCATCGCAGATATCTCAGGACCGTACGGGTCGAGCCCACATTCAACAGCTTACGAAGCTCCTCGATTGTTGGGGGCACGCCGTGTTCGACGACCCATCGATGAATCGCGTCGATGACTTGCTCCTTAGTTAGTAGTCTCCTTTTCCCCATTCCTATCTTGCCCGCTGTGTCACTCTACATTCCTTTCTACTTGATCGAGCTGTCATCTCAATTGTCACGTGTGAGTTCATACTCTGCATCCTAGGAATCGCGCTTGTCAAGCGAGAGGTAAAGCAAAGACAGGTCGCCCGGTTGGCCGAACCTGACGATTAAGAGGTTGCCGTCGCATTGCCAGTGATCTGCGCTTACGAGATCCTACTCAATAGCGGCTTCACACCTACGACGCCAGTTGAGACAATGACGATTGGCGGGAAGACACAACGTGGATGAAGAGTTGCTGGTCGCCTGTCTGGAGCGATGACTGACTTTAGATCTAATCCGCGCGATGGCCGAGAAAAACCCGAACGAGTGGTTTGCCTGGATCAAGGCTTCGCAGGAAACGATCAACTCAAGACCAACGCCGTTCAGACCTTTAAGACCAAGGGTGTGACCAGCTTTGAGACTATCTGAAAGGTGAACTATGCCGACGATCAGCAGATTCTACGGTATCGTTGTCAGGATGTTCTTTGATGAGCACGCGCCTGCGCACTTCCACGTTGAGTACGCTGAGTTCCAGGCGCAGATCGAAATTGAAACTCTGCAGGTCCGGGTGGGCAGTTTACCGCGCCGCGCGCTGGCGCTTGTTCTTGAGTGGGCGGCGTCGCACCGCTCGGAGTTGCTCGAGAACTGGGAACTGTGCAGACAGCACCAACAACCGAAGAGAATTCAGCCACTCGATTGAGGTTACCGATGCATTATGACGTTGTAAGCGTGAAACCGCTGGAGCACCTACGGCTCGCCGTACGCTTTGCAGACGGCTTGAGTGGCGAGGTCGTATTCAAAGAATCACATCTTACCGGCGTATTCGAGGCGCTCACCGATCCGGAAATGTTCTCTCAGGTTCATTGCAAGAACGGGTTCGTCGAATGGCCAGGGGATCTCGATCTTGCGCCCGACGCCATGTACGACGAGATCAAAGCGCACGGCTCATGGGTGCTTGAGTAACGAATCGTCTTAGCGACACGATCTATTGGCAACACGGCCATTCGACCGAGGGGATTTGCCTACATCGCCACTCCGAACCTAAGTCCGATCGCGACACATCAAATCTGATGTTGCATTAAACATGGACTTCACGGTAGAGTTCTACGAAACAGCAGCAGGAACATGCCCGGTGCGTGAGTTTCTGGACGAGTTGAAAGTGAGCGATCCGGGCGACTTCGCGGCGGTGCTCGCTGGTCTCGCGAAACTTCGAAATCGCCAGTATCACCGCGAGCCATTGTCCAAAGCGGTCGCTGAGGGACTGTTTGAATTGCGCCACGTAGGCAAGCTCAATACGCGCGTGCTGTGGTTCTTCGCGAGGGATCGCCGAATCGTCGCGGTGCATGCGGTTCGAAACAAAGGCCAGAAACTCCCGGCTCGCGACATTCGAATCGCGCTCGACCGGATGCGTGACTGGCACAGAAGATCAGGGTGATGAAAAAGACTAATTTCGACCGTTATCTCGAAGACCAACTACAGGACCCGGCGTTTGCTGCCCGATTCGAGCGCGCGGGCGAGGCGTGGGATGTGGCCCTCCAGATCGCCGCGCTCCGCCAGGGGGCCGGTCTTTCTCAGAAGGACCTCGCAAAGCTTCTCAAGACCTCGCAGCAGCAGATCAGCCGGCTTGAATCCCCCGGCTACGAAGGCCACTCCCTTAGTATGTTGCGCCGTGTCGCCGATGCGCTGCAGGCGCGGGTTCGCATCGTATTCGAACCAGCACCGACTAGAAACGGAAAGCGAATAGCCGAATCACGCGCGCCGTACGGCGCGAAGCGCGCCGCAGGAAAACGAAAATGAGGGGAACGCTAAACGACATTCGCGAGCTTGCCTCACAAGTGGTTGCTCTGCAGGAACAGGCCCGATCTCTTGGGCTTTTCCCAGGCGATCGGGAGCTGCTCGATTGCCCGAAATGTGGACTGCTCGAGGATGTTTTGATCGGCGGAAAATTGATAACTTACCACCCGGGTGCTGAAGGCGAGGATTCGGGACTCCGCTTTGAGGAGCTTGCTGAAACCAAGTTCAGATGTCCTGCATGTGGCTCGATCGTTGAAGGGTGACCACGTCGCCTCGGACCGACCTAGCACAGAACCGCACAGACGATGAAGAATGAACCTCAATCGCAAGTGCTCCTCTATCAAGCGAGTGACGGAGCGACCCGGCTCGAAGTCCGCATGGAGGACGAGACGGTCTGGCTGTCGCAGAACCAGATGGCCGAGCTGTTTCAAACCTCCATTCCGAACGTGAGCATGCACATCCGCAACCTGTTCGCGGAGGGAGAGCTGAAGCAGGCCGCAACTGTTAAGGATTTCTTAACAGTTCGACAGGAGGGAAGCCGGCAGGTGTCCCGCTCCGTGGAACATTACAACCTCGACGTGATCATCTCGGTTGGTTACCGCGTGAAGTCGCATCGCGGTACGCAGTTTCGCATCTGGGCTACTCAGCGGCTGCGGGAATACATCGTCAAGGGGTTCGCGCTCGATGACGAACGGCTTAAGCGGGGCGGGGGAGGGAATTACTTCGAGGAACTGCTCTCACGCATCCGCGACATCCGGTCGTCCGAGAAGGTTTTCTGGCGCAAAGTGCTGGAGATTTACGCGACGAGCATTGACTACGACCCGGGCGAAGAAGCGTCGCAGCTCTTCTTCGCTACTGTACAAAACAAGATGCACTGGGCGGCGCACGGGCACACAGCGGCTGAGATTGTCCATCATCGGGCCGACGCCACGAGGCAGAACATGGGATTGACGAGCTGGACGGGCTCTAAGCCGACCAGGGGTGAGGCTGCCATCGCGAAGAATTATTTGGCGGCGGAGGAACTCGAAGCGCTCAACCGCATCGTCAACGCCTATCTTGAATTTGCCGAACTCCAGGCGTTGAACCGCAAGCCCATGTATATGCGGGACTGGATCGCAAAGCTGGAGGATTTTCTACGCCTCGGCGATCGGGAAATCCTCACGCATGCCGGAACCATTTCCCACGAACAAGCTTTGCGGAAGGCAGAGCTCGAGTTTGAGAAGTTCCGACTCCTTCAGCTTGCCCAACCTTCGCAGGTAGAAACAGACTTCGACGAAGCGGTGAAGAAACTCCCGAAACGTAGGAAGCCGAAGAAAGCCGTCTAATGTTCGTTTCCTGTTGAGTCAGTCTTGCCACGAAGGCACTAAGTCACGAAGCCGCACAAAGAGAGGCTTTTTGTGGACCTTCGCGTCTTGGTGTCATTGTGGCGAGACCTCTTCAACACGCTATTGCACCAGTACCTAAACTTGGCGTGCGTTTGACACTCTAAATTGTTGCTTGTTAGAATTTGCGCGGTTGCAGAGGCTGCGATCAGCAGGGAATACACGATTCAAACCGGGACCCATTTATGGCAACTACTGAAACTGACCTAGGGTCGAAGACTGAGACTACTACTGCCGCCGCTGCGCCTGTCGTCAAGGTCGTCTCCAAGAAGGGCGACTCGTTTCTCGACAAGATGCTCGGTCTGCTCAGCTCGGTGCGCTTTGGCGTGTCGATGCTGGGTATTCTCCTGATCTTTTGCATGATCGGCATGCTGATTGTTCAGGTCACGGTGACGGAACCCGACGGGGCGTTCAATAAATACTACGCGAGTCTGTCGGCGTCTCAGAAGATGGTTTACGGCGAGCTGGGCTTCTTTGACATTTACCGGTCACGGTACTTCATGCTGTTGTTGGCGATCGTCGCACTCAACATCATCCTGGCTTCGATCGACAGGTTCCCCGCGGCGTGGCAATACATCCGCAAGCCGAAGCTCAACGCTTCGCCGAAGTTTATCGCCGCCCAGATGTTCACCGACGAGTCTTATGAGCACCATGCTCCGCCGACGGTTGCAGAAAAAGTGAGCGCGGCGTGGAAAAAGCACGGCTTCCGGGCGCGAGTCAGCACCGAAAACAATCGAACAACCGTGTTCGCACAGCGCCACGTTTATAATCGCCTTGGGGCCTACATCGTGCACGTCGCGCTGTTGACGATTTTCACCGGGGGGATGCTCACCAGCCGGCTGAGTACAGGCGGCCCGATGGAGATCAGGCCCGGCAAATCATCGGACAAGTACACAACGTTCGATGTGACGCTTGATGGAGGACCTCGGCAGACAGACGCGGTACTTCCATTCCAAATCGAGTGCCGCGACTTGCAACAGATGCTGATCAGACCCGAGGGCTCGCTCGACGCGGGAAACACAATCGACTGGTTGAGCTATATAACGATCAAAGACGGCCCGGTCAGAAAAGACTTGCTTGTACATTTGAACAACGTCGGCGACTACCAGGGTTATCGGTTCTTTCAATCTCAGTTTATGCCGGTCGGGAACGCTCGCGAGATAACGGTCAGTTTCGAGCCGGAAGACGGGAGCGCTCCAAGCCTGGAGCCGGTGAAGATAATGCGTAACGGGTCTGCTGACGTTCCTGGAATTGGAACCGTTCGATATATCGGGTTCTATGCCGACTTCGAGATAGACGACTCGGGCCCGGTGACCAAATCGCGAGAGTACAACAACCCGGCCGCTCAGCTCGAGGTCATCGGCGCGGACGGCAAGCGCAACTCCGCTTTCGCGTTCAACCCTCAACTCGCCGACGAGTACTTATCCAAAGCGAACAACAAACTGGCCAAAGACGGCGGCGCAAACCCTCTGCTGGTCAATGGCAACAAGGTCATCCTCACAAGCTTCGAGAAGGTTTCCAGCTCGCATACGTTGACGATTCAATATGACCCCGGCCGGGTTCCGGTCTACATCGGGTTCACGTTGCTGGTCCTGGCCTTGTGCTTCGTTTTCTTCCTTTCGCATCAGCGAGTGTGGGCGGTGATTGAGCCTGACGGGCAAGGATCAAAAATCTACTTTGGCGGAAACACGAATCGGAACCGTCCCGCTTTTGAGGGCCGATTCAATTTGCTGGTGCAGTCAGTGACGGGGAGGATCAAAAATGAGTAGAGCCATCAGTCCCGAAGAAGCGATGTTGCCAGAGTTAGAACTGAGCTTTCCGAAAAAGCTTGTCGGATTGTGGCCGATCGTCGCGCCGATAGCGGGAACGATCCTGATCATCGGGGCGCGCATTTATGCGGGTCGCGCGGTCGGATTTCTCTACGGCGAAGCGCTTATCCTGCTGGCGTTGATCTGCTACATCAGCGCCGCCGTGGTGCTGCTGACGAACCTCTTTGTGAAAGAGAACGTTTTGGATCGGCTCGGTTTGATCTCCGTATCGCTCGGCTATTGCTTTAACCTGAGCGGGTGGATGATCCGGTGGGTCGAGGCGGGTGACAAAGAAGGTTGGAAAGAGGGAATCAACGGCGTCTGGCGGTACTACCCGCTCGACAATTTGTATGCGCTGACGATGGGCTTTTGCGCGGGCGCGGCGCTGGCGACGCTGGTGGTTATTCGCAAGCCGAAGTATCGAATGCTTGGCGCGATGTCGATGCCGATGCTCGTAGTCGTGCTGACGCTGGGCATGATGCTGGGTAGCGCAATCCAAACGTTGCCTCCGATTCTGGACAGCTACTGGCGGCCGATTCACGTCTCGATCGCAACGGTTGCGTATGGAGTGTGTCTGCTGAGCTTCGGACTCGCGTTCGCGTATCTGCTCAAGGATGGCATTCGCACAGAAGCCGTAGCCGCCGCGGTAATACTATACGGCTTGCTGGTGTTCTTCACGGCAGGCACCTTCGAGCGTTCGATGCTGACCTCCGGAGTGCCTTTCACTGGCGAATACACCGTTAGCGTCTTCAGCACTTCGATGGAAAGGTTTCTTCCGATTCGAGCCGCATTGCCGATGGTCGGACCGCTGATGGTGACAGCGCTGCTATTGCTGGCCGGGGCGTTTGCGATCTTTGCGATGGGCCGATTTGGGAAAGATGAGAAGGCTGCGAAGCGCGGATGGATTCTGTTTCGCGCTGCTACTGTCGTGCAGATACTGGTGGTTGCGATGATGTTCTTTGCAGTCAAGAGCAGCAGCAACAACCTAGCAGCTAACATCCCTGAGCGAGAGTACAAGGTTTTCGCCGGCTGGATGACGGAACAGACGGGGCAGCCGGTTCCGGTGGAAAGAGCGAAGGTTTGGGTTCAAGACAACGCAGCCGACCTTAAGTTGAGCGCCAACTCGAATCCCGTCGACTTTGGAGGGTTGATCGGATTGATGGTCGCCCTTATTTGCGTGTCGCTGTTCGCGTGGAAGCGAGAAGAAGTTGTGAGCGCGTTGCCGGACATCAAGAAGATCGACAGCCTTATGTACCGAACGGTGGGCGTCGCGTTTCCACTGTTGTCGCTGCTTCTGATCACGGGGGCGGTGTGGGCCAACGAGTCTTGGGGGCGTTACTGGGGATGGGACTCGAAGGAAGTGGGCGCGCTGGTCGCGTGGATGGCTTATGCGGGCTTTTTGCATACGCGCATCGCTCACGGGTGGAAAGGCAGACGAAGCGCATACTTTGCGTTGCTCGGCTTTGCCCTGGTGATATTCACGTGGCTTGGCGTGAGCTTCCTGCTTCCGGGTTTGCACTCTTATGCAGGCGTCTAGCAAACAGGAAAGCAGCTTGGAGGAAGAGACAACAAGGGCGGGCTTCGGCTCGCCCTTTGGATTGCGGGCATCAAGGACAACGGTCGTGTCCTAACTATCTCTTCTCTGCGCGGCCTCTGCGTCTCGGCGTCTCTGCGGTTAGAAGGCCTGAGTGATTTGACGGCTGCAAAGCACCGGACCCCTCTAACCGCAGAGACGCCGAGACGCAGAGGTTCACGCAGAGAGTCAGGAAAGGAGAGCTTCGATGGCAAACGCAGGAACGATGATCGAGTTTCAAGCCGGTGGCAGAACCGTCGGCGGATACCTGGCCGAGGCTGAAGGTGAGGGGCCGCATCGGGCCTTGATCGTGATTCACGAATGGTGGGGACTAAACGATCACATCAAAGCCATCGCTGCCCGCTTTGCTTCCGAGGGGTATGTTGCGCTGGCTCCCGATCTGTACGACGGTACGGTGACAAAAGACTCCGCGAAGGCGGGCGAGTTGATGCAGGGGCTTAGTCAGGAAAAGGCACTCGAAACATTGACTGGCGCCGTGAACTTTCTCAGGGGCCACGCGAGTGTGAGCCCTGACAAGATAGGTGTGACGGGTTTCTGCATGGGTGGCACGTTCGCTTTGCTGCTCGCTTGCCACAACACCAACATCAAGGCTTCGGCGCCGTTCTACGGAGACGTGCCGCCGGATGACGTCATCAAGAATCTGTCGGCGCCCGTTCTGTTCGTTGGTGCGGAGAACGATCCGTGGATCACGATGGACAAGATGGAGCGGCTGCGGGCGGGATTGCAAAAGTTCGGCAAGGAAGGCGAGGTCAAGATCTACAACGGCGTCGGGCATGCGTTTTTCAACGATACGCGGCCGGAGGCTTATGACCCCGCGGCGGCTCAAGACGCGTGGAACAGAGTTGGTGAATTCCTGGCTGCGAAACTAGGCTGATCTCGAACACGAGTCACAGAATCTTGATCGCGCGCCCGCTGAGCGCGGACATCAAGCGCACGAACTCATCGCCGCTTACCCGATCGTACTCTTGCGGGTCGGTCCACATCGAGGCAGTGAGCCTCACCGCGCCGTTTGAGACGGATAGGACTCGAACAGCGGGGGCAGGTTCTTTCAGGATTCTTTCGTCTTCGTCGAGTGCGGCTTCGATGGCTTTGATTGCCGGCGCGAAATCCTCCTCGCGAACCTTCAATGTGAACTCGATTCTGCGGCGCAGGCTCGGAGAGTAGTTCGTGATCTTCGCGCCCCAGACCTTCGAGTTCGGCATTATCACCGGCACGCCTGCCGTTGTCGTCATCCGCATGTTCACGATGGTGAGTTCCTCTACCACACCCTTTGTGCCTTCAACCTCGATCAAATCGCCGGCGCGAAACGGTCTATAGATAAGCAGCAGCACTCCGGCGGCGAAATTCGACAACGTGTCTCTAAGCGCGAAGCCCAGGATTATTCCGGTAACTCCGAGGCCGGCGATGAAAGTCCGAACATCGATTCCAACTCTGCTGAGCGCAGTCAGCGCAGCAAGTAGCAGTATTGATACCGAGACAACGCGAAGAAAGAAATCTTTGAGCAATCGATCTTCGCGAATTCGGCTGCGGTCGAGAATCGCTCTGAGCCAGCGTCTTGCGAGCCTTGAAGCCAGAAAGCCGATCAAGAGTACGAAGATCGCGTAAAACAGGGAAGGCGTTTGTGCGAGGAAGACTGCCCTAATTCTGTCGAAGAGATCGTTGAGCAAGCGAAGGTTTCCTTTGAGGTTTTATATCCCGAGCAAGCTACCTCTCTCGAACTCGAAGCGCAAGCGAATCGCCCGAAACATTACGAATCTGTTGCCTCGGACAATACTGTTGAGTGATCCCTGCGCCGCTGCTACTATCGATGTGGCCCTTAATCAGGACAACCGCCGGAGTTTCACAATGCCCAGTATTGCTTTGTTTCTCATCGCTCTCCTAACAACGAGCGTCTTTCCTAATCTCGATCCCAAACCGAGCGATCCTTTGCTATCAAAGATCGAAGAGGGAAGGGAGCACCTGAAAGACGAGTCCGTGAAGCTGCTGATGGGAACCGTCGGCACGCGGCGAATCCGCGTCGGCCGCCGCAAGTTCATGGAAGTGCCCGTCACCGGAATCGTCGGGCGCGAGATGGCGCTCGCGGTAATGGAACCCGGCGGGAAGATTCGAATAGCTCGCGCAATCAAACGCGATCCGGGATTTGAGCTGTTAACCCCCGGCCTTACGCTCTCGTTGCGACGAGAGAATGGGTTCAATTCGGATATTCAATGTATCGAGCCGGCCGGCGGCAAGGTGTTGGCGGTGAAGTACCCGGTGTCGAATGAGGGTCAGAGGTTTGGCCCCGGGCCTGCGGTTATTGAAGCCGTCTATACTCCATACTCGGCTGAGATCAAGAACAGTGCAGTCATCGAGCGCGGGATCGAAGTGGCGGATCACTTCATCGAAAAGGCGTACTCCCGCCTTTCGAGCCGGGGAATTCAGTCGCGGGCGCTACCCGGACGAAAAGTTACCGAAGCCATTCCACGAGACGTGCTGCGAGTCCTCTTGATAAACGAGCACATCGACCCGAGCGATTTCAAGAGCGCGGGACACGCTCGTGGGCTGGCGGAGCGAGTGTTGACAATCATCGCTACCAATCGCGAGAAGGCTTATGCCTACTCGATCAGCCCGGCAGGCGCTCGGGGGTTGGTGCAGATGATTCCATCAACCTACTCGTTGCTTCTGAACAAGTATTCGAGCGCGGGGCTTCCGGGCAACTTCTTTGCTTGCATGGCCGATCCGGTCAACGCTGTGATGGCTCAGGTGCTTTTGTGCGATGCGGACTGGGAAGCTATCAATGCTCGAAGCTTTATTCCGCGAGACCGAGTAGGACCGTATCTGGCGGCGGCTTACAACGGCGGAGTGGGCCGCGTACTGTCCGTGCTGGCTCACGATCAGACCGAATGGATGGAGTCGCCGGACTCGAACAGCAAGCCTACGATGACAGTCGTGCAGCGAGTGCCGGTAAGAGTGCGGACACGTGGACGCGTTCGCCGGAGGTACGTGCTTAAGAGGTATACGCGACCGATCTTCAGGAATGAGACAAGCAAGTACGTCAGCCAGTATCACTGGATCAACGATTTCTTCAATGAGAGGAATGCGCCGGAGAAGAAGACTCGTGAGACATCCAAGTAGGTCTATTGCTCGTGAGCCTTCCGGCTTGGAGGAAGTCTCACCCAACAAAATAGAAGGGCCGAAGCAAGCAATCAGCGCAGCCCCCGTTGCCCTGATCATTTCGGCCCTTCCGTCGTTATTTCGAAGCTCGTGTTTTATTCGAAGCTCGCCTTTAGTCTTGGCAAGCGTAGTGCCACTCCGGATTTTGGGGAACGCTTTCTCTAAGTGTTGATGATCCGTGGCAAGGCCGCGGCTTCAGCCCCACATCTCTCTCGCCGGTCACAGAATTTGTCATCGAGCGATTACTGTTTTTGTTAGATTAGGTCTCGCCTCCAGTTGCGACGGCGGCCGTCTCAGCGATAGGTTGCCGATTCCTTCGCCGATCTTTGACGTGCATGGATTCTTCACGCTATGATTCGTTGACCTTAGTATGATGGAGATGCCCCGGGCTGCGGTAGTTCAACTCAATCATTAGTACCCCCTGGCAACAAGCAGGACATCGAAAGAGTAAGAGGTGCGTGTTAGATGCGTGTGCTTATTACAGGCGGCGCCGGATTTCTCGGGTCGCACATAGTTGACCGCTTGATCGCTGCCGACCATGAAGTGGTCGTCTTTGACAACCTGCTGACCGGCCGAGCTGACAACATCGAGCATCATTTCGGGAACGGTCGATTCACGTTCATCAAACAGGACGTGACCGAATACCTGTTTGTTGCAGGCGATCTGGATGCGGTGGTGCATTTCGCGTCTCCGGCCAGCCCCATCGACTATCTACAACTGCCGATTCAGACTTTGAAGGTCGGAAGCCTTGGAACGCATAAGGCTCTCGGGCTTGCCAAGGCTAAGAACGCGCGCTTCCTGCTTGCGTCAACTTCGGAAGTCTATGGTGATCCGCAAGTCCACCCGCAGCCCGAAGAGTACTGGGGTCACGTTAATCCGGTCGGCCCGCGCGGCGTTTACGACGAAGCAAAGCGATTCGCCGAAGCGATCACAATGGCATACCATCGGTATCACGGAGTCGACACTCGAATCGTAAGGATATTCAACACGTATGGCGGGAGGATGCGGCCAAACGACGGTCGAGTGGTGTCAAACTTTATCGTCCAGGCGCTGCATGGAGAGCCGCTGACGATTTACGGCGATGGGTTGCAGACTCGCTCATTCTGCTACGTTAGCGACCTGGTTGGGGGGATCGTGCGCCTGCTCATGCTTGAAGATGAGGGCAAGAAATCACCAGCGGGTCATGACATTCACTTGCCGGTGAACCTCGGTAATCCGGGCGAATTCACGGTGTCCGAGCTGGCCGAAAAAGTGATTCGACTGACAGACAGCCGAAGCTCGATCGAGAATCGCGAACTCCCGATCGACGACCCGCGAGTCAGGCAGCCCGACATAACACGTGCAAAGAGTTTGTTGGATTGGGAGCCAGTTGTGAGCTTGGAAGAGGGACTCGCAAACACGATCCGATACTTTCAAACGATCATTGACTGAAGCGGAATGCTCCTCGGCTTCCTTGGCGGGCAGCGATACTCAAGCTCTTTTAAGGTATACGGGACGTTCGCCTTCATGATCGGCGAAAAGCGGCGCGAGCTTCAGGGAGGAATGGGATGCATATTGCGGTGATTGGAACTGGCTATGTCGGCCTGGTGACCGGAGCCTGCTTTGCGGAATTCGGTATGAGCGTCACCTGCGTTGACAAAGACGAAGCCAAGATCGAGAAGATTCGAAACGGCGTGATGCCGATCTACGAGCCCGGGCTTGATGCGCTTGTAGCTAAGAATGTTCGCGCGGGAAGACTCGAATTCAGCACCGACGTGAAGCGGGCGGTTGAACAGTCGCTGGTCGTGTTTCTTGCGGTTGGAACACCGCCGACGGGTGATGGCTCGGCTGACTTGAGCCAGATCGACGAGGTGGCGAACGAGATCGCAAAGTCTTTGAACGGGTACAAGGTCATTGTCACCAAGAGCACGGTACCGGTCGGAGCCGCGTCTCGCATTCGCAAGATCATCGAGGAGAATCGCGCTTCGCCCAGCGGGTTTTCCGTCGCGGCCAACCCTGAGTTTCTAAGGGAGGGAGCTGCGATCAACGACTTCATGCGCCCCGATCGCGTTGTGATCGGATGCCGCGAGGAAGAGGCAATCGCGATACTTCGCGAGATCTATCGGCCGCTCTACTTGATTGAGACCCCATTTGTCATCACGACACCAGAGTCTGCCGAGATGATTAAGTACGCTTCGAACACTTTCCTCGCGACAAAGATTTCCTTCATGAACGAGATCGCCAACTTGTGCGGCTTGTTGGGCGCGGACGTTCGCGATGTTGCAAAGGGCATGGGTATGGACGGGAGGATCGGGAACAAATTCCTGCATCCGGGTCCCGGGTTTGGCGGAAGCTGCTTCCCTAAGGATGCGAAGGCGCTTGTTGCGATCGGGCGGAGCGTTGACTATGACGTGCGAATCGTGCGGGCGGCGCTCGAGGTAAACGAGCTTCAAAAGCAGTCGATCATCGATCGCATCCGGCGCCTCGTGCCCGATCTCACCGGCAAGACGATCGCGCTGCTCGGCCTGGCATTCAAACCGGAGACCGACGATATGAGGGAGGCCCCATCGATCAAGATAGTCGGAGACCTTGTTGAAGGTGGAGCCAGAATACGGGCTTATGATCCGGCGGCTATGGAGTCGGCGCGCCAGTTCCTGAGCGGTGTGGAATACTGCGAGGACGAATACGAGGCAGCTCGGGGAAGCGCCGCGCTGGTAGTCGTGACCGAGTGGAACCAATTCCGCAGCCTTGATCTTGGCAGACTAAAGGTAGCAATGCTCGAGCCGAACATTGTCGATCTCCGAAACATCTACGAACCGGACATGGTGCGATCCGCCGGATTCAGGTATGTTGGAATGGGTCGGACTTAGCGGGTGTCTTGCGGAGGTAAACGATGTACAGGCTTCGTGACTGGCGCCGTCATCTGGCCGCCTGCCTGGTTGTGATCTCACTGAGTTTTCCGAGTCCAGGCCAAAAAGAACGTGGCCAGACCCCAGCCAATCGCGACGACGAACCGATCAAGCTGGGCACAACGCTGGTCCAGGTGCCGGCCACGGTCAGCGAACCGGGCGGACGTTATGTCACCGATCTTTCGAAAGACGATTTCTCAATTTTTGAGGACGGCGTCAAACAGCGCATCGAGTTCTTTGGCACGGTCGAACAGCCGTTCAGTGTTGCGTTGCTTTTGGACTCGAGCGGTTCGACTGCCGCTCAGGTAGAGCAGATTAAGTCGGCGGCTCTCGCCTTTGTCGACAGGATGAGATCGCGCGACCGCGCGATGGTGATCTCCTTCAATGACAGCGTCCAGGTTCAGTGTGAGCTGACCGGTGATAGCGAAACTCTCAGGCGAGCGGTCGCCTCGATCACACCGGGTGAGTTCACTCAGGTGTTTGAAGCTGTCTACACGGCTGTTTGGGAGAAACTGCAAGATGTCGAAGGCAGAAAGGCCGTCATTGTCTTCACTGACGGCATCGACAATGCCAGCAGCGAGATCTCAGAAGAAGACACGCTGGACGCTGTAATCGAGTCCGAAGATATCATCGTGTACCCGATCCGCTATAGCACACGCTTGGATGTTGAGAGAAAGATGGAGGCGAGAATCAGGTCTTCACTGGCCGCGAAAGGAAATGACGCAGTGCTTGAGGAGGTCGCTCGTTCGCGGCGCGAGGTCGATCGCACCTACCGGAAGGCCGACGAGTATCTGGACCAGCTTGCTCGAATGTCCGGTGGGGTCGTTGAACGAGCGGACACCATGCAGGACTTGAGTGGAGCGTTCACGAGAATCGCCGAGGAACTGCGGCGTCAGTACTTGCTTGGTTACTATCCGACAACTCGAGCGAAGGACGCGCGTGACCGCAAGATCACTGTCGAGGTCTTGAGGCCTGGGATGAAGGTTCGAGCGCGGCCCGCCTATCGAGCTACGCAGTGACTCCGCGAAGGAGTAAGGCATTGTCGATACGGGAAGGGAACTACGCGACGTGTTACGATCCGCCCGACCATCGGAGCCTTTGACTTGAATAGAGCCGTTAAGACGCTGTTGCGCACGCTCGAAGAGGACTCGAGGGAAGGCCTTCTCGCCGCGGTCGTCAGAGTTCTGGACCCGGCCGGTAGTTCAACGATTACTGCTGTGGTTCGGCCGGGAGATCCGCTTCCCCGTATGGGAGACGAACGGATAACAAAAAGCATTGGGGCCGCTCTGGAGGAAATGGTCCGGAAAGGCGTTGACGCGGATCTGATCGAAGTGGCCGATGGCGAAGGCAATCCCGTAAGCGTTGTTGTTGAATTGGTAAGAGACAAACTGCACGTAGTCATTTTCGGCGGGGGGCACGTCGGGCACGCAGTGGCGCTTATGAGCTCAATTCTTGGATACCGCGTCACGGTTGTCGATGACCGAGAAGAGTTCGCTTCACGAAAGCGGCTGCCCGATCCGGCAATCGATCTTGTGGTTAGCGACTACGACAAGGCTTCGGCAAAACTGAATATTGGCTTGAACACTGCCGTTGTGATCGTCACGCGCGGGCATCAATACGATGAAGTGTGTCTTCGGAGTGTGGTACGCTCTCAGGCTCGATACATAGGGATGATAGGAAGCAAGAGACGAGTGCTGGCGGTGTTTGACCGGCTCAATCGCGAGGGGTTCACACGCGAGGAGCTTAGCAGGGTACATGCGCCGATCGGATTGAGAATCGGAGGAAGGTCGCCTCAGGAAATAGCGGTCGCGATTGTCGCGGAGATTATTGGTCACCTGAACAACTCTGAATCAGACTCGAGGACAAACTAATGGCTTTTGAAGGACTGGACGTGTTGGGCATTGCGGCTTTGCTATCCGAAGAAGAGAAACTCGTCATACGCTCGGTGAGAGAGTTCGTGGAAGCGGAAGTCAACCCGATCATCGCGGAGTGCTACGAAGAGGGCCATTTTCCGGATCAGATCATCCCGAAGCTTGGAGCGCTCGGTGTGTTCGGAGCCAACCTGCCGGAAGAATATGGCTGCGCCGGGATGAATAATGTTTCTTACGGGCTGGTGATGCAGGAACTCGAAGCGGGCGACTCGGGCATCAGAAGCTTCGCGTCGGTCCAAGGCGCGCTTTGCATGTATCCGATCTATGCTTTCGGGAGCGAAGACCAGAAGCGAAAGTACTTACCCGACATGGCTGCAGGCAAAGTCATCGGGTGCTTCGGCCTGACAGAACCTAACTTTGGCTCCGACCCTTCCGGAATGTTAACGAAGGCCGAAAGGGTTCGGGACGGTTGGTTGCTCAATGGCGCAAAGGCCTGGATCACGAACGGTTCGATAGCCGACATAGCCGTTGTTTGGGCCAAGGCAGACGGTGACGAGATCAGGGGCTTCATTGTTGAAAAGGACAGGAAAGGGTTTTCTACTCGCGAGACGAAGCACAAGATGAGCCTGCGCGCTTCGGTGACTTCGGAGCTGTCGTTTCAGGACTGTCTGATACCCGAGGAGAACATCCTGCCCGGATCAAAAGCCTTGAAGAGCCCGTTGATGTGCTTGACGCAAGCGCGGTACGGAATCGCGTGGGGCGCTGTAGGCGCGGCGATGTCGTGTTTTGATGTAGCGCTGAAATACTCGAAGGAGCGAATCCAATTCGGGCGCCCGATCGCGGGTTTTCAATTGACGCAGAAGAAGCTCGCCGACATGGCGACAGAAATCAGCAAAGCCCAGTTGCTTTGTTTGCATGTCGGGCGGATGAAAGACCTGGGAACCGCGAAGCCTGTGCATGTTTCGATGGCGAAGATGAACAACGTGGCGATGGCGCTTGAGTGTGCGCGAACCTCACGAGGCATCCTGGGCGCGAACGGGATCACCGGCGAGTATCCGATCATGCGACATATGTGCAATCTCGAGTCGGTGTATACATACGAAGGCACAAACGAGGTTCACACGCTCATAATCGGCCAGCATCTGACGGGTTTGAGCGCGTTCGAGTAGTGGCGATCTACAGATGGCCTAACCTTTGTATTAGCGTTGATGTTCTTCGACAGATGGCCCAGATCGTTGTGGTCTTGTCCTATTTGAACACGACGCGGACTGTCTCTATTCTTACTTCAGAACCGTCAGGGCTATGGTAAATCATCCGGAGGTAGAACGGTCCAGTCTCAGGCGCGTGGCCAGTTTCAATCCAAAGCCCAGGGATTTCGGCGCTTTCTGCATGTGACACGACAGCTTCTAGCCCCGCGATCCTTTCCGTTTTCTTCTGGTACCCTTCCTTTGCGCGCATTAGATATTCTCTATTCCTGAACAGCGCAAGGTTTGTGCCAGGGTTTGTGTTAGGTATGGTCATCGATTCCTTGCCGGTGCTACTCGTGTACTCACCAGTCAGTGGATTGCCAGTGTGAGTGGTCTCTCCCTCGCGGCCAACCGACTTCCACACCTCGGTCCAGCTACCGTCCTCTTTTACGTGGCAGATGCGGATGTGCCTGACCGTCTCTTCACCGTTCGCGCTCACGTAGGTTTCGATCTGGGTCGCATTGAATGCACGAGGTGGAACCGTCTCACGGAGCAACCTCGAAATCTCTTTGCTGGTAATGTCCGCCGAGGTTGGCCCGGTATGTTTCTGTTTCGCTCTCATTGTGAACGTCAGTACTCCAAGCAGGAAGACCGTCACGGAAAACATCAAAAACGCTCTAGTTTTCATAACCTAATCTCTCTCTTTTGATCGAGGTTTTGTTTAGTTTGTATTCCCACCACAGAAGATCGGAGGAACGCAGAACGACGATAAACAGTGGTATCCGCAGCTACAGCTCTGAAGTCCCACCTTGCATTTTCCATTGCCCGCGGGATCGCTACAAGATCCAAGGCAAAAGAAGTTATAGTTACCGCTACAGCAGTCGCATCTGATGACCGGACATTGCGCGGATACCGTCTTTGACATCAATCCAATCCCGCTCGCCAGCAATACGACTGCTAAGAACATCTGAAATCGGCGGAAGGTCGATGCAGAGATGAGGGTTTTCATATGATCCTTCTTACTCCATTGTGTTTACGAAGTCAACAACTAAGGTAGTGTCCTAATGTGGGTGACTCTATACTTGACGTACCCCCCTTAGCATACGCGCGCCATCACCACGATGATGGCGATCAAAATGCCAACTACCCACGCGAGGCTGATCTGGCCATTTATCCGCTCGTTTTTATCTTCCCAATCAAGAGTTACAAAGTAGTGGACTGTTGCAATTACCACCCCCACGGGAATTGCGGACAATCTACTTTTTTCGAATCGAGACGACTATGCGAGAATCTTTCGGCATACAAGCTAGGGTTTAGTCATCCCATTGAGTCAGAAGCTCTGTTCCTATATCCTATTGTTGCTGTGCATTTCAGTTCCAGAACACCGATGCCCCCGCTCGACACTTGCGTCGAGCGTGTTTGGCTGCTGAGTGATGCACCGGCGCATTCCAAGGAGCGGATTGCCCCGAGCGGTACGATTGATCTGGTGATCAATCTTCACGAGAACGAACTTCGGATTTACGATGCCGCGAAACCAGAGCGATGCAAACGCTTTTCAGGAGCTGTCGTTTCCGGGACTCATAGCGGACCTTTCGTGATAGATCCGCGGGAACGCGTTTCCGTCATTGGCGTGCGTTTCAGACCAGGCGGCGCATTTCCGTTTCTTGGCACGCCAGCAAGCGAACTGGCAGATACACATGTTGACCTGGAGGCGCTTTGGGGGATTTCGGCCATAGAACTTCGCGAGCGGCTGTGCGTAGCCAAAACGCCGGCAGAGCGGTTTAACCTGTTGGAGAAAGCGCTCGTGGCGCATCTGTTCCGGCCGTTGGAGCGTCATTACGCCGTGCGATTCGCACTCGACACATTCTGTCGAGCCGACTCTGGCTTGGCTATTCGCGATGTCGCGCGGGATGCTGGCCTCAGTCAACGCCGCTTCATTCAGTTGTTCGCGCGCGAGGTCGGCATGTCGCCCAAGCTGTTTTGTCGTGTCCGGCGTTTTCGGCAAGCGCTCGAAACAGTGCGACAGACCGCTGTGCCGAACTGGGCGCAGGTGGCGGTGGATTGTGACTATTACGACCAATCGCACCTGATTCACGACTTTCGACTCTTCTCGAACCTGAGCCCTACGGAATATGTTCGTCAACGAAGTGAATGCGTGATGCAAAATCACGCGACGCTGGTCGGGTAGGTCAATTTTTTCCAATACGGAAATCGTCCGCTGTTCGATAATGAGCGAAATTGAGATTCTATGAAACGAACCTTCGCTCTTATTCTCGCCGCCCTGGCTGTAGCCGCCCTGTTCGGGGGGCTTGTGTATGCCGTGCTGGTGGCCGCGCATGTTTCGGAGCCAGCCGTCACCACGGTTTACGGCCTGACCCTCCGGCGACTCTGGGCCACTACGGCCGCTGTGCTGGCGCTCGTCGGCGCGGTCATCGGTGGGCTGGCTCTGGCCCGCTCCGCAGGTCGTATCGGCACCGGTAACGGGAGAATGGGGGCCATCGTGGCCCTCGTGGCGGGACTGATCGCCGTGGTCAACGGCGGACTGAATTTGGCCACCGCCAAAGGTGGTCCCGGCACCGGCAACGGAGTAGTCGGTGGCGCTGTGGCCCTGGTGCTGGGGCTGATCGCCATGGCCCTCGGTGGGCTGGCTCTGGCCCGATCCCGCCGCACCGGCAATAATAACTAAATAATTGAATAACTACGGCTTTGTCTCAAGAGTCTCTTTTCAACCTGCTTTATGAGACAGGAGAGTTTTCTGTCTCAAGAGTCGTTTCCAAGGCGGACGTGAGTCACGGCAACGTGGCTCTTTGGTGGTTCGAAATTGCTAAGACAAAGCATAGCGCTTGACATCTTGACTATTCAACGAAATGCCGATAATAAGAAGTGACGAAAGGGAGATCAAATGAACATCAAGGCAATAGCATATGAAGCCGAAGAGGGTGGGTATTGGGCGGAGGTCCCGTCGATTCCGGGCTGTGCTACACAAGGCGAGACTATGGAGGAACTTCAGTTTAACCTGCGCGAGGCAATTGAGGGATGTTTGTCTATCGATATAGTGGTAGACCATGGATCAGGGCGTATCCTTGAAATTGCCGTATGAAATCCGTGTCGGGCGATGAATTCGCAAAGGTCCTGCGCCTACATGGCTGGGTGTTAATGCGGATCAACGGCAGCCATCATATCTACTGGAAGCCCGGCCAACCTGCCATAATCAGCGTTCCGATACATGGAAGTAGGTCCTTAAAGATGGGCTTATTAAAAGCCCTAATGAAGATAGCTGCCTTAACCGAAGCTGACTTATGAGTTTTATATGAGTCAGAATCCGCCACCTAACTACTATCCCGTGCCGCCTCAGCGATCGGGCATTAGTCTAGGAGTGAAGATTGCGTTAGGCGTCATCATTGGCTGCTGTCTTGTAATGGGCGGTTGTTTCGCTTTCGTCTTTTCCATCTTTGATAGCGCCACGCGGAATCTGAATTCTAACTCAGCGGTATCAAGAACGGGATCACCGGCGAGTATCCGATCATGTGCCACATGTGCAATCTCGAGTCGGTCTACACATACGAAGGCACAAACGAAGTTCACACGCTCATAATCGGCCAGCATCTGACAGGACTGAGCGCGTTCGAGTAGGATCGGATCTACGTGAAATTACCTATGACCTCGCCTCGAAAGGTCATTTCGGCTTGGTTGCCGCCGCGAGCGTATTTGCTAGCACGCCGATGATGTTCTGGACATCTTCAACACTGAGAAGCACCTCGTAGTAGTAGAAGCTCTTCGGATTCACTTCGTAAGTCATTTTTGAACTCAATTTCATGCTTCCCGTCTTGCTTTGCCATTCAATCTTTGGAGCGGTATGCGTTTCATCTAGAATCTCCGTCCACCCAAAATTCTTGAGCCCACCACGCCTTCTCATTCTCATCTTGCACCTCCGTTTGATTCCATGAGGCGCAGAGCGGTTTTGCTCAGCGCCACGCGTGATCCGTTATACCAGATTCCATTGCTATGAGGACCATAAATGGCAAGTCCTGGTCATTCTCCTTTGTGTGACGCCCAAATCCCTGGAATCTGGCGAGCGCCGGGATTAGTACGCTACTCCACGCTGCTTCCCTATATCGTTGGCCATTTCGCGGACAATGATGTTCAACAGGCCCAAAGACTCGCGTTTCATTGCATCAAGAGTTATGGGCACTGGCTCACCGTGCTTTACAAGATTCCATGATATGAGCGCATGAGCAAGGGAATCGGTAGCGGGATCCTGGATCAACGTATGCCTAACCCGCCGGGCAATAACGTTCCTGATAGCTCGCTTTGCAATCCTAACGTTGTACTCTATACGGAAACGCCCTCCCGTGATGTCGAATGCGAGAACCTTCGTCTTGGGTTTAGTTTGCTTCAGGATTAGCTTTGGATCCAGCCTCGTTTCCCTCAAAGCCCGCCTTCTTCTTGCGTTACGCTTTTTGTTCTTCTTGCTAGCCATAAATTCTCCTGTATTTTAGAGCACAAGCTCCCGTCCCAAAAAAACGAAAAGCCCGCTATCCAGAACCTCAACGGAGTTCATAAAGCCATAGATCGCTTCTATGACTAGGCAGAATCTCCCTTGTATGATTCTAGATAGCGGGCCGGTAGCAAAGCAGAGCACCCGCCGGTGTTGCTTGCCTAAGCAGCCTTACTTTTCAAAAAACAGTAAACACGTTTCGAGCGACATACTAGCATGGGATTAGGTGTTACGCCATCGCATATGAAGATTTCTCGTGATATATTTGACAAGCCGGAGGACGATCAATGAGCCAAGGTTTGCCACCACAGAGACGTATATACTTCTATCTCATTCTGCTGCTATTCGTTCTCACGCCTGAAGCGCCCGGACAGGCGGCCAACTGGCGAAGGTCGGTGTCTACTGACCGGCGAACCGGGGAGCGTACAACGTCCGTTACAACCACGTCTGTTAATACCGTAAAGAGCTTTGGCCGAACTGGACGAGGCACGCTGACCGTTAGTAGCTATGAGACCATGCCGGGATTGATAGTTCATACCTTCATAAAAGTATCCAGGTCAACGAGTAGCTTCGCGAAAGTTGAGTCTTGGTATGACGACGATAGCAACAAGTCAAGCGGGGGCGTTTGGACCCAGCCCGAAGATCAAAGCACCACAATCACGCACCTTTTCTTCGACATCAAGGATCTGCTTAAAGCGAAGTCTTTCAGTGTTAGTTTTACCGGCGGTGACGGCGAGAAGCATCTACTTACCTTTAGGGTTCAAGGGCTAGCCCAGCATTTGAACTTCCTAGAAATAAGAGCAGACAAGAAATAGTCTTTTTGAGACAAACGAATTGTTTCTAAGACGGAAAGGGTTTTTGAGACAAAGCCAATAACTACATAATAGCTATTATCGGACGCATTGAGAGGGAGCACTACTCCAGGGTTGAGATTCTTGATTCCGCCTCTATCACCCGGCGCTCGAGCGATATCTTTTCGAGGACCAGGCTTGCCTGGCTCGACAACGCTTCGAGTTCGCTTATCCCCTTCTGCTCCGTCCCGCCGGGATAGTTGTCGCCGTAGACGACATACACCGTTCTATCGTTGCAACACAGCGGCAGCGCGAACAAAGCCAGGTCATGATCAAGGCCTCCAAGCTTTGCGAGGATCTCCATGTTCCAGTAGTCCCGCGGCATTGGCCCAACGAATGGCAGTCCGCTCCGCACGACTCGTGAGAAGAGACTGTCTACATCCAGCGGAATCCGCAACGACCGTACAAATCGGTCCGCTGCCCCTTCCGGCGCGCTCGCGCCCAATCCGAATTGACCTTGTCCACAAAGCTCAAACTCTTTCACCACGAAAAGAATGCCTCGCGTCGCCACTTCGCTCGCGTATCTCATTATCGCAAGGCTAACCTCGGCTTCATACGAGTGGAATCTCAACTCTGCAAGCAGCGAACAAAGCAGTTGTGAGCGCTGCGAGTGCCCGTTATCCGCCGGATTCATAGAATGTTCGTATGATCGATTGCCGGTTAACTGAGCTATGTCCCCGGACTGGCCCAAGTCTTCCGGTCGTATGGTCGGGTCATTGATCTGCTGATCGCGAAGCGCCTCATCAATTTCCCGCGCCGATCCCAGCAGCACTTCGCCAACTTCCAAGCCCTCGCTCAATTTGATTTCATCGAGAGGGTTTGTAACGGATGCTTCGTTTATGGCGATCCCAAACTTGCCCTTCTCAATCCCGACCAATCTCCCGACGGCTCGCTGAATGTGACGCTTTGCCTCTTCCTGGAGCACGCGCTGTGACATCACCCCGCTTTCGACGATCAAGCTCTCAACCGTCCAGATGCCGGCGCTTTGCCTTCCTATATCTTTCAGCTTTCGAAGCGTTTCCAGACCGAGCAGTTCTCTGCTGACCAGCCCGTCCGCGAAGCTTTCACCAGGCGACAGCGACGCGTGCGTAATTCGCCCGTCCTCAATGATGATGGTACCGGCCAGACTGCCGTTCTCGAGCAACACGGTGCCTGTCTTCCGGCTCAACGCCAGAATCTGCAGTATGTCTGTAAGAGCGAAATCGCTCAGATCACCGGTTAGCTCCATGGCTTTCACTGTTGCGGCAAGAAGTTGTTGACAAGCTCCCTGAGCCGCGTCATCGAGATCGGCTTCGACAAGTAGCCGCTTGCGCCAAGGCTCATTCCCAGCTCGATGTCTTCATCGGCGCCCTTGGTGCTGATGATTATTATTGGCAAGTCCGGCCGTTGCAGTTCGGACCTTACCTGTCTTACGAATTCCAAGCCGTCCATCTTCGGCATTCGTATGTCGGTCAGCACAAGATCAAAGCTGTTGCTCTTGACCTTCTCCAGCGCCTCCGCTCCGTCCGCCGCTTCGGTGATATCGCTCTTCGATATGCCGTTCACGCGTTGCAAACTCATGCAGAGCAACTGCCTGAAAGTCGCCGAATCATCCACCACTAACAAAGATCTGCCGCTCATCCATTCCTCCTTCACGGTGTACGCAAGAGGCTTATGAAGCCCTCCATTGTTCTTAGCTTTCGATCGGCCTGCGCGAACAGCTTCGAGCTGACGATCGCACTTGCCGCATGTCCCGCAAGCAGCTCGAGAAGCTTGTGGTCGAGCGGGGTCAGACCTGTCTTGTGGGCCAGCAGTTTGTACAGGGCGATTACGCCCACAACACGCTCCTTGATCTTCAGCGGTATGCAAGCGCAAACCTCGCCGGCTTCGCCCGCGTCATCGGTAAAAAAGGGCTCGCCATGCTCGGCCACCATTCCCTCAAGGCCCTCCCCGAACGGGACTCTTCCCTGCTCCAGCCGCTGAGCGATTTCGCCTTCGTACCCGGCAAGCACCAGCTCCCTCGTCTCCTCATCCACAACGAATAGACCGAACTCCTCCGACCCAACCATATTCACCAGGATTTCTTTTATGCACTCGACGACTTCGGCCGGGTCCAACGTTGAATGCAGCCGGTAGCTCGCGACATACAAGTTTGCGAGGCTTTCGTTCTGCTCCTCGACCTCGACGTAGCGAAGCGCAAAGTCCTTGTTCTCTTCCTCAACCTCTCGAAACCGGCCGTCGAGGAACTCGATCTTCTGCGTAAGCTGCTTATTCTCAAGCCTGACTCGTTCGATCTCTTTCATGAGCATGTCGGAAAGGTCGAGCTTTTCGGTTTCGAGTTGAACTACCCGGTAGCGCAGGCGCTCGTTCTCACACATCAGCTCCTCAGTGAAGGTCTTGCCCTTCCTGAACAGCTCGAGCAGCTCTTCGCTCTTCGAGAAAAGCGTCAGTATCTCTTCAGGCTTCTGTGTCATTGAGCTCCCTTCTAGTCCAGATCCTGGATGGTAATGTTCACGCGCACTTCTCCATAAGGGGTGGTGATTGGCGCGACAAGCGTTTCAAAGCACCGGTCATAGCTGACGAGATTGGCTCCGGTAATCACCGTCGGCGGGCTCATCCTTAGCCGCGTGCCTCCGTCGTTGATCTTGGAAATAGCTCGTCCGATGGCCATGGAAGCAAGTTCCGCGATCGAGCTGCGCACCAGCGGCGTCAGACCCGGCGATGGCTCGCCCATCATATGCCCCGCAAGCTGCACAGCCGTGAACATGTCCATGTCGAAGATCACACGGCCCTGCGCCTCGCCCGAAAGTCCGATGATCGTCATCACCTCCCTGCCGGCAACAGGACTAGCCTTCATGCTTATCGAAGGAACGTCGACGGATGGCCCTACCAGTTCCTTGAACAACAGCGTGGTCGAGTCGACGAATATCTTGACGAAGTCTAACCTCATGTCTCTCCCCTTTAGCTTGCCGATGCGCAGACCTGCTCGATGGCTTTTCGGAGTTGCTCGGTTGTGACCGGCTTTGGCAGGAAGCACTTCGCTCCGGCCGCCAGTGCCTCTTCAACCTTCCCTCGATAGCTGACCGAACTGATCATGATCACCCGGGCGTCCGGGTCCGAATCACAGATCCGCTTTACCGTCTCGACGCCTTCGATACCCGGCATCACGATGTCCATCAGGACAATATCCGGCCGCAATCGGCCGTACTCTCTGATGGCCTCATCTCCGTTGGCTGCCTCGCTCGCAATCACGTTGTCAATTGAGTCCATCATCCGTTTGAGATGAAAGCGCATGAACGCAGAGTCATCCACGATTAAACATGTGAGCGGCGATTTCAGCACAGCCGGCTCTTCAGCGACTAATTGCATGACATTCCTCCAAAGGTGATATCCGGCCCACCACTGCTATCAGGCGTGAAGCCAACTCTGTGAGCGGTACCGTTTCATCCACAAATCCCCTCTCGATCGCGACTCGCGGCATCCCGAATACTGAACAACTCTCCTTATCTTGAGCGAACGTTCTGCCCCCGGCCTTTTTGATCTCACCGATGCCCTGAGCGCCGTCGCTTCCCATCCCGGTCATGATCACTCCAGTCGCTTGAGGACCGTACTGGGCGGCGATGGACTGAAACAGAACATCGACCGAAGGCATATGACCGTTCACCACGGAGCCGCGCTCGATCGCCAATTCGCAACCTGATCGTCCTCGCCGCACTTTCATGTGTGCGCAAGCCGGAGCAATAAACGCTTTGCCCGGTGCAATCAGGTCTCCGTCACTGGCCTCTCTGATCTCGAGATCGCATATCTCGTCGAGCCAGCGCGCCAGCATCGAAGTGAAGCTCTCAGGCATATGTTGAACGATCAACACGCACGCGTTCAGATCGGCGGGTATCCGCGGTAACAGGTATCTGAGTGCGTGTGGGCCACCGGAGGACGCGCCTATGGCAACGACTTTTTGGGCTCTCGTTCCAATCGGCGTGCTTGCAGTCTTTCCCCTCTTGAATCGCACTTCCGGCAACCGGTTCTTGGCCGCGACGAGTTTTCCTCGCGCGGCGCCTTTGATCTTCGAGATTAATTCCTCGGCCATTTCGCCGACTCGCGATGGACCCTCGGGCTTGCATATGAAATCGACCGCGCCCTTTTCCAAAGCCCGCATCGTCAAAGCGGCGCCGCGCGCCGTCAGCGAACTCAACATAACAACCGGGATGTCGTGCTTCGCAACGATGTGGCCCAGCGCGGTGATCCCATCCATCCTCGGCATGTCTACATCCAGCGTCACCACATCCGGCTTGAGTTGGTCGATCTTGCTCAGGGCGAAGTCGCCATCAATCGCCGTGGCAATTACTTCGATCTCGCTGTCTCGCTCGAGGCAGTTCGAGATCAGCTTTCGCATCACCGCCGAGTCATCCACGACCAGCACTCGAATCTTGGTCCCGCTAGACTGCATAAGCCTCCCTCGCGCCCGCCCTGGTTCGTTCGTGCTTTACCGCTCTCCGAAAAAACATCTCGGGATCCAGTATCAGCACCACTCGGCCATCGCCCAGCACCGACGCTCCAGCAAGGGCGTCGTTCTGTACCCACCGCGTGTCGAGGGGCTTGATGACCAACTCCTGCTCGCCGACCAGTTCTTCTGCAATCAGGCCATATCGCTTCGATCCGACAGACACGACAACTATGAACGAGACTTTGGGGTCGCTCCTCAGGGCCGCGCCGACGCCCCCTTTCCGCCTTTCAAAGCCGAGCACATCGCAGGGTTTCACCACCGAGATGAAACGATCCCGAAGCCGGTAGCTCTGAAACCCATCAATCTCCCTGATCTGTTCCGCGCCGGCTCGGGATATTTCGCTTACGGCAAGAAGCGGGAGGGCAAACGGCCGCCCGCCAGCCTTGAATAGAAGCGCTCTGATGATTGCCAACGTCAACGGCATGCGGAGAACAAAAGTCGTTCCCAGACCCGGCCGGCTCTTGACGTTGACCGTTCCTCTCAACTGCTCGATGGCGATCTTGACCGCTGATGCGCCGATTCCCCGGCCTGACAACCTCGTTATTTCTTTTGCTGTTGAGAAGCCCTCACGGAATATCAAGTCGAGCGCGTCTTCGTCATCCATTTGTTCAGCTTCGGTTTTTGAGATAGCTCCACTTGCGACCGCGACGTGTTTCAGTCTTGCCGGATCAAGCCCTCGACCATCGTCGCTCACTTCGACCACCACTTGATTGCCTTCGTGGTAGGCACGTAACGCTATGCGACCGGCCTCCTGCTTTCCCGCGGCAGTCCTTTCGTCTGTGACTTCGAGGCCGTGATCGATTGCGTTTCTGAGCAGATGAAGCAAGGGTTCGTAGAGAAGATCCACCAGCGCCCGGTCAAGCTCGGTTTCTCCCCCGCTGAAGACCAACTCGACCTGCTTTCCGCGCTGGCTTGCAAGCTCTCGCATCGGCCTTGCGAATCGCTTGAACACATTGTCGATCGTGACCATTCTCATCTTGAGCACGCTCTTTTGAAGCTCTGCTATGAGTTTGCCCATCTGCGCGTTCGCTCCGGTGAAACTCCCTGCAATCTCGTGTTTCGCCAGCGCTCGCTCAAGCTCGGGAGCGGCTTGATTGAGAATCGATCGTGCGATGACCATTTCGCCGGCGAGATTAAGCAGCGCGTCGAGCTTCGAAGCTTCGACACGAACAAACTCCCGATGGCGCTTTCCGTTGGCTGTCTTGGGTGTTAGCGCTTGCGCACTCGACTCTGTTACAGCCGCGTTCAAAGGGCGCTTCTCGCTAACAGTCGCCGGCGCAATCGAGCTCAAACCGGCCGTCCCAAGACCGGTTAACAAACTCGCAACAGTATGCTTCGCAAGATCAGTCACCTCCTCACCGCCGACTGCCGCTCGTAGCGCATCGAGGCTGACCAGCATAAGATCAACTACCTGCTTATCAAGCTTGACCTCTTCATTCAGGACCTTGTCGAAGACGTCCTCGATCCTGTGCGCGACCTCGGCGACACCCTCGAAGCCAACACAAGCCGAGTCGCCTTTTATTGTGTGTGCCGCTCTCCGCAGCCGAGTCATGATGTCGGCGTCGGTGCCTCCGGCTTCCAGCGCTAGCAGGTCGTCGGCCATCTCGTCGAGTAGGCGGACCGACTGCTCGCGAAACACAGCGAGCAACTGCTCCAGTTCTTCTTTGCTCAGGTCGTCCATTGGAAGCTCACGACTCCAGCTTGTAGGCTATTCCCTTGTTGCGATGCACCATTGAAAACCGTCCCGACAGACCCTGCAGACTTTCTGCGTGTCCCAGAAAGAGATAGCCTCCGGGCACCAGGCAGTTGCCGAATCGCGTAACTAGTCGCCGTTGTTCGTCCGAATCAAAATAGATCATCACGTTTCTGCAAAAAACCATGTCCAGACCGCGCAGCCCGTTGTCGTGCTTCAAATTGTGATAGTCGAAGATCACCCGCCGTTTCACCGCATCGTTGATGACGTAGTGCCCATTCTCTTGTCGAAAGTATTTCGCTACACACCCGGGTTCGATTCCTTTCAGCTGATCCTCCCGGTAATTGCCGCATTGCGCGCGTTCGAGCGCGGTGAACGAAAGATCGGAGGCGAACACCCGCAAAGTCCAGGACTCTGCGTCGGAGATCGCTTCGAGCATCGCTATGACCGCGCTGTATGGTTCCTGACCGGTTGAACAGCCCGCGCTCCAGACGCGAATCAGCCGAGTGCCTGCCCGTTCTTTCTTCTCGATGATTTCCGGCAGTACTACTTGCTTCAGAAGGTCGAACTGCGGCTGATTTCTGAAGAAAGAGGTTTCGCATATCATCAGCGTGTCGAGCAGCGACGGAAGCTCGTGCGATCTTGCCTGCGAATGCTTCACGAGGCAGTAGTACTCGTAGCCGCTCCGGATGCCGAGTTCTTCCATCCGGCGCCTCAGCCTGGACTCCAGAAACGTTCGCTTCTCGGTGCCAATGCTTACGCCGCACTCGGAATAGATCAGGTCCTTGAAGAGCCTGAACTCACTATCCGAGAGGATCTCAACCTGACTCAGTTCTGATCCAAACTGAAGCATTCACTACGCCCTTGTGAACGACGATCTTCGAACGAGGGAAATCGTCACCTTGCACTCGCAGGAGCTGGCAAATCCCGATGCCGAGACAACGCTTCGATAACGGAATCCAGTTCGCTGAGGATATCGACGGAAAGGGCCTTCCTGAGATCAATCAATGTTATAAACCTGTCCTTCAGATTGACTATTCCTTCAACATATCCCGCGCCCATCTCGGAAATGATGTCGGGCGCTGGCTCGATCATGTCATCGGTGACTCTTATGACCTCGGAAGCGCCGTCCACGATCAGACCCGCTATCCGGTCATCAATGTTTGCGATCACGATCCGCTGATCTCGCTGGGTGGTTGTGGTGCGCGCCCTCAATCGCTTTCTCAAGTCGATGACCGGCAGGAGACTACCTCTGAGGTTCATGACTCCCTCTACAAACTCCTCTGTATCAGGTACGGGCGTGATCTCCCGCGGAACAATGACTTCTTTCGTGAGAAGTATGTCTACGGCAAACTCTTCTGAGCCGACCTTGAACACCACCAGTTGTCGCCTGACCACCACTCGCGCCTCCCTCGTCCGGCGTTCAACCCGCCTGCGGATATCGAATAGAATTAGGGCTGTTTCCGAGAGCCCCACTCGTTGAGGTCGGAGGGTCATAAGCGAATGGGTGAATGAAGTCGTCCTTGACCCGGAATTGTGAAATGGCGCGGTTGAGTCTTTCCGAAAGGCCAACCATGCCCTGGATCGTCTGCGCGGTCTCGTGAGCGCCGGCCGACGTTTCAAGCGTAATGCTCGAGATGGTCTGCATCGCGCCGGCCAGATTGCTGGTGACCCGCGCCTGCTCATCGGACGCCGCAGAGATCTCTTCGATAAGCTCCGACGACTGGCGCACCGCGACAGAAATATCCTGAAGTGCGCGACTGGCCTGCGAGGCTAGAGAGCTCCCGCCCTTCACTTCCCTCATTCCAGCTTCCATTGCCGAGAGCGCCTCCGAGGTCTCGTTCTGAATTGACTTGATCAAGGTGGCGACGTCTTTGGTTGCGCGCGCCGAGCGCTCGGCTAGTTTCCTTATTTCTTCGGCCACAACGCTGAATCCGAGACCGGCCTCCCCCGCGTGAGCGGCTTCGATTGCTGCATTGAGAGCCAGCAGGTTTGTCTGCGCTGCTATGTCGTTGATCAGATCGATGATCTCCGATATTTCCGAACTGCGGGCGCCGAGGAGCCGCATCTTGTCGGAGGTCTGCAGAACTGCAGAGTCGATCCTCGACATGGCTTCTGAAGTGTCACGTACCGACTTGTCACCGTGCTCAGCCATATCGAGCGCTCGGCGAGCCGCTTCCGCGGAAGCCTCTGCGTTTCTCGAAACCTGGTTCATCGACGCGGCCATTTCTTCGACAGCGCTTGACGTGTTGGTGATCTCGTCGGCTTGCCGTTGCGAGCCGACGGCTATCTGCTCTGCAGCCGCAAGGATCTCTGTGGCGCTCGAGGAAACTGATAACCCTATTTGCTTTACTTCGGTTAGCATCGTGCTGAAGTGATCCAGCATCTTGTTCACGGACTGCACGACTCTTCCCAGGGTGTCATCGCCTTCGGGGCCGCGCTGGGTCAGATCGCCTTCTGAAACTTGCGAAGCCATCGACAGGAACTCGACCATGCTTCGCTCGAACGATTCCTTTACCCTGCGCCGCTCGGTCACGTCGCGTATGATGCCGCGGAACCCCGCCGGCTCGCCTTGGGGCGTACGCACCAGAGAAATCGACGCTTCCACGTGTCTCTTCTCGCCATCTCTGCGATTTATTGCGTACGAGAATTCGCCGCTGGGCTGGCCGGTGCGAAACACCTTGTTGAACTCCTGGTGAACACCGCGCGCTACGTCCGGATCCATGTAGTCGCGGTTGTTCATTCCCCGCAGTTCGTCGGCTGAATATCCGTGGAGCTTGCAAACTGGCTCGTTGAAGAAGGTCAGGTTTCCGCCCAGATCGACCTCGTAGTAACCATCCTCGATGCTCTCTAGAATGGTTCGGTATTTCTCTTCGCTTAGTCGCAACGCCTCGTCACCGCGCTTCCGATTAAGCGCCGTGGCCAGATGCTGGGAGACGAAGGTTAGGACTTCCTTGTCTTTCTCGCCAAAGGTGACATCCGCCCGATAGCTCTGTACCGCAAGCACACCAACGGTTTGATCGGCTAGCCTGAGAGGAACGCCCAGCCAGCAAACGGGCATCGTTCCTATCACCTCAATCTCGCCTCGCATTGCAATCGGTTCTATCGTCTCGCGAGAAGCGAGAAGTGGCTGGCCGGTCCGCAGGACGTACTCGGTCATGCCTCGCTTGAGCTTGCGCGGCTGAGGCGCGATGTCTACAACGTCGACAAAACAAGGAAAGCTGACCAATTCCGTTGACTGGTCATAGACGGCGATAAAGAAATTCTCGGAATATATCAACCCGGCTACGATCTCATGGACGGCTGAATAGAAGGCTGGGAGATCTTCCGCGGAACTGGTCATCTCGGCTATGCGATAGAGAGCGGAGTGAAGCGAATCCGACTGCTTGCGTTCTGCAACAAGGCGTTGCAACCGCGCTTCGCTCACCCTGACGCCTTTAGCGAAGATAGTGGAAAGAGCTAGCATTCCGGCCAGGGAGAGCACGCCCACTGCCGTGGCATTGATCGCGGCAATCGTGAAACCCTGCGGCTGCGCCGAGTTGTCAAAGCCGAGATATACGCAAACAAAGACCACCAGGCTCAACAAACCGGCCAGCGCTAGAGATAACGCAGCCAGCTTCTGGCCGACTGACTTGAGACCGATTCTGCTAAGAACCGCCAACGCATAAGAGCCACCTTTTCCCACACCACTGCCTTCTCGCATTGACTCCATACTTACTCACCGTTTTCTTTGATCGTTGGGCCTGAGAGCCCGGTTCAGATCAGGGCATGTTCATTCCTGGTCGGATGAAATGCTCAAACTCGTCGAGTTTGATTGGGAAATGAGAAGAAAGGGGCAGGCTTACGCTTGCTTCTATCGTGTTTGGATAGCAGGCCTGACAGGGCACAAGAGGGGAGCAGAAAGAAACACCGAGCAAACGTCGGATTGTGGCTATTATCCTGATTAGGGATTGGCAGTCAATACTATTCTTGGAGGTTCTTGCCGAACATAACCCGCACTGGTGACAGTTCGCTGCGCGTACCCCGAATGGCGAGGTCTCCTGTTTCGTCTCCTGGGGCGGAACTGGATGCCCGGTTCAAGCCTGACCCATCAGACGCTTCCAATCATTGAGGCTCTTCATCCGGAGATACTGATTCTGTCTCTTCTCGTCGCCGATCGTGCTGGTCGGCTTAGATGCGTAGTCGTGACCCGGGAACAGAAGGGTGTTGTCGGGAAGCCGGGCCAGAACCTGGGTGAGCGAGTGGTACATTTCGGTCGGATTCCCTCCTGGTAGATCCACACGACCGCAGCCTCCTATGAACAGTGTGTCGCCGGAAAGCAGCGATGAGTCAACGAGAAAACACTGACTGCCGGGCGTATGACCCGGAGTATGTAACAGCCGAACGCTCACGTTCCCGATAGAGACAGAGTCACCGCCGCTGTGTTTCTCAAGGTCGCTGTCGGACAGCCCAGTCACCTGCTTTACTCCCTCGCTCTCGATCTCGTTCACGTGGACCTTGACCGGTCGAATGGTGAGTAACTCTTCCAAGCCGGCTATCTTGTGGCCAAAAATCTCACCCCCAACGTGGTCGGGATGGTAGTGAGAGACAAGCACGCCGGTCAGTTTCATCTCTTCGTGATCGATGAAATTGACTATGCCGGGCACGTCCCAGGCTGGATCCACAACCATGCAGCTTCGTTGCTCGTCGTCACCGACAATATAGACAAAGTTCGCCATCCGTGACGCAAAGACGTCGGACCTCGCAAAGTCGCGCCCGGCCAATAGCTGCTTCAGGTACAAAGCCATAACACAATCACCTTTATCTCAGCCGGCATGATACGACTGCATGCTACTCCTTGAAAAACTGAAACTCATCAGGTAGAAACTCTTCATGCGTAATAGACAGACAAGAATGTTAATTTCACGCCTCACGATTCTATTGCTGCTATGCGGTCTGGCCTTGGCAGCGGGAGCTTGCAAGACGGCGGAGTCCGCGGCTCAGAAAACCGTGGATCAGTACATGAAGAGCCGCGGTGCTCGCGATGTTAAGCCCGACTTCTTCTATACCGATTCCAAGTTCCCTGACAAGGCATACCTGTCGGCGACGATAACTCACAACTTCGCTTCAAGCGACGGCAACTTCAAGAAAGAGAACCTAGGGTTCATCCTGAACCGAGACGGCTCGGGCTGGCAGGTTGAGCGGATTACCGGTCATACCACCAGAGGCGACGAAGCAAGTGCGATTCTGTCCGGCCAGAAAATGCGACCACAAAGTTGATCACTCAATCTCGTGTTGACGAAGCCGGCTATTTGGAAGGCTCGAATCCGCTCGTCTTTTCGCCGTACTGAGCCGGATACCAAAGCAATTCTTCGCTGTAGCCGGCTTGTCCACGTTTGAACGGGCGAGCTGAATCGCCGGCGCCATAGTACCCGGAATGTGGGAGGGGACCGTACTCGTCCGGTTTTGCAACTGCCGGTTTTGCCGTCCTTGGCAGATACGGCTTTTCGTAGCCGGCGGCGACACCATATCCCTGAGCGCGTGAGTGCAAGTTTCTCGATGGATGCGGACCGCTTGAGCTTCGGTCCTTGGAAGCAACTCCCCCGATCTCGCTACTCTTACTCTTGTCTGCCATTGCTAGGGTCCTTTTGTTGCGCCATTGCGCTAACCTCAGAATACTCTAGTCCGCGGGTTGAAGCCTCTTCTGCGGTACTCTCTGTGAGATTGGCATCTGGCGTTTTGCGATCGCCGCCGAGCGACGCTTTCTCTTACCGGCCACATCTTGCACAACCTCTGGGCTAGTAACGAGTGATCAATCCGGAAGGACAAAACAAAAGGGACCAGCAGGTGGTCCCTTTCAGATGCCGACTCTAAACCGTCAACGGCAAATCGATTCTGCGATCCGGTCGTACTATCGTGCTCCATCAGACGCAGCCGACGTCACCGCTTGATGTTGCAGGGCCTTCGGATTGCCGGGCCGCGAGTCACTGCCGCCGAAGCAGTTGGAAAAATCATCTGTGCCGCACCCACTAGTGGAGACTTGCGGTTCGCCGAAGCGAATTTTCCCACGGCCACAGAGCCCGGTTCCAACAGTTCCAGGCCGTCGTCCGATGATGCGCACGACTGAACAGCAACTAAGCTACCGCGGCTCGCAAGATAGTCAATCCGTTCCGTGCGAGGGGCGATCTCGCCCAGCAACTGCGGACTCGAGTCTTCGAAATCACCCGTGGTCGAAGTCGAAAACAATTTGCCGGTATATGTTGCCATCAACCACTCGTTGCTGTCTGGCAAGGAAACCAACTGCGACAAGCCCCCTTGATCGACAAATTCGTCGGCGAACACGTTGCGTGAGACCACCTTGCCTCTCTTGCTGAACTTCGCCACGGCAAGCACTGGCTGCCCCAGGTTCACGTTAACGGGCCTCGCTATTCTCGCGTTGACTGGCCGAGCGATGCGCGCCGAGTATCCCTGACTTACGATCCCGACGACCCGCTTCGACGCATCGTAGGTCACCAAACGCGCGCTAGTGTCATCCGAACTTTGCTGTGCAAGTTCGGGGAACACCGCCATTTGCCTGACGTTTGCAGCTAATCCCTCGGTGTGCAGGTCTATCTGGCAAAGAGACCCGTCATTTGTGACGAACACTGCGTATTGGACGTCAGGCTTGTCGGGTTCCGAGTAAACCGCAACATTACTGCCAGGGGTTAGCGCCGCAGCTTCTGGGAGATCTTTTGGGTATGCGCGCTTGAGCAGCGTAAGTGTGCCATCGTCTACTACTTTGTAGAACGAAATCTCCGACTGGTCGTGCCCTACGTTGTCTTCGCCGATAGTCTTCTTGTTGGAGTAAACGCTCAGGATATTGCTGTCTCTGTTGATAGCCAGATATGCAATCGAATTATCAACGCCGTACTCACTCGGATGTACCAGGTCAACCTTGTACAGATATCCCTGGTCTAGGCTGTAAGTGAAAATCGAAGCGCCATTAGTGAAAACAAGATGATTTCCCTTTGCGCTTAGAGCGATATCCGTTGGCGCGTAGGCGCTGTGAGGTTCTCCTCCTACGCCCTGGATGTCAAAGGAAGTCACGGTCGAATCAATAACGGGTTTACCATTGTCTCCAAGGTTCACGCGCAGGTATGCGACTACCTCTATTGCTTCGATCTCTCCGTCCCTTTCCTCGAAACGGGTTCCCCGCACAAAAACAATCTGAGTGGCAGGATCAAACGTCAGCTTCGTTGGGTAGTAAATCGTTCTAGGAGAATCAGAACTAGCGAATGCCGTCAGGTCCTTGGACAGAACAATGCCAGGCTTCTTAGCGTCGATGATGTAGAGGAAGTGGTTGTCTAGTTGGGAAAGGTTTCCATCCTCCGTCACAACTCCCTTTGGTGCATACGGCGCTACGAGCACGTAGCGGTCAAAGGCAAACACTACATTGTTTTGCCCCCCGTTTACACCAGCCAGCTCCACAAAGGACATGTTGAACGAGTCAGCCTTAGGCGCGTAAGATCCGAAGCCCAGTAAGCTGACCACGGCTGCAAAGGCAACGCTCACCCGAGCGATGCGAACAGCGGCCATCCGTTTGTTGTTCATTATGTCTGACCTCGTAGCACGTTGGGCCGATGGCGTCCTGCCGTCTCTCGCCGCCTCCCATTTACTCAACGCCGACTTTTGTCGGCGCACACCACTATCGAAAAAACGCCTCGGTTTTCACCACGCAAAATGGTCTCTGGCCGTCGATGATATTTGCAAAGTCCTTCTCTGTCAAGCATTTTGTTCCACTTGAGCACTGCTCTTCCCCGCCCAAACCGGCCTTCGGTACCGGGTTCCGACGCTAAGCGCGATGCTCCCGGATAATCCCAAGTTGACCCAGCTTGAGTCTCAACCCCCTCCGAGAGAGGCCAAGCTCTATCGCACTCCGCGAGAGGTTGTTTCGGTTGCGCTCCAGCGCATCTTGAATGAGTCGTCGCTCAAGCTCGGCGGTGGCTTCCTTCAGTTTTACGACACCGGGTCTATTTGAACGCGCAGCTGTGTGATTCCCGTTGGTTCGCTCAAGGAATCTCCTTCCGTTTGAGCCGCCAAATGAAGGCTGCTCGTGACGTAGCCGATCCTGACGGATGTACCTGCGCGGGTTTGCGACGTCGGGAGATAGATCGTCCGCTGAAATTCGTGCACCGTCGAGCGCGTACGCGACCATTCTTTCAATCTCGTTCCTTAGCTGGCGGACGTTTCCGGGCCAATCGTGGCCTGATAGCGCATCGATGGCGTCTTGAGTCATCTCTATGCCTTGCTTGCCGGATCTCGAGGAAAAATGCTCTAGGAAATGCGCAGCCAGGACAGGCACTTCCTCGCTGCGGTCTCTCAACGGCGGTACATGAATTCGAATAATGTTGAGGCGATGAAACAGGTCTTCCCTGAAGCGCCCGTCTTCGACCGCCCGCTCCAGATCGGTATTGGTAGCCGCAAGAATGCGCACATCGACGCGACCAGGTCTAGTCTCGCCGAGCGGTTGAATCTCGCCTTCCTGCAGGAACCGCATCAGCTTCGGTTGCACCTCCAGCGACACATCGCCTATTTCATCCAGGAACAACGTTCCTCCATCAGCCGCCTTAATTATTCCCGGGTAGTTCGTCGTTGCACCGGTGAAGGCGCCTTTTCGGTGTCCGAAGAGCTGACTGTCTATGATCTCCTTTGGGGTAGCTGTGCAGTTAAAAGGCAGAAAAATGGCGCGAGCTCTAGCTGACTGGCCGTGAATATGCCTCGCCACCAACTCCTTGCCGGTTCCCGACTCGCCGGTTATCAGCACGGTAACATCGTTGGTTCTGATCTTGTAGATCTTGTCGATGACGTCGAACATTGGGGCGCTCGCTACGATGAAGCCCGGCATGATCGTTTGAAAAGGTTGCTCCCTATCTCGGATTGGCCCACTCGTCGCGGCTGCCCTCAACGAGCAGGTTTCGAGTCCCAGTTCGGCTTGTTTCAGAAGCGGCTGAAGGCGTCCAACATCGAACGTATCGCTAGCTTTTAGGTAGACAAGAATCGGCGCTCGGGAATTATCCCCAATTCGGATGATGTAGCCGTCTGCCGACCGACTCATCGTATCAGTGGCTGACAGATCCAACGACGCGCCAACACGCTCCGCGTCCTCGCGACTAATGTCCTGCGTTGCAAGCGGCTCAGCTATTCCAGTTTCATCCAGTCTGAATATCGCCACCTGCTCTACTGGAAAGTGTTCTGAAATGACCGCAGCCAGCTCGCGAACCAGCAATTCGCGCGACGCTGAGGCTTCGATTAGCCGCTGCATAAGCAGCACGTCGTTCAAGGGGCTTGTTTTGAGGATCTGAGATTCCTCGTCTCCGTCCGCCAGGACGGCAAGTGCTCTCCTGCACATCTGAATGTCTGGTTCCGCCCCAAGTCTTTCGAAGATAGACTTAGCTTGAATCAGATGAGACTCAGCGCCTTTTAGATCGCGGGCGGTCCTCAGCAATAACCCCATTTCATAATGGCTAAGAGCCAGTTCGTAGACGGTTTCGGTCGTGGTGAAAATCGAGATGCTTTGAGCGATGTGCTGTTTGGCCTCGGGCAGCCGGGCACTTGCGGACTCGAGCTTCCCTGTCAATCGTTGAATCAACCCTGAGATCGAGAGATTTTTTTCCTGTTTCAGCCTTTCCTGTGCGAGCTCCAGATACTCTCTAGCCTGGTCGTGGCCTCCCTGCGAGAAATGAAGGTCGGCGAGGCTAACCTGCGCGAGAGTGACACCGTGCAGGTCACCGATCGACGTTGACAGTTGCAGCGCCTGTCGAAGCGTCTTGAGTGCAGTTTCAGTACTCCCAACAGACCGATGAACACTTGCCAGCACGCGGAGCGCATTGCTCTCAAGCCACTTGTCCGGTCCCTCAATCAACTCAAGGCTTTTTCTGAGGTGACCCTCGGCTTCGGGGTACTGTCCGCGCGCGCATAGTATCTCCGCAAGGGTTACTCGAGCCGCGGCTTCGGAGCTCGGCTGGTCAAAACGCCGCGCGACTTCTATGGCTTTTTCGAGCGCGTCAATCGCCTCCTGCCATTGTCCAGCGCATTGAAGATTGTCTCCAAGGTTGTTGTAGGCGACCGTTAGATAGTCCTTGTGTCCGCCTATCTCCAAACACTCGATTGCCCGCTTAAGATATGCTGCCGACTCCTCTCGCTCACCGGGATAGCCGAAGTAAATAGAGGTGCCTAGATTCAACAGAATCGCTCCAAGCAGATTCGTGTTGGTTGAGTGTTCCAGTAGCTCCAGCGCTTTCAAGTAGTTTTGTTTTGAGGTCGAGAAGGCCCCCTCGTAAAAGTCCACAACCCCAAGCCGGTTGTATATCTGCGCGAGCAGCGTTGGGTCGAGAGCGGTTTTCTGGAAGCCTGCCGCGAGGACAAGATGGTCGCGCGCGATTCTGAATTCGTTGATCTCGATATAAGTTCGTCCCATCGCGTAGTGAGCTTCGCTCATTCCGAGATCGTCACCCATCTCTAGAAACAGACGCCTCGCTTCGTTGAGTGCGGCGATGGCCTTCGCATGGTCCCGCAGAAAGCTATTGACCCATCCCATTCGCAGTCTGAGCTGGGCTCGCGTCCTCGGCGCCAACAACGAAAGTACGCGGGGATCGTCATACTTCCCGATCACCTCTTGCGCTTCCTCGTATTTGCTCAGCTCCTCAAGTGCCTTGCTCAACAGCGATCGCGTGACGGCTTCCTGCTCTGGAGAACTGGCCTGCTTCGCGAGCGCGGCGTACAAGCTCTCAGCAGCAGTTTCATATCGCGACTCAGCCAGCGCCGCTTCACCCAACTGGAAGTCGCTCCGTTCGGCTTCGAACTCCCTCCCAACAGCCTGCGCTTCCGCAGTCGCCTCACTCCGGGGCGCAGAATGCCCCGCGGCATGGCGGCTTAGTACTTGTCTCACAGTAACGTGGGAGATGCTTTCGACGATTCCGCGCTCGACAGCGGCAGTCGCGAGCTTCTGCGGAGTCCACTCCTTGAAGGTGTAGCCCAGTGTAGCCGGTTCAGTCCTGGACAACCGCAAGATAGCCTCGGTGTGCTCAGCGGTAAACGTGGGACGCGGTCCGCCCTGCGGACCTCGCTTCTTTGCCGATATGCCGATTAACCCTTGCTCGTTGAACCGTCGAATCCACTTCTTCACGTTCGATGCGTGTGAGCCGATTTGCTGGCTAATCTCAGCAGCCGTCTTCCCCTCGGCGGAAAGGAGGATTACTTGAGCCCTCGCTGCCTCCTCACGGTTCGGAGACTGCGAGGTGATGGCGAGACCTTCTCTCTCACTCGGCATCAAAGCTCGGACAAAGACAGGTTGAAACATTCAGTGGCCCTTTCACAAACTACTGCTTTCTCTGGGAGCTTTCTTTCTTGCCGACTCGGACTAGAACAACCTAGGTCCGGCCCTCTTTGGGTAACTCGCGATCGGGAGTTAATTTCAACACAGTCGCCAAGTCGCCGAACGAGGCTCCGAAAATACCAAAAAAGCCCAAGCCAGTCAACAACTATCTTTCCAAATATTTCAACTCCTGTGTATACCTCGGTGACGTATCTGAAACTTTGAAGTTGCTAATCATTACTCCTTGAAGATAGAATTCGTCGACTAGCAGGAACCATTCAAGTCAAGGGGGAACTCGCAGAATGTCTTACAAAAGGATCGCACTGTCCAGAGCTTTGCTACGTCGGGCTCATTCGCTGACGCTAGCGCTGATCGTAACCGCGATGGCTATCGCGCCATTCAAGGCAACAACCGACGACGTCTCAACCCAGCTAGTTCAGTCCATTGACCTGTCAGTGGCGTCTGCCGACATTCAGTTGCTGGGAGCGGGAGACGCCGATCACCTTTCCGGCAACGGAACTGCGAACAGCTTTGCGACATTCCCAAGGTCACACGCATTGGCGGCGGGTGACATCAACAACGATGGAATCGACGACTTGATACTTGGCGCGCCTGACCTCGACTTTACGCCTCAAGGTGGACCAGTGCGCGCTAACGCTGGAGCGGTCTACATCCTGTTTGGCAGGACAACATTCGCGTCTCCTACGATTATCGACACGAACACGACCGCGATCAGCCAGCCCGACGTCAAGATTTTTGGCGCTTTGGCGGACGATAATCTCGGCTTCGCGGTTGCCGCGGGCGATTTGAACGGAGATGGAATTGACGACTTAGCGCTTGGCGCGCCCGGTTTTGATTTGACTGGGGCCGGCGTGCCGAATCCTCGCAACAACACGGGCGCGGTCTTCATAATCTTCGGGGTCGCTGCCTTCACACCCAAAACGATTGACCTTGCGACGCCCAACGCCGCTAATGATCAAATCATCGGCGAGCAGGCGGACGACAGATTCGGAAGCGCGCTTTCCATCGGTGAAGCGAACGGCGGAACAAGTACACCGGATCTGTTCGTCGGCGCTCCCGCAAGTAAAGGTCCTAGTCCCATCGCCCTGCCGCGTAGCAACGGCGGAGGGGCATTCCTGCTTCTAGGCGGAACGGCCCTTGCCAACACGCTCACAACGACGAAGGTGATTGATCTCAACGCAACGCCCGCGCCCTTCAGGATCTTCGGGAAAGCTGACAGCCAGCTCGGGAGCTCGCTCGCGATCGGCGACGTCAACGGCGGGGGTGTTGGCGACCTGATTGTCGGCGCGCCAAAAGCGAACAGACCAGACAATGTCGAAGTCAGCGAGACCGGCGCGACGTTTGGCGTCTTCGGCGGCGTGAACCTCAACCCGATAGCTCCGGCGACGACAAAGACTTTTGACACAGCCGGTGGTCAACAAAACCTTTCGATATATGGAGAGATAAGCGGCGATCATCTTGGTGCCTCCATCGCCGTAGGAAACGTGACTAACGAGGGCGGCAGCGACATCGTGATCGGGGCCCCTCAATCAGCGGGACCCGGCGCCTTTCGCCCGTCCTGCGGACAAGGTTATGTCATAGCCGGAGGAGCGGTTTTAAATCCGGTCGCCCCCGCCACCGAAAAGCGAATCAACATATCGCTCACCACTGCGTCGCTCACCGTGGTCGGAGCCGCTGCTGGGGATCGCCTCGGGTCATCAGTTGCCGCCGGCATAGTTAACACCCAAGGGAACACGGACCTGGTGCCAGACGTCCTGCTGGGAGCGCCGGGCGCTCTTTCAAATCGGGGTTCGGTTCATGTTCTTTTTGGAGGATCGAATCTTTTGATTTTTCCCGGCCGCGAACTCATCTTGAATCAGGATGACGTTCGCATAACCGGTCAGGCGCAAGGCGATGAGTTTGGCTGGGCCCTCGCGACCGGCGACTTCGACAACAATCTCGGCGGGGACATTGCTGGGGGCGCCCCGTTTGCGGAGGTGCTGATCGCACAGGGCGCCACCCGAACCGATGCCGGAAGGGTCTACGTTCTGCTTGCTGGAAGCAATACCGTTCCGCCTCAAAACCACGCCCCGACGGTTACGTTGACTGCGCCGAACGGCGGAGAAACTCTCGGCGGCGGATCAAACTTTGAGATCAAGTGGAGCGCGGCCGACTCGGACGGCGACGATACTATCCAGAGTTTTGAAGTAAGGCTGTCAACCGACGGCGGCGCTACGTTCAACACGATCATCGCCTCAAACGTGAGCGGCGTGGCCCGCACTTTCAACTGGAGTGTTCCGATCGGAGTGAACACGGCGGCGGCTCGCGTGCGAGTCACCGTGACCGACAACGCGGCGGCAACGGCGCAGGACGATAGCAACGCAAGCTTCACAATAAGCGACACGGGCGTTTTCCTTGTGCTTGCCGCTCCCAACGGAAGCCAGACTTTGAGGTTCGGTCAGGCCTTCACCATTACCTGGGTGGTCGGGATTGGGTTTGAGGATCAAGTGAAAGGGTTTGACGTCTTCTACACGACTGACAACGGCGCCACGTTCACTCCGATAACCGTCGTTAATCCGACGCAACCCGCCCTTCCTGCAACTGCTCGAGAGTTGAACTGGACCGTTCCAAGCTTCTGCACATCGACTGCCAAGGTGGTTGTGACCGCGACCAGCAAAACCAACGCTGTCTCCTCCGACTCGAGCAACTCGAACTTTTCTATCAACGACGTGGGGCCGCAAATCGACAGAAGCGCGATGACCTTCAACGGTTCGGCGACTAAGCTAAACTTTCAAATTGTGTCAGACTCGCAGCCTCGATTCCTCGACGGGGTCAAGCTCGAGATCTCCAACGACCAAGCGGGCTCCCAGTTCTTCGAAGTAAGCAAGGTGAAGGTTAAGGGCAACGGAAGGAAGCTTCAAACCCGCGGCTCGGTTAACGGACAGGATGTCGGAGTGTTTTTCCCTGATGCCGCACACAGGGTCCTTCGCTTTACAAACCCGGTCTGCGGAACGACGATCCTCCGCGTCCAGCGCACGGGTGGACAACTTGTAGCCGAAGCCGCGCTACAAGACGGCACCCCGATCTGGCAATAGGCTCGAGGATACTGTGTCGCAACAAAGGGCCGGTCGCAGTGACCGGCCCTTCCTTTCAAATCCGGAGATCTCAAGCTCCACTCATCGCTGCTCGTAGTATCTCATCACGATTCCCTCGCGGCCTATGGCATAGCCTCGATTCTTATGAAACGACACGCCAAACAAGTCGGCCTGAGTTCCGCTGCTCTGCTCGACCCAGTTGTGCCCGCCATCGTAAGTGCGAATGATGCGCCCGCCATAACCCACCACCCATCCCGTTTTCTTGTCCGTGAAGCTCACGCCGAACAGCGGCTCGCTAACTTTCAGTGACACTCGTGACCAGGTCGCTCCTCCGTTCTCAGTATCGAGCAGCGTGCCCTTGTCACCTGTGATCAGACCCTTTCGATCGTCAACCATGTAAACCCGGTTCAAGTCTTCGGAGACGCCCGACCTCTGCGGATACCAGTTCTTTCCTCCGTCGTTGGTGTGCAGCACCAATCCACCCGTTCCCACCGCCCAGCCGCGCTCGCCCTGAAAGCTCAAATGAAACAACTGAGAGTCTGTTCCACTCCGCTGCTCGCGCCAGGACAAGCCGCTATCGGTCGAAACCAGAATCCGACCGTGATCCCCGACGATGAATCCCCGATTGGGATCCGTGAACAACACCGAATAGAGATCAATCGGCGCGCCGCCCGCAGAGCCGCCGGCCGGAGAAGAAGCCGTTCTTACAAAGCTGCGGCCGTCGTCCGTGCTTCTGAGGATCGTTCCGTGGTCTCCAACGATCCAGATCTTGTTGCCCCGCTTGTACACATCATTCAACCCGTCATCGATTCCAACATGACTTTCATTGAAGGTTTCCCCATCATCGTTCGACCGCGCTACGAAGCCGCGAGCCCCCACTACCCAGATCGTATCGCCGTCGTAGTAGACCGCGTTGACCGGCGCGGCGGCGCCGCTTTGTTTGATCGTTTGCCCTTGCGACCAGCCCTGTTGAGCAGAGACCGCAGCCGGGGCAATCACCGCAAGGATTAAAGCCAACGCCAACTTGTAACGCTCAATCATTCTGTACTCCACTCAGGTTCGAAGCCGCCCTGAGTCTGAATCTTTGAATCTTGCCTGTCGCTGTTCGAGGCATCTCGTCGATGAAGTCGATCCGCGACGGCGCCTTATAAGCGGCGAGTCGAGATCTCACGAACCCAATCAACTCATCTGCCAACCCTTCTTGCTTCTCTGCTCGGATGACCACGTAAGCCCTCGCGGTTGCCAGACCGTCCTGGCCAATTGCAGAAACGACTGCCGCTTCTGCAACGGCTTCGTGGGCAAGCAGTGCCGCCTCGACTTCTATCGGCGACACCCACAAGCCCCGCACCTTGAAGCAATCGTCCGAGCGCCCAACGTGATAAAAGAAACCTTCGGTGTCCAGCCGATAGACGTCGCCCGTTCGCACCCATCCATCCTGAATCGTCTCGCGCGTCAGGTCGGGCCGGTTCCAGTAGCCGGCGGTTGCGCTCGAACCGCGCACCCACAGGTTCCCAAGTTCACAGTCGGAACCTTGATCATCGACAACGCGCGCAGCATAACCCGGAACCACCGTTCCGCTCGAACCTGCGCGAGCCTCGCCTTCCCGATTCGAAATAAAAATGTGAAGCATCTCGGTCGAGCCGATGCCGTCCAAGATCGGCAGCCCGACCTCGCGGTTCCAGTCCTCAAATATCCTGGGAGGCAGCGCCTCGCCTGCCGAAACACAAAGCCGCAGACTCGAAGTGTCTAACTCACCGCCTTTCGCGCGATGCTCCAACAACGAGAGATACACAGCCGGCACTCCGAAGAAAGCAGTTGGCTTCTGCTCTGCGAAAAGAGCAGCGATCCGCTCCGGAGTCGCGCGCCCCGAGTCGAGAATAACCGTAGCTCCCGCCGCAAGCGGAAACGACAAACTGTTGCCAAGCCCGTACGCGAAGAAGAGCCGCGATGAGGAATAGACTCGGTCTTTGTTGGTCAGACCCAAGACGCTCTTGCTATAGCTTTCGACCGTATCTGGGATCGAACCGTGCAGATGCAATACACCTTTAGGCGCGCCCGTGCTGCCGGATGTGTAAAGCAAAAATGCGGAAGTCTCGCTTTTGGTGGATGCTTCAACAATCCCCGATGGCCCTTCAAGCCCTTCGCCCAACAGACTTCTACTTTCTGTCTCGATGACCAGGGTCGCGCTATTCGCAGGCAATCGCGAGTCGTAGGGATCGCCTTTGTTTTGAAGCTCGCTCTCAATGATCAACAGGCGCGCGCCTGAATCAGACAAGATGAACGCTACGTCTTCCGCCGGAAGGAATGTGTTGATAGGCACGGCGATCGCACCGAGCTTAGCCGCAGCTAGAAAACAAGCGATGAACTCGGGCGAGTCAAACAGCAATATCGCGACGCGGTCGCCTTCTGCGACTGCACAGGCCGTAAGCCGCCTGGTCCAATGGTCTGTTTCGCCTCGCAAGTCGCGATAGCTGATCCGCCTTCCACGAAACTCAAAAGCGGTTCTGCTCCCGATCTCAGCGAGTTTGTCGTCTCCAAGGAAGTAATCAAACAGGTTGAAGGAAGAGTCGGGGATCATCGCGGGCGATTATACGAGTCGAGCGGGAATCGCTACAAGACGGCTCGCCTGTCAACGGCGGAGACGCAGGGAAGCGGAGAAGCTCTGCGCAAACCTCTGCGTCTCAGCGACTCCGCGGTTAAAGAAGCTTGGGTCGCGGAACATCAAGGCAAACGATAGACGTCTCGGCCATCTTTTCGCTCAGTCGCAAGCTTACTCTCCGCCACCGCGTAGTCGAGATGCGCGACTGTCTCCGAAAGCGCGAGGAAGCGATGGTAACCCTTGGCTTGCGGGAACAACAGACTTGAAGCCTCCCACGCAGTCGTCCCTTCTCGAGGCAGCAAGCCTATCAACTTGGATTGCCTCATCTGCGTGAAACGAAACAGGCGGTGGAAATGCTCGTCGTAGTCGGTCACATCGTCGCCGTGGCCGCCCTTCAACACTGTTGGGGCAAGCGAGCGAATCCGCGCCAACGAGACGAGGTACTCGCCCAAAGACTGGAACCTTCGAGTGTCATCAACGGGATCAGGACTGAGCACCGGGTTCGGCGTGATGTTCTTGAGCACCGTGTCCGATGCAAACATTGTCCGGTTGCTCGTCCTGACCAAACAGATCGAGCCCGGCGTGTGGCCCGGCGTGTGAACGACAGTCAGACTCTCATGCTCGAACAGAATCTCGTCCTCATCCTTTAACGTCTCGACTTGTTCGAGCGGATACGCGAACCCTTGGAACTTTTCGTAGCCCGCTTCCATCCTCTCGATGCCTTCGGACGGAACGCCGGCCTGCGCCAGCAACTCACGATAGGCCCGATAGTTCGTACTAGCCGAAACCGCCGGCGCATCCCACTCGTGGATGTGAACCGATGCCCCTGACTCTTCGACCACGACTCGCGCCAATCCGTAATGGTCGGCATGAGCGTGCGAGATGATTATTCGCTTGATGTCTGAAAACTTGTGCCCGAGACTCGCGAGGCCCGCACGCAACGCCTCGAGCGAGCCTTCGTGTCGCGGTCCGACGTCTATCAAGGTCAACGGATCTTCTTCGATCAGGTAGACGTTAACCGGCCCGACGTAGAAAGGAGTCGGCACAATGATGCGGTGAACCTTCATCTTAAGAATTGCAGATTGCGGATTGCGTAGTCGACGAGCGGATCGAATCCGCAATCGCCAATCCGCAATCCGCAATTCTTACAGGTTGTATCTTCCGGCTTCGGTGATCGACTCGGCGATTCTGCGGCGCGCGGCAACTGTGTTCACCGGCGTGAACTTCATAAACCGCCGGAGCATCGCAAGCATCGTCCGCAACTCGTCGCCTTCGGCCATCGCCGCAAGCGCGTGTTTGGCGTTGCGCTCGACGCGCTCGATCGCGTCGCTCGCGAAGACTCGCGCAGCGTCAATCTGCAGAGCGCAATTAGCCTCGCCCTTTGACGCCGCAAGTTTCTCGGTGCGCAGCATCGCGCTTTCCATCGCGAACACATCCATGATCATGTCGCTCGCCGCTGCAAGCACTTCCTGCTCTTGAGACGCCTTGTCTCTGTACTTCAACGCCGCTGAACCGAGCACAGCAACGACGGCTTTCTTGCAGCTCGCCAACGCGGCGCGCTCTGAAGCAAACAAGTTCTCCGGAGCTTCCTCCGGCATCGAAGGCGAGAGCAACTCGTCCTGCAGTTTCTTCGCTGCTGCAAACAATGCGTTCTCACCTTTGGCAGCGCGACGCAGGAACTGACCCGCGATGATCAGCCGATTGATTTCGTTGGTGCCCTCGTAGATTCGAGAAATCCTCGCGTCGCGATACGCGCGCTCGACCGGGTAGTCGCTCGAGTAGCCGTTCCCGCCGAAGACCTGCACCGCTTCGTCGCAAGCATACGACAAATACTCGCTTCCGATGACCTTGATGATCGAGCACTCGACCGCGTAATCCTCGATCGCCTTCAAAGCTTCCTTCGGGACGTTGCGATCAACCGACGACAGCGCTTCTTCGATCATTCCCACGGTCCTGTAAATCATGCACTCGCCGACATAAGCTCGAATCGCCATCTCGGCGAGCTTGTGTTTGATCAAACCAAACGAAGCGATCGGCACGCCGAACTGATGTCGTTGCTTGGCGTACTCGGTCGCGATGCCTGTCAGCCGCTTCGCGCCCGCGATCGAGCTGACGCCGAGCTTCAACCGGCCGATGTTGAGAATGTTGAAAGCGATGTGGTGACCCTTGCCGATCTCACCCAACAGGTTCTCAGCCGGCACCACCGCATCCTCGAGATTCACCGCGCAAGTCGATGAGCCGTTCAGTCCCATCTTGTGCTCTTCCTTAGCGATCGACACGCCCGGGAAGGTTCGCTCGACGATAAAGCCAGTGAACTTGTCGCCGTCAACCTTCGCGAAGACGATAAACACGTCCGCGAAGCCCGCGTTGGTGATCCACATCTTCTGGCCGTTGAGGATGTAGTGCTTGCCGTCTTCATTGAGCTTCGCGGTCGTCTTCGCTGCAAGCGCGTCCGAGCCCGAGCCCGATTCGGTCAGCGCATAAGCACCGATCCATTCGCCCGTCGCGAGCTTGGGCAAGTACTTCTTCTTCTGCTCGTCATTGCCGAAGTAGACGATCGGCAGCGTGCCTATCGTTGTGTGCGCGCCTACCGTGCCCGAGAATGAAGCCTGGCCCGAGAGGTTCTCTGAGCCCATCAGCGAGCTGAGCAAATCAAGCCCTGCGCCGCCGTATTGCTCGGGTATGTCGATCGACAAAAGCCCAAGCTCGCCGGCCTTTCTCATCAGGCTTCGGTGGACTTCATAAGACTTCTTTTCGATTTCAGCATCGAGCGGGATTACTTCTTTCTGCGAAAACTCAGCCGCCGTCTGCGCGATCATTCGCTGCTCGTCGTTGGTGTCTTCGGGTGTGAACACGTCTTCCGGACGGTGGTCTTCGAGTATGAAGCTCCCGCCCTTCACGATCTTCCTCGTTTCGATAACACTAGCCATTGGCGTCTCCTTGTAGGGGTGGCCCTCCGTGGCCACCCCAGATTTCGATATCGAACTGCTATTGAGGAGGAATGAACCACAAAGGCACAAAGACACAAAGAAAAGAAGGCCGGACCTCTTTCTTGGTGGCTTTGTGTCTTTGTGGTTGAAGATTCATTTGTTCCTGGCGAGCCTCAATCTGGGGTGGCCACGGAGGGCCACCCCTACAAGCTTCATAAGAGTTCAAAAATACCAGCGGCGCCCATCCCGCCGCCGACGCACATCGTCACCATGCCGTAGCGCGCATTGCGCCTTCGCATCTCGCTGAGAATTGTCGCCGTGAGCTTCGCGCCGGTGCAGCCAAGCGGATGCCCGAGCGCGATCGCTCCTCCGTTCACGTTCACCTTGTCCTGATCGATGCCAAGCTCCTTGATAACCGACAAAGCTTGAGCCGCGAATGCTTCGTTCAGCTCGATCAGGTCGATGTCTTCGAGCTTCAAGCCCGCTATCTTGAGCGCCTTCGGAATCGCGTAGACCGGACCGATGCCCATAAAGTCCGGCGACACACCCGCAGTCGCGTACGCAACAAAACGAGCCAGCGGCTTCAAGCCAAGTTCCTTCGCGCGATCCGAAGACATCACAACCGCCGCGGCTCCGCCGTCCGACATCTGCGATGAGTTGCCGGCAGTCACCGAGCCGCGAGCATGAAACGCCGGCCGCAACTTTCCAAGCGCTTCCATCGAAGTGTCGGCGCGTGGGCCCTCGTCGGTATCGAACACGGTTTCTTTGACTGAGCGCTTCCCTTTCGAGTCCAGCTCGATGGTCTTGACCTGTAGCGGCACGACTTCGTCTTTGAACCGGCCAGCCGAAATCGCGTCTGCCGCTTTCTGATGGCTTCGAAGCGAAAACGCGTCCGCTTCTTCGCGCGAGATCGAATACTCCTTCGCGAGGTTCTCGGCAGTGAGTCCCATGTTCAGATAGAAGTCGGGCCACTGATCGACGAGCGTCGGGTTTGGCCTGATGGTGTGGCCGCCCATCGGTATCAAGCTCATCGTTTCGGTTCCGCCTGCGACGATGCAATCCGACCATCCGCACATCACTCGTTCGGCTGCAAACGCGATCGCCTGGAGCCCCGAAGAGCAAAAGCGATTGATCGTCACTGCCGAAGCTTCTTTCGGAATACCCGCAAGCCAGGCAGCTTGTCGAGCTACGTTCATTCCCGACTCGGCTTCGGGGTTTGCGCAACCGACGATCACGTCTTCGACTATTGCGGGATCAATCGGCGCGCGCTCCATCGCGGCTTTCATCGCGGCCGCGGCCATGTCATCGGGTCTTGTGTCTTTGAGAGTTCCGCGCGGCGCTTTGCCGACGGCGGTTCGTACTGCTGAAACTATCACTGCGTCTTTCATGTTTTCTCCTACGTGCTGCTACCTTTTATGTAAAGGGTTCTCTCTCATTTACGTCAGGCGCTTTCGCGCCGATCCAACCGCGCAAGGCATCGCGGTCTCTTGTACACGTCGTTCGCACTTTGCTTCACTGCAAGGGTGAAATCTCAACATTCAACTCCTCTGGAGTTGGAGGTCCGATCCCGTTGCCGACTATAAACATTCAACTCCTTACGGAGTTGTGAAACGCGGGCCGCTACTCTCCATTCTCGTCCCTGGCCTTCATTACATCAGCTTCCAAGAACAGGTTCTCCATATCCGCTAGCGGCCAAAAAGAATATCGTCCAAACAGACTGTTGATGTGTTGCTTAATCAACTCGCGGTCAACCAACCCTTCTTCTCTGAGTAACCACATTAGATCGATCTGATCCTTACCGCGGCCAGCCAAGTACTTCAGAATGACCATCCACTCAGTCGTAATAATCGGCAGTCCGTCTTCTGTTGACGTAGCTCCGGCCAACGCCGCCTCGTACACTTCCTTCCTGTCGTCGTCGCGAATGATCCAATCAACCTCTATGTCCTTTTCACCTGATTGTAGGTGGTAGGCTTCGCCGCCCATCTGCAACTTCTTGATGGCTGGCAACGGCAACCCCTCTGCAGCGATGAAGTCCACATCGACTGTGGCCCGTGTGAAGCCATACACATGCATCGCGAGACCGCCGCACAAGGCACAGTCAATCTTGTTCTCTTGCGCCTTCTTTACCATCTTGCTCGCAACATCCAAACCTTCTTCGGTCGATATAGACTGCTTTGCCGCGGATGATTTGTACTGCTTGCGTTTGACCATCATGTTTGACCTCCCTATTACTAGTTCCTCAACGGCTTGCCAGTCTTCAGCATGTGCTGAATCCGTTCTTGAGTCTTCTTCTCACCGCATAGCGAAACAAAAGCTTCGCGCTCGAGGTCCAACAGGTACTGCTCCGACACAAGCGTTTTGTGCGACAAGTCGCCCCCCGTGATGATGTGCGCAAGCTTTTTCGCTACGTGAGCGTCGTACTCGCTGATAAACCCGCCTCGCGTCATCATATGAACCGCAAGCTTGATCGCCGCAAGCGCCGGTTCCCCAAGCACCGGAATGTCGGTTTTCTGATGCGGCGCGGTGTAGCCTTCGTGGACCATCGCAAGTGCAGTCTGCTTTGCGTCTTCGATCAGCCGATCGCGGTTCATCGTGATCGGATCAGTCTCACGCAGAAAGCCAATCTCGCGAGCTTCGACAGCCGACGTAGCCACCTTTGCCATCGCTATCGTCTCCGAGACTTTCCGAATTCGCGCGAACAAATCTTCGCCGGGCACAGCATCTTCGACCGACCGCAAGACCATCTCTTTTACGCCGCCGCCTGCGGGTATCAACCCGACTCCGACTTCGACCAGGCCAAGATAACTTTCAGCAGAAGCTCGAGCCTTGTCACCGTGCATCGTGATCTCGCAGCCGCCGCCAAGCGCCATCCCGCTAACCGCAACAACAACCGGTTTCGCCGAGTACCGCAGGTTCATGTTGGCGTTTTGAAACTGGCGAATCGACATCCCGATCTCGTCCCACTCGCCCTCTTGAATCCCCAGCAGCAACATCATGATGTTCGCGCCGACCGAAAAGTTCTCACTCTCGTTGCCGATCACTAGCGCTTCGAAGTTCTCGCCAACTTCCTTCACTGCGTAGTTCATCATCGAAACGGTGTCGCCGCCTATCGCGTTCATCTTCGAATGAAACTCGAGACAAGCTACGCCGTCGCCAATGTCGATCAACGAAGCCCCCGAGTTCTTCTTTATGACTCCCGTGCGCTCCTTCAACGACTTGAGCACAAGCACGCCGGGGCGCGGCTCAATTTCTTTGTACTCGCCGGACGCAACATCAAAGTAGAACGTCCGGCCGTCGCGCCACTCGTAGAAGCTCTTCTTTCCTGAGTCCAGCAGCTTCGTCACGAGCGCGGGAATCTCGCGGCCGTCTTCGCGCATCTTCGCGACTGACTTCTCGACTCCGATCACGTCCCACAACTCAAAAGTCCCGAACTGGTGGTTGAAGCCCCAGCGCACAGCGTTGTCGATGTTCACGATATCGTCGGCGATCTCCGGAATTCGATTCGCGGTGTAAATCAGGTTTGCGCTGATCGTCTTCCAGAGGAATTCGCCTACGCGATCTTTGCCGTAGACGAGCGTTCGAATTCGATCGGCCGAGTCCTCGTTTGTCTTGGCCGCATCAATAGCCGGGAAGCGGACTTTCTGCGCCGGCTTGTACTCCATCGTGTTGTAGTCCAGCACCAGGTATTCGGTCTTCCCGCCTTCGCCGCGAGTCCGTTTGTAAAAGCCCTGCCCCGCCTTATTGCCGGTCCATCCGCGTTTGACCATCTCGCGCAGAAGTTCGGGCGGCTTTAGCGCGTCGCGTTGCTCGTCATTCGGCACCGCGGCGTAGAGGTTGTCAGCCACGTAAAGCGAAACGTCGAGCCCTACGATATCCGAGGTTCGGAATGACGCCGACTTGGGCCGGCCGACCACCGGGCCGGTCATCGCATCGACTTCTTCAATCGTGTAGCCGCCTTCGATCATCACTTTCATCGCGTTCAACGCGCTGAAAGTCGCAATCCGATTCGCGATGAAGTTCGGCGTGTCCTTGGCATAGACGATTCCCTTCCCGAGACGACGGTCGCAGAAACCGGCTATGAAGCTGACGACATCGCGATCTGTTTCAGCCGTCGGGATGACTTCGAGAAGCTTCAGATACCTGGGCGGATTGAAGAAGTGAGTCCCGAGAAAGTGACGGCGAAAGTCGTCCGACATTCCCTTAGCCATCTCGTTGATTGAGATGCCTGAAGTGTTCGAGCTGACGATAGACCCGGCTCTGCGAACGGCATCGACGCGCGAGAACAGGCTGCGCTTGATCTCGAGATTCTCGACGATGGCTTCGATGATCCAGTCGGCCTCGGCGATCTTCGCGAGATCGTCCTCGAAGTTCCCGGTCTTGATCAAGCTCGCGACCGAGGGCGCATAGAACGCGGCGGGCCTTATCTTCTTTGCGGCTTCAAGGCCCGCGTTTACGATTCGATTTCGCACCTGCGGACTCTCAAGCGTCAGCCCTCGCGCTTGTTCCTGTTTGGTCAGCTCGGTCGGCGCGATGTCGAGCAATAGCACTTCGACTCCCGCGTTTGCCAAATGAGCAGCGATCTGCGCGCCCATCGTCCCTGATCCCAGCACTGCGGCTTTGTTGATCTTGTGAGTCACCCACGTCTCCCTTTTATCATTGCTCATGTGGCGCAAGCTGCCAGCTTGCGGCGCGTTTCGAACAGTACGCAAGCTAGCAGCTTGCGCTACCTCCCCATACAAGCTAAACAACCGCGAGACTCGGCTCTTCTTCGTAGAGCCGGTCGATGACGGCCGCATATTTCTTCTCGATAAAGCTTCGCCGCGGCTTAAGCGTAAGCGTTAGGTCACCCGATTCGGCGGTCAACTCGTGCTCGAGCAGCGCAACCTTTTTGACCTTCTCGTAGCGCGCCAGCTCAGCCGTGTGCTTGTCGATCTGACGTTGAATCAGATCGACGATACGCGAGTTCGCAATCAGGTCGCTGTCGCTTTCGTGCTTGATACCCTTAAGCGCAGCATAGTCTCGCAGCAACTGCATGTTCGGAACCACGAGCGCTGAAGCGAACTTGCGAGAGTTCCCCACCACAAACACCTGCGAGATGAACCGGCTGGACTTGATCAGGTTTTCGACTCGCTGCGGCGCGATGTATTTTCCCCCGCTCGTCTTGATCAAGTCTTTCTTGCGGTCGGTGATTGTTAGAAACCCATCGGCGTCCATCTCTCCAATGTCGCCGGTGCGAAACCACCCGTCGCTTGTAAAGGCTTCTTCATTCTCCGCGGGCCGGTTGTAGTAGCCTTTCATCACCGTTTCGCCTTTGACCAGTATCTCGCCGTCGGCCGCCATTCGAACGCTGACGCCATCCATCACTGGCCCGACCGACCCGATTCGATTGCGTGCCTCGGTGTTGCACGAAATCGATGGAGAAGTTTCGGTCAGCCCGTAACCCTGCAAGATCTCCAGCCCGGCCGCCGAGAACAGATAACCAATCTCGGGCGCCAGGGCCGCACCTCCCGAGATGAAGACTCGAATTCTGCCCCCCATAACTTCTCGCCACCTCTTAAACACAAGCGCGTCCGCAATCTTGTGCTTGAGGTTCAGCCACACTCCTGGCCCGTCTCCACGATTCTTCTTAGCCGCCCATTCTCTGCCTACATCGAGCGACCATAAGAAAATCTGCTTCTTGGGGAAGCCGGCTGCGAGACCGCGTTCCGTTATCTTCGCGTAGATCTTCTCGAACATCCGAGGCACGCTGGTCATAACCGTCGGCTGCACTTCGAGCAGGTTCTTCGCTACAGTGTCGATGCTTTCGGCGTAAGCCACGACTGTGCCGGCGTGTGCATAGAGATAGAATGCGCCCCGCTCGAAGACATGAGAAGACGGAAGATAACTGAGCGCCAGATCGCGTTTACCCTCGAGGCTCATCCAGCGAAAGGTATTCAACGCGTTTGCCGCCAGGTTCTTATGGGTGAGCATCACACCCTTCGGATCCCCAGTAGTTCCGGAAGTGTACAGCAGGGTCGCCAGGTCCTCGGGCTTCGCGCCTCGCCAGAGGCTCTCATAAAGCGAAGGTTGTTCCCCGAAGAGCGCGCGGCCCTTGCCTACCAGATCGCCGCCGCTGATCACCGAGTCATCTTGACCAGCGGGCTCAACATCATCGAACACAAAGACGAACTCGACTGACGGAACTCGAGCTTTTATTGCAAGCGCCTCGCCAAGAAACGCCGAAGACACGAAAATGCCACGCGCGCCCGAATCGGCCAGGATGTATTCAACCTGTGAGACCGTTTGCGTGGCGTAGATCGGAACGTCGACGGCGCCGATGGCAAGCGAGGCAAGATCGGCGATGTTCCACTCGGGCCGGTTTTCGGACCAGATTGCGACTCGTTCGCCGCTTCGCAGTCCGACTGAGTAAAGCCCCAACGCGAGTTCCCTGACTCGCCGCGCGACTTCACCGTACGCAAGCGATTTCCACTCGCCGTCCCGCTTGAAGCGCAGAAACTCGGAGTCGCGGTAGCGATCGACCGCTCCGTTGAACAGCTCATTCAGTGTCTGTGGCTCGTCGTTCATTTTTTTCGCGCGACTCTAATCCTTGCCTATCCCGTTCAGAAAGACATCAATCACTGTATCGGCCGTTGAAGCGAGGCTGTACCGCTTGCGGCTTAGAACCCAATTCGTGGCCATCTCGTCGAGCGCGCCAAACAGGACCTTTGCCACGACCTGCGCGTTCAAACGCCGGCGAAAGACGCCGCGCGTTTGCCCTTCCTCGATGACGCCGCGAATCAACTCCAGGTACTCGGTCACTTTGGTGGCCGAGAATTGCTCCATGAACTTTGTCGATGAGCGCAACTCGACTTGAAACACAATTGCGAGATCGCGATCGCGGCCCAGACCCTCCAGGTGAGCGAGAACAATCCTTCTTATCTTTTCGACCGGGTCGTTGATTTCGGCAAGGGTCTTGCGCCCGCTGGCGAGCGCTTCATTCATGTGGTCGTTGAAGATCGAGACCAGGATGTCGTCTTTGTTTTTGAAATAAAGGTAAACCGTGCCGTCGGCGACTCCCGCCTCACTGGCTACGTCGGCTACCTTCGCGTTGAAGAATCCGCTCCGAGCAAAGACCTTGATGGCGGCGCGAAGAATTGCCTCGTACTTTCCGTTGAGTTTTTCCTTGGGCTGCGCAGCCCGTCTAAAAGAAGCCATTCTGCTCCTTGCCGGAAAATGAATGATGGTTCATTCATCTTTTACATCGAAGCGGGCGACTTGCGCAAACAAAAAATCGGACTCGTAAGACTTGAAAAGAAATTTCTCCGGCGCTGCGCGTTCCAAACGGACCAGCACCTTTGCTATGATGACCGGCAACCATGGAAGAAAGAGAGCGGGAGGTAAAGAAACATCTCAAACGCCATCTCAGAGGTGTCGCGAGCTCGACCATTGAAGGTCTGGTTAAGCGCCTCGGATCGTTGCCCTACGATCGGCTGCTGCTGACTACTGACATATGCGTCTCGCTCGCGTCCACGAATCTCAGAGCTGCAGTTGAAATGCTAAGGGCAGCGCCGGAGATCTCCCGTCTGATTGACGCCAGTGATATGCGCGTGTGGGGAGAGGCGGGCAAACGCTTGTCCGCTACGAGCGCCGAAAGCGCGATGAGCTTCTTTCTCGCAAGCGCGACGACGCTCGGCTCGCTTCCCGAGGATATGCGTTCTCCAGTCTTAAGGTTGGTCAACAAGCAAGCGGCGTTGTCGGCCAGCACCGCAACCGAAAGCTTTAACTCTTCCCCCGCAATCGTAAACGCCATTCATGACCACGACAGCGCAGCTCAGATTCTCACGATCTGCCTCGAACTCGCGCGTCACTCTGTCAAACACAGCAATGACCTGCTGCTCATCGCACCGCAAGTGGTATCGCGGCTCAAGGCTGCAGGCTCGGGGGAACTAGTCAAGCGAGCCTTGAGTCTTACTTCAGCATTTGCTTTCAGGTCCGGAGGCACTGCGGCCGAGTTCTTCGGGGAGTTACCATCGGTTGTCGCTGGGTCCGAGCCCGCCTCAGTCGAGCGACTGTTCGCGGTTACCGAGACCTATCTCGACCGCTCGGGCGGAGTGGCCCTCCAGTACTTCAAGGCAGCAAGCCGGGTTCTGATGGTGGCGGGAAGCGAATCCTTCGAACGATGGACCGCGCTGGCAAAACGCGTCGCTCTTCAGGGCAATGCCGCAAGCTATCACTTCATGAAGCAAAGCCCCGACATCGTTGCCGAACTGGCTGCTCGCGTCGGGCCGCACCGGCGGGGACAAGTAGTAACGGCGGTGCTTGAAGTCGTCGAAGAGATCGCCGAGACCAATACGGTGGCGGCGGTCGAGTGCTTCAAGACCAGTCCGATTGCGCTCCGGGCCGCGTCGCTCGGGCAGTTTCGCGACTGGGCGCGCCGGGGACTGGAGAAGGCCGGCGACAGCGCGCGAAGAACGCAGGCTTACTACTCACTCGAGTCGAAGGCGAGCCAGGAGGATCTCTTCAAGATCGAGGGCGGGCTAACGCTCGACTCGGTGGCGCACACTCTCAGGCTCTATGTCGAAGGGTTGACCGGGCGCTCGTTGAACATCGGTTCGCTCGCTTCAATTCCCGACGAGGTTAGGATCGCCGATGGGAAGACAATCTACTTGCCGTCGGTGGTTGCCGAGTTCGAGCATGAGAAGGAGAACTTTCGGCTGTTCAAGGTGCTGGCCGCGCATGCTGCAGGCCAAATCGAATTTAGAACTTACTTGAAGGACTCTCCCGACCTGCTTGCGGCTTTGCATGAGACGCGTATGGCCTTTAGCTGGCGGTTGAACCGTCGGGCGATAGACAGTGAAGGTGAAGTCGAGGTAGCCGCGTCTCAGCCTCTTCCCGAATCATCGATGATCGGAGTCGATTTTCTGGCAGTGCTCTCGGAGTATCCGAACAGAGAGCTGGCGCTTCGGCTCTTTACTACGATCGAGAACGGGCGAATAGACTATCTGCTCCGGTCAGTTTATCGAGGCATTCGTCGCGATTTGGATTTTGTCAGAGCCCGGCTCAACGAGCGCCGACCTGACGTCGAAAACATTCCGGCGGAGCTTGTGCCGTTCGAGATCCTGTTTCAACTCGCTATCTGCGGTGGAGCTACCCCTCAGTCGGAACGAGCTTACCCGAGGGTTGTGAAGGAGCTTGAACAAATCCTCGCGAACTACATCTTTCGCGAAGACGCGTCGGTCGCAGACTCGTTGATCGCAACTCGATATGTTTATGACTTGTTCGTTGCGACTCCAACAACGTCAGATGCGGCGACGGACGGCTCGGCCAATCAGACTGAAGGCGGTGAAAGCCAGGCCGCGCTGGAAAACAGCGAGGGCGCTCAGACGAGCCAGCAGCAGCAAACCGAAGTCAGCGAGGATCCCTTTAGCTTCTGGAACGCCGACCAAACAACTGAGGTGGGCGATGATCAAGACCTCTTCAACCGCTTGAGAGGCGGAGAAACTGCCGAGCACGATCTCGAGAAGGGCGACCTCGCATTCTATTACGACGAGTGGGATCGCGAGCTGGGCGATTATCGCACGCGTTGGTGCCGGGTCATCGAACGGCCTGGCTCACGTGGCTCGCGTGGTTTCGTCGAGATGGTCCGAAGCCGGTACGCGGGAGTAATTTCGTCGATTCGATATCAGTTTCAACTGTTGAGGCCCGAGAACCTGCGTCGCATCCGCGGCGAGATCGACGGTGACGACTATGATCTTCAGTCGGTGATCGACTACGCGCTGGACAAGCGAAGCACGGGAATGATCGACGACCGGCTGTACACTCGCAAGCTCCGACGCGAGCGCGATGTTGCCGTTTCATTCCTGCTAGATATGTCGAGCTCGACGGCGCGAGCAATCAGCCGATATCCAAACAACCCTTACACTCAACCGGGGCAGCGCATAATTGACATCGAGAAGGAAGGCCTGGTCTTGATGAGCGAGGCGCTGGAAGCAGTCGGCGATTCATACTCAATGCAAGGCTTCACCAGTGAAGGCAGACGCAACGTTAAGTTCTACATCATCAAAGATTTTTCCGAAGGTTATTCCTCTGAAGTAGAACGTCGCATTGGTGGGATTACGTATCAGAACAACACTCGTCTGGGAGCGGCGATTCGGCATGCTACCACTAGGCTTGCGCGACAGGATGCTCGAACCAAGCTGCTGATCGTGCTGTCGGATGGGAGACCTTACGATCACGACTATGGCGACAGCCGTTACGCGCGCGAGGATACGAGGATGGCGCTAAGACAGTCCCGAATTGAAGGCATCACTCCTTTCTGCATTACGATCGATCGCGAGTCAGAAGACCAGCTTCGTGATATGTATGGAGAAGTAGGTTATACGATCATCGACGATGTTCTGAGTTTGCCTGAACGGCTGCCTGGAATTTACACCCGTCTTACGACATAGCATTAACTGACGGATCTCAGACGCTTGAGACACAGGCTGAGAGTTTTATGCCGGGACCTCTTACTCGTAACGGAGCGCTTCAATCGGATCGAGGCGCGAAGCCTTTCTTGCCGGCCACACGCCGAATACCAATCCGACCCCCGCTGAAACTACAAGCCCCGAGATCACAGCCCACATAGGAATCGAGGCCGGCAGCGATGGAAAAATCAACCCGACGATTTGGCTTACGATAATTGCGAGCACCACTCCAAGTATTCCGCCAAGCAGAGTCAGTGTCATTGCTTCAAATAGGAATTGGTTGGTTATGTCGCGACGGCGCGCGCCGATCGCTTTCCGCACGCCTATTTCGTGAGTTCGCTCGGTCACGCTTACCAGCATTATGTTCATGACACCGATTCCACCTACGAGCAGCCCGACGCTCGAGAGGGCGATCGCCACCAGTCCAACTTGCGCGGTTATGCTGTCAAACTCAGCAATAAACCGGTCGGCGGTTGTCAGATCGAAGTTGTTCTTTTGATCGTATGCCACACCCCGCTGACGGCGAAGCACATCTTCAACCTGGTCAAGAGCCTGTCGCATCTCTCCGCTCTTCGCGCTAATGATCAGCATCATCCATTCGCTTCGAGGTGAGATTTTGCGAATGGTTCTGAACGGCACCAGCACCTGGTTGTCGCTTTCATTCTCACCCATCATGCTTCCTTTTCTCTTTTCGAGAACGCCGATGATCTCGTAGGGCTTGCCGTTCATCGTGACTTGCTTGCCTATCGGGTCGGCTCCCTGCGGAAACAGCGCCAGGACAACCGAATCCCCAATTACCATAACTTCACGTCGGTGTTGATCGTCGGCCTCGCTGATGAATCGACCCGCGTTCAGCGAAAGGTTGGTGATCACTCCGTAGTTGGCCGATACTCCTTCGAGGTTTCCCTGCTTATACGTCTGGCCTCCATAGTTAAGAGTCTTGTCGAAGTTCCACTCAATGAACCCGTCGTTCGCTACATCCTCGACGGACGGCGCAAATTGCTTGATAGCTTCTCCGTCTTCAGGCTTGAGAGGCTTCCGCTTTCTTTCTTCGCGATCGCTGGGCCCAAAGGAGATTCCAGTAGAAAGGTGAAATGCGTAGATGTTATTTGTGCCGTACTCCTCAATAAAGTGGATCAAGTTGCCGCGAATCCCTGTGAGGATCGACGCGATTGCGATAACAGTGGTGACGCCTATGACGATGCCGAGGACCGTCAGGAAGCTCCGGAACTTGTGAGCGCGCACGTTATCCAGCGCCATCAATATCGTTTCGGTGGGGACGAACGATTTCAGCCTCATGAATCACCTTTCAGAGTTTGGTTAACGCCGTGATCGGATCCAGCTTGGCCGCCTTTACCGCTGGATAAATCCCAAAGATCATCCCGATGCCGCTCGACACGATGAGCGACAGCAGGATGTACGGCAGGGTGATCGCCATCGGGATGGGAGTGGCTGTGCTAATCAGCCACGCCACTCCGGCAGCGGTCAATAGTCCGAGCACGCCTCCAAGCGCGCAAAGCACCGATGATTCGATCAGGAATTGCACGAGTATGTGGCTGCGCCGGGCACCCACGGCCTTGCGCAGCCCGATCTCAAAGGTCCGCTCGGTCACGCTCACCAGCATTATGTTCATGACGACGATGCCGCCCACAACAAGCGATATGAGCGTTATCGGGACGACCGCAATTGCGATTGTGCCGGTGATCTGGTCTACCTGGTTGTTCACCTGCTCGACATTGACCAGTCCGAAGTCGTCCTCGGCGTCGCCTTTTAGCTTGTGCCTGTTTCGCATCGCGACCCGAGCTTCCTCGATAGTTGGCTCAAACGTTTCGCGGCTTTGCGCCTTACCGTGCAGTTGAAGACTTTGACGCCGGCCGAACATTCGCCCCCAGGTTGTCAGCGGGATATATGCGTGGTTATCGAGCGACTGGCCGAACATTGAGCCTCGCTTCTCCTCGACGCCGACGATCGTCATTGGCAGGTTTCTGATCTTGAGTGTCCTGCCGATCGGATCCAGGCCAGCAAAAAACTTGTCTCTAATATCCGCGCCGATGACGCATACCATCGCCGCGCGTTCGACTTCGTGAGGCGCGAGAAACCGGCCTTCCGCGATGGTCTTGTTTTCGATCTCGCCCATGTTCGCAGTCACGCCGGCTATTTGGGTCCCGAATAAGTCCTGCCCCTCATGCTTAAGGTCAACTCTCGCGTCAGCTTCTGCGCCAACCGCTTTGCAAGACACGCACTTGTTGATCAGCCAATCCAGGTCGTCCCACTCCAGGCGCTTGTTGCGCTTGTTCATCTTCTCCCACTCGTCTTCCGTCATGTTTCCGACATGCGCGATGCGCGAGATCATGAAGTGGTTTACACCAAGAAGCTTCGAAACCCGCTCGGTGACATAGGCGTTAAGACCATCGATCGAAGCGCCGACAACGACCACCGACGCCACTCCGATGATTATCCCGATGAGTGTTAGAAACGCACGAAGCTTGTGGGCGAAGATCGACTGCAAAGCGATCTTTGCTGCGTCGGAGTAGAAGGAGAGAAGGGTTCGCATAATTCACCGCGTGTCCCGACCGACTAGCTTACTCTGAAAGGGCAATGAAACGAAGGCGCTCTAAGTTCCTTCTGCGACAGACTCGATTGCGCCACCTGCCCTGAACCTTAACGTAAGGCTCGATGGTTTGATTAACACCCGGACTTCATTACACCGCGCTGCACGGCATCAGGCTCGACCCAAATCAGGAGTTTGACCAGACACATCCAACCAGACACGCAAGGCCCGCCACAGGCCACATCAGAGGTCCGATGTCCGCAAGAAAACAGCGACTCCGTTAGGATCTCGACAGGATGTTGACGGGCTTAGCTTGGGCCACGCACGGTTTACTCTCGTTTACCTTTTTACGCTCCTGAGATCCTGTGTCCATATGTTGTGGTTGGTCTCGCTTGAGGGTGCCAATCCACACGATGTTGGGGCACTCATGCCGACCTCCACAAGTCGGCCCGCGAAATGCGCAACCATAAGTAAATCCGTGCTTTAGAAAAAAAACCCGACGAAGGAAGTTCTTGACTTCCAGGAAGATTTGACTACAATAAGTGTCCTCCGCGACTGTACACCAGTCACCGCGTTAATGAGCAAGCAAGAGCCCGGTGCTCGCGATTCGACGGAAAGTTTCTACCGCCGCGATGCCGTTGCTTGGAAGATGGAGGATCCGACTATGCACAATGGGAGACACGTTCCTGGACAAGGCTCGATCGCGTTTGCCGAGTCTGAGCCCCTGGACCAGGTAGCGAAGATCAAAGTCGTCGGTGTAGGCGGCGCAGGCGGCAATGCCGTAAACCGAATGATCGAGGAGGGCATGACCGGAGTTGAGTTCATCGTCTGCAACACGGACCTTCAAGCCCTGCGAAGTTCGCGCGCCCCGATCAAAATTCAGCTTGGCGCTGACATTGCGCGGGGCCTCGGCGCTGGGGGCGACCCCGAGGTCGGCAAACAAGCTGCCCTCGCCGATATAGACCGCATCTTCGACGCGCTCGATGGAGCGAACATGGTTTTTGTTGCTGCGGGGCTCGGAGGCGGAACCGGGACTGGCGCGGCGCCTATCGTCGCCAGCGTTGCCACTGAGCTTGGCGCGCTCACCGTCGGCGTGGTTACCAGGCCGTTCGCCTTCGAAGGTTTGCGGCGCGCACGTAACGCCGAGACTGGATTGGAAGAGCTTCGAGGCTGCGTTGACAGCGTCGTCACCGTTCCCAATGAGCGGCTTCTCGGGTCGACCGCAAAGGGCGTCTCGTTTGTCGAAGCGTTCATGATGGCTGACGAGGTCCTCAGACAAGCAGTTCGCGGCATCTCCGACATCATTCTGCTGCCGGGGCTGATAAATGTCGACTTCGCCGATGTTCGAACGACGATGATGGGACGAGGCGTGGCGTTGATGGGCACGGGAGTAGCCACAGGGAACAACCGCGCGATCGAAGCGGTGCAGCGCGCGATATCCAGTCCCCTGCTGGAGGAAGCATCGATAGAAGGCGCGAAGTCGCTACTTGTGAATCTAACCGGCGGACCCAGCGTGGAGCTGGGCGAAGTCAACGAAGCCATGATGTTGATACACGACGCCGCCGACTGCGAAGCCGAAATCATTTTCGGCGCGGTGATAGACGAGACCCTCACCGATGAAATTCGAATCACGGTGATCGCTACTGACTTCGCCTCGACTGCTGCTGTTTCTCAGCCGGCTCCGCCGCTTCGAGGCCCGCAAGGCCCCGGTCCCGGCAACCGGCCAACCGGCACGCACGACAACAATGACCTGGCGGTACCGGCCTTTCTGCGAAAGTCGGCCAACTGACGTTGTGGGGATCTGCGCGGCGGCCGTCACCGCGCAGCAAGCTAGCACGCAGGCCGACCAACCAGAAGAGCCTCCAGTCGAGGCTTGAGACCAAGGCCCGTCGAATCAATTTGACCTGGAGCCAGGCTGGTTCACCGCCCTTTGAGGCGGTCCGGATGACGCGTATGAGGCGTGATGACTGACGCATACAAGGAACACTTCAAGACAGCCGAAGACTTGATGGTGCGAGGCGCCTTTGGTGAGGCCGAGCGGAACCTGCTCGTGGCCTTGACTGAGCTGCGCGATTGTCCGCCCCAAGACGCGCGCTGGCTGGAGGTTTACTCGAGCCTGGCCAAACTGTATATCCAGCAGGCAAACTACGGGCGAGCCGCACAGATCTACGTCCGCTCGCTTCGAATACTTGAGAAGGTGAATCAGGTTAAGTATCTGCAGACGGTGGCTTGACCGCTCGCTTTGGCCGTGCACCCCCAAGAATCCGCGCTCACCCTCCCCTCGCTCCTGCGACCTATTCTTAGAGAGATCACTTTAACTCCTTCGCTTGACGCCTTCCTTGACGACTTCGACGAGAAGGGCTGTATCAGGATCAAGGATCGGGACAGAGGCCTCGCCGCCGACTCCCAACTCTGCGCTCCGCAGAAAGCCGTTGGTTAGTTGTGAAGGATCAACATTTCGAAAAACTGGGTTTTGTTGCTTACGCTCACAAACGAGACCAACCCGCGATCGAGTGCCGAAAATGATCGGTGACGGATGCGGTAAAGCGTGTTTCGGCGGGTTGCCAGATCATCCTCTGAATGGTCAGGTCGGGGTGGGCAAGACGAATGACGTTAAATGAATTAACTTCGCCTCTTCGACGAGTTGAAGCAGCCGTGCCGGCTTGCACAATGACCGATGAGAGCCCGCCGACCTTATAGCGCTTTGCCGTGTGACCAGTACGGCTGATGTGCAGATGGCCCGCGAGAAACAAATCGGCTCCGCAAGTCGAGAGTTGTTTTAGCGCCATTCGCGCGCGCCCAACCAGGTCACTGTCGTCGTGACCCTCCGGCAAATCGAACGGATGGTGCGTGACTACGATCTTGATAACGTCCGTCCCAACCGAGCAGAACTTCTCTCGAAGCCAGGCCACCTGGGTCTCGTTGATGCGACCGCCCTTGAACGTCAGCGCGCGGGCTGTGCTTACCCCAAGGACTGCGATCTCGTCGTCGACGTAGGACGGTCGTAGCTCATCAGTTACGTGGCGCCGGTACTTCTCAAGCGGTTGCGCGAATCGCGCGAAGACATTGTACAAAGGAATATCGTGATTCCCTGGCACGACGATCTGGGGTTGAGGGAGTGCATCGAGGAACGCGCGAGCCTCTTTGAACTGACTGGACCGCGCCCGCTGCGTCAGGTCACCCGAGACCACGACGACATCCGGTTCAATCCCGTTGATGGTGTGAATGAGCGGAGCAATAACCTCCTCGTTGACGCTACCGAAATGAATGTCGGATAAATGAACAATTGTTCGCATACGCCACCGGCTCCCTTATTCGGTCACAGCGGAGCTGCCCACAGGCACGATGACGCGAAGCCCGCCCGGTCGTACGCGGTAGTGAAGCGGCGGCTGCATCAGGACGACCTCGCCATCCACCGAGACGTGGACGCCCCTGCGCCGTGTCTCTATCCAAATCTCGGTGGTGCACATCGCGACGAATTCCTCGGCTTGCGGTAAACGCTTCAAGAGCGCCTGCAGTCCGAGCTTCAAAAGTCCAAGCCGCCCGGTACGGTGAGAAAAGTAGAGGCTCAACTGTCCGGCGTTCAGACATTCCCGGCTGCCAATGTTAAGGCCCTCCATCTGATAATTATTATTACCTATGAACACAAACGGTGTGCGGCTCGACATTTCGTTACCGTCAACGTTCAAGCGGACGTTGAGAAACGGATAGCGGCGCAAAACAGAAAACGCGGCCCAGATGAAAGCGGGCCATTTGCGGTGCCCGAGCCGCTGCCTTTGTTCGCGGTGATAAACGACGCTTGGATAAAGCCCCAAGCTCGAGTTATTGAGGAATATGCGATCGTTGACCTCTCCGACGTCGACCTGTATCGCGTGGCCCGCGACGATCGTTCGCGCAGCTTCTGTGAGGTCGAGCGGTATCTTCAAGTCTTTGGCGAAATGATTGAGCGTGCCGAGCGGAAGCACGCCCAGCATCTTGTCAGTGCCGACAAGAGCTGAGGCGACCGCACAAAGTGTGCCGTCACCGCCCCCAGCAACTATTGTAGTGGCTTCGCCGCGAGCGGCGCGGCTGGCGAGTTTAAGCAGCTCGTCTCCAGTCTTAGCCACCGAGATCCGCGCATCAACGCCGGTCGCTTTAAAGAGCTCTGTGACCTGCTCACGCCCATCGTCTTCTGACGGGCCCGAGCCTGCATTGATGATAACCTCGACCACGCGCGGCAAATCGTTTCGCTGTTCCTTGTCGATCTTCATCTGTCGTACTCATCGAACGACGGGAGAGCAACCAGAGTGTTGAGAAGAGTCTCGCCACAAAGACGCGAAGACACAAAGGTCCACAAAGCCCTTCTTTGTGAAGCTTCGTGAGCTTAGTGCCTTTGTGGCAATACAGGCCGCACCACAACGTCGTCATTGTCAGGTTGTTGCCTGCGTTCCTCTACCGCGAAATAGAAAGGTCAAAACGAATCCTGCGATGAAGCCGCCTATGTGCGCCATGTAAGCCACTCCGCCACTTTCCGCCGTGTTGGAAATGGAACCGATACCGCTAACAAACTGAAGGACGATCCAGAATCCAATCACCACCAATGCCGGCATTGGAATCACTCCTCTGCCCATCAACACATTCACTCTTCCCTTCGGGAACAGCAATATGTAAGCTCCCAGCACTCCGGCAATCGCTCCTGATGCTCCCAGGTTTGGCACATTTGATCCCGAGCTAAAAGCCAACTGTGCGAAAGTTGCCGCAAGGCCGCACAGCAGATAGAAGATTAGGAACTTGATGTGTCCGAAACGGTCTTCCACGTTGTCACCGAAAATCCAGAGGTAAAGCATGTTGCCTAACAGGTGGAGCCAACCGGCGTGCATGAACATGGAGGTAAAGAGCGTGGGGAAATCGCCAGCCGGATTGGACAGGAACCGCCGCGGTACAAAGGCCCAATGCATGATAAACGGCTCGCCGCCATTTAGCTCGACAAAGAAGAAGAGTAGGTTTAGCGCGATCAGGCAATAAGTCACAACCGGAAAAGTTCTGCGCGAGGTATTGTCGTCACCGATTGGAAACATAGCAGTCTGCTCCTTTCACTCAGATTGGATGTCACATGCTATATGACAAATGCTTAAGTCAAAAGCGGGCCTTACTTGTTCTCCAAGGGAGAGAGTTACTCCCGGCCAACCGTCCTCACTAAGCCGTCGGATTCTCATCGAGGTACTTTACGAATATGAGCTCGTTGTGCTTCTCATTGAAGACCAATTCGTCAATAGCCTGCGACGTGAGCATTATGCCAAACCCTCCCGGCCTGATTCCCTGCTCCTCCCTTATTGCCATGTGCCGAATTGGATCATCCGGCGGGTTAGCAAACGCGGCGTGCTCGATTTTGTCCATATCGAACCCTTTCCCTGGGTCTTGGATTGAATAGAGAATCGCGCGTTTCAATCTGACGTACTTGATTCTCACTTTCCTCGAGAGATCACACTTACCTCCATGTTCGATGGCATTGTTGAGCATCTCACGAAACGCCGAGCCTATCTCTTCGCGCGTCTCGTCTGGCAGGTCCCCTTCGATCCCGGTGAGGAAGTTCTGAATTGGCTCGACTGCCTTGAGATCGCAAGGCAAGAGGACTTCCAGCCAATCGGGCTTTGCAGAGAGGACTTCAATCTCACAGGAGGTTAAGCGTTCAAAGGCGGTTCGAACGGCGCCGCGAAGTTCCTCTAACTCGAAGGGCTTCGAAAGGAAGTCACAGGCTTGATTGTCCAAAGCGCCAATGACGGCATCGGGCGTGCCGTGACTGGTTATTACGATGGCCCGCAGTTTTGGCTGCAGCTCGTGCGCGCGTTCAAGCAACGTGATGCCATCCAAGCCCGGCAAAGTATCATCAGTGATCAAGACGTCTATGTGCCGCGCCTTAATAACATCAAGGGCCGACGCTCCGTTACCCACATCGATGACGTCGTAACCATCGGCACTAAGTGCTTCTTTGAATAGCTTGCGACTCGAGGCGTCGTCGTCCGCTATGAGCAGAGTCTTTGACATTGGAACCCCTCATCTCAGAACAAAGTCTTTGAGAGACGATGCAAGTACGACGGAAATCGCGGTTCGATTACGCGAAACGCGAGTCCAGGATATGACCGCACATAGCAGGCCGCCTTACTAGTACTTCTGTGTGGTCACCTTTGGTCGCTTATCGCTTAGCCCCGGTTCAGCCATCAGTTTTTCAATGTCGGCGATTTCGGACGGTACGAATGCCGAAAGATTCTCATAGCCGTTCTCGGTCATCAGAATCACGTCTTCCAACCGGATCCCGATATGTTCATCCGGAATCGTCATCGCCGGTTCAATGGTAAAGAGCTGTCCCGGTTCCAGTGTCTGGGTCGGCAGCCGCACATCGTGTACCTCCATGCCAATCGTGTGGCCGAGGCTGTTGGATGAGCTCGCACGATAGCGTTCAACAAAGCGCGTAGCGGCCTCTTTGATCTTTGGGTCGGTGAATTTGAAACTCGCCATAACCGCATCCATCTTCACCACCGTCTCCTTGATGATGTTCCTGGGGGTGACGTGGACTTTGATGGAAGTCATGAGGGCTTGATATAGGCGCAGGTAGATCGTGTAGAACTCGCGCTGCCGCGGAGTGAACTTGCCGTTAGCCGGAAAGACGCGCGTCACATCGGAAACGTAGTACTTGAAATCGGGCGCGTAATCGAATTGCACTAGATCACCGTCCTGGAGCTTGGCGGTGTTTTTATGATAGTGCGAGTAGAGAGTGTTCTGTCCCGTCGCGATCAGTGCGAAGTACGCAGCGCCTTGCGAGCCATACCTCTTGAAGACAAACTCGGCGTCGGCTTGCAGTTCATACTCAAACATCCCGGGCCGAGCGTCGCGCATGGCCTCCATAATGCCGAGGCCGGTGATGCGCGTGGCTTCGCGGATGATCGCGATTTCGCGCGGAGTCTTGAAGGCGCGCATTGTGTCTAGCATCGGGTCGAGGTTCTGCACATTGACCTGCGGCGCAAGCCCCTTGAGCTTCTGAATGAACGCCTCTTCGCGAGAGGGCCGTCCGTCCCACGGATCGTCCAAAGTTGATTTCGCGTGACCAATAACGTCGCTGGACGAAGCGTTACCCAAGACCTCTGGGCGAAACGGCGTGTACAGTGTGCGCCCTTCGCGCACAAAGGTTGCGAGCGCTTTTGCAAACTCCTCGCGGGCGAGAACGGAGTCAAACCCGGTAGATTTGGCGGCCGAGTCGCCGGGGACCATCGCCGAACCGAACATGCGTTCACGCCGTTCGGCTCCTGAGTAAAGATAGAGCGTCGACCGTGTGGTCTTGCCGTCTATGACCAGGATTGCGCGCGGTTCCACCACGCCGGACAGATAGTAGAACTGATTGCTCTGACGGAGGGGCTGTTCGCCGGGCCGCTCGGTCGTGCCTTGCAGGATGGCGACGCCATCGCCGATCTGCTTCATTACCTTCGCCCGTCGCGCGACGAACTCTTCAGGAGGGAAGATGTCGGTAATAAGTGGCTGGGCAGACGATCGTGAAGTCAGTACGACGAGCGCCAGCAAGGTCAGGAACAAATGTCTTCTCATCTAGGACCTCCTTGGTGAGCCTGCCTCATCATCTCTGAACCGAAGGCAGGATTATCACTATAACATTCGCTCCTTGCCAGCCCATTAACACGGCTCCTCTCGGTCAAAGCCACGAGTGCAAGCGACCTCGCGAATAGCTTCGAGGATTGGTCAGTTGAAGGTATGGTCTGATTCGGGGTCAGTGTTCGGTGAGCATCCGGTGACGAGTCAAAACCCCTTCCCTTCACCGAAGCTGACTCAACAACTAGTCGTCGCTTGACGGCTCCTGGTAAACCCGAACCCGCCCCGGCTCGACTATCCAGAGCTTGCCGACCGGCTCTTCCCTTTCCAAAAACCTGGCAAGCGTTCGAACGAGAATAAGTACATCTTCGAGCAACGGCCTGGACCTCAATCTCAAGAGGACTATCCCCGAGTAGCTGCTCGGCAGGAAACGTAAGGGATTCGCAAAATCGAGATCGAGAGTCACAAGCGCGCGTCCCTTGCTGGCAGCCGCCTGTAACACTTCGTCATCCCTCGCCGCACCAAGCTCCTCGGCTAGCACGGTTGAGACATCGTGCCCGGCAGCATGAAGAATGTCGCACGCGCGGTTCCCGAGGTTCTCATCGAGCTTCAGCCTCATGCTGAGGTCTCCAGAGGAACGTCCACATAGCGCTCGCGAGCCATCTCGGAACCGTAACCGATGCATGCCTGAACGTCCTCCCTGATGAGCTGCGGATAGTCATCTAGAACCTCGTCGACCGTGCTTCCCGAAGCAAGCAGATCGAGGATCAATGAGACCCATATCCGAGTACCGCGAATGCAAGGTTTGCCGAAGCATCGCGCGGGGTCAATCCAAATGCGTTTGAGCAGTTCGTCGCGAGTCATATCCGTTCTCCTGATTCCAATCCTCCCTCAATGATCACTCGCATTATCACTCGCTTGCCTTGCTTGCGCGAGCATAAATCGGGGCGACCAGCGTTGGGGCTCGCCGAACAGAACCAACATTCAAACAGCACAATATTCGAAATCCGTTGCCACCTCAGAGTAACTCGTCGGCTTGAGTGTGGATGACTCTTGTCGAGTGAAGCCCCGCTGTCGCGTTGCCGACGCGAACCCTACATACAAGTGGGGCTCCGCAAGTGGGGCTCCGCTTGGAAAGAATCACACGCAAGAGTACACTAAACCACCCGAGCGGCTTGATTCCCAAGAGTATTCGCCGCGCCGTCGTCTTCTCCGAGGTGATTCCCTTGCGGGAAATCTCTCCGCGCAATCTTTGCATCCTTAGCCTCTCGGCGGTAAACCAATGCCGAGAATCACTCACCGCAAAGACGCCGAGCACGCAGAGACAGCGCGGAGAATTGAAGTTAGGAGAACGCCTACGACGGAAGGCACGACTGCAAGTTTGAGAGTCTTTCTGAAGGCGATCTGGAACAAGCAGGACAACCAACCAGGAAGGGAGGGTTAGTTATGGGGCGCAAGAAGAGGTCGGGGATCGGTTTGATGCTCGAGCGGTTTTCACTGAAAGCTACGAAAGCCACCGGAACTTCCGCGGCGTTCGTCATCGCTCTCGCCGTACTCATCGTCTGGGGAATCTCTGGGCCGCTGTTCGGCTTTTCAGATACGTGGCAACTGGTCATAAACACGGGCACTACCATTGTCACCTTTCTGATGGTGTTTCTGATTCAACGAACGCAGAACAAGGATGCGCTGGCGATACATCTGAAGCTCAACGAGATCGTCGCCGCTGTGGAGGGGGCCAGTAACCGGCTAATCGATGTCGAGGACCTTACCGAAGCCGAGATTGAGTTACTTCACAAGCATTACCAAAAGCTGGTTGCCCTTGCGAAGCACGATTCCAAGCTTACTGAGACCCATTCAATCGAGGAAGCCGAAACTCGTCATCAGATCAAGCGTGGGAAGCGCCGCAGCTCAGGATGATCGGAGTCGAATGCGATTCCCGGCCAAGGCAAGGTTTCCCGCGAGATTCAGACGTCCCGGTTTATAGGGGTTGGCGACGAAGGGATCAACGGGGAGAAGTCAGCTTCAAGAGAGCGCGACTGCCAAGAGCGACCAGGTTGCTGCTAGCTCCACTGGCAGACGTGGAAAGCCGCTTGTTCTAGTTTGATCTTGCGCTAGTGCTGCCTGCTAACCCATTCAACGAAGGTAATGAAACCCGCGCCATCCTTAACCTCAATCGTGTAAACCGGATGAATCTCCCATGATGATCGATCTTCGTCTTGGCGGCTTACAGCCCGCGGGATCGTGACTGCCGTCAAAGAACAGTTGGCCAGTGATTCTTACTTGTATTCCCTGCACGGGAAGGCCATGCACCGCCGGAGATGTCTTCGGATGGGAGTCAAATCTGTTCCACACATTGGGGCGAGCGGGTGCGGCCTACGCTTTCAAGAAACCTCGTGTTTGTCACTGGCGACGGCGGGTTGCTACCACAGCCCAACGGTTTGCCTAGCGCTTGCTATTCAGGTCGGCCACTCGCCCGTTTGGAATGAACCTGGAAAAATCCTGCAAATCCCGCCTCTCCAACCAGCAGTTTAGGCTGTCACCGCGAATCCCCGATCACTCAAAACAGCCCTGATAAGATTCACCTGACGGTTGCTATAGCCGAGATTGATGGCCGCAGTCACCAGCGCGTTAGCACCTTGATTGAAAGAAGCGCCGGGCGTGAGCAGAAAATGAGCCGTCAGAATCGCCTTGTCCGCATTCCCAGCGCCGATCGCCTCGCGAATCTGCCACAGCGCCGCTGACCATATCTCGCCGTCGTCGTGAACCTCGCCCACAACATTCTCGGGATAATGCTTTGTGCCGTCCAGACGGCGCAGGCACGGAGGATTGCTGGTACTGTAGGAAGTCGCGTCCCACTCGGCCAGGCATGTGTCCTGGAAGCCGCCGCTGAATTGCGCGCCCACTGACCCCGCCCAGTAATCGCCAAACCCTTCGCCCATCGAGCCAGCTTCGAGCGACGAGCCAAAGCCCGGAACCTGGTTGTCCTGAATCGAATGGCCATATTCGTGAACGATTACGTCGGCGTCCTCCGCATCGTCAACCCCGCCAAGCCCCAGAGTGATCTCTTTCGAATTCGGCGAATAAAACGAATTGTCCTGCTTGTAGCGGTTTACCGAGAAGACTTGCTGGCGGTTGTTGACGCTGGTCAATCCGAGCGTTTGGATATAACGCTGAGCGTAATCGAGGTAGTAATAGCCCATCGTCTCGCTGAAGCCGTCGTCGCTGCGGTCGAAGATGAAGTTGTTCGCGGCGTTGAACGCCCGCTTCTTTGTCTTGCTGCTGGAAGCGAATGGGCCGTCGAGGAAGCCGTTGCCGACCAACCCTTGCAGCGTCACGATTGAGTAGGCCTGGGCGGGCACAGCCGAAGCCGCATCGTCATTGTCACGCAAGCTGTTGTCGCGCGTGGCGACGATGGCGTTGACGACGAAGACCTGCCCCGCGCCGTTCACGTAGCGGTTGGTGTCGCGCGGCTCGCCCAACAACTCGCCGCGCTGCGCGTCGACGAACATCTCCCAGGTCCGGCCGTCGGTGGGAATGATGACGTGCCAAGCCAGCAAGAAAGAATCGTTGAAGCTGTAGACCACCAGATTGGCGGAGAACTGCGAAAGCCTGTTCCGCCCCAATGCGACGTTCGCGCGGGTGAAGGCGCTAAAACGACTCAGTTGCGGCTCGACCGATTCAAGCGCGATCCCCGGCTGGTAAGTGTTGTTCACCGCCACAACCTCTCCCGCCCGGTTGAAATGAACCGCCGCCTGCGCGCCGTAGACCGGAACGCCCTGATACCGCTGCTCGAAGACGAAGTGTTCACCGAGCGGACTCTCGAAGCTGCGCGCCAGATCCAGGTCCTCCGTCTCGCCACGCATTTTGAAGAGCTGTGCGTTCTCGGCCAGGAAGTGTCGCGCAGTCATCTCTGAAGGGTCGCCCATCGGACGTGAGAGCTTGCCGAAGATGCTTTCGGGCGTGCCGGTTCGCTTGTTCCAGCTCACGGCCAGCGGCCCTGCGCTGCGAGCAGTCAAGGCTTGCCAGTAACCGATCACTTCAGGCGCAGGCTGCCCTTCAGTTGGTTGTCGCTGGGTGTTCTGAGCCGCACGTATTCTGCCGGTCGCGTCGTCCCGGAATTGCGCTTGAATGGCGAAGGTCGATCCGACGATCAGGCTCGCGCTAATGGCAATCAGCAGAATTGGTCTTGAATGTCTTATCATCAATCTATCCTCGCTCTCCGATCTTAGGGGGAGATGTTGCTTCCACTGCTGGTCAGATTCCGGATATGCCCGCTCCGCAGAATCAGGCTGCTTCCGGCTCACAAGAAATCCGCCAGGACCGCGCACGCGGCGCATCTGGCAATGCAACTACGAACGAGTATGCGATTTTACTACGAAGCACCTCAAAGGCAAGTGGACTTGACCGCCGGGTCAGCAGAAGTAAATCAGAGGTGGGGTGCACGCCTTGAGTGAGACACTCAGTTAAGCCCCGGTTGACCGAGGCGACAGAACGTCGTTGCCATCGACTGATCCTCGCGCCACAATCAGCCGCGCTTGGTGATCAGGCTATAAGTCACCACCGGAAAAGTTCTGCGCGAGGTATTGTCGTCACCGATTGGGAACATAGGAGTCTGCTCCTTTTACTCAGATTGGTTATCACCCACAAAAACAAAACGACTATTGCTGGTTCTCAAAGGGAGTGAGTTTACTCCCGGCGAATTCTGCGGCAACTGTAGCGTTCCTGCAACTGTGCTTGAGCAAGGCTGATGAGACCCAACGCATCATCGTCGGTACGACTTCTGCGATAAACGAGCAGTGTATCAATCTCGCCCTGCTTGTACGCTGTCCCTACATCGCCGCACGTCAGAAGGTGGTTAGAGCAAGAGAGGAGCCAGTATCCCGGAGAGATGTAGAGTCTCGCCATTATGCGAATGAGCAGACTTCCCTATCATTGAAATGTTCGGTAGCGCCTTAGCCTAGCCGCGTAGCGGCTTCCTATCGATAGAAAACGAGCGGTAGCGCCTTGGCCTGGCCGCATAGCGGCTACCTATCAATAACATGTTCGGTCGCGCCTTAGCCTGGCCGCGTAGCGGCTACCTATCGATAGACATGTTCGGTCGCGCCTTAGCCTGGCCGCGTAGCGGCTACCTATCGATAGACAT
>JBBPIE010000008.1:199371-246926 GCA_038040485.1 Candidatus Onstottus arcticum
GTTCGGTCGCGCCTCGGCCTGATCGCGTAATTCGGGCAGCAGCGCTTTTAGCAAGCGTTGTCGATCTTCTGCCGGTAGCTTCTGTATTTCGGCAAGTATTTCTTGTGCGCTCACGACGTTTGATTCCTCGCGAGTACTTTTAGCATCCCCTGCCCGGATGTTTCAATGCGCGGTTTGAAAGTCTCTGGCTCTACTTCGCCTTGCGAATCGATTGACGGTCGCGCTCGCGCACGCAGAGATGGCGCGGAGGATTGAAGCTAGGACAACAGAGACGACGGAAAGCACGATTGCAAGTTTTGAGGACAATCGCTTGGCCTTGCTCTTAATCGATCTGCAGCAAGCAACACAACCAACCAGGAAGGGGATTTAGCTATGAGGCGCAAGAAGAGGTCGGGGATAGGTTTGATGCTCGAGCGGTTTTCACTTAAAGCTACGAAAGCCACCGGAACCTCCGCGGCCTTCGTCATCGCTCTGGCTGTACTCATCGTCTGGGGAATCTCTGGGCCGCTGTTCGGCTTTTCAGACACCTGGCAACTGGTGATAAATAGCTGGACGACCATTGTCACCTTTCTGATGGTGTTTCTGATTCAACGAACGCAGAACAAGGACGCGCTGGCGATACATCTGAAGCTCAACGAGATCGTCGCCGCGATGGAAGGAGCGAGTAACCGGCTAATCGATGTCGAGGACCTTACCGAAGCCGAGATTGAGGTACTCCACAAGCATTACCAAAAGCTGGTGTCCATGGCAAAGCACGATTCCAAACTTACTGAGACCCATTCAATCGAGGAAGCGGAAGCACGTCACGAGACTAAGCACGGAAAGCGACGCCGCTCTGGATGATCGAAGTCGAACGCTTCCGGCGCAGCGAGATGACTCGTAACAGCGCGTCGCTCTTTTGCTCTTCGCCAGGATTCTCTTTTGTGTTCAAAGGTGAAAAGCGGGCAGCTAGTCGTTTCGCCTGCGACTGCTGCCCCTGTCTGAATTGCCTGCCGCCTTGCGAGCCTTTGTGTGAAGGCTCTAGTAGCTCAAGCTCATCACTTGATCCCTTTGCGGCTCAATTGCTCTTTGAGAGCGACGGCGACCGCTGAGTCAAAACTGTTCGGGTTGCCGGATTGTTTCTTTCGCGCAGCCGCGATGAACTCGTCGCGCACTTTCGAGAGCTTGAGAATGTCTTCGCGCAGCTTCTTGCGCTCGGCGAGTCGCTTTTTAATCTCTTTCTGCCGCGCCGCCGGCTGCAACTTTCTCAAATCATCAGGGAGGTCCACATCTTTAACGGCGGCGAGCTTCACCGAGCCGTTCTCCAAGTTGGTCAGCAAGTCGCCTGCATACGCTTCCGAGTTCAACGCTTTGTTCTTAGCGCGGTCTGCTTTTGCTTCTGCGGGCGCGCTCGAAGCGACAGCGGTTTCCATTGCTGCTTGCCCTGCGCTCGCCTCCGCACGATGGCTAACGCCTGCGGCTCCGGCACCCCCGCCATAGGCTACATAAGTAGAGCCGATCTTCGCGCCCAGTTCTGACATCTCCTTGTCGTAGGGAGTCGCGATCGCCTGCACGCCGCCGTCCTGCGCGATGGCGAAGTATTGCCCCTCACCGTGCTGAGCAATCGCCTGCCAAACGTTTTTCGTGCCGGGCTCGTTGCCGCATTGAATCGTATTGACGATCTTTCCTGCCTTTACCGCTTCAGCGGTAGTCGTCGCGGTGCTGGGCTCGTCTTTATAGTCTTCGTGTGGCGGCGCATCGCCAACGAGAAAGATGATTTGAGCGATGCCCTGCTTGCGCGGCGACCATCCTGCGTTGCGCACGCCATCGGCAAGCGCGCGCCGCACGTTCTCTGGTCCATCGCCTCCGCCTTCTGCGCGATAATCCATCAGCGTCGAGTAGACCTGGTCCAGGTCGTTTGTCAGCGGCGATATCCTTGTGACGTACTGATCGCCCCGATCTCTGTAGGCTACCAGCCCTACGCGAACGGACGGATGAGAAGCTGACTGCATCACTTCGTTGACCAAACCCCAGATTCGCTGCTTTGCTCCTTCGAGCAAGCCGCCCATCGACCCGGTAGTGTCAAGCACGAAGACCATCTCGAGCGTAGAGTTGGCGATTGTGTGATTCGGAACCTGGCCTGATGGTTTCGGATCGTTCAATGGCGGACCAGGAGCGGGTGCCGGAACGGGATCGGGTGGCGGAACCGGCGCCGCTGAATGAGCGAACCATCCCTGGGCAACTCCAATGCCGATGCCAAGGATGAAAAGGGCAATGACTGTTCTGACTGTGAGCACTTTCATGTTGAATAGACTCCTCTAGCGAAAGCTGTGGCGCTTGCTTCTTTTCCTATTAGACGCTCATCGACCTCGAATGTTTCACTGGTTGATGAGTGCAGTAAGCATCGGCATGGCACGCGGAAATGCCGGCTGGCTCTCCTTACAATCTCCGGACGTGCTTTCGAAGCACATAAGGAGAATGCCATGCGGGCGAAGCCTTGCTTAGAATCTTTCTCGATTAACCGGCGGTCTCCCACGTAATGTTTTGAGCACCATTACCATAAGGGATTAGAAACACATGGCAACGCCGTGTGAAATCTCGTGTCGTGGGAGGGTTTCATATGCGACCACCGCTAACCAGGATTGTTGTTGTTGTTGCTGCTCTTGCTCTTTTGCCGCTGCAAGCCAGTTCATGGAACAAGCCGGGACACATGGTCACTGGGGCTATTGCTTACCATGAACTGAAGCAGTCAAGTCCGGAAACGATTCGACAAGTTGTCTTACTGCTTGAACAGCATCCGTTTTACAAGACAATGTGGAAGCCCAGAATCGATCAGCTACGTCTCAGGGGAGACGCGCGCGACCGCTTCTTGTTCATCTTCGCCGCTCGTTGGCCGGACGATGCCCGAGATTCACCCCAGTTTCATCACGCGTTCTGGCACTTCGTAAACTTTCCCTTTAAGCCGCCCAACCAGCCTTCGTCGGTGCACACCCATGAGCCGGAAGCTGAAAACGTTGTTGCGGCCTTTAACCTTAACCTCGGCGTGCTTCGCAACCCACGCGCAACCAGACCAGAAAAGGCGGTTGCTCTTTGTTGGATCTTCCACCTCGTTGGCGACGTCCATCAGCCGTTGCACACGACTGCGTTGTTTTCGACTGTGTTTCCGAATGGTGACCGAGGCGGCAATCTCTGGTTTGTCAGGAACGGAAGTGAGGTCAAGAATCTGCACTCGTTTTGGGACGGTCTGATTCTGGGCTCTGAGGACCTGCAGAAAGTATCGGAGCGCGCGGACCAGCTTCAAGGGCTTCCGGAGCTGGCTCGACCGAACCTGGCTGAATTGTCGGAGAAGAGTTTCGAAAGGTGGGCGAAGGTGGAAAGCTTTGCCGCCGCGGTGGAGTTTGGTTATCTTCGGGGCCAGCTTCCTGCCAGCAGCAATGAAAGGCGTCCCGTTCCTCTTTCCCGCAACTATGTGAACTCGGCGCAAAGGGTGGCACAACGGAGGAACATCCTAGCCGGGTATCGACTGGCAGATCTTCTGCCGGCTTTGGCTAACCAGCATTGAAGGTGACCGAAGGTATTGCAATAGAGAGCGGCGCGAGCCCCGCCGCTCTCAGGACTATCCGGAATGAAGACTATCAGGTCGGCAGTTCGGTCAGGCGGCCGCAATCTCACGCACGTGAGCGATGTCCCGACTGGCTATGGGACGCACCTGACTGGCGAGCAGAGTGGCCACGCAGATCGTTTCTCCAGCGAGCGTCATAAACTCTACTTCGTAGGCGGCGCTGCCCTCGTGGAGGTGGACAACCGTTCCAATATCTCCTGCCTTCAACCCTTCATCGGGCAGGTCCTGGGTAAGCACTATGCAATCGTGTTCGTTAATCATGGCCGTTCCCTCGTAGGATAAGCGGTGATGAGCCGTGGCGCAACTGCGCTGTGATCCAATTGCCAGACCGTGCGCACCCGCGGGCGTCGGCCATCGGGTGCTAGTAGCGTGCCCTCCACCTCATAGCGCGGGCCAAACCCACTCTCGTGGACCTTCGTCACGTCGTGGTTGCGACCGTGTTCGCGAAGTGCTTCGGCGAATGCCCACCACTCTTCGGCACGAAAGCCGAACGCGCCAAAGAACCGGGCTTTACTCGCGCCGTAGCGATGAGCGGGATTCAGAAGATACTCGGTGATCTTCTCCCGTTCCACGACAGCGTTCTCGGCATTCGGTAACTTCATCTCTCGGAGCCCATCTCCAGAAGTTTTGATTTCGTCAGAACCTAAGCTCATCAGTCATCTTGTGTTTCTCTCGAGATTTGTTGCACTGACTCTTCGACAATGCGAGCCACAGTCTCTCGGTCTACTCCCAGCGGCGCAAGCAGACGCGAAGCTTGTACAATCAACTCGTTCATCCGCCGCTCAGATTCCCATACGGCGTCTGTAAGACCCGAACGCGCAATCTGCTCGTCATTGTACTTCATTCGCAAACGCAGCATATCGAGCAAAGGCGCATCCATCGGCATCTCGATCAACCCCATAATCGACTCCTGCCAGGTACACGGCAGCGAAGCGGACCCGATGATCAGACGCCCGGCTTCCACCTTCATCAACACCTCTTCGTCAGATGGTGGTACAGCGGCGATGCCCCTGAGCGAATGCCAGTAAACGTATGCCTGCCCCTTGAGCGAACCAAGCCCCGTTGCTTTTAGCTTAATCCCGGGGGCGTCAATGGTGAGTAAGTTATCGTCGAAGGTGAAAACTAGCTGAGGATCCTGGCTGCGCTTTGTGAACTTCCGCAGTGTTGTGAGTGCGGCCGCGAGTTCGCTGCCGTTAACCAGCAACGATAGGATCATCAGTCCTCCACCTTGGTCAGCGTTAGTTGCCGTTTCTTGCTCTACGAATGAACCCACCGTCGGATTCGAGAAGGCCGCGGCGGATGGCTCCGTTGATTGCTGACTTGAATGCATCGCGAATCAAAGAACCTGTTCGCTTGAAGCCGAGATGCCGGGCGGCTGCGCGGATCGCTTCTTCTTCCTCTTTTTGGCCGATCGCAAACACCTAGCCCCTAATCACATGCTGGCGCGCCCCGGCGAACAGCCACTCCGTCAGCGACACGGTGTATGCGCTCATCATCAGCCGTTGTCTTGCTCGTGCGAGGGTCAATAAAGCTCAGCTCGATTCCTGACCGAACCAAAGATTATTCGAGGCACTCCGGTTCAGAAGTGTTGGCGAAGGGACTGACGCGGAGAAGCAGCATCAAGAACCTCGGCTGAGAGCGAATCGCGACCCAGTTTGCTTGGAAAGGGTCAAAGGCAAGTGTACACTAAACCACCCGAGCGACTTCACGGCTAACCTACTCCGCCGCGCTATTTTCTCCGAGGTGAGTCTTGCCGAAAATGAAGGAAAAGAATTCTCGTTCTTCCAGCAACTCGGCCGCTAATCTTGGCTTCGAAGCCAAGCTCTGGCAGGCTGCCGACGCCCTGCGCAACAACATGGACGCGGCTGAGTACAAGCACGTCGTGCTCGGACTGATCTTTCTCAAGTACATCTCCGATGCCTTCGAAGCAAAGCATGCCGAACTCGAATCACAGAAGGCACAAGGCGCGGACGCTGAAGACCCTGACGAGTATCGCGCGGTCAGCATCTTCTGGGTGCCGAAGGAAGCGCGTTGGTCGCACCTCAAAGCGAGCGCGCCGCAGCCGACCATCGGCACGATTGTGGACGACGCGATGACCGCCATCGAGCGAGACAACCCGTCGCTCAAAGGAGTGCTGCCCAAGGATTTCGCGCGGCCAGGCCTCGACAAGCAGCGTCTCGGCCAGCTCATCAACCTCGTCAGCGACATCGCGCTGGGCGCACCCGCCGACCGGGCCAAGGACACGCTCGGCCGCGTGTACGAATACTTCCTCTCGCAGTTCGCAAGCGCCGAGGGCAAGAAGGGCGGCCAGTTCTACACGCCGTCGAGTGTGGTGCGCGTGCTGGTCGAGATGCTCGCACCGTACAAGGGCCGCGTGTACGATCCGTGCTGCGGCTCGGGTGGCATGTTCGTGAGCAGCGAGAAGTTCATCGAAGCGCACGGCGGCAAGATTGGCGACATCTCCATCTACGGTCAGGAGTCGAACTACACAACTTGGCGGCTTGCTAAGATGAACCTGGCGATTCGCGGCATCGACGCGCAAATCGGTCACGGCGACACGTTCCACAACGACCGGAATCCTGACCTGAGAGCCGACTACGTGCTTGCCAACCCACCGTTCAACGACAGCGACTGGCGCGGCGAATTGCTCAAGGACGACAAGCGCTGGGTCTACGGCAAGCCGCCGACCGCCAACGCGAACTTCGCCTGGGTGCAGCACTTCATCCATCATCTGGCGCCCACGGGGCTCGCGGGCTTCGTGCTTGCCAACGGTTCGATGTCGTCCAACCAGTCGGGCGAGGGCGAGATCCGCAAGGCCATCATCGAGGCGGACCTGGTTGACTGCATGGTGGCATTGCCGGGCCAGCTCTTCTACTCGACGCAGATCCCGGTGTGTCTGTGGTTCTTCGCGCGCAACAAGAGGAACGGTCGCTTCCGCGACCGACGTGGCGAGACACTGTTCATCGACGCGCGCAAGATGGGCACGATGGCGGACCGCACTCACCGAGAGCTGACCGACGAGGACATTGCGAGGATCGCCGAAACCTACCACGCTTGGCGTAGAGACAAAGATGCAAGCGAGTACACCGACGTGCCCGGGTTCTGCAAATCTGCGGAGATGGATGACATCCTCAAGCATGGCCATGTGCTCACTCCCGGGCGTTACGTTGACACCGAGGCGGCCGAGGACGACGGCGAGCCTTTTGAGGAGAAGATGACGCGGCTCGTCGCGACGCTGCGCGAACAGCAGGCAGAGGCCAAGCAGCTCGATGCTGCGATCATCGCCAATGTGAAGGAGCTTGGGTATGGCGGCAGCTAAGTGGGAAGCGGGGATTCTTGGAAACTTTGTGAGGCACCAAAAAGGGTTCGCCTTCAAGTCTTCGGAGTATCGCCCGCATGGCCATCCCGTCGTTCGAGTCAGCAACTTCACTGACCGTACAATCAACATGGCTGATTGCAATTACATCGATTCCGAAAATATCTCGCAGTACTTGAATTACGCCCTCCACACGGGCGACGTGGTAATAGCAACAGTTGGTTCTTGGCCAAGCAATGAAGCATCAGTCGTCGGGAGAACTATCCGCGTACCTCCCGAAGCCGACGGCGCGTTTTTGAACCAGAATGCGGTTCGTCTTCGTGGCACTGCCGAACTCAACGAAGAGTTCCTCTTCTACCTGCTAAAAACCGAAAACTTCCAGACGTATTTAGTTGGCACCGCCCAAGGGAGCGCCAACCAGGCAAGCATTACGCTCAGGGATATCTTTGGATACGAGTTTCCGCTTCCGCCTCTCTCCGAACAACGCGCCATCGCTCGAATCCTCGGCACGCTCGACGACAAGATCGCGCTGAACCGTCGGATAAACGAGACGCTGGAGGCGATGGCTCGGGCGCTCTTCAAGTCATGGTTCGTGGACTTCGACCCCGTCCGCGCCAAGGTTGAAGGCCGCGACCCGGGCCTGCCCAAGCCCATCGCCGACCTGTTCCCGGATTCATTCGAGGAGTCGGAGCTCGGTGACATTCCGAAGGGCTGGCGGGTTGGCACTCTCGGAATGCTTGGCAAACTAGCAATCGGTGGCGACTGGGGAGAAGGCGAAGCATTCGCGGGTGCAATCGACGCAAACTGCCTCCGCGGCGTTGACCTCGAACATTTGCGTCAGTCCGGGCACGCGTCGGCACCTCGCCGCTGGTTCAAACCCTCGAGCCTTGAACGCCGCGCGATGGATGACAGGGACGTGCTCATCGCGGGGTCCGGCGCAGGACCAACGGGCAGGCCCCTTTGGATGTGCGCCGATCTCCTGCAAGTGCTCGGACCCTGTGTCTACTCCAACTTCTGCAAGCGAATTCGCTGCGGCACCGCCGCGGAGGCGGTGTATCTCGACGCATGGCTGCACGGCATGAGAGAGTCGGGCGAAATTTGGGAACACGTGAACGGCACGTCGGTTCCAAACCTCGATGCTAACTCGCTTTTGGCCGGGAAGGAGATTCCGCTACCCCCCGTGCCGGTACTGGACAGGTACTACGGTTTCGTCCGTCCAATCCGGCAAGAGCTATACGCGGGGCAGAACGGCACCCTCGCCGCCCTGCGCGATACGCTGCTGCCCAAGCTCATCTCCGGCGAGCTGCGAGTGAAGGACGCAAGCCGGTTTCCCGCGGAGGAGGCGTGATGTGATGAGCAAACCTCCGGTGTCAACCTAGAGGACGTCAGACCATGGGCTCTTGCGATGCGAAAGCCGCAGTCATCGCTGTCGACGTTTTCTCCGTCTTGGTGCTACGCTGCTGCACCAAGCTGTACTCTGACAAGGTTCGCGTGGCGGCCACCGGGCAATTCATCGGGAGGTCGGTTTGATGGCTGACATGAATCTCACCCAGGCAGAGGCCGATGCATTGATCGCCATGGAGAAGCATCGCGTCAACGAGGATCGAGCCGACTTCCCCATGGGCGGCCAGTCGCTGGTCTTGTCGCTCCAGTCTCCCGACAAGCGCGAGCACTTTCTCCTCGACTTGAGCCGGGGCCGAATCGACCTGCTCAAAGTCAAGATGCAGAACCGTGCGCGACAGGTCGTGGTGCTGGTCCGTCTCGATTTGGGCGGCGCTCCTCATCGCAATCCAGACGACGAAGAGATCCCAGCGCCGCATCTCCATGTGTACCGCGAAGGCTACGGCGACAAATGGGCCATTCCTGTTCCGGCTGACCGCTTCACTGCGACCACTGACCTCTGGACGACGCTGGAAGAATTCATGCGATTCTGCAACATTACACATCCGCCGCGCATCGAGAGAGGGCTATTCACATGATTCAGGACATTCAGCACCTAATGGACGCCTATCACGCCTGGCTGAAGGATAAGACCGCCCTACGACAGGTCGACGACTGGATCGAGATTACGACACCCTACCTCGATCGCCATAACGACTACGTGCAGATTTACGCGCAGAAAAGCAATGGGAGTTATGTCCTCACCGACGATGGCTACACGATCGATGATCTTGAGACCAGCGGCTGCAAGCTGCAGAGTCCGAAGCGGCAGGACTTGCTCAAGCTGACGCTGAATGGCTTCGGGGTTCATCTTGAGGGTAATCGTCTTGAGGTACATGCGTCTTCGGAGAACTTCGCCCTGCGCAAACACAACCTAGTTCAAGCCATGCTGGCCGTGAACGACATGTTCTATCTGGCCGTGCCCCTGGTCGCGAGTTTGTTCTACGAGGATGTCGTGGCATGGCTTGATGTCCACGAGATTCGATACACGCCAAAGGTTAAGTTCACGGGGAAGACTGGCTACGACCACCTCTTCGACTTTGTTATTCCAAAGTCCAGACAACAGCCGGAGCGGATCGTCCAGACGATCAATCGCCCCAACCGCGACACCGCGCAGGCGGTGGTTCTCTCGTGGATCGATACCAAAGAGGTTCGGTCAGCGGATTCGCGAGCCTATGCGCTGCTGAATGACGGCGAGCAGACTGTCTCGCAAGCTGTGGTCGATGCGCTGCGGAGCTACGATGTGCAGCCGATTGCGTGGAGCGAGCGCGAGAGCGTACGGGAGGAATTGGCAGCTTGACCGCGAGCCGCTTCACCGAATCCATTGTCGAAGACGCCGCGCTCGCGTGGCTTGAGTCGCTGGGCTACGCCGTGCTTCACGGCCCCGAGATTGCGGTCGGCTTGGTAGGCGCCGAACGCAGCGATCCGAACTACCGCGACACGGTGCTCGAAGGCCGGTTACGCCAAGCCCTTGTCCGCCTCAATCCCGACCTCCTCGCCGACGCACTAGAAGATGCTTTCCGCAAACTGACCCGCACCGATGCGCCTTCGCTCATTGAGCGCAATCGCGCCGTGCACCGGATGCTGGTGGATGGCGTGACGGTGGAGTATCGACGGACAGACGGTTCCATCGGCGGCGCACAAGCGCGAGTGCTCGACTTCGATGAGCCCGACAACAACGACTGGCTCGCCGTCAATCAGTTCACCGTAGCAGAAGGGCAGCACACCCGCCGGCCGGACGTCGTGCTGTTCGTGAATGGCTTACCGCTTGCGGTGATTGAACTCAAGAACTCGGCCGACGAGAACGCAACTGTCTGGAGCGCATACCATCAGCTTCAGACCTATCAAGCGCAGATTCCCGCGCTCTTCGCTACGAATGCAGCGCTGTTCGTTTCTGATGGTGTACAGGCGCGCATTGGCTCGCTCGGCGCGGGAAAGGAATGGTTCAAACCGTGGCGCACGATTACCGGGCGCGAGGATGCTGCGGCCAGCATGGCTGAGTTGCAGGTCGTGCTGGAAGGCGTGTTTGAGCAGAGCCGATTCCTTGATCTTGTGCGCCACTTCATCGTGTTCGAGGATGAGGGTGGCGGCAAGCTCAACAAAAAGATCGCAGGCTACCACCAGTTCCACGCGGTGAATGTCGCGGTGCAGGAAACGCTGCGAGCGGCTCGAGCCTCGGAGATTCAGGCGGTGGAGCTGCCGGGCCGATATGAGGCCGGAAGCAAACCCGGCGGCGAGTCGGGCGATCAGCGCGTTGGCGTAGTGTGGCACACGCAGGGCTCGGGCAAGAGCTTGACGATGGCCTTCTACGCAGGACGCGTGATCCTGCATCCCGCGATGGAGAACCCGACCATCGTTGTGCTCACCGATCGAAACGACCTCGACGACCAACTCTTCGGTACCTTCGCCCGTTGCAAGGATCTTTTGCGCCAGCCGCCGGTCCAGGCTACGGATCGCGGAGACCTTCGCGAAAAGCTCAGCGTCGCTTCTGGCGGCGTTGTCTTCTCGACGATCCAGAAATTCTTCCCAGAAGAGAAAGGCGATCGCCACCCGATTCTGTCGGAGCGACGCAACATCGTAGTGATCGCGGATGAGGCGCACCGCAGCCAGTACGACTTCATCGACGGCTTCGCCCGGCACATGCGGGACGCGCTGCCCAACGCCTCGTTCATCGGTTTCACCGGCACACCCATCGAGAAGACCGACGCCAACACGCGCGCGGTGTTTGGCGACTACATCAGCGTCTACGACATCCAGCGGGCGGTCATCGACGGGGCCACGGTTCCCATCTACTACGAGAGCCGTCTAGCCAAGCTCGAGCTGAAGGAATCCGAACGCCCGAAGATCGATCCGGAATTCGAGGAGGCGACCGAAGGAGAAGAGGTCGAGCGAAAGGAAAAGCTCAAGAGCCGCTGGGCTCAACTCGAGGCCGTTGTCGGGTCGGAGAACCGGATCAAGTTGATAGCGCGCGACCTGGTGGAGCACTTTGAGAATCGCCTCGCGGTCATGGACGGCAAGGCGATGGTGGTGTGCATGAGCCGCCGCATCTGCGTCGAGCTGTACCGCGAGGTCGCGGCTCTGCGGCCGGAATGGCAACACGAAGACGACGACCAGGGCGCCCTCAAGGTGGTGATGACCGGCTCGGCGTCCGATCCTCTCGACTGGCAAGCCCACATCCGCAACAAGCGGCGCCGCGAGGCATTGGCGCAGCGATTCCGAGACCCGAACGACGGATTCAAGATCGTCATCGTTCGCGACATGTGGCTCACCGGCTTCGACGCGCCGAGCCTGCACACGATGTACGTGGACAAGCCGATGCGCGGGCACGGGCTGATGCAGGCCATCGCGCGCGTGAACCGCGTCTTCAAAGACAAACCGGGCGGGCTGGTCGTGGATTACCTCGGACTCGCCGACGAGCTCAAGAAGGCGCTGGCGACTTACACGGAGAGCGGCGGCACTGGCGAGACGGCGATTGATCAAGCCGAAGCCGTGGCTGTGATGCTCGAGAAGTATGAGGTCTGCCAAGGTCTCTTCCACGGCTTTGACTGGTCGTTGTGGATCACGGGCAAGCCGCAAGACCGACTGTCGCTATTGCCCGCCGCGCAAGAACACGTGCTCGCGCTAGAGGACGGAAAGTCCCGGTTGCTGCGCGCGGTAACGGAACTCTCGCAGGGCTTCGCGCTGGCCGTGCCCCACGAAGAAGCGATACGCATCCGCGACGACGTCGGCTTCTTCCAAGCGGTGCGGGCAGTGCTGGCGAAGAGCACGCCCGGCGAGCGCAAGACCGACGAGGAGCTGGATCACGCGATCCGGCAGATCATCTCGAAAGCGATGGTATCCGACGAAGTGGTGGACATCTTCGCTGCGGCGGGGTTGAAGAAGCCGGACATCTCGATCCTCTCCGACGAGTTCCTCGCCGAGGTTCGTGACATGCCCCAGCGAAACCTCGCGATTGAATTATTGCGCAAGCTTCTCTCGGGCGAGATCAAGGCGCGCTCGCGGCGCAACATTGTCCAGGCGCGCTCTTTCGCGGAGTTGCTGGAGCAGTCTGTGCGGAAGTACCAGAACCGGGCGATCGAGGCGGCGCTGGTGATCGAGGAAATGATCGCGCTCGCAAAACAGATGCGCGAGGCTAACGCGCGAGGCGAGGCGCTGGACTTGAGCGAAGACGAGCTTGCCTTCTACGACGCGCTCGAGGTCAACGACAGCGCAGTCAAAGTGCTGGGCGAGCCGACGCTGGTTCAGATCGCGCGCGAGTTGGTTGAAACGGTGAAGAGGAACGTCACCATCGACTGGACCGTACGCGAGAACGTGCGAGCTCAACTGCGAGTCATAGTGAAACGCATCTTGCGCAAGTACGGCTATCCCCCTGACAAGCAGGAGAAAGCTACGCAGACGGTTCTCGAACAAGCGGAGGTTCTGTCAGAATTGTGGGCAGTCGCGTAGGTGCGCAACTCGTGGCTTACAGATTGTAATACTGGCATTCCCAAGGCTGATCTTGTTGTCTCGAATCCCGGTGCTAGTCCGTCTCAAACAAAGAGCGCGGCAACTCTGACTGCCTAATGATGGATTTCAGTGTCCCTGGTTTGAGCGAAGCGTGTCGAGGAACCGGCACGGTAATGGTTGAGCCCTCGGTCCGTTTTTGCATGACGACGTGGCTGCCTCGCTGACGCACTTCGACGAAGCCGTTACGGGTGAGAATCGCGCATACCTCTCTTCCAGAAAGCGCGCGCAGCTTACCCAACGGCAACCTCCAAACGCGTGACATATACTTCTGGGTGCAATCGGCGCTTGATTTCTGAGGAGTCAGCGCTCTCCAGGAAGAGCTCGACCGCTTCAATGACATTCTCGCGTGCTTCTTCGACCGTGTCGCCCTGGCTCGCTATATCAAGCTCTGGGCACAGTGCTACGTAGGCATCGTCTTCGCGTTGAATGACTGCGGTCAGTTGCAGGGTTTGTGGCATCTGTCGGCTCCTATCGTTTTGAACGTTCTAAAGCAACCTATCCTTCACCTGAGACCAGTGTCGCAGACAACGACCGCCGCAGCGTCATCACTCACGGCCGCTCAACCCCCAGGCGACATCCTGACGGATGAACGACTCAGTTGGCTGCGAAGAGTGCGATTCCAGATAACGACGCAGAGCATCAGCCAGCAGCCCGTCGAAGTCGCCGGCCCAACCTTGATCGACCAAGGAGCGGGCTTGAGAGACTAGCTCATCCGGTAGTTCAGTTTGAATTGGCGCTTTCATAGCGTGCCCATCGTATCAGATGTTGACTCGGCCGGTGGTGCAAGCCGCGAGCTCCATCGGGTCAGGCTGCAAGTAAAGCTCTATTGCCTCGCGAAGGTTATCCATCGCTTCTTTTTCGGTCACACCGGCGGAAGCGCAACCCGGTAGCTCCGGGCACCACGCGGCCCAGTCTAAGGTTTCAGGATCTTGTTCGAGTGCTATTCGCCATTTCATCATTCGCAGTCTCCTGCTCTCGTTGGCGGGAGCCGTCGCCTAGATCAGCCCTAAGTACTGGTTCACTCTGAGGTAAGTCGAAGAAATGATTGGTGGCCAGGGACGGAGTTGAACCGCCGACACGCGGATTTTCAGTCCGCTGCTCTACCAACTGAGCTACCTGGCCACTCTCTTGAGATTCGGTCGCTCAAGTCAAGCCACGATCTTAGCCAACCAACTCTAACACTGTCAAATTCAGTGCTCCGCATTTACCGCTCATTCTTCCGAACATACAGGACATAAAACAACGCCCAGCCAATGAACACAACAACACACACTATCCCGACAACCAGAAACAGTTTGGAGCCGCGACGAAAGTAGTTGTAAAAGTTGAAAGCCGCCAACAGCCCAATCAATAACCAGAACTGCAGGAAGATCTTCAGGCCTGGGTTCACTTCCTTGCTCATTCAGTATCCTTGGACCTGCGTTGACCTGAGGAGCGCTCAAGATTCATTCCCGCAAGCGCTGCAGGCTCGACGCCCGCGCTCCCAGCAGCGCCATTGCAGGCGGGACGCCTGCGCTCCCAGGCAACACCACTGCAGGCTGGACGCGCGCGCTCCCAGGTCAAAAGAGCAGTCAGTATACCCACCTCGCACTTTTGTTGACAGTCCTCACCCTCAATTTGTACTATCACGCCTCTCGAACGAACGTCTATCCCTCCGAAACCGACTAACCGTGAGGACCGAATGTCTCTTCTTCAAGCAATCATTCTCGGACTGGTGCAGGGTCTTACCGAGTTCATTCCAATTAGCAGCACCGCTCACTTGACCATAGCCGGCAAGGTGATGACCGCCATCGATCCGCAACATCCGCTGATCGATCCGCTGCATCCGGAGCAGTGGACCGCATTCATCGCAGTCATTCAACTCGGCACACTTGTCGCGGTGATAGTTTACTTTTGGAAAGATATCCTCAGCATCATATCCGGGTTTGTCAGGGCAAACCTCGGTCTGATCAAGCGCCGTCCGGTCGATGAATCGCACCGCAGGCAAGCCTGGTTGGGCTGGCTCATCATCATCGGCACTTTGCCTGTCGCGATTGTTGGCTTGCTATTCAGACATCAGATCGAAGGCGCGCTGACCAAGAACCTGTGGGTGATAGCCTGCAGCTTGATTGGATTGGCGCTGCTGCTGACAGCGGCCGAGCTCGTGGGCAAGCAGCGCCGCGAGATGGATCAATTGAGAATCTCGGACGCGATCGTCGTCGGCATAGCTCAATCGTTTGCGTTGATCCCGGGTTCTTCGCGATCGGGCAGCACGATCACAGGGGGCTTGTTCGCCGGACTCAAGCGCGAGACGGCGGCTCGATTCTCTTTCCTGCTTTCTATTCCCGCAGTCGCAGCCAGCGGGCTTCTAGAGCTTCCGAAGGCGCTGAGATCAGTTGAGACTAATTGGCTCCCGCTCGTTGTGGCGACGATCGTAGCCGGAGTGTCCGGGTATCTGACTATCGCGCTCCTGCTGAGATACCTAGCGCGGCACACGACCTACCTGTTCGTCGCGTATCGAATCGCGTTGGGGCTTCTTCTGATCTTTTTGCTTTTGTCCGAGCGAATGAGTCCGTAGAGGAGTTGCAGCTCTCTTTGCCCTTAGCTCTTAGCTCTTTGCCCTCTTCACCAGAACTTGAGGCGATGCAACCAGCCAAGGGCGATCTGAACGAGATCGCGCTTTGGAACAACCATCCTTATTTTCTCGCCGGCCCTCTCAACGAGCTTTACGCGCCCAAGCACTCGATGAATCGGGACCGTTCCGTCATTGTGGGACGCAGCGTCGCCGCGGGTGACCACCGCGCGCTCGGATGACGAGCGTTCGATGCGCACCACGCGATGAATCACCGCGGTATCGAAACGGCTGTGATAAAGCACGATGTCGCCCTGTCTTATGGAGTCGCCGGTGATTGGTTCGACAGTTATGACATCGCCGTCTTCGATTGCGGGGCGCATACTGCTGCCGCTCATTCGCAGTTCGATGGGAAGGCTTCTGGAAAGTAACTGACGGGCCTGCTCAAGAAAATCGGGCGTCTCTAAAGTGACTTCGCGCCCTGGCCCGGCCTTTATACTATCGTAGGCGCGCATTGCTAATTCTCCCTTTGCCTCACAACCAAGCTTCTTTGTCAGCTTCAAGGACCTCGGAGGAGGTGGCTTACAGCTTGGTCGAATGATAGCGCAACCGAAGATTCGCGAAAAGGAAAAAACCAAAGTGAGCCTACGATTGTGCGAGAGAAAAGCGGAAGGACGACAGCCGGAGTTGAGAGTTAGGGATTCAAGGCCTATCCCAAAGGGATTGCATCTCGTAGCCCCAGGTTGCCGTACTCGGCTACCTGGGGATGCCGGATCGCGATGAGTCCCAACCCCAACGGGGTTGCGCCTATCGCACTCTGGACGATGAAGAACAAACTGTTGCGTCGCTGTCTGAATTCCTAACGTGGGCCGCAACCCCGTTGGGGTTGCCAACACCTAGACGGCCTTGTCTCGGCACCGTTACCCAGGGTAGCCGAGTACAGCAACCCCTGGGCTATAAGGCGCAACCCCTTTGGGGTTGCCAACTAACCCAAGGCTCATTTCTGAACTCGGGCGATTCGTCGAAAGAGGGCGACATTGCCGTCGCTCGAGGTCATCCTCAGTTCCTCGCCGTTCGAAGACAACGTGAACTGGTGCGGCTTTTGAAGGGGCGGATTGTGAATCTTATTCTCCGAACCTCCCTTCGACATTCTGATCGTCAAGACAAGCTTGTCACTGCCCTCGATCCGGTAGTCACCCGAGTCGGTATGATAGAGCCTGCCCTTGTTCGACGAAGCGCGGCTGTAGCTGCCGTCGGCGTCAAAGTGAATCACCGTCTTGTTCTCGCTGATGATGTTCAATACACCACCCTTCTCCTGAACTTCGCTCATCACGTAAGTCCCGGCTAGTTGAGGTGGCGCAACGGGTCCCTGCGACGAAGCCGCGTCAGCTTGGTTGGGTGCGGGTTGCGGTGTCGGCGCGTTCGCGTTACTGGGGGTCGTCCCCGGCGCCGCGCTCGTTCCCGACGAGGTCCCCTTACAACTGGTGAAGACAAGCGTTGCGAGGAGAAGTGCGATGATTGGACTGCTGCGATTTGTTCTCATATTCGGGCCTTTGTACAGGTCAAGTCATTGCTTCGGGGGAGTGACGGCCTTCTGTCGAGGAAGCTCTTGCGCGCGAATTCGCTGAATGGCCCGAGCCGCAGCGGCGCGCACATCCTGGCTCGGGTCCTTGTCAGCAAGAATCTCGAGCTTTGCGGCCGCGCGCTGATCGCCCACCTCTCCCAGTCCGTCGGCAGCCGCCTGTCGCACCTCTTCGTTCTGGTCTGCAAGCGCGAGGGTCAATGCCTCGACCGCGCGCTTGTCCCTGAATCGAGCGAGTGCGCCTATAGCTTTCTTTCGCACTGCGACCGATCCGCTTCGCTGGAAGGAAAGAATGGGATCGATGGCGGCCGGGTCGCCGATCTTGCCGAGGGCAGTTATCGCTTCCAATCTCGCGCCGGACGTGTCGGTTTCTATTAACTGCACAAGCGGAGCGACGGCCTCCCTCGATCCAATTTCGCCAAGCGCTTCGGCGGCGAGCTGTCTCACCGAGGGCTTTGAGTCCTTGAGCGCGGCTACCAGCATCGGAAGCGCGACCGTACCCAGCCGCGCGAGCGAGACCGAAGCCTGGGCCCGCAGCGTGCTCGATTCGTCTCGCATCAGCGTCAAAAGTTCCGCCACGGCGCGCTCACTTGACGACTCGCCCAGCGCTCTCACCCCAGCGGCTCGCACGTTCGCATTTGAGTCCGTCAGCGCTTCGATCACTCTAGACAGCGCGCGGCTCGATCCGCCGCTGCCGAGCGCTTCGATAGCGGCCTCTCTCGTCGAAGGTGTAGATGAGCGCGCCATCTCTAGAAGCTGATCGATCGCGGTTTCTCCCAACTGTGATAGCGCCCGCGCCGCCTGCTGCCGGACAAAGTACCTTTCATCTCGAAGCAGCGCAGTCAGACTGTTGATTGCGCGCTTATCACCTATGACTCCCAGGGCATACGCGGCTGAAGCTCGCATCTCCGGCGTGGTTCCCTTCTCTTGCAACACCGCAATCAGAGAGTCGACCGACGGCGCGCCTATCCGCCAAAGAACCCGAGCGGCTCGCTCTCGGTCAGCCTCTCGCGGGGAGCGAAGCACCTCAACCACCGAAGGCACCGCAGCCGCTCCCTGAGCGATCAATGCTTCAGCGGCGTGATACCGAACTACCGGGTCGCGGTCGCGAAGCGCTTGTGAAAGCGGCCTCACTCCTTCCTCGAGCGGGCCCTCACCGGACACGCGGGCCAGCACTTGTGCGGCGCGCGAACGGACCCGCGAATCCTCGGCTGACAAAGAGTTGATCAGCACTCGGGTCGCCTTTGGTTCGCGCATCCTCGCGAGAGCCTCAGCGGCAGCCAGGCTCACTTGCGAGTCTCTGTCGCCTAGCAAGCCGGTCAGTGGGCTAATCGACCGCGAGTCCTTCAGACTTCCAAGCGCGAACGTCGCTTCGACACGAACCTCGGCCGCTGGATCACCGAGCGCAGCGATCAAGGGATTCAGTGCTCGCGGATCGCCAAGCAGACCCGCTGTTCTGGCCGCTTCCGAACGCACGCGGATGTCAGGATCTTTTAGAGCGGAGACTACTGAAGGGACTCCGCTAGAGTCTCCAAGCCGAGCCAGTGTCGTCAGGGCCGCAACTCGGACTTGCGAGTTCGGCGCCGAGAGGTCAGCGGCGAGTCGCTCGACCGATATTCCAAGCCCCGCAAGCGCCCGGAGCGCTGCGTCCCGAACCCGCCGGTCGTCGTCTTTCGCAGAGACAAAGAGCGGCTCCGCAGCGGTGTGGTCGCCGATTAGACCAAGCGACGTTATCGCTGCGACTCTCACTTCTGGTTCCGTTGCGCGTGAAGCTGCAATAAGCGAATCAACCGCCCGCCGATCACGCAGTCTTCCAAGAGCTTCGGCGATCGTTATCTTGAGCTGCGGTTCTTTTGAAGCGCCGAGCGTTTCGATCAGAGGCATCACAGCTTTGGGATCGCCCAGCCGGGCAAGCCGGTCTGCCGCGCGTTGACGATCGCTGAGGCTGCCCTCGGTGAGCGACGCAAGCTGACTGTCTATGGTGACATTCACCGCAGCCAGCGCGCGAGAAATGTTGGGGTTCGACTTGCCGCCGGCCGTCCGGGCTTCAAGCAGCGCGTCCGCGGTGGCTACGCGGTCGAACGCCGGCAGCGCACCGAGGATCGCGTCAATCGCCAAAGGCGACTCTTCCTTTCCCAAAGCGGCAACGAGCGCTGCGAGCAACCGGCCTCCCGAATCCCCGTTCGGAAACGCGCGGATGCTCTTTGCCAGAGAGGCACTGGATGAAGCGCGGACCTCAGGCTCTCCGTCTTCGAGTAGAGCAAGCAGCCCGACTCGAGCCTGTTCGCTATCGAACGACGCCAGACCTCGCGCGAGGAGCAGGCGAACGGCGAGTGACTCTGCTTTAGAAGAAATGTCCGCAGCTTTCTGGTCGAGCTTGAGAGGCTTGGCCAGTCGAAGGAGCGAGGGCAGTGAGCGCGTGTCCGCGAATTCGAGCAACGTTTGGACGGCACCAATCCGAGCGTCGGCGTATTCGCTTGCAAGCCCCGACGCGACCCGCACGACCTGCTCGCGATCGCCCAGGCGGTACAACGCTGCTGCGTACTCCCAATCATCGTTGCCGGCGTTGTTATAAGCTTCGCGGATCGCAACCGATGCGCGCTGGTCTCCGATCTGGCCGAGCGCTGAAGCTGCTGCCTTTCGAACCCCGGCGTCCTCGTCCTTCAACAGACCCATCAAGGGAGTCAGGGCACTCGGCGCCTTTATCGCACCCAGCGCGCGCGCCGCTGAGCGCCTTACAACCTCGTGATCGTCCGCAAGTGCCTTGATCAACTGGTGGGCCGAATCGGTGTTCTTCAAAGCTCCGAGAGCCGCCGCGGCTCGGGCGCGCGTGTAAGCGTCCGGTGAGGCAAGGAGCGTAACAAGATCAGCCGCGTCAAATGAGCCGCCGAGTACGGAGAGCGCCGCGACCGCCTCGTCTCTCACGAACCAGTTCTTGTCTTGAATCAGCGGGAGCAGGCTTGCGGCTTCGGATTGGTTCGCGCGCTTGCCAAGAACAGCAGCCGCTACTCCTCTAACATACCAGTTGTCGTCCGAGAGGGCTTGCTTTAGCGTGACGGCCGCGCCCGCTTCCTTTGAGCCTGCAAGCGCGGCCAGTTGTTGAGCGCGCGCGTTCACAGGCGTCGAGTTGTCTTGCGCATCGATCACACAGGGAAATCGGCAAGCAATGAAGAGCAGACAAATTGCGGTGAGTTTTCTAGTCATCCGGCGCGAGCTAGTGAATCGTTCAGCGAGGCTCGTCGATCAGATCGCGAATTGGGATTCTACAGTAACGGTGAGATGTTTCGAAAGCGCAGACTCAGCCGGGTAGTGTCCTAAAGTTGTGTTGCTCGTTTTGTCGGCGCATCGAGCAACCGCCAAGACGCCAAGAGCGCCAAGATTCTCAACGGATTCTTGGTTTAACCTTGGCGCTCTTGGCGTCTTGGCGGTTTTCCAATCGAGCAACACACTAATAGGACACTACCCTCAGCCGTGCAGGTCTTGAATGAAAATGCCCGCCTGGCTTACTCAGCCGGGCGGGCACAGGGAGGAAAGAAAGAGTCACGAGAGAATAGCTATGCTGCCAGGCGCCTCCCAGGCTCGGCGTTGCCTGAGAAGACGGTATATCGTCCCATCGCTCGTTCAACCGCCGGCATAGCCTGAGGAACGGTTAGCTTGAGGTACCGGATCAGATGACCGACCTCGCTCGGAGTAAGGTCTTCTGGGCTCCGTCCGGGTATTCCCAGCGGGATGAGATAAGCTCGAACATTCAAGCTTATTCTGCGCATCTCGGCCTCGAGGGTCCGAATGAATTCCTCGCGGTCCGGCATGCTCATGTTTGCCAGCCCATCGCGAATTACGCCCTTCAACTCGTTCGGGTCGAGTTGAGTTTGGCTCGTTTTGGTTGCTTGATTCTTGGTTTGTATCTTCTTTGCCATTGCTCTACCCTTTGTCTTCACAACTTCCATCCTTAGAATGAATGCCGCTTCCACGGGCTTCTATTCCGCTCGACATTCAACCCCTTCTAACGCGGTTATCAGGAATAAGTTTCACGAACTTCCACCCCGGCTCGGCACCTGAAAACCAGTTCATCTCACCCCCAATTACGCAACACGAGTGCCGCAGGATTCAAGAGGGTGAACTTTCTTAGCTGCTTAATGCTGTTCCGGCAGTCACAGGCGTTTAGAGGCAGCAAGGCCGCCAAGAGTTCGATTTCCGGTCAGTTTTATTTCCGTGCAGTGTACTGAATTCGATTCGAAACCAGTGGTTCACCGTGGTACACTTCCCGTCCGCAGTCGTGGGACCAACGGAAAGGAAACACCCATCAAATGGCAGACGAACGTACTGAGCGAAATCGCGCTATTGACATCGCGATTGCGAACATCGAAAAGGCCTATGGCAAGGGCTCCATTATGCGGCTCGGCGAGAAGAAGGTCATGGACATTCCAGCGATCTCGACCTCCTGCCTCAGTCTGGACGCCGCCATCGGAATAGGCGGCGTGCCGCGAGGACGGGTAGTAGAGATCTACGGCCCGGAGTCGGGCGGCAAGACCACGCTCGCGCTTCACATAGTCGCACAGGCACAGATAGCAGGAGGCGTCGCGGCCTATATCGACGCAGAGCACGCGATGGATGCGAAGTATGCGGCAAAGCTTGGTGTCAACGTTAACGATCTTTTCATCTCGCAACCCGACTCCGGCGAGCAGGGCCTCGAGATAGCGGAAGCCCTGGTCAGATCGGGCGGGATTGATGTCCTGGTGATCGATTCAGTAGCCGCTCTTGTGCCGAGAGCGGAATTGGACGGCGAGATGGGCGACTCGCTTCCCGGGCTTCAAGCTCGCCTGATGTCGCAAGCCCTCAGAAAGCTTACCGCGGTCGTCGCGCGGTCTAATACCTGTTTGATTTTCATCAACCAGATCCGCGAGAAAATCGGAGTAATGTTTGGCAGCCCGGAAACGACAACCGGAGGCCGCGCGCTCAAATTCTACTCTTCTGTCCGGCTCGATATTCGCCGGATCAGTTCAATAAAGGACGGCGACTCGGTCGTCGGCAATCGCACCAGGGTGAAGGTCGTAAAGAACAAGGTCGCACCGCCCTTCAAGGAAGCCGAGTTCGACATCATGTACGGCGAAGGCATTTCCAGAGAAGGTGATCTGTTGGACTTGGCGGTCGAAAACCGAATCGTCGAGAAGAGCGGGGCCTGGTTCAGTTTTCAGGGCGAGCGGCTGGGACAAGGCCGTGAGAATGCCAAGAACCTGTTACGCTCGGACGCGGCAATCGGGTCGAGAATCGAAGCTGAGGTTCGGAAGAGTCTCGGGCTTAGCCCGGCGACCTCCGACGATCCGAGCTCGGCCGCGCCGCAGATTAATTCAGGCTCCCGGAAAGCAGCTAGCAAGGAATAGAGTGCGCTGTTTTGGAGCCGGGCGCTTCCGCCCGGCTCATACCCGTAAAGTCTTTGATCAGAGCCGTCGGCCCGTGCGAGTTGAGCAACTCCTTGAGCAACATTTTGATTGACCTGGCTCCCGTCTTTCTGCTAGTATCCGCCCGACTCAGACAGGAATCCCCCCTGAACGTCGAGGTTTTCCAACATGAAATGTCAAGGCTGCGGGCATGATTTTCCCAGCACGCTTCTGCGATGCCCACGTTGTCGCCGGCTCTCGGCGAGACGGGCCGAAGGTTCGGGCGATTCGCGTCTGATCGAATTTCCGCGGAGGCCCAGAACGGCTGAACCCGCCGAAGCTTCACTTCCCGCCTGGCGAATCGAGCTGAACGAAAAAGTGCGTGCCCGAAAGGCCAAACAGAGTGGCGAGGATGAAATCGAGGCCCCGGCGGTTGAACCGGATCTCCAACGTCTAACAGAGGCTGCTCCGGCGGCAGCGCGCGACACAAGTCCAACCGGCGCTGTTCCGGCCGCTCACGAATCAACGCCGTTTTTCTCTGAAAGCGCTTACCCTCGCAGACGCCGAACCGAGGCGAATCCGCGAGCTTCATTCTCTTCAGCATCGTTGCAAAGTGCATCGAGCGACAACCCAATCGTTCAAGCTGCGCTCAGCCGCGCGCGCCGCGCCAGTGAAAACGCGAGCCGCGCTTTGCTGCCTCGCATCGAGTCCAGTCGCCCGCTGCCGAAATCCGCAACGAACTCGTTCGCGGTTGATCGCGGCGAAGCTACCGCCAGAGTCCTGGACCCCGCGCCTGAGATCAACTCCAGCCCGCAGCCTGCTTCCATTCCTGACCAGGAAACGACCCCGGCTGCTGAGCCGGAACGTCTCGAACACACCTCACCTCGCAGGATTGTGCCGGCGCCGCCAATCATCGACGACGGTCAGCAAGCTTACGACACGGAGACTGTGGTTGGGCCTATCGATGAGCTTGAACCTTGCGACTATCTCGAAGCTGAAGTCCGGCGAGTGGACAAGGCTCTGAGCGCGGAGTTCTCGCGCAACGAAAGCCCGTCGCTGGGAACGCACGCGGTCATCAACATTCTCGATCTACTGGTCGTCGCCGTTAGCTGCCTGCCGTTCTTAGCTGCGATTGCGCTGACAAGCGGTAGTTTCGGCAGCACTCAAACACTGGCAGCTGTGGTCGCGATTTTTTCGATTGTTTTGCTGTTCTACCTTGGTCTGACTCACTGTCTTTGCGGGAGAACAGTCGGGATGATGCTCACAAACACTCGGATCGTTGACGCGGCCACGTTTGGAGATCCAACTCGGAAAAGCTCTTTGATCCGGGCTGTAAGTTACTTTGTTGCAATCGCGCCGGCGATGATTGGACTATTGTGGATGGCCGGAAACCGCAAGCGCAGAGGTTGGCACGATTTCATTTCCGGCACGTTCGTCGCTCGCGACTTTTAGCGGCGCGATCGCCGAAGTCTATCTCATTCCAAGACGAATTTGAGGTCGCTCAGCCGAAGGAAACCATCGAGCCTGAGCGGCCTCTTCTTGTTTTGAGGCTGGCGGGTGCTCCGCCGTTCGATAATACGCGACCCGCCCGCCCCGCTGTTGCCAATGGAAAACCAGTTCCTCGCCGCCGTGGTCCGTGAGACGACCGACGAACTCCTCGGGCGCGCGGTCGCCAGGATTTCACTTGCCGGCTCCACTCTGCTGTTCGATCTGAGGTTGCCAGGCAATCGAGTCTTGCTTGTTTCGCTCGACCCAGCCAGCCCGGCTTTGTACCTTTCAAAGGTGGATCGCGAGCAATTCGACTCGGGCAGGCGAGCTCACGATCCTTTCATCTCGACACTGCGCAAACACGTAAGCGGCGCGAACATCACAGCTTTTAAGAAGGACCCTCTTGACCGGATCATTCGAATAGGCTTCGAGAGCTTCGCGCCGAGCGGCGACAGGCAGCAAGTCCAACTCGTTGTTAGCCTGACTGGCCGCTCCGCCAACGCGTGGCTGATCGACTCGGCAGGCGCGGTCGTCGGTTTATTGAACCAAGGAGAATTCGATGCTCCCCCGCCAGAAGCGGACGAAGCGCCGGATTCGTTGAAAGCAAGTCTTCAATACTTCGATGACAGGATGACTCACGAGCAAGTGCTCGATCGTTTCTTCGGCGGCGCATCACGATTCGGCCCGCTCTTGAAGCGCGAGTTCATCGCGCGCTCCAAAGGTCGGAGCCCCGTTGAAGCGCTCCGGTCTTTGCTAGCAGATCTTGCGGACAACAATTCGATGCCCCTGGTTTATTCGCGCGTCCCGCTCGACCAGATCGGACAACGGGTTGTGAACCTCAAGGAAGACCTCGTGCTTTCACACACCGATTTGATTCACACGCAAGGAATGCTTCGGGGCCGGTTCCCTTCACTCTCGGAGGCGGCCGAGGCCTATTACGAAGCACGCAGCCGGGCGAAAAACCTGCTCGAGGAATACAACTCGGCCAGGCAGCTTCTAACGCAAGAGATCAAGAAGCGCGAGTCGGCAATGAAAGCGATAGAAGCCGATCGCGCGCGGTTTGAAGACCCCGGCAAGTTCAAGCGCTTCGGCGATCTAATACTCGCCAATCTTGCCACCGCGCGAGTTGAAGGATCGCGGGTCACCGTGATCGATTACTACGATGAGCTTCAGCGCGAGATTCAGATCGAGGTCCCGGAAAACAAGACGCTCCAACAAGCCGCAGTCGAATACTTCTCGCGGTATCAGAAGGCGGCGCGAGCGTTGATCGCCATAGAAACGCGGCGTCTTGAAGTCGCAATGCGCCTCGATCCTTTGCGGGATCTCTTGACCCGGCTCGAACAAGAACCGACTGCGGATCGAATCGGGGAGACTCGGCGCATGCTTGACCGGCTCCTCAGTAAGGCTTCGAATAGAGGCCCGACGAAACAGACGGCCCGGTCTAAGCGAAAGATTGGCAAGCCAGGACGGCGCTTTATGTCCACTGATGGTTTTGAAATCCTGGTGGGTCGAAACGATCGAGACAATGACGTGATCACGTTTCGAGTGGCGCGCTCACTCGACGTCTGGATGCATGCCGCGGACTACCCGGGTTCGCACGTCGTAGTATCGAACCCCAGCCGCAACGCGGTTCCCCAACGTACAATCACGGAAGCCGCCGAACTAACCGCGTTCTACTCGCAGGCTAAACGCGAAGGCAAAGCTGCGGTTCACTATACGCAAAGGAAGTTTGTCTCAAAGCCGCCGCGCGCAAAGCCCGGGCTGGTTCGGTTATCGTCTTTCAAGACGATTCTGGTCGAGCCTCGTTGCGTGTTGAGAAGAATCGAATGACCTCCGCTAGGTATCTCAACGATGCTATTCAAAGCTTCGCGGCTATCAGCAACGCGATTTCTTCCGCCGCCAAATTGCCTGTTTCAACTACAAGATCAGCGGCGGCATAAGCCACCCTGCGCTGTTCGAAAAGCAGTCTCGTGGCGGCTTCGTCTCCAAGCAGCGGTCTCGACTCATCACCTTTGATTCTCGTGAAGCAGACCTCGAACGGACAATTCAGCCACACCGTCCTACCGGACGCCCGCAAAAGCGTTTGGTTCCCTTCGGATTGAAAAGCCCCGCCCCCAAGCGCTACAACGGAACGGTTCAATCCACTGAGACGTCTGATCTCCTCGGTCTCCAGTCGCCGAAACTCTTGTTCACCGGAAAGGATGAATATCTCTCGGATCGATTTGCCCGCCCGCCGTTCGATCACCTCATCCAAGTCGAGAAAGGAATAGCCAAGCAGCAGCGCCAGCGCGCGGCCGGCTTCGCTTTTTCCGGCGCCCATAAAGCCCACCAGAAAAATGCTCGCGCCGTCACGCCCTGGAATCAGATCCGTCAACTCGTTCAATGTCACGCCGACTCCACGGCTCCCGGTCCGGTCAACGAGGCAAGCGATTCGTAGAAATACGGGAACGACACCGAAGCACAGTCAGCATCGAGAATCTGAGTCGTGCCTTCCGCCAGCAAACCGGCTACAGCAAAGGCCATCGCAATACGATGGTCACCGGCCGACTCGACCGTGCCGCCCCTCAGGCGCTGCGGGCCGCTTATCGCAAAGCCGTCTTCGAACTCTTCAATCTCGCCGCCCATTGATCGTATGCCGTCGACGATAGTTCGAATTCGATCGCTCTCCTTAACCCGCAGCTCTCGTGCGTCGCGAACCTCGATCCTTCCCGCGACCTTAGTAGCCAAAACGGCCAGAATCGGGACTTCGTCAATTATGTTAGCGATCACGCCGCCTGAGAGAGTCATCTTGCGGGAAGGGGTTCGAAGCTCGGTGCTCGCGGCGTGAATATCACCAACTGGTTCGCCGTGCCGCACTTCGAGATTGTGCGTGGTTACGCTTGCGCCGAGCTCCAACAGGACATCCAGAAAGGCCGTGCGCGTGGGATTTAACCCAACCCCTCGAAGCACGACTTTGGAGTCCGGGAGCGCAACGGCGGCCGCAATAAGAAATGCTGCGGACGACACGTCGCCCGGTACCTGGTAGTCAATCGGGTTCAGCCTGCCGCCGCCCTCGACGCTCCAGGCATTCTCCGGCTTGGTCTCGATTCGGGCACCGAACTCTTTCAGCATCAACTCGGTGTGGTTGCGTGAGAGCGCCGGCTCAGTCAGCGTTGTAATGCCTTCAGCCAGAAGTCCAGCCAACAGCACGCATGACTTCACCTGAGCGCTGGCAACAGGGCTGCGGTACGTGATCCCCCGCAGACGTTGACCGAGGATTCGCAGCGGAGGGTTGCCGTTTGTGGCTTGGACGCGGGCGCCCATCCATGTGAGCGGGTCGATGATCCTTGTCATCGGTCTTCTGCGCAAACTCTTGTCGCCGTCTATTTCCGACTCGAAGCGCTGACCCGCGAGCAACCCGCTGAGCATCCTGATGGTAGAGCCTGAGTTGCCGGCCTGGAGCAGTACCGGCCTCTTCGCTGGCTGAAACCCAAACAAGCCCTTGCCGTGAACGATCAAGGCTTCCGGACTTCGCTCGAGCTTGATCCCCAGGCGTTCAATGCACTCGAGCGTCGTCTGACAATCGGCGCTACTCGAGAACCCTCCGATGCGTGAGGCGCCGTCGGCGATCGCTGCAACTAAAGCGACTCGATGCGAAATCGACTTGTCACCTGGAACCGAAAGCTCGCCGTTGAGGTGCGAGGGACCCTTGATTCTCATTGATCTTGACATCGCAACTTCCGGCATGTTACACAATGACGCGACTTGAGACCACCTTGCTTGTCGGATCGCATCGAGTTGTGAAGGCTAAGAAGAAAGGCTTCCCGCGATTAGATGACCGAGACCATCGAGCTTTCTATCGACAGCAAACTCGAGTTTGTTGATTTGGTCGCCTCAGTCACAAAAAGCGTGACGGCCAAGATGGGGTTCGATGAAGATGATGCGAGCTGGATCGAGTTGGCAGTCCACGAAGCGGTCATCAACGCTATCACTCACGGAAACAAGAATTCGGATGACAAACAGGTGGATGTCCGGTTCGTCACCGAGCACGAAGCATTGACCGTCTACATCAGGGACCGAGGCGAGGGATTTGATCCGAGCCAGTTACCGGATCCGACAAGTTCGGATAATCTGCTAAACCCGAGCGGGCGCGGCATCTTCTATATGCGCACCTTCATGGATGAGGTTGAACATTCTATTCATCCAGATGGAGGGAGCGTCGTTCGATTGACAAAGAATAAGCGATCATCCTGACTACAATCTAGAGGACGATAAAGGAGAAGTGCGATGGCTAGTCTCTCAATAAAGGACCGCCAGGCTGGCGATGTCACGATCCTCGATCTTTCGGGGAAGATAACCATTGGCGAAGGCAGCGTGCAGTTGCGCGAGGCCGTCCGGCGGATGCTCGACGAGGGCAAAAAGAAAATATTGTTGAACCTCGGAGACGTTTCGTATGTGGACAGCTCGGGCATCGGCGAGTTGGTCAGCTCTTATACAACGACCGGCAACAACGGCGGGCAACTGAAGCTTCTGAACCAGACCAAGAAGATTCACGACCTCCTGACCATCACCAAGCTGGTCACCGTCTTTGAAACTCACGACAACGAACAAACAGCGGTCGCGAGCTTCAAGTAAACCAATCCCCTCGCCGGGCTGATTTCTTGAACTGACTGAAGGGCGCACGCCTCTACTTGCGGTAGACGGATGCGCCCTTTGCCCTTCTCGGACTATGACCGCAACAGCGACACGGTTTGTGCTGCTTCTCGCAGTCCTTCACGGGCCTGCTTGGACGACGTCTGCTCAGGAGCAATCATCCGTGCGTGCTCAAGTCTCGCAGACCTGGGCAGTAGTCGTGGGAGTCTCAAAGTACTCGCGCCTGCCGGGGGGCCAGCAATTACAATTCGCCGATCGAGACGCTGCCGCGTTCGCGGACGCGCTCAAGAGCGCGGGTGTCAGTGGCGACAACATAAAAAGCTTGATCGGCGTCGAAGCGACCGCCTCAGCCCTCAAAGCCGTCATCGGCAACTGGCTTGCCAGATCTGCATCGGAGTCCGATACCGTCATTCTGTTCTTCTCCGGCCACGGCGTCCTCGAGCGTGAGTTTCAAGAGTCATATCTCTTTGGCTACGACTCCGATCCCAAAGATCCTTACACCACTGCGCTCTCGGTCAACGAGATCGGTCAGGCGCTGAAAACCCGAGTGCGAGCGCGACGCGTGCTGATTCTTGTAGACGCACTCCGACGCGACTTCTTCGATCCGGAGTCGGCCGGAGCAGGCGACGCTGCCACCTTCACCAAAGCATTCAATCAACTCTCAACGTCGCGGTCGGGAGCTTCGGTGATGATGGCAAGCGGACCGGGCGAGTTCTCGCGCGAAGGTCAACGCTGGGGCGGACACGGCGTCTTCACGCGGCATTTGATCGACGCCCTCTCTTTGGGAGGCGACCGAAACGCCGACGGTTTGATCACGGCTGACGAAGTCTTTGATTATGTGAAGACGCGAGTCGCCGAAGACACTTCAGGCAAGCAGCATCCGTGGCGCGGCGAAACTCCGCTTGCCGATATCACTGTCGCGCGCGCCGAACGCTCCAGCGCCAAACCTTTTGTGTCAGCGAGGAAAGACGTGACCGCGAACCGGGCAGCGGAGGAAGTCGCGCGCGCCGTTCCGCCGGAAAAGACGGCAGCGCCCGAGCCCGCTACTCCGAAGCCGCAACCGGCGGCGCCGCCAGCTCGCGAGACTCAAGAGCCTACGCGTGAGGCAGCCCCCGCACCAGAGCCGGAACCCACGGCGGCCACGCCCTCTCCGACGGCGATCGCGCCACCGAATCGCAAGACCGAAGCGCCGGTTTCGAAGAACAACGAAGTCGCTGGCGCCGAACCGGAACTAAAGGGCGCGGCTCCCTTGCCTTCGCCGCGACCCGCTGCTATCGAACCGCGGTCAGAAGTTTCGACTCTCATCAAGCCTTCGACTCCTCGGCTGCCACAACCTTCGCCTCCGGCGGTTGCGAGCGTCGATCCGCCAAGGCAAACCGAGACCCGGCCGCTGGGCGAGCCGGGCGAGCTGGCGATCGCGAACCTCCCGCCGCCGCCCAGACCTCTCGTGACTCCCCCTCGAGTTGACACAGTCGTCGCGGAACCGGTCCGAAGTCAGCCCGCCGAGGCGCCGTCGTCGGTGCCCGCAACTTCCGTCGAGGCCGCGCCTTCGCCGCTAGTGCTTCAGATTCAAGCCCTCATCGCCTCGAGGAACTTGATCGATCCAAAAAACGCATCCGCGTGGGACCTCTTTCAGCGCCTGAACTCAGACGCGAGCGGCGCCGCGGAAGCAGTCCGGCTGAAGCCGCTGCTGGCAAGCGCCCTAGTCGACGCGGGCCGCGGCATAGTCGGGGGAGACGTGCGCGCGGATAATGTGTCCGGCCTCGTCGATGACTTCAAGCGCGCGGGACAGATGTTCGTTAAGGCTCGTTCGATATCGAGTCAGGACGCCGAGCTTGGAGTGTTAGAGAAGCTAGGCGCGGCCGAGGCGCTGATCGCGCTCCAGTTTTACGACGAGGCAGAACGCGCGCTTGGACAGATTCAGAACGTGAAGCTTGCAGCGATTGAGAATGCGTTTGGGCTGGTCCATCACGGGAGGCTCGACACGTTTCGGGCCGAGCGGGCATTCAAGCGCGCGGTCGAGCTGAACCCGAAGTGGGCGGCGCCGCACTACAACCTCGCGCTTGTGTACCGGGGCCAGCAAAATGAACAAGCGCTTGCTGAACTCGAAAGCGCGGCTGCGCTGGATTCGTCAAACTCAGCGCTGCTTGTTGCGCTCGGCGACGAGTGCTTTGCTCGCCAGCAGTGGGAACGCGCGGCTGAAGCGTTTCGCAAGGCGATTGCGCTTCGCCCATCGGACGACAACCTGCACACCAAGCTTGGCCACGCGTTGTACAGCCAGGGACTCAAGGAAGAGGCTGATCGCGAATACCAGAAGGCGCGCCAGCTTCGGGGAAAACAATAGAACTGCAAGGGAAGACCGAGCAGGCGTGGGGTTGCTGTATCTTGTTTCCCGCCTGAAGACAACAACTGGCAATATTAAGGCCGGTTAAGGCAATTGGCCGCCAATCACGTGGTGAATCAACTTCAAAAAGTGGGGGTTCGTCGTTTTAGGGTATCAGACCTGCTTACGGTTGGAATACCCCTTTACTGATGAAGGATCGCCACACCGTGACCCGTGCCGATCCAGATCCTTCCCGACTTGTCTTCAGATATGGAGTGAATCCAATTGTCAGGCAACCCGCTATTCTCTGAGGTATTAAGTTCCCATTTGTTCTCGGCTTCACGAAGGGTAAAAAGCCCCTGGCGAGTACCGAACATCATCTGACCAGCCCTGTCCTGATAAAGAGCCTCTGTTGCGAGCCCGTCGAAATCGTTCTTGTTCGCTGTCTTAGGCAAATGATCCATCAGTTTATAGCTGGTCCAAACGTCTAGCCCCTTGTCGTAAACGCAAACATTTCCGTCTGCGCCTCCGATCCATATTCGTCCTTTGCGATCTTCGTAGATCGAGAGCGCAAAGATATCGGGCGCCTCAGGGTAGCCCTTCCATTCATTCTTACGCCCGTCAAATCTTACGACTTTGATTCCCGGGAGCCACACATATCCTTCGCTGTCTTGCAGGCCTATATTGGCGTGCGCGGCGCGAGAGAACTCTGAGTCTCTCGACTTCTTAGGCTCGATAGGACCAGTCCACTTCTGACCATCGTAGAACATCAACGAATTGTCCCTGCTGTCAAACTTTCTGAGAAGACACCACAGCTTTCCACTTCGTCCGGGGAAGAAGCTCATGATTGAAGACTCAGATTGCTCGATTGCTTTTCTTGTCTCTGGGGCGAGCTCCGACTCTTGCCACGACATGAGATCAAAACACTGCATGGTTTGCATCATGTTAAAACCCACCGGGAATTGCCTTATGTTAGGAGTCGGGCCTGAACGGGGCACAGGTATTGGCACGTACCACAGCTTATCGTCGGTGCTGAGGGCATGGACGCCGGTATGCTCTGGAATCGCAACAGGAGACCATTCGTCTCGTCTTTCCTCAAAGACGTGTGTGCGAAAAGCAGAAACGAGCCAGTACCGTCCTTGCCGGTCCTCGAACACGTGCTCTATCCCTAGTAAAGGCATCCCGGTGCTACGGTTGCGATTCAAGAGCCGCAGTACGTCGTGTCGCGCAATTCTCTTGTTTTGATTAGGGTTCTCGGGTTCCTGGTTGCTGTTTGAAGCGATCGCGCTTGAATGGCGGATGACCATCGTCATGCCCGTGCTCGACAAAATGATCATCAAAACGACTAACGGAGAGTCATACCTGCGCATTCTCATCGTCCTTCAATCTAGTCGCGAAGGTGTTCGATTGTCCTTGAGCCACGTTTGCGATCTTTACTTTTTGTTGCTCGCTGGACTGGGACGCGGAGCGAGGGTGACTATTTCGAGGATACTTTCTCCAGAGGGACGCCCACTATCGCACTTACGACGCGACCCATAGACTAGAACCTCTTGGCCCGGATACTGCATCTCGATCTCCTCAAGCGATACCTGTCCACCGCCCACTCGTCTTGCGTACCGGCGCAGTTCGTCACCCGCGCGGATTCCTGCTTGATCGGCCGGGGATCCCGGTTTCACCACGGTAACCAAAAAGATGAACGCGCCGTCGGCGCCAAAGTAAGATCTGCGGTCTGCTGTCTGGGCCGAGTCGACGGTCGCCTGAGCATCTCTCGCCACATTAGTTCCGTACCCGGCCAGGAATCCAAGAATCACTGCTGCTACTGCAGGGATTCTCTGTCTAAGAGCTCTCGCTTTCATGGGCCGTCCCCTCCCGATTCGGAAAAACCCCGTCTGCTCTTGATCATTCGAGCACCACGATCCCCTCACCCGTTCCGATCCAAATCCTGCCCGAGCGATCCTCAAAGATAGTTGTAATAAGATTGTTGGGGAGGACGCTATTCTCGGTGGTTAGAATCTGCCATTCCTTATCATGCTCGTTGAAAGTGATGAGACCCAGGTTTGTTCCAAACATCATTCGCCCAAAGCGGTCTTGATACATTTTGGTCAATCCCGGGTCCACGTCTTTCGGGCCGCTCGCCGGGAGAAAATCAGCTAGCCTGTAGTGCGCCCAGAACCCTGTTTGTTTATCATAGCTGAGGTACGAGCCCGGAACGGAAGATGCGAACCAGACCTTACCTTTGCGATCCTGGTAGATGTCGTACACTCCGTCGACGATTTGCAGCTCGGCATAATTAGGACGCTTAGGTTCTGGAGGCACGCTGCCCTTCTGCGCGAACGGATCCAAAGTCGCCCATTGGCGCTTCAATTCGTCAAAGCGCAAGATACCTCCAGATACGGCCAGCCAGATGTTTCCTTCGCTATCCTGCAAGCCGGCCCTGATATTCACCGGGAACTCACTTCGAATCGCTTCCGACACTTTTAATGGATCACCCCAGCCCCGAGCGTCATAAGCCAACAGTTCATCCCCACGCGCAAACCATAGGCTTCCGCCACGGGCCGGGAACATTACCGTGGCGGCACCCGGCCGGACATCGTTCTTCGCTTTTGGTAACGATCCTATGTTTCGCCATTCACTACCATCAAATGAGACAAGACTTGGCGTGTTTTGGTTTCTAAGCAAACGGCGCGCGAACCACAGCTTGCCGTCGGCGCTCTGGCAAATTGAATCAACGCTCCAAGGGGCTCGAGTCTCATCGTCCCATCGATCCGATCTCTCATCATATCGTTTCAAACCCCAGTAAGTTCCTGCCCAGTACACGCCATTTCTATCCTCGAAGATCACGGTGCACGCGGGCGATCGTCCGTCCCTTTGCTTTCCCCAGACAGCCAGGACACGATGCCCTGCGAGTTCCTTGTTCCGGAGCGCGTCATCGGAATGTGGAAGAGCTGAAATGGCTGCAACGCACGAGAGTGTGCACGCAACGACGCACTTTATCAAAGCCATGGTAATCACTTCTCCTATCGTGACGCTGGACACTCACTTCCTATGCATCCTCAGTGTGCGCCGCCGAGCCGATGCGCATCGCCGGCCACCTCGGATTATTGAGTACCCAGAATTACGCCTCTGTAGAACGACCCGAAGGTTGAGTCGTCGTATTGTGCCCGAGCCGCCAAACTTGAAAGCATTCCACGCTCTACGTCGTTGAGGCCTAGAACACCTGCACACCTGTCTTTGAGAGCCTGTGCCTCAGTTTTTAAGGATGAGGTCAGGTCTCTTCCTTCAGATGCAGCCCTCCGCGTTCGCTTAGCCTCTTTGCGAGCCTCTGGCTCGCTGCCAAACAGCGAGGGCACTTGTTCGCCAAGATTACCGAACTCTTGTAAGATCGACTCACGATTTCCAGCATTAATCGAACCAGGAGGATGTTGCGCGAGCGCATCCTGGAAGCGTTGACTAAGCTCTGTTGCCTCGTCGCCGCCCCCGAACTGTATGGCGCTGATGAATATGGCACCGACTATCGCCTCGGCTAACGCTAGGGCATTTGAAAGGGATTGCATGTCCTTTCGACATTCGGCCGCAGTCTGTTGATGTCCGGCATGTCCCGGCTCCGCTTGATCTCTCGTCCTTTGACGCGGAGGCGGGTCATTGCAGAGAAAACACTCTACCCGAGTGCTTTCACCCGCGGGTACTTTCACACATAGGCAGAGACCCAATGGATCAGTCGCGTTCATTGGGTCGTTCTCAACATAGACATATCGATTCAGGCTTTGCGGATTGCCAACACCAGAACTTCCCCTAAAAGGATCAGGCCGCGAGAACCTGCCTACGCCCTGCGCGTATTGCCTGTTCACCGCGTAGTCACTACCGCTTTCGCTGTCTCGCTCATAGCCAGTGAAGTGATGCTTCTCCTGCGTGCCGCTTTCCGCGAAGTCTTCTCCAAACGGCAGGTGAGATTGGCGGCCTAGCACACTGCCGCTCGAGCTCAGAGACATCCTCTGGCTCAATCGGTCGCTCAGGAAGTATTGAGTGCTGCCGCCTGATACATTCGCGATCATTCGACTTCCGGAGTAAACGTAGTCCGTGACTACTGCTCCTGTGCCTCCGTTGTGTTCCGCGATCACCTGCGACCCTTGCCAGATGTAGTGCGTCGTCGCACCGCCGGTCACTTTCTTGTAACGCTGGTTTGAAGTGTCGTATGCGCAAGTGGCCGTCGTTCCACCGTCTACGGTTGCGATTCGATTCTCGGCGTCGTAGGTGTACGTGTGCGAGCCATCATTGGTCACGTTACCTGCCGAGTCGTACGAATAGGTCGCGGTGACGCCCGAAGTCGTCACACTGGTCAGTCTGTTTGTAGGCGCTCCCCCGCTCTGCTGAAGTAGCATGCTTTGAATCTGATTGCCTCCGCTCACTGAGTCCCACATGCCGGTGCGATTGCCCCAGCGATCGTAAGCGAATCGTCTCTGAGCACTTGAGCCATTCGAAGTTTGATTCGAAGTCCTCAGCCGGCTGAGCAAGTCATAGGTATAGCTCGCGCTCTCGGTCGTGCTGTCCATTGTCCCGCTGATCGAGATCAACTGCCCTGCGTTTCCCGCCGTCGAGCCCGCTCCCATCTGTCCTGCAGCGGCTTGATAGCCATACGTAACATTCATCAACCCATTCGCAGTCCCGCCGCTCTTCGTCGCGGTTTTGACCAGTCAATTGCAACTTTGATCAAAATCAGCGAATGTCAACGAACTCAAGCCTGACCCCTCCCTTTGGCCTTTGATATGGCAGGCCTGACGGCTTACCCGCCTCAAATAGGAGCCGTCGTCACGCTTCCACGGATAAGAGCAAGTTCGATTCGCCTTCGTCAACCGAGTCTTGTAGCCACTAGCGCGTCTACTTTCCAATCGTCTTCTTTAGTAACTCGACGAGTTCGCCTAACGTGTGAGCTGTATAAGACTGAGCACCTCTTTGGATGAAAGCATCCTTTAAAACTGCTTTTGTCAATGGACCCGTCTTGATCGTGCCGATCTGGATCATGATGACTACGTTCCATTCACCTGCTACCGTGGCCTCGGCTTGTACGCAGGTTGGTATGTCTCGATCAACATCTTGTCGTCCCCCTGTCTGTTCACCGCAGTCGTTGATCTCCCAGCTGAGTATGGATCCTGAGCCAAGGATGTCGGCCAACCAAGTCGCAAACTCCTGCTTTTTCAGGTGAGCGTCCAGCTTGCTGACATCCAGATGCTTGACACGCGCAATCGTCTCGTCTTGATTCACTTGAAGGCTCGGTCGGCGTTCGGAGAATAAGCAGGATAGGAACGCCATTTGTACCAGATACGCGACAATCATACACAAGACTTTTGTCATAACGATGCTCCTTTCCGGTTGCTTCGTCCAGAGAAAGCCTCTCGCATTTTCACTATTGCAGCACCCAATGAACTGGGTCGCCCGCAACGGTTCTCCTCAGGTGGCATCGCCCTCCAAGATCGTCGACATCGGCATCTCGAGGCAGCCCCTGAATAACGACGTCGATTGCTATTCCCCTTGTGTGATCGGAGTGCACCGCCGGCCTGGCGCCCTGATTCGGAATGAGGCTGTGACGGTTGAACTCTGTTGTCACCGCTTCCCTCGTAGCACGACATTCGGCGCTGTTATTGTTGAGCAGTGCCGTATATTTATCCCACACTTCTCTAAGGTGCCGTTGGTAAGTTTCGGGCCGCCAGGCGGAGGTAATATTAAATGTGCCACCAACATTTACCACGGCCGATTGAAAGCAGTCGACGGCGGTTCGCATCGCTGGAGTGAGGTGATTCACGTCGACGCGATTCGGATTGTCTTCGAAGGCCCGAGCCTCGGGATCTGTAACTGGGTTGAGCGGCTCAATGGGACATACACGCTGTCCTCCGCCCGGGCCCCTGCCTTGTCCATCCACATTAGGAGGACCGTAGCGGCGGTAACAGGCTTGGGGAGCGGTTTGGCATAAGCATCTACCTGGCCAGGTGCCTTGAGTGCCCGCAGGTGGACAGTCTCCTTCAATGGGCCCGTCTTGTAGTCCCAGGGGATCTCCCCTATTGATGACGACATTCCGAGTATAGCTGTAGCGATTCCAACCCCGCGGGTCCGCCGCGGACTCGCTTGCCACGTACGGATCTGCCGACAAGAATCTTCCTATCGAAGGCGAATAGCCTCTATTGACTGCATAGTCGTTTCCCGTTTCGTCATCGCGCTCGTAGCTCGTCAGGTGATGCTTCTCCTGTAAACCGCTTTCCCCAAAGTCTTCCCCGAACGGCAAGTGTCCTTGCCGACCCAGCACGGTGCCGCTGGTGTCCAGCACCAGCCTCCCGCTCATTCTGTCACTGAGGATATACTGGGTGCTGCCGCTCGTTACTTTGGCAATCAACTTATTGCCGAAGTGCACGTAGTCCATTATCACGGCGCCAGTGCTGCCGTTGTGCTCCGCGAGGACTTGACCACGTTCCCAGACGTAGTGCGTCGTCGCTCCATTAGATAGCTTCTTCACTCTGCGATTCTGATGATCATAGCTGTACTGCCCGGTCAATCCCCCATCGATACTGACGATTCGATTCACCGCGTCGTAGGTGTAGGTATGGGCCCCGTCATTGGTCACATCTCCACTCGCATCGTACGTGTAGTTCAGGGTCATTCCCGCGGTCACGCTCTGGACTCGATTAGTCGGCGCCCCGCCGCTCTGCTGCAGCGTTACAGATTGAATCTGATTGCCGCCTGAAGTAGCGTCCCACACTCCTGTGCGATTGCCCCATCGGTCGTACGAATATCTCCGCTGCGCCGAAGAAGCATTGCTGGTCTGGTTTGCGGTGACAATCCTGCCGAGGTCGTCGTAAGTATAACCTCCACTCTCGGTGGCGCCGCCGAGCGTTCCGCTGAAGTTGATCAGTTGCCCGGCGTTGCCGGCCGTGCTACCTGCTCCCATCTGCCCCGCACTTGCCTGATAACCGTAACTAACATTCATAATGTTCTTGTACGGTGAGATCGTGCCCGCTGTGTGAAGGGTGGGCTGGAGTCTATTGGCACTAAAGCCGAAAGCTTCTCTCACTCCATTGCCGAGCGTCCAGCCAGTAGAGGTCCCATTGACGTCGTAGGCGATACTGCTGATGTATGTTGGTCCGCCTGAATTGGCGATCGATGACAGGCGCGCGCGCGCGTCATAGCCCGCGTTCACCACCCGCCCGGAGGGAAATGTCAGCTGTGTAACCTGGGTCAAGGCGTTTAGTTGAAGGCTTGTTGTGTAATTGCGCCCCTCGATCGTGCGAGTCACAGATGCGGGGCTGATCTGATTGCCGCCATTCCCGCCGCCGCCAACGCTGTACGCATACGTTTCGGAATAACTGGTGCCTAGGCTCACAGACAGAAGCAAGCCCTTGGTGTTGCTCGCGGGGTTGTTGTCGTAGTTGTAGGTCACGCCAGGAGTCGTCGCGACCCCGGGCGCCCCGCTTGTGTTGTAGCTGATCGAGGTCAGTCGATTCAAAGTGTCATAGCCCTGTGTAGTGATCACTCCGCGCGAGTCGGTTTTGGTCGCCATTGCTCCGAAACTCGTGTAGGTGTACTTCGTTGACCAGTAAGTGCCTGTGCCGTCGTTAATCGTCGCCGACATCTCCGGACTTCTCTCGAACAACAAACGCCCTTCGGCGTCGTACTTGAAGGCTCGCGTCTGACCGCCCTGAGTGACTTGAATCAACCGATCCGCGGCGTCATAGAGGTAGGTTGTCTCCCGCGTTAACGCGCCGGTGGCAACGTCTTGTTCGGTCACCTTGATCAATCTTCCCAATCCATCGTTTTCTCGTTTGATCTTTCGATTGACTTGATCGGTTGTCGTCACGGTGCTTGGACCAAAGTCGGTCTGAGTGTAGTTTCCGTCGGGGAGAGTGACTCGAGTCATTCGTCCAAGCTGGTCGTATTGAAATGTGCTCGCTGGTCCGGGTGTCCCGCCTTGCGGGAATCGATTGGTTTGAGAAAGCAATCGGCCCATGTTGTCGTAGGTATAGTTGGTCTGTCCGCCATTTTCCTCAATCGCCGAAGTCATCTGCCCCCAGCCGTCGTACACCTGGGAGGTCGTGATTGTCTTATTCAAGCCCCCTTCGGTGTAGGCAACGGTCGCAGAAGCAGGGTCCGACCATGCGCTGAAGCTCGACGACACTGTTACCCCGGTGGGAGAGTTTTGGTAGGTCTGGTTCCCCCACGGATCATAGTTGTAAGCAGTTATCTGATTATCGGGGTCGGTGGCGCTGATTTCGCTCAGCGTGTTGAAGTTGTAACTCGCGCTCGAGATCAAGTAGATGCCGGACATATCGCCGCTGGTCGTCTGCGACGGCTTAGACCAGTACGTAGCCTGCGTCATCGTGAAGCTCTTCTGATCGCAACAGGCGACCTGGGCCAGGGTTACACCGCCGAAAATGTCCCTTTTGCTACTTTGAGTGACCGAAGTACCGCTTACGACATCGCTATATTTCGTCACACCCGTTAGGTTGCCCCGCGCGGTCTTGGTTGTGTCGTAACTGGAAAGATGACCTGGCGGATTGGCTGCGCCGCCGTAACCTTCCATCCCGCCCACCGGAGCGTCATAGGCAAGAACCGTCTTGCATATGAGAACGTCGTCAGCGTCGTTGGTGTTCTGCAGCGCATCGTAGACAGAAACCTCTGTCACTCGATCGCGGATGTATGCACTGAGGTACGGCTCCCAGTTCACGTAGCTGTAATGCGTTCGTCTGCGCACTTGCCACACGCCGCTGACCTTGAAGCCGAACTCCCGCATGTTGAGGATGTTGCCAAACGCATCGTAATCGAAATCGACCCTGGTTTGCTGGCCGGCTTCATTTGTTCCGACTACTGACTGAACTCCAGTCGACCCGCCCGGGTCGGTGGTAAAGGCGTACTCCGTCTTCGACAATGTTTGCGCGGACGTGTTCTTCAGTTCGCGAATGCTGGGAGACACCGAAAGTTTCGTTCCATCAGGCCGCGTAACTTCTCCCCAGGACGCGTAGCTATACACCGAGTTCGGACTTTCGGTACGCTGCGTGAAAGTCGGACCGCCGTACAACTCCTCGCCTCCGAGCGGATAGTTGTAGGTCACGGTCGCGTTTCCGCCCGCGCTGGCGAGCGAAATGTTGTAGATCATCCCGTAGCCTGAATAGCTGAACTGATAAGTCGGCCGCTGAGGAATCGTCACGCTGCTAATCGCAGGAAAACTCGCAGGCGCGTTTTCGACGATGATCTCGTTCTGGAAATTATGATTCATCGTCACGGTCTGATAGCCGAAGGTAACTCCGCCGGTCGGTGTTCTGATCGAAGTCAGACGGGTGCTGCCCGGAGGCGCGGGCCACTCGCCGTAGTTAAACGATATGACGCGCCCAAGCGTGTCGACGATGTAGTTGATGGCGATCCCAGGAAAGTTCGTCTCCCACTTGTAAGCGACTTGAATGTAGTTGCCGTTGGTGTCGGTGATCTGAGTCGGCAGCAATCGATTGTTGACCTTCCCAATCGTCACAGTCGTCCCGTCGTTGTAGAAGAGCGTCCCGCCGTCAGCCGCGTTGCCGACGTACGTGATGTGCGAGCCGTCCGTTGTCTGAAGCGTATTCGAGCCATAGTCGGTCCCGACTCCCAGCGAGCGCCGGGTGCCGTTCGGCTCGATGAGCATGAAGCTGTGCCAAGAAACGAGATTGCCGTCGACATAGCCGTTGTAATAAACGATCCGCCCGAAGCCAAGCGAAAAGCCGGGACTGGGCCAACTCTGGATCGGATCAAACACGTATGTCGTGCCTCCTTGACCCGAATACGCGCCCCATTGATTGCTGTTGTAGTAAGCGGTGAGACTCGTCGCCATGCCTCGTCCGCCCAGACTCACAAGCGGGATCGGCAATTCGAAGTTGCTGCCCGGCATCACGGGCCCAAGCCTCGTGTCTTCAAGCGCGGTAAACGCCGGCGTGCCAACATGTGTTAGCCATGTCGCGTTGGGGAAGTCGCCCGGCGAGTTCCCTTGCGCGTTTGCGGTTGGCGCAACCTTGTTCAGGAGGGAAGGCAGCGCGTCCAAAAAGCCTGACGGCCCGGTTGCCGCATCGCTCAAGCTGTCCTGATCGGCGCGCCACTCGTTATCGGTTTGCAATCGTCGCCGGGTTGGTCTTATCAACACCGGAGCTGATTGCGACGCATTGGCAGTGCGACACGTGACCCGAACCAATCCCGGCTGACGCAAGGTTGCGTGTCCTGCCTCGTCAATCTCGAGTTTGCTCGTATCCGAAGACTCCCAATCGAACTTTGCTCCGTGGGCGGGTTGACGATCGGCGCCGATGCCCATACCGGTGAAAGTCACGTGATCCCCGACGTAACCGACGAGCTTGTGGGGGCTCACGCGGACGGATGCGACTGCCCCATTGCGGTCAGCCAAAGTCTGAGGCCGCTGAGGAGTTGCCACAAACCAGAGAAGCGCCTTCATGATTAATGGAAGGTAACCGACGAGCCCGCCAGAAAACTCAACGCCCGTGTACGCCCTGGCTGCCAGACCCCGAACCCCTAAGGCTCCAGGCCATATCAGGAGGCTCGATATGATCAGAAAAACCAGGGCTCTTCTGCGAACGCGCCCGGCAAAGCAACCGAGTCTTAGTTGGCCACAGGCAACGCGGTTCGATGACGTGGCCTTCCCGAGGCGTACTCGAGTGTTGCTCTGGTGGATTGAGAATTGGAAAGCGGGTTTGCGGAAGCGAAGCCTGAAAGTTGGGAGCATGTGGAACCTCCTCCGAGCTGATGCGCGTCTCGCTTTAGATATTGGCGAGCACTCAGCGAAACGGACGTTCATCCCACTTCGAACTCTGATTCAGTTTGCAATTCTCGGCGCTTGACGCCTACAGGACTGGAACAACTGACGCGGCGAGTATACGCCCTCTGTAATTGGAGTCAAGCAGAAAACCGGTCCAACTTTGGAGAGTGAACCTCCTGGATGAGAGACGAGCCGATATTGTCTCTAGTCATTTCTTCTTCTTCTCTTCCGCGATCGGTTGGTTCAGATCAACTACGAATATCTCGTGCTCGCCTTTCTCTCGATTCGACCCGAACATAATCTCATTGTTGGACACGAACACCGGTGAGTGGGTGCTTCCCGGCTTGGTAGTCAACTGCTTGATCTCTCCCGAGGCCGAATCGAAAACAAACAACTGCGAGCCCAGATCAGTCGGCGAGATAAACGCGATTCTCTTTCCGTCGGGCGAAACGGCCGGGTTCCGCTTCGCCATGTCCGGGTCGGGCAGCGAGCGGACTCCCCTGCTCTTCGGATCGAAGATATAAACACCATCCTGCTGCTCCGGCTCTTCCTGCGCCCACAAGATTATCGATCCGTCGGGCGCGTTGAAATACCTATGTATCCGAGCGAACTTCCTTTCAGTCAGGTCACGCTGCTCTTTTCCATCAAAGCCGTACTGAAAGAGCGAATGCCTTCCCGTACGCTCGTCAACCTTGACGAGCAGAACGCTCTTGGCGTCGCTCGATATGCTGGGACGGATCGATGAGACGTCGTCTTCGGTGAAGACTTCGGGCTTGCCGCCGCTGACTGGCACCGTGGCAATGTGAAGAGTGCCGAATGCCGCGTCGGGCAGCGGGCTCTCGTCGGATGTATACACCAACCGTTTGCCGTCTGGGGTGTACACCGCCTCCTTGTCGCTGAATGAATTCGAAGTCATCCGCCGCTGCTTTCCGGTCCGCAACTCGAGCGTGTAAACCTCGGGAAAGTTAGAGGCTTCGGTGGACGCTGCTAACGCGACCGACGCTCCGTCCGGGGACCATTGCGCGTCGACGACGCCCAGCTTGAAGGTGGTTAGCGGCGGACGGATCGAGTGGTCTCCGATCTTCATCACGTAGAGGTTTGGAGCCTCGCCGGGCCGCTGGGCCAGCAACAGAATCGACTGCCGATCCGGCGAAATCTCGCCCAGAGAATAGAGACCCATCCCCTGCGTCAACTGCAGAATCTTGAAAGGCTCCTTCTTCTTTTTCTTTTCGTCCTTTTTCGAATCGGTCTGCGAACTGGCGGGGCCGGCGAGCGAAATGCTGACGACCATCAGCAGTAGGAGAAGACGCGAGGCTGGAAGGAAACGACTACGGGTGATGTTGATTGAAAGCTTCATTGGTTAGGACTACGAATCCTAGCACACAGCGAAAACACTGAACACCGACAGGGAGTGTCGTGATACAAAGATTCTCTGCGCAATCTCTGCGTCTTGCGGTTAGTCAGACTCGAAACCCCGCTAGCCACGGAGACGCCGAGACGCAGACAACGCTGAGAAGTGAAGTCACGGAGTTCTCACGCTCACGACTCATGATAAGAAGCAACCCTCGACGCAATCTTGCAAACTAACAGGCTTGCGCGGCCTCCGTAACTTTCACTGGAAGTTTGATTGGCGGATGTTATTATTCAACCGGGTGAGGGCCCCAAACACTCATGAGCCGATTGATGTTCGTCTACCTTTCCGGCACTGAGAAAGGTAAGACGCGAATCTTCAAACAAGACCACGTGACCATCGGTACCTCGGACGCCTGCGACTTGAAGCTGGTCCCCGAGGAAGGAGGCGCCTTGCCCGACGGCGTGCTTGCAGACGTCTTCGATGAGGACAGCACGGTTCACCTCCTCCAACGCAGCGAGAACTTATTTGAACTGACCGTGAACGGCGAAGCTGTCGATTCAAACGGAGCGGCCGGACTTCCCCTCGGGGATGGCGACACTCTGCACTTCGGCCACGGGCTTTCGAGCGCCAGCATCCTTTTCCAGGTGATGCCCGAGAACTTCTCGGCATCGAGGATCGTCCGCCGCGAAGACCGCGAGATGGAACAAGTCAGCGGGCAAACGCCTCACCCGCTGACAGCGACTCTCTTTGTCAAAGAACTATCGGCAAGCCTGTGGGCCGAGATTCCTCGCCGGGCCAAGCGCATCGCAACGATCTCGATCGGCGTGATCGCGGTGCTGGCAGTTGGTCTGCTCCTATTCGGGTTGATCACGCTGGTCAGAAACACAAACAAGACTGACCGGCTGGCCGAGCAGATATTTGGAATTCAGGCGCGGCGCGACCAGGATCGCGAGCTGATCAAAAAGCAGCAGGAGGAAATCGAGCGCTTGCGAGAGGTGAGCGAGCAGACTCGCCGCTTCACGCAGAAGATCGCCGAGGTCTATAGCCCAGGCGTCTGCTTGATCGTCGGCAGCTACACTTTCGTCGAGCGAGGTACTGGAAGAGCGCTACGGTACGAGACAGCGGACAACACCAGCGATATGCCGGTCGACAAAAACGGGAATCTGCGGGCCTCGGTCGACGGCGTCGGCTCGAAGGTTCAAATCGACTACACGGGGACTGGGTTCTTAGTTGAAGACGGTTTGATCGCGACTAACAAGCACGTCGTCCAACCGTGGGCCACCGACCAGCTTGCTCAGATCATCCTCAACCAGGGCGGCGGCTTGAGCCCGCGACTCGATACGCTCGAAGCGTTCTTTCCTTCCATCCAAACGCCTTTCGACCTGAAAGTAACCGGCACCTCGGTGCACTACGACATCGCGCTGTGCAAGTTCGAGCAAGGCGACGCCGCGGTACCGGTGCTTCCAATCAGCCACGAAGATCCCCGCCAGATCATAGGCGAACCGGTTGTGCTTCTCGGGTACCCGACCGGCGTGGACGGACTGCTTCAGCGCATCGAGGAGACCGAACGCCGGGAGATAATGAAAGAGCACGGGCAGTCGGCAACAGAAGTGGCGGCGGGACTGGCGGGCCGCGGACTGATTCGCCCGCTCACGACTACGGGCACGATCAGCGACGCGTTGCCCGGCCGCATCGTTCACAGCGCTCAAACTACCGAAGGCGGTTCGGGCAGTCCAATGTTTGATCGGGAGGGCCGCGTCATCGCCATCAACTCGGCGATACTGGCGACGATCGATGGCAACCAAAGCTTTGGCGGCTCAAACTTCGGCGTTCCGATCAAACACGCTTACGAGATGATCGAAGCATACGACAAGGACAAGCCTAACTCTAAGAGTCAGTAGTCCGTAGTCAGTAGTCCGTAGTCACGCAGCAATCAAAAACTACTGACTACTGACTACTGACTACTGACTACGGACTACGGACTAACTAACTATCCCGCGAAACGGCCGCTGCCCGAGATCTCGACGCCATCGAACCGCAGCAGCTCATCTTCTTTGCTGGGCGGCGGGATCACTTCGAAGACGACGTTATCGAACTTGCCGTGTCCGCGATAAAACGACGTCTTGTAGCCGCGCCGGTTGGTGAACTCGATCAACTGAACTCCCCACTTTCCGAGGGCCGCATTCTCGGGAATCTGTACGCCGATCTCAAAAACGTTCTGAGAGAAAGCGCTTTCGGGAGGTACAGAGACTTCGCCGATCGCGAGCTTCAGCTTGCTCGAACTTGCCATGCTGAACTGAAAGCACTGAACGAAGATCTTGCTGACACCAGTGGCATCAAAGGCGCTGATCCGGAGCAGCAGAACGTCACCAGCCACGACCCGTACGTCCTCGGAGTTGTTCAGCCCCAGGCTGACAGACATAGTTCGTTGCCTTTCTGAAGTAGAATCAAACGTGAGGAAGGTAAAAACTCGATGGGCAGCTACGGATGAGATGCTTTCTTGTTTTGTTAACGACCGTGAGGATGATAGTCGCGCGGCTCGTGAGCGTCAAGGATGGTGGTCCGTAGTCAGTAGTCCGTAGTCAGTAGTTTGTAGTAGGCACTCAGCTACGGACTACGGACTACGGACTACTGACTAACCCTAATTTTTCTGTCCGAACGGGCGCTGTTTCCCATCCAAAGCTTCCTTGTAAGCTCCGTTTTTCACTTCGCCGAGCGTTATCGCGGCGTCGTACTCGACTACGGCATCGGCTCGAAATTCCTGGAAGTCGAATATGCGGCCTACAAGGACGTGACACCACTGAATCAGCCACAGCTCGGACGCGGCGGAAGCGTTTTGAATCGCATTTCGATAGAGTTTGATCGCCCGTTCGAGCCGGTCGTGCTGAGCTTGGATCTTGTCGTTCTCATCGGCCTTTGGATCGAGCTCGACCGGCGAGGGCGTTTGATTGAGCACCTGAGCCATTCCGTAAAGCGCTCTTGCGTTGTTGGGCTCCGCTGCCAGCGCCTCCTCCAATATTGCCCGGGCATCAGCGAATCGCCGCTGACGAATAAGGTCGTCCGAGATTAGAATCTTGTTCGCCGCGCCAGGCCCGGGTTCGGCCTTCGACGATCCGGACCGCCGCGCCGCCGAGACGCGAGCCACAACCGGCTCGAACTCGCTCACTCGCAAAGCTTCGCGATCGAATTTCACAGTCGCAACCATCTGATCGTAAGCATCCAAAATGTTGATCCCGACCTTCTCGTAGCCAACCAGCGCGTCATAGAAATGAAAAACAAGAACCGCGCCGCGCAAGTACGCTTGCGCGAGATCAAACACCGCGGCGTCTTCAGAGTACGCACCGGGGCCGGACGGAGACTGGATGCGCCGCATCCTCACTTCTGCCGCTTGCGCCAGCGATTCGCGAAGCACGAGGTACACACTCGAAGAGTATTCCTTCGCCGCCGCCGGCGCGTTCGTCACCAGCTTGACGATTGCATCCTTGTAGTCGAGAGCGTCCTTCAAGCGCCGCTCGATCATCGGGTCGATGACAAAACGGATCATCGCGTTGCGAACCGCCTCGGTATTCGGAAGCCTCGAAGGTCCGACCACCACGATGTAATCATCTCCCACTCGCCGCGAGAGAATGTCGTCCTTTTGATTGAGAATGTCGCCGCGCACAAACGAACTGCCATACGCAGCCAGCGGGTCGGGTATCACGAAGACTTGCCGCGTTCGGTTGCGGGCGAACACTGCAGGCTTATCCTTCGTGATCTTGTCCGGCGCGGTCGAGCTGACGACCAACGGCCTCATGCTGATGACCGTCTCGGCACGGGTGTGAAAATAGTCGAGCACCTGATAGAGCGTCTCGCCGACCGGGCGTCGATATCCGGCGGCGTAAGCCTGCCCGATCGCGCTGTATTTCGGAATCAGCTCTCTCAGCCCGCTCTTAACATAGAACTCCCGGAGCAGCGCGAGCAGTCGCGGGCCCCCGTTGGCATCAGCATCGGTGAGGAGCGCTTGCAAGTCCGGAGGAAGCGGACGGTCGATGGATTGATAAATCGAAAACGCGGGCGGCGGAGTCATTAACAAGCTGAGCGCGGCGTAGCGCGCGGCGTCGGCTGGTTCTTCAACCCGCGCCCGCCGGTGCGACTTGTAGAATGCCGCCAGCTTCTCTTTGATCCCAGGATCAAGCTTTGCAAGGTCCTTTCTCAGCTCGGCGCGGGCTGGCGAAAGCACCTGGCCACCCGGCTCGTAGTCGAACCCCGCGACGTTCAGCGCTGCCATCACGACAAAAGTCCGCACATCCGGCTCGATGCGAACGTTGACATCTCCGGGCGTGATGAAGCCAGGCGGTGTGTGCTGCTGCGCTCCCGCGTCACTTTTCGGTGGAGTTTGGGTTTGTTGCGCTAAGGTGAACGGTGCGACGGAAAGACACAGCGAAAGAATCAAAAACTGCTTCAGCATAAGATTAAAGATAGCCGCGCTAAGAAAGCCCGGTCAACTGTGGTAGTGGGTGAGTTTGAGAAGTAGCATAGACTTTAGTCTGTGTCCGATCGTCGTTGCGTCCGTCCGGTCGGAGACACAGACTAAAGAGCCTCTTGCAAAAGTCCGAGAAGCTTGTGATTTTGAG